>NZ_CP159806.1:0-1200000 GCF_048087635.1 Candidatus Pseudothioglobus sp. Uisw_016 | reverse complement strand
ATTAAATTTTCATCTAGCGGCTTAACAAACCTCATATCAATAACTGTTGCATTAATCTTTTCAGATGCGCTAAGGGCAGGTTCAAGCATATTACCAAATGCAAAAATAGCAATATCTTTACCAGTCCTGACGATTTTTCCTTTTCCAATTTCTATTGATTCATCTGTTACAAACTCTTCAATAGATGATTTGCCTCTTGGAAACCTTACACATACTGGCCCATCAAACTCAAGAGAAAAATTAAGGGCCTTATACATTTCAATTGAGGAGCTTGGCGCCATAATAATAATATTTGGAATACATCTCAAAAAGCTTAAGTCAAAAATACCAGCATGTGTTGCGCCATCGGCTCCAACAAGTCCTGCCCGATCAATAGCAAAAATAACATTTAAATTTTGTAACGCGATATCATGAATAAATTGGTCATAACCACGCTGTAAGAATGTTGAATAGATTGCCACAATTGGCTTTAATCCTTTGGTTGCCATTCCTCCAGCAAGTGTGACAGCATGTTGTTCTGCAATAGCGACATCTATGAAGCGATCAGGAAAGTTTTTTTCAAAATTAACCATGCCTGATCCTTCAGACATTGCTGGGGTTATTCCAATTACTCTTTCATCATTCTGTGCGCTATTACATAGCCACTCGCCAAAAACTTTGCTGTAGCTTGGAAAGTTGTTAGATGAGCTTGATGGTGGAGAAATTCCATGAAATTTTAATGGATTTTGCTCAGCAGCCTCTAGCCCATGACCTTTTTTAGTAATGATATGGAGAATTCGAGGATTTTCGATATTTTTTAAATTTTGTAACGCTTTTATTAATACGGGAATATCATGGCCATCAATTGGTCCAAAATACTCTATCCCAAGCTCTTCAAATAGTGTTCCTGGAAGAAACATTCCTTTAAGATGCTCCTCTGAGCGTTTAGCAAATTTTTGGACACGCGGTAATCTTTCTAAGAACTCAAGAGACTTTGACTTCATAGTTGAGTATATTTTTCCAGAAATAAGCCTAGTAAGATATTTACTCAAAGCCCCAACATTCTGAGAAATCGACATGTCATTGTCATTAAGAATGATTAGCAGATTGGCATCAGTATCACCTGCATGGTTCATGGCCTCAAATGACATGCCCCCACTTAATGCGCCATCTCCAATAACTGCGATTGAAGTGTCAGATTTTTGATGTAATTTGTTAGCAATTGCAATCCCAAGGGCTGCGCTTATTGAGGTCGATGAATGACCAGCTCCAAAAGCATCATGTTCACTTTCACTTCTTTTTGTAAAGCCAGATAAGCCATCTTTTTGACGCAGAGTTGACATCAAATCTCTTCTACCAGTTAGGATCTTGTGAGTATATGCTTGATGACCAACATCCCAAACAAAGGTATCGTTAGGAGTGTCAAATACATAATGCATTGCAAGGGTTAATTCAATAGTTCCAAGATTTGAGCTTAGATGCCCACCAGTTTGTTCAATACTCTCTATTAAGAATAATTTAATCTCCAAAGCAAGATCATTTAATTCTTCAATGTTTAGTTTTTTTATGTCGCTTGGCTTATGAATATTATTTAGCATTATTGAGTTAAACTGATTTATCGATGCTCATCGAGCAAAAGAAAAATATTATACACTTGTCAGTATTAAGAATAGTGAAGCCCTAATGTAGTTTTAATCTTTATTTAAAAGGTTAAATAGTAAAAAAATAATACAACTGGCTAGTAAAATTAACACACTACTTTTTCATTTCTGAAATATGCTCACTATTTGCGCTTTATATAAGTTCACTCGTCTAGATGATTTTGAAGAAATTCAAGGTCCTCTTAGAATATTTTTAGACTCGCTCAATATTAGAGGTACTTTATTGTTAGCTAAAGAGGGAGTTAATGGAACGATTGCTGGTGATAATGACAGCATTATGAAATCCCTTGATTACCTTCAAAAAGATGGGAGACTAGTTGGTCTTGAGTATAAATTTTCTTATAGTGAGAAGCCTCCATTTAAAAGACTTAAGGTTAAGTTAAAAAAAGAGATAGTGACGTTAGGGGTATCAGATATTGATCCTATATTTTCTTCTGGTACTTATGTTAAGCCAGCTGATTGGAATGAGCTTATTAATGATCCTGACGTTGTTTTAATTGATACTCGAAATAATTATGAATTTGAAATAGGAAGTTTTAAGGGCTCTATTAATCCAAATACTGAGACTTTTCGAGAGTTCCCAGCCTATACTAAAAATAATTTAGAAAAATATCGAGATAAAAAAATTGCCATGTTTTGTACTGGTGGTATACGCTGTGAAAAATCTACTGCATATTTAAAATCTAAAGGCTTTGAAAATGTTTTTCATCTTCAGGGTGGAATTTTAAAATATCTTGAAGAAGTTAAAGAAGATGAAAGTTTATGGGAAGGCGAGTGCTTTGTTTTTGATGATAGAGTTGCTGTTAAACATAATCTTGAGCTTGGAAAATATGACCAGTGCCATGCCTGTAGATTTCCGATTACTGATGAAGATAAAGAGCATCCTTATTATGAAAAAGGAGCATCCTGTCCAAGGTGTTATGGAACAAAAAACTCGTCACAAGTTAGTCGCTACCGTGAAAGAGAAAAACAGGTGCAGCTTGCAAAGAGTCGTGGAGAGTCACACATAGGTGATGATGCTAACAAAGTAATTGCAAAAAAACAATAAATACAATTAAATTAATGCTGATATTAGCATTACATCGATTTTTTATAGTTCTATATAATTACCACTTCTAATTAGGATTGACAAATGTTTGAGCGCAAAGACATTGCTGAATTAAAAAAAGATATAGTTCTTGATGTAGAGCTATTTGATTCAAATCTAAAACTGCACACTCGATGGGGTACTTTTAGTCCTCGAGCCCTTGATGATGGTACTAAGCTTTTAATGAAGCACTTTAGTGCTGATATTGATGATGTTTGTTTAGATTTAGGGTGTGGTTATGGTCCTATTGGCCTAGCGCTGGCAAAACACTGTACTAGGGGTGAAGTTCATATGGTTGATAAAGACTTTGTTGCAGTGGATCTTGCAAACTACAATGCAAAACTTAATAACATTGTTAATGCAAAAGCGTACCTCTCAGATGCTTTTCTGCAAGTCCCTAGTGATATCAAATTTAATCAAATCGTTTCAAATATCCCTGCTAAAGTTGGACGTGAGCAACTCTCAATAATTCTTTATGATGCTCTGGATGCTCTAAAACCTGGCGGCGTAATTACTGTCGTTACAATCAATGGGCTTAAGGATTTTATAAAAAATAACTTTAAATCGGTTTTTGGTAATTATAAAAAAATTAAGCAAGGACAAAAGTATGTAATCTCACAGGCAATTAAGCAATAATTGTTTTTACAAATCTTTGTAGTCTTGTAAATACTATACTAAAATAGTAAAAAACATTGGGAGTATTAAATTGGACGTATTAGAAAAAATTCAAAAACAAGTTGACAGTGCAGCGATAGTTATCTACATGAAAGGAACACCTCAGTTTCCGCAGTGTGGTTTCTCAGCTCGCGCATCTCAAACATTAGCTTCAACAGGTGTTGAATTTGCATTTGTTAACATCTTTGAAGACCAAGAGGTTTTTCAAAGCCTGCCTGACTTTGCTGACTGGCCAACATTCCCCCAAATCTATTTCAATTCTGAATTAGTTGGTGGTGGTGATATTATTCTTGAAATGGCAGAGCAAGATACATTGAAAGAGGCTATGGAAGAGGCAGTAGAAAAGTATAACGGCTAAAAAAAATAATTAGCTATAAGGCTCTTAACCGGTAACCATTTTCTTTAAGCCAATGTTTAGCTTCTTTATAGTTAGGCATAATTTCTTCAACTGCGCTCCAAAAATTTGCTGAATGGTTTTTATGAATGGTATGCACTAATTCATGAATGATGACATAGTCAATTACTTTTAATGGCGCCATAATGAGAAGAAAATTTAGGTTGATATTGTTTCTGTAAGAGCAAGATCCCCAGAGCGTTCTCTGCTCTTTAATCCTCACTTGATTGACCTGTAAATTATGTTTTTCGGCAAAATAAAATAGTCGAGGAACTGCAATTTCTTTAAACTTATTCTTGTACCAAGTTTTTAAAGATTTATTGGTTTTTTCCTTATTTTGAAGGCCTGCTACAAATTCCTTGCCATTAAAAGAAATTTTTTTAGCGTAATTATCATTTTTTAATGGAAAAAGTGTCCCAAGATATAGAAGCATATTTTTATCTTTTCCTGTTTTTTCAACGCGGGCCTTTACTAATGACTGATTTCTCGTAATCCAATTCTCTTTTTCATTAATAAAATTTTGAATTTTTTGATCTGATATTCGATTTGGTGCGCGCACTATTAATTCAGCACTTTCATTAATAGAAATGCTTAAAGTTTTTCTGTTGCTTCTAATAACTTGGTCAGGCAACATAGAGGTGATTATTTTCATGTCTATCAATCAACCCACTTTCTGGCATTTTCAAACATCCTCATCCATGGCGACCTTTCTTTCCAATCATCAGGGTGCCATGAGTTTTGAATCGCTCTAAAAACTCTTTCAGGGTGGGGCATCATAATTGTTATTCTTCCTGAGTCATCGCACATGCTTGCGATAGCGTCTTCTGATCCATTTGGGTTATGTGGATAGGTTTGGGTTTTTTTGCCTGAGTAATCGACGTATTGCATAGCAATATTAGCCTTACTTTGCTGAGAGGTAAATTTTGCCCTTCCTTCTCCATGGGCAATTGCTATTGGCATAACAGAGCCCTCCATTCCATTAAAAAGTATGGAATTAGTTTGTTCAATTTTAACACTTGTAAGGCGAGCTTCAAATTGCTCCGAGGTATTTTTTTCAAATGAAGGCCAATTCTGTGAGCCAGGAATAATTTCTTTTAAATTAGAAACCATTTGGCAACCATTACAAACACCAAGAGTAAAGCTATCAGTTCTGGAAAAATATTCTGAAAATTCATCTTTTGCCTTACTATTTAGAAGGATAGAGTTTGCCCAGCCTCTACCTGCACCTAAAACATCGCCATATGAAAAACCGCCACATGCTGCTAAACCTTGGAATTGTTTCAATGATTTGTTTCCAGAAAGAATTTCACTCATATGGACATCATAAGCATCAAAGCCAGCTTGTGAAAAAGCAGCAGCCATTTCAACATGGCCATTTATACCTTGCTCCCTTAAAATAGCGATTTTTGGCTTTATTCCAGTACTTAAATAAGGCGCACTTATCGATTCATCAATATCATAAGTCGTTTTAACTTTTAAACCATCAGAAGTTTCTAGTAGCTCCTTATTTTCTGACTCTGAGCATATTGGATTATCACGAAGCTTAGAAATTTCAAAAGAGGTTGATGACCATTCTTTGTGAAGATTCTTTCTCTGTTCGCGAAATACCAGTTTCTTTTCTTGATAGATTAAAATTTCATCAGTATTATTTACTTTAGCAATGGGCCTTGTGAATTTTTTAAGCCCAATCTTTTCAAGCTCTTTGAGAACTATAGATTTATTTATAATTGGGATTTGAATAATACAGCCTAACTCTTCATTAAAGAGTTCATTTATACTATTAGTGCCAATGATTTCCATACCACAATGAGATGCAAATGCCATTTCGAATAAAGTTGCAATAACGCCTCCATCAGAGCGATCATGATAAGCGCTAATTAACTTTTCTTTATTCAACTTATTTATTAATGAAAAAAACTTGGCAAATAAAATTGGATCATCAAGGTCTGGAGAAGTTTTTCCAACTTGGTTGTAAACTTGCGCTAAACAAGATCCACCCATTCTATTTTTTCCTAGTCCTAGGTCAATTAAAAAAAGCTCTGACTCAATTTTGGTATCAAGCAAGGGTGTGATTTGTAGTCTTGCATCAGGTATTTTTGAGAATGCACTAATTATTAAGGATAGGGGCGCTGTAACAGATTTTTCACTTCCATTTTGATTCCATGTACTTTTCATTGACATTGAATCTTTGCCAACCGGTATTGTTAGTCCTAATTTGGGACAAAGCTCGATACCAATTGCTTTAACAGCCTCATAAAGCTTTGCATCTTCTCCTGGAAATCCACTTGCACACATCCAATTAGCTGAGAGATTGATGTGACTTATGTCTTTAATATAGGCGCTGAGTAGGTTAGTCAATGCCTCTCCAATACTCATTCTTGCTGCTGCCGCTGCATTAATAAGGGACAAAGGCGTTTTTTCACCAATTGACATGGCTTCACCTTGGTATCCAGAATAGTCTGCTAATGAAATAGCACAATCTGCGACAGGCACTTGCCATGGTCCAATCATTTGATCTCTGGCAATCAGCCCAGTAACTGAGCGATCAGCAATAGTTATTAGGAAATTTTTGCTTGCAACTGTAGGAAGTTTTAAAAGGCGATTAATAGCTTCATTAAGCTTTATTGTGCTGTTATTAAATTCCTTCTCAATATTTGGAAGTGATGAGACATCTTTGAGAGTTTTTGGTGTTGATCCAAAGAGTAATGACATTTCAAGGTCAATTGGTTTATTCTTAAAATGAGAATCTTCAAGAGTTAAATGCTGATTATCGGTTGCATTTCCTAAGACAGCAAAAGGTGCTCTTTCTTTGATACATATTTGACGAAATAAATCGACGCTCTCTTCTTTGATCGCAAGAACATATCTTTCTTGAGACTCATTGCACCATATCTCAAGTGGAGACATTTTTGTTTCGTCATTTGGTATTGATCTTAGTTGAAGATTAGCACCTTTTTGAGAGTCATTGACTAGCTCAGGGATTCCATTTGAAAGCCCACCTGCACCAATATCATGGATTGAAACAATTGGATTTTTGTTACCTAAATGAATGCAAGAATTAATAACTTCTTGGGCGCGTCTTTGCATCTCAGGGTTTGCTCTTTGAACTGAAGCAAAGTCAAGTTTTTGGCTCTGATCTCCACTACCCACACTTGATGCAGCACCACCACCTAATCCAATTAACATAGCAGGACCACCAAGAACTATGAGAACATCTCCATCAGAAATTGAGCCTTTTTCAACATGATCTTCTCTTATATTTCCAAGACCACCAGCGAGCATAATTGGTTTGTGATAGCCTCTAATTTCATTATTTTCAGTTTTTTGTTCATATGTCCTAAAATATCCACAAGTATTTGGCCTGCCAAATTCATTGTTAAATGAAGCGGCACCAAGAGGCCCATCAATCATAATTTCAAGAGCAGATGCAATTTGACTTGGCTTGCCGTAATCTTTTTCCCATGGGTTGATTGAATTTGGTATTTTTAAGTTTGAAACTGAAAATCCACTAAGACCTACTTTTGGTTTTGATCCTCTTCCCGTAGCGCCTTCATCCCTAATTTCTCCTCCCGATCCGGTTGCAGCTCCAGGCTCAGGAGCAATTGCAGTAGGGTGGTTGTGAGTTTCTACTTTAATTAATATTGCTTTTTCTGCAATTGATGTTGTATAAACACCTTCATTGTTGGGCTCAAAAAAACTTGATTTATAGCCACTCATAACAGCTGAATTATCACTATAGACTGATAGAAGACCTTTTGGATTTTTGTGATAAGTATTCTTAATCATGTCAAATAGTGAGATTGCTTGCTTTTCTGAATCGATAGTCCAGTCTGCGTTAAAAATTTTATGTCTACAATGCTCTGAATTAGCTTGAGCAAACATCATGAGCTCAATATCCCTGGGATTTCTTCTTAGCTTATAAAAGTTATCGTACAAGTAATTCATTTCACCATCACTAAGGGCAAGACCTAAGTCAATATTTGCACTAATGATTGCAGATTTTCCATCTTTAAGGATGTCTATACTTTTGTATGAATTTGGCTTTAATTCGTCAAATAATAAGCTTGAATCATCAATATTTTTAAGATGAGATTCAGTCATCCTATCCATTACAAAGTTAAGAATATCCTCTAATTCTTCAGATTTAATTTTTTGGCTAAAATGATAAATAATTCCTCGTTCAATTCTTTTGATTTCATCAAGACTACAAAGCTGACAAATATCAGTTGCCTTTGAGGACCATGGTGATATGGTTCCAATCCTAGGAATTATTATTATTTTTTGAAGTGAGTTCGAAGCGTCTAATTGAGGAGAATAATTTAATAGTTTCTCAAGAGTTAATTGGCTTTTATTGCTAAGCTTAGAGCCTGTTTCAATAAAATGAACATATTCCGAAGATAATAGTTTTATATGAGGAAAAGTGGAATTTATTTTTTCATTGAGATCCCTGACTTTAAAATTTCGAAGTGCTTGAATTCCCGAATGAAATGAAATCATAGTTCAGACATTAATTCGTCTGAAATTTCAGCATTATGATAGACCTCCTGGGTGTCATCAAGATCTTCAAGCCAGTCTATGAGTTTAATAAATTTCTCAGCATCCTCCATATTAAGCACAATACGGCTTGCTGGCTCCATAGTAATTTGAGAGTGATCAGGCGTTAAGTTGCCTGCAATGAGTGCATCTTTAACAGGAAAAAAACTATCTGGACTTGTTACTACGTCAATAGAGCCATCATCATTGACAATAATATCTTCAGCTCCAGATTCTAAAGCAACCTCCATAATTTCATCCTCATCTTCTGAGGCAAAGCTTATAAAACCTTGTTTTGTGAACATGTATGCAACTGACCCATCTGTTCCTAAATTACCTCCATGCTTTGAAAAAGCATGCCTAACATCTGAGACAGTGCGATTTTTATTATCTGTGAGGCAATCAACCATGATGGCAGTTCCTCCTAATCCATAGCCCTCATAACGTATTTCTTCATAATTATCACCCTCTAAATCACCAGAGCCTCTCTTTACCGCATTTTCTATCGTATCACGCTTCATATTTGCTGCTAGAGACTTATCAATAATAGCGCGCAGAGAAGGATTATTTTCTAGAACACCACCACCTTTTTTTGCCGCAATAACGATCTCTTTAATGAGCTTGGTGAACACTTTTCCACGCTTAGCATCCTGCGCTCCTTTCCTGTGCTGAATGTTGTGCCATTTACTATGTCCTGCCATATCTGTTTAATTTCTCCAAAAAATTACTTAGTAAATTCTAGTAAGCGGTGAATTGAGTGTTGTGCTTTTTCTATAATTTGAGCACTGATTCTAATTTCATTTTTACCTGTACTTAAAGTATCAAGGCATTTTTTAAGTGTATTCATAGCCATCCAATTGCAATGGGCACATGATTCGCAGTCTGCACCTTCACCCATGGTTGGGGCTTCAATAAATTTTTTATTAGGTGCTATTTCCTTCATTTTATGAAAAATACCATTATCAGTAGCAACAATAAACATATTTTCAGGTCTTGAGGCCGCTGCATTAATTAGTTGAGTTGTAGAGCCAACAACATCTGCAAGTGCGATAACATCCTTTGGCGATTCAGGATGAACCAGAACTCCAGCCTCTGGATGGAGCTGCATTAACCTTTTAAGGCCTTCAGCTTTAAATTCTTCATGAACAATGCATGCCCCATCCCACATGAGCATTTCAATTCCAGTTTTGGATTGCACATAATGTCCTAGATGTTTATCTGGAGCCCAAAGAACTTTTTTTCCTTCGCTATGAAGTTTCTCAACAACTTTAAGTGCACTTCCCGAAGTGACAACCCAGTCAGCTCGAGCTTTAACCTCAGCTGAAGTGTTTGCATAAACAACAACAACATGATCAGGGTTCTGGTCACAAAATTTTGAAAATTCATTAATTGGGCACGATAAGTCAAGAGAGCATGTGGCTTGGTCATCTAGAACAAGCACTCTTTTTTCGGGAGATAATATTTTGGCAGTTTCACCCATAAATTTAACACCAGCTACGATAATTGTCTCGGCATCACTATTTTGTCCAAATCTAGCCATTTCTAGAGAGTCTGAAACTATGCCGCCCGATTCTTCAGCTAATATTTGTAAGTCTGAGCTGACATAATAATGAGCAACAAGAGTTGCATTATTTTGCTTTAAGGCTTCCTTAATTAAATTTTCTATCGGTCGATCAATTACTATATCTTGCATTTTTAAGACTTAGCTGGAAGGTTAACTTTAATATTTAATTCTTTAAGTTGAGATTTAGAAACACTTGAAGGGGCATCAGTTAAAAGACATGCCGCAGTTTGAGTTTTAGGAAAAGCTATCACGTCTCTTATAGAGTCTGTCTTACTAAGAGTCATAACTAATCTGTCAAGACCAAAAGCAATTCCGCCATGAGGAGGGCAGCCATAATCTAGTGCATCGAGTAGGAATCCGAACTTTTCTCTTGCTTCTTCATCTTCTATTCCAAGAAGTTTTAAGACAGTTTTTTGCATCTCACTTTTATGAATGCGAATTGAGCCGCCGCCAACTTCAGAGCCATTAATTACTAAATCATATGCACGTGAAAGTGACTTCTCAGGGTTCTCTAAAAGTGTTTTGGTATCAACGCTAGGAGCTGTAAATGGATGATGAATTGCATTGAGTGATCCATCATCTGATACATCAAACATTGGAAAGTCAATCACCCAGATTGGAGCCCACTCTTTATCGAAAAGATTTAAATCCTTTGCTAGCTTTTCTCTAAGGCTTCCAAGGGCTTCATTAACAATTTTGGATTTATCTGCACCAAAGAAGATAATGTCACCCTTCTTAGCCTTTGTTAAATCGATAACTTGTTGCGTTACATCATCACCAAGAAATTTAATAATTGGCGAGGAAGGTCCATCATCATTTATCTTTATGTAAGCTAATCCTTTTGCGCCATAAATGCTGACAAATTTTGTATAGTCGTCAATTTGTTTGCGACTAATTGTTGCTCCTCCTGGAACTTTGAGGGCTGCTACTCTGCCTTTTTCACTATTAGCTGGACCAGAAAAGACTTTAAATTCAACATTTTTCATGATTTCATTAACATCAACTATTTTTAAGGGGATTCTTAAGTCAGGCCTATCAACACCATAAAGACTAATAGCATCGTCATAAGTAATAGTCGGGAATTTTTTAGGTAAATCAATACTTCCTACTTCTTTAAATAAGTCTCTTACCATTTCTTCCATTAATGATGTTATTTCCTCTTCATTCATAAAAGAAGTTTCAACATCCAGCTGCGTAAATTCTGGCTGACGGTCGGCTCTTAAGTCTTCATCTCTGAAGCATTTAACTATTTGATAGTACCTTTCAAAGCCTGACATCATTAGAAGCTGTTTAAAGAGCTGGGGGGATTGAGGTAATGCAAAAAAACTTCCTTCATGAGTTCTTGATGGTACAAGATAATCCCTAGCGCCTTCTGGAGTTGCTTTTGTTAAAAAAGGGGTTTCAATGTCTAAGAAATCATTTTTATCCATGAAGTCCCGCATGAAATGTGTGACCTTAGATCTTAGTCTTAATCTTTGCTGCATTTCATCTCTTCGAAGATCCAGATAGCGATATTTAAGTCTGACTTCTTCAGAGGTTTCCATCGAGTCGAGCTGAAATGGAATGGGCTTAGATGCATTTAAAATTTCAATTTTATCTGCAAGCACCTCAATTTCTCCAGTTGGAATTTTTTTATTGATCATTTCGCTGTCTCTTGCAAGAACCTTTCCAGTAACTTTAATAACAAATTCATTACGAATTGATTCAGCTAGCTTAAATGTAGATGCAGTTTCAGGATTGATTACTATTTGTGCAAGTCCTCTCTTATCTCTTAAGTCTAAAAAAATAACACCACCATGATCACGCCTTCTATTGACCCAGCCGCAGAGAATAACCTCTTCATTAAGATTGGTTTTATTTAGTTCACCGCAGAAATTTGATCTCATTTATTTTCCTGAATTTTTAAAGTTTCTGGCGTTACTACACCAGCAGATATAACTAGTTTAAAAGCCTCTTCAACTGACATTTTTAATTCTATTGCGTCTTTTTTTGGGATTATTACAAAAAATCCTGAAGTTGGATTAGGTGTTGTTGGTACAAATAGATTGATAACATCTTCTCCAATAATTTCCTCAATCTCTCCTTTGTAATCCCCAGATTGAAATGCGACTACCCAAATGCCCTTACTAGGATATTGGATTAAAAATGCCTTCCTAAAGCTTTCACTTGATGTGTTTAGTACTGTTGAAGATATTTTTTTTAGAGCATTATAAATATTTCTAAAGCCTGGAATTTTGTTAAGAGCTCTTTCCCATAAATCTAAAAGTTTCCGACCTAAAATATTTGTGACCAAGACTCCAGTTAAAAGAAGAATTAGGACAACAAAAACAAAGCCTGAGCCAGGAATAGAGGTATCTAAGTTTAGAAGAGCTTCTGGTAAGAATCTTGCAGGGACAAGGTTATTAACAACCTCTAAAAAGAATTTGATAACTAAAACAGTTAATGCTAGTGGTATCCAAAATAAAAGTCCGGATATTAGATAGTTTGTTAAGCGCTTCACAGGCCCAATACGTAAGTCTAAAAAAAGGATATTTTAACACAAGCTTAATTAACAGATTGATCCTAGAACTCTTAATCAAGTTAAGTTATGAATTTTTTTCTTCTTCTCGGAGCGTTAAAATCTCATACCCATTTTCAGTAACTAATATCGTATGCTCCCATTGAGCTGAGAGAGAGCGATCTTTGGTTGTCACCGTCCATCCATCAAGTTTTGATGTAATAACTTTATAGCCACCAAGATTAATCATAGGCTCAATAGTAAAAGTCATCCCAGGTTCCAATATAGGGCTTCGATCAATTTTTCCATCATTGTAGTGAATAACTTGAGGAAGCTCATGAAATACTTCACCAATACCATGGCCGCAGTAATCCTTAACAACAGAGCAGTTCTTACTGAGAGCATAGGCCCCAATAACTCTTCCAATTTCACCTAAACGAACTCCTGGTTTAACTTGCTTGATTCCAAGCATCATGCAATCTTGAGCAACTTGACAAATCTTTGTTGCTTTTACGCTAGGCTTGCCAACAATAAACATTTTAGATGTATCACCATGAAATCCATCCCTAATGACAGTAATATCAATGTTAATTATGTCGCCTTTTTTTAGTTTCTTATTGCCCGGTATCCCGTGGCAAACAACACTGTTGACAGAAGTACAAATAGATTTAGGAAAACCATTATAGTTAAGTGGGGCTGGGATACAGTCTAGGTCATTAACTATAAAACTATGACAAATTTGATCAAGCTCTTCAGTAGTTATGCCGGTCTTTACATGCTCACCAATCATCTCTAATACACTGGAAGCAAGTTTCCCAGCAACGCGCATTTTATTAATTTGTTCAGGGCTTTTTATAGATATTGACATTTAAACCTTATTAAGAAGTTTTAGCTCTTTTTTCTAATGCTTTTATTCTATCTTCTATAGGCGGATGAGAAGACCAAAGCTCACGCCATCCAGTTTTTGGTTTTTCACCAATACCAAAAGCAGCAAGCTGCTCAGGAAGTGCTTCAGGTTCTTTTTGACCAAGACGCTTTAAGGCATTTATCATATTTTGATGGCCCGCAAGATCAGCTCCTCCTGTGTCGGCAACATACTCTCTTTTTCTAGAAAAATACATAACAATTACACTCGCTAAAATAGATAGTACTATTTGAGCAAAAATTGTAGTAACAAAGTAACCAATACCATGGCCGCGCTGATTTTTTAGAATAACTCTGTCTACAACATGACCAATAACCCTTGAAAAGAAAATAACAAAAGTATTAACTACTCCTTGGATAAGGGTAAGGGTAACCATGTCCCCGTTAGCAACATGACTCATTTCATGACCAACAACAGCCTCAATTTCGCCTTGACTCATGCTATCTAGTAGTCCTTGAGATACTGCGACTAAGGCTTTATTTTTACTTGCTCCCGTTGCAAATGCATTCATTTGGGGAGAAGGGAAGATAGCAACTTCAGGCATCTTAATACCAACAATTTTAGACTGTTTCTTTACTATTTCTAAAAGCCACTTTTCTACATTGTTAGAAGGGCTATCAATAACTATTGCTCCAGTCATCCTTTTGGCCATCCATTTGGAAATTGCCAATGAAATAAAGGCACCTCCAAATCCAAAAATTCCAGAAAAAATAACTAAAGCATTTAAATTAAGATCACTTCCATTTTGAGCTAGAAGGCTTTCTACTCCTAAAACTCTGAGAGTAACACTTAAGATTACCATGATGGCAATATTCGTTAACAGAAAGAGAAATATTCTTTGCATTTTGTATTCCTTAACTTATTAAGTTTTAAGATTTATATTATAGAAAGAAAAACTTGAGATTATTAAGATATTCTTAAGGTTTATTTCTGCACAAAGTAACTAAATTTGATAAAGAGAGAATTATCTCCCAGGCCATAGCATACGTGTTTCTATCATCGAGCAGCCAGTTTCTCCTTGAGTAGTCAAAATTATTTGATAGGTGTTATCTTTTGGGGTAATAATAGTAAAGCCTCCATCAGCATAACTTGAGGTTTGCAATTCTGAGTTATCCTCAAGTTTAAGCTGAGAAATTTCACTACAAGTTTGATTATTTACAGATGTAACTAGAACTGTCGAAATATAGCAGTAATCTTTATCAGGTATCAAAGTTGCTGAAAAGGTCGATGATCCATTGTTATATTTTTGAGTTGATATATGAAGAGAAGGAAGTAAAGCTGGGCTTTCAGGATTTGCAAATGTAATATTTAAACCATTTAAACTATATGATTTCTCAATTTGACCTAGGTATGAAAAACAAGTTTGATTTATACCACGCTCGATTGCATCATCAGACAAGCTTGATGCATTAGTATTGATGGAAAGTAATAGAAAAACTATTAATGTAATTTTTTTGATAAATTGTTTCATATGCTCATTTTTAATTTATTCATATAAATATACACTGACTTTTATTAAATATAGTTTCTTTCTTATTATTGCTAAATAAAATCTAGAATTTGATTGATTTAGTAATTTAAAGTACTTTATAATAAAAATTCAAATAATTTGGGAGTTGAAGAAATGAAGTTAAGATTTTTATTTATTGCTGTAGTGGCATTACTAGTAAGTGGATGTATGGATACTATGATGGCCGTTCCAGCAGCAGCAGTTAATGGTGTAGGTACGGTTGTAGGGGGAATATGGGGTGCTGTAACAAGTATTTTTTAAACCACCTGTACTACGCTAAAATTTCCCACAAATGAGTGCACACTTATTTAGTGGGATTTTTTTTGATTAAAGTTTTAATCTTCCTAGAGTAAATTAAGCTTCAATTTTTTGGTTACAAGCCATTGATTTCATTTAACCTTATTCCTTGGTTTTTGAGATATTTGCGAATGTTAGAGCCTCATCTTTGTTATTAGCCTCAATTGAGCAATCAAAAATATAACCTTTTTTCTGCAAATTTGTTGCAGTCCACTCGTTGCCTTTGAAGCCGGGAGAGGCAAATATGACAAATTGAATAATCAATAAGATCCATTGCAAGTTATTAGCATTTGTTATATCAATAAGATCAAAACCGTAGATTTTAAAATCAATGCTAGCTAAGAAAATAATGACAAATATATATGAAATGAATACCGTCCATAAACCCCTAAACAAAGGCCAAACAGGATTAAAAGGAGCAAACCAAGCAAAGCCAGATTTAACAGCTTCATAGCCTTTTTCAGGATGTTTAAATATTTTGTATGAACTCATAGCTAAATATTAATTTATATTATTTATAACTTAGTATACCCATTAGAAAAGTTGGATTAATACCGGATGTTAAAATCTAACTAGAAAATATACGCAGACATCAGTGATTAAAATTTCGGCTCCTGAGCTTCATGGTTTAGCTTAAGTGAGTTTGTAGCTTTTGCCTCTCGGCGGCTTATGTATATTGTTGACATGAATATTATAGAGCCACCAATCCAAGTCCAGGTGCCAGGAATTTCTAAAAAAATCATCCACCCAAAAAGAGCCATAATTGGTAGTTTTATAAATTCAATTGACTCCAAACTGGTAATTTCGGCCATTGTGTAGGATTTAGTCCATGAAAAATGCGCAAGTGTTCCTACAATTGCAATTCCCCATAAGTACAGCCAAGTTACAAAGCTTGGCCACTGCCAAACCGAAACGGCTGGAATAAAAGTAATTGGAATAAGAATTATTACCATCCACATTACAATTGCTTGAGGGGTGTCAGTAAGAGTAAGTTTTTTTACAATTAATGCATTGATTGAGTGAGCTAATGCCGCAATAATTGCAAGCATTATTCCAAATGAAAGACTATTGACACCAGGCTGAACAATTATGAGCATTCCAATAATACCAATAATAATTGCAGCAATTCTTCGAGCCTTAATTATTTCACCTAAAAAAATAGTGGCCCCAATTGTTATAAATATTGGCTTTGAGAAACTAATTGCTGTTGCTTGAGCAAGCGGTATAAGTGTTAGACAGGTAAATCCCGCAAGCATTCCAATGGCACCAAAAAAGCCTCTCATAAAAAATAACTTAGTATTATTCATTTTTATTGCAGCTAGGCCAGTAGATTTTAATAAGGGCAGCATTATAATAAAAGCGAGTAGATTTCGAAAAAAAACAACTTCAAGAATATGCAGGTTTTCAGAAGCTTTTCTAATAAAAATAACCATTATTGAAAAAAAAACTATAGATAAGATGTTTAAAATTATTGCTTGAGTTTGAAAGCTTTGCAATTTAAAAAATCGAATTATCCAGAGGTCATAAAGTAGTTTTTTTATCAATTTAATGTGACTCCTTATTTATTCAATATTAGGCTAAAAACCTAATAAAACAGGAGCAATATCCTTAGTTTTAACCTAGGTTGAAGCAATTAAAAACTTATTATAGTGTTTATACATTCAGTTAATTATTATTCTTTACAGTTTACAATAGCAATCATAAGTAGATTCAATAAACGCTATTTTAGGCTTAATTAAAATCAAACCAAATGAAGCATAAACTTTACAATATCAAAGGTAAGAGGCGCGCTAAGTTAGGCGAATTAGAAACTGCAATTAGTTTCTATGAGAAAGCGATCTCTATTAAGCCAGAGTATGTTGATGCGCATTATAATGTTGGTTATGCAAATCATAAACTTGGTCGGTTAGATGCAGCAGTAAAGAGCTATAAAAAAGTTGTGGCTATAAGTCCTGACTATGCTACAAAACATAATAATAAAATTCTTTCTGTCATATATTTTTTTTCTAAGATGCTTATTCCAGATGCAATTGATGTCCTTGAAGAGCTGATAAAAGGCAGCCCTAATGATGCGTTACTGTTTAATATGATTGGAGGTTGTTATGCTAGTCAGGGAAAAACTGATATAGCAATTAAGTTCTATGAAAAGGCGCTTGATTTAAAACCAGACTACGCTATTCCTCAACATATGCTTAATTCATTGCAAGGAAATACAAGTAAGAGGCCTCCAAAAGAATATGTTAAAAACTTATTTGATGATTATGCAGAAAGATTTGATGAGTCTTTATTAAACCAACTTCAATATAAGCTGCCACTCCTTATTAAAGACATAGTCTTAAAGATTGATCCTGCAAGAACTAAATTCGATAAAGTAATTGATTTGGGATGTGGAACGGGTTTATCAGGAGAGAATTTGCAAGGCATTAGTAATAATCTTACTGGAATTGATATCTCAGAAAATATGATATCCAAAGCAAACGAGCTAGGGATTTATGATAGTTTGATTGCTGGAGACATTGTTGAAAAACTTGACTTATCAAAAGAAAAATATGACTTATTTATTGCTCTTGATGTATTTATATATATTGGCGAGATAACATCAATGTTAAGTGCAGTAAAAATGTGTGCCAATAAAAATTCTTTTTTTATCTTTTCAATTGAAACACTTAAGGGTGAAGGCTATTCCCTTTTAAAAAGTTCACGTTATGCTCACTCAGATAGCTATATTTTAGAAGTTGCTTCTAATGGTTTTGAACTAGTTGATTCTCAAAACGTGAAATTAAGGAAAGAAGGAAATAAGTGGATTGATGGAAAGATTTATATCCTGAAGGTCTCTTAAAACATGGAGTGAGGTTACTCAATCCAAGATTAATGATAGTGTTTTTAAATCTAACCAAAGTTCAATTTTGATTGGTTTATTAGGGAGGGTAATTACTCACCAAGCTCTGCTGCCAGTTCTGCTTCAAACGCTGCGATTTCATCTAACACTGCCTGCTCTTTTTCTTTTTCCTCTTCACTGACAGGTGTGGGAGCTTTGTAGTCAATTGTTACATACTTTTTAGCAACGTTAGGGAGTAATAACTCAAAAGCAAAACCACCCTGATTAAGCAAAACCATACCATCAGTCTTAAGTGACATAGAGCTCGATAAATATAAATCGATATCTCCATCTTTATCTAAGTCTCTAAATCGAATATCCTCAATAAAATCATTCCATTCATTTCCTTCGTGGGTTGGTATGAAGTCATCTGGTGCCTCAACTAAAGGAAATATTCCGTGGTCTTTAAACTTCTTGTTACCTAAGTTTTCTATGACTTGTATTGCTGTGCCTACATATAAAACACCGGCTCTGCTGTATACAATATCTAGGTCACCATCATTATCCAAATCAGCCGCTGAAACTTCAGGCACTGAGCCCCATTTCTTTTTATGTTGAGGTAAGCGGGTATTGTTATGCTTGTTAAAATTACCCCTACCATCATTCCAAATAATACCAGTGAAGTCTATACTCTTCTCATATTCGTGTGCTCCCAGTAATACATCTAAATCACCATCATCATCGATATCAGCAAGCTCTAAGGCAAAAGAAAAAATACCTCCGCACTTACGTTTATTTAGATAACCTGTTCCATCATTTATTAAACACCATAAAGCTGTTCCTGTTTTCCAGTTAGTTTCAGTGATAACAACATCCATATCGCCATCATTATCAATATCACCTGTAGCACCGCCATGGTCAAATACTTCAAAATTAGAGTGGCTTAGGTGTGTTTTTGATGATTCCAGCCAAGTACCATTGGATTGGCTTAAAAAATAGCTATCCCTAAAACCGTTATGGGTACCAACTGCAGTATCTGTAATATAAAAATCAAGAATACTGTCATTATTATAATCAGCAATAAGAAGCTGTCTTCCTAGTGACATTCCACTATCTTCACGTTTATCAATTAATAGCTGAGGTACGTAAGTAAGTTTGCCTTCTGCATCACCCAAAAACAATGATGGTAATGGTTTATTACCTTTACAAGCTCCACCACCACAAAGCCCACCAGTATCCTCCCCAGTCGATTCAACATTATTTGGGTTCATAGTGCCTATATAAAGTACATCACTGTAACCATCTTTATTGAAGTCTGCCATCTGCCACATTCTTCCAAACCAGTATAAATTTCCTGTTGGATATGGTTTTTGTGGTGGTTTGAAAAAGTCAATATTGGGGTCATTCACAATATCAATACCCACTACTGCTTTTGTCTTTGAACTAGAAGAAGATGATTGTTCATTAATGGCATTGCCACAGTTGTAGACGTAATAAGAACCATCCTCAGAAACACTTTTTACTGGCTCACTGCCATCAGGACACGAGCCCGAAAAACTTTGGGCTGAGAAGAAGGATAGAATTAAAAGTAGGAATAGTTTCTTCATAAAACTACTATACCTTAATAGAATTCACCCAAAAGGGCACGCAAAAGAACTTTTTGACTTCTTTTTTAGTTGAGTATTGGGCTGAAACCCTTATAGGAAGTGGGGCGAGAAACGGGGCTCGAGCCCGCTACAACCGAAATCACAATTCCTCCGCAACTACGTTGCTTGCATCCAGCTAAAGCTGGAAGAGGATGACTCTTGTTATCTTTTCAATTTGAGTTACACCAGGGTTACTCAATCCAAGGTTAATTATAGTGTTTTTAGTCTAATCTAATATTAATAAAACTTAATAAATTTTATAGATTTGTCGCAACTATTATTGGTGCATCCAATTGGATTTACTAAAACATCAAAACCCTCTGTAGTTGTATAAATCGGTTTTTTCCCAATAAGTATTTTATATTGTTCAAAGAGAGAGCTATTATCGGCAGTTTTAAGCCTTTCAAGATGAGTCTTACCAAGAGTTGTTTCAAAGAACCCTGATAATGCAATTTTCTTTAAATCATCAGAACTTATTGATCGACTATCTATTAGCTCACTTAAAAGATTATATAAATTTATATTGTAATTATCTACATTTAAATCAGGAATATTTGAATCAGCGTTTATGTCAGATTTGTATAAGTCAATACTACGCAAGTAACTTCTTTTTAGATCAGAGTCTTCTATGTCCAAAGTCTCTGTACTCAAGCTCTCTATATCAAAAACCTTTATATTTACGCTTTCCTTATCCAGGTTCTTTATATCTAAGCTCTGCATATGCAAAGATTTTGGATTAAAGCTCTCTATATCTAAACTCAGACTGTGAACAGATTTTGGATCAAAATTTATTATATCCAAATTCCTTATATTTATTTTTGAAAGTTTGGTTGCTGAAATAAAAGATAAAATTAATGAGCAAAAAATTAATATTAATAATATTGAGTTAATGTTTGTCTTAAATAGTTTTATGTTTATTGCTTTAAACATTTAGATTTCAACTTAGTATAAGAAGAAATACCTTTCAGTAGTTTTAAAAAAATTGAGTTTACACTTTGTATAAGAATTTAAAAAGATTCAAAAAGAGCTATTATAAATTTAGCCCTTGGAGAACTTTGAATAATAATATCTCCTCAATTTAGGTCTTGAAGCAATATGCGTAATTATAGTTACAAAGAAACCAAACGCTAGAACAAGGTATTCTCTCATTTCTACATCATTTGTGGTGTATATAACTAAAGAAGTCAACATAGAAATCTTAAATATTATGTCTAAGAACTGGATAGGATAGAACTTCACACTTTCATATATTAAGTATCTGAATGAGAAATAAGAAAATGTTAATAAAACGGTAATTCTTAATGCCTGCAATCGATGGTGAGGTATTACCATAACATTAGACGTATCAAAGTAGAAAAAATAGAATGTACTGCCAAAAATTTCAAACAAAGACACTAAAAAGAACAATAGCCCTATAAGTGAAATTATAATTTTAGCTATCAATTTTTTAAATTTTATTGTCACAATTCATAATAATTTTAAGTTTTAAGCTTACTCCTATAAAAGGATTTAAAAAAGACCCAAAAAGAGCTATTATAAATTTATTTTTTAAACTTTTTTAGTTGGGTATTAGGCTGAATCCCTAATAGGAAGTGGGGCGAGAAACGGGGCTCGAACCCGCGACAACCGGAATCACAATCCGGGGCTCTACCAACTGAGCTATTCCCGCCATAATATTTAAAAAGTGGTGCGCCCAATACGATTCGAACGTATGACCTACGGCTTAGAAGGCCGTTGCTCTATCCAGCTGAGCTATGGGCGCAATAACTTTGCTTTAATAAAGTCTAGGCTTGCACTTTAATTATAAATTTTGGTCGGAGTGAGAGGATTCGAACCTCTGACCACCTGGTCCCAAACCAGATACGCTACCAGACTGCGCCACACTCCGAAGGTGAGTAATTATACTGTGATAGGATTGTTAGTCAATGCCTATTTTGAGCCATATTTAATCTATTTTATTTGCACTATTTACTTGTTATTTAAAGTAGTTATCGTGAAGGTCAGTTTCCTTTTTATTTGCGTAGATAACTTTGATATTGTCTTTATTGGCAATATTATTTTTGATAATTGCTGGATCGCTTATCTGGGATTCAATGTTTGAGCTTTCTTGAAATAATATTGATTGCCCTCCAGTCATTGCAAGATAGACTTGAGCGAGAATCTGTGCATCTAGTAAAGCTCCATGCCTTGTTCTAGCACTTGTATCAACTCCGAAACGTCTACATAATGCATCTAGATTGTGCATAGTGCCTGGACGCTGCTCTTTAGATAGTTCTAGGGTATCTATGATTTGACAAATATCTTCTATTTTTTTGTCAATACCATTTATTTTTAATTCATTATTCAAAAATCCTAGATCAAATGGCGCGTTATGAATGATTAAAGTTGCCCCTTTAATAAAAGATAGTAAGTCATTAGAAATTTTATCAAATTGGGGTTTATTTATTAAGAATTTATCTGTAATGCCATGGATATTAACTGAGTCTCCAACTGGCTTATTAGGTTGAACATACTTGTGAAATTCAGTGTTTGTTATTTCTCTATTTAATATTTGAACTGCTCCAACTTCAATGATGCGATGCCCCTCTTCTGGTCGAATTCCAGTAGTCTCAGTATCAAGTACAATAAGTCTTTCCATGTTAGGCATATTAAAGTAAAATTGCCTTATTTTATCATCTGATCAAAATAGGTTAACTAAGATTATGGCAAGAGTAACAGTAGAGGAATGTTTAGATAAGGTAGAGAATAGATTTGAATTAGTTTTAGTTGCTGCAAAGCGAGCGCACCAGTTAAATTCTGGTGGGTTTAGATCAACTTTAGATGTTGGTAAAGATAAGCCTACAGTAGTAGCTCTACGAGAAATTGAAGCTGGTTTGATTGATGCCTCAATTTTGACTGAAGAGTATGCAATGGAAGAAGAGCTTAATGCTCATGATAGACTTGCTCAAGAAGCCAAGGCAAAGGAAGTTGCAGCGGAGCTTTCAGATGTAAAGTTAGATTCAGAAGCTGAATCTGATGATCTAGCAGTTAAAGAGGTTGATGAATAAATAAGACTTCTAAGAGTTAATAAAAAATGACGCACTGCGTCATTTTTTTTTGCCCAATTCAATATATTTAACTATTTTTATAATCATTGACTTTGGTAACATGGTTTTTTTAACAAATTGAACATTGGGGAAATTAAATGCAATATCCAATTATGCAAAGCAATAGAGAGCCATTAATCAATGCTGAGAGTTATCAGTCTATGTATGATTATTCTATTTCAAACCCAGATGAGTTTTGGGCTGAACAGGCTGACAAATTTATTGACTGGGAAAAGAAATGGGAAAGAGTCTCGGATGTTGATTTTTCTAAAGGAAAAATTGCTTGGTTTGAGGGTGCAACTTTAAATGTGTCATATAACTGTTTAGATCGTCATCTGCCCGAACGAGCTGACCAGGTTGCAATTATTTGGGAGGGAGATGATCCTAATTCAAGTGAATCAATAACCTATAAAGATCTACACGAAAAAGTTTGTAAATTTGCCAACGGAATGAAGGATTTAGGTGTTGTAAAAGGCGATCGTATTTGTTTGTATATGCCTATGATCATTGAAGCCACCATTGCCATGCTTGCATGCGCAAGGCTTGGCGCGATTCATTCAGTAGTTTTTGGAGGATTTTCACCAGATGCTTTGAGAGATCGAATTCTTGATAGTGAGTGCAAGCTAGTAATTACTTCTGATGAGGGAGTTCGTGGAGGCAAATCAATCCCTTTAAAAGCCAATGTGGATATTGCAACGAAAGAGTGTGACTGTGTTGAACATATTGTTGTTGTAAAAAGGACAGGTGGAGAAGTTACTTGGGGTGATAGAGATGTTTGGTATCATCAGCTAGTCGAAAATGCTTCACCAGAATTTCCTTGCGAGATGTTTGACGCTGAAACCCCTTTATTTATTCTTTATACTTCTGGCTCAACTGGAAAACCAAAGGGCGTTCTTCATACCTCTGGAGGGTATTTACTATACGCTGCAATGACTCATAAATATACTTTTGATTATCAAGAGGGCGATATTTACTGGTGCACTGCTGATGTTGGGTGGGTTACTGGTCACTCATATATAGTCTATGGACCGCTAGCTAATGGAGCAACTACTTTGATGTTTGAGGGCGTTCCTAATTACCCAGATGCCTCAAGATTTTGGCAGGTAATCGATAAACATAAAGTAAATATTTTTTACACAGCGCCGACTGCTATAAGGGCTTTGATGGGTGCTGGAAATGAGCATGTTCAAAAAACCTCTAGGGCTAGTTTAAAAATTTTAGGAACTGTTGGGGAGCCGATTAATCCTGAAGCTTGGGAGTGGTATTATAGTATTGTTGGCGAGGAGAGATGTCCAGTTGTCGATACCTGGTGGCAGACAGAAACAGGTGGCCATATGATTACACCAATGCCCTTTGCAACAGCTCTAAAACCAGGCTCTGCAACTATGCCGTTCTTTGGTATAGAGCCACAAGTTCTTAGTGAGAGTGGAGAGCTTTTAGAGGGTGAGGCATCAGGTGTTCTTGTTATAGCAAGATCTTGGCCAGGTCAAATGAGGACTTTATATAACAACCATGAGCGATTTATGGAGGCTTACTTTACGACATACCCAGGTAAATATTTTGCAGGAGATGGAGTAAAGCGAGACTCTGATGGTTATTATTGGATTACTGGAAGAGTTGATGATGTTTTAAATATATCTGGGCACCGACTAGGTACGGCTGAAATTGAATCTGCCTTAGTTCTTCATAGTGATGTAAGCGAGTCCGCAGTAGTTGGTATGCCACATGATATAAAAGGCCAAGGCATTTATGCTTATGTCTCTTTAATGACAGGTGTTACCGGCACTGAGGAGCTTAAAAAAGATCTAGTAGCTTTAGTTAGAAAAGAAATAGGCCCAATCGCAACGGTAGATAAAATTCAATTTGCACAAGGCCTTCCAAAGACAAGGTCCGGAAAAATTATGAGACGTATCCTGAGGAAAATTGCAGAAGATGACTATGCAGAGCTCGGAGATACATCAACATTATCTGAACCCGGTGTTGTCGATGATTTGATTAAAAATAGAGTCCAATAGTCTTTTCATACCTTGCTATAAATCGATAAAACATGAATGCATTCCTATACATTATAGTTCTCCTTGCATGGGGCTCATCCTGGTTTGCTATAAGTTTTCAGTTGGGTGATGTGGCTCCACAGGTTTCAATAGTATGGCGTTTTTTGCTTGCATCCCTTTTGCTATTTATTTGGTGCTTAGCTCGAGGTCTAAAGCTTTCTTATCCTTGGCGAGAACACGTAAACTGGCTTTTATTAGGATTTTTTCTATTTTGTATTAATTATATTTGCGCCTACTTTGGCACCTCCTATTTAACAACTGGAGTGGTTTGCCTTATTTTTTCAACGCTTACTTTATTTACTGTTTTTAATGGTTTTATTTTTTTTAAAAAACCAATTAGATTCCCCATATTATTTGGAGCAATAATTGGTATTGCAGGGTTATCAATTATATTTTCAAATGAGATAAGTAGCGCTGAGTGGTCATTAGATTCAGGGATTGTAAAGGGTTTTCTTTGGATGCTTCTTGCAACTTTCTTTGCGTCAATTGGGATGCTACTCTCTGGTCAAATGCAAGCCAGAAAAATCCCCCTAATTCAAAGTAATGCTTTCAGTATGCTATATGGATCACTTATCCTTGTTACTTATATATCTTTTAGTGATATTAGCTTTAGCTTTGATACCAGCTATAGTTATGTCACATCTCTCATTTATTTATCTTTAGTGGCCTCAGCAATTGGGTTTGGTGTCTATCTAAAACTTGTAGGAAATATTGGTGCTGATAAAGCTTCGTATGTCAATATTTTTACTCCAACGATTGCTTTACTTCTGTCAACTTTATTTGAAGATTATGTTTGGAGTTGGACAGGATTAATTGGCGTTATATTAATAATATTTGGAAATATAATAGTTCTTTATGCCAAGCCTAGAGCTATTTAGGGCAAATTTATTCAAATTTTTGGATTTGATAATTATATCTCACATAATGGAGTGACTGATGGATGTAAAAACCGCTTTAGCTGAACGAAAATCAACAAGAGCATTTTTAGATAAAGATGTTTCTATCAGTGTTATTAATGAAATTATTAATCAAGCAAAAACAGCTCCATCTGGGGTAAATACTCAGCCCTGGCAAGTCGCTGTTGTAACAGGTGAGAGTAAAGATAGACTATGTAGTAAGCTTGAAAAAGCCTTTCGAGGTGGTAAGAAAGGCGCTATGGATTATAAGTACTACCCTGTTGAGTGGTTGGGTGAGTATAAGCAAAGAAGAAAAGAGTGCGGTTTATTAATGTATTCAACGTTAGATATTAAGAGAGAAGATAAGCAAAGACAGCTTGATCAATGGGCGTTAAATTATCAGGCATTCAACGCCCCTATTATCCTACTTTTTTTTATTGATAAGTCGATGGAGAAGGGCTCTTATATGGATTATGGCATGTTTATCCAGTCTATTATGCTTTCAGCAGTCGAGCATGGATTAGCAACCTGTCCGCAAGCTGCTCTTGGTGAGTATCCTGAGATTGTTAGAGAGGAATTTCCACACTATAAGGATAAGATTGTTCTTTGCGGAATGGCGATTGGCTATGAAGATAAAACTGAAGTAATTAATAGTTATAGAACTCCACGTGAAGATCTATCTCAAATAGCTAAATATTATTCTTAAAAATATAAATTAATTTCTTAGTTTGCTAGAAGATTGGCTTCTGCAATTTCAAGGTCAAATTTAATTAGTTCAATATCCAGCTTGGCATCTGACAATGCTTTTTTAAACTCTTTTAAAGTTTTCTCATTTTCTAAAATTTTAGCGTTACTAACTTTAAGCGATAAATCACTTAGATTGAATGCATTTTTAGTTGAATTTAACTGTCCCTCAAGAACTTGAATTTTGCTTAAAGAAAGGTTGAGTTTTTGAGAGGTTATTTTTAGTTCATCAAGTGAAAATATAAGTTGATTATTAAGCTCTTCAAGTTGAAGCTGAAGACTTAGGATATTAGACTTTTGTTTTTTGACTTCATCATCATTATTGATAATAATAATCTCAGGTTTTACTGGTGATATATTGAATTGTGAATAGTAGTGACCAATAAAAAATATTGCAATTAGTGAGAACAAATAAAATATATTTTTTTGGTTCATTAGCTTTTTTTATCTTATAAGATCAAAATATATAGTGGGTTTAAATAGTTAAATTCTTATAACTACTCATTAATCCATTTGGCAGCATCTTTGGCATAATAAGTCAATATAGCATCTGCCCCAGCTCTTTTAAAGCAAATAAGCGTCTCGAGCACTGTTGATTTTTCATCAATCCATTTATTTTGACTAGCCGCTTTAAGCATTGCATACTCCCCACTAACATGATAAGCGAAAGTTGGTACACCAAAGGTTTGTTTTACCTTAGAGACTATATCAAGATAAGGTAGGCCTGGCTTAATCATAACCATGTCAGCTCCTTCTGAAATATCAAGCTCAACTTCACGGATTGCTTCATCAGAATTTCCAGGATCCATCTGGAAAGTTTTTTTATCAGATTTACCCAGATTTCCTGCAGAACCTACAGCATCCCTAAATGGACCATAAAACGAAGAAGCATATTTGGCAGAGTATGCAAGTATATTTGTGTGAATATAGCCTTGATCTTCTAACGCAAAACGAATCGCTCCAATTCTCCCATCCATCATGTCAGAAGGAGCAACAATATCTGCTCCAGCTTGAGCATGGGACAATGCTTGTTTAACTAAAATGTTTACAGTTTCATCATTAAGAACGTATCCATTACTATCAATAACGCCATCTAGGCCATGACTGGTAAAAGGGTCTAATGCCACATCTGTAATAACTGCAAGTTCTGGAAAGTTTCTTTTAAGTGCTCTAACCGCCTTTTGAATAAGTCCATCAGGGTTATAAGATTCTTCAGCTTCGAGCGTCTTTTTATTATTAGAAATTACTGGAAACAAAGCAATCGCTTGAATTTTTAAATCAACAATTTCTTTGACCTCAATCAATAATTGATCGATACTAAGTCTTTCAATTCCAGGCATTGAATCAATTTTTTCTTTTTTATTTTCACCCTCAATAATGAATAAAGGATATATAAGATCCGTTACATTCAATGAGTTCTCACGAATTAATGAACGATTAAATTCGTGTTTCCTCATTCTTCTTGGTCGATGAGTTAAAATGGACATTTTCTTTTCTCAAGTTACATTAACTAAATTATACAATAATGAAGCAATCATCCGAAACACTTACTAGTCTATCAAGTATTAATGAGGCATTTATTAAGCCTTTTCCTAACTCAACCAAGGTTTATGTCAAGGGTTCACGTGACGATATTAGAGTTCCAATGAGGCAAATCAAACTTACAGATACAATTGGTGATCTTGCAGAAAAAAATGATCCAATTCACGTTTATGATACTTCTGGGCCTTATACAGATCCTAGTAAAACGATCAGTTATCGAGAGGGGCTTGAGTCACTCCGTTCAAAATGGATAGAAGAGCGTGATGACACCGAGATTCTTGATGGTGTTAGCTCGAAATTTGCAAACGAGAGACTTGGTAATAAAAAACTTGATGAGCTTCGATTTGAACATTTAAAAGCTCCAAGAAAGGCAAAGAAAGGAAAAAATGTTACTCAGATGCACTATGCTAGGAAAGGCATTATTACCCCAGAAATGGAATACATTGCTATTCGAGAAAATTGTCTTTGGCAGGAGTATAAAGATCAAGTTGGTCAACACAAAGGCGAAAGCTTTGGAGCTGCAACTCCTAAAATTATTACCCCAGAATTTGTAAGAGATGAGGTTGCTAGAGGTCGTGCAATTATTCCTAATAATATTAATCATCCAGAAACGGAGCCCATGATTGTTGGTAGAAACTTTCTAGTTAAGATTAATGGAAACATTGGTAATTCAGCTCTAGGCTCTTCAATTGATGAAGAGGTAGGAAAGATGGTTTGGGGAGTTCGATGGGGCTCTGACACTATTATGGATCTTTCTACCGGAAAAAATATTCATGAAACTCGCGAGTGGATTATTCGTAATTCGCCTGTTCCTGTTGGAACTGTTCCTATCTATCAGGCTCTTGAAAAAGTTAAAGGAGTTGCTGAAGACTTAACTTGGGAAGTGTTTAGAGATACTCTAATTGAGCAAGCAGAGCAGGGGGTTGACTACTTTACTATCCATGCTGGCGTGCGTCTTAAGTATGTCCCTCTAACTATGAATAGAGTTACAGGGATTGTATCAAGAGGTGGATCAATTATGGCTAAGTGGTGTCTTGCGCATCATACTGAGAGTTTTCTTTATACGCATTTTGAAGATATCTGTGAAATCATGAAGGCCTATGACGTGACCTTTTCTTTAGGTGATGGCCTAAGACCTGGCTCGATTGCAGATGCTAATGATGCTGCCCAGTTTGGCGAACTTGAGACCTTAGGTGAATTAACAAAAATAGCTTGGAAGCATGATGTTCAAACCTTTATTGAGGGTCCTGGTCATGTGCCAATGCATATGATTAAAGACAATATGGAAAAACAGCTGGAAGAGTGTGGAGAAGCACCTTTCTATACACTTGGCCCCCTTACTACTGATATAGCTCCTGGTTATGATCATATTACTTCAGCTATTGGAGCTGCTCAAATTGGCTGGTATGGCTGTGCAATGCTTTGTTATGTCACTCCTAAAGAACACTTAGGGCTTCCAAATCAAGATGATGTGAAAACTGGAATTATTACTTATAAAATTGCAGCACATGCTGCCGATTTAGCCAAGGGGCATCCTGGGGCTCAAATCAGAGATAATGCTCTTTCAAAAGCTCGTTTTGAATTTAGGTGGGAAGATCAATTTAATCTTGGTTTAGATCCCGATACTGCTCGAAGTTTTCATGACGAAACCCTTCCAAAACAAGCTGCAAAAACTGCGCACTTTTGTTCGATGTGTGGACCTAAGTTTTGTTCTATGAAGATTTCTCAAGATATTAAAGGGTTGGATGCGAAAGAAGTTAAAAAAATTCAGGAAATTCAAATCGAAATGGATAAAAAGTCTGAAGAATTCTTAGATAATGATAGTGAAATTTATATGAAAGAGGGTGCTTAAGGTCTTATTTAAATATCTTTAATATGCGTTGCGATTGCTTTAAATATTTTAGTCGTTGCGCCGCGATTATTTTCAAAAGTAGTTTTAGCACTTTCTCCAATTAGTCTTCTCTTTTCGTCATCTAAAAGCAGTTCAGAAATAGTTTTCATTAATTCTTCAGCGTTGCTTACTTGTATAGCAGATCCATCATCTAAAAGCCTCTTCGAGATTTCTTCAAAGTTATATACACTTGGACCAAAAATAATAGGCTTGGCAAGTGATGCAGCTTCAAGCATATTTTGACCACCATTATTTGTCAGGCTTCCGCCAATAAATGCTATATCACTTATGTTTAAATAAGACATCATCTCACCCATACTATCTCCAATTAGTATGTCTGTATCTTGCTCACAATGACCAGCTAATGATCTTCTTTTAACATTAAGACCAGTTTCGTTAGCCATATTAAAAACTTCATTAAATCTTTCTGGGTGCCTTGGTACCATTAAAAGAAGTGCATTGAATTTACTTTTAAGGGCGAGATAGCTTTTGATTATTTGTAACTCTTCACCCTTTCTTGTGCTGGCAAAAATAACAATTTTGCGATCTCCAGTTATATTTTTTAATGTTTGAATAGTTTTTGAATTATTAGGTTCGTTGGAATCAAACTTTAAGCTTCCGGTAGTAATAATATTATTACTAGCACCAAGTGAGATGAAGCGTCTTGATGAACTTTCATTCTGAGAACATATTATGCTTAAGCTATTTAGGGTTGTACAAACTAACTTAGAGGAGAATTTGTTATATTTTTTAAAAGACTTTTTTGATAATCTTGCATTAACAAGCATTACAGGAATATTTTTATCTTTAAGTTTAGTAATTAAGTTTGGCCAAATTTCTGTTTCTAAAAGAATACAAGCAACAGGTTTAATTTTTTTTAGAAATGAGCTAACTATAAAGGGAACGTCAAAAGGAAAAAAACAATGAATGACTTGGCTCTTATAGTGCTTTTCAACAGCCTCAGATCCGGTAATGGTTGTGGTTGAGATCACAATTTGATGAAGAGGAAATTTAATAAATATCTTGTCGATTAGAGGTTTGGCTGCATTAAACTCTCCAACAGATACGCAATGTAACCAAATAATCTTGCCTGAAATTTTAGGTACAAAGCCTAATTGATTTTTTAGTTTACGGATCCATTTAGAGTTTTTAGCATCTCTTAATAGGATCCTTAAAAGAGCAAATGGCAAACTTAGAATAATTAAAACTGTATATATAAATCTATTCATTTGACTGTTTCGTTATATTTTTTTAATTGAGCTTTTATTTTCATAAATAACAGTAAGACAAAGTCTATGATTAAATAATTCAAATGAAATACTTTTGCTTATCTTGAAGAGGGCTTTAGATAAGAAAAAAGGTATAATAATTGATTGATATTATAGCTTTATCACTTAACTTCTATTGCATCTATTTTGCTTTAGATTGATTCATTTTTTGGTGCAAGCTATTAATTAAATTATTAATTGTATAAATTATGAGATTTGTTGACTCTGCAAGTGTGATGGTTGAAGCTGGCAAAGGTGGCAGAGGTTGCCTTAGCTTTCGCCGTGAAAAATATATTCCAGATGGCGGTCCAGATGGCGGTGATGGCGGTGATGGTGGTAGTATTTATTTCCGTGGTCAAGAGGGACTTAATACTTTAAGCGAATTTCGTTATAACCGTTTATATAGAGCTAAAAATGGCCTACCTGGAGAGGGAAGTGACCGAAGAGGGAAGTCAGCTATTGATATGTACGTCGAAGTCCCACTTGGAACAAAAATAATTGACCTCTCAACGGATGAAGTAATTGGCGAAATTACACTTCATAAGCAAGATCTTTTGGTTGCAAAAGGAGGCTTTCATGGGCTAGGTAATGCTCGTTTTAAATCTTCAATTAATCGTGCGCCAAGGCAAACTTCCCCAGGAACGCCTGGAGAGGTTAGAGAGATTGGATTAGAACTTAATGTAATGGCAGATGTTGGACTTTTGGGTATGCCAAATGCTGGAAAATCGAGCTTAATTAGGCAAATTTCTGGGGCACGACCAAAGGTAGCTGATTATCCTTTTACAACCCTCCACCCAAATCTTGGTGTTGTAAAGGCTGGTAATAATCACTTTGTTATGGCTGATATTCCTGGTTTACTTGAAAAAGCAAGTGAAGGTGTTGGTCTTGGGTTTGAATTTCTTAAACATCTTTCAAGGGCAAAAGCGCTTCTTCACGTGATTGATATCTTGCCAGCGGATGGCTCGGATCCTGCCAGTAACTATTTAACTATTGAGGCCGAGTTAAAAAAATTTGATGACGAGCTTTTTGAAAAACCGAGATTATTAGCTATTAATAAAATTGACCTTATTCAAGAAGATAAAAGAGATAAGATAATTAAAGATTTTCTTAAAACAGTCAAATATAAAGGTAATGCGTTTAACATATCTGCTTTAAATGGTATGGGCTGCAAGTCCTTAGTTTTTGGTTTGTATGGCCTTATTGAAGAGAAAGATGAAGAAGAATAAGTGCTGGGTCGTAAAGATTGGATCCGCCCTCTTAACTAATAATGGAAAAGGGATTGATAAAGATCTAATCTTTGAATGGGTTGAGCAAATTGTTGAACTGCAATCTCATAACATTGATGTTGTTTTGGTTTCTAGTGGCTCAATTGTTGAAGGCATGAAACGACTTGGCTGGAAAGACAAACCAACTGATATTCATAAACTTCAGGCAGCTGCCGCTGTTGGTCAAATGGGGTTAGTCCAGGCTTATGAATATCTATTTGCAAAACATAAAGTCCAGACAGCTCAGGTGCTCTTGACTCAAGATAACCTAATTAATAAAAAACATTTCGAAAATATCTCTGCAACTTTAGATAATTTACTTGAGTTTGGCGCAGTGCCAGTAATCAATGAAAACGATACAGTTGCAACTGAAGAAATAAAATTTGGCGATAATGATACGTTGGCGGCCCTTGTAGCAAATCTTTTGAATGCCGAAAGATTAATTATATTGACAGATCAGCATGGTGTTTTCGATGACGATCCTCGAGTAAATAAGAATGCCAACTTAATAAAAGAAATTCATTTTGATGATGAAAAATTAGAGCGAGTTGCTGGAAAAACTGGGGGTATTTTAGGTTCTGGAGGAATGTATTCAAAAGTTATGGCAGCAAAGCAAGCCGCAAAATCTAAAACATTTTCTAATATAGCTTGGGGAAGAGAAGAGAGCGTTTTAACAAGAATATACCAAGGAGAAAATATAGGGACACTAGTTCATTGTTAGCTTATATTGGCTTAGGTTCAAATTTAAAGGATCCAAAAGCTCAAATAAAAAGAGCCCTTGATTCTTTGAATGATAATAATGAGACTGAACTTATTAATGCATCAAGTTATTATGAGTCCAAGCCTCTTTTAGATATTCCTGGTCCAAACTATATCAATGCAGTATGTAAGATTGAAACTAAACTGAGTGCTATTAGTTTATTAAATCTTTGCCAAGAAATTGAAGATAATCAGCAAAGAGTAAGAGAGTTAAAATGGGGGTCAAGAACGATTGATTTAGATATACTTCTTTATGGAGAGCAGGTTATTTCAAACAAAAGGTTGTCTATACCTCATCCAGAAGCAATACATAGGGCCTTTGTTTTAGTGCCTTTATTTGAAATAGAGCCTAAAATTAAAATGCCTTTATTAGGGCCAATAATAAGTCTACTAGATAGAATTAATAAGTTAGATGTGAAAAAACTATGAAACATTTTGAGTTAAGTGTATTCAAAGACAATGGTCAAAAAATTACATGCCTAACTGCATACGATGCTTCTATGGCTAAGCTTATTGATAATGCAGGCGTTGATATTATTTTAATTGGCGACTCTCTTGGAATGGTTATTCAGGGCTCTGAAAATACGCGCTCAGTTTCTATGAATGACATGCTTTACCATTCTGCAATTGTTGCAAAAGCTTGTAATCAATCTTTAGTAATCGCAGATATGCCTTTTCATAGTTATGATGATCCGAAAACTGCTTTAGTCAACGCAAAAGAATTGATTGATAATGGCGCACATATGGTCAAGTTAGAGGGCGGAGTTGAAAATATAGATGTCATTAATGCCCTAGTTTCCAATAATATTAGAGTCTGTGGCCATCTTGGCCTTCAGCCACAATTAGTTGTTGACTCAAGTGGGTATAAAGTTCAAGGTCGAGATGAGGCTGATGCTAAATCAATTCTAGATAATGCAAAGTTGCTCGAATCTATAGGTGTAAGTATTTTAGTGCTTGAGTGCATTCCAAGTAATTTAGCAAAGTTGATAACTAAAAAGCTAAAAATACCTACAATTGGTATTGGAGCTGGAAAGGATTGCGATGGCCAGGTTTTGGTTAGTTATGATATGTTAGGCATAACACTTGGTAGGCAGCCAAGATTTGTTCGTAATTTTTTAAGCTCAGAAAGTAGTATATCTTCAGCGATTAAAGCCTTTGTTTCGGAGGTAAAAGAAGGAAGTTTTCCTAATAAAAGTGAGAGTTATTAATGAAAATTTTTGAAAGGTCAGGCGATCTTCAGGTTTTTTTAGATAGCTGTCGAAGTAGTAATGAAAAAGTTGCCCTAGTCCCAACCATGGGAGGTCTTCATGATGGGCACTTGAGGTTAGTTGAAAAAGCCCAATCTTTGGCAGATGTTGTTGTTATAAGTGTTTTTGTCAACCCTACACAGTTTGCTAAAGATGAAGATTTTGACTCATATCCCAAGACTTTCTCTGATGACAAGCTTCTTTTAGAGGGTCAGAGTGTAGACGCCTTATTTATTCCCTCAAAAAAAGAAATATATCCAAATGGAACCTTGTCAAATTATGATGTGGGTGAAATGGGAGGATTGCTCTGTGGCGCCTCTAGACCAACACATTTCAATGGAGTGGCGCAAGTCGTAAATCGCTTATTTGATATTGTAAATCCTAATTATTCTGTTTTTGGCGAAAAAGATTATCAACAGCTCTTAATTATCAAATCTCTTGTTGAAAATAATAATTTAAATGTTTTGATAGAGTCAGTTTCTACTCAAAGAGAGATTGATGGCCTGGCAATGAGCACTAGAAATAAATATCTAGGTAGCAAGGAGCGACAGAAGGCGCCCCTTTTTTATCTGCAACTTATTAATGCAAAAATGGCTATAGAGCAGGGAGATTCTATTGAATTTGTTATGGAAAAAACTCTATCTGAGTTAAGAGTTAACTTTGAAGTAGAATATCTTGAAATTCTAAATGCGAATAACCTTACACAAATCGCGACTAACACTTCAGAAATTATTATAATATCTGCTATAAGGTTGGGTGAAACTCGACTAATTGATAATATTGTCTTTAGGAGGCCAAATGTTTAGTATTACTGAAGAAGCAGAAATTTATGTTGCAGACCTTTTTGAGCAACAAGATGAAAAAGATCTTGGCTTAAAAGTTGACGTTGAAAAAGCTGGTACTCCGGTTGCAACGGTAACATTTAACTTCTGTATCAAGAGCGATCTCCCTGACACTTATAATGTATTTCCTTTTGTGGGTTTTAGTGCTTTTATTGATGAATCTAATAATCAATTTTTAAGTGACTCCCATGTTGCTTTGAAGTTAGATGGTACTAATAAAAAACTTACTATCACTGCTCCTAATGCCAAAGGCGAAGCACCTAAAGATGATGCCCCTCTTGAGGAAAAGGTTCTGTTTACTATCGTGACTGAAGTGAATCCAAGCTTAGCATCACATGGAGGCTTTGTTGACCTTGTTGAAATCACTGAGAAAAAAGAAGTGATTTTGAATTTTGGAGGGGGCTGTCAAGGATGTAGTTCAGTAAACATGACTCTTAAAGATGGGGTTGAAAAACAACTTAAAGGCTTATATCCAGAAATATCTGCTGTTCTTGATGCAACTGATCACTCACATAAAGAAAATGCATATATGTAATTCTTGAATGGAAGATATAATTGTTTTCTCACATATAGACTGTATAGCAAAAGATAATGGTGAAAATCATCCTGAGAGAAAAGAGCGCTTAGAAGTAATACTTGATTCAATTAAAGGTATTAGCCAACTTAATATATCTTTTAAAGACTCGCCATTGGCAGACTTTAAAACTATAAATCTTGTTCATCCCCAATCTTATATTGACGACTTGCTTTCAATGGTTCCAATCTCTGGGCTTGTTGGTGTAGAAAAAGAGCCTTATGCTGATACTATTCTTTGCCCTAAAAGCAAAGAGGCAATATTAAGAGCTTGTGGAGCAGGCATTGAGTCAGCCAATGAATTGATGAGTGGGCAAACAAAAAGACTCTTTTGTGCAGTTCGTCCACCCGGTCATCACGCAGAAACATCAAGAGCAAACGGGTTCTGCTTTATAAACAACGCGGCTGTTACTGCTAGGTATTTACAGAGTAAATTTAATATCAATAAAATTGCGATTATTGATTTTGACGTGCACCATGGCAACGGTACACAGGAAATTTTTTATAATGATAAAAGTATTTTTTATGGCTCAATTCATCAGCACCCTTTATTTCCTGGAACAGGAGCAGAGACTGAGACTGGAGTAGGTAATATATTTAATGCACCAATATCTTCAGATACTACTAGAGATAAGTTTATGGAAATATTTGAAACTAAAATTTTAAAAAATGTTGCTTTATTTGAGCCTGAAATAATACTCATTTCTGCTGGCTTCGATGCCCACAAAAAAGATCCTTTAGCGAGCATCAACTTAGAGTCTGAAGATTATTACACTTTGACGCAAAATATTGTAGAAATTGCCAAACGACATTGTAATGGAAGAGTCATTTCTTTTCTTGAAGGTGGTTATGATCTTCAGGCGCTTTCAGAGTGCATTGAAGCCCACTTAGAGGCTCTAAGTAATTAAAGATATGAATGAGTTTGAATTAATACAAAATTACTTTAATTGGCCATTATCTGACCCTACTATTGAATTAGGCATTGGAGATGATGCTGCTATTTTTGATCTTGATTTAGGCTATCAATTAGTTACTACAACAGATACACTTTCAGAAGGCGTTCACTTTTTTAAAGATACATCTCCTGAAGACATAGCTTATAAATCATTAGCAGTTAATTTAAGTGATATTGCTGCAATGGGCGCGACAGCAAAATACTTCACACTTGCAATAACTCTTCCTAAATTAGATGAGACTTGGTTGGAGCATTTTTCTAAGTCTCTCAAAGAGTCATCTAAAAAATATAATTTGAGCTTAATTGGAGGTGATACTACTAGAGGTGCTCTTAATATAACTATTACTATGATTGGAGTTGTTGAAAAATCAAAAGCGATTAAGAGATCAGGTGCTATAAGCGGTGACAACATATATGTTTCAGGTGAGATTGGCGATGCTGCATTCTGTTTAAAAAAAATTAATGAGGGTGAAAAGCCTCATAAAGCAGAAATGATAAGGCTTAATAAGCCAATACCAAGACTTGAACTTGGTATCGCTATAAAGGGAATAGCAAGCTCATGTATCGATATATCTGATGGACTTGAGCAAGATTTATCTCATATTATAAAAGCTTCAAGAGTCGGGGCCATGATTGATGTTCAAAAACTCCCCTTAAGCCAATCAATGGCTAATTATATTGCAGATAATGATGATTGGTCATTAGTAGTTTGCGGAGGCGATGACTATGAATTATGCTTTACAGCACCTGAGAGTTTAAATTCAGAAATAATGAAAATAGCTGAAATTTGTAAAATAAGAGTTACAAAGATAGGGGTTGTTAATGACTCAAAGAAACTAAAAATTAAAGGCTATGATGGCCAGGGTAAATCATATCAGCACTTCTAAAGATTTACTAAATTTCTTTTCTTTCTGCTACTGTCTTGCAGTCAATACATTGATCAGCAGTTGGGCGAGCCTCTAAGCGATTGAGGGCAATTTCGATACCACAAGTTTTGCAGTATCCATAGTCACCAGTATCAATCAAATGAAGTGTCTTATCAATTTTATTGATAAGTTTTCTTCACGATCCCTAGTTCTTAACTCAAGTGCAAACTCTTCTTCAATAGTAGCCCTGTCATTAATGTCAGCAACAGGAGCAGAATCTTCTTGAATATGATTAATAGTGGTTTCAGCTTCGTAAACTAATTGCTCTCTCCAGACATTAAGCTTATGGATAAAGTGCTCAAGCTGACCAGTTGACATAAAATCTTCCTTCTTTTTTGGAATGTAGGCTGGTATTTCATCAAAGTTTGGTTCTGAAGTCATTTGAGTTAGTTTGTAAAAAAAGGTAGTTTTTACCAAAAATTGCTTAAAATAGCAATGATTTTTTTTCAAATTGGCCTATTTAATTATATTTATTATGACACTTAAAGCAATAATATTTGATGTGGATGGAACTATTGCTAATACAGAGCATGATGGTCACCTTAAAGCGTTTAATGAGGCTTTTGATTTTTATGAGCTAGATTGGTATTGGGATAGCGCTTTATATGCGACACCGTTAATAGTAAGTGGAGGTAAAGAAAGATTGTCTTTCTATATTAATAACTATAATCCAAAACTAAAATGGCCATTAAGCGAGAGTGATATCGTAAATATCCATAATAAAAAAACTGAGATTTTTATTAACAAAATATCTGCAGGTTTTATTTCACTTCGGATTGGCGTTGAAAGGCTTATTATCGATGCTCTTAACCATAACTTGAAGTTAGCAATAGCAACTACAACCTCATTTAATAATGTTAAGGAGATTCTAGAGTCAACTCTTGGAAAGGGTGCTTTAAAAAATTTTGAAATTGTAGCAGCTGGCGATATTGTTGATAAAAAAAAGCCAGCTTCTGATATTTATGATTATGTTCTTGATAAAATGAATTTAGAATGCAGCGAATGTGTTGTTATTGAGGACTCAGAAATTGGTTTTCAGTCAGCGAATTCTGCAGGTCTAAAGACAGTAATTACTCTTAGCGAGTATACTAATACTAAAAACTTTAAGGGTGCTTTGGTTGTTCTTGACCATTTAGGTGAAGACGATCAACCTTTTCAGATAGTAAATGGAACGCCAACCACTCATACATTGGTAAGCGTAGATTATATAAAGGAGCTCTATGAGTGCAATCGTTAAGTTGGCTGACAACAGTTCTGTATATGAAGTTGCCACAGTGTCGCCTCTATCAATTGCAACGCAATTGAGTAAAAAATTTGATAACCAAGTTTACTTAAAACGAGAAGATGATCAGATTATTCACTCATTTAAACTTCGTGGTGCTTATCAAAAAATGAGCTCAATGAGTAATGAGCAAAAAGCCAAAGGCGTTATCGCCTCATCTGCTGGAAATCACGCGCAAGGAGTTGCCCTTGGCGCGAGCAAATTAAGCATAAAGGCAACAATCGTTATGCCTACTAGCACCCCACAAATTAAAGTTCGGGCAGTTCAAGAATTAGGTGCAGAAGTTATTCTTTATGGAGATGTCTATGATGATGCATTTGTCCATGCTAAAAAGCTAGTATCTGAGAAAGATTTATGTTTTATAAGTCCTTATGATGATTTTGAGGTTATTGCAGGGCAGGCAACTGTTGCAAAAGAAATCTTAGCTCAGCTTGATCAAATAGACTATGTCTTCTCCCCTGTTGGCGGTGGTGGACTTATCTCGGGAATGGCAAGCTATATTAAGCATTATGCTCCCCACATTAAAGTAATCGGAGTGGAGCCAGTTGACTCACCGACCCTTTTTAAAGCATTAGAGGCTAATGAAAGAGTTGTGCTTGAGGATGTTGGACGTTTTGCTGATGGCGTTGCTGTCAAACAAATTGGTGAACTTCCATTTGAGATTGCAAAAGAATGCGTTGATGATGTCATTTTGGTTAGCAACGATGAAATGTGCGCCGCTATTAAAGATATCTATGAGGACGTTCGTTCAATCTCAGAGCCCGCAGGAGCTCTTGCAACAGCAGGCGTTAAAAAATATATCCTAGAGCATGGCCTTAAAAATAAGAATATTGTTTCAATTGTATCTGGTTCTAATGTCAACTTTGATAGACTTAGGTATATTTCTGAAAGAGCTGACTTAGGTGAAGTTAATGAGGCTATAGTTGCAGTTACTATTCCCGAAGAGCCAGGTAGCTTTTTAAGATTTTGTGAGTTATTAGATAACAATGCAGTTACTGAGTTTAATTATCGATATTCTGCAAAGAAAGAAGCGCATATTTTTGTAGGCGTCAAGCTAACTAAAGGTGAATCTGAAAAACAAGCACTTATTGCGAGACTAAGTAACTCTTTTGAAGTATTTGATATGAGTGATAATTCTATGGCAATAACACACATCAGATATATGGTTGGTGGTCATGCTAATGCGGAAAACGAGGTTATCTACAGATTTGAATTTCCAGAGCGACCAGGAGCACTTTTAAGTTTTCTTAAAAAAGTTAAGACAGAATGGAATATCTCTCTTTTTCATTATCGCAATCATGGTGCGGACTATGGAAGGGTTTTAATTGGACTTCAGGTCGAGAATATCAAAGAGCTAGAGGCAAAGTTTGATGAGCTCGGGTATTACTACAAAAACGAAACTGACAATAAAGCTTATCAGTATTTCCTATAACAGACTTAGTCGTGATGATATCGACTCTATAGTACCAATAGAGCAACAAAACTCTCATAATCCTTGGTCTAAAAACCAGCTTATTGAGAGTATTCTAAATCCAGCTAATTTATGCTACTCAATTAGTATTAAAAATCAAATTATTGGTTTCTTGATGGCTATGCCTGCACTCGATACTGCTGATATCTTAAATATTAGTATCCATAAAGCTTGTCAAAGAAAAGGGTATGGCAATAAACTACTTCATTATCTTATTAAAGAGCTCAAAGATAGAATGATTAGTCAGCTTATATTAGAGGTAAGAGCAAGTAATAAAACCGCAATCGCTTTTTACTTGAAACATGGATTTGAGGAGATTTCACTAAGAAAAAATTACTATATGAATCACTCAAAACACCCAAGTCAGAAAGAAGACGGTATAATAATGCGTCTTAAATTCTAAACAAAAAAATCTTAATGACCTATCAAAATATCACAGTTCCAACTGCTGGAGAGGCAATCTCAATAAAGGATAACGTACTCGTTGTTCCTAATAAGCCAATCGTTACATATATAGAGGGTGATGGAATTGGTGTTGATATTACTCCTGTAATGCTCGATGTTGTTGATGCTGTTGTCAAAAAAGCATATAACGGCGAAAGAGAGATTCAGTGGATGGAGATTTTTGCAGGTGAAAAAGCAGACGGCATCTATGGTGAGTACTTGCCAGAGGAGACAGTGGATGCAATTAAAGAATTTGTAGTTAATATAAAAGGACCATTAACGACTCCAGTTGGGGGTGGTATGAGATCACTTAATGTTGCAATAAGGCAGATTTTAGATCTCTATATTTGTCTTCGCCCTGTTCAGTATTTTGATGGGACTCCATCACCAGTTAAGTCGCCTGAAAAGATTGATATGGTAATCTTTAGAGAGAACTCTGAGGACATCTATGCGGGCATAGAATTTCCACAAGGATCAAAGGAAGTAAAGAAAGTAATTGAGTTTCTTCAAAAAGAAATGGGTGCAACTAAAATTCGTTTTCCTGAAACATCTGGTATCGGTATCAAGCCTGTATCAATAGAGGGAACTTCAAGGCTCGTAAGAGCCGCTATTCAGTACGCAATTGATAATGATAAGCCTTCTGTGACAATTGTCCATAAAGGCAATATTATGAAGTTTACAGAGGGGTTATTTAGAGATTGTGCTTATCAGCTTGCTAAAGATGAGTTTGGTGCAAAAGAAATTGATGGTGGCCCTTGGTGTAGCTTTTCTAATCCAAATACGGGTAAAGAAATTATTATTAAAGACTCAATTGCTGATGCGTTTCTCCAGCAAATACTTTTAAGACCTGATGAGTATTCAGTTATCGCAACTTTAAATCTTAATGGTGACTATATATCTGATGCTTTAGCAGCTCAGGTCGGTGGTATTGGTATTGCTCCAGGAGCGAACCTCTCTGATGATATTTCAGTTTTTGAGGCTACTCATGGTACTGCTCCTAAATACGCGGGTCAAAACAAGGTGAATCCTGGGTCTATGATTTTATCTGCAGAGATGATGCTTAGACATATGGGGTGGATAGAGGCTGCTGATTTGATACTTCATGCAATGGCTACAACAATTCAAAAAAGAACGGTTACATATGACTTAGAGAGGCTTATAGATGGAGCTACTTTACTATCTTGTTCTGAGTTTGGAGAGGCTCTAAAGAATTCAATAAAATAAGTTAAAAAATAAATCGCCAAGTTGAGGCTATAAAAGTAAAGATTTGATTGACTCAAAATTCATAGCTCGTTATAATCTCACGCTATTCCCTGATAGCTCAGTTGGTAGAGCAACGGACTGTTAATCCGTGTGTCCCTGGTTCGAGCCCAGGTCGGGGAGCCAATTTATATAACTAAGGCATCTTCGGATGTCTTTTTTGTTTTTATAACTTAATATAATGATTACATATAAAAAAATTGCAGAACTAGCCGCAAGATTTATTAGTAAGCCAAAAGTATTGAAATTTGGTTTCAATTTATCTCCAATGTATAGAAGAACTTCTGCAAAGGTTATATATATTTCTGAAGACTTTCTTAAAATACAAATCAAACTTCCTTTTAGCTATAAAAATGCAAACTATGTAAATACTATTTTTGGTGGGAGTATGTTTTCCGCTGTTGATCCATTTCCAATGACTCAGTTAATGAATCTTATTGGAGATGATTATGTGGTTTGGGATAAGGCAGCTGAAATTTTCTTTAGAAGGCCTGCAAAAGAGGATCTTTATGCTGACTTTATTTACAGCCTAGAGGAGCTTGAAGAAATTAAGAAAAAAGCGAAAGAGCTAAATGAATTTGAAATAGTTAAAATAACAAAATTAACAAACAAGGATAAGTCTATTGTTTACTGTGAAGTCCATAAAAAGGTGTACATTGCTAATAAAACCTTTTTCAAAGAAAAACAGAAAGCAAGAATAAATAAAAAAAGCAAAGTAGTTAATTTTTATTAAGCTTTATAATTATTGGAAGTTTTTTTTAAGGAAAGGTAATTATTATGAATCATGAAATTGTTATCGTTGCAGCTACAAGAACTGCTCTAGGATCATTTGGCGGCTCTCTTTCTTCAATTCCAGCACATAAATTAGGTGCTGAAGTAATAGCTTCATTATTAAAAAAAACTGGTGTCAATAAAGATCAAATTGATGAAGTTATCTTGGGACAAGTTTTGACAGCTGGAAGTGGCCAAAATCCAGCCAGACAGGCTGCAATTGAGGCAGGGCTTCCTTATCAAACCCCATCTATGACAATTAACAAAGTTTGTGGTAGTGGATTAAAAGCAGTACAGTTAGCATTTCAAGCAATTGCTTGCGGTGATGCTGAAATAGTTATTGCTGGTGGTCAAGAAAGTATGAGTCTTTCAAGTCATGTTCTTCCAAAATCAAGAGAAGGTAAAAAAATGGGTCCGTGGGCGATGATTGACACTATGGTTGTAGATGGTTTATGGTGTGCATTTAATGATTGCCATATGGGCGTTACTGCAGAAAATATTGCAACCAAGTTTGACTATTCAAGACAATCTCAAGATGAGTTTGCTTTAGAGTCACAACAAAAAACAGAAGCTGCTCAAAAATCTGACTTGTTTCGAGATGAGATAACCCCAATATCTATTCCACAGCGAAGAGGCGATGACATTATTTTTGATAGTGATGAATTTCCTAGGCACTCTTCAAGTATCGATTCTTTAGCTAATCTACCTCCAGCATTTGCAAAAGATGGGACTGTAACAGCCGGCAATGCATCAGGTATTAATGATGGCGCAGCAGCAGTTATGGTCATGAGTGCATCTAAGGCGCAAGAGCTAAAACTAGAGCCTATGGCAAGAATTGTTTCATACTCTAGTGCTGGGGTTGATCCATCTATCATGGGAACGGGTCCAATTCCGGCAAGCACTAAATGTCTTGAAAAAGCTGGATGGAAAGCTTCTGAGCTTGATCGAATTGAGGCTAATGAGGCTTTTGCAGCGCAAGCAATGTCTGTTAATGACTCATTAGGTTGGGATAAGTCTAAAGTGAATGTAACAGGTGGATCAATTTCTTTAGGCCATCCAATTGGCGCTTCTGGGGCAAGAATTTTGGTGACTTTACTTCATGGCATGGAGCGTGATAAATTAGATAAAGGCCTTGCTACTATGTGTATTGGCGGCGGCATGGGTGTTGCAATTGCAGTTGAAAGGGTACATTAGTATTATTAATTTCTTGAGTTAGGAATATCAATGAAAAAATTTCTAGTTATCTTGGCGCTTGTATTTGGGAATTTTTTAATTGTAGGCACAGGTTATTCATACTCAGCAGTTGGCTATATGAAGTGCGAAACAGTAAATAAGCTGGTAGAAGAAGAAAATGCTGACGTTAAAAACATGATTATGTTTTGGTTTAGTGGCTACTACACTGGAAGAAATTATGAAACGTCGAGCTATCCTAAATTACCTGACCCTCAGCTAGTATATATAGCAACCATTAACTACTGCACTAAAAACCCACTAAAAGATACTGTTGATTTGGCTGATTACCTATACTCTAGTTTGCTTTAGGTTTAACTTATGCTAACTTTTTAATAGTATTTATTAGCTCTGTATTGACTGCTCTTGGGCCAATATTTTTTCTATTTTCATGTCTTCTTAATCCAGGCAAGCGAGTCCCTTCGATATCATTATATTTTTTTAGAAACTCTTCGGTCTGTGCTGAAGTATCTTTGCCAGATATAATTTCGGGTGACATAGCAAGGATAAACTGACCTCCTTGGGCTGGACCACCATCTCCATTATCACGCTCCTTGGTTTCATAAGAAAAGGTTTCGCCAACTAATGGGCCAGATAAGAGCTCAACCATAAGGGCAATGACCGAACCTTTATGACCGCCAAATGGAAGTAAAACACCTTTGTCAATTTCTGATGCATCAGTTGTTAATTCTCCAGATGAAGACAAGCCAGTTCCAAGTGGTACAGAGTGACCATCCCGAGCAGCAATTTGAATTTCTCCTTTTGCCATAGATGCAGTTGCCATATCAAAAACAATTGGGTTTTTACCAGGGCGCGGCCATGAAAATGCAATTGGGTTAGTGCCAAATAATGCTGTAGCTCCTCCAGAAGGAGCAACACCTGGCATATAAGAAACAGACGTTAATCCAACAAGTCCATGCTCACTGATTGCCTCCACTTCGGGCCAAAGGGCTGCAAAGTGATGGCAGCGTTGAATTGATAATCCTGCAATTCCAAATTTTTGAGCAGCTTCGATTAGTTTTTTAATGCCATATTGATGCGCTAATGGAGCAAATCCATTCTTTGCGTCACACTTTAAAATTACTGGCGTAACTTCAGTTATTTCTGGTTTCGCAGAGCCATCTACTTTTTTACTTTGAAGGGCCTTGACATACCCAGGAATACGAAATAGTCCATGAGAAATTGAGCCATCTCTCTCAGCATTAGTTACCGTGGTTGCAACTGCATTTGCATTTTCTTCATTAGCGCCATGATTAATGAGAGCTGCCTTAGCTAAATTAAAAATTTCATCAAGGTCTATATCGATTGTTTTAGAGGTCATAGAATTAAATCCTTATATTTGTATGAATTTAGTTGTCTTTTAAGCATAACGAACTCAAAAGTAAATTAGAAAAAAATGATAACATATATGCAATGTATATTTAATTTAAAAAAAAGGAGTTCTAATGGTAAAAATTCACTGGCTAGGTACTGGCCTATCTGCAATACCAGGCCTTATAATGCTTATTGAAAATGGCCACTCAGTAGTTGTTTACAATCGAACTGTTGAAAAAGCAGTTGAAGCATTAACAGGAATTCAGGGTGATTATGAAATCATTCCATTTTCACTAGAATCTATCAAAGAACATGCTAAAGCTGGAGATGTTATCGTCTCTATGCTTCCTGGTAATTTTCACGTGCCTGTTGCAGAACTAAGTCTTTCAATTGGTGCTCATTTTGTCTCAAGCTCTTATATTTCAGATGAGATGAAGAGTCTTAATGAGGAGTCATTAAAAAAGAATTTATGTCTTGTTAATGAGGTTGGTCTTGATCCCGGGATAGATCATAGTATGTCACACGCTTTAGTAGAAGATTATAAGAATTCGAAGGTTTATTCTGCTGAAAATAAGCATTCATTTTTGAGCTATTGTGGTGGTCTAAGTGATGTTCCTAATGACTTTTGTTATAAATTTAGCTGGTCTCCATTGGGTGTGTTAAAGGCCCTAATGTCAACTTCAGTTAGTATTCGAGATAGCCAAGTCTATACTGTATATAAGCCATGGGAGGCTGTTGAGTTGTATCCTCTTCCAATGCCTTGGGGCGAGGATGAATTTGAAGTTTATCCTAACCGAGATTCCATTCCATTTATAGAGCAATATCAAATGGATGAAGGTCTAAAGATTGATCAGTTTGTTAGAGGAACATTGAGATATAAGGGCTGGAAAGATGCCTGGTCCGATATTTTTTCTGAGGTAGATATACTTGACCCAGAAATTGCAGAGGATCGCCTAAAGGCTATTAGTGATGATCTATGGAATAAATACTCTTATAAAAATGAAGAGGTTGATCGTGTAATTCTGACTGTTGAATTTAAGGTTAAAAACGACTCAGGGGTTGTTTGGCATAAGCAATTCTTGCTTGATACACTTGGAAACAGTAAAGGAAGCGCAATGGCCCAATTAGTCTCTTGCTCAGTTGCTTTGGCTGTTGAAGCTGTTGTTAATAAAGAGATACCCTCAGGCGTAACAGCGGCTCCTCACCAAAGTAACTTAGTAAAAAGATGGCTAAACCAAGCTTCTGAAATAAGTGATCACTTTGTTTTAATTGATCATTTAAGTTAGTAGTAAAGTTAGATTATTTTTATGAACCAAGCTAACCCTATTTTTGATAAAGAAACAAAAGGTTGGGTAGATTTAGCTCCTGCTAGACAATCTCAGCCTAAATTAACTTCTAACCTTGAAGCTAAATGGCTTGTTATAGGGGCCGGCTTTACAGGTCTTTCTTGTGCAAAAAGGCTAGCAGAGATTAACCCTAAAGATCAAATTATCTTACTTGATGCAAGAGAGCTAGGCCAGAATGCTTCTGGTAGAAATTCTGGTTATGCTGTTGCGCATAGCCATTTTTCAGGCCCCTATCAAGAGTCACAACTTGAAAAATACCAACGAGTAGATCGAATTAATCAAGTAGGCCTTAATTCTCTTCGTACATTAGTAAAAGATAACAGTATCAATTGTGACTGGATAGAATCAGGTATTTATCATACTGCAGCAGACAACAACTCTGAAATTGAGTGTGATCACTTTATTAACTATCTTAAAAAACGTGACATTAGACACACTCCTCTTTCTAAACAGGAAATTCATAATCGTCTAGGAACGAGTTGGTATAAGAAGGGCGTTAAAGTTAAAAATGGGGCATTAATGCAGCCCGCTAAATTAGTTTTTGGATTGGCTAAAAATCTTCCAAGTAATGTTGAGCTTTATGAAAATACACCAGTATTAAAGATGACATTGGGTAAGGCTATTAAGGTCATGGTTCCAGATGCAATAATTACTGCTGAACAAGTCATAATGGCTTGTAATTATGAAACCTTTGAGGGTGCAATGCCTAAACAAAGGGCAGTTGGAGTGACACTTTCTGGAAGTATTACTCGCACCTTAACCAAGGATGAGGTTAATACCCTTGGAAGTGAATCATCATGGGGAATACTGTCGCTTCATAGTGGCGGGGCTACTATTAGACTGACAGATGATGGCCGAATTGCAATAAGAAATACAGCTGAATATAACAGTCACGACTTATTAACTGATAAGCAGTTAATTAACAGGCAACAGATTCATCGACAAGCCTTTAATAATAGGTTTCCACAGTTAAGTCATGTTCCATTTGAGTTCTTATATTCAGGCGTTGAAGGTGTGAGCGCTAATAAAACTAATATCTTTGAGAGATTTTCAGATAACCTCTATTATGCAGGCTGTTTCAATGGTTCTGGAATTACTAAAGGGACTGCATTTGGTATTGGAATAGCTGAGTATGCGTGCGGAAAAAAATCCGCTATTGTTAATGATTGTCTTGCTCTTGAGGAGGCTAAATGGCTTCCACCAAAACCATTTTTAGATCTTGGCGCATGGCTTACAACAAAGCAGCGCTTTAAAGGGGTTGGAAGAGATAGATAGAAGACAATCTAAATGCTAATCAAAGTAAATGACTTGCAGTAGCGCCAAATTCAATAAAGCCTGCCTTGATTTTAGAAAAAGGTTCTTGATAATAATCCAAAGGATCAACTGGCAAAGAGGTTTCATCATCACTAATAAGGCATTCACTTACTGCCTTACCAAAATAAGTCCCAGGTCCAATTCCTCTGCCTGAATAGCCAAAAACTGAGTAAGCATTATTACCTAGTCTTAGAATTTTAGGAATATGATCACCTGTCATGGCAATGCGTCCATGCCAGCTGAATTCAATATCAATATTTTTAAGATGTGGAAAGAGATTCTCAATTTTTCTCCTTGCCCAGTTAGTGTGAATCTTGGAGGCACTATGACCAAGGTTTCCGATCCCACCAATAATAAGTCTATTGTCAGCATCGAGTCGAAAAGAAGACATTACACTAGCAGTATCCCAGCAACCCTCTCCATTAGGCAAAACTGACTTTACCAGATCTAAAGGTAATGCTTTAGTTGCAACTTGAAAATACTGTACAGAGGTGTATTTGGAGGGATTTAGGCCTTCAATTGGCTTTTGATAGGCATTTGTAGCAATTAAGAGCATTTTTGCCTTAATGGTGCTCTCAGCGGTCTTGACTAGCCAATCATTATTGATTGATTGAATGTTAGTTGCTATAGTTGACTCATAGATATTTACGCCATAAGATTTAGCAGCTCTTGCTAGGCCAAGACAATAATCTAGAGGGTTGATAATGCCAGCTTTTTTATTAAAAAGAGAGCCAAAAAACTTTGAAGAGCCTATTCTTTTCTGAGTCTGCTGATTATCCAAAAGCTCTAACTCAGCCCCTCGTTCAGATAACTGTTTAAATCTCAGTTGAATATCTTTTAATCCTTTTTCAGAGTGAGCGCAGTGAAGCGTACCTGATCGATTAGCGCTGCAATTAATTTCATAATCATCAATAAGACTAAATACTAAATCAGGCGCTGTTGCTAAAGCTTTATTAAGCTTAACTCCTGCATCTAATCCAAGGATACTTTCAACCTTTTCAGGAGGCATCCATAAGCCCGCATTAACTAAGCCAACATTCCTGCCTGAGCCGCCATAGCCAATCTTTTGATCAATAAGGGTAACTGATAGCCCATTCTTTGCTGCAGATAGGGCCGCTGAACAGCCAGTAAAGCCGCCACCAATAATCACTAAATCCGTTGTAATTGATTTTTTAAGATTACTGAAAGTAATTTTTTCTTTTGAAGTTTCTTGCCAAAGATTTTTTTGCTGCATTTTTAAATTAATTACTAACTATTGAGTATTATATTAAACAAAAAAGACGCCCTAAGGCGCCTTTAATTTGAGATTAATGATGCTTATGGAAGAAGTGTTGCACCAGTTTCCATGCGTATGACTTGACCATCCTTTATTTGCATAAAAGCTAGAACTGATTCTTTAGTTCCGTCAGGGAAGCTCATTACGCCATGGGTAACCATAGCTTCATCGTTTTCATAAAGGCAGCGTGAGTCATGGGTTACAAAGTCATCACTATTCATCATAAATGTAAACATTTCCATGGTTTTTTCTTTATCCATAGTTGAGTTGTCCAGGTGCATGATAAATTGAAAATCTTCATGCATAGTTGCTGCATAAGCCTCCATATCTTTTGCTTCTTGTGCAGCTTCTTGTGCTTTAAATATTGACATATTGCCTCCTAAATTTAAATTATTTCTTATTATAAATGATAATCATTATCATTATCGTATGTTACCTGCTTTATTTAATAAGCAACTATTTTTTATACCCAGAAGTAAATAATGATTACTATCAAAGGAATTAAAGGCCTAATAGCATTCTTAATATGATGATCAGCACCATCAAACGTTGGCCAAACTTTTAAAAATAGACCCATATTCCAAATAAATGCAAAGGTACAAAAAAACCCCATTGCAACTAATAATGTTGGTGTATCAGTTCTTTCAAAAATACCAATTTGAAAAAACGTTACAATTAGCATTGCAACCGTTCCACCCATTAAAAATCCTGCTGGCTTTAGCGCATACGGAACTTGTGGCGAGTCTAGACGAAGATCTATTGCAAACTTTTTTGAGTTAAAAGTTAGTTGAAAGGCAAAAAAACCACCAAACAATATTAAAAAAATGTGACAAATAGTTTGAATATCCATATTAATTCCCCTTAAAGTTAATAGAACACTTGAGTAATTTCAAGCCTCATAATAAGTATACTTATTTTTTTTATTAATTTAAATACTAATCAATCGAGTGAAAAATATGGATATATCTAAAATACAAAACCAGCTTAAAAAATTTGCAATTGAAAGGGATTGGGAGCAGTTTCATACCCCCAAAAATTTATCTATGGCTCTTAGTGTTGAGGCTTCAGAGCTTGTTGAGATTTTTCAATGGCTTAAACCAGAAGAATCTAATTCTCCTAATCAAAAGCAGATTCAAGAAATTAATAGTGAGGTGGCAGATATTGCGATGTATCTTCTGCGTTTTTGTAGTATCTTAGAAATTGATATTGAAGAAGCAATTAAGAATAAATTAGAGAAAAATGCTGAAAAATATCCAGTTAATTTATCAAAAGGCAATGCTCAGAAATACAATCAAAGAGAAGATTAGTTATATTTCAACCTTATAACATTCGTATGGCTTGCCAGTTGAAGGCTGAAGATTAATATAATCATTAGACAGGACAACAATCTCTTCAGATCTTTTATCGTTAAGAGTAAATTGTTCTTCCATATTAAAATACTCATCAAGCCATGGATGGTTCCTATTAACAACTTTAATAGAATCAATCATACTGACTAAGCTTTGATCATTAATTTCCCATACTCCAGTTCCAAGGGCACTATAATTCACTTTAACTGTATTCTCTTCAATTGGAAAGTCAACAATTAGCTGACCAAAACTATTCCAGGTACCATCTTTCTTATATCTTATAAATTCCAAAGCGGTATACCCAGGCCAAGTATCTTTACAAATCCAGTTACCAAGAATTTCAGTTTCATAAAAACGAGGAGACATTGCTGCTGAAGCAGAGGTGTTTATAATTAGAGCTGCAAGAATGGTCAGTAAGTATTTCATAATGGGCAGTTTAGATTAGTTTTTGATAAGCCTATGTGAATTATTGATGAATTTTAGAAGAATTTATCATTTTATTTTTATGTTCATCAGCCATCTTTACAATTTTATTGCTAACAGTTTCTTGAAAAATAAATGGCAAAATAGAGTGAATGAGCGCAATAATTAAAAGCCCTAAAAGTGTAAGGCAATATTTCCATGCCCCCCAGAGATGTTGAAAGTAGTTATACCCAAACTCATTGGGGTGTTTAGTAAAAATATTATTCATGTAAGTATTATCGAAGTTTATTTAATTTATTAAGTATAAAGAATTGGAGTAACAAGGTTAAATTTTTTAAATATTTGTAATAAAATAAAATTTTTTGAATAAATTACTATCCACATATAGGATAAGAATAATGCCTAAAGTTTTAACAAAAAAACAGATTGAGCAGTATCATGATGAAGGTTTTATATCTCCAATAAGAGTTATTTCTGAAAAAGATGCCTTATCTATTAAAATTCAACTTGAAGAAGTAGAGGCGCAATACCCTGAAGAAATTAATTCAGAGAGTCGCAATAATTTACATCTCTCATTTGCTTTTTTAGATGCGCTCGCCCATAACACAACTATAGTAGACGCAATAGAAGATCTTATTGGCCCTGATATTGCTCTTTGGGCGTCGGTTATGTTTATTAAAGAGCCCTCCTCTAAACAGTATGTTAGTTGGCATCAAGATGCAACTTATATGGGTCTTGATAGCTTTGATTTTCCAACCCCATGGATTGCACTCAGCCCAAGCAATATAGAGACAGGCTGTATGACTATGATTGCTGGAAGCCATCATTCAGAAATACAAAATCATGAAGATACCTTTGCTGAGAATAATATCTTAACTAGGGGGCAAGTAATACCTAATATTGATAGATCAAAGGGGGTTGATCTAATTTTAGAGCCAGGTGAAATGTCGATTCATCATGGGGCAATTATCCATGGGTCACAGCCTAATAAGAGTAATCAAAGAAGGATTGGGTTTTCACTACAATCTTATGTACCTCCTTCAATAAAGCAGGTAGTTGGAAAAAATATATGGACACATATCAGAGGGCAAAAGAGGAAAGATATAAATGGAATTGAATTAAGTCGTCCAAATTACAACATGGACCCTGTAACTGTTGAGCAACGAAGAGTTGCTGAAGAGAACTTGTCTGAAATACTCTATAAGGGCGCTAAGCTTAAGCGTAAATATTAAATATAGTTTTCTAGCCAGTTAAGAATTTTTGTAACGCCATTTTTTGTCTGAGATGAGCTCAAAATATCTCCAAGAACACCGTGCTTAAATGAGTCGTCAGTATTGTTAAGTATTGGGTTGTGAATAGAGACATTTTTACCCATTTTGGAAATTATTTTACGAGTTGCTTTTGCTGATACGACTTGATCATCATCTGAGAAATAAAATAGTACTGGTTGTTTAATCTTAATATGCTTAACTTTATAGGCTGCAACAACTGAATCCTTTACTGCAAATAATGCTTTTATAGGGTAGCTTGTCGTCCAAAATCTTGCATGATCCTCGCTTCTTGAAGAGTAGGAGTATTCTTTTCCAAAAATGAAGGGAGTAAACCACTTAGCTCCAGGAATTATAAGAAGCTTTCCAAAGTAAGATTTTGATCCAAAGTTAGGAGATATATATATAACTGCAGCAGCATTATTTATGTATTGAAGATTAGTATGAATTAATGAGCAGCCAGTTGAGCTGCCTATTAATATAAGTTTATCGCCAATTATATTAACAATTTCAATAGCTTCTTTCATATCCATCATCCATTCATCAAAGGTAGCCTCAGCTAAAGACTCTCCATCTAAGCCATGACCTTTGAGTCTTGTAAAAAAAATATTTGCATTTAGCTCTTTTCCAAGAATTTCAATAACTGGATTCAGCTCAGCCCTGGTTGCTGAAAAACCATGGATAAACAGAAGACTAGTTTTGGTCTTAACATTTTTTTGATTTGCCCAAATAATTTTTTTTTCAGTACCTGGGCGGATATTTAGAATCTCATTTTCACTATCTTCGATGAGCTTATCTAAAGAATTAATATCGATCATTTACTTAACTTACTTTTTTAGATGGGTGAATTATATCTCGAAATATATAAAAATCTTGCAATTTATTTTGTATACATAAAGATTACTTTTATTAATACATAAAGTATATAAAAAGTGTATACTTCATTTTAGTTATTAAATTGACAAATCTTTAGATGGGAAAATACGTAACAAAAAATCAAAAAGAGGATGAAAAGAGAGTGGTCAGTGTCAGAATTCGCAGACCAATCTTTGAGGCGTTTAAAGGGGCCGCAACTGCTGCAGAGCAGTATGGATATAGCATGACTCTTTCAGGCGTATTTGAAACAGCTATGGAAGATGCAATTTCTGAGTTTAAAGATATTAGTGGTGTTGATTATCAAGGCCTCACTACGTCAAAACTAAGTAAGAAATGGGATAGTAAGTACAAGGCTTCCTTAAAAAGTTCAAAGGCTAAGACTAAAAAAGGGGATCTATAAATTAATTTTGATTAGGAGTAAAAGTCAATGTCAGAAAGTAGTGTGATTAATAAATTAAAAGATTTAAGAAAAGATTTAGATAAAGAATCTAAGTTTCTTCAAGAGCAAATGGAGCTTCCATTAAATGAGGATGAGGCGAAAAATTCTCGGTCAGATAATAATTCTCTGCAACTCAATAAGGGAATTATGTTCTCTAAATGGGTCAGAAAATTAACGACACAATTTGAGTCGGTCGATCCATTTTATAAATAAATTATAGTTATAAATTAATTTGTTTCCTTGGCCAGTTCCAACTAATAAGTGTGCTGGCAACCCCAGACATGATTAACAAACCTCCCAATATCATTGAGGAAGTTAATTTTTCATCAAGAAGAACTATTCCTGCAATAATTGAGGTAATTGGAAGTAGCATCAAAAAAGGGGATACTTTACTTACATCCACACTGCTCAATAAGTGATACCAAACGCTATAACCTAATACAGTCATAATCAATGCTAAGTATAGAATAATTGACCAGTCAATGAAGCTAGCAGTTGTTATTGCTAGCCACTGTCCATCCTCAATTAGTAAAGATGCTACAAACATTTGTGGGGTAGCCATGATTGCAACCCAGGCTAATATGGTAATTCCTGAGAGATCTTTAAGTCGGCTAATCATTATCTGAGCGACCGCCCATACAGCAGAGCCTGCAATTAACAATATAACGCTATCAAGGTGACCGTCTAGTCTGGGCTCTCCTGCAATTATCAGGACGCCAATAAAAGCAAGCCCCATTCCTAATGCCCTAGTAATACCAAGCTTTTCCTTTAATAGAAATGCCCCCATAATTGCTAAAATTGGACCTTCAAGCTGAACTAGGATTGCTGCAGTAGAGGCATCAATACCTTTGAGGCCATTGTAGGTAAGACCATATTGAATGGTTGAGCCAATAAGTGCAACAACAAAAATTTCACGCATGTGACCCCATGGTGGCTTTGTAAACCAAACAAGAATTAAACCTGCAATACCAAAGCGAATTGTCATGATGAGGAGAGCTGGAAACTGCTCCATTCCAATTTTAGCTAGAGTAAACCCTAAGCCCCAGGTAATAGGAACAATAAGAGCTAATAAGATTTGCTTAGAGTTCATTTTGATTTATACAAAAAAAAGGAGGTCAATTATGACCTCCTTTTAATAACTAAAAGATTTTATTTTATTTATCTAGATTTGATAAAAAAGCCAATTGCAAAAAGAGCCGTTATCGTAGTGCTAATCCAATCCATAGCTGCCCCAGGAGCTGACTTGTTAAAGAATAGTGGACAAGGTTTTATGTCAAACCCATTAAAGGGAAAATCAATAAGATCAAGCAATGCTTGACCTTGGATACTTTGAAAGTCGTCTTTCTTTTGATGTAGGGGTGAATAACTACTACACTCTGTGCTAATTCCACCAATGGCAATTTTTTTTAAAGCCATTCAATATCAAACTATCTAACTAACTCCAGCCAGTAACTACTTTGACTTCAATGAACTCTTTAAGACCGAGAGAACCGCCTTCACGGCCAATACCTGAGTGCTTATAGCCGCCAAATGGAGCGCCACTTGCAGAGCTTTTTCCGTTAACTTCTACGATCCCAGATAGTAATTTTTTAGACACTCTTTTCGCTTTTTCTTGATCTTGAGTTTGAACGTAATTGGTAAGGCCATATGGCGTGTCATTTGCAATTTTAATTGCCTCTTCTTCAGTATCAAATGGAATCATGGAGAGAACGGGTCCAAAAATTTCCGTTCTTGCAACCGTCATTTTGTTATTGACATCAGCAAAGATAGTTGGCTTTACAAAGTAACCTGTCTCTAATCCTTCAGGCTTGCCAGTTCCTCCAGCAACCAAGGTTGCATTCTCATCAATTCCTGCCTGAATTAAGACTTGAATTTTATCAAATTGAAGTTGGGATACAACAGGACCTAGATGCTTTCCAGACTTTGAAGCAATATCAGTATTTGTAGAGATTGCAGTTTCTTTAGCAATCGCAACTGCCTGATCGTAAACTGAGCGCTCAACGAGCATTCTAGTAGGAGCATTACAAGATTGACCTGTGTTGTTGAAGCAGTGTCTTACCCCTCTCTTAACAGCTTTTTCGTCTGCATCTGCAAAAATAATATTAGCTCCTTTGCCTCCAAGCTCTAATCCAACTCTCTTAAAGTCGTCAGCAGCGTTATGAGAAATTAGTGCACCAGCTCTTGTTGAGCCTGTGAAAGAAACCATATCAACATCAGGGTGAGAAGTCAGCTGACTTCCAACACCAATTCCATCTCCATTAACAAGGTTAAATACTCCAGCTGGGCAACCAGCCTCTTCAAGCATTTCAGCAAAAATCATTGAGTCTAAAGGAGCAAGCTCTGAAGGCTTTAAAACCATAGTACATCCAGCAGCAATTGCGGGTATAACTTTTAGAGCTACTTGGCTTATTGGCCAGTTCCATGGGGTAATTAGTGCGCAAACACCTTTTGGCTCATAAATTAATTGATTGTCTGAATCATCAAGTTGTTCTTCAAACTCAAACTTTCTAAGCTGGTTAAGAAAATCTTCAATAGCGCTTGTTCCTGAAGGCGCCTGTGACGCTTTAGAAAAGTCAATAGGTGCTCCCATTTCAATCGAAATGACTTCAGCCATGTCATCCATTCTTCTTTCATAGATTGCATAAAGTCTTTCAAGTAGTGCTATTCTGTCTGCTTTTGTAGAGGCAGACCACATTGGTAGTGCTGCTCTTGCAGCTGCAATTGCTGCATCTGTATCACTTTGCGAGCCGAGAGAAATCACTGCACAAACTGTTTCATCAGAAGGATTGATGACGTCAAAGTCATTTTTAGTTGATGGTTCAACCCATTGTCCATTGATATAGAATTTTCTTTTATCTAGCATAATTTATCTCCAATTAAGATTTGTAGAGGTTATCTTAAGAAATTTTTGATGTCAAGCAAAAATATGTAAGCAATTGTATGTTTAGATGCTTGCTAATTTCTCAACCGATAATTTAATATTATCCATGCTGGTTGCAAAAGATAGCCTAACATAACCTGGCGCTCCAAAGGCAGAGCCTGGAACAACTGCCAAGCTTAGTTTTTCAAGACAATAAGTTGAAAACTCAACGTCATCTTTAAGACCAATTCTTTCAATCAATCCTTGAACTTTAGGAAAAGAATAGAAGGCTCCACCAGATCTTGGACACTCAATACCATCTATAGCATTCAAACTATCAACTAGAAACTCATGGCGACCCTCAAAAGCCTCAACCATCATTGATATGAATGATTGATCACCTGAAATCGCTTCAAGAGCAGCAGCTTGAGAAATTGAACTTGGATTAGAGGTTGACTGTCCTTGAATTTTTTTCATTGCCTTAATTACTGTTTCAGGTCCAGCAGCATAACCAATTCTCCAGCCAGTCATTGCATATGCTTTAGATACACCATTAAGAATTACAACTCTATCTTTGAGTTCTGGGCACGCCATTGCAATATTTACGAAATCACCACCAACCCACCTTATATGCTCGTATATATCATCGCTTATAGTAAGAACTTGAGGGTATTTTTTCAAAACCTCACCAAGGGCTTTAATTTCTGATTCACTATAAACTGAGCCTGTTGGGTTAGAGGGGCTATTAAGAACAAAAAGTTTGGATTTATCGGTGATGCTAGCTTCTAATTGATCTGGAGTTATTTTAAAGTCTTGCTCCAAGCCAGCCTCAATAAATATAGGAGTCGCATCAGCAAGAATAGCCATGTCAGGATATGAAACCCAGTAAGGAGTTGGTATGATTACTTCGTCACCTTCGTTAAGGATTGCTTGACAGAGGTTATAAAAAACTTGTTTACCACCGCAAGAAACCATTACTTCATTTAAGGAATAATCTAATCTATTCTCTCTTTTAAATTTTTCACAGACTGCTTTTTTTAGTTTTACAGTTCCGTCAGCTGGGGTATATCTTGTATCTCCAGAGCCAATTGCAGTAATAGCCGCTTTTTGAATATTTACAGGAGTATCAAAGTCTGGCTCACCCGATCCCATTGAAATTATTTGTATTCCTTGTGACTTTAATTCTTTGGCTTTATCGCTGACAGCCATAGTCGCAGAAGGTTTAACTTTTTGTACACGATTTGATAGGATAGTTGACATTTACTGTGCTCTTTAAATGGTTTAAAATTAAGGGTTTTATTTTAATCAAAAACTGCCAATAATGGCCAGAAAATTTCAACTGAAATCAAATTTTTCACCTAAGGGTGATCAGCCAAAAGCTATTCAAACGTTACTAAACGGAATTGAGGCTGGAGAGAAGTATCAAACGCTCGTTGGTGTTACGGGGTCAGGCAAAACATTTACTCTTGCAAATGTTATAGAGAAGAGTCAAAAACCGAGTCTGATTATGGCTCCAAATAAAACTTTAGCTGCTCAGCTTTATAGTGAAATGAAAGAATTCTTTCCTAACAATGCTGTTGAGTACTTTGTGTCTTATTATGATTATTACCAGCCAGAGGCCTATGTTCCTGCTTCAGACACATTTATTGAGAAAGATGCTTCAATAAATGAGCAGATAGAACAGATGAGACTTTCTGCTACCAAATCACTTCTTGAGCGCAAAGACGTAATAATTATTGCAAGTGTTTCCGCTATCTATGGTCTTGGAGATCCTGAAAGCTATATGAAAATGCTGCTTCATTTAACTGTTGGGGAGGTTGCAAAGCAGAGAGAAATTCTTGCGACATTATCAAAGATGCAATATTCAAGAAATGACGTTACATTAATCCGAGGTCATTTTAGAGTTAAGGGTGAGGTAATTGATATATTTCCAGCAGACTCTGAAGAGCGAGCAATTCGAATAGAGATGTTTGATGATGAGGTGGAAAGCCTTTCATGGTTTGATCCACTAACAGGAGAAAAACTAAAGTCTCTTCAAAGAGTTACTATTTATCCAAAGACACATTACGTTACCCCTAAATCAACCATATTAAATATCCTTGATGATATTAAGGTAGAGCTTGGCTTAAGGAAAAAAGAACTACTCTCTCAAAATAAATTAGTTGAAGATCAAAGACTTTCTCAAAGAGTAGCGCAGGATATGGAGATGATGAGAGAGCTAGGTTATTGCTCAGGTATTGAGAATTACTCCCGCTATTTATCTGGAAGAAAGCCAGGAGAACCGCCACCAACCCTATTTGATTATATGCCCGAAGATTCTTTAATTATTTTAGATGAGTCCCACGTTACAGTTAGCCAAATAGGGGCAATGTACAATGGTGATAGGGCTAGAAAAACAACGCTCGTAGATTTTGGTTTTCGCCTGCCATCAGCTCTAGACAATAGACCACTTAGATTTGAAGAATTTTCTGAAAGATTAAACCAATGTATTTTGGTTTCAGCAACTCCAGCAAAATTTGAATTAGAGATGTCAACTGTTATTGCTGAGCAAGTTGTCAGGCCAACTGGATTATTAGATCCAGGCATTGTTATTAAGCCTGTTGAAACTCAGGTTGATGATTTACTATCTGAAATTCATAAAAGGGTTGCTGTAAAAGAAAGGGTCCTAGTAACAACACTGACTAAGAAAATGTCAGAGCAGCTCAGTGACTACTTAAATGATCATAATGTAAAGGTAAGATATCTTCATTCTGATATTGATACCGTTGAGAGGGTAGAAATCATTCGTGACTTACGTCTTGGTGTTTTTGATGTTTTAGTTGGGATAAATCTTTTAAGAGAAGGCTTAGATATTCCAGAGGTATCTCTAGTTGCAATTTTAGATGCAGATAAAGAAGGCTTTCTTCGCTCAGAGCGATCTTTAATACAAACGATGGGAAGGGCTGCTCGAAATATTAATGGAAGCGTTATCTTGTATGCTGACAGGATTACTAACTCAATACAAAGAGCAATGGATGTTACATCTGCAAGAAGAGACAAGCAGGAGGCCTATAACAAAAAACATGGAATAATACCCATGGGCGTTGTGAAGCCGATTGTTGATATTTTAGATACAGACCTTTCAGCATCTGATATTGATGATTTAATATCTGAAACTATTCAAGTAAAATTATCTCCTGTTCAGCTCTCCAAAGAACTAAAGCGACTTGAAAAAGAGATGTATAAGTTTGCTGAGGATTTAAAATTTGAGCAGGCAGCAGACACTAGAAATCAAATAAAACGATTAAGAGATGGGCAATTTAAATAATATGACATTAAATATTACTGAGATCTTCTACTCGCTTCAAGGAGAGGCAAGAGAGGTTGGAATTCCAACTGTATTTGTTCGCCTCACAGGCTGCCCATTAAGATGTAATTATTGTGATACTGCGTATGCATTTAAAGGCAATAATCCTTTATCAATTGAGCAAATATTAGCTGAGATCTCAAAATATAAAACTCACTATGTATGCGTTACGGGTGGAGAGCCTATGGCACAAAGTAATTGCCTTGGTTTGCTGGATACTTTGATAGAGAAGGGATACAAGGTGTCAATGGAAACAAGTGGCAGTATTGATATTTCAAAGGTAAATAAAAATGTGTCTATTGTGATGGATCTTAAAACGCCTTCATCAACAGAGCAACATCAAAATAGATATGAAAATATTGCGCTTTTAGAAAACAAAGATCAGCTCAAGTTTGTAATAGCTTTAAGGTCAGATTTTGAATGGTGTTGCAGTATTTTGGAAGATTATGAGATTTTATCAGATGTGCTGTTTTCACCAGTTTATGAAAGCTTAAAGCCAGCACAATTAGCAGATTGGATCTTAGAGAAACAACTTAATGTTCGACTTCAGGTACAACTTCATAAGATTCTTTGGGGCGACGAAAAAGGAAAATAGTTATCCTTTAGAATCTCTAGTTAAGAAGTAAACATTAGTAAACTTTTAAGTAGAGATGGTTCCTTCAATTCTAGCCTTTGCCTTATCAATTGCGACATGATAGTGAGGGTCTTCAAGGACGTTGACTTCGACTAAATGTTTTGCTGTTTTTAGAAGTAATCTGCACTCTTCACTAAGATGAACTAAATGTAGGGTTTTTCCTGCTTTTTGGTAACGATCAGCAAGCTTATCAATTGCCTCAATTGCAGAGTGATCTATCACTCTTGAGTCCTCAAAATCTATGTAGACATTTTCAGGGTCTTCTTTGGGGCTAAAAATCGCATGAAAAGTATTGATTGATGCAAAAAATATTGCGCCATGGAGTCTGTATGTCTTTTTCCCATCTGACTCAACTTCTTCAACAGACTGTATTTTTCCAGCAGACTCCCAAGCATACGACAGCGCTGACATAATAACGCCAGTTATGACTGCAAGTGCCAAGTTATCTGTTATTACAGTTATTACTGCAACAGATATTCCAACAATAATATCGGGCATTGGAACCTTACCAAATAATCGAAATGAACCCCACTCAAAGGTGCCAATTACGACCATCATCATGACGCCAATCAGAACCGCAACTGGAATCATTTCTATGTATTTAGAAAGATAGAGTATAAAAAATAGTAGTACCACAGATGCAACTATTCCAGAGAGTCTTCCCCTTCCTCCAGACTTAATATTAATCAGACTTTGACCAACCATTGCGCAGCCACCCATTCCGCCAAAAAGACCTGTAACAGTATTGGCAACGCCTTGTCCAATACACTCACGATTTGGCTGACCTGTAGTTTCTGTTAAATCATCAATTAAGTTAAGTGTTAATAAGCTTTCAATAAGCCCAACTAAAGCCATAATCATTGCGTAAGGAAAGATAATTTTAAGCATCTCAAAATCAATTGGCACATCTGGCAAATGAAATGGAGGAAATACACCACCAATAGGCGCAATATCTCCAACTGTCCTAGTATCAAGCCCTAAAAATAATACAGCCACTGTTCCAATTACAATTGCAACTAGAGTTGATGGTACTGCGCGAGTTAATCTTGGTAAGAAATGAATAATTGCCATTGTAATTACAACAATTACTAGCATTAACATTAAAGGGGTTCCAGTAATCCACTCGCCGCCAACTTTAAATTGTTTAACCTGCGCTAGAAAAATGACAATTGCTAGGCCATTTACAAAGCCCAGAAAAACTGGGTGAGGAACAAGTCTTATAAATTTACCCATCTTAAATAGACCAAATAAAATTTGAATGAGCCCAGTTAACACGACAGCTGCAAATAGGTACTCCACCCCATGAATGGCAACTAAGGTCCCAATGACAACTGCAATAGCTCCTGTAGCGCCAGAGATCATTCCGGGCCTTCCACCTATGATTGATGTAATGAGCCCAATAGTAAAGGCGGCATAGAGACCAACTAGTGGGTTTAATCCTGCCAAAAGAGCAAATGCAACAGCTTCAGGGACCAATGCTAATGCTACTGTCAGTCCTGATAAGATATCGTTTTTTGCGTTACTGGGAACGCGCTTATGAATGAGCTTAAACATTATTTCCTTTTAGGTTGGCTTGTAACTAAAGCTTTTCAGCAGGGACAGGCGGTGTAGTTGATGATACATCAGCATTTTGAGCGCGATGTCTAAGTGCGTGATCCATTAATGTAATTGCTAGCATTGCCTCTGCAATTGGGGTTGCCCTAATACCGACGCAAGGATCATGTCTGCCAGTGGTGCTAATTTCTGTTGCTTTACCCTTTTTATCAATGCTATCTGCAGTAAGTCTTATGCTGGAAGTTGGCTTGAGCGCAATAGAAACTAAAAGATCTTGACCTGAACTGATACCGCCAAGTATACCTCCAGAGTTATTTGACGTAAATCCTTCAGGAGTTATTGGATCTCTATGAAGTGAGCCTTTTTGATTAACAACACTAAATCCAGCACCGATTTCAATGCCTTTTACAGCATTGATACTCATCATTGCGTGAGCAATATCAGCATCAAGCCTGTCAAAAATTGGTTCACCAAGTCCTGTAATCATTTTGCTAGCAACGATGTTGATTCTTGCGCCAATTGAATCACCTGACTTTCTAAGGTTATCCATATAGTCTTCTAGTTCATTTACTTTGCTGGCATCAGGACAAAAGAAAGGATTGTTATGAACTTCATTCCAGTCAAAATTTTCAAAAGAAATTGGCCCTAGTTGGGCTAAGTACCCACGAATTTCAATACCATATTTTTCTTTTAGGTATTTTTTAGCAATACCACCAGCTGCAACTCTTATTGCAGTTTCTCTAGCAGATGAGCGACCACCACCACGGTAATCTCTAATTCCATATTTCTGTTGATACGTGAAATCTGCATGACCAGGCCTAAAAGAGTTTGCAATTTTTGTGTAGTCTCTTGGTCTTTGATCGGTATTTTCAATCAAAAGGGCGATAGGGGTTCCAGAAGTTACACCCTCAAAAGTTCCAGATACTATTTTAATTGTATCTGACTCTCTTCTTTGAGTGGTGTGTCTTGAGCTTCCTGGCTTTCTAAGATCTAAATCACCCTGAAGATCCTCTTCTTTAAGTTTCATCCCTGGAGGGCAGCCATCTACGATACCTACAAGAGCATCACCATGACTTTCGCCAGCGGTTGTTAGTGTGAATAGTTTTCCAAATGAATTGCCAGACATTGCCTATTGATGTACGTTACTTAGATGGCGGATATTATACCAGTGACAGCTTATATTTCGAATAAGATTAATTCAGTGGATAGTTAAAGAGATTCTTGTAAAAAGTATTGGTGAGTTTAAATAGAGTTATTTAAGAAAGTCATCAAAGTAGAAGTAATTAACTCCAGGCTTATCATCAGCTTTTAAAACCATAGTCTTAGCAAGAGACTCTGCTTTAACGCTTCTGTATTTACTTGCAGTTCCAATTAAAAAAAGATCCATTATCTTTGCAAGATTTATTGCGATTTTTTCAGCTAGTCTTATTTCAGAGCGCTCTCCAACTAAAAAACTAGGCCTAAATATATTTACTGTTGAAAAGCCAAGACTTTGAATGGACTCTTCAAGCTCACCCTTTGTCCTTAGATAGAAATTTTTTGAAGAACTGTTTGCACCTATGGAAGAAATAAGACTCAATGTTTCAGCGCCTGATTCTTTGGCTTTTCTAGCAATACTAAGGCAATAATCTATATCAACTTTCCTAAAATTCTCTTTACTCCCAGCAGTTTTAATTGTTGTTCCAAGACAAATAAATACATTATTACAAGAGGGCAGAGAGCCATTTTTTTCAAAAGCATCAAAATCAATAATCATTTCTGTAATGTTGGGCGGAAGGTTGGGAATTGATCTTCGGGTAAGAGCAATAGCGCCCTGTTTTTTATTAGACAGAACATTAATCACATTTCCACCTATAAGGCCTGTAGAACCAGCAATAATTGAAGTAGTCACTGTCATAAGTATTTAAATACTAGCTTGAATATTCTATGGTAAAGCTATTTCAATGCTGTCCATGTCTTTATCAACATCAATTTTCATCTTGTCAAACTTAGGAGCGCCCATTCCACTAAATTGATAAAAGCCTGCTGGCTCCTTAGGGATAAAGAAAAAGAAGTCCAACTTACCATTACCATTTTCATCTTCAAATGAAGCAAGTGCGTATGGACCCGAAGGAACTTCCATGCTCCAAGAAACATCACAAGTGCCACTTTTACTTGGCTCATAAATTTTTTCTTGACTATGATTCATGCCCTTCCATCCCGACTCTTCATAAATAAGAACATGGACCGCATTATTAGTCGAACATCCAGTAACTGTTCCGCTAACAGTGTGCGTATGATCATCAGCCACAGCCTGCATTGCAAAAAAAGATAAAAATATAGTAAATAATTTAAAATTAATATTCATAATTAAATGTTGAAAATAAAAAAGATATTGCTAGTCTAGTAAGTACAGGAAAGATTTTAGTGAATTTTTCATGAGTTTTATATGAAAATTTATATTTAATTAAGATTAATTAGCTTGATTAATAAACATCTTCTTCAAAAAAATCAATCACAGAGTCAAGACCACCATAGTTGATAATTACATCACAATTCTTTTGTAATATAGGTTTGGCATGGTAGGCAACAGACACCCCGGCAATTTTCATCATTTGTAAATCATTAGCGCCATCACCAATAGCAATGACTTGCGCTCTTTTTAGTTGGTAAAGCGAACATAGCTCATTAATATAATTTGCTTTTTCATTGGCATCAATAACTTTTCCTAAGACTGTTCCAGTGAGGGAGTTATTAGCCACCTCTACATTGTTGGCTCTAAAGGTATCCACTCCTAAACTTTTATGAAGGCGTTCAGCAAAGTAACTCAGGCCACCTGAGATAATGGCTGACTTTACACTAATTGATTTAAAAAAATTAATTAGCTCTTTGGCTCCAGGGCTTAATTTTAAAGAGTTGGTATAAACAGACTCAAATGCTGAAGTGTTAACCCCTTTAAGTATTGATACTCTTTTTTTAAAGGACTCAGTAAAATCCAGATTACCCTGCATTGCTTGTTCAGTAATTAAAGCAACTTCACTGGACATTCCTGCCTCCTTGGCAATCTCATCAATCGTCTCAATTGTTATTAAGGTTGAGTCCATATCACTAACCACTAACTTAATATCTGAAAAATTAAACTTCTTATGATGTAAATTTATATCAACTATATTTTCAAGTCTTAGTTTTTCAATAGTAAAATTAAAGTTAGTATGGATTCTAAAGTGATTTTTTCGCTTTTCCAAGTCGCCTTTAAGGCTTCTTGTAAGCTTTTCAGCAATAATTAAATCTTGAGTATGGATTATGAGTGTTTCCATCAATAGATGAATGATTTGCTAAGGTTGACAGCATCAATATTTTACAGGATTTGTTATTTCATTTAATTTCATATTTAGTCACTTTATCTTAAATTCATAATTTAAAAAATGTAACAAATTGACATAAAAGGTAAATTTAAGTTAATTTTGGCTTAGGTATAATCAATCCCAATTTACAACCAACGAAGGTTATTTTTGCTAAAACATTGACGTTTGGATGGGCTTATCAAGATTAAGCACAGCTGAGCGTTTTTTTTTATTTTTTTTAAAAAAAAAGGTTGAAACCATTTAACTATTATGACACAAACATATAATTTTAGTGCTGGGCCAGCAATGCTGCCTGCTTTAGTACTTAAACAAATTCAGCAAGAGCTTATTGAGTATGGAAACTCGAAAGCCTCAGTAATGGAAATTTCGCATCGAGGTGTTGACTTTATGGAGGCCGCTCAAAAATCTGAAAAGGATTTGAGAGATCTTTTAAATATTCCAAGTAATTATAAGGTTTTGTTTCTTCAGGGTGGTGCCTCTGCTCAGTTTTCAATGGTTCCAATTAATCTGTTAAGAGGAAAGTCTAAAGCTTGCTATGCAAATACAGGGCACTGGTCAGTAAAAGCAATTGCTGAAGCGCAGCGTTATTGTAAAGTTAATGTTTGTACAGATAGCTCAGAGAATAATTTTACTGATATTGATGATTTTAAAAATTGGAATATTGATCAAGATTCTGCTTATCTTCATTACACCCCAAATGAAACAATTGCTGGACTAGAGTTTGATTATATTCCTGAAGTTGATATCCCATTAGTTGCTGATATGTCCTCAACGATTCTTTCTCGAGAGATTGATGTTTCTAAATATGGTGTTATTTATGCAGGAGCTCAAAAAAATATTGGACCTGCTGGCTTAACAATTATTATTGTAAGAGAAGACTTAATTGGTAACGTAGTTAAAGGACAGCCAAAACTCTTTGACTATTCAACTCAAGCTAATAATGAGTCTATGTTTAACACTCCAGCCACTTTTCCATGGTATGCCGCTGGACGCGTTTTTGAATGGCTTAAAGAGCAGGGAGGATTGAGTGTGATTCAAAAAATAAATCATACGAAAGCAAAAACACTTTATAAGGTAATTGATAACTCTGATTTTTATTCAAACCCAGTTGCAATTAAATATCGCTCTTGGATGAATGTTCCATTTTTATTAGCAGACGATAGTCTTAATGGCTTATTTTTAGAACGCTCAAAAGAAGCAGGATTACTTGCACTTAAAGGTCATCGAAGTGTTGGAGGAATGAGGGCTAGCATCTATAACGCAATGCCTCAAGAGGGCGTTGATGCCTTAGTTAATTTTATGATTGATTTTGAAAAGGATTATGGGTAATGCTTAAAGTACAAGTTTTAAATAACATTTCATCACTAGGTTTAGATAAATTTTCTAGAGATGTTTATGATGTGACAGAAAAAGATAATAACCCAGACGCCATACTTGTTCGAAGTGCCAAGATGCATGAATTGGAAATTGGGGAAAATCTTAAAGCAGTTGGCCGCGCTGGAGCAGGAGTAAACAATATCCCACTTGAAAAAATGAGTGACAAAGGAGTGGTAGTATTTAATACTCCAGGCGCAAATGCTAATGCAGTTAAGGAGCTTGTTATTTCTTCAATGCTTCTTGCAAGTCGTAATATTTGTCAGGCATGGAGTTATGTAAATAATTTACCGCTTGAGAACCTTAAGGCAACCGTAGAGGATGGAAAAAAACAATATTCAGGCTCAGAATTGCCAGGAAAGACATTAGGTATTGTTGGTCTTGGTTCTATTGGTGTTGAAATTGCAAATGCAGCGTATACGCTTGGTATGGATGTTATTGGTTTTGACCCATCAATCACAAAGAAGAATGCTTGGAAAATTTCTTCTGAAGTCGAAGATGCGGCTACTTTAGAAGAATTATTTTCTAAGAGTGATTTTGTTTCTTTTCACGTTCCCTTAATTGATGAAACTAAAAACTTATTAAATGCAAATCGTATTGCCTTTTTACCTGAGGGCTCAGTAATAATTAATATGTCAAGAGATGGGATTGTTGATGAAGACGCATTAATAAAAGCGCTTGATTCTGGAAAAGTAAAGTATTACGTCACTGACTTCCCAATTAATGACAAAAAAAACCATGACAAAGTTATTGCGTTACCTCATCTTGGCGCCTCAACATCTGAGGCAGAAGATAATTGCGCAGTTATGATAGCAAAGCAAATTAAAGATTATCTTGAAAATGGAAATATTGTAAATTCTGTAAACTTTCCTGATGCAAGGATGCCTAGAGATGGCAAAGAGCGATTAGCTATTACCCATAGAAATATTCCGAATATGGTTCGTCAAATAACAAAAGCCATAGCAGAGGAAGAGGCTAATATTCTTGATATGATCAACAAGTCTAGAGGAGATTTTGCCTACACACTTATTGATCTTGAAAATAAAATTTCCAATACAGCTATTGAAAATATAAAGCAAGTAGAGGGTATTTTGACAGTAAGAAGCATTTAATACTGAGTTTCCTAACAAAATATAAAGTCTTTTGACCATAGTCAAAGTATTAGTTACAATAATAAGATTAACTTTTTATAGGGGCAGCTTATTAAATTAATAATCCATATGGGCACCCATAAAACTGCCTCGACAGCATTCCAAAGTATATGCACGAATAGTCGAAAAGTTTTAATAGACAATGGGCTAGTGTTCCCTCAGTATTCTAATTGGAGTCAACATAGTGTTGCTGCTTGGATAGCGCAAAAGAGAGACGTAAAACATTTGCGTAAGTTTTTGCGTTCGATTTTTGAAGAAACTAAAGCTTCAAACTGTGAAAAAACCTTGATTAGTGGGGAAGACTTCGAAAACTTTCTTGTTGGTACACATCTTGCAAGTGAGTTTGAGGATCTGGCAAAATCTGAGGGATATACTAATATAGAGTGGATTATTTGCTTTCTATCTATGCAGAAAAATCTGGGTATCAAATGGTTTTGGATTTAGAATTAATGGCAAACTTAATTCTTGAATATGGCTTTGTAAGTCCAGGTGGTCGCAGATATAATTATAAGTTTATCTTTGACATCAAAAAATTTTCTGAACTTTTTAAAAAAAACGTGAACAAAAATTTAACTGTTATTCAGTTTAAAGACTTTACAAATGACTTTGTAGGAAAGGTATTTTTGAAACACTATCTTGGATATAAATCATTAGAAATTGTGAGAAAAGCTTCACAAGAAATTGGGGTACAAAGGAAAAGACCTAAACCAGAAAAAGTAGAATTTCGATATGTAGGAAATTTTTTAGGTAGAAAAGCTGACAAAATATTTTATGAAAACAATAAAAATCTAGTTGATGCTTTAGTATCTGAAAGGCTTAATAGAAATAAAGCATTAATCGTTAACATTAAAAATAAATTTAAAGCACGTTTTGGATGATTTTTTTGAAACTTTTTAATTGATGTGTTAATTTAATTAATAATAAAGGGGGATGAGGTGGTGCCCTGGAGAAGATTCGAACTTCTGACCCCTCGCTTAGGAGGCGAGCGCTCTATCCAGCTGAGCTACCAAGGCAAGCGGTATATTATTGCCACTTATTAGTAATTATTCAAGTGATTATTTGATTAATAATGTAATTAGAGTTTAAGTAGTCAATCTTTACCCTTTCAAGGTTGTTCTCTTTAACTAGAACTAATGATGGGAAGCCGCGTATTGGCATGGATTTTGTTGTGTGAATCTGATCAAGAAGAAGATCATTAACTTCGCTCGAATTTAGATCCTCCTTAAATAACTCTTCATTTAGCCCTATATCCTGAGCAATATTAATTAACATATCTTCATTTGAAGGGTTTAAGGCATTTAAATAGTAAGCTTTTTGGATTCTTTCAATCATTAAAACTTCAAAATCAGGGCGCTGTTTTTTTGCAGCAATAACCGCTCTGCAGGAGAGATATGTTGAGCGTCTTGGCTCATTTAGAGTCCAAAAATCGTAATTAAATTCTGTGCCAGGAACATTTTTTTGAATTTTTATCCAATTATCTTGAACGTACTTTTGAGTGTCTAAGGGCATTGGTAAATCATTATCAGGAGCTAGTCCACCTAATAGGTAATTAACATTTATATGACTTGGTAATTCTTTCAATACTTTGTGCCATGTCGGCTTAAATGCCCAGCACCATGAGCACATTGGGTCATAAATATAATATAAAGTATTGTTAACTAATTCCAAAAATATTTCTAAAAAAGTATATAATTTACATTATAGGGGTTAAATATTATTGGAGCATACTTATGCGAGCTATCTTAAAAATTTCACTAATTTCTTTATTTATACTTACATCTCAATTATCTTTTGCAGGAAGCTTTGTTGATTCTGCTACTGTAATTTCAGTTGAAAAAGTCTATAAAAACTATAGAGTCGATGAGCCTTATCAAGAATGCTATATTCAAGAGACCGTTCAAAGTGGGGATGGAAGTGCAACTAATGAATTATTTGGAGCTGCTATTGGAGGTGCTATAGGTAACAAACTTGGTAAAGGCGATGGTAAGGATGCTTTGACTTTATTTGGTGCTCTTATGGGCGCTTCTATAGCAAATGATGCTGAAAAACTAGCTAATACAAATGGAAAGAAAGTAATTAGTCAAGAAGTCTGTGAAAATAAAACTAGGCAAGTGATCGAGAAAAGATTGAGCCATTATCTAGTCACAGTTGATTATGCTGGCCGAGACGTCAGCTTTAAAAGTAACAGAAGACCCTCTAAAGATGTTATAAAAATTGAGGTAACTGTTGATGGTCTTGGTAATTAATTTGTCCTAGCTGAGTTCTTAAGTCTTAGTGCTTATCTTTATCTTATATTTATTAATAGCAACTGTAATTTTAATTTCAGTTGCTTTTTTGTATGTTTCCTCTATAGCAGCAACCCCTCCAAAAGGAAGAGCTGATGATCTATCAAAGGAGCTATCTTTAAAATCTGGACGAGTTATAGCATTTATTGGAGACTCATTAACACATGGAAATATTGGAGAATGCTGGGTTGAAAACATTCGCAATGAATATCCAGAAGATACAGTCCTTAATGAAGGTATCAATGGTGATGTGGTCTGGCAAGTAATTAACAGAATAGAGCCAATTATAAATTGTAATCCGGACATAATAATCCTGATGATTGGGTCTAATGATGTGATGGCTTCTTTCAATAAAAAGTCAGGGGAGCGTTACAAGTCGAAAAATAAATTGCCCGAAATTCCAACTTATGAAAGCTATCAGAAATTATTACTCAAACTTCTTGATAAACTAAACGGGACATCGAAAATTGCCTTATGCACACTTCCACCTATTGGTGAGAATAAAGATTCTGCAATTAATCAGCATGTAAGAAAATTCAATGACTTCATAGAGTTAACAGCAAATAATAAAAACATTAACCTCATTCCAGTCTCAAGCCTTTTATGGGATGAATTATCTAAAAGAACCTACCCTGTCAAAAGTGATTATGATCCAAACTCACTTCCAATTATTAGAAGAATTTATGGCGGAATGATGCACCACTATATTTTTAAAAAGTCATGGGATGAAATAGCTGAGTCAAAAGGGCAATGGCTGCTATTTGATCAAATTCATTTGGGCGCGCGTGCTGCAAAAATTTTATTTAATGTGACTAAAAAATATATTTCTTCAGTCTAGTTATTGCCCTTATCTATATAATAAAGCCAGTCATAAATTTGCTGTAATAGACTTTTTTAAATTATTAAAAACTCATGAAAGATATTAGAATTCAAGATCGTTTAATTTTTGCTTTGGATGTGCCAGAAGTTTTAGAAGCTAAAAAAATCGTCACAGAGCTTGATGATAGTGTTAATTTTTATAAAATTGGTATGGAGCTTTTGATGACAGGCCAATATTTTGAATTATTAGATTGGTTGATTGCAAAAGATAAAAAAGTCTTTGTTGATTTAAAATTTTTTGATGTTCCTGAAACGGTTGGTAGAACAATTGCAAGGCTTAGTGATTATGGCGCGACTTTTGCCACTATTCATGGCAATCAAGCTCTAATGGAAAAAGCTGCTGAGAATAAAAAAAATTTAAAGATTCTTGCTGTTACTGCCTTAACCAGTCTAGATAGAGGTGACTTAGATGATTTAGGTTTTGATTGTAATGTTAAAGATTTAGTTATTTCTAGAGCTAAAAGAGCTTTTGAAGCTGGATGTGATGGCATTGTTTCATCTGGGTTAGAAGTTCCATATATCCGTGAATATGTAAATAATAAGCTAATCGCAGTAACTCCAGGTATTCGCCCAGTAGCTAATGATGATGACCAGAAGCGAGTAGTAGATGTTGCAACTGCGTTTAAAAGTGGTTCTGATTATATTGTAGTAGGAAGGCCAATTAAAAATGCAGAAAATCGATATGAAGCTGCAACTAACATTCAAAAAATTATTCGCTCAACATTCGAAACAGTATAATTTACAACTTTAGTCGCGTAACTCAGTTGGTTAGAGTGCCACCATGACATGGTGGAAGTCGTCAGTTCAAATCTGACCGTGACTACCAAATTTAATCAATTTAAAATTTTTAGACACTCAAATTAAAATATAATTAAAATATGAAAAAAATACTACAAATCTTATTACTATCTATTGGCTTAACTGGTTGCGCATCATTGGTGCTAGAGCCTGTATCTTCTTCTCAAGATGAAACTCAAAGAATTCTTGCTTTAGGTCTTACTCATGCTGAAAATCTTATTGAGGCAGGTAAGCTGAAAGATAATCATACTATTTCAGTAGTAACTGGGCAATTGATGCAGGCTGAAGATGATAAGAACAAAGCAGCTATAGATGCAGTGAATATCTCTAAATATGCAGAAAGTGTCAAGGTCTTAAATGATGACTCGCAAATTAGATTTGAAGGTGTTCAAATGTCGGAAGTCAAGAGGGTTGGTATGCTCGATGATTACGACTACCAAGATTATTTTTTAAAAGGACTTAAAAATAAAAACACTGGCTTGATTCAACATCAACTTAATCTAAAACTTAAATATACTTGGAGTCAGCGTAAAAACTATTCCTCTGCTAGCTTTTGTGATAAATGGCAAGGATGTGAAAATGCTGAAAAATTAGATATCACATTAATTTCATCAAGTGCCTCTAGTTGCACTCCTGATGTCTGTGACTATAGTGAAATAATGGAGTTAAAACTAAGTGATGATTTTTTAAAAAATAATATGGAAGATGGCTTCACTGTAAGTTTCAATTCAAAAAAGTCCACAAATAAAATTACTATTGCTTCTGATTATTTAAAAGGCTATCTTAAAATTGCTAATTAGTTTTTAGATCTAACTGGGTGGTTTGAAGTCATAACAAAACTATGAAAATGATAAAAGCTAGTTTTTAAAGACTTTTAAGTATTCTTAGCTTATTACTTTAACAACTGCATAGCATTTAATGCAAACCCTTTAGGATTTGAAACTCTATTTCTTCATCTTTTAAACACTTTATATTCACCTTCTAAGTGTAGAATTATTTCCCTATGTTTAATGGAAAAGGATAGTACTCGTGATTTTAGAAATTTTTTTTGCTGCTGGTTGTTTTTGGGGTGTTGAAAAAAACTTTGAAAATATTGATGGTGTTGTTGATGTTGTTTCTGGATATTCTGGTGGTAACTATGAGAATCCAACCTATCAAGATGTTCTCAATAATAGAAGAATTCAAAGCGAAAGTTTTCTTTCTGTTCTTAAAAATATTGGGTCATCTGATGAGGAAAAATCAACCAAAAAGAATGCTTTAATTAATCATACAGAGACAGTTAAAGTTATTTATGATACGGATAGAGTTTCCACAGAACAATTACTGAAAAATTTTTGGGAGATTCACGATCCAACCCAACTAAATAGACAAGGTAATGATGTTGGAAATAACTACCGTTCTGCAATTTATTGGACTAATGATGAACAAAAAGAAATTGCAATTCTGACAGGCCAACTATACCAAAAGCTATTAACAGCAAAAGGTTATGGTGAAATTATGACTGAGATGGCAGCTTTAGAAAAATTTTGGCCAGCTGAAGATTACCATCAAGATTACTTACTGAAAAATCCGAATGGCTACTGCCCTGATCATTCTACGGGTATTACTTTTATTGAGCAAGCTCAAAAAGAGTCAATGGTTGCAGATATATCACCTTTAGGTGGAAAAGAAATTATTGTTATAGGTCCTGAAGTAGAAGGTACTTGCTTATTTTGTCTTGAGTTCGAAAAACTTGTAACGTCCAAATATAAGGGAACTATTCCATTAAGATCAGTGCCAGCATCTTCATTGAAGGGTTTTGAGCTAATTACAGAAACATGGGCTACACCTACTATTTTTCTAATAGAGAATGGAAAGGAGGTATGGGCGAATCAAGGAATAATGTCTTCTGATGATTTTTATAAAGCATTGGGTGAATTTAAATTAGGTAAAGATTCTGAGGCTTTCAATGTTGCATTTAATGAAGGTACAGATAGAAGATTCTGCGAACAGTATGAAATTTTTAAGAATACACCTGATGGTATTTTTATAGATAAGCTATCTGGAAGACCTCTTTTTGATACCGCAGACCGATTTGATTCAAAGTCTGGCTGGTTATCCTTTACAAGGCCTGTGCGAAATGAAGTTTATGAAGTGATTGATCTTAGTTATGGTATGACACGGACAGAAATTAGATCTCTAAGCTCTGATATTCATTTGGGCCATGTATTTAATGATGGTCCTGATGGAATGCCTAGGTACTGTATTAATGCAACTGTTTTAGAGTTTGTCGCAAGAGGTGATGTTTAGAATCTAAAAAAAACTGTAAAATAATTATAACATTTTAAAAATAATATTATTTAAATCAAAATGAACAATACACCTAAATTATTCAAAATCTCTCTTACTAAACTTTTATTGATAATATTCTTTTCTTTTGTAATAGTTCTTCATGTGAGTGCTGATGATGGTTTGTATGAAAGAGGGATTGAATTAGTAGAGCAAAAACAATATGAAAAAGCACTTAAAGCATTTGAATTGGGTGCTAAAACAGGTGATTTAAATGCAATGACTGCTCTTGGAATAATGTATATCACTGGTGTAGGTGTTATTCAGAATGACAAAAAAGGTTTTAAATATGTCCAAGATGCCGCAAACAAATCTCATCCAAAAGCACAATATACTTTGGGTGCTATCTACTATCTTGGTGCTGGAGTGAGTGCTGACTTTAATAAAGCATTTAGTTGGATTAGTTTATCTGCTGAACAAGGTTATTCAGATGCCCAGCATAATTTGGCACAAATGTATGAAGCTGGAGAAGGGGTGTCAAAGGATTTTAAGAAAGCCTATGAATACTATCTTAAAGCTGCAAGGAGTGGCAATTTAGACTCTCAAATTAAAGTTGCACAGATGTATCAAGAAGGGATTGGAGTTATGAAAAATCTTGAAAAAAGTGCGTACTGGCTTAAAAAAATTGAAGAGTCTAAAGCAGGAAACTAATACGCTCAGTTTGCATACTTAAATACTATGAAAAATAATAATACTAATAATATTTATGATGTGGTAATTATTGGTGCAGGGCCGGCAGGACTTAGTTTTGCTTGTTCATTAGCTAATCAGGATCAAAAGATACTTGTTGTTGAAAAGTCTCCTCATATTTCGATTTCAGACCCAAAGCCAGATGGGAGAGAAACTGCTTTAACTCATAATTCATTGAAAATACTTCAAAAACTTGGTGTTTGGAGTCTTATTGATCAGACTAAAGTAAGCCCACTTAGGGAGGCAAAAGTTTTTGATGGTGATTCAGAATCATTATTAAATTTTGAAGCAAATAAAACTTCAATTGATGCTCTTGGATATCTTGTTCCAAATAATTTAATTAGGCTTGCTTTATATCAAAAAGCATCAGGTGCAGATAATATAACTATTATTAATGATTTAGCAGTTGACTCTCTTAAAACAAGTTCTTCTAATGCAGAGATTACTCTTTCAAATGGTAAAACTATAAATTCAAAACTTATAGTTGCTGCAGATAGTCGGTTTTCTGAAATACGGAGAAAGATGGGCATCTCATCGACGTTGAAAGACTTCTCTAAGGTAATGATAATTACTAGAGTCTCTCATGAAAAATCTCATAATCAAACTGCTCTTGAGTGCTTTAATTATGGCCACACTTTAGCGCTGTTACCCTTAAATGGCAATATATCATCTGTTGTTCTTACGGTCCCAACTGATGAGGCAGACGAAATGTTAAATATGGACGAGACGAAGTTTTGTGCACAGGCTAGTGATGGCTTTAATGGGATTTTAGGTGAAATGAAACAAATTGGTAAAAGGCATTCTTATCCATTAGTTGGCGTTTATGCTCAAAAATTTAGAGCTACTCGTTTTGCTTTAATTGGTGATGCTGCAGTTGGAATGCATCCCGTTACAGCACATGGTTTTAATTTAGGGCTAAGAGGACAAGATATTCTCTCACTCGCAGTTATTAAAGCCTCTCAAAATGGTAATGATATTGGTTCAGACTCAGTTTTAAAGGAATTTGAAAATAAACAAATACATTTATCTAGATTGATGTACTTTGGTACAAATGGGGTTGTTTCTTTGTTTACTAATGATGATGCCATAGCTAAAAAAGTTAGAAAGTTAGTCTTAAAGTTTGCGGATCGATTTCCTCCAGTTAAGTCTCTCATCACAAAGCATCTAACAGAATCAAAAAAAAGTAATTTAATCCCTTTTTGAAGGAAATTATATGACAGGTGATTTAAGTAATCTAAGAAAGGAATATCTCAAAAGTGGTATCGTAAAAGATGACCTTAAAAGTAATCCAATCGAACAGTTTTCCTTATGGTTTGATCAGGCTATTGAAGCTAATATTATCGAGCCTAGCGCAATGAGTCTTGCTACGTCAGATGACTATATAGGAATTAGAACCGTCCTTCTTAAATTTTTTGACGATAAGGGCTTTGTATTTTTCACAAACTACAAGTCTAAAAAATCAAAACAACTTCAAAACAACCCTCAAGCCGCTCTTTTATTTCCCTGGCTTGCCTTAGAAAGGCAAGTTAAAATTATTGGAAGTGTCGAGAAAATAACAAAGTTGGAGTCTTTAAAATATTTCTCTTCGAGGCCAAAAGACTCTCAAATTGGTGCATGGTCATCACAACAATCATCAAAAATATCCTCCAGAGCAATTTTGATTGATCAGTTTGCGGCAATGAAAAAAAAGTTTGCTAATGGAGAGATTCCGCTTCCTGAATTTTGGGGTGGTTATAGAGTAGTTCCACAAAGTATTGAGTTTTGGCAAGGAAGAGAAAGCAGACTTCATGATCGCCTCATATACGAGCGCAAAGACAATGTGTGGGATGTTAGTCGCCTTTCGCCCTGATTAATTCGATTACTGATTTAGTTTGAGGGTTTTTTCCTAGCCAAAAAGAAAACGAGAGAGCTGCTTGTTCTACGAGCATTCCAAGTCCATCACTAACTTTTTTAGCAGAGTTTTCATTTGCCCACTTCATGAAGGGAGTTTCTCTGCCATACATTAAGTCGTAACATAGGGCTCCCTCGACAACACCTTTTGGAATATTAGGGATATTCCCATCAATAGATGCACTGGTCGCATTAATAACTATATCAACTGGTTTGGCTTTAATTTGGTCCAACCCAAAGCCACAAACTTTTCCATACTTTAGAAACTTGCTCGCAAGCTTTAAAGATTTTTCTTTGGTACGGTTTGCTAATAATATTTTTTCGGGATTACAATCAAGTATTGGCTTAAGAATGCCTTGTGTTGCACCTCCTGCGCCAATAATTAGGATTTCCTTTCCTTTTAAGGAATGATTTAAATTATTTGTAAAATCATTCACTAATCCATTCCCATCAGTATTTTCACCAATCAAAGTATTGTCTTCAATTTTTATAGCATTTACGGCCCCAGCAGCCTTTGCATTTGGTGTTAAGGTTTTTGATAGATTGTGCGCCTGAATTTTAAATGGCAGGGTAATGTTAAAACCTTGACCATTAGAATCAATAAATTTCTTTACTGTGTCATAAAATTCATCAATTGGTGAAAGTATTTTTTCATATGAAATTTCAAGCCCAAACTCCTTAGAGAATTGGGCATGAATCATTGGAGATATGCTGTGATGAACTGGATTACCAATTACTGCATATTTGTTCATAAACTTTTAAGAAGCTTTTTCATCAGAATTTTCAGACTTTTTTAAATCAGACTTAATTGAAGCTTTTTCATCAGAATTTTCAGATTTTTTAATAGATGCTTTTGTTGGAGCCTTTTTGACTGGTTTGCGGGCTGGTTTTTTAGTAGGCTTCGCTACAACATTCTCAGTCGGCTTCGCTACAACATTCTCAGTCGGCTTCGCTACAACATTCTCAGTCGGCTTCGCTACAACATTCTCAGTCGGCTTCGCTACAACATTCTCAGTCGGCTTCGCTATAACATTCTCAGTTGGCTTCTCTACAACATTCTCAGTCGGCTTTTGATTAGAATTTGCCGTATTTTTTTGATTTCTATTTCTATTTTGATTTCTATTTCTATTTTGGTTTGGATTGTTCTGATTAGCCTTAATATTATTAGCTTCATTAGAGCTATTTTTTTGAGATTCACCAGTTCCACTTTTTTGATTTTCTTGTGTATTTTGATTTTGGCTTCTATTTCTATTTTGGTTCCTGTTTCTATTTTGGTTTCTGTTTCTACTTTGATTCCTGCTCTGAGGCCTGCTTGATTTTGACTCAGTAACTGTTTTTTTATCTGAAGAGAATATTTCAGATAATTTACTCATAAATGAAACTTTCTTTTCAGGCATCTTTGTTGATGGGTGATTAGAAGACACAGCTGGAATATCAGGTTTATCAATATAATTTATTACATTTGGGTTTTCTTGAGGTTTAGAAACTCCTTGAAAGCTTATGTGATGAGAGTTTTTATCACCCTTTTGTTTGTTCATCGTGAAGTGAGGAAAGTGCATGTATTGATTTGGAAGAAGAGTAATCTTAATATTATGTTTAGCTTCCATTTCAATTATGTTTTGTCTCTTCTCATTAAGTAAATAAGTTATTACTTCAACGCTGGATTGAATTGTTATGTCGTCACCATTTTTATTTGAATTTAAGTTGTCTTCTAGTTGACGAATAATCCTTAACGATAGTGAAGGAATGGTTGGATTGGTTCCACTTCCATTGCAAATTGAACAAGTTTTTCCTGTCGATTCAGCAACAGAGTTCATTAGTCTTTGTCGTGACAGCTCTAAAAGACCAAATCTTGATATTGAGCCTATTTGAACGCGAGCCCTATCATTTGCTGTAGCTTTTTCCATTAATTTCTCAATAGCCACTCTATTGGATTCTGAGGCCATATCAATAAAGTCAATTACTACTAGTCCACCAATATCTCTTAATTGAAGTTGTAACGCAATTTCTGATGCAGCATCCAGGTTTGCTTTATAGGCAGTATCCTCAATACTTGTTCCCTTTGTCGCTCTAGCAGAGTTGATGTCTATTGCTGTTAATGCTTCTGTAGGATCAAACACAATGGTTGCTCCAGATCTCAAGGCAACTTCTCTATTAAAGACGCTCTTAACTTGAGACTCTATGCTCATGTGTGCAAAAAGAGAGTGCTCTGTAACATCAAAGAATTTAATCTTGTCTAAGTAATGCGGCATTACAAAGCTAATAAAGTCTCTTGCCTTTTGATAAGTCTCCAAGTCATCAATAATTACGCTATCGGTATCTTCTCTTAAAAAGTCACGCAAAGCCCTAACAGTTATATCACTTTCTTGATAGATTAAAAAAGGATCCTCTTGCTTTTTAGTTGCAGTTTTAATAGATTTCCAGAGCTGAGTTAGGTGGTCAATCTCCCATTGAAGTTCACTAACACCTCTTCCGGCACCTTCAGTACGAATTATAAGTCCAGAGTGCTTAGGAACATTAAGACTTGGTAATAAGTTTTTTAAATCTTGACGATCTGATGCGCTAATTTGTCTTGAGATTCCTGAGCTTTTAGGGTTGTTTGGGGTGAGTATCATGTAAGCACCAGCTAAATTAATGTAGGTACTAAGGGCAGCGCCTTTATTGCCGCGCTCCTCTTTTTCAACTTGTATGATAATGTCTTGCCCTTCTTTAAGGACGTCACTGATAGTTAATTTGTCACCTTTAGGCTTAACGCCATCAGAAAAGAAAGGAGAGATCTCTTTAAAGGGTAAAAAACCATGCTTGTCTTTGCCATAGTTAACGAAAGCAGCTTCTAAAGATTGCTCTACTCGAGAAATCTTTGCTTTGTATATGTTGCCCTTAGTCTTTCTATTGAGGCTTGTTTCGATATCAAGGCCAGTAAGCTTTTGGTCCTTGACGATTGCAACTCGAATTTCTTCTTTGTGGGTTGCGTTGATTAAAATGTGATTCATTATGAAGTCCTATAATATCTGGACTATTGAGCACGTACAAAGCATCAATACTTACGTATTGAATGGGAATAAAGGTTTGATTAATAAAATTCATCAATTACTAAATAAGGTTTTGTATTTGGCTTCAATTAGCCCATAAAAAAATTAGTTCGTTACAATAGCTCTATTTTTTAGTTTGAAACAATTGTAAAAAAATTCTTGTTAGTCGAAAAAAAAATTATCGACAATCAAATTATACCACATTAAGACTAAGGGGATTTCTTTACTGATTGAGTGTCCGACCCCCGTCGACATTAATTATTTGGCCCGTTAGGTAATTAGAGTTTGCTAAAAAAAGCACTGTGTCTGCAATGTCTTGTGGAGAGCCCTGCCTTTTAAGGGCTATTCTTTCAAGCATAATGCTTTTATCTGATTCAGAAATTTCTGCTCCTTCTTGTGGCCATAAGATCGAGCCAGGTGAAACTCCATTAACTCTGATAGAGGGAGCAAGTTCTTTAGCAAGGGTTAGTGTAAGCATTTTTAGACCTGCTTTTGAAATGTTATAGACCGAATGTTTTTTAAGTGGTCGGTCCGCATGAATGTCAATGATATTTATTATTGATCCCTCACTAGATTTGAGCTTTTGACTTAGTCCCTTTGATAGAAAGAAGGGCGCTTTAAGATTAACATCTAATATATTATCCCAATTTTCAGAGTCGCTCTCGTCTACTGATAAAGGATAAAAGACAGATGCATTGTTAACTAATAAGTCTATCGATTCTACCGATTCAACAACTGTGTTTATAGAGTAAATATTATTAAGATTGCCCACTACTACCTTGGCTGATTTTTCTTTTAAAAGGTTAAGCTCATCACAAAGTAATTGCGCTTTGTCTTTTGATTGATTGCAATGAATAATTATATTAAAGTCATTTTTGTGAAGTGTTTTTGCTATTTGAGCTCCAATTCGAGCTGCTCCACCAGTAATTAAGGCTGTTTTCATAGGTTTTATTAGTTAATTAAATTGATTAAGTAAAATTTGTTTTTGAGGGAATAAGGCCAATTCACAGTATAAAATAATTTCTAATATGAGCCTTCAAGATATTATATCTAAAACCATTAAAGATAATAACAAACCCATTGGTTTTGATGTGTTTATGAATCTTGCCCTATACCATTCTGAGTTTGGCTATTATCGATCCAATAAAACACTATTTGGCCGTCATGGTGACTTTATAACAGCTCCCGAAACTTCTGACTTATTTGGTTATACGCTTGCGAGGCAGTGCAAGCAGGTTCTTAATAGTGGTGATATTCTAGAGTTTGGAGCTGGAAGTGGAGTGCTTGCCGCTCAAATTCTTTTTGAATTAGGCAGGCTAAGCTCACTTCCTGATAAATATTATATTATTGAATTAAGTGCTCAGCTTAAAAATAAACAGATGCAAAATATTAAAAAAGTTTTGCCTGAAATCTTTAATCGGGTTGAGTGGCTAACTGAGCTACCAAAAGATTTTAAAGGAGTTGTTATTGCTAATGAAGTCCTTGATGCTATTCCTGCAAAAAGAATAACTTTCTCTGAAGGCTGTTTTGTAGAATTAGGAGTTGATTTTCAAAATGAGAATTTTCAATGGAAAAAGTTTACTCAACCTTATATGAGAACTGGAGCATCTCTTCCTGATCTTATAGAAGAGGGATACACTACTGAAATAAATGTTCAGTCTATCGCTTGGATTAAGTCGCTTTATGACTTTATTTCTGAAGGAACAGTTCTATTAATTGATTATGGTATGGATAAATCTGAATATTTTCACCCTCAGCGAAATGACGGAACTCTTAAGTGTTTTTTTAATCATGAGTCAAGTGATGATCCTTTTTGTAATATTGGTTATCAAGATATTACAACATCAGTTAATTTTTCAGATATTGCTGAAAGTGCAGTTGATGCTGGTTTTGAAATTTCTGGATATTGCACACAAGCGATGTTTTTAATTTCTCTAGGTATTGAAAAGTGTCTACTGGATGAAAAGGATAATAAAATTAGAATCAAACTTGCCCAAGAGGTTAAGCAACTAGTTTTACCGGGGGCAATGGGTGAGGTTTTTAAAGTGATGGCTTTATCTAAAAAACAATCAGTAAAATTAGATGGTTTCAAAGAGCAAGATCTTACCAATAAGCTTTAAAATTAAGAGATGGATATTACTCAAACAATTACTCTAGCTTTAATACAAGGACTTACTGAGTTTCTGCCCGTATCTTCATCGGCGCATCTAGTAATACTTCCAAAATTCTTAGATTGGTCAGATCAAGGGTTAGCTTTTGATGTTGTTCTTCATTTTGCCACTTTATGTGCAATTATTTTTTACTATCGCTCTTCATTGTTATCTTTAACTAAGGACTTTTATGACTCTATTGCAACCAGAAAAACGCAAGGCGAGTCAATGCTTGCCTGGGGCATTGTTTTAGGAACAATACCAGTTGGTATTGTGGGTTTATTATTCAGAGAGTCGATCGAGTTAAATTTAAGAAGTTATCAAGTAGTAGCCTTTGCAACTATGTTCTTTGGACTTCTGCTAGGTTTCTCAGACTGGCTGCATCGAACACTTAATAAAAGTAGAGACTATATTCGTGGCTCTGATATTCTAATTATGGGCTGCTTTCAAGCTCTAGCTTTAATTCCTGGAACGTCTCGCTCAGGCATAACTATTACTGCGGCTTTACTTATTGGCCTTTCAAGAGCTTTGTCAATAAAGTATGCATTTCTTTTATCTATTCCTGTTATTGCACTTGCAACTTTATTAAAAACTTTTGACTTATTAAAAGACTCAAGTCAAGTTGATTGGAGCCTTCTTTTTATTGGATTTGTAGTTGCTTTGATTACTTCGTATTTCACAATTGTCTTTTTTATTCGACTGGTTGAAAGAATTGGTTTTTTACCATTCGTCATTTATAGAATTCTTTTAGGAGCATTATTATTTCTACTTTAACGCCACAGCCTATTTACCGCAAAGATTATGAACCAAGCTCTCATCTCATAAGAACAACAGAGCTTGATTTTGACCTTGGCGATAATGAAACAATTGTTTCATCGCGAATTTCTTTTTATAAAAATCCTGATAGTAATAAAAAAATTGATAAACTTTTTTTAAATGGTGAGTCTCTCGAGTTAATATCAATAAAAATTGAAGGCTTAAGTCTTAACTGTGAGCAAAAAGATGATGGCTTATTTCTAATAAATCCACCTGATAACTTTATTTTAGAGGTGAAGGTTCGAATTCATCCTGAAAGCAAAACCGATCTGAATGGCTTGTACCAATCCAGTGGAAATTTCTGCACACAATGTGAGGCAATGGGCTTTAGGCAGATAACATATTATCTTGATAGGCCAGATGTATTGAGCGTATTTACTACTAAGATAACAGCTAACAGAGACCATTATCCAGTACTTCTTAGTAATGGAAACTTGGTCAATGAGAGTGCTTCTCAAGTTATTTGGCATGATCCAACGCCAAAACCTTGTTATCTGTTTGCTTTAGTTGCAGGAAAATTAGATTTCCTTCAAGACAGCTTTGTAACTTCAGCAGGAAGGATGGTTGACTTAAGGCTATATGTTGAGCCTCATAATATGCATAAAACTTCTTTTGCAATGAAGTCCCTTAAAAAATCATTTAAATGGGAAGAGGAGAGGTTTAACCTTTCTTACGACTTGGATATCTACATGATTGTCGCAGTTGATGATTTTAATATGGGCGCTATGGAGAATAAGGGCCTTAATATTTTTAATTCAGACTGTGTTCTTGCCAATCAAGAAACCTCAACAGATGCTAGTTTTATAAGAATTGAGTCTATTATTGGCCACGAGTATTTTCATAATTGGACTGGAAATAGAGTAACTTGTAGGGACTGGTTTCAGCTAAGTCTAAAAGAAGGACTAACTGTTTTTAGAGATCAAGAGTTTTCTTCTGATCTTCGTTCTAGAGCAATTCAAAGAATTACTGACGTTAATGAGCTTAAAACAAGGCAATTTGCTGAAGACTCTGGACCAATGGCTCATCCAGTAAGGCCAGAGTCATATATTGCAATGGATAATTTTTATACTGCAACGGTTTATGAGAAAGGTGCAGAAGTTATTCGAATGATTCATACAATTTTGGGAGAAGAGGGCTTTCAAAAAGGGATGACCCTCTATTTTGATCGTCATGATGGTTCGGCAGTTACGATAGATGATTTTGTTGCAAGTATGGCTGATGCTAACCATTTTAATTTTGATAATTTTATGTCTTGGTATAGTCAGTCAGGAACACCTGAAGTAAGTGTCGATGATGAGTACAACTCTGAGCTAAATATTTATAGTGCTACTTTTACTCAAAAAAATCAAACAACACCTTTTCTAATTCCAAATAAATTTGGATTATTATCAGATGATGGTACAGAGATTGAGACAGGAATGATTTTGATTGATGAGCTTGTAAAAACTATTTCATTTGAAAATATCAAGAGTAAGCCAACACCCTCTTGGTTTAGAGGTTTTTCAGCGCCCATTAAGTTTGATTCTAATCTTTCACTCAGTGAGAAAATTTTTCTTTCATCAAATGATAGTGATCCATTTAACCGCTGGGATAACGCTCAAAGCTTATGGCTTGAATATATCCTCAACCCAGAGCATGTTGAAGAAAAAGAATTGTTTAGTATGATTAAAAATCTTTTTAATAATGACTCAGATTTTGCGCTCTTATCTGAAATGATAAGTTTACCTGCAGAGCAAATCATTCATCAGCATGTTGGTCAAATTGACGTGCAAGAGGTAAGCCATAAACGTAAAAAATCTAGCCTCTCTATTGCTAATAAATTTAAAGCACTTTTTCTAGAAACATATAAAAAATTAAACTATATAAAAGTCTTTGATTTATCTTCTAAGTCGGTTGGTGAGAGAGCTTTAAAAAACAAATGTTTAAGTTATTTGTCTCAGCTAGGGGAGTATGATTTAGCATATGCACAATATAATAATGCAGATTGTATGACAGATCAATTTAGCGCTTTTCAGTGTTTATTAGACTCTTCAAACCCTTATCGTGATGAGGTTATTTCTAGATTTTATAAGCAGCATAAGTTGGATGCACAGGTAATGGATAAATGGTTTAGCGCTCAATGTGCCTCATCTATTACTTCTGTTGCAGATATTAGAAAACTTATGAAGCATGAATTATTTTCAATGACTAATCCAAATAGAGTGCGATCCGTAATTGGATCTTTTAGCCGAAATAGTATTCAGTTTCATTGTAAAGATGGCTACCAGCTTTTAACTGAAATAATTATTAAGTTGGATGGTATGAATCCTCAAATTGCAGCAAGGTTTGTAAGTATATTTAATCACTGGAGGCGATTTACAAATAAGTATTCTGCACTTCAAAAGAATGAGCTTAACTCAATTATAAGTCAAAAAAAGTTGTCAGATGATGTCTATGAAATTGTTCATACTTCGCTAAAAGAGGGTAGCTAATGTCTTACTTAAAGGCTAAACACTTATCTGATCTTCTTATTTCAAAGGGATTGACCATTTCTGTTGCTGAGTCATGTACTGGAGGCTCATTATCTAGCTCTTTGACTTCAATTTCAGGGGCATCCTCATATTTTAATTGTGGCTTTATTACTTATAGCAATCAATCAAAAATTGATATGCTTGGAGTTAGTCCTGAATCTATTGAGATGTATGGCGCTGTAAGTGAAAAAGTTGCTCATGAAATGGTTACTGGGGCTGGTCAAAGATCACATAGTAATTTAGCTGTCTCAATAACTGGCATTGCTGGTCCTTCAGGGGGCTCTGGATCAAAACCAGTTGGTATGGTTTGTATTGGTTTTTTCTTCGATGGAAACGTAACAACAACTACTCAATTTTTTTCAGGCTCCAGATCAGATATTGTTTCACAGAGTGTTACTTTTGCTTTGGTTGAACTGTCTTTAATAATCTGATGAACTCTTCTTTAGTTTCTATAGCGCCAATGATGGACTGGACTGATAGACATTGTAGATATTTTTATCGATTGCTCAGTAAAAACACTCAGCTCTACACAGAAATGATAACTGCAAAAGCAATTTTGAATGGTGATAAAAACCGTTTGCTTGACTTTAATGCAGAAGAAAATCCCCTGACACTTCAGCTTGGAGGAAGTAACCCTTTAGAAATGGCAAAATGTGCTCTCATAGCTCAAGAGTGGGGTTATAGCGAAGTTAATATAAATGTTGGATGCCCATCAGATAGAGTCATTTCAGGCAGTTTTGGTGCTTGCCTAATGAAAGAGCCAGATTTGGTTGCCTCATGCGTTGAGAGTATGATTGATAATTGTGATATTCCTGTGACAGTTAAAAGCCGAATTGGAATTGATGATATGGAGAGTTATGAGCAGCTTTCAGATTTTATAATGCGCATTCATAACAAGGGCTGTCAGCACTTTATAATTCATGCCCGTAAGGCATGGCTTCATGGCTTAAGTCCAAAAGAAAACCGAACTATACCACCTTTAAACTATCCTTGGGTTTATCAGTTAAAGAAAGATTTTCCACATCTAAAAATAACTATAAATGGCGGCATTGAAAATTGTAATGAAGTTAGAAATCATCTTGATTATGTTGATGGGGCAATGCTTGGAAGGTCGGTCTACCATAATCCATTTTTGTTAAGAGAAATAGATGTTTCAATTTTTGGCAATAAAGAAAATCTTCTTGATCGTGAGGAAGTCTTAATAAAGTATATGGATTATATTAAGAGGCAAATTAAACTTGAAGTACCAATGCGCTCAATGACTCGTCACATATTAGGTCTTTATCATGGAGAAAGTAATGCAAAGTTATTTCGTAGAATGTTGAGTGGAAAGACGGTAGATTTAGAGCATTTAAATGATTGGTTGAAATTTAAAAAAAATAGCTCAAGTGAGGTTAAAAGTGTTGAATAGTTTGGTAAAATTTTTTAAACAATAACTCTTTATATAATCCAATATGGCAGGTAATCACTACTTAACAAGTATAGACATAGGGTCAGAGAAGATTGCTTTGTTAGTTGCTGAAAAAGAAGATGATGGTACTCACCTCAGAATTATTGCACATAATGTGTGTCCTTCTGATGGAGTAAAAAATGGCTCTTTGCGTTCCATTGATTCTCTTTCTAGAGTGATAAATAAATTAATTGACCAAACTTTTGAAAGCTTTAATTTAGATTTTGATCGTATACGTGTAAACATTTCTGATACTCACCTAACTTGCACAGATGGTATGGGGAAGGTTTCTATAAATGAAGCTGTTACTTCAAAAGATTTAGATTCTGTGCTTGAGTCGGCCATGGCAATGTCTACCCCTACTAATAAAGAAAAATTACATATTATAAAAAAGAAATTTACAATTAATGAAACTGTGACGGTTGATAATCCAATAGACATGGAGGCAGAGGTATTAGAGTCTAAAGTGCATATTGTGACCGTTTCTAGTTCTAGTATAAGGAATATTGAGCGCTGCCTCGAACAGTGTGACATGGAGCTTGATAAAATTATTCTTAATCCTATTGCTAAATCGCAGGCAATTCTGACACAAGAGGATAGTGATAATGGAGTTTGTCTGGTTGATATTGGTGCTGGAGTAACGAGTTATTCCGTTTTTCATGAAGAAGGAATAGTTCGAAGTGGAGTAATTGCAATGGGTGGTGATGAAGTTACACAAGAAATTGCTTTTGCATTTGATACTTCATTAGAAGAGGCGCAAAGACTTAAAGAAAACTATGGCACTGCTAAGTTATCTTCACTTAATGAAGAGCAATTTATTGATTTTATGCAGTCAGAAAATAATGATGAACATCAACTTTCTAGTTTTGAGTTGTCAGAGGTTATAGAAGAGGCTTATCGAGGTATTTTTGTTCTGTTAAGAAATGAGCTAAAACACCATAACTTAGAGAATATTATTAAATCTGGCTTTGTTCTTTGTGGCGGTGCTTCAAAAATTAATTCCATTGAAGAACTTGTTCGTGATTTTTTCTCTAAAAGAGTTAAAATTGGAAAAATTCAACGTACAAGACTCTCCGGCTTAGAGGCAATTCTTACTGATTATAGGTATGAGGGAGCTATAGGGCTATTGCTACATGAAGGGGACTTAAGTAAGACTGAGTATGTTGAGGCTAATAACCGTAATGGTGTTATTGGAAAATTAAAAAAAGCTATTGTAGGAAATTTTTGACTTATGGTTAAACAAAGAACAATTAAAAAAACAGTTAAAGCTCGTGGAGTTGGTATTCATAGCGGGAAGCTTGTTAATCTAACTTTAATTCCAGCTGCTCCAGATCATGGAGTAGTTTTCAAAAGATTAGATGCTGGAGGCAGACAAGTTCATGCTCATAGTGCTTTTGTTAATGAAGTTGTTTTATCAACTGGACTTGAAAGTCAAGGAGTTAAGGTCTCAACTATAGAGCATTTAATGTCAGCACTTTCTGCACTTGGCATAGATAATTTACTAGTTGAATTGGACTCTTTTGAAGTGCCAATAATGGATGGATCATCAGCTCCATTTATATTCTTAGTCCAGTCAGCTGGAATTGAGGAGCAAGAAGCACATAAGAGATTTATTGTCATTAAAGACATAATTAGAGTAGAAAATGGTCAATCATGGGCGCAGGTTTCTCCACATCATGGTTTTAAAGTATCTCTAGAAATTGATTTTGAGCATAAAAAAATTAAAGAAAGTGGGCAAAAGTTAACTATAGATTTTGCAGAACAGTCTTATCTTAAAGAAATATCAAGAGCAAGAACATTTGGTTATGAAAGGGATGTTGAAATGCTTCAAAAGCAAAACCTTGCACTAGGAGCTAGTATTGATAATGCAATAGCTCTCTCAGATGATGACATTCTAAATGAAGATGGAATGCGCTATCATAATGAGTTTGTTAAGCACAAAATTTTGGATATAGTTGGCGACCTTTTTTTATTAGGTGGAAATTTTATTGGTCACTATGAAGGCTATAAGACTGGTCATATGCTTAACGATCAATTGCTATCTGCAATTTTATCTCAACCTAATGCATTTAAAATTGAAACTTTTGAAGAGGGTGACTCCCCTATACATTATTACTCAGAAGATTGGCAAAATGATCTATAGATTGTAACTATTATTGTCACTATTTCTCTGAATAATTAATCCGATTTTTCAGCGCCTTAAAAGCAAAAACTGCTAAAAACGAAGTCTTTTTGCTTTTGATTCTTTGGGTATAATCAAAAACTTTTAAATTACAGTTATTAGTAATGAAATTGAATGGTGCTGAAATTCTTATAGATTGTTTGCAGAAAGAAGAAGTGGAGTATGTTTTTGGCTACCCCGGTGGAGCTGTACTTCATATATATGATGCCTTAGAGGCGCAAAACAAGATTAGCCATATATTAGTGAGGCATGAGCAAGGTGCAGCTCATGGTGCTGATGGCTATGCAAGATCTAATGGTAAGCCTGGTGTTGTTCTGGTAACCTCAGGCCCTGGAATTACTAATGCTGTAACAGGTATTGCTACTGCTCATATGGACTCTATACCAATGGTTGTTATTTCTGGCCAAGTCCCTTCACCATTAATTGGAATGGATGCTTTTCAAGAAGTTGATGCAACTGGAATTACTCGCTCATGTGTTAAACATAATTTTCTTATTAGAGACATTAGTGAAATTGCTTCTACTGTTAAGAAAGCTTTTCATATTGCTACTACAGGAAGACCTGGCCCTGTTGTAATAGACATTCCTAAAGACATAACAATTGCTAAGATGGAAGTTGAAGAATATCCTGCAACTATTGAGATGCGTTCATATAAGCCAACTATTAAAGCGAGTGATCGCCAAATCAAAAAGGCTGCAGAAATGCTAGCTAGCTCAAAAAGGCCTATTCTTTACGCTGGTGGTGGATGTATTATTGGTAATGCCTCCAAAGAGCTTCGTGAATTTACGCGTATGGTTGGATTCCCAATTACTCAAACCCTTATGGGCTTAGGTACATACCCAATGACCGACAAGCAGTCTCTTGGAATGCTTGGAATGCATGGTACTTATGAAGCTAATATGGCAATGCATGGTTCTGACTGCGTTGTTGCTATTGGCTCTCGTTTTGATGACAGAATTACAGGAAATTTAGAAAAATTTTGTCCTACTGCAAAATTTATTCATATTGATATTGATCCATCACAAATTTCAAAGAATGTTGTAGCTGATATCCCAATTGTGGGGCAAACGAAGCAAGTTCTTCAAGCTCTAATTGATCAGATGAAAGATAAAAAACTTGAGGATATTTCTAATTGGTGGTCTCAAATTGAAGAATGGAGAAAGGTTGACTCCTTAGCTTATAAAAAATCCCCTGGAGTTATTAAACCTCAGACAGTAATTGAAATGCTCTATGAGGTTACCAAAGGAAAAGCAATTGTTACTTCAGATGTTGGACAACATCAGATGTGGGCTGCACAGTATTATTTATTCGATGAGCCTAGGCAATGGATTAACTCAGGTGGTTTAGGAACAATGGGTTTTGGGCTTCCAGCAGCTATGGGCGCAAAACTTGCAATGCCTGATAAAGACGTAGCATGTGTTACAGGTGATGGTAGTATTCAGATGATGCTTCAAGAGCTTTCAACAATGCTTCAATATTCGACGCCAGTAAAAATAATTAATCTTAATAATGGCTATCTCGGAATGGTGAGGCAGTGGCAAGAGTTTTTTTATGAAAAGCGTTATGCAATGTCTTATATGGATGCTTTACCTGACTTTGTAAAGCTTGCAGAAAGTTATGGTCATATGGGAATAAGGGTTGAAAAAGAAGTAGATTTAAAACCTGCACTTATTGAAGCATTTAATCAAAAAGAACGAACAGTTTTTCTTGATATTGTGACTGACCCATCTGAAAATGTATTTCCAATGATTCCTGCTGGTGGAGGACATAGTGATATGTTGCTTGCTGGAAGAGATGAAATGGTTTCAAAAGATGAAACTGACTTTAACGCGGTATAGTTTATGAGACATATTATTTCAGTGATACTAGAAAATGAGGCTGGAGCACTTTCAAGAGTTGCTGGTCTTTTTACTCAACGAGGCTTTAATATTGAGTCTCTTACTGTGGCAATAACAAATGACCCAAGTTTGTCTAGGATGACCATTGTTTCTTCAGGTAGTGATAGAGTTTTAGAACAAATTGTTAAGCAACTTAATAAATTAATCGAAGTAGTTAAGGTTAGTGATTTGACTAGTCAGGATCATGTGGAGCGAGAATTATTATTGGCCAAGATTTCTTCAAGTTCAAAAGAGGGCGCTAATATAAAAGAATTGGTAGAAATTTTTGGCTGTAAGGTTGTTGACGTTTCAGATAAAGTCTATACCATAGAGGTTTCAGGAAAGACAAAGAAAATTAATGCGTTTTTGGATGCTTTTGATCCTTCAAGCATTATTGAAATTTCAAGGACTGGGGTTACTGGGATTTCCAGAGGAAAAAAATTAATTTAAATTTAAGGGAAAAAAATGAATAGATATTACGATAAAGACGCAGATCTTTCAATCATTCAAGGTAAAAAAGTTGCAGTTATTGGCTATGGCTCTCAAGGCCATGCTCAAGCAAATAATCTAAAGGATTCTGGCGTAGAAGTTGTTGTTGGCCTTAGAGAAGGCTCATCTTCCGCTACTAAAGCCAAAGAGGCGGGATTAGGCGTTATGTCTGTTGAAGAGGCGAGTGCTTGGGCAGATGTTATTATGTTATTGGCTCCAGATGAGTTTCAAGCTAGTATTTATTCAAAAAATATTGAGCCTAACTTGAGACAGGGGGTTGCTTTAGCTTTTTCACATGGCCTTAATATTCATTTTGATATGATTGTTCCAAGAAAAGACTTAGATGTAATTATGATTGCTCCAAAAGCACCTGGACATACTGTTCGCTCTGAGTTTGTTAAAGGCGGAGGCATACCAGATCTAATAGCAATTGAGCAGGATTCAACAGGTAATGCTAAGCAAATTGCTCTTTCATATGCTTCAGCAATTGGCGGCGGAAGAACTGGAATACTCGAAACCAGTTTTAGAGAAGAAACTGAAACAGATTTATTTGGTGAGCAAGTCGTTTTATGTGGAGGAACTACTTCCCTTGTTCAGGCTGGATTTGAGACACTTGTAGAAGCTGGATATGAGCCAGAAATGGCATATTTTGAGTGTCTTCATGAATTAAAGCTTATTGTTGATTTATTGTATGAGGGTGGTATTGCAAATATGCGTTACTCAATTTCAAATACTGCTGAATATGGTGATGTTACTAGAGGTCCAAGAATAGTAACTGATGAAACAAAAGCTGAAATGAAGAAAATTTTAAGTGAAATACAAAGTGGTGCTTTTGCTAAAGAGTTTATTAAAAATGTTGGTGATTTACCTGGTCGTCGAGATGTTCAGCGCAAACACCAGATTGAAACTGTTGGTGAGAGCTTACGCTCAATGATGCCATGGATAGCAAAAAATAAATTAGTAGATCAAACTAAAAACTAATAAATTTTTGATATTGTCAGCTTTATTTTAATTAGCAATGACAGAAAAAAAACCAAGAAATAGAGGAATCTACTTATTGCCAAGCATTTTAACAACGTTTGGCATGTTTGCTGGGTTTTATTCTATTATTGCATCTATTAATGGTGACTTTACATTGGCGGCAATGTCAATAATGGTTGCCATGTTATGGGACACGTTAGATGGGCGAGTAGCGCGGTTAACAAATACTCAAAGTGCTTTTGGTGCGGAGTATGATTCTTTAGCTGATCTTGTTTCTTTTGGCTTAGCTCCAGCTCTTCTGGTTTATTTATGGGGTTTTGCTGGTTTAGGAAGATTTGGCTGGCTTGCAGCTTTTGTTTATTTATCTTGCGCTGCTTTACGTCTCGCTAGGTTTAATACGCAAGTAGGTTCTGCCGATAAGCGTTATTTTCAAGGGCTCCCTTCACCAGCTGCTGCGGGCGTAATAGCTACAATGATATGGCTTAAAATTTGGGCATTTGCTTTCTTTGATTCGGACGTAATTTCAATAGGTTACATTGGGTACTATCTTGGCGCTGTAATAACAATTATTTGCGGACTTCTTATGGTTAGTAATGTTCGGTATTACAGTTTTAAAGAATTGGATTCGAAGAAAGCTTCATTTCGTTTTCTTTTGGCTCTTGTTCTTAGTTTAATTGTGCTCCTTTATAAGCCTAATATTGTTTTATTTACTGGATTTTTTCTATACTTGCTCTCAGGCCCATTTATTACTATTATTGGCATTAATAAAAGGCGCATTGAGAAAAAAAAGAGTAAGACAACTTAAGTTGCTTTATAATCTTCACTTATGATTAAGGACATTAATTCAATCACATTACTCTCACTAAGCGAGCTCTTTGCTTTGTTGCGATTATTGCCGTAAGGCAATAATAATCATAATAGACGAAAGTCTATCACTAAAATTTAAGATAAAATTCGTAAAATAAAAAGGAGCAATTAATGTCCGAAAAACTAATAATATTTGATACAACACTTAGAGATGGAGAACAATCACCTGGTGCATCTATGACCAAGGATGAAAAAGTTCGTATCGCTAAAAGTTTAGAAAAAATGAGAGTTGATGTTATTGAAGCTGGTTTTGCAATTGCATCTCAAGGTGACTTTGAAGCTGTTCAAGCAGTTGCTAAAGTCGTGAAAGATTCAACAGTGTGTTCATTAGCAAGAGCTCTTGATAAAGATATTGATCGAGCAGGAGAGTCAATTAAAGGTGCAAATTCTGCTCGAATTCATACTTTTATAGCAACCTCTGATATTCATATGAAGATGAAGCTAAGAATGACCCCTGATGAAGTTGTCACTCAAGCAATTCGCTCTGTTAAAAGAGCAACAAAGTTTACTGATAATATTGAGTTTAGTCCGGAAGATGCTGGTCGTTCAGATATTGATTTTCTCTGCCGAATAATTGAGTCAGCTATTAATGCTGGAGCAACAACAATTAATATTCCAGATACAGTTGGATACAATATACCTCATCAATTTGGTGAAACAATGAGAGAGTTAATTGAGAGAATTCCAAATTCTGATAAGGCAATTTTCTCTGCACACTGTCATAATGATTTAGGTCTTGCAGTTTCTAACTCACTTTCTGCAGTTTTAAATGGCGCAAGACAAATTGAATGCACTATTAATGGGCTTGGAGAAAGAGCTGGGAATACCTCTTTAGAAGAGGTTGTAATGGCTGTTCGAACTCGGCAGGATGTATTTGGGCTAGATACAAATATTGATGCTACAGGTATTCTTGCTGCCTCTAGATTAGTATCTTCCATTACTGGGTTTGTTGTTCAACCAAACAAAGCTATTGTTGGAGCTAATGCTTTTGCGCATGAAGCTGGAATTCATCAAGATGGAGTCCTTAAGCATAGAGAAACCTATGAAATCATGAGGGCAGAGGATGTTGGATGGAATCAGAATTCATTAGTACTTGGTAAACATTCTGGCCGGAATGCTTTTAAAGCTAGACTTACAGAATTAGGTATTGATTTTGATTCTGATGAGGAGCTAAATGATGCTTTTGCTAGATTTAAAACCTTAGCCGATAAAAAGCATGATATTTTTGATGAAGATCTTCAGGCTTTGGTTTCAGATGCCCAAACTGAGTCATCTGAATCAATTCACTTAGTTTCACTCAAAGTATCTGCTGAATCTGGGAAAGAGAATACTGCAGATGTAACGCTTTTGATAAATGGTAATGAGCAAAGTGCTTCAGCTAAAACATCTGGCGCTGTTGATGCTACGTTTAACGCAATACTTTCATTAGTTGATATTGATCCAAAGCTTCAATTGTATTCTGTAACAAATGTAACTCAAGGAACTGACTCTCTTGGAGAGGTCAATGTTCGCTTGGAGTATGAAGGAAAAATTGTAAATGGACAGGGGGTTGATACTGATATTATTACTTCATCCGCTAAAGCATATGTCAATGCTCTTAACAAAGTAATGACAAATGTTGAGAGAGCTCATCCACAGATTTGACTATGCAGTTAAGAAATAAATATCTTGAAGCTTTAGGAATTCCAGATTTTCTCTATTCAAAAATTGAGTTAAACAAATCTCCTGAGCAGCCTATAAAGCTTTTAATTGTTGAAGTAGGGGCTCAAGACTCATTTTGCTCAAAAGGCGACAGTCATAACCTGTTAATGAAAATGCTTGAATCCATCGGTTTCAGTATTAAGAGTGCTCAGCTTGTGTCACTTGAAAAAAACCTTATTGATGAGTATATAAAAAATAATCCATCAGAGGTAGTAATGGTAATGGGCTCTTCTTATGAGTCAAATAAGTCAGCTCTTTTTTTAATGCATCACCCAAGAGATATTTTAAAGAATCCAACTCTTAAGCGTGAATCTTGGGAGATTTTAAAAAAGGTTAAACAATGTCTCAAATAGACTATTCGCTTAACTCATATAAGAGACCCAAGCTAGAGACTCCTAATGGTGAAAAAAGACTATTAATGCACTCATGCTGTGCTCCTTGTGCTGGAGAGATTATGGAGGCTTTGGCCGCATCAGAAATTGAGACAACAATTTTTTTCTATAATCCAAATATTCATCCCTTTGAGGAGTATGAGCTTAGAAAAGAAGAAAATATTCGCTTTGCAAAAAAACTTGGGATGCCAATTATTGATGCAGATTATGATCGTGATGAGTGGTTTTCGAGAACAAAAGGCCAAGAGAATGAACCAGAAAGAGGAGAGAGGTGTTCTACTTGTTTTGATATGAGATTTCAAAAAACAGCTAAATATGCTTCTGAAAATAATTTTGATATTATTTCTTCGACACTTGGAATTTCTCGCTGGAAAGACATGAAGCAAATTAATGACTCAGGTGCCAGATCTTCTGAGCCACACAATGTTCCCTATTGGGATTTTAATTGGCGCAAACAAGGAGGATCTTCTAGGATGCTTGAGTTATCCAAAAAAGAAAACTTCTATCAGCAGGAATATTGTGGATGCGTCTACTCTCTGAGAGATACTAATAATTGGAGAATCTCAAAGGGTCGAGAAAAGATTGAAAGAGGTGTTAAGTTTTATCAAGAAGCTAAATTAAAACTATCTCAACTAGATTAGTCTTTAATCAGATACAGTAATAATGATTTCTGAACATGTAGTCGATTTTCAGCTTCACTCCATACTACACTCTGCTCTCCATCAATCACCTCTGCACTTACCTCTTTGCCTCTATAGGCTGGAAGGCAGTGCATAAATATTGCATCATCTTTAGCCTGACTCATCAATTTTTGATCAACTTGAAAGCGTTTAAACGCCTCTTCTCGCTGTTTTATTTCTAATTCTTGTCCCATACTAGTCCAAACATCAGTAACAATAATGTCAGCATCTCTGCAAGCATCTTTAGGATTTTTAAAATAACTGATATTTTTTTTATATTTTTCAATAAACTCATCAGATGGTCCATAACCAGGTGGAGTTGCAATAGAAAGGTCAAAGTCAAATATTGCTGCAGCTTGCATATATGTTTGACACACATTGCAGCCGTCCCCAATCCATGCTATTTTTTTACCTTTGATTGAGCCTCTATGTTCTTGATAAGTCATTAGGTCGGCAAGTATTTGGCAAGGATGAGATTCGTCTGAAAGAGCGTTAATAACTGGCTTACTAGAATTTTTTGAAAACTCAACTATATCTTCATGTGAGGACATTCTCAGCATTATTGCATCAACCATTGAGCTAATAACTATAGCGCTGTCAGTAATTGGCTCTCCTCTTCCTAGTTGTATATCTTTCTCAGAGAGAAATAGTGACTGACCACCAAGCTGGGTCATTCCTGCTTCAAATGAAACCCTAGTTCGGGTAGAGGATTTATCAAAAATCATTGCTAAAGTTTTGTTTTTAAGGGTTTCATTTATAAGTCCAGACTTATGCTCTTTTTTAAGCGAGATAGCTCGATCTATAATTCCTTGTAAAACATTTTGAGAGAATTGGTCAAAGTTGATGAAATTATTTGGCATAGTTATTCCTAAATAGTAATTAGTTTTATAATTTTTTTGATCAAGATATCAATTTCTTTTTTAGATATTATTAGTGGCGGCAACATTCTAATAGAATTACCGGTGATGTTTATTAATAGCTTGTCTTCTAAAGCCTTTTGAGTAAGCTTGCTACAATCAATAATATTTTCATCAAGTCCAATACCAATCATCAGTCCTTTGATCCTTAGCTCCTTTACCACACTATAACTCATTATTTTCGACTTAAATTCTGACTCAAAATATTGACTCATTTTCATTACGTTATCAAGAATTAAGTCATTCTCAAAGACGTCAAGAACACTTGAAGCTACGCCCGTTACTAGTGGGTTACCTCCAAAGGTTGAGCCATGAGTTCCTGGAGTTAGCATCTCAGCAGCTTTACCTTTGGCTAGGCAAGCTCCAATTGGAACGCCGTTACCTAAGCCTTTTGCAAGGCAGAGAATGTCAGGAGTAATTTTGTTGTGCTGGTGAGCAAAAAGCCTTCCTGTTCTTCCCATTCCTGCCTGAACTTCATCAAGAATATAGAGCCATTCATTTTGTTCACAAAGTATTTGGACTTTATTTAAGTAATCTGATTGAGGAATTATAACTCCAGCCTCTCCTTGGACAGGTTCAAGCATGACAGCAACTACATCTTTATTTTTACTATATTTATTAATAGCATCAATGTCATCAAAGTCAACATGAACAAACTCACTCATTAGTGGAGCAAAACCCTCTTGAACTTTGCTTTGACCTGTTGCAGAAAGAGTTGCCATTGTTCTTCCATGAAAACCTTTATTTGCAGTTAAAACAATTGGATTATGAATATTTTTAGAGCGTGCATACAGCCTAGCAATTTTAATGGCAGCTTCATTCGCTTCAGCTCCAGAGTTTGAAAAGAAGGCTTTGTCCATATTAGCAAGTTGACATAGACGTGTTGCCAGTTTTTCTTGGTTTGCAATGCGGTAAACATTTGAGGTGTGAAGTAGTTTTTTTGACTGATTGACTATACTCTTTGTAATTGCTGGATGAGAGTGGCCAAGGTTCACTACGCCAATGCCTGAGAGTGCATCAAGGTATTCATATCCAGATGTATCAGTTAACCAACAGCCACTCCCTTTTACAAAGGTAACCTCGAGTGGGTAATAGTTAGACATTAAGTTTGACATAAAAAAATTCCAGTTAATAAATAAAAAAAGCCCCATAATGGGGCTTTTGAATCTAAGTTATTTGCCAGATTAAGGCAAATTAGCCACCATTAATAAATAAACTTGAAGACAAGATCTTCGAGAAATATAAGGTTTTATTCGGCGTGATTCAGATAACATTTCAATATTCAGTAAAACTCAAAAGATTTATTATATCCTAATTTCTTCACTCATACTTTCTGTAATTTGCTCAATAAAAAAGATAAAAAAGTCCAATAGTATGATCAATTTATGACACAATATAGTTGCAAGAAAACACAATTTTATTTCATTAATCTAAGGAGTAAAAATGCAACTTAACCTTTCTGGTCATCATCTTGATATTACATCTTCTATCAGGCAACATACGAGTGATAAACTCACAAAAATAAAGCATCACTTTGATAATGTTATGAATGTTAACATGATTTTAGAAGTGCAAAAAGATCTTCAAAAAGCCGAAGCAACTATTCATGTTAGTGGGGCTGATTTATTTGCAAAAGCCCAAAGTAGAGATATGTATGTTTCTATTGATCAACTAATTAATAAGCTTGATTCTCAAATAATTAAGCATAAAGAAAAACTACATAACCACAGAGCTTAGCTTATATAAATTATAATACGATGTAATAACTGCATAACAAGTTAAGCTTGTTATGCAGTCTAAACCATTGGATTATAAATATGGCTGAAGTTGAACTTACTAATTTCGAAGTAAGCCTTCAAAATTTAATGATTTCATTAGAAGCATCAAATCATGATGAGGCAAAATATCAAATCAAAGAACTTCATCCTGGAGAAATAGCAAGACTTTTAGAAGCCATTCAACCAAAAGATCGGGCAGTTATTTGGCCTGGGATTGAAATTTCAATCCAGGGCGAAGTTTTAAAAGAGGTTAATGAAGATGTCCAGTCCCAGTTAATTGGCGAAATGTCGGTAGACGATCTTGTTAAGGCTACTGAAAAATTAGATACGGATGACTTGGCAGATATTGTCCCAAACTTACCTGAGTCAGCTGTTCATAGCCTTTTATTGACACTCGATTTTAAACATCGAGAGCGCCTTAACAAAATTCTGAGCTACCCTGAAGACTCTGCTGGTGGATTAATGAATACTGACTTTATAACTGTCAGACCTGATGTCACAATAAGAGCTGTAATAAGATATTTAAGGCTATTGAAAGAGATGCCAGTAGACACTGACCAAATTTTTGTTGTTGATAGAGACTTTAATTATTTAGGCTCCTTACTTATTACTACCTTGTTAACTGAAGGGCCAGAGCAAATGGTCGAATCATTGACTAACAATGAAGCTTCAAAACCAATTAATGCTGATACTGATGAATCTGAAGTAGCTATACTATTTGAACAAAGAAATTTAATTTCAGCTCCCGTGATTGATGTGAATAATCAGTTAGTTGGGCGAATTACAATTGATGATGTGGTTGATGTAATTCGTGATCAGGCTGAACATTCTGTGATGTCCATGGTTGGTTTGGACGAGGATGAGGATGTCTTTGCCCCTATTTTCCAAAGCTCAAAGCGCCGAAGTGTCTGGCTAGGAGTTAATCTAATTACGGCATTTATTGCGGTCTACTTTATCGGTCTTTTTGAAGCCACCTTGCAGCAAAAAATTGCTTTAGCAATATTAATGCCAGTAGTTGCTAGTATGGGCGGTATTGCAGGCACTCAAACGCTGATAATAGTTACTCGAGGAATTGCAACGGGAAGGGTAACCTCAGCTAACATCAAAACTTTAATAAACAAAGAAGTTGCAGTAAGTGGCCTCAATGGCATAATGTGGTCTGTCGTTATTGGCCTAATTACTTACTACTGGTTTTCTGACTTACTGCTGAGCTTAGTCATAGCGCTTGCAATAATTACCAATTTACTTGTTGCTGCTTTTTCTGGTGCATTTTTACCTTTGGCACTTACTAAGTTAAAGATAGATCCTGCTTTGGCTGGAGGGGTTATTCTCACAACTATTACTGATGTCATTGGGTTTGTAGCCTTCCTTGGGTTAGCAGCTTTATTTATCTGATTTTTGCACTCAAATGAAACTCTTGTATACGAATGAAAATCGAATAATGGTGATGAATGTTAAAAACGTTTTAATTAATAACGGTTATGAGGTCGTTCTTAATAACGAGTTTGCATCGAGTGCATCTGGTGGTTTAGCCCCCTTCGACACTTGGCCGGAGGTCTGGCTTTTAAAAGATAGTGAGCTAGAAGAGGCTAAAAAAGTTATTGAGTCAATTGACACTGAAATAAGCTTAATTACTTGGAAGTGTGGGGATTGTAATGAGATCAATGATCAAACTTTTGATTTTTGCTGGAAGTGTGGCAGAGACAACTTTCAATAAACTGTTCTTATGAAAAAACTTATCTTACTTTCATTAATTGTAATAATTGTTGGTTTTTTTTCTAAGGATATCTATTTAGTTATAAAACTAATTGGGTACTTTGCTTTTTTCTGGTCTATTATTAGACTTGGAAGGTTTCTATCTAGAGACTTCAATGATGGTAGAGACAATGATTATTTTGGTGAATAATAACGCAGTATTTGGTGAAAACTGAAGCATGAAAACCCTCACAACTAAAGCTTTCTTGTCATTTTTATATGATCAATGCCAGCCTCTTCATACTTTTCACCAGTACAAGTAAAGCTAAGATCAATATAAAATCCACGAGCATGCCACTGAGACGAAAGCCATAAGCTTTTTAATTGATTTTCTTGAGCCCACTCAATGAGCATTTTCATAATTAATTTACCAACACCCTTGCCTCGAAATTGTTTTAAAACAGCTACCCTTCCTATATGCCCATCAGACAAAATTCTTCCTGTTCCTATTGCCTTGTCATCTAATAATATGAGTATATGAGTAGCGTCATCATCAAGCCCATCTATTTCAAGCTCTTCAGGGACATTTTGCTCATCAACGAAAACTTTAAATCTGACTTCACATATTTCTTTATGATTAGATTTATAGCTAGTTGTAATTGCAGAAATATTTTTCATAATGACCTATAAGTGAACAAAAAAAAGATTAACCGCTAGAGCAATATATATTAAAGCTGCAACAAGGTTAAGATTTTTATTTATAGTTTTTGATTTTTTTAAAGTTCCTTCAAGGAAGCTAGATAAATAGGCAATTGATGTGAAAACAAAAAATGCACTAAAAATGAATAGTAATCCAAGGAGAAATATCTGAGATGAGACATTATTATTGGAATTTACAAACTGAGGCAAAAAGACCAAAAAAAAGATTGCTACTTTTGGGTTGGTTAAGTTCATAACAACACCCGTTAAATAGTATGATTTATTTGAACTATTTTGGGAGGCTTTCCCTAAGTTTAACTCTTTATTTTGAATCGAGAGCCATGCAAGATACACAAGGTAAAAAGCGCCAATAATTTTCAGTCCATTGAAGGCAATTGCACTTGTTTGAAAAACAACACTTACACCAATCGCAACTAAGATTGTGTGTCCTATGAGCCCTGTGCAAAGACCAAGTGTAGTATAGAGTCCAATTTTCCATCCCCTTAAAGCTGAATTACTCATAACAAATAGATTGTCAGGCCCAGGAACTAGGCTTAGAACTACAGATGCAGTAATAAAAGTTATTATTGTCTCAATACTCAATACTTCTAACATTTATAAACCTTTGGCGTAGTTATTTGCTAAACACTTCTGTTAAATTTTTGTAGGCTTTGAGTTCGATAGAGTTACCTGAATAGTCCTCAAAAAACATTGTTGCCTGCTCACCAGGTTGGCCTAAAAACCTCACATTAGGAGTAATAATAAATTTAACAGATTTTGATTGCAGTTTATGGGCTAAATTATAAAAGGTATCCCAATCTAGTACACAACCAAAGTGAGGCATAGGAACTGAAACACCTTCTACGCTTGAGCTAGAATTACTACTTTTTATTACCTCACCAACATGAAGCGAGAGTTGGTTTCCAAAAAAATTGAAATCTACCCAGGTTTCTGAGCTTCTTCCCTCAAGACACCCTAAAAGACTCCCATAGAATCTTCTTGTAGACTCTAGATCAGTCACTGTATATGCTAAATGAAAGACACTCATAAAAATCTAGTTAAGACGTACCCATTATTAAACCAATAAGAATTAATGTGGAACCAGTAACTCTATTTTGCCATAATATTTTTTTTGGGTCCGACAGAAATGATTTTGATATTTCAGCAAGCATGACGTAGCCAATCATTACAATTAAATCAACACTAATTAATGTTGCAGTTAAAATTAAACAAGTAGAAATTTTAAGGGCAGTTAAATCGACAAAAAGTGGTATTAATGCAAGAAAAAAAACGGTGCCTTTGATGTTTGTTATGTTCACAAAAAAACCCTTTAGAAGAGAACTCAAAGGGTTAAAAGCTTTGTCTAGGTAGGCTTTAGAAGTAGATATCTGTTCAATTTTTTTAAGCCATTGAATAATTCCTAGTGCAATTAAGTAAAGCATTCCCAGCATTTTAATTATTGAAAAAATACTTGGAAACTGATCAATTAATACTCCTAGTCCTAGCAGCAGAAATATAATTTGACTCATTAATCCAAGTTGCAGGCCAATTACTGAAATTATAGATCTCTTCAGGCCATATTGCGTGCCCTGACTTATTGAAAAAATTGCTCCAGGGCCAGGGGATATACTAATAAAAAGTGCAGATGCTAATAGCCCAAGCCAGACAGTTAATTCCATAAGTTCATTTAGTTAAAGGGAATTGGTGAAACCTTCCCTAGTCTTTTACCCCAAGGCGTTTCTACTTCTACTTCTGAGTCTATATCATTGAAGCCTTTGTCAAGAGTGGCCATAGCCATATTAATTTTTAGTCTTGGTGAATATGCAGCACTAGTAACCTTTCCACATATTTTGTTGCCACTTTTAACTTGCCATGGGCTAGCACAGCCACCAATAAATGCATCACCCTCAACAACAAGGCCAACTAGTTTTTTAGTGATGCCTTCAGAGCGTATTTTATGGAGTGCATTTCTACTTAAGTAATCAGCTTCTTTATCGAGCTGACAAAAATTAGCTAAAGGAAGCTCTAGGGGGTTGCTATTTATATCCATGTCATTACCCCATGAAAAAAGACCCGACTCAACCCTTTCAATATTGTTTGGAGTCCCAGGCTTAATGTCATATTTTTTACCTGCAATAGCAACAATATCCCAGAGCTTTTGGCCTTTAGAGCCATCACGAAGATAGAGCTCAAAACCACCTTGCTTACTCCACCCTGATTTTTGGACAATGAGAGGAATGCCTTCTAACTCAACTTCTTTAAAAAAGAAATACTTGATATCTTTAACCCAGTCACCAAACAAATCAATCATTAATGGCAAGTGGTTAGGTCCTTGGATAGCAAGGGGAGATACATCTGGCTCACTAATCTGAACATCCCAGCCAAGTCCACAGACAAGTCCACGAGTCCATAGTAAAACATCACTATCAGCAATCGAAAGCCAAAAATGATTTTCAGCCAATTTTAATATTATTGGATCATTTATAATTCCACCATTTTCATCAGTAATAAGGGCATATTTTCCTTGACCAATTTGGAGTTTTGAGAGATCTCTAGAAGTAATATATTCAACAAACTTATACGCATCACCACCAATTATTTCAACTTGCCTCTCAGCAGCAACATCCCACATTGTGACGTTATTCATTAAATTCCAGTAGTCAGCCTCTGCACCTTCATAAGAAGTGGGCATAATCATATGATTGTATAACGTGAAAGTTTTAGCTCCTGCTTTAAGAGTAGCCTCGTAATATGGGGATTTTCTTAAGCGGTCTGAAAGGGTAAAGTTGACATGTCCATCCATTGGGGGTTGCTCCAAGTTTTAAGTATTATTACTTTTTAAAAGAATGTTGTCTTGCAAAGATAAAAAAGTGTATTTTATACCTTATTTTTTAAATTTTTCAACTATAAAGAATCTGCAGAAATACCATTTGATTTAAGCCATTCAGCAAACTTTGTCTTTATTTCATTTAGCGATTTATTGTCATTAGCTTCAAAACGTAAAACTAAGCAAGGGGTTGTATTGGAAGCCCTGACTAGCCCCCAACAATTTTCGTAGTCGACTCTAACGCCATCAATAGTAATAATAGTGGCATTGGGAAAATTAATGTCCGCTGATAATTTATTCATTGCTTCAAATTGCTGACCATGCTTCTCAAAGTTAATATTAATTTCAGGGGTACTTAGGTTTACTGGCATTTCATCAAAAATTTCAAAACATGACTTATTGCTCTTAGAGATAATTTCTAATAACCTTGCACCAGTATAAAGAGCATCATCAAATCCATACCAGCGCTCCTTAAAGAATATATGTCCTGACATTTCTCCAGCTAGCTCTGCTTTAGTTTCTGTAAGTTTTTGTTTAATAAAACTGTGCCCGGTTCTGGACATAATTGGTTCACCTCCATTTTCAGAAATAAATTTAGGCAGAAGTGAAGAGCACTTCACATCAAAAATAATTTTTGCACCTTTATTTCTACTTAATACATCCTTAGAGTAAAGCATCATTTGCTGATCAGCCCAAATGATTTGACCTTTGTTGTCAACCAATCCTAACCTATCTCCATCTCCATCAAAAGCAAGGCCTAAGTCAGAGTTAGTATCTTTAACTTCTTGGATTAAATCTTGTAAATTTTCGGGTTTAGAGGGATCTGGGTGGTGGTTTGGAAACCTGCCATCAACTAAACAAAAGAGTTTGGTAACTTTAACGCCTAATGCTTCAAACAATTGAGGAGCAATGTTACCTGCTACGCCATTGCCACAATCAATTACAATTTTGAGATCTTTCTCAATTTTGATATCTGACTTAATCGTGTCTATATAGTTTTGATCGATATTTATAGAAGTTGAGGTTCCAGAACCAGAAGAAAAATTGTTCTCATTAATTCTTTTAAGTAGGTCTTGAATTCTTTCAGCTGAAAGAGTTTCGCCTGCGACCATAATTTTTAATCCGTTATATTCTGCAGGGTTGTGCGACCCAGTAATCATAACGCCTGATGTTGCTCCTTTGGTGTAAGTTGCAAAATACACAACTGGAGATGGGACCATACCTATATTCACCACGTGACAGCCACTCTCAAGAAGGCCTGAAATCAATGCATCTGATAATTCTGGTCCCGTTAAGCGTCCATCTCTTCCTACAACAACACCTCTTTCACCTTTTTCAATAGATTCGCTACCAACAGCCTTGCCTATCAATTTGACAATTTCTGGTGTTAGTTCAGTTTCAACAATACCTCTTATATCGTAGGCTTTGAAGATTGAAGTTGGAATATTCATTAAAATATTTGTAAAGATTAAAGTTGCAGTCATTTTAACAAATTTTTATTTTAGAAATCGATAGAAGACTTTTAAAGGAACAAAATAAAAAGATTTATTGATAATGCTAGCTAATCGCTTTTTTCTCAATATCTATAAAGACTTTTCTTTAAGCTTAAACTGCACTTTATTAAGGTGATTTTGAGTTAACTTTTTAGGGATAATATCCACAAAAGTTGAATTTCAAACCTTTTCTGTTGAATTAAATTAAATCAAATTTTATGTCTCAAAAAGATATTGATCCGCAAGAAACTATTGAATGGCTAGAAGCTTTTAGATCTGTTGCCAGGGTTGAAGGGCAAGATAGAGCTAAGTATATCCTGCAAAAATTAATGGATATGGCCCATGAAGATGGGATGAATTTACCACAAGGGGTTAATACTGCTTATTTAAATTCAATTCCAGTAGAAAAAGAAACTGAACTTGTTGTTAAGCATGATATTGAGCATCGAATTAAATCGATCATACGATGGAATGCAATGATCATGGTCGTTAAAGCAAATCAAGTCTCTTCTGAGCTTGGTGGCCATATTGCATCATTTGCATCTAGCGCCACACTGTATGAAGTTGGTTTCAATCATTTCTATAGAGGTGGGAATTTAGACCAGGGAGCAGATCTAATATTTTTCCAAGGCCATATTGCACCTGGTATATATTCAAGAGCCTTTCTAGAAGGTAGAATTACTGAAAAGCAAATGCTTAACTTTAGGCAGGAGGCTAACCAAGAAGGATTATCATCCTATCCCCATCCATGGTTAATGCCAAATTTTTGGCAGTTTCCAACAGTATCTATGGGACTAGGGCCAATAATGGCGATATTTCAAGCGCGTTTTATGAAATACCTTCAGCATCGAGAAATTATTAAAACGGATAAAAGAACCGTTTGGGCCTACATAGGAGATGGTGAAACAGACGAGCCTGAGTCTCTTGGCGCCATATCTTTAGCAGGTAGAGAAAAGCTGGATAATCTTATTTTTGTTATTAATTGTAATCTTCAGCGTTTAGATGGACCTGTTCGAGGCAATGGTAAGATCATTCAAGAGCTTGAAGGAATGTTTCGAGGCGCTGGCTGGAATGTAATTAAAGTTATTTGGGGTAGGGGTTGGGATAAATTAATCGCCAATGATACTTCGGGCCTTTTGAGGCAAAGAATGGAAGAAGTTGTAGATGGGGAATATCAGGCCTATAAAGCAAAAGATGGCGCTTATGTTCGTAAGCATTTTTTTGGAAAGTATCCTGAAACTCTTAAACTTGTTGAGCATATGTCTGATGATGAAATTTTTGGGCTTACTCGAGGTGGCCACGATCCAAATAAGGTTTTTCAAGCTTACAAATCAGCTAAAGAGCATAAGGGACAGCCTACAGTTATTTTGGCAAAAACAGTCAAAGGATACGGAATGGGAGAGGCTGGTGAAGGACAAAACACTACCCACAGCCAGAAGAAATTAGGTGTTGATGCACTAGTTCGTGTTGCTCAGAGATTTGATATCCCTGTTACTAAAAAAGATGCAGAAGAGCTCAATTTTTATAAGCCTGCTGAAGATAGTGAGGAACTAAAATATCTTAGAGAGAGGCGTGAAGCTTTGGGCGGATATCTACCTGTTAGAAGTTTTGAGCTGGAGACCTTTAAAATACCAGAATTAAACGTTTTTGATCCTCTACTAAAATCTACTGATGAAAAGGAAATATCAAGCACAATGGCATTTGTGCGCTTCCTATCACTATTAATACGAGATAAAGAGATTGGTCCAAGAGTTGTTCCCATTGTTCCTGATGAGGCGAGAACTTTTGGAATGGAGGGTCTTTTTAGGCAAATGGGCATTTATTCTTCCTCTGGTCAGCTCTATGAGCCAGAAGACTCTGATAAAGTTATGTGGTATAAAGAAGATATTAAAGGCCAGGTGCTTCAAGAAGGCATCAATGAAGCTGGAGCAATTTCTGACTGGATTGCTGCTGCAACATCTTATGCTTCTCATAATGTCACAATGATTCCTTTTTATATTTATTATTCAAAGTTTGGTTTTCAAAGGGTTGGTGATCTTGCTTGGGCTGCTGGAGATATGCAAGCCAAGGGTTTTTTGATGGGTGGTACTGCTGGAAGAACTACGCTTGCTGGTGAAGGTCTTCAGCATCAAGATGGGGATTCATTGATTGTTGCCAATACTATTCCAAATTGTGTTTCCTATGATCCAACTTATGCGTATGAATTAGCAGTTATTCTGCGTGAAGGCATGCGCCGTATGTATGAGAATATGGAAAGTGTTTTTTATTATATAACACTTATGAATGAGAACTATGTACATCCCGCAATTCCTAAAGGCGCTGAAGAAGGAATTATTAAGGGAATGTATCCATTAAAAGTAGTAGGAAAATGCAAAATTGAAGTTCAATTATTAGGAAGTGGCGCTATTCTTAGAGAAGTTGAAAAAGCAGCTGATATGCTCTCAAAAGACTGGGGCGTTATGTCTCATATTTGGAGTGTTACTAGTTTTAATGAGATTACAAGAGAGGCTCAAAAAATTGACCGTGAAAATTTGTTTAGTACAAGTAAAAATAAGAAGGTTCCATACATAACTCAGTGCTTAAGCAAATCTTCTGGCCCAGTAATTGCTGCTACAGACTATATGAGAAATTATGCAGAGCAGGTTCGTAAGCATATACCTCTTCATTATGAGGTATTAGGTACAGATGGATTTGGTAGGTCAGATTCTCGTAAAGAGCTTAGATATTTTTTTGAGGTGAATGCAAATTATATTGTTTTTGTAACATTAAAGGCGCTTGTTGATGATGGCTTGCTGGATTCAAAAATAATTAAAAGTGCCATTAAAAAACTTAATATTGATGTTAATAAGTCAAACCCAATGTATACATAAAAAACGTTGAATACCAAAGAGTATCTCGAGCAACTTAGGTCAGGAGTTAAGATGAATTTTTCTGATTTTACTAATCTCATTGATCAAGAATATGAGTTTTTAAATGTCGCTTTTACAAATAGTGATCTTGTTAACTCAAAAGAAGAAAATCAAGCCTCTGCAAAGGTTTTCTGTTTTGGCTTGATGCATTCTCTTTCTGAATCAGAAACGTTAAGATGTTTTGGTGAACATTATCAATCTGTTATTGATGAGCCAGAAAATCATAATTCCCATTTAAACATTCGCAGATTCGTTAGTAATGGCTGGAAGGGAGTTTTAATCAATCAAAATACACTTAAGCCCAAGAAGGAATTTGAGCATTGATATGACTGAGAGTGCTAAATATAATAATGGTATTTATACTGTCTTTCTTAGCGCCTTCTTAGTACTCTTTCAGATTGGATTATATTTTGTTTATATTCCTTGGAACGCTGAAAGGCTTCAAATAACTGAGGCGGAAATTGGTATTGGCCTTCTGGTTTTCGGTATTGCAAATTTAATAGGTAACCAAACATCAGGGAGATTAATTGTTCCAAAAATTGGCACTAAAAATGCCATTACGATTGGTTTACTTGGTATTTCGTACCTTCCATTACTATTAATACTATCACCAAATTACTTCTGGTTTTTATTGGCTTTTGTACCATTTGGTTTTTTTGTAGGTTTTTTTAGTCCTTCTGCGCAGTCACAAATATCAATGATTGAAGAAAAGACTTCTAGAGTCATTACTCCTTTATACCACGCAGCATTTAGCTTTGGCTCATTAATCGGAGCTATTACTGCATTCTTTACAATCAAGTACATTGAAAGTGTAAGTTTAATTTTTTCTATATCTGGATCAATGCTTGTTTTAGGAGCACTAATAGTATTTAAGTTTGGACTCTCAAAAACATTTGAAGATTTAAAGAAAACACCAAGATTTAAATTTCCAAAAAAATCAATACTAATTTTTGGTTTTTTAATGATGATGAATTATGCAACTATGGGCATAATTCTTGATTGGTCTGCTTTATGGTTAACAAAAGATTTATTAGTACCTCTTTTCTTAGGAGGAGCCGTTATAGTGGCCTTTAATGTTGGTGAGATTTCTGCAAGACTAATCGCCTCAAAAATGATTAATAAATATAGCGAAAAATTAGTTGGTGGTTATTTAAGTATTATTGCAGGCATAATACTTTTCCTATCAATATTGACGTCAAATTTTTATGTCATTATTTTTGGAATGATACTATTCGGTTTTGGAACAGCCAACTTTATAGCAATTATTCTTAGGCAAGCTATCAGGCTGACAGATGAGCCTATATCTTTAACTGTTGCTAATCTTATAACTATGGGATTTGCTGGCTTTATTTTTGGGCCAGCATTGGTTGGTTATTTAGCTGAATATATTGGATTGACCTTTAATATGTATCTCTTAAGCTTGGTATGGGGGCTTAATGGTTTAGCCCTTATAATCATGATGAGGCGAAATCAGGCTATTGTTTAGTAGCTAGAAAACTCATTGCTTTCATATTCTCCCTTAATAAGCTCTAAAATTCTCTCTTTTAAGGTAATCTAATTCAAGTTAATAATGTGGTGGCTTATCATCAGTCACTTCAGATTGTTCAGGTTGTGATTGAGATTGATTAATTATCTTTTCATTAGTTTCTTTAATTTGATTAGTGAGTTTTTCAATTTTTTCACCTTGACGGAAAATAACCATATTAAGTTCATCGAGCATATTTTGAAGATATGATATTTTTTCTTCTAGTTCTACGAGTTTATTATCTGACATAATTTATTATATTCAATAAAAAAGCCACCTTTCGGTGGCTTTATTTAATTACTTATCAATTAAAGCCTTTCTAGAAAGTTTAATTCTTCCTCGGTCTATCCCAAGAACTTTAACTTCAATTTCTTGACCTTCCTTAAGGTGATCTTCAACTTTTTCAACTCTTTCATGTGCAATTTCAGATACATGAAGAAGCCCATCCTGATTAGGCATGATTGTAACAAAAGCGCCAAATTCGACTATTTTTGCTACCTTGCCCATATACACTTTATTTAATTCAGGAACTGCAGTGACATCTTTAACCATCTGAACTGCTTTTTCAAAGCTTTCAGTATCATTTGCAAAAACATTAACATTTCCTTCGTCATCAACATCTACGCTAGCACCTGATTGAGCTACAATACCCCTGATAGTCTCGCCACCCTTACCAATTACATCACGAATCTTGTCAGTAGGGATTTTAATAACTTTAGTCTTAGGAGCATTTTTTGATGCAGCATTAGGCTCAGAAATAACTTGGTTCATTTGACCAAGAATATTAAGTCTTGCTTCTTTGGCTTGCTTAAGTGCAATTGACATAATGTCTTCAGTGATACCATCAATCTTAATATCCATTTGAAGTGCATTTATTCCTTTTGCTGTTCCAGCAACTTTAAAGTCCATATCACCAAGGTGATCTTCATCACCAAGAATATCAGTTAATACTGTAAAGCGATCTTCATCTTTAACAAGACCCATCGCAATACCTGCAACTGGCGCTTTAATTGGAACACCTGCGTCCATAAGTGACAGAGAAGAGCCACAGACACTTGCCATTGAACTAGAGCCGTTAGACTCAGTTATTTCTGAAACGATACGGATAGTATATGGAAACTCTTCAATACTTGGAAGGCAAGCTGCAATTCCTCTTCGAGCCAATCGACCATGACCAATTTCACGACGTTTAACGCCCATTACTCGACCTGTCTCACCTACACAGTATGGAGGGAAGTTGTAATGAAGCATGAAGTGATCTTCTATACGATCATTTGATTCAAGTTTTTCAATAAGCTGTCCATCTCTTTTAGAGCCAAGAGTTGTAACAACAAGGGCTTGAGTTTCACCACGCGTAAAAAGTGCGGAACCATGGGTATTTTCTAATACGCCTGTTTCGATTGCAAGTTCACGAACAGTCGAGCTATCTCTTCCATCGATTCTTGGTTCACCTTTTAAGATACGCTCTCTAACAGTTGATTTTTCAATTTTTTTAATATAGTTTTTAACGTCATCAGAGCTAGGTGAATCATCAGCATCAGTTATAAATTCTTCAAGGGCAGCGTCTTTAACTTCACCCATTTTTTCATAACGCTCCATCTTGTCAACAGTCTGATAAGCTTCAGAAATTTTACTTTCGAATTTAGATTTAATAGAAGACATTAGAGATTCATCCTCAGCTGGTGCTTCCCATTCGCGAGGAGAAACTCCTACCTCTTTTGCAAATTCAGCAACACTATCAATTACTACTTGAAATTGCTCATGTGCAAACATAACAGCTGCAAGCATTACGTCCTCTGAAAGTTCACTTGCCTCAGATTCAACCATTAATACAGCATCTTTGGTTCCAGCAACAACCATATCAAGTTCTGAAGTCTTAAGATCAGTATATGTTGGGTTAATAATGTAGCTTCCATCTTTGTAACCAACGCGTGCAGCACCAATAGGCCCTTTAAAAGGAACCCCAGCAATTGCCAATGCTGCAGAAGTTCCAAGCATTGCTAAAATATCAGGATCTACATTTTTATTTGCAGAAATAACCTGAATCATAACTTGAACTTCATTCATGTAGCCATTTGGAAATAATGGACGAATAGGGCGGTCGATTAGGCGAGAAGTTAATGTCTCTTTTTCACTTGGACGCCCTTCTCTTTTAAGAAAGCCACCAGGAATTTTTCCTGCTGCATAAGTCTTTTCAATATAATCTACGGATAATGGAAAAAAAGATTGGCCTGGTTTAGCTTCTTTTGCTCCCACAACGCTAACTAGTACTTGTGTATCATCCATGCTAGCTAAAACAGCTCCATGAGATTGTCGTGCGATTCTTCCTGTTTCAAATGTGATTTGACTATTGCCAAACGTAAAACTTTTTTGAACTATATTCATGTCCATTGCGTTACTCCAATAAAATAAAAAGTGTTTTATGGTTTAACGTAATAAGCTTTATTTAAAACATACCCAATAGGTACGCTTGAGATAAAACTTACCAAAATCCATAAAACAGTTGAATTATCCCCTAATTTTTTTTCTCGAATGTACTAAATTTGCCTGTTCTCATTGAGTATTAATGCTTTATAAGTTTTAAATAATTAAAACTAAATTTAAAAATATTGATTAGTTTTATGTAGATTTTTCAATGAGTGATAATGACACTAATCGCTCTGCTAGAGTCCTATTTTTATTGCTTAATTGAAGTTTTCTTGTATTGGAAAAACTAACAACTAAGTCTTCATCTATATCACTACAATTAAAGACTTCACCATTAATGAATACTCTCAACTCTTTATTGATAAATTGGTATGCTATTCTGCATATTGGATGAAGTTGATATAAACCTAGCTCTTCTATTTCTTCTTGAGCCTGGTAAGCTCTGATTTCATTAAATTTTTTTTCATCCTCAGGATCAAGTTTGGTTACAAAGCACCCAAAGTAGTCTTTAGGCAGCGTATTAATTTTTAAAAATCTTCTCATTTGCTCAATTACTGATTGAGTAATTTCAGCTGGATTAATATTCACTTCCCATTCTGGATCTTTAAGATAGGCATCATTCTTATTATTAGGCAATTCAAGTGAACTCAGCATTTCATTATTTAAGTAGGATCTGTAGCCAATCGAGAGCGTTATACATTTATCATCAAGACTTACACCATGATGAGCCACTTTTGGAGGTATGTAGACGATATCTCCGGGCTCAGTCACCCAAGTTGTTTCTTTAATAAAATTTTTCATTATTCGAAGTGGAGTGTCTTTTAAGTAATTTTCAGGATTGCAATCAATTACACTTGTTGTCCATTGCCGCCTTCCAAGCCCTTGAAGTAAAAACACATCATAATGATCATAATGAGGTCCAACGCTTCCACCTAATGCTGCAAAAGATATCATTACGTCATCAAAGCGCCACCTTGGAATAAAATCAAACTCTCTAATAATCTGATGAACTTCACTTATGTATCTGTCAATTCCTTGAACTAAAAGAGTCCACTTGTTGTTTGGAAGTTGCTCAAAGATTTTTTCATCAAATGGCCCTTCTTTTACGTTCCATTTATTCATTGAAATTGATCCAGTTACAATTCTAGATTCAAATTCCTCTTCACAAGAAAGCCCTGCAATTTCATCCGGAGATAGAGGACTAATAAATTTTGGAAGGGCGTTTTTAATTAGAAGTGGTTTTTTTTGCCAATACTCTTCTAGAAACTGTTTTTTAGAAATTTGGCCGAAATGAATCATTATTTTCCTTTTAAATTGTTGTTTAATTATCTATTAACATAAAGGTTGAATACAACAAATTATCTTTATTGGTTGCATATATAATTATTTTTATAATGAAAGTTAAATACTTAATTTGTGATGATAAATAAAAATAAATTATCAGCTATTATCGATATAGATAAGCATCCAATTAATAGCTCTATTTATAGGACTGAGTGTAAAAGAAAATTAGATAATGAAGGGGTGCTTGTTCTTACAGATTTTCTTTTAAAGGATACAATCAAAAAAATTCTTAAAGAGGCTAATAAACAGGAGGATTTAGCTTATTACTGTGTTAATAAACATAATGTTTATTTAGAGCCTTCAGATCCTAGTTTTCAAGATAGTCACCCAAGAAATAAAACCGTGATATCTTCAAAAGGATGTATCACTGATAATCAAGTTCCAAGTGACTCTTATTTAAGGTTTCTTTATAATTCGAAAAGTTTTAAAGAGTTTCTTTGCGAGGTTTTAAGCGAAGAAGCATTATATAAATATGATGACGAATTATCTTCAATAAATATTCATTATGCTAAAGAAGGGCAGGAGCTAGGTTGGCACTTTGATAACTCTTCTTTTGCGATTACATTGTTAATACAAAAGCCCATATCTGGAGGGAGGTTTGAGTACATTCGTGATTTTAGAAACTCTTTTAATAATGAAAATAATTATGATCAAGTTTCGCATTTATTAGATAACAGATGCTCACCTAACAAATTAAAAATAGAAAATGGTTCACTTGTTTTATTTCGAGGTAAAAACGCTATACACCGAGTAACACCGACAGAAGGAGATTTGACAAGAGTGTTGTCGGTTTTAGCTTACAATTCTGAGCCTGATGTAAAGCTTTCAGAGTCAGCAAGAATGACTTTTTTTGGAAAATTATATTAAGCATTATGATTAATAATCAAAAAGGTTTACTGTGTTGTTAAAGTAACTTAACCACTATGCGCTTATTTAATTAAAATACACTCTTTTTAAACATTTCTAGTAATTCAATAATGAAAAAGACATTTGAATTGATTCATCCTAAAATTAAACCAGCTAGACTTATCGAGGCAGCTAGGCGTGACGTTAAAAAATATTTAAAGAGAGAGAATAGAAAATTACTTCCTGATGATTTTGATTGTTGGAATTTTGATTGCAAGTTTGGCCCTTCAGAAGAAAAGGCCGAGGTTATTTTATCTTCTGAAATAAGTAAGTGCATCAGTGAGGCAGAAGCAGAGAGCTTGAAATCATTTTACTTAGAGATTCTTGCTAAACCAGGCCACAAGAAAAGTTTTGCTAAGCTTAAGGCTTTTGACGAAGAATAAAAACTTTACTCTATTGATGGTAGTTTGGTGCTTCCTTAGTAATTGAAACATCATGAACATGAGATTCTGTCATGCCGGCTGCAGTAACTTGAACGAATTGAACCTTTGTTCTCATTGCTTCAAGGTTTTTACAGCCAGTATAACCCATAGATGATCTTATGCCTCCGACCATCTGATGAATAATAGGCCGTATAGACCCTTTGAAAGGGACTCTTCCTTCTATACCTTCAGGAACTAGTTTTTCAGCTGCAAGTTCGGCTTGAAAGTATCGATCTGAAGAGCCATGAGCTTGACCCATTGCACCAATTGAGCCCATGCCCCTATATGCTTTATAAGACCTTCCTTGAAATAGTTCAACCTCTCCAGGTGACTCTTCGGTTCCTGCAAGCATAGAGCCAAGCATAACGCAGTGTGCTCCAGCTGCAAAGGCTTTAGCTGCATCACCAGAGAAACGAACGCCTCCATCAGCAATTACTGTCACATTGGTTCCTTTAAGGGCATCAGCAATATCAGAAATTGCGCTAATTTGAGGAACCCCAACGCCTGCAACAATTCTAGTTGTGCATATACTTCCTGGCCCAATTCCAACTTTTACACTATCAGCCCCAGCTTTAACAAGATCTAGAGCAGCTTCTGCGGTTGCAATGTTCCCAGCAATAATTTCTAAATTAGGAAAGTCTTTTTTTGTTTTGATGACGCGATCGATTACGCCTTGTGAATGACCATGTGCAGTGTCAATAACTATAATATCGACGCCAGCCTTTACCAGGGCGCTAATACGGTCTCCTGTTCCTTTTCCAACACCAACTGCAGCTGCAACAATTAGTCTCTCTAAATCATCCTTTGCAGCTTTTGGAAAGTCACTGGTTTTCTTAATATCACTAACGGTAATCATTCCACCTAATTTAAATTTTTTATCTGTAACTAAAACTCTCTCAATGCGATGTTTTTGAAGAAGCTTACGGACGGTTTCCATAGAGGTGCCCTCTACAACAGTAATAAGTGATTTCTGAGGAGTCATTACATTTTCAACAATCTCATCAAGGCGAGTTTCAAATAAAACATCACGACTGGTAATGAGGCCAACTAAGATGTTATTTGAGACAACTGGTAATGCTGAAATACCATGTTGAGCTTGAAGAGCAAATACGTCTTTAATACTTGCAGATGGATCAATACTAATAGGATCCCTGATGATTCCAGACTCGAAACGTTTTACTTTTCTTACTTCTCTAGCTTGCGCTTCAATAGACATATTTTTATGAATTACTCCCATACCACCTTCTTGAGCGATTGCAATAGCAAGCTTACCTTCAGTAACTGTATCCATTGCAGCAGAGATGATAGGTGTATTTAACGTGATTAGATTGGTAAGCTTTGATGTTAAGTCAACTTCTTTTGGGAGCACTTCAGAGTGAGCAGGGACTAGTAATATGTCATCAAAGGTAAGCGCTTTTTTTAATTCTTTCATTTAGTTCTCCTAATTTTTTAGTACCGTCTTCTATTAAAAAGGCCAGGGATGATAAAACCAATTATCATTCCAAAGAAAAGTACTATTGCACCAACTATGAACCAATTTCTAGAGCTGGTGTCTTTTTGAATTTGAGTATTATTTTCTGCCAATTGAAGCTCTGTTTTCAGTTGAAGTTTTTCTTGAATATGTTTTTCATTTTCATGTTCTAGTTTTAAGGCATCTTGATAAATTTGTTCAATATGCTCCTTTTCAGCCTTTGATTTTGAGCTCTGAATGACTAAATCTGTATTTTCTTGTTTTAAAGTTAAAAGTTCGGTCTCTAAGACTTCTTTTTCACTAGTAAGTTTGGATAATAATAGTTTGTTAGCGTTATACGTTCTTGTGAGTTTTTTAAGCTCTTCACGCGCAGGAGGCTCATTTGATATATAAAAAGATTTAATCCATCCAATAGTGTCATCAAACTGAACTTGAGCCCATCCATCTTCAGTGCTTTGCAATAAAGAAAGTTCGGTCCCAGATGGAAGCAGACGAATTATATTTTGTCCAAAGCTTTGATCAGACCTTATAGGAATATCTAGTTGGTCAGTAATGTAGACAAATGATTCTGCACTAACTTTAAAAGTTAGAAGAATGAGGATCAATAATGTTGATATATATTTGTTCATATTAGATTTTATCAGTATTCTATCTTGCTTAGATTCTTAAAAATGTTTTTTCCATGATTTTTCAATGAATTACAGTACATTTCAGAGTAAAGAGATTTTTTCAAGTTGCGACTCCATATCTTGTAATGCCTTTTCAACAGTAGCAAGTTTATCTTGTTCTTTTTTAACTACAGCTTCAGGGGCGCCGCTTATAAATTTCTTGTTGTTTAGTTTTCCTGAGAATTGAGCTTTAAGTTTTATTAATTTATCAATTTCTTTATTAAGTCTGTCTTTTTCAGCATCTTTGTTGATAAGACCTGCTAAAGGAATTAAAATTTTCATTTTTCCAACTAGTGCAATTGCTGACTCAGGCTCTTCTTTATTCGCCTCTATGAGTTCAATACTGTCTAATTTAGCAAGGGTAAAGATGATTGATTTATTATTTTCAATGTAATTTTTTTCTTTGGAATTAAAGCTCTTAATAAAGCACTGCAAAGGCTTTCCAGGAGAAATATTCATTTCGCCTCTGATTTTTCTAATACCTAAAATAAATTCTTTCAGCCATTCGACCTCAGATTCTGCCTCATTATTAAAAAGAGCCTCCTCAGCCTCAGGAAAGGACTGCGAAATAAGCTTTTCATCAGAGTTACTATGAAGCTTTTGAGATTGTTCAAAAATTTCTTCTGTGATAAAAGGGATAATTGGGTGTAATAAGACTAAAGTTTCTGACAAAACTTTTAAAAGAGTCGCTTCACAGCCTTGTTTTGTCTTATTATTTTCTAGCAGTGGTTTTGAGAGCTCTAAGTACCAGTCACAATAATCATGCCAAACAAATTCATATAGAGTTTGACTCATCAAATCTAATCGATAATCAGCCAAATGTTTTTCAACTTCAATTTTTGTATGCTGAAGCCTGGATAGTATCCATTTATCTTGATTAGACAACACAGCATTAACATTAATTGATTTAGATTCAAGGTTTATCAGGACAAAGCGTGAAGCATTCCAAAGTTTATTACAAAAATTTCGATAGCCTTCAACCCTTTTTAGATCAAATTTAATATCTCGACCAAATGATGCTAGAGCAGCAAAGGTAAAACGTATTGCATCAGTTCCAAAGGCAGGAATCCCATCAGGGAACTCTTTTTTAGTTTGTTTTTGAATTTTTTCAGCTAATTTTGGTTGCATCATTCCTTGAGTTCTTTTCTCAAGAAGATCATTAAGCGAAATGCCATCAATCAAGTCAATAGGATCTAATACATTGCCCTTAGATTTACTCATTTTTTGGCCATTGCCGTCCTTAATAAGACCGGTAATATAAATATCTTTAAAGGGTACATCTTTAGCAAATTTTAGCCCAAACATAATCATACGAGCTACCCAGAAAAATATGATATCAAAGCCAGTAACAAGAACGCTAGTTGGATAGAAGCGAGATAATTCAGGGGTTTTTTCTGGCCACCCTAAAGTAGAAAAAGGCCATAATGCAGAAGAGAACCAAGTATCTAAAACATCTTCATCTTGCTCTAAATCAACTCCAATACCAGCCTGAGCTTGAGCTTCTTCAAGGTTATTTGCTACATAGAATTTACCTTCTTTGTCATACCAAGCAGGTATCCGGTGTCCCCACCAAATTTGACGGGAAATACACCAATCTTCGATATTGTCCATCCAATTGAAATAAGTCTTATTCCAGTTTTCAGGAACAAATCGAATATCACCGTTTTTTACAGCATCTATAGCAGGCCCTGCTAAAGGCTTAACTTTTACAAACCATTGGTCTGTCATGTATGGCTCAATAATACTATTAGTTCTGTCACCCCTTGGCACCATAAGAGTGTGCGGATCAATCTTTTCAATTAAATTTTGACTTTCAAGATCTTTAACAACCTCTTTGCGAGAATCAAAACGGTCAAGCCCTTGATATTTATCAGGAGCGTTAATGTTTATGCTGGCATCATCAGTTAATATATTGATAATTTCAAGGCTATGTCTTTGTCCAATTTCATAATCATTAAAATCATGGGCAGGAGTAATTTTTACGCACCCTGTTCCAAATTCCATATCCACATAGTCGTCAGCAATAATTGGGATTTTTCTGTTGGAAAGAGGAAGGTCTATAAACTTACCAATAAGGTGTTGGTAGCGAGTATCTTCGGGATGAATTGCAACGGCTGTGTCTCCAAACATGGTCTCTGGTCTTGTTGTAGCAACAACCAATACTTCATCAGATTCTGCAACTTGATATCTGATATGCCATAAAAAACCTTGCTCCTCAGTACTGATGACTTCTAAGTCAGATACTGCAGTTAAAAGAATAGGATCCCAGTTAACTAGTCTTTTCCCTCTATAGATTAGGCCTTCATTATAAAGGTCGATAAACACTTTCTGAACTGCCTTAGATAGAGGTTCGTCCATTGTAAAACGTTCTCGCTCCCAGTCAACTGAAGCACCTAAACGCCTCATTTGGGAAGTTATAGTGCCGCCAGATTTAGACTTCCAGTCCCAGATTTTTTCTGTAAATTTCTCACGACCTAAGTCGTGCCTGGAAATATTCTCAAGTCCAAGCTGTCTTTCGACTACCATTTGAGTTGCAATGCCCGCATGATCTGTGCCAGGCTGCCACAAGGTTTGTTTACCTTTGCTTCGATTATATCGAGTGTATACATCCATAATTGTGTGCTGAAAAGCATGGCCCATATGAAGGCTACCAGTTACATTTGGAGGGGGGAGGACGATGCTATATGAATCTTTACTAGCTGAATTTGCTTTTGAAGAGAAGAGGTCGCCTTGTTCCCATAAATCACGATATTTTTGTTCGATTAGCTCTGGGTTGTATGTTTTTTCCATGAAGGCGAGGTGTCAGATATAACTTACATATTATACAATAATTACTCGAGTCAAAATAAGGCTTTAAGGGCTAGTTAATCGTAATCTTTCCGGCCTGAAAGAGCATGTGCAATTGTATTAATATCTGTGTATTCAAGCTCACCTCCAAGTGGTATTCCGTGAGCAATTCTAGTTGTCTTTACTTGATATTTTTTAGCTAAATTATGAATATAATGAGCAGTTACTTCGCCTTCAATTGTCGCATTAGTTGCTAAAATTATTTCACTAATATCACTTTTACTAAGAAGTTCCTCTAATTCATTTAAACCTAGTTCAGCTGCGCCAATACCATCGATTGGCGAAAGATAGCCACTAAGCACAAAATACTTCCCAGTATAGACACCACTCTGCTCGATAACATGAATATCTGATGGGGTTTCAACAACACACAGCTGAGAATTATCTCGTGAAATATTAGAGCAGATTTCACAAATATTTTTTTCAGTCAAAGTTCGGCATTTTTCACAGTTTTTAACATTTTCCATTGCGTCTGTTAGGGCTTTGGCTATTTCTAAACCTCCTGGCCTATCTCTTTCTAAAAGATGGTATATAAATCTCTGAGCAGTCTTTGATCCAACACCTGGTAATTTACTGAAGGCTTTGTTAAGTTTTTCAATCATAATTATTATTTAGTAGAGAGCTAGAAGGGAAGATTTAAACCGCCAGTCACATTTTTCATTTTATCTTTAGATGCGCTATTGACTTTTGAAGATGCGTCATTAAAGGCGATCATAATTAAATCTTCAAGCATTTCTTTATCTGTTAATAGCGAATTATCTATATTAATGCTAGTAACTTTATATTCTCCATTTAATATAATTTTAATGGAGCCAGAAGCTGAAATGCCTTCACAAGTCATAAATTTAATTTCTTCTTGTGCAGCCTCCATGTCTTCTTGCATTTGCTTTGCTTTTTGCATCATCCCTGCCATTCCACCCTTAAACATTATCAGACTCCTTTATGGATTTAATAGACTTAACATCTACTTGAGAATTAAATACCTCTTGAAGTTCTTTAAGCCCATCATCATTTAAAAATTGATTTTCTTTCTGTTTGCGTTTTTCTTCACTTTTTACAGATTCTTTTTGAGATAGGGAGCTTCCATTAGTTGAGCCTGGATTAATAACCAGTGTTATTCCAGAATAGTCTTCATTTAGTGTTTTTTCAATTGAGCTTTGTGTGTTTTGTGTAAGTAAATTAACAAAGTCATCGCTTAATGTAAGTGTAAGAATTTGGTCTTTATGAGAGTCAAATACTGTATTTTTAACAAGCATTTTTGCAGCACCATCAAAACCTAACTCAGTAATAATTTTTTCCCAGTCATTTTGAGATTTTACGTTGAGTTGGTTTTCTATTGCTTGAATACTTTTTCCCCCCACTTTGATTGGCAACTTGTCTTTAGTCAGTGGATTACCTTGGATTTTTTCTTTAGGGGGCTCTTTATTAATGGTATTGCTGCTTTGAGATGATTTCAGAGTTTTTTTTTCAGCCTGACTATCAGGATGAAATGCAATCATTCTTAATAAAGTCATCTCAAGTCCAATTTGTTCACTTGGAGAGTGGCGCATATCTTTTTGGCCATTAATTGCAATCTGATAATAAAGCTGCAAATCTTGTGCTGAAATAATACTTGCAAGTTCATTTATTTCTGAAGAGATTTGTTTCGGATCATCAACCATTTGAGTTGTTGCAATTTTATGAAACAGCGAGGTTAAATCATTAAGAGTATTAGTTAGATTTTCTCCTTTATGTGCAAGCTCTTTTATAAATAATAAGACCTCTTGAGCATCTCTATTGATTACCAATGAGGCAAGCTGAACAATTTCATTATGACTAACGAGTCCAAGCATTGCTTTTAGATCATCCTCTTTAACAGTCCCATTTCCATAGGATATTGATTGATCTAAAAGGCTAAGAGCATCTCGCATTGACCCATTTCCAAAATCAGCAATCTTAGATAGTGCTTCGTCTTCAAATTTCAGATTTTCTGCACCCATGATAAATTTAAGATGATTAAAAATTTCATCATGAGAAAGCTTATTCAAGTTAAATTGAAGGCAGCGAGATAGAATGGTAATTGGTAATTTTTTTGGATCAGTTGTTGCCAATAAAAATTTAATATGTTTTGGCGGCTCCTCTAAGGTTTTTAAAAGCGCATTAAAGCTGCTTTTAGAAAGCATATGAACCTCATCAATGAGGTAAATTTTATATAGGTTTTTAGTGGGGGTGTATTGAGCATTTTCAAGAATTTCTCTCATATTATCAACGCCAGTATGAGAGGCAGCATCAAGTTCAATGAGGTCTACAGATTGACCCTTGTCAATTTCTAAACAAGTTTCGCATTTTCCACATGGTTTAGAGCTTACACCATTTTCACAGTTGACTGATTTCGCAAAAATTCTTGCAATAGTCGTTTTACCAACTCCACGAGTACCAGTAAACAAAAATCCATGGTGAAGATTATTGCTGTCAAGGGCATTTACAAGAGTTCTTACGGTATGAGTTTGACCAACAAGCTCTTTAAAGTTATGAGGCCTGTATTTTCTTGCTAAAACTTCGTAGTGTTCGCTCATTACTTTTTATTTTATTATATTTAAAGTGGCGCCGAGAATAGAGTCCAACACATAAAAGAATTATTACCGTTGCTCCCTTCCAGGCCTGGCGGGGTTCATAACTATTTATTGTCGGCATACCCTCGACACCATTTTTAATTTTACTTGAATTGGTTATTCTAATTATTTAATATTCGATCTTTAGAGTAATTTAGTTGATTTTTGAGAGATTTATGATTATCTTATATTTAGGCTGTTTTTAAGAGCTGATATTGGTCATAAATTAATGACCATATTGGTCCAGAAAGACCAGAATTAATAATATTATTATCAACTGAGGTGATTGGGAGAATTTCTCTTGTTGAGCTAGTAATCCAGACTTCATCAGCTTCCATTAATTGCTCTTTACTAAATGTAGTTTCGTTTACTTTAATATCAAGTTTTTTAGCAAGTGAAATAGTAATATCTCGAGTAATACCTGGAAGAATATTTCGTCCTTTTGGGTGCGTATAAATGCAGTTATCTTTTACAATAAAGACATTAGAGCTTGAGGCCTCTGTAACAATACCATCTCGTAGGAGAATTGCCTCTTCTGCATTATTTTCTTTAGCCTCTTGAGCATAAAGGGTATTTGCCAAAAGCGAAGTTGCCTTAGTATTACTTTTTAACCACCTTATATCTTCTCTTGTGATAGCTGATTTGCCTTTAAAAAGAGAATTTTTCTCTCTAGGTCCAATCAAACTTGATTGAATGTATATAGTTGGATCTAATTCATCATAGGTATGTTTTCTGTTCTGATCACAGCCCCTTGATATTTGTAAATAAATTGCTTGATTAGCATTTTTAATATTAAAGGATATTATTTTTTTTATTAGGCTTTTCCAGTCATCGTTGCTATGGGGGTTTTTAATGTTTATGGCATCAAGTCCGTCTTGAAGTCTCGAAAGATGTGCTTCAAAACCAATGATTTTTTTGTCATAGACTGGAAATACCTCATAAACTCCATCTCCAAAGAGAAAGCCTCTGTCCATTACTGAAATATATGCCTTTTCTTTTGGAATAAAATTACCGTTTAGATATACCATTTATGTTATCTAAACATAAGCTTAATCGTGTCAATCATTTTAGTAAAGATACCACCTTCAGTTGCATCTTCAAGGGCTATAAGTGGGAGGGTTGCAATATCTTCATTACTGAAGCTTATTACGAGTGTTCCTACTTGGTCTCCTATATTAATGGGTGCAATTAAATCACTAGAAAGATTAATAGTTTGGGTGGTATATTTGAATTGGTTTCGCGGTAATGTTAAAAAGCTTGTATCGGAAACTCCTACCTTAATATTTGCCTGTTTTGATTTATACAAAGGTACTTGATGAGAAATATCATTAACTGACTGCGTTTCAAAAAAACGAAAACCATAGTCTAAAAGTTTTTCTGTTTCAGCGGTGCGAATATCAGAGCTTTCTGAACCGAGCACAACCGAGATAAGCCTCATACCAACTCTATTCGCACTTGTTACTAGGCAATATCCCGCTTTTTTAGTCCAGCCAGTTTTTAATCCATCGACAGTGCTATCCCTTGATAAAAGTTTATTTCTGTTGGGCTGAGTGATGTTGTTGTATGTAAATTCTTTCTCGCTATACCATTTGTAATAATCTGGAAATTCTCTAATCATTGCGCTTGAAAGAATAGCCATATCTTTTGCAGTTGAGTGTTGATTTTCATGTGGAAGTCCTGAGGAATTCTCAAAGTTAGAATTTTTCATTCCAATTTGCTCTGCATAGTCATTCATAAAGAGAACAAACGTACCTTCTGACCCAGCTACATGCTCAGCTAAAGCAACAGAGGCATCATTTCCAGATTGAATTATCATTCCTTTAAGCAAGTCTTCAAGTTTGATCATTTTTCCAACTTCAATAAAACTTCTTGATCCGCCAGTTTTCCATGCTTTTTCACTTATTTTTACTTCTTCATCGAGAGTAATAAATCCCTCTTTAAGTCTTTTAAAGATGACATATGAAGTCATCAGCTTTGTAAGGCTTGCAGGTGGCCTCATTTCATTCTCATTATGTGACGCAAGTATTTTGCCAGAATTGTGATCCATTACGACGAAAGCTTCTGCAGCAATTGCAGGAGCATCAGGGATATAAAAACGAGGTTCCTCAGCATTTACGTTTGTTAAAAATAGTATTAAAAAGGCTGATTTAAGGAGCAAAGTAAAAGAATTGATTTTCATAAAGTTATTTTTTAATAAATTATATAAAGTTTTAAATTGGAAAAAATATTGTTTAAGTTATGTATTTAATTATAACTAATTACTGTAAATACCTTCGGCCTTTATGTTTATGAATTGACATAATAATACCAAAACTTGCCATAAGAGTTATAAGTGATGAGCCTCCATAACTTATTAGAGGGAGGGGGACTCCAACCACAGGAAGGAGGCCTGAAACCATGCCAATATTAACAAAAATATATGTAAAGAATACAAACGTTAGGCTAGCGCCCAATAATCTTGAAAAGTTGTCTTCACATCTTAGAGATAAGATAAGGCAGCGATAAATTATGAGTGAGTAGATTATTATTAATAATAAAACTCCAAGAAACCCAAGCTCTTCTGCTAAAACTGAAAAAATAAAATCAGTAGATTGCTCTGGAACAAAGTCAAGTTGTGATTGAGAGCCCTTTGTAATACCTTTACCAGTAAAGCCTCCCGAACCAATTGCAATTTTTGACTGAATAATGTGATAACCAGAGCCTAATGGATCAGACTCTGGATTGAATAGAGTTAAAATTCTTCTTTTTTGATAGGCTATCAAAAAATAATTCCATGCTAAAAATAAGGAGCCACCCAGCAAGCTTGAAAGAAGTATAAGGTTTAGCCATTTGCTTTTTAATAACATCACTCTTACGCCGGAAAAAAATAAAACATAAACCCCAGAGGCGCCTATTAATAAAGAGGTTCCCAGATCAGGCTGCCTAGCAATAAGCAGAACAACTAACCCAATTGCTAGCATTGAATTTGCGACTGGAAGAGGGCGAGGAGGTAAAGTTTTTTCACTTAAGATTGCAGCAATTGTCATTGGCACAATAATCTTCATCAATTCTGAAGGTTGAAATTTTACTAATCCAAGGTCTAGCCATCTCTGAGCGCCTCCTCCAGAACTGCCAAAAAAAAGAACTGATATTAGTAGAAAAATACCTAGAATCATGAGTATGGGAGCTGATCGAAGCATAATAATTGGCGGAATTTGAGCAATAACAAGCATTACGGAAGTTGCTAAACCAAGGTGAACTAATTGACGATAGACTAGGTTTAAAGAGCCACCAGAGCTGCTGTAAAGAATTAGTAGCCCAAAAGATGAGAGCAAAATAATTAATATTAATAGAGGCGTATCAATTTTAAAAAACCTATAAAATTTGCCTATTGTTTTGAATAAATAAGAAATCATAGAATTAATACACCAACTTTCCTTAAGTCTCCAAGAAGTAAATTAAAACTAGAGCATGCAGAAATATTATTCATACATTCAACACCTAAATTAATTTCTGATAATGACATTTGCTGCTTTGGAGATAGAAAAATTGGACTACTACCAGTTCCAATTATTAAAAGATCAATTGACTCTTTTGATAAAAGTGGAAATAGAAATTCTTTATTAACTTCATCTAAGTTTAAAGCTGATAGCTCCTTTGATTCATTTGTAGAGATAAAACAGGGTTTTTTTAGCTTTAAATGGGAGAGGGTAATTGTTAAATCATCGTATGAAATAATGGTATTTTGATTAGCATTTTGCTGAGTGAATTCCATTAATATACTTTTCTATTTGAATGTTGAGATATTATAACAGTGTAAAATTAGCTTATCATTTGATTTGATTTGGTAAGTTAATCGTATTAATCAATCTATCAATAAATGAACTATTAGTTCTAATGATATTTAAATCTACAATTCTTAAAAAATAAATGAAATCAAGATTTGCCCCTTCCCCAACTGGATATTTGCATATTGGTGGTGCTAGAACAGCTCTCTTTGCATGGCTATGGGCAAAAAAAAATAATAGTAAATTTGTGCTTAGAATTGAAGATACTGATAAGGAGAGATCAACACAAGCCTCTGTTGATGCAATTTTGGAGGGGATGGGCTGGTTAGATTTAGATTATGATGAAGGCCCAATTTATCAGAGTAACAGAACTGTTCGCTATAATGAAGTTATCTCTGAATTGCTTATAAAGGGTAAAGCGTATTATTGTGACTGCTCTATCGATCGACTAGAATTGATGCGAGAAGAGCAAATTGCAAAAAAAGAAAAGCCTAAGTATGATCAATGTTGTCGAAATAAAGGTTTAAAAAATGGTGTTATTAGATTTCTTAACCCTGTTGACGGCAATGTAAACTTTAGTGATTATGTTAAAGGTGATATAAGCATTTCTAATTCTGAATTAGATGACTTAATTATCTCAAGGTCAGATGGATCTCCAACCTATAATCTGACGGTTGTAGTCGACGACCATGATATGGCAATAGAGTGCGTTATCAGGGGTGATGATCACATTAATAATACTCCTAAGCAAATTAACCTTTATGAGGCTATGGGTTGGCCTTCCCCTAAATTTGCTCATGTACCAATGATCTTGGGCTCAGATGGATCACGCTTATCAAAAAGGCATGGAGCTCTTAATTTATTATCTTACAGGGACGAAGGTTTTTTGCCTCACGCCCTTCTTAATTATATTGTAAGGCTAGGCTGGTCGCATGGAGATCAAGAAATCTTTTCAGTTGATGAAATGATTAATCTTTTTGATCTGAGTAATATTAATAATTCACCAGCTAGCTTTAATCAAGAAAAGCTTGAGTGGATTAATCAGTCTCATATAAAAACAACTGAAACCAATGATCTTGCCTCTAATCTTAAATGGTACCTTGATCAACTAAATATTGAAATAGATAATGGACCTAATATTAATGAAGTCATTGATGTTCTTCGAGATCGCTCTAAGTCTCTAGTTGATATGGCACAAAGCTGCGCCATGTTTTATAATGATTTTAAAGAGTTTGATGCAGTTCAGGCAAATAAGGTTTTTACTAAAGAATCAAAATTAATATTAGTTGATTTATTGACTAACTTAAGTGATCTAAAATCCTGGACAGCTGAGAATATTCATTCTACTATTAAAGGTATTTGCGAAGCTAGAGATATTGGTTTTGGCAAGGTAGGACAGCCATATAGACTTGCTATTAGTGGTGATGGTAAGGCAGGAAGCGTTGATATAACCTCGCAACTTGTTGGTAAAGAAAAAACCTTGCTTCGAATACAAATGGCTATAGATTATATTGATAATATTAATTCTTAATCTTGTTCTTAGGCATATAAAAAAAGTATAAATGCTTTCAAATTTCTTTCAAATATTTTTACTTATTTCGCCAGTATTTATTCTGATAATTCTAGGCAATATACTAAGAAGAGTTGGGGTTCCTGATATATCTTTTTGGGATGTTAATGATAAGCTTGTTTATTGGGTTCTAATTCCATCTCTTTTATTTCATCATATATCTCAAATTCATTTAACTTCATCAATGATTTATAGTTATGGAGTAGTTATACTTTCTGGGTTATTTATTGTAACAATAGTATCAGTTCTAATGGGGAAGTTGCTGGGGTATTCTCCAGAGTCTTGGTCATCAATCTTGCAGGGTGCTGCAAGGCATAACGCATTTATTGCACTAGCAATTGCGGGGAGCCTTTTTGGGGATGAGGGATTAGCAATTGGAGCTGTATTTATGCTTTTATATGTTCCTAGTATCAATATTGTTGTTATTTCTATTATGGTTTCTAACTTAAAGCAGCCTGGAAAGACCGATACTGCAAAAGGAATAGCTAGCATATTTATTGAATTGATAAAAAACCCATTCATACTTGCAATGATTGCTGGGTTATTTGTATCATTAATAGAATCAGATGAACTAATTATTGTTTATGAAACTTCTGGTCTTCTTGGCTCTGCAGCATTACCAATAATGCTTCTAACAATTGGTGCGAAGATCAAAGTAAGAGATCTTGCTTTAAAAATTACTCCAATCATTATTTCTAATTCTCTCAAATTGATAGCATTTCCTATAATTGCGTATATTGTTGCAACATTTATTGGATTAAGTCAGTTAGAGGTTGTTGTTGCAGTTATCTTTGCATCTGTTCCAACTGCTGCATCATCTTACGCATTAGCAAAACAATTTGGTGGCGATGAGGAGCTGATGACCAGTATTGTTACTACTCAGGTCGCTTTATCGTTTATTACAATTCCATTACTTCTATCTTTCATAGCCTAGATATATTGTTGCCAACATAGCAATATTTTTATAGGTAACTATCTTTTTAAAATAATAAATTTTCTTGTAAGAACTGTTATAATAAACTGTAGAAACATTTCTATCTCATTTTTACTTTCCAATTTTTAAATACATGAACGACAAAATTAAAGTAGTCAGTGATGCTTCGTTTGAGGCAGATGTAGTCAGCTCCACTCAACCAGTTTTAGTAGATTTTTGGGCCGAATGGTGTGGTCCATGTAAGGCTTTAGCCCCTATCCTTGATGAAATTGCTGATGAATATGAAGGTCGCATTACAATTGCAAAGGTCAATGTTGATGAAAATACACAGTTACCACCTAAATATGGCATAAGAGGTATTCCAACGATGCTTTTATTTAAAGATGGTGCAGTGCATGCAACAAAGGTTGGTGCTCTTTCTAAGGCAAACTTAAATGCTTTTTTGGACTCTAATATTTAATAACATCATTTAACTATATTAAACATTTTCTAAATTATTCTTCCTCTATCAAACTCAAATTAATACTAGCCTACTAACCCTGCGGCGATATGCCAATCCTCTCTAATTACTTTCAAAATTCATATGAAACTATCAGAACTTAAAATTAAAACTCCTGCCGAGCTTTTAGAGCTTGCTCAATCTCTTGGTATCGAAAATATTTCAAGAGCAAAAAAACAAACTTTAATTTTTGCAATACTAAAACATAAAGCAGATAATGATGAAGAAGTTTTAGGAGATGGTGTTTTAGACATTTTACAAGAGGGTTATGGTTTTCTTAGATCTTCAAATGATTCCTATGTGTCTGGTCCTGATGATATTTATGTTTCACCTAATCAAATTAGGCGCTTTAATTTATTAACTGGTGATGTTGTTACTGGAAAAATAAGGGCTCCAAAAAAAGGTGAAAAATATTTTGCTTTAATTAAAGTGTCAGAAGTAAATGAAGACTCTCCTGAAAATATTAGAAATCGTATCCCTTTTTCATCATTAACACCATTACATCCAAATGAAAGACTTGGCTTGGAGTTGGGTAATGGAGGCACGGAGGATATAACTGCTAGAGTAATTGATTTAGTTGCACCTATTGGAAAGGGCCAAAGAGGCTTGTTGGTAGCGCCTCCAAAGGCTGGGAAAACTATGATTTTACAAAATATTGCATCATCTATTGCAGTTAATCACCCAGAGTGTGAGCTTATTGTTCTATTAATTGATGAGAGGCCTGAAGAAGTTACTGAAATGGAGAGAACGGTTAGAGGTGAAGTCATTTCTTCAACTTTTGATGAGCCTGCAAAGCGACATGTTCAGATTGCAGAAATAGTGATTGAAAAGGCTAAAAGAAGAGCAGAGCAAGGAAAGGATGTAATTATTTTGCTTGATTCAATAACTCGTTTAGCAAGAGCCTACAATACTGTAGCTCCTTCATCAGGTAAAGTTTTAACTGGCGGTGTTGATGCAAATGCCCTTCAAAGACCTAAGCGTTTTTTTGGTGCAGCAAGGAATATTGAAAATGGTGGAAGCATAACTATAATTGCAACAGCATTAGTTGAAACTGGCTCTAAGATGGACGAAGTAATTTATCAAGAGTTTAAAGGCACCGGCAATATGGAGCTTCATCTTGAGAGAAGATTATCTGAAAAGAGAATATTTCCAGCAATTAATATCAATGCTTCTGGTACTCGTCGTGAAGAACTTATGACTGATGAGCAAGAACTACAGAAAATGTGGATTTTGAGAAAAATTCTTCACCCAATGGATACTGTAGAAGCAGCTGAATTCTTGATTGAAAGACTTCGCTTTAGTAAAACTAATGATGAGTTCTTTGATTCGATGAAGCAGAAGAAATAGTCTTTATTTACTTAGTTAGAGTATTTTATAATTTAACAAAATGCTTTTTAAAATCTTCAATTATCCAAATACTATAATTGCAAGTTACTTGCTTCGCAATTTAATAGTTTTTTTATTTGCAATATCATTTGTTATTGGTCTTTTAGTTTTTGGAAATCAATTTGTATTGACCGTTCAAGAAAGTGTAGACCATGGAATTCCTATCATGGAGCTATTACCTTTAATTGGTTATAACATGTTGCGAGATATTCCAATAATACTAGCTTTGTCCCTTTTTTTATCGATAATTATTTCAATATCACAGCTCTATAAAAATTCTGAGGCTGTAGTAATGAACTCAATAGGCCTTGGAGAAAGGAATTTTATTAGCTTTATTCAGCCTATAGTAATTTTATTATTTATTGTGATTTTCTGCCTAACAATATTTGCTGTTCCATGGGCAAAGCAACAAAAAAGTTTAGCTGAAGATCAAACAGTGAATGCCTCAGAATTTTCTTTCATTACAGAAGGAAGGTTTGAAAGTTTTAAGGATGGTGAAATTGTATTTTATGCTGCTGATTCATTAATTACCAATACTGGTGGCGAACAAAATATGGAAGAAATTTTTATTTACTCATCAGGTAATGGGAAGCCAATTATTGTCTTAGCTTCAGAGGCAAAAAAATATATGGATGATCAAAGTAAAAGTGTATATCTACGCTTAAAAGATGGAACTCGCTACGAAGGATTGCCAGGCAGTAAAAATATTAATATATTAAATTTTGACTTGTATGATTTAGAAATAATTTCAGGTGAAGTTCAAAAATCTATAAATAATTTTTCTGAAATTGAAGAAATGTCATCAATTGATTTGCTAAGTCAGAATAGCTTACTTGCAAATGCAGAGATGCAATGGCGTTTTTCTCAGCCTATTTCAATTTTACTTCTTTCAGTTTTTGGAGTTTTTTTAGGAAAATCATCCCCAAGAACTGGAAAAGGAATTAATCTTTTAATTGGGATAGTTGTTTTTATGCTCTACAATAATGGATTATTAGTAGCGAAAAACTCTATTGAGACTGGCCAATTAAGTCCAATAATTGGGATGTGGAGTATCCATTTATTTTTATTTTTAGTTTTAGTTGTTTTTTATCACTTCAGAGAGGGAAATTTCTCTTATTTTTTTGATAAAATATCTTTTTTAAATAATAGAAAAAAAAATCATGTCTAGTTCACCAAGCAAAATTTTAGAGGTTTTTGATAATCCCAATATTAAAAGAGATTTTGTAATTCGCATAGATTCATCAGAATTTACATGCCTCTGTCCTTTAACTGGACAGCCAGACTTTGCCGATATCCATATTGAATATATAGCTGATAATTTTTGTGTTGAACTTAAAGCACTAAAAAATTATTTTTGGTCTTATAGGAATGAGGGCGCTTTTCATGAAGCCGTTACTAATAAAATTCTTGATGATTTAGTTGAAGTTATGGATCCTCGTTTTATAAGATTAAAAGCTATTTTTAATGTTAGAGGTGGGGTTTATACTAATATCGAGTGTGAGCATAGAAAAGATGGCTGGAAACCTAGAGAAGTTGTGAGCTTATGACCCCAGTCCGTCAAACTGTTAGATTTGACAAAAAGCTACTTGATAAAGATGCTATAAAGGTTGTCCAGACTTTAATTAAAGCTGGATATGATGCATATTTAGTTGGTGGATGTATACGAGATTTATTGTTAGGCTATGAGCCTAAAGATTTTGATATTGCTACAAATGCAACTCCAGAACAAGTCCACAAAGTTTTTAAACGCTCAAGAATTATAGGTAGACGCTTTAGGCTAGTTCATATAATGTTTTCAGCAAGAAAATTTATTGAAGTAGCCACTTTTCGTGCAGGCAAAGTTAAAACTTCTAATAGTGGTGTGGTTGTAAGAGACAACTTCTATGGCTCACTGAAAGATGATGTATTTAGGAGAGATTTTACTGTTAATGGTCTTTATTATGATCTTGCTAACTCTGAGGTTATTGATTATGTTGGAGGCCTAGATGATTTAAAAGCTGCCGAAATTAAAATGATTGGAAGCCCAAAAGAGCGTTTTGAAGAAGATCCTGTTAGAATGATTCGTGCTGTCCGCTTCAAGGTTAAACTAAGCGCCCAATTTGAACCAGACCTTTCACAGAGTATTTCCAGTAACGCACATTTATTAGGAAATATACCCCCTGCTAGGCTTTATGAAGAAGTAATTAAATTGTTTCATAATGAAAACTCAATTGAAGTTTTTAATGAACTTTTAAATTTTGGACTATTGAAGCATTTATTCTCCCAAACTAAAGAAAGTATATTTATTAATGTCGCTTTAGAAAATACTTCTAAAAGAATTAAGAGCGGAAATTCTGTTACTCCTGCATTCATTTTTGCTGTATTTCTTTGGAGTTCATTTAATTTAAGAGTTGTTGTGACTAATAAAAAAAATAAACCTCGATTAGAGACAATGATTAATGCTGCTGAGTATGTTATTAAAAATCAAACTCAGCAAGTTATGATGCCCCGATGGCTATCAACTCGAGTAAAAGATATTTGGTTGATGCAATATCAACTTGAAAATTGTAATCCAAAAAAAGAAAGTGACCTAATTGGTAATCCACGTTTTCGCATGGCCTATGACTTTCTAGTATTACGTTCACAAAGTATTGATTTAGAATTAAAAAACAAGGCGGAACATTGGACAGCTCTTCAAAACTAAGGTCAGTTCTTATTACTGGATGCTCAAGTGGAATAGGTCTTTGCCTTGCTCATGGACTTCGCTCTGAGGGTTATCGTGTTTTTGCGAGTGCTAGAAATAATAATGACGTTGATAAACTAAAAGCTCTAGGTTTTGAGTCTTTGTTACTTGATTTGTCTTCCTCAGGCTCAATAAATGATGCCATTTCAGAACTTTATCAAAAAACTGATATTCTATATGCTTTGATTAATAATGGCGCTTATGGACAAGCTGGTGCTCTTGAGGATATTTCCCGAGACGCTTTAGAGAAGCAATTTCAAGTAAATGTTTTTGGTTGGCATGAGTTGACTAATTTAGTATTACCTAAAATGAGAAAAGAAAACGTAGGGCGAGTTATTTATATAAGCTCTGTTTTAGGGTTTGTTGCTATGCCATTTAGAGGCCCTTATATTGCATCTAAGTTCGCAATAGAAGGCCTAGTGAATACGTTAAGGCTAGAGCTAAGTAATACAAACATTAAATTTTCATTAATTCAGCCTGGACCAATAGAATCAAAATTTAGAACCAATGCTTATTTAGCTTTTAAGGAAAATGTAGACAGCTCAAAAAGTAATTATAAAGAAAAATATAACACAATGATTCAAAGGCTTGAATCAGAAAAGAATGCTCAATTTACTCTTCCACCAGAAGCTGTATTGAAGTGTGCACTTCATGCCCTAAAGTCAAGTTCACCAAAAATTCATTATCGCGTCACCTTTCCAACCAAATTATTTGCTTTTTTAGGTAGAATATTACCAAGCTCATGGATGGATAAAATTTTAAATAATGCATGAAATTAAGGTAATAAAATGACAGATAAATTTAATTTTAATAAAGGCTTATTACAGCTTGAAGAAATTATTAATAAGATGGAGTCGGGTGAGCTTAGCTTAGAGGACTCTCTTAAATATTTTGAAGAAGGCGTTAAAATTCACAGGCAATGTCATACTGCACTGACTGATGCTGAGCAGCGAATAAGTGTTTTAAGTGACAGTGATAACTATAGCGAAGAGAAGCCCTTTGGAGATTCTTGAGGGTTACCGGGAGCGAGTTAACTCATATCTAGAAAATTATTTGAGCTCTATTTCGCCTGATAATTCTTATCAGAGTGAGCTCAATAATATTATGAAGTATAGCGTTTTGGCTGGTGGAAAACGCTTTAGACCAATCCTTACCTACACTGTGTCTAATTTGTTTAGTATCGATATCCAAAAAGTTGATTCGAGCGCCTGCGCTATTGAATTAATTCATATCTATTCTCTTATTCATGATGATCTTCCTGCAATGGATGACGATGATATGAGGCATAATCAGCCGTCCTCTCATAAAGTTTATGGTGAGGCTCAGGCAATACTTGCAGGGGATGGCCTTCAGGCTTTGGCATTTGAGGTAATTTCTAGTGATGACTTAATTGATTCATTTACAAAAATAAAACTATTAAATTTGTTATCAATGTCATCTTTTAAGATGGCTGAAGGGCAGTCAATTGACTTATCTATTGTCTCTAAAGAAGTTGATATAGAGCTGCTAAATAATTTGCATAAAAAGAAAACTGGTTCACTTTTAAATTGTTCTGTAATGTTTGGGGCTATTTTGAATCCTAATATTAGTAAAAAAGACTTATCTATATTGGATTCTTTCTCAAACCTTATAGGACTTGCTTATCAGGTTCAAGATGATGTACTAGACGTAATTACCTCAGATGAGATATTAGGTAAGCGACAAAATTCAGATTTAGTAAAAAATAAACCTTCGTATCCATCTATTTTAGGGTTGGATGAATCAGTTAAAAAGTATGAAAGCCTTTACCGAGAGGCTCTTGATCAAATATCATTTCTTAGCGTTGATGAAAAGCCTTTAAAGGACCTAACTGTTAAGTTAATGAAGCGCTCTTTCTAGTACTCAACAAGAACACTACCCCAGCTAAATCCACCGCCAATTCCTTCAAAAAGTAACACGTCACCTTTTTTGATTCTTCCATCACGAACGCCTGTATCAAGTGCCAAAGGAATAGAGGCAGCTGAAGTGTTTCCATGTGTACCTAAAGTTTGAATCACTTTACTCATAGGTAAGTTGATTCTCTTTGCAACTGCTTTAATAATACGGATATTAGCTTGATGTGGCACCATCCAAGTAATATCATCAGATGTCATATTACAGTCTTGAAGTGTTTCTTCTGCCAAATTTGAAAGTCTATTAACTGCAATCTTAAAAACTTCATTACCCAACATTTCAATCGTGCCTAACTCATTAACATGAAGTGAGGATAAGAAGCTTCCATCACTATAGAGCTTAGAGTGTTTTATACCAGTAGCATTATCAGAGCTAATTACAACGGCTCCAGCACCATCAGCAAAAAGGATAGCAGTAGAGCGATCATTCCAGTCAACGATTTTTGACATTGTTTCACTGCCAACGACTAGTATATTTTTAAAACTACCATTTTCAATATACTGCTGAGCAGTTGTAAGGGCAAATACAAAGCCTGCACAAACTGCTTGGAGATCAAATGCTGGGCATGAGGCGCCAAGACGGTCTTGAAGCATTGTTGCTGTTGCAGGAAAAATTTTGTCAGGCGTAGTTGTTGCAAGAATAATAAGATCAATCTCTGAAGGGCTAATTTCAGCCATTTCAAGGGCATTTTTACTTGCCTCAAGAGCAAGGTCACACGTGCTTTCATCTGTAACTATTCGCCTTTCTTTAATTCCAGTTCGAGTAGTTATCCATTCATCAGTGGTATCAAGAGTTTTTTCAAGATCAAGATTTGTAACAATCTTAGATGGTAAGTAGCTCCCAGTTCCAATAATTCTTGCAAATTTTTTCATCATTTGGCTTCTATTATTCTTTTGATTGAACCTATTTTCATTTACATTAAATCTCTTTGTACTATTATTTTACCACCAACCAAGTGACCTTCCATTGCCTGCAATTATCATAACGCAAGTTAGTACGTGTAGTATGATCCAAAAAGTGCGAAATACTAAGGCTTTTTTTACATCTTTTTGTTTGATAGGTAGGAACTCTGGCTTATCTTCATCAGTAATGCCTACTGGCATTCCAACAGTTCTAGCCCATACCTTAAGCCAGCGTCGTTGGCCGCTCATAACTTAACGAAAAATTTTATATTACAAGAGCTATCAATAAGCAAATTAAGCTTATTTTTTATTTTGAAGATTTGCATATATAGTAACTTTTGGTTGAAGGCAGTTCTAATTAACTACTTGTGTTCTTCTAATTCACGGGTTAATTGAACTGAAATCTTATCAGTAATTTTAGCATGTGCCTCTAAATATGCTTCTTTAATTGCCTGAAAGAAGGAGTCAACATCTGCCTTACCATGACTTTTAACTACAACACCTTTTAAGCCAAGTAAGCTTGCACCATTGTATTTTCCAGGATCAACTCTAGATTTAAAATCCCTCATAACTGAGCTTGCAATTAAAGCGGCTATTTTTGTAAAAATATTCTTGTTAAAAGATTTTTTGATGAAATGTGAAAACATATGAGCAACCCCTTCACTAGCTTTCAGCGCAATATTTCCTTCAAAACCATCACAGACAATAACATCAACGCTTCCTTTATAAATATCATCACCCTCTACAAAGCCAATATAGTTTAGAGATGAGTTTTTTAATAATTCTGCCGTTTCTTGAATTTTCCAGTGCCCCTTTAATTCTTCAGAACCAACATTGAGCAGTCCAACAGTAGGATTCTCGATTTCTTCAGTATTTTGAACAGCAATAGACCCCATAATTGCAAATTGCAAAAGTGTTTCGGGCTTTGAATCAACATTAGCACCCAAATCAAGAATATGAGTAGGACGACCTGTTAATGTAGGCACAGCAGACATAATTGCTGGTCTATCAACCCCTTTAATAGTTTTAAGGACAAACTTTGCTATTGATAGAAGGGCGCCTGTGTTTCCAGCACTTACGCAAGCATGAGCATTTCCATCTTTAACAAGATTAATGGCAACCCTCATCGAGGAGTCTTTTTTGTGCCTGAGAGCGGTAGAAGGAGAGTCATCCATTTTGATAACTTGAGATGCGTGCTTTATCTCTATCCTTTCTAAAATTTCTGGAGGAACTGATGTGCTATTAATTTCTATCTTTATAGCTTTTTCATCACCCACAAAAGCAACTGTAAGATCGTTATAATTTTTTAAAGCGATGATACCAGCATTAATGGTGACAGGAATTCCAAAGTCACCACCTGAGGCATCGATTGATACCTTTATTGACATAAATTAGCTTTAAGCTTCTACTTCTTCGATATCATCAGCAGCTGACTTTATAACTTGCTTGCCACGATAGTATCCGTCTGCAGTAATATGATGTCTTAGGTGAGTTTCACCAGTTTCTTGATCTTCAGATAATGCAGGGTTTTTCAACGCATTATGTGAGCGACGCATACCTCTTTTTGATGGTGTTTTTCTACTTTTTTGTACTGCCATTTTTTACTCCTTGCCGAAATCGGTCATTTTAATATTTTTTAGAACGTCAAAGGGATTTTTACGAATCTCTTCAACAGCTTTTTCTTTGTCTATCTTTAAACTACAATCAAAATCATGAGAAGGGGCCATTGGAATAGATAACAGAATCTCATCTGTAATTAAATCAATTGAATCTAAGTCCTCTTCTTCTCCAATGACATAAACTTCAAAACTAGAATCTAGTCCTTCAGCTTGATCTTCATATCTTATAAATGCTAAATTAAAATTTACTTTTAAATCAATGGGGAATGCCTCTAAACAGCGCTGGCAATCTAAAATGATATTCGTATTAATTATCCCCTTTATGCATGGCGTTTTATCATTTTCTAAGTGGAACGATAAATCAACCTTTATCCTATCTTCAGTATTCCTAGCTAACATAGAGATTCTAGGCATAGCAGCAATTTTATAGTCACCATGAAAATTAGCTTCTTTTCTAGCAAACTTAAATAATTTAATCGTTTTAGGAAGCTGATTCGCTGTTTCCATTATCTGATTTCTAAAGCGTGCATATTTTACCCGAAACTTCTGAGAGTATTAACTACTTTCTCTTTGTCTTTTACTTTCAAATAGAGCAATTCCAGTTGCGACTGAAATATTAAGACTTTCTATATTTCCTGACATTGGAATGGAAACAAGCTGATCACATGTTTTTTTAATTAATTGCCTGATTCCTTTTCCTTCAGTACCCATAACAATAGCTATTGAATCAGATAAATTAACATCATAGATTTTTGATGACGAACCTCCATCAAGACCAATCACCCAGATACCCTTTTCTTGGATTGATTTTATTGTCCTTGATAAATTTGTGACATGAAAAATCTGAAGACTATTGATAGCACCTGCTGAAGTTTTATGAACTAAAGCGTTTATTGGAGCAGAACCATCTTTGTTGATAATGACATGACTAGCTCCTGCAGCATTAGCACTCCTAAGGCAGGCTCCTAAATTTCTTGAATCTTGAATAGAATCTAATATTAGAATTAAAGGTTTTTCTTTTAAATTCTCAATAGAGCTTAAAAGAGCATCTTCTGTTAGAAGAGGGGGAAGAATAACTTCAGAAATAACGCCTTGATGAACCTCACCTCTTGCAATACGATCAAGACCAGACTTATCTAACTCTGAAAATGGTATTTTCAAATCAAATAGTGTTTTATTTAAATTATTAACCCTAAGATCTCTCCTACCAGTTTGAATAAAAACTTTTAAAACAGATTCAGGATTAGTATTTAAAAGGCTTTCAATGCTGTGAAATCCGAATATGAAGATAGATTTAGACATATGCAGTAGTATAATTATTATAGTGCGTCATAGTATATTTTTATATAAGCCTTGTCTCGAAGCTCCTTAACCCAGCTAGAGTAAAATTTTTCAGCATTTAGATAGGTTAGTTTCTCTTTGCATTGTTTTAGTTCACTACTGACAAAGCGCTCTGCTAGTTTAATTCCAATTGCAAAACCAAAGTCAGTTAAATATATATTTGAAACTTCATTTTCCTTCAGGGAGTCTAGCATTTTGACTGTTGTACTATCAACCTCAATCCAGTCTGTCTCGCCTCCATTCAAATAACTTGAGTGCTGTGAATGAAGCTTCGCGGAAGCTTTGAAAGATGCACCTTTGCTAATATGTTCAGAAAGTTTTTGTAGAAATGATTTGATTGATTCATCCATATTTTCAGATGAGATAATGGTGTTATCAATTTGGGAGATAATAATTTGAGCAATCTTAATTTGCTTAATTTTACTGCCACCATTAATAACCGGGCATTTATTTATTAATTCATCATTTGATAAATTAAACTTCAAGTCTTTTGTAACAAATCGCTGTAAATTAAGTACTGCTAATTTTGTAGAAACTTCTTGAACAATGAAATCAAAATCAGAGCGAGAATTAAGTTCTTTTAGAGAAATATTATTGATATTTGCTAATTCAATAATAGTTTGATTTATATCTGACTGAAGGGGATAAATATCAAATTCTTGAGTTTTTTTTAGCTGGAGAATAGTATCAATTCTAAAATTAATAATAGCTAATTTTTCATCATAAGTATTAACTTCGTTTAGCTTTTTTTCTATAGAGTTATATGTAATAATTTCTTTATTCACTAAAGCTAAAATAGAGTTTTCAGCAAAGGAGTTTTGAAAACTAAAAAGTAAAAAGAGAACTAAAGCTCTCTTCATTCCCTTAGGTTCAGTGTGTATCCAGGAATGGTATTTTCTATTCGGTCTTTAAGAGGTGTTGAGGTTGTACCAAGTCCTTTTAAAATTAATTCAAAACCAGTACTGTAATTATTACTATTATCTCCTTGACCTCTATCAGCTTGAAAATGTGCTACGCGAAAGGCCCAACAGCAACTTTCATAGGCTAGGCCAGATGTATATTCAGTTGTTACTCCTGTGCGAGTTGACTTAGTAATTTTTCTATTCAGTCCACCAAAAAAATGGATAGAGTCATTCAATGGATAGGATAGAGAAATTTTCCCAGTCCTTGTTATATTGTCATCACTATAAGTCATGGCGGCTAATTTTCTTGGAGCAGGAGAGTAAGAAAAGCTATTTTCACGTTTTACAACTAACGACTTATCCGGGTCAAATTGTAAATCAGTACTAACAGCAAAATTATTAATAGCCAAACCTATTGAGGCAACAATATTAGAGTAGGAAAGCCTAGTTTCATAATTAGAATTAATAGTATCACTTACCACCTCATCATCAGTGTAGAAGCTTTGAGCAATTCCCATGTTTAAGAGGTCTTTATCATCATCTATTGCATCTGTGGCTCTGTAACTTGACTCAAGGCTAAGAGTAATATCATTTGCATTAGTAATTCTATCAAGTCCAGTGTATCTTTCACCAGAAGTAAGGTCAGCAAAGGTAATAATGTCAGTATATTTGTCCTTAGTATCAAAAATTGGTATGTTGCCTTGAACTTTTTTTGCTCGATAGTTGTATGTAATTTTAGGAGATATGCGATGGTTAGCCTCAATGCCAAATAAATTTGTTTTTCTTACGGTACTAAAGTCTATTCCAAGACCAGAACCAAAGATAGTACGATTTATATTAGGACTAGTTTTAAGGGAGTATTTAGTTACATTAACACTTGCTGATGGAGTAATAACTGGAAACTTAATTGCTAAAGGCCGTGATATTGATAATATTCCATTTGTTCTAAGTCCCGATTCTTTTGTGTGATTATCATGACTAAACTTAGTACTTACAAAATCTACAGATATAGAAGTATTTGGGTATTCCCAGCCTTTAATTTTTGATTGATTATATGTTTTTTCAGCAATTTTCTCATCTTTAGTTCCTTTAGTTTGCTCATACAATTGCCTTTCAATTTCTGTATTTATTTTTGCATCATTTTTTTCAACTTTATTTGTGTCAACAACAAAATTTTGAGAAATAGATCCTTCTAATGCTCTAGTATAGGAAGGAAGTCCTGAGTTTACTACCTGCTCCGCTTCAGTTAGAAAAGATACAGATGTATTTTGCTCTGGAAACGAAATATTAAGCATAAGATGAGAAGGTAAGGAGTCTACATTAGTATTGCTTCTGGTTATCTCTTTAAAATAATTTATATCTGATACGCGGTAGTACCTTGCATTAATACTTGAGTTTTTAGACAAGTCTAGATTAAACGAAGAATCTATTAACCAACGCCTTAATTTTGTAATTTTATCTTCATTAAGATAACGCGTCTCAATTTCAAAAATAGAATCCTTGCGGGTTTTGTCTAGTTTAGGGGCGATTAGTTGGCGATATGTTTCTTCAAATATAAAACCTCTACTAGACATATATGTTAAGGCTACAAGAAGGTCACGATCTGGCGCTATATTAAGATAATAGGGAACTCTCCATCGGATAGAATCTTCTTTTTTTTCTGGCTCATTGTATTTTTCAAAATCAGGAGTCAGAAAACCAGAGCCTCGACCTTGTAAAACCCAGCTATATTTTGGAAGATAAAAAATTGGAACACCATAAAATTTTATTTTGGCATGATCAGCAATACCTCTATTTTTCTCTAAATTAAGATCAATATAGCTAGCATCAATTAACCAGTCACTTTTATTGACAGGACATGTAGAATATGTCGTCTGAGTAAGAAGGATATTATTAGACTGCTTTTCAATAATTTCTGCAAAACCATTACCTCCTCCTTGACCTGATCCAAAATCTTGAAAGTTTGCGTTAGTAGCAATAGCTACCTGATTACCATTAGTATCTTTTGTTGCAGTAAGCTCATCACTTGCAATAAGAAACGAACTATCCTGAAACTTTACATTACCACTAGCTATAGTCTCATTAGTTAAAGTTGAAACTTTTACATCATCAGCTGATAAAAAAAGCTCATCAGTTTTGACTGTTACATCTCCTTTTAGATGATAAGATTGGTTTGATAGTATTTCACTTTCATCAGCTTCAACATCTAGATTGCCAGACTCTTTAGAAAGTTCATTAATAGCAAAAAGAGTTTGAAATTCAGGACAATTAGAGCAATCAGGAGTGTATGGTGTGCAAGTGAGTTTAACTCCTTCTGAATAAACTGAAAAATGGCTTAAAATTAAAACAAGAAAAATTAAGTATTTTTTCATGAAGTGAAAGAGTTATTTAAAAAATCACATTTTATCATTATATATAATTATAAACTCAGCCAGATTTTCAAACTTTATCAAATTCAAATTTAACTTTAGTTATTATTTATTGGGTAAAATATCGTTTGATTCAGAAAATTATTGTTTTTCTCTATCCAAAAAAGATTTTCAAAGCACCTTGTTTTTTTGTGTTTTGACCATATCTTAATTTAACTTGTACTTTTTAAGGAAATTACGTGAGTAAAAAAATAAATGGAGCCTCAATGGCTTGGAATGATAATAACAATCAAACTCCTCCCGAGCTTGATGAGGTTATTAAGGATTTTAAAAATAAATTTAATTCTACATTTGGTGGTAAATCTTCAGGAAGCTCTGGTGCCGGTAAGGCTGCGAAAGGTAGTTTTAAATACATATTTATATTAGCCTTTATTGTATGGATGGCAACTGGTATTTATATTATTGATCCAGCTGAAAGAGGTGTTGTTTTGCGTTTTGGCGCTTTTCAAACTTCAACTACCCAGGGCCCTCATTGGCATATCCCTTACCCAGTTGAGTCAGTCTACAAAGTAAATGTTGAGCAAGTCCGTTCTGCAGAAATTGGTTTTAGAAACGCTCAAAATTCATATAGTGGCGGAGTAAGTTCAGAGTCATTAATGCTTACTCGTGATGAGAATATGGTTGATGTTAAGCTTGCAGTTCAATATAAAATTGCAAACGCTCAAGATTACTTATTTAATGTTTCGAATCCAGAGCTGACTTTAAGTCATGTCGTTCAAAGTATTATTAGGCAAGTTGTTGGTGATAATACAATGGACTTCGTTTTAACTACTGGCCGTGATCAAGTTGCGCAAGAGGTTAAAACAGCCTCTCAGGCACTTATTAATGATTATGGACTTGGTATACAGATTACAGCTGTAACAATGCAGGATGCTCAGCCACCAGTTCAGCTTAAAGCTGCCTTTGATGATGTTGTAAAGGCGAGGGAAGATGAGCAGAGATATATTAATGAAGCTCGGGCTTATGCAAATGATATTGTTCCTAAGGCTCGTGGTGCAAGTCAGAGGCTTCTCGCAGAAGCTGAAGCTTATAAATCAGAAGTGGTTTCTAAGTCAGAGGGTGAGGCTTATCGTTTCTCTCAGATCTTAACTGAATATACAAAGGCTCCTGGTGTTACTAAGGAGAGGCTATATAGAGAGACTTTAGAGGATGTTCTAAGTAATACGAACAAAGTTATTGTAGACTCAAACTCTAATTCTCTTATGTATCTGCCAATTGATCAGTTAATTAAATCCAACAGGGTTACAAGATCTGGTTCAAGTACAAGTACTTATAATCAAACTCCATCGGGTCAAAGTGATGAAAGTGTATTACGCTCAAGGGAGAACAGATAATGAATAGAATTATTATAGTAGTAGCTGTATTGGTAGCAATTTTAATAAGCTCAAGCTTGTATACTGTTAATGAAACGCAAGTAGCAATTAAACTAAGGCTGGGAGAAATTGTTTCAGTTGAAAATAAACCAGGTCTAAAGTTTAAAACTCCTTTTGTGAATAACGTGGTTACATTTGATCAGCGCATTCAGACATTAGATGCTCAAGCAGAATCATTTTTGACTGTTGAAAAGAAAAATTTAACGGTTGACTCTTATGTTAAGTGGCGAATTGTTGATACAGAAAAGTTTTACATATCAACGGGTGGTGCGATGTCATCGGCAAACTTAAGGCTTGCTCAAAATAATCAGGATGCTCTTAGAAGTGAATTTTCTAAGCGAACTATTATTGAGGTTGTTTCCTCTCAGCGTGATGCAATTATGGCAAGTGTGAAAAGCAAGCTTAAGGCAATTGCTGAAGATGAGTTTGGTATTGAGGTTATAGACGTTCGTATTAAACGAATTGAGCTTGCTCAGGAAGTCAGAAATTCAGTCTATAGTCGAATGGAGACAGAAAGAAAAAGTATTGCCAATAAATTCCGCTCAGAAGGTGCTGAAGAAGCTGAAAAAATCCAGGCTTTTGCAGACAAAGAAAGAACAATTATCCTGGCAAATGCCTATAGAGACTCTGAAAAGATTCGAGGAAATGGAGATGCAATCTCAGCAAGTAATTATGCTGAAGCTTACAGTCAAGATGTTGATTTTTATTCTTTTTATCGCTCTTTGGAGTCATATAAAAAGTCTTTTAATCAGCAAGGTGATATCTTAATTCTTAATCCTGATTCAGAGTTTTTCCGCTACTTTAACCCTTCAAACTAAACAAGGGTTGTGAGTAATTGGCAATTACCTGAGGGTATAGATGAGCTCACTGGTGATCAGGCAATCACTTTCGAACAAAGTAGAAGAGATTTATTAGATCTATATCAAAGTTGGGGGTACGAAGTTGTTGTGCCCCCAATGATAGAGTTTGCAGAGACGTTAGTATTAAACTCCAAGTCAATTGATGAGAAGACGTTTAAATTTCTTGATTCGATTTCTGGAAAAATGCTGGGTGTTCACTCTGACATAACTCCTCAAATAGCAAGGATAGATTCTAAGCGTGTTAAATCTGAGCGTGTAGACCGGTATTGCTATATAAATGCAATATTACAAACTAAGGCTGATGACTTTTACGCCTCTAGGTCTCCAATTCAAGCTGGTGCAGAGCTTTATGGCTTTAATGGAATAGATGCTGACATAGAAGTTATTACGCTTATGATTGAATCTTTGGCGCTTCTGGGGCTTAACGGGGTAACTCTTAGTTTGGGTAATACTTCAATATTTAATGCTCTTTGTGAATCTGCAAATCTTAATGCCAAAGATGTATTAAAACTTAGAGATATTTTTAGGCGTAAGTCAATTCCAGATTTAAATAACTTTCTTAAAAATAACCAAATTCAAGATGGTGATAAGTTTAAAGAATTAATTTCTTTGGATGGTTCTGAAGCTGTTCTAGATAAAGCAAATTCAGTATTTAAAGGAATTCCATCGGCTGTAAGTGCGATTGATGACCTTAGAAAACTTCATGTTTTTTTTAAAGACCGTAATATTAAGTTAATGTTTGACCTTGGTGAAGTTAAGGCTTATGAATATCATGATGGAGTTGTATTTGCAGCATACCATGATAGCTTTTCTAAGGCTTTAGCCCAAGGAGGAAGATACAGCGGCTTAACAAAATCTTTTGGCTCTTCAAGAGATGCAACAGGATTTTCTTTTGATCTTAAGTTTCTAGTTCAGCAACAATTAAAAGCAGTAAAAAAACAAAAAACACTGGTTGCGCCAAACTCTAATGATTCAAAATTAACACTCTTAATTAATGAGCTTCGATCAAAGGGACATAATATTAAAGTAGATTTGACAGGATCAGATGATGTTGATTTTGTAAATAAAAATAATGAATGGAAGCTAAAGGAATAATATGGGTAAGAATGTAGTAATCATTGGGACTCAATGGGGTGATGAGGGTAAAGGAAAAATAGTTGATCTTATTACAGATAAAGTATGCTCTGTTGTCCGTTTCCAAGGAGGCCATAATGCTGGCCATACTTTAGTCATAGATGGTAAGAAGACTGTATTGCATCTAATCCCTTCTGGAATTCTTAGAAGCAGTGTTAATTGTTTTATAGGTCATGGGGTTGTTCTTTCAATGACTGCGCTTTTAAAAGAAATGAATGAGCTCGAAGAGTCAGGGGTTGAAGTTAAATCTCGACTAAAGATAAGCCCAGGATGCCCATTAATTCTCCCATATCATATTGAGCTTGACAATGCGCGTGAGGTGCACAGAGGAAAAGCGGCAATTGGAACGACTGGAAATGGAATTGGACCGGCTTATGAAGACAAAGTTGCCAGAAGAGGATTAAGAGTTGGTGACCTTTTGGACGAAGAGCTTTTTGCAGAAAAGCTTAAAGAGGTAGTTGATTATCACAACTTTAGTTTGCAAAATTACTATAAGCAGCCAGCAGTAGATTATAAAAAAACTTTAGAGCAAGCATTAAGTCAAGCTAAGATCGTTAAATCAATGATAATCGACGTTGCTGACGAACTACATAAACAAATGGCAAATGATGAAAATATCCTGTTTGAGGGCGCTCAAGGAGCACTTCTAGATATTGATCAAGGAACCTATCCATTTGTAACCTCTTCCAACACTACTTCTGGAGGAGCGGTCACTGGTTCTGGTGTAGGCGTTCGTGATATTGATTATGTTTTAGGCATTGTAAAAGCCTATACCACGAGAGTTGGAGGTGGTCCATTCCCAACCGAGCTTGATTATGATGTGAATACCGATGAGGGCGACCCAATTGGAAGAGAGCTTTGTTCTAGAGGACATGAGTTTGGCGCCACTACCGGTCGTCAAAGGCGATGTGGCTGGCTTGATTTAGTTATCTTAAATCGATCCTTTAAACTAAATGCTGTAAGCGGAATATGCCTAACAAAGCTAGACGTTATGGATGAATTAGATTTAATAAAAATATGTATTGCTTATGAGATTGATGGCCAAACTACCACTATCCCTCCATTTTCAGCTGAAGGCTATAGTGCGGCAACTCCTGTATACATAGAGATGCCAGGATGGAAGCGCTCTACAATTGGAACTCATTCGTTTGATGACTTGCCTCAAGAGGCGAAAAACTATATACGAAAAATAGAAGAGCTAAGCCAAATTCCAGTTCATATATTGTCAACAGGTCCTGATAGGGACGAAACTCTAATTCTAAAGAATCCTTTTGATTAGTTCTAAACGTTTCTAAGCTTACTTTATACTAAGCACATTATGTCAGACCCTCACTATGATCGTGAAGCGGAAAAATATGAGAGCCCGATTCCATCTCGCGAGCATATTTTAAGTTTTATTCAGCAAAAACCCAAAACCAAGAGCCAGCTTTTTGAGCTTCTTTCATTAGAAGATGAGCAAAAAAAGGCTTTTGAAAGGCGTTTAAGGGCAATGGTTCGAGACAAACAACTCAGCTGTAATAAGAATGGAGTGTATCGACCATACTCTAATAGAGGCCTAATAACTGGAACTGTCATTGCGAATCCTAAGGGATTTGGCTTTGTTGCTTTAGATAAGGGCGGAAAAGATCTTAGACTTTCAAATCAACAAATGAAGTTGGTTTTTCATGGTGATAAGATTAAAGTTAGGCTTCTTAATCGGAGACTAGATGCTGAAGTTGTTGAAGTCATCGAAACAGCTAAAAATCTTGTTGGAAGGCTTCATCTTGATGATGGTGATTACTATGTTGTTGTTGATGATAGACGAATTAAGCATAACATTGATATTGTAGAGCTCATGGAAGGCTGCTCTGATAATCAAGTAGTCGTGGTTGAAATACTCTCTTCTCCAACACTAGATAGTAATGCAACTGGAAAAATTACCTCAATCCTTGGAAATTATTTAGACGAAGGCGTCGAAGTAGATTCTGCGATTTACCGCCATCAAATACCCTCTGTTTTTGGAGAAATAGCGCTTGAAGAGGCATCTAAATTACCAACTAAAGTACTCCCAAAAGATAAGAACGACAGGGTGGATATAACAAAGTTAGAGCTCATAACAATTGATGGAGACGACTCCAGAGATTTTGATGATGCTGTTTATGCCAAACCATCCAAAAATGGTTGGAAACTAATTGTTGCGATTGCTGATGTCTCATACTATGTTAAGGAAGAGTCTGATTTAGATATTGAGTCTTTAGAGCGAGGGAATTCAGTTTATTTCCCGCATAGAGTTGTGCCAATGCTTCCTGAAGCTATATCAAATGGCCTTTGCTCGCTTAATCCTAAAGTTGAAAGGCTTTGTATGGTGTGTGAGATGGAAATTGATTCAATGGGGGAGTTCTTAGACTATAAATTTTATCCAGCTGTTATGTTATCTCATGCTCGTCTTACATATGGGCAGGTCAATGAAATGCTTGAGGATAAAAAGAGTCCCTTAAGAAAAGAGTATAGCAATGTAGTTGAAAATGTAGACTATCTTTATAGCCTTTACAAAACGCTTCGAATTTCTAGGCAAAAAAGAGGCGTAATGGACTTTGATCGAATTGAAAGTCAAATATTATTTGATGGCAAAGGCAAGATTAAAGACATTGTAGCTAGAAAAAGAAATGATGCACATAAGTTAATTGAAGAATGTATGTTGATGGCAAATCAGGCGACTGCAAAATTCTTACAGAAAAAAAATGAAGACTTCTTATTCAGAGTTCATCCCAAGCCTACAGCTGAAAAAGTTGAGGTCACTAAAAAGTTTTTATCTGCGGTTGGTTTGACTTTAGAAGGTGGTCATCAACCAGAATCCAAAGATTTTGCCAAGGTATTAAAAAATGCGCACGGAAGGGATGATGAGAACATTATCAAAACTGTGGTGCTTCGAACAATGAAGCAGGCTACCTATACTCCGAATAATGAGGGCCACTTTGGTTTAGCTTTTGAGGATTACACTCACTTTACCTCTCCAATTCGCAGGTATCCAGACCTTCTAGTTCATCGCGCTATAAAGCGCGCTTTATCAGGCAAAGTTAGGGATCCATCAGCTAGAATGTTAGAGCTAGGGGCTCACCTATCAATGACCGAAAGGCGCGCAGATGATGCATCAAGAGATGTTGAGCAGTGGCTCAAATGTGAATATATGAGTGACAAGGTGGGTAATAACTTTAATGGTGTTATTTCTGGTGTTGCAGGTTTTGGCCTTTTTGTAGAGCTTTCTGACGTATTTGTTGAAGGCTTGATTTCAGTTCGTGACTTAAGGGATGACTACTTTATTTTTGATGATGTTCATCACCAATTAAAGGGCGAAAGGAATGGAAAAATTTATCGCTTAGGCGACATGATTAAAGTGAAGATTGCTTCAGTAAACCTTGATGATAGAAAAATTGACTTTATTCCAGTCAATTAAACCTTAGTTATTCAGTTATTGCGCCTCTTGAGGCCGACTGAGCAAGTTTCGCATACTTCGCTAATACACCTTTAGTATATTTTGGAGCTGGCTTTACCCACTTTGAGAGTCTGTCTTCAATTACTGAGTCGTCAACAAGAAGTTCGAGGCGATTATTTTCAGCATCAATCAATATTTCATCGCCATCTTCAATAATTGCAAGAGCTCCTCCAACAAAAGCCTCAGGAGTTATATGACCCACTACAAAACCATGAGTTCCACCTGAAAACCTTCCATCAGTTATTAGAGCAACTTTTCCGCCCAATCCTTTGCCCATAACTGCTGAGGTAGGCGCTAACATCTCACGCATTCCCGGGCCACCTTTTGGGCCTTCATAACGAATTACAATGACGTCACCTTCTACAATCTTATCTTTTAAAACTGCCTGAAGAGCGTCTTCTTCACAAGCAAAAGTTTTGGCACTTCCTTGAAACTTCAGGCCTTCTTTACCAGTAATTTTAGCAACCGCACCGTCAAGAGCAAGATTGCCTCTTAAAATTCTTAAGTGGGAATCTTTTTTGATTGGATTCTCTAATGACATAATGATTTCTTGACCATCAGCATAAGGCTTAACATCTTTCAAGTTTTCAGCTAAGGTCTTGCCAGTTACTGTTATGCAGCTACCATGAAGCATTCCTGCATCTAATAGCATCTTCATTAAGGGTAGAGTGCCTCCTATCTGTACAAGCTCACTCATCATATATTTGCCTGAAGGCTTTAGATCAGCAAGAACAGGCACATTAGCACCAATTCGGGTGAAATCATCAATTGTTAGGTCAACATTAATGGCATCAGCCATTGCAATTAAATGAAGTACTGCGTTGGTTGAGCCACCAAGGGTGATGATTAAAGTAATTGCATTTTCAAATGCCTCTTTAGTCATAATATCACTTGGTTTAATATCTTTATCTAATAGATTTAATACAGCTTCACCAGCTCTTGATGAGTCACTATTCTTATCAGCTGATATTGCATCTTGAGATGAAGAGTTAGGAAGGCTCATTCCTAGGGCTTCAATAGCTGATGCCATTGTGTTTGCAGTATACATTCCGCCGCAAGAACCAGGTCCTGGAATCGCAGTTGATTCAATTTGCTCAAGCTCAATATCAGTAATATCATTATTTGCTCTCTTACCGACAGCTTCAAAAACACTAACAACATCGGTATGATTTTTACCAGGCTGAATAGTCCCTCCATAAACAAAGACTGAAGGTCGATTGAGTCTAGCAAGACCCATAAGGCATCCAGGCATATTTTTATCACAACCACCAATGGCAACAACTCCATCAAATCCTTGGCAAGCAACTACAGTTTCAATCGAATCAGCAATAACCTCTCTAGAGACTAGGGAATACTTCATTCCTTCTGAGCCCATTGAAATACCATCCGAAATTGTGATTGTATTAAATATTACAGCTTTTCCACCCGCAGAATTGACGCCAATTTCAGCTTCGTCAGCTAAATCATTGATATGCATATTGCAGGGAGTAACCATGGACCAGGTTGATGCAATTCCTACTTGAGGTTTTTTGAAATCTTCTTTTTTAAAGCCTACTGGATATAGCATCGCTCTTGAAGCGGCGCGTTCATAACCATCGACTACAGCTGAGGAGTATTTTCTTGAGTTTGACATCTATTTTAAATTAGCAAAAAATACAAATTTTAGACTAAAATAGTGCGGTTCTATTAGCAATTTAAGGTTAGAAGTTGAGTAAAGCTAAACAAATTATTAGATTAATGCAGCCTTTCGTTGATGAGGGTAGATTGTTAGAAAGAAGTTATGAAAGCATTAATAATGAAATAGAAAACTTTATATCTATTGAAAGTGATGGTGAAATTATTGCTTGTGCAGCTCTAAAGCTTTATGAAAAAGAAAATATGGGTGAAATTTATGGATTAGTAGTTAATAAAGATTTTCACAATACTGATGCCTCATCTAATTTAATGGACTTGCTAATTAAAAAAGCCTTGAGTCATAATTTATCTTCTATTTTTGCGCTTTCAAAGTTTGGAGGTAGGTTCTTTTTTAGACATGACTTTATTGAGAGTGAGATCAGTTCCCTCCCTTTGATTCGACAAAAGAGTTATGATTATCAAAGAAATTCAATTATCTACCTAAGAAATTTTTAAGCTTTGACTTCTTACTTTTTTTTTGAGCAACAAATAATTAATGATACTTAAAGATAGAATTCGTGGATATCTTCCAGTTGTAATAGACGTTGAAACTGCTGGCTTTAACGAAAATACAGATGCTTTATTGGAAATTTGTGCAATAATTTTAGGCTTTGATGATAACGGTAACTTCTTTCCCAAAAAGACACTACATTTTCATGTAGAACCATTTAAGGGGGCTAATATTGAGCCTTCAGCTTTGAAGTTTAATGGAATTGATATCGATAACCCATTCAGGCTTGCAGTGCCTGAAAAGGAAGCGCTTAGTGAAATTTTTCAGTGCGTTAGTGATGATTTAGTTATAGAAGAGTGTACCCGGGCAATACTAGTAGGCCACAATGCATTTTTTGATCTTGGGTTTGTGAAGGCTGCTACAAATCGCTCTAAGCTTAAGAGTCCGTTTCATCAATTTTCAACTCTTGATACTGTTAGTTTGTCTGCTCTTTACTGCGGTGAAACTGTTCTTGCAAAAGCAGCTGTTAAGTCTGGAATCGAATGGGATAACGAGCAAGCACATTCAGCGCTTTATGATACTAAAAAAACCTCAGAGCTATTTTGTAAAATTTTTAATTCCCAGCCCTTACTTTAAGCTCTGATTTCTCTCAAGTATTTATAATCCATTGCCCATTTAATGAACTCACCCGTATTAATTTTGTTACCTCTAAATCTTTCTCTTAAAAGGTGATTCTCTACTCTTTGAAAAAATATTAAACTCAAATAGTTTTCCTTAAGTCTTCCAACTTCATTTAATTCTGTTTTATACAAGTTAGGCTCTAAAGAGCCAGAAAGAGTTGGATTAATTCCAAGAAGAATTAATAGACATTCATTAAAGTTTAAATGATTTTTTTCAGTTAAAAAACTGTGCCATTCAGATCTAGTTTTAAGCTGCTTATCAGAAATATTTGGCGTTTTAAAGTCTAAAATATTGTCTGAAAGAATCTCCTTGACTGACTGTTTATCATTTACATCAGCTTTATATAGGTTTTTATTGATATCTAAGTGTAGTAAATCATAAAGTCTCTTTATTTCAAATTTGATGTTTTCTGCAGTTCTTTCATGAAAAATTTTATAGGTAATTTCACTCATATTGTCATGGGGCTAGTTATTCAAAAGTTTTTTTTCTTGCTCTAAGGTCCAATCTCTAATTTTTTCGGTTATCTCAGATGGTGATAAGTTTAAATCTGAAATGGGCTCTCCAATAACGACAGTAATTACACCAGGCTTCTTAATAAAAGCTCCTTTAGGCCATAGATTTCCAGCATTATGGTAAACAGGAACTATTTTATATCCAGATTTTTTTGCAATAGCAGAGCCACCATTTTGATACTCTCCTATTTGTTTATAAGGTTGGCGAGTTCCTTCCGGAAAGATAACAATGGAGATTCCTTTATTTAATCTATCAGTACCATGCTTTATAACTTTTTTAATTGCTTTAAGTTTGTCACCTCGGTTAATAATAATTGGCTTAAGAAGAGCAAGGCTCCAGCCAAATATTGGAAGCCATAAAAGCTCTTTCTTTAAGACCCATGTATGAGCTGGAAAGATGGATTGAAAAGCAAGAGTTTCCCATGTTGATTGGTGGTTAGAGATAATTACGTAAGGTGATTTAACTACATTCTCTTGACCAATAATATTAGTTGTGATATTTAGAGTTATTTTTAGCCACCAGATGCAAAAAATAGCCCACTGTGAGAGAAATTTATGTCGTGTAGAATAGTTTGCAAAAACCAAAAATAATCCACATAAAGTGATCAAAATTAAACTAATAATTGAGCCAACAAAGTACAATAGTGATCTTAAAAGTAACATAGGATATAGTAGGTCTTAGCGTTATAATTCTATATAAAATTTTACTAACATTGCAAACATTAAGTTTATGTTTTTCTTAAAGTAATAAAAACTTTTAATTCTTTTTTCTTTTTAGTAGGAATTTATGGACATTTTGATCGTATTAATTTCTTTATTGTTTGGTGCTTTCATAAGCTATTTTATTCTTAATAAAAAGCTGACTGCTTCAAATCAAAAAAATATTCAACTTGAGACCAAGCTTAATGAAAAAGAAAAAAATTTTTCGGAAAAATTACAGCTTGTTGATCAGCTCAAGAGTCAAGTTAATAGTGAATTTAAAAATATTGCATCTGAAATATTAAAGACTGACCGAGACAAGCTTAAGGTTGATAACTCCGACCTCCTAAATCCTCTTCAGACCCAGCTTAAAAGTTTTAGAGAAAGAATTGAAACTATAACTAAAGAGCAGGTTGAAGAAAGAACGTCTCTCAAAGAGCAAATTAAGTCTTTACATGAAGCGAACATTGAAACGCGCCAATCTGCTCAAAACCTAACAAATGCATTGACCTATGACAATAAACAGCAAGGCGATTGGGGCGAAGAAATTTTAAACTCTCTCTTGTTAAGCTATGGATTTCGAGAGGGTGTTGAGTTTGACCTTCAAAAACAATATAAAAATGAAATGGGTGAAAGGTTTAAGCCTGATGTGATTCTACATTTGCCTGAAGGAAAGGATGTTGTTATCGATTCAAAAGTTTCCCTTAAGGATTATGCCGATTATATTGCAGATCAAGCTAATGAGGCTGCCTTAAAAAAACACATTGCTTCAATTGAGAACCAAATTAAGAATATTAGCATTAAAGAGTATGAAAATCTTGAGGGAGTCAAAAGTCTTGATTTTATATTTGTTTTTATTCCTATAGAAGGAGCTTTATTATTGGCTCTTCAGTACAGACCTAACTTGTTTGATGACGCATTAAAGAAAAATATTATGCTCGTATCGCCTTCAATGCTTAGTATGAGCCTGAAGACAGTAAATTTTATGTGGCAAACTGATAAACAAAACAAAAACGCAGATGAGATTGCCAGGCAGGCAGGAAAAATGTACGATAAGCTTGCTGGATTTTTTAATGACTTGGACAAGATTGAAAATCAATTAGACAAGACTAAGGAAGGCTTTTCCGACGTTCGTAAAAAACTTCAAACTGGTCCAGGTAATCTAATTGGCCGTGCTGAGAAGTTAAAAGCACTCGGAGTTAAATCGAACAAGGAAATTAATGAATGATTGTATCTAGAGATCATATTTTTAAAGACGGTGAGCTTAAAGATAAAGTTATTTTAGTTACAGGTGCTAATAGAGGCTTTGGCCTAGCGATTACTATGGACCTTTCTAAAGCTGGTGCTACTGTTATTATGCTTGGAAGAGACTTAGGCTCCCTTGAGTACGCTTATGACGCTGTTGTGGATGCTGGTTACAATGAACCTATACTTTACCCACTAGATCTTGAAGGGGCTACTCCTGAGAATTATCAAGAGCTCCAAGACAATGTTTTAGAGAAATTTGATAAGCTTGATGGGTTAATTCATAACGCTGCAATACTTGGCGCGCAAATGCCAATCGAGCAGTACGATATCAAGCTTTGGTACTCTACGCTCCAGATTAACCTGAGCGCTCCATTTATGCTAACTCAATTTTTAATACCTGCGCTAGTAAAGTCTGAGGATGCTAGAATTCTTTTCTTGTCTTCTTCTGTTGGGAGGGAGGCTAGAGCTTATTGGGGTGCTTATAGTGTAAGTAAGTTTGGAATAGAAGGCTTTGCTAAGACTCTCTCTGAGGAGCTTGAAAAAACTAACATTAGTGTTAATACTGTTGACCCTGGGAAACTAAGAACTGAAATGAGAAGAACAGCCTACCCAGCAGAGGACTCATCAACTGTTCCAATGCCAGAGGAGAAGAGCGCTGCAATCGTTTATTTACTATCTAACTTGAGTCCAAAAATGAATGGTGAGCAATTAACGATAGTTGATTAGAGTTATCGCTGTAGGTCTTCGGTTAGGTGGGGGTGAATTTTTTTTAGAAGCTCTTTATAGACCTCTGCATTACCCGCAACTATATTTCCAGTTTCCATGTATTGGTCTCTTCCAGAGAAATCTCCAATAAAACCGCCTGCCTCTTTAACCATAAGGGAACCTGCAGCTATATCCCATGAGTTAAGACCAATTTCCCAAAACCCATCCAGTCTTCCAGCTGCAAGATAAGCTAAATCTAAAGCAGCAGCTCCAGCTCTGCGAATTCCAGAAACATGCGGATGAATTGCTTTAAAAGTCTCAAGATAACAGTCTAAGTGTTGAGGCTGCTTAAATGGGAAGCCAGTTCCAATAAGAGTATCTTTAAGCCCAAGAGACATAGTAACCCGCATTCTCTCATCATTTAAATAAGCACCTTCGCCTTTAGATGAAGTAAAGAGCTCCTCTTTAAATGGATCATAAATGACCGCATGCGTTGTAACTCCTTTTTCTAAAAGGGCAATTGACACTGCATATTGCGGAAAGCCATGTAAAAAGTTAGTCGTTCCATCTAATGGATCTATTATCCAAAGAAAATTATCATCACCAAGAGTTTTTCCGCTCTCTTCAGCCAAAATAGAATGTTTTGGGAAGGCTTTTTTAATCTCGTTTATAATGGCTTTTTCAGCCGTTTTATCAACCTCAGAAACGAAGTCATTAAGTGACTTATTTTCTATAGTTAGTAAATCGACCTGGTTATGGTACCTTAAGATAACATCACCAGCTGCTCTGGCAGCTCTAACTGCAATATTAACGGTAGGATGCATGGTAAATGAGCCAAATAAATAAAGAATCGAATTATACCTTGACGAGTTTTAATAAAGTGAGGATTGTTATGGTGAATACCACTGAGCCAGGTAATATTGGCGCGGCGGCTAGAGCTATGAAAAATATGCTTTTAACTCAGTTATATCTAGTAACACCCTCTAATTATCCCTCCGCTGTTGCAACCGCAAGAGCAAGTGGAGCAGATGACGTTCTTTCAAATGCAAAAGTATGCAGTACTTTAGAGGAAGCTTTGATTGGAGTGCATCTTGTTATTGGTGCTAGTGCGCGCCAAAGAAATATTAAATGGAGGCAGCTAGATGTCATTGAAGCGTGTAGTGAAATTCAATCAACAGTTGCTTCAAATGAGCAAGAAGTTGCAGTTGTTTTTGGCACTGAAAATTCTGGCCTTACAAATGAAGAACTAGATTTATGTTCTATCTTAATGACAATTCCTGGGAACCCCAAGTACTTTTCATTAAATGTTGCATCTGCGATTCAAGTTTTTGCTTATCAGAACTACGTCAGCACTGTAGAAGGTAAGTTTGATAATTCAGGTGGTGAAATTGTCAGCTTTGATGAATTAAATAGCTTTTATAATCATTTGGAGCAGGCGCTCGAGCACATTGATTACTTTGATACAAAAAAACCAAAAGTTCTCTTGATGAGGCGGCTTCGAAGGCTTTTTGGTAGAAGTAGTCTTGAAAAAGAAGAGATGGCAATATTAAGAGGTATTCTTAATAAAATTAATCCTTATAAGCCTTGATTTATAGCAAAAAAAAAGCCCGAAAAATCGGGCTTTTTTTTGACTTAGATTATTCTATCAACCTAACATTAGTTTGTTCATTCTTTTTACAAACTCAGCAGGCTCTTTTATTTGTCCGCCTTCACTAAGAACAGCTTGATCAAATAATACTTTCACTAGATCTTCATCAACTTTTGTTTTAAGTTTAATGACAAGTGGATGATCAGGATTTATCTCAAGAATAGGCTTGGTATCAGGAATGTCCTGACCTAAAGACTTCATGATTCGCTCCATGTTTCCGCCTAACTCATTTTCATCGGCAACTAGGCATGAAGGCGACTCACTTAGTCGACTTGAAACCTTAACCTCTTTGACCTGATTGCTGAGGATTTCTTGAGCTTTAGTAATAACACTTTCAAAATCTTTCACTGTTTTTTCTTTCTTTTTCTTGTCTTCTTTTGAATCAAGATCTTCAAGATCACCTTTTGCAATTGATTTAAGTGATAGCTCTTCAAAGTCTCCAAAGTTAGCAACTAACCACTCATCAACTCTATCTGATAGTAATAGAACCTCAATATCTTTTTGTTTAAAAATTTCTAGATGAGGAGAGCCTTTAGCTGCAGCATATGTGTCTGCAGTGACATAATAAATATTTTTTTGTCCCTCTTTCATTCGGCCAATATAGTCTTTAAGAGAAATTGTTTGATCTGAACTATCAGCCGATGTTGAGGTAAACCTTAAAAGATTTGAAATTTTATCTTTATTTGCAAAGTCTTCTACAACGCCTTCTTTAATAACCATTCCAAACTCTTTCCAGAATGTGGCATAGTCTTCAGGTTTATTTTTAGACATTTTATCGAGCTCAGACAGAATTCTTTTTACCGATGCTTTTTTAATTGTATCAACTACTTTGCTGCCCTGAAGGATCTCTCTAGAGACGTTTAATGAAAGGTCTGCAGTATCTATTACACCTTTTATAAATCGAAGGTACTGAGGGAGCAATTCTTCATTTCCTTCCATTATAAAAACTCTTTTAGCGTAAAGCTTTACGCCACTTTTTCTTTTAGGTTCCCACATGTCAAATGGAGCTTTTTTAGGAATATATAAGAGTGATGAATAATCAAGTTTTCCTTCAACTCTATTATGTATTTGAGTCAACGGCCCTTCAAAGTCATACGTTAAGGCTTTGTAAAATTCATCATAATCAGCTTGAGAGAGTTCTTTCTTATCTTTCATCCAAAATGCAGTCGCTTCATTTATTTTTTCGTATTCAATCACATCTTTATCTTCTTCTGAAGGCTTGAGCATCATAATAGGGACAGTAATATGATCAGAGTATTTTGATATGACACCTCGAATTCGAAAGTCATCAATAAATTCTTTTTCAGCTTTTTTAACATCAAGAATAATTGTTGTGCCATAGTCCTCTAGCTCAACAGTTTCAATGGAGTAATCTCCCTTACCTTTTGAAATCCACTTTGTTCCATTTGCCTTATCATCACCAGCTTTTCTGCTCAGAAGAGTAACTGTATTAGAAACAATAAAAGCGGAGTAGAATCCAACACCAAATTGACCAATTAAATTAGAATCTTGGGTTTGATTTTTATCAAGACCCTCTAAGTATTTTTTGGTTCCAGAGTTAGCGATTGTTCCAATATTTTCCATGACCTCGTCATGAGTCATTCCTATTCCATTATCTTTAATAGTAATAGTTCCTGCATCTTTATCAATATCAATATGGATACTTGGCTCTTCTTTTGCCTCAATAAGTTTGTCATTTGATAAAGATTCGAATTTCAGCTTATCTATTGCATCTGATGCATTTGAGACAAGTTCTCTTAGAAAAATCTCTTTATTGGAATAAAGAGAGTGAATCATTAGGTCAAGTAGCTGAGATACTTCAGTTTGAAATTCATGTGTTTGTTTTTGACTCATTGAAAATCCTTAATCGTTTAACGTAAAATGTAAAGATATGGCCAATCAGGAAAAAAACAAGTATCAAGATGAAATATTAATTAAACAAATTGAAGAATTTGTAGCTCATTTAAGCGTTGAAAAAAATTATGCACTAAATACTGTTTCAGCATATAAGAGAGATCTAATGAAGTTTTTATCTTTTTTAGGTAATAAAAATATCTCTGATTGGAAAGAAGTAGATAGCGATACAGTCAATTTATTTGTGATGGGTTTAAGGCATGGTGATATTTCAAATAAATCCATTAGGCGCTACTTATCTTCAATACGAGTTTTTTATAATTACCTTATTGATAACGAAGCAGCCTCTTCAAATCCAGCCTTATCTATTCAAACTCCTAAAATCGATCGAGCCCTTCCAAAAACTATTGATTTTGATGATTTGAGTAGAATGATGAATTTAAAGGCAGGCCATTTCAAAGAACTTAGAGCAGTCCTGATGATTGAATTACTATATTCATGCGGCCTGAGAGTTTCTGAACTTGTTGGGATTGATATGCTTGATTTTGATATCAATGAAGGTTTTGTTAAAGTTACGGGTAAAGGAAGTAAGGCTCGTTTCTCTCCAGTAGGAGCATCAGCAATAAGTGTGCTTAAAAAGTACATAGAGAAAAGACCTGATTGCAATTCTGATGCGTTATTTTTAAATCAGAAGCGCCTTAGAATGAGCGCTAGATCTGTTCAAAATATTATTAAAAAAAGGGCGCTTGAAGTGGGCATTTCAATTAATGTACACCCGCATATGCTTAGGCATGCAGCGGCTACTCACTTCCTTCAGTCTAGTCATGATCTTCGAGCGGTTCAAGAATTTCTAGGACATAAGAGCATTAAAAGTACTCAGGTTTATACGCACCTAGATTTTTTAGAATTATCAAAGGTTTATGATGAGTTTCATCCTAGAGCAAAAAAATGAAAATAACTACAAAAACCCAATTAGCTCTTAATCATCTCCGCACTGGCGTTATAGCTCATCCAACAGATACTATATACGGATTAGCTTGCATGGCAAATAACCCAGAAGCAATTAAAATATTAGCTAGTTTGAAGCATAGAGATATTAAAAAAGGCTTTATATTATTAGCCTCTGATATAAATTACTTATTGCCCTATATTGATCCAAATCTAGATATTGATTTATTAACAAAACTTTCTACTCCGACAGAAATTGCAACAACTTATTTGGTGCCAAAATCAAAAAATACTTCACGCCTTATAACTGGAGAGCATGAGTTTTTAGCAGTTCGAATTACCTCTAATCCTTTAATTTCATATTTTTGTGAAAATACGGGCTCTGCATTAATTTCCACAAGTGCTAATACTCAAGGAGGAAAGGTTGCCACTTCTTTAATCGAGCTTAAAAAGTATTTTGGTAATGAGCTTTCTTACGCTTTACCCCCAAATAAGTATAATTCTGAGCCTTCAAGGATCGTTAATTTATTAACAGGCGTGCGTCATCGATGATAAATCTAGTAAAAAAGTATTTGATTGAGCTCCAGAAATCTATTTGCTCTGAAGTTGAGCTGATTGAAGGTGGAGCTAAATTTGCTCAAGATAGCTGGACACGGGATGATAAAAGAGGTTCAGGCCTAACTAATATTCTTTCAAATGGCAATATATTTGAAAAAGGTGGTATTAATTATTCAATAATTACTGGTGATAAAATGCCAAAATCTGCCACTGCATTAAGGCCTGAGCTTGAAGGAAGGAAATATACAGCTCTGGGGGTTTCACTGGTTCTTCATCCCGAAAATCCTTTTATTCCAACGGCGCATGCTAATGTTCGATTCTTTATTGCAGAAGAGCAAGGAAAGAATCCAATTTGGTGGTTTGGTGGTGGCTTTGATTTAACCCCTTATTATGGATTCGATGAAGATGCGGTTCATTGGCACCAAACCGCTAAGAAAGCTTGTATGCCTTTTGGAGAAGATGTTTATCCAAAATATAAAAAATGGTGTGATGATTATTTTTACTTAGGTCATCGAGATGAGCAACGCGGCATTGGCGGGTTGTTTTTTGATGATTTGAATAGCGGCAGTTTTGATGAATGCTTTGACTTCATGAAAAGTGTTGGCAATCATTTTAGTGAGGCTTATTTACCCATCGTCAGAAAGAGAATGAGAGCCCCATATACTGAGAGTGAGAAAGGCTTCCAATTGTATCGTCGTGGTCGATACGTAGAATTTAACTTGATACATGATAGAGGGACTTTATTTGGCTTGCAGAGCGGCGGCAGGACTGAGTCAATTTTAATGTCACTGCCACCAACAGTTAAGTGGTCTTACCAATTTAAAACTAAACCTAATAGCGAAGAAGAAAAGTTAACCAGTTATTTTTTAAAACCTAGGGATTGGGTTTCATTAAAGTAAACTTAAGTTGAATATATTTCTGGAGTAATTTTAATTAATTTAGGATATAATCACAACTTGAAATACCCTTGCTATGTTCTCAATGAGCTCGCAACACCGTTTGCAACGGCGCAGACTTCCTGACAATGCCTGTCAATTTTGTTATTTATTAATATTTTTAGGAGTACATCTATGTCTGCAAAAAAAGTAATGAAAATGATCGAAGATGAAAACATAAAGTTTATAGATTTTCGTTTCACCGATACAATAGGAAAAGAGCAACACGTTAGTGTTCCAGCTCATACAATTAATGTTGAAAAACTAGAAGATGGTCAGATGTTTGATGGCTCCTCTATTGCTGGTTGGAAAACTATTAATGATTCTGATATGATTCTTTCCCCAGATACTGAAACAGCAGTGCTTGACCCGTTTACTGAGGAAGTGACTTTAAACATTCGCTGTAATATTATTGAGCCAAGTGATCTAAAAGGCTACGTTAAAGATCCAAGATCTATTGCATATCGCGCCGAAGACTTCATGAAAGCTTCTGGTGTTGGTGATACAGCATATTTTGGAAATGAACCTGAATTTTTTGTTTTTGATAGTGTTAAGTGGGACACCGGTCACGGCATGGGTAAAGCATTTTATGAAATTAACTCAGAAGAGGCAGCTTGGAATTCTGGAGTCGACATGGAAGGTGGAAACAAAGGTCATCGTCCGGGTATTAAAGGTGGCTACTTCCCGGTTCCTCCAGTTGATTCATTGCATGATCTTCGTTCTCAAATGTGTCTAGCAATTGAGGAAATGGGCGTTACTACTGAGGTTCATCATCATGAGGTTGGAACTGCAGGGCAGTGTGAAATTGGCGCGTTATTTAACACATTAGTTAAAAAGGCTGATGAGACTCAAATCTTTAAATACTGCGTTCATAATGTTGCTCACCTATATGGCAAAACAGCTACATTTATGCCTAAACCAATTGCGGTTGATAATGGTAATGGAATGCACGTGCATATGTCTATTGCAAAGGATGGAGTTAACTTATTTGATGGAGACCAATACGGAAACTTAAGCGAAATGGCGCTCTTTTATATTGGTGGTATTATCAAGCATGCAAAAGCATTGAATGCTTTTACTAATCCTTCTACAAACTCATATAAGAGATTAGTTCCTGGATTTGAAGCACCAGAAATGCTCGCTTACTCTGCTAAGAATCGTTCAGCAGCAATTAGAATACCTTTCGTTAAAAACCCTAAGGGACGCCGTATTGAAGTGCGTTTTCCAGATTCGACTGCTAACCCTTACCTTGCTTTCTCAGCACTACTAATGGCAGGCCTTGATGGTATAAAAAATAAAATCCATCCTGGTAAGCCAGCAGATCAAGATCTTTATGAAGATAGTGATGGCTCTATTCCTAAAGTTGCTGGAATGCTTCACATCGCCTTAGAAGCACTTGATGATGACCGTGAATTCCTTAAGCAAGGTGGAGTCTTTACAGACGAGGTTATTGACTCATTTATTGAACTTAAGATGAAAGAAGTTACAGCAATGAGAGCTTCCCCTCAGCCGCTAGAGTTTGATTTATACTATAGCTGCTAAGATATTTACTGGTTAATAAAAAGCCGCGCACAATGCGCGGCTTTTTATTGTTCTTTTTAGAACTATTTGTTGCGGTAAAATTAATTAACTTAAATACAGAAAATCAGATGATTGAAGTAAAAAATGATTGGGAATTAGATGAAATAAAGGCTTTATTTGAGCTTCCTTTTAACGATCTTCTTTTTAAGGCGCACAGCATTCATAGAAAAACTTTTGACCCAAATAAGGTCCAAGTAAGTTCTTTATTAAATATTAAAACTGGCGCATGCCCAGAAGATTGTTCTTATTGTTCTCAAAGTTCAAAATATGATACTGGCCTTGAGCGTGAAAAATTAATGGAGATTGATCAGGTATTGCATCAGGCAAAAAAAGCAAAAGATAAGGGCGCGTCTAGGTTTTGTATGGGAGCTGCCTGGAGAAACCCTACTGATAAAAGCCTTGATAAAGTCATTCCAATGATCAAGGGCGTTAAGGCGATGGGAATGGAGACATGTGTTACTCTGGGGATGATTACGCCAAGCCAAGCCTCTACTCTTAAAGAAGCTGGGTTAGATTACTATAACCATAATATTGATACTTCAAAAGAGCATTACCCTAATGTTGTATCGACGCGTAATTTTCAAGATAGACTTGATACCTTAGAAGCAGTCAAAAATGCAAATATTAATGTTTGTAGTGGCGGAATCCTAGGAATGGGTGAGACGGAAACAGACCGAGCATCAATGCTTCAATCCTTATCTAATCTCGAAAAGCACCCTGATAGTGTTCCAATTAATTTACTGGTTCCTATTCCAGGAACACCTTTTGAAAACGTTAAGCCACCAAGCGAAAGTGAATTTGTAAGGACTATTGCAGTCGCAAGAATTTTAATGCCTAACTCAGTAGTAAGACTTTCAGCTGGAAGGCTGGAGATGGGTGAGGGGATGCAGGCGCTTTGCTTCTTTGCTGGAGCCAATTCTATTTTCTATGGTGAGCAGTTATTAACTACTGATAATCCAACTTCTGCAAATGATCAACTACTTTTCAGCCGCCTTGGAATTAACAAAGAAGATAATCAGCAATTATCTTCTCAGGACTCGGAACTGAAAGTAACTTTAACTTCTTAGTCATTTCGTGAATTTTTGGAGAGTCTAGCGCAAGTAACTCTTTATCAATAATTTCGCCACTAAAAGAATCCTCTTGAATGATTATCCCTGCCCCATTTTTAGATAAGTGTTCAGCATTAACTGTTTGATGGTTGTCTATTGCATAAGGAAATGGAACAAGTATTGCAATTGTTTTTGAAGCAATAAGTTCTGATACTGTCATAGCTCCAGCTCTAGAGATAACTAGATCTGCCCATGCATAAGCTTCAGCCATATTATCAATGAAAGCATCAATCTTAACATCAGAGTTCATAGAGTCTGCATACAAAGCTTTTACTTCGATGAGATGTTTTTCTCCAGTTTGATGCCATATATTTAGAGGTGTTTTGATGGTGGGTATGGTTTGATTAATTTTTTTGGCGCCAAGAGAGCCACCTAGAATAAGTAGATTTTTAATTGCATCAGGAGTTGATTTCGAGCTTGGAGTAAAAAGAATAGGATTGCCTGTTGTTTCAGCATTTATATCTTTATGAAAAGTATTATCAAAAGCCTGAAAACATTTTTGAGCAATTCTGCTTAATAATTTATTGGTTGTTCCAGGAATAGTATTTTGCTCATGAATGATTAATGAGGTGAAAAATATTTTAGAAACTATCCCACCAACTCCTGAAGCATAACCTCCCATTCCAATTACTTTGTGCGGTCTAAATCTTACAAAAATTAGAATTGTTTGAATAAACCCATAACTAAGTAAAAAAATAGCTTTCAATAGGGTTGTAAGATTTTTTCCTCTCAGGCCACTAGTATAAACTCCATTAAATCGATACCCATGATCAGGAACTAGGGTGCTCTCCATTCCTTTGATTCCTCCAAGCCACTCTACAACTGCTCCTTTTGATTCAAGTTCTTTTGCTATAGCAAGAGCTGGAAAAATGTGACCACCAGTTCCTCCAGCCATAATAAGAATTTTTTTAGACATAGTCACGCTGTTTAGAGTACTTTGTTCTATTTTCCATATCTATTCTTAATACAATAGCTAGTGCAATGATGGAAAAAATCATAGAAGTGCCACCATAGCTTAATAATGGTAAAGTAAATCCTTTTGGTGGAAGAAGTCCAAGATTCATGCCAATATTTACAGTTATCTGCATCGCAAACCAAGTGCAAATTCCAAAAGCAACATAAGAGCTGTAGTGTCTTCCTTTTTGGAGCGCAAGTTTGGCGATTGAAAACCCCTTAAGGAGAATGTATAAAAATGATAAAAGCACGAATAGCATTCCAAGGACGCCAAGCTCCTCGCCAATAACTGCAAAGATCATATCAGTATGCCTTTCAGGGAGTAGATAGTATTTCTGAATGCCAGCTCCAAGTCCTGTTCCAAACCAATCCCCCCTTGCAATTCCAATCAATGCTTGCTGAGTTTGGTAAATTTTAGCATCACTTCGCCACAGGTCTTCTGACCAAAATGACACTAAGCGATCAAGACGATTCGGATAATTAATAATAATAACTCCAATAAGACCTAGCAGAGTAAATGTAACAATGCTAAGTTGCTTGAGATATGAGCCAGCTGCATAGAGCATTGCTAGGGCTGTTAATGAAATAATTAGTGTCGCTCCTAAATCTGTTTCAAATAAAATTAATAAATCTGCTATTCCTATAATGAGAATTGTTTTAAGGAAGCCCATCCATGGTTTTCTTAGATCTTTTTCTTGTCTTATTAAGAAGCCCGCCATGAATAAAACCATTGAGAGTTTCATGAGTTCTGACGGTTGAAATTTAAAATAAACAAAGTTTATCCATCTAGTAGAGCCATTCGCTGTGTGTCCTATTGGACTTGGAAGAAATACAATTGCTAATAAGATAATTGTAAGAATAAAAAGAGGAATTGAGTACTTCTGAAGAACTGAAATAGGCGTATTCAACGTTATCAGTCCAGCACTAAGCCCCATAAAAATAAATAGTGTTTGCTTTAAAAAAAACGTGTAGCTATCAAAATGAGCTAAAGAGGCTGATAGCATCATTACCCACCCAAAGATTATCAACAATAAGATTGTTGACAATAACACCTTGTCGGGCATCTGATTGGTTCTCATGTAGGGATTTAATTTCATAGGCAAATATATTTTATACTTTTTGGAGAAAAGTTTTGTTAGTTATCCAAATGCATAATAGTTATGCTTTTTATGAGGCATTATGGGATAATATTTTTTTTTATAAATCTTTATAAGATAATGATATCAACTGCCAACATCACCATGCAATTTGGTGAAAAGCCCCTATTTGAAAATATCTCTGTTAAATTTCAGGGTGGTAATCGCTATGGTTTGATTGGTGCTAATGGCTGTGGTAAGTCTACGTTAATGAAAATATTGACTGGAGATTTAAAACCTAGCCAAGGCTCAGTAACGGTTGGTGATGGTCAAAGACTTGGCGTACTCTCTCAGGATCAATTTGCATTTGAGGAGTACCGTGTTGTTGACGCAGTAATTATGGGACACAAAGAGCTTTGGAAAATCAAAGCGGAGAGAGAGAGGATTTATGGTTTACCTGAAATGTCTGAGGAAGATGGAATTAAGGTTGCAGAGCTAGAAATGGAGTTTGCTGAAATGGATGGGTACTCAGCAGAATCATCAGCGAGTGAGCTTTTACAAGGCCTTGATATTCCTTTAGATCAGCATTATGGTCTTATGAGTGAAATTGCACCAGGCTGGAAGCTCAGAGTTCTTTTAGCGCAGGCACTTTTTTCAGACCCTGAGGTTCTTTTATTAGACGAACCTACTAACAACCTTGATATTAATTCAATACGTTGGCTAGAAGGTGTTTTAAGTACAAGAAAATCTACAATGGTAATAATTTCCCATGATCGACACTTTTTAAACGGTGTTTGTACGCATATGGCTGATCTGGATTATGGCGCTCTAAATGTGTTTCCAGGAAACTATGACGACTTTATGATTGCAGCAACTGCAATTCAGGAAAGAATGCGATCAGAGAATGCCAAAAAAGAAGTAAAAATTAAAGACTTAAAGCATTTTGTATCTCGATTTTCAGCTAATGCCTCTAAAGCAAAACAAGCAACCTCACGCCAAAAAGAACTAAATAAGATCGAGCTTGATGACATTAAGCCATCATCACGAGTAAGCCCTTATATTATTTTTAATCAGACTAAAGAATTGTTTAGAAACATATTAGAGGTTCAAAGTCTTACCAAAAGCTTTGATGATGAGCCAGTTTTTAAGGATATTAATTTATTAATTGAAAAGGGACAGCGAGTTGCAGTCATCGGACAAAATGGATCTGGAAAAACAACTCTTTTAAAAACTTTATTAGGTGAAATCGGCTCAGATAGTGGAAAAACTAAATGGAGCGAGAATGCAAATATTGGTTATTATGCGCAAGATCATAGCGATGAGTTTGATAAAGATATGAACGTTCTAGAGTGGATGACTCAGTTTAAAAATGAAAAAGATGATATTCAGATGATGCGCTCTGTGTTGGGCAAAATGCTGTTTGGAAAAGAAGATGTTGAAAAATCTGTAAAGTCATTATCTGGTGGAGAGAAAGGCAGAATGATTTTTGGAAGATTAATGCTCCAAAAACCAAACATTTTGTTAATGGATGAGCCAACAAACCACTTGGATATGGAATCGATTGAAGCTTTAAACTTAGCTCTTGATAACTATGAAGGGACATTAATATTTGTAAGTCATGATAGGGAGTTTGTCTCTTCTTTGTCTACTAAGATAATTGAGCTCAAGGAAGACGGTGTTGAATATTATTCAGGTAACTATGAAGACTACTTGTTAACTCAAGTGTGAATTTAATTAAAGATTACCTCGAAATCTATTGATTCCAAAACTTTTTGTTTGATGGTTAAATAAGGCAACAAAAATATTTAAGCGTAAAATTTAATTTAACTAATAAAATTATTTTGTAAATGTTTACAGGGATTATCCAAGCAAAAGGCAGCATTCACGAGGTTCAATCTTCTGAAAAAGGAGCTGTGCTTATTATTAATGCAGATGACCTTGATTTAACTGATTCTAATGTGGGAGATAGTATTGCAGTCAATGGTGTATGTTTAACTGTTACTGCGTTAAAGAGAAACTCTTTCACTGCTGATGCTTCTCAAGAAACTTTAGGCTGTACTACTTTTTCAGAACTAATAAAGGGTCAGCACGTTAATTTAGAAAAGTCATTAAGACTTAATCAGGGAATTGATGGACATTTGGTGAGTGGGCATGTTGATGGTATTGGAGAAGTTGACTCTGTTTATACTGAAGGCGTGAGCACAAGATTAAAAATTAAAGCTATGACTGACTTGATGAAGTATATTGCTAAAAAAGGGTCTATTTGTATTGACGGAGTAAGTCTTACAGTCAATAGCGTGGTTGGTAATATTTTTGATGTTAATATTGTTCCTCATACCTTTTCAGCAACTACGCTGAGTGGTTTGAGTGAAAAATCAAAGGTTAATTTAGAGATTGATATAATTGCTAGACACGTTGAGCAACTTATCAGCCATAGGGTTGATATTGGAGATGAACTATCTGCTCTTAGCAAAAAAAAAGACACTTGTAACTAAAAAGTAAATAAGTATGAAAGCATCAATTAAAGAGCTCTTAGAAGACTACAAGCAAGGAAAAATGATTATTCTTATGGACGATGAGAATCGTGAAAATGAGGGTGATTTGTTAATTGCAGCAGAAAAAGTTACTAAAGAAGATGTTAACTTTATGGCGACGCATGGCCGTGGATTAATTTGCTTAACTTTGACTCAGCAGCGCTGTCAACAGCTAAACCTTCCATTGATGGTTTCAAAAAATAGTGACCTCCATTCAACAAACTTTACAGTTTCTATAGAAGCTGCTACAGGAGTAACTACGGGCATATCTGCAGCTGATAGAGCCAAAACTATTCTTGATGCTGTAGCAAAGAATGCAAAACCTTTAGATATTGTTCAGCCTGGCCATATTTTTCCATTGATGGCTCAGCAGGGCGGAGTTCTAATTCGTGCTGGCCACACTGAAGCTGGTTGTGATTTAGCTAGATTAGCTGGCTTTGAGCCCGCCTCCGTAATTGTTGAAATATTAAATGATGATGGATCAATGGCGCGCAGTGCTGATTTACAAAAATTTGGGAAGAAGCATGGCATAAAGCTAGGAAATATTGCTGACTTAATTCATTATAGAGTTGAGAATGAAAAAACCGTAGAAAGAATAAGTCAGAGGCCTTTTAATACGAAATATGGTGAATTTGAACTTTATTCTTATTTAGATACTATTCATAACGACATTCATATTGCTTTAGTAAAAGGGTCAATTAGTAAATCAAATGAGCCTTATGTTAGAGTCCATATGGAAAATATCTTTAAAGATGTTATGCAAGAAGTTAATCGTGGATTTAGTATAAATAGTGCTTTAAGTATGATTTCAGATGTTGAAAGTGGCGTTTTTTTACTTTTACGTAAGCAAGATAATCAAGCTATTCTTGAAAATATTGATAATCAAGATTACAGAAGTAGTGATGATGGAAAAACGTTTGGAATTGGTGCTCAAATACTATCTGATTTAGGAGTAACTTCTATGAAGTCTCTAGGCAAGCCAAAAAAGTGGCCTGGATTAGAGGGTTTTGGAATAACCATTAGTGAATATGTAAACATGAAGGAGTAGGTGATGAAAACTATCGAAGGTGACTTAACTATTAAGAACAAAAAGATTGCACTTATTGCAGGTCGATTTAACTCGTTTGTAGTTGAGCATTTAATCAGTGGCGCTAAAGGAGCTTTATTAAAGCATGGAGCTGATGATTCAGATATTGATCTTCTTTATGTGCCAGGAGCTTTTGAAATCCCTTTAGCTCTTAAAAAGACTGCTAATACTGGCAAATACGATGGTATTGTGGCATTAGGAGCTGTAATACGTGGTGGAACTCCTCATTTTGAGTTTGTAGCTGGTGAGTGCGTAAAAGGCATTTCAAAGGTTGCATTAGACTCCGAAATTCCTATCGCCTTTGGCGTTTTAACTGTTGATACAGTTGAGCAAGCGATTGAGAGATCAGGCTCAAACTCTGAAAATAAAGGTGCAGAAGCAGCAGAGAGCACAATTAGAATGATAAATTTACTCGAAAAGCTGTGACATCAAAACAACGTTCAAGAGCAAGAGTGGTTCAAGCATTGTATCAATGGCTCGTTTCTGGTGGTGATATTCCTCAAATTGAGCAGCAATTCCTTACTCAAAAAGAAGGTAAGATTTCTAAAGCATTCTTTTCAAACTTATTTATAAATATTCCTAAAAATATTTCAGTACTCGATGAAATTATTAACCCCTCACTTGAAAGAGATATTAGTGAGCTTGGCCCAACTGAAAAAGCCATCTTGTATCTGGGAGTCTATGAGCTAAAGTTTCAACTTGAAGTTCCTTATAAGGTAGTTATCAATGAGGCTGTGGAATTATCAAAGCTTTATGGTGCAGAAGGCGCCTTTAAACTTATAAATAAATCACTAGATAAAATTGCCCCATCCTTAAGATCAATGGAATTAGCTAAATAAAATTATTTTTTTAGTTAAGTCGTTAATTATCCAATAACAAGTGAAATTGTTTCAACTAACCCTTTTTCATGGTAATATCTCGTTTTCAGATTTAAAAAATTATTGTTTTATTAATTTGGTTCTTCAAAGAGCCCTTAGTAAAATATTTTTTTTAGCTGAAAGAAGAGGAAGTTTAATATTTATTAAAGGAGAAATAATGAAAAGTATTTATAAAAAAATTGGAGCAACATTTATCAGTGCAATAGCTACTGTTAATGTAATGGCTCTTGATGAGCTTAATGTAGCTTATTTTGAAGAATGGCCAATGCCGTTCGAGTATGCAAAGCAAATTGGTGCGTATGATGAGGCTTTGGGTATGAAGGTTAACTGGAAAGCTTTTGGTACAGGTACAGCGATGTCTGCAGCTATGGCTTCTGGTGATATTCATATTTCAGTAAGTCAAGGTGTGCCTCCATTTATTGTTGCCGCTTCTACAGGCCAAGATATTCAAATTGTTGACGTTGCTGTAAGTTATGCTGACAATGATAACTGTGTTGTAGCTTCAGGTCTTGAAATTGATGCAAGCAATGCATCTGAATTGGCTGGAAAGAAAGTTTCTGTTCCACTTGGAACTGCTGCTCACTTTGGTTTCTTGAAGCAGATGGCTCACTTTGGTGTTTCTGTAGATTCAATGCAAGTAGTTGACATGGCTCCACCAGAAGGATCAGCTGCATTAGCTCAAGGAAGTATTGATATGTTCTGTGGATGGGGTGGATCACTTCGTCGTGCACTAGATCATGGTAATGTTCTTTTGACTGGTGATGAAAAAACAGCTCTAGGTATTCTAGTTTGGGACGTAACTTCAGTTCCAGCAGGTTTTGCTGATGAAAATGCTGAAGTTCTTCAAACGTTCTTAGGTGTTACTGCTGCTGCAAATGCAATGTGGAACTCAGGTGGTTTCCATTCACTAATGCTTCCTCATATCGCAAAAGATGCTGGTATGGATGAAGCAGCAACTGCTGAAACAATGTCTACATTTGTATTCCCATCAGTTAGCTCACAGTTAGGTGATAGCTGGCTTGGTGGTTCTGGTGAATCTTTCCTTAAAGGTGTAGCAGATGTATTTGTTGACGCTGGAAGTATTCCTAGCGCTCGTGGTTCGTATGCAAATGCGATTAATACTGATGGTCTTCAAGGATTAGCAGCGCAATAAAATACTGATTTATTAGACTTAATAAAAGTCTTAAAGTAGTAGTTAGATTCAAGGTGGCGCACTTAGTGTGCCACCTTTTTTTTAAAAATAAATTCGGAGTTTAGTTTGAAAGGTTTATCAATTGAAAATATCTCAATGCGTTTTGATTTGAAGAATGGCTCTTCAGTTCAAGCTCTTAAAGATGTATCTTTAGACATAAAAGAAGGTGAAATTATCACTGTACTTGGACCTTCAGGTTGCGGTAAAACGACACTTCTAAATATTGTTGCTGGCTTTTTAGCTCCAACAGAAGGAAAAGTTGTTCTTAATGACCAAATTGTCTTAGGCCCTGGCGCTGAACGAGGAATGGTCTTTCAGCAAGGTGCTTTATTTGAGTGGATGAATGTTCAACAAAATGTTGCATTTGGACCTCGAATGAAAGGAATGCCAAAAGCTGAACAAAATGAAAAAGTAAAACATTTACTTGAAGTAGTTGGACTAGCTGAATTTGAGGATAAAGCCGTATACGAATTATCTGGAGGCATGCAGCAAAGAGTGGCTCTAGCGCGTTGCCTTGCAAATGAACCTGATGTAATCTTAATGGATGAGCCTCTGGGTGCATTAGATGCCTTGACTCGTGAAAAGATGCAGGGGTTAGTTTTAAAGCTCTGGAAAGAGACTGGAAAAACAATTTTATTAATTACCCATTCTGTAGAAGAGGCTGTTCTTCTTGGTGAAAGATTATTGGTTCTTGCTCCAAGGCCAGGAAGGGTTTACAAGGAGTACAATCTCCCATTTGCTGAAATGGGCGTTAATATGGATCTTCGAGAAGTTAAAAAATCTGAGGGATATTCAGAGACTCGTGATGAAATTCTCTCAATTATCTGGGAAATGGAAGAAGAGATAATGGGAAGGACGGACGAAAGCTCATGACTATTTTAATTATCTATATTTTAATTTTTATTGCTGCTTTCTATATTGTTAAAGCAGTGAGCTCAATGTCAAAATCACGAGATGATTTCACGAGTCTTAAAACTGTAACATTTGGTGATGAGAGTGCTGTTATGCCTAATAGGGCTGCTTCAATTATATCAGTTATAGCAATATTCGCTATCTGGGGCTCATTTACGGGCTCTAAATTAACCCCTATCCATGTTCCTGGACCATTTATAGGTGAACTTTCATTTACCTATACTGCTGTTAACTCTTCAGGTGAAACTGATGATGCTGAAGTAAGAATTTCTGTTTACGATGTTCAGACTGGTGAAATACCCGACAAAATAGATATAGATCCAGGATTAGGCTTTGCCCTTAATGACACAGCTCAAATTATTACCTATAGAAGTGCTTTGGTTAAAGTTCAGAAAAATGATGTTGGTGGTAAGGATAAAAAATATAAAGTTATTGCAATTAATGGGGAGTCCATTTTACCAAGCAGTGAGCTCTTTATTGATAATGCACGTGTCTATATGACCGCTAAAGGAACTTTGAGTCTTACTCCGTATAAAGGCTGGCAGATGCAGCCAGTATGGCTACCCTCGCCAGAAGCTGTCTGGTCAAGGCTAACAAAGATTGCTTCAGAAGGGTATAAAAATTTCAGTCTATTTGAGCATTTAGGCTGGTCACTCCTTAGAGTCGTTGTTGGTTTTTTCGCTGGCGCTCTAATAGGTATCCCTTTAGGATACGCAATGGGCCTTTCTGGCTGGTTTCGTGGCTGGTTTGATCCTATTGTAGAATTTATGAGACCAGTGCCTCCACTTGCTCTAATTCCATTAGTTATTATTTGGTTTGGTATTGGCGAACAAGGAAAGATTATTTTACTATTCTTAGCTTCGCTTTGGATTATGACTATTTCTGCTAGAGCCGGAGTTTCAGGCGTAAATATTGCAAAAATTCATGCCGCATATTCACTAGGCGCTTCAAAATGGCAAATTATGAGGCTTGTTATTGTTCCAAACAGTTTGCCTGAAATATTTACAGGTGCAAGAGTCTCTATGGGGGTTTGTTGGGGCACAGTAGTTGCAGCTGAACTTGTAGCGGCTCAGAAAGGTGCTGGAATGATGATTATCACCGCCTCAAAGTTCCAGATGACTGACCTTGTAATCATGGGAATTGTACTGATTGGTGTTATTGGTTATGCAATCGATATACTTATGAGAATTTCAGAAAATTATCTTGTACCATGGAAGGGAAAATAGATTTATAATTCTGTTTTTTCCTTCTTTATTTAAGGTTAGCCATGTCAGTAATATTACCTAAAAATGCCCAAGCTGTAATTATTGGTGGAGGAGTAGTTGGCTGCTCAGTTGCTTATCATCTTGCAAAACTTGGTTACACAGATGTAGTTCTTCTGGAGCGTAAAAAGCTAACCTCTGGAACTACATGGCATGCAGCAGGACTTGTAGGGCAGATGCGCTCATCGCTTAATCTCACTCAAATGGTTAAATACTCTGGAAACCTTTACGAAACATTAGAGGCTGAAACAGGAATGGCTACTGGTTACCGCCGAACTGGCTCTATAAGCCTTGCAACAAATCAAGAGAGGTTAACAGAATATAAACGCAATGCATCACTTGCAAAAGTTCATGGAGTTGATGTGCAGATACTCACTACCGACGAGTTAAGAGATAAGGTCAACCTCTTTAATCTCGATGATGTTGTTGGCGGTGCTTGGATACCTAAGGACGGTAAGGCTGATCCAGCAAACGTCGCCATGGCTCTTGCAAAAGGCGCAAAGAACAATGGAGTTAAGATTTTTGAAGACGTTAAGGTTACTGGAATACTTAAAAAAGATGGAAAGGCTGTAGGAGTTCAAACTGAGTATGGTGACATACAATCTGATGCTGTTGTAAATTGCGGTGGAATGTGGGCAAGAGAGGTTGGCAAAATGGCTGGTGTTTCAGTCCCTCTTCATGCTTGTGAGCACTTTTACTTCCTAACTTCAGCCGTTCCAAATATGGGAGATATGCCGGTAGTAAGAGTTCCAGATGAGTCTGCATATTATAAAGAGGATGCTGGAAAAATACTTGTTGGGCTATTTGAGCCAAACGCAAAACCATGGGCGCAAAATGGTATTCCAGAAGATTTTTGCTTTGATCAGATACAGGATGACTTAGATCACTGCATGCCTTATTTAGAGCTTGCAATGAACCGTGTGCCTGTCATGGAAAGTTTAGGTATCGAGACTTTATTTAATGGACCTGAAAGTTTTACGCCGGATGATAATTTTCAGATCGGAGAGTCTCCAGAATTAGGTAACTTTTATGTTGCTGCAGGATTCAATTCAATCGGGATTCAGGCGGCTGGTGGAGCGGGAAAATATTTAGCTGAATGGATTGTAGGAAAAGAACCTCCCTGTGATTTATGGGACGTAGATATTAGAAGAAATGAGCCATTTCAGAATAATAAAATTTACTTAGCAAATAGAGTTACTGAAACTCTAGGTTATCTTTATGAAAATCATTTTCCATACCATCAATACGAAACAGCTAGAGGCTTAAGAAAAACTCCTTTGTATGAGTTTTTCAAAGAGCGTGGCGCTTGTTTTGGTGAGGTTGCTGGCTGGGAGAGGCCTAATTGGTTTGTTCCAAAGGATTTGATTGGAAAGGTTGAAGCTAAGTATGAATATTCATGGGGAAGGCAAAATTGGTTTGATTTTCATAGATTAGAGCAGCAAGCAATCAGAGAGGCTGTTGGTATGTATGAAATGTCGTCATATGCAAAAATTCGAGTCAAAGGTTCTGATGCTATGGACTTTATGCAGATGATCTGTGCAAATGATGTTGATGTTGGTGTCGGTAAAATGGTTTATACGCAGTGGCTTAATCGGAAAGGCGGTATTGAAGCTGACGTAACAGTTACTCGTCTTGAAATTGATGATTATTTAATAGTCAGCGGCACAATGTGTCTGAATCGAGATATGCATTGGCTTAAAAAGAATTTGCCTGAAGGGGCCAATTGTTCACTATTTGATGCAACTAGTGCTGAGGGCTGTATCGCCATTATGGGGCCAAATTCGAGAGATTTACTACAATCCCTTACAGATACTGATATGAGTAACGAAAGCTTCCCTTTTGCAAATGTTCGCAATATTGAGGTTGGTATGGCAAATGTACGTGCACACCGAATAACATATGTTGGTGAATTAGGCTGGGAGTTATACTTTCCAATTGAGTTTTCAAGTTATGTGGCTGAGCTTATTGATTCAAAAGGTGAGGAGTTTTCTTTAAGACAGATTGGGATGCATACTGTCGACAGTTGTCGAATTGAAAAAGCATATAGACACTTTGGACATGACATTACTGATGAAGATCACGTCATTGATGCAGGGCTTGGTTTTGCTGTTAAACTCGATAAGAGCCCTTCAAAATTTGGTAACTTTATTGGTTATGACTCTGTTAAAGCTAAAAAGGCTGCCGGTTATGAAATGAGAGTAATGCAGTTTCTACTAAGTAATCCTGAACCTATGCTTTATCATAATGAACCTATTCTGAAAAATGGTGAAATTGTGGGTCATTTAACAAGTGGAACCTATAGTCATACTCTTGGTGGTGCTGTGGGCCTTGGATATGTTACATGCCTCCCTAATGAAAGTCATGAAGATATTTTAAGTGCTGAATATACTATTGAGGTTGAAGGTATTATTGAGAAAGCTAGTGCATCACTTAAGCCAATGTATGACCCTTTAAATAAAAAAATCAGAAACTAATATTTCCTAATTTAATTACCAGGGCATTGCAACTGCATTATTTTGAGGGGTTAGCCTGCATGTTGGAAAATTAGCTGGATGATCTTGAAACGTTTCTTTAACACAGTCATTTTGAGGAACATCAAAATCGCTACTTGGCATAAAAGATCTTTTTCCATTGCTTGAGCAAGAGTCAATCATCTCTGTTCTTCCAGTCCACCTATAGATTTCTGATTGAATCCACTTTTTTTGTGTTTGAATTAGTTGAAGAAATTCATACATATGGCCATCATAATCCATTCCATTTCCATGAAGACCATGAAGGACATACTTTCCACATTCTTTAAAAATTACTGGGCTACCTGATGTGTCAAATAGCATTGGAGGGTTAAGTTTACCATCATGCTTAAGTGTTTGTCTTGAGCAAGCATTATTTTTGCCACCCCATATTCTTCCATTAAGTAGATGATTATCAAAGAATCTCCCTTTATTCATTGCACTATCTCCAGGAACGGCAATATGTAAAGCTTTTGTATTTATTGCAGGAAGATTGTTTGCAATTGGAATTGGAATAATTGTAATATCTTTATTGCATCTATTGCAATTTCGATCAACATGAGCAACTAAGATATCATAACCAGGTGGCTCACCTGTTGATCTTGCGGAAATATCTAATACCTTTGCAATGATAATTTTTTTATTAGGGTAATTTTTTCCATCAACAACGTACATATTTCCTTTATGTTGACTCCAGTCTGTATTCCTTTTTTTTGCAGCTTCAGGGCCACATGATAATGTCTGCTTTTTATTAGGCTCAAATCCTAATATATGTGCCGAACTAATAATAATGTCATCTTCTATAAACGTTACATTAGCACCCCACATGTCTTCACCTTGAGCCATTCTTGCTTGGAAACTATAATTATTTTTGGTATCATAATTGCCACAATTTTTTTTACATTGTAAGACATTTGGATCCGAGAAAGAGGTCGATACTAAGCCAAATGATAGTGTGATAAAGCAAAGAATCCTTGTAAGAAATTTTATATTTGGTTGCATATGATTTTATTAAAAAATAGCTTTTATGAGGGTTAATATACCAATTAATCCAAGTGATTCAATACATCATTGCTTTAATTTCTTGTACGATTATATCTATACCTTTATTTATCTTATTAGTATCAATAGCAGAATACCCAAGATGCAAATAGTTTGATGGCGGTTTCTCTTCAGAGAATGACGCGTTTCCTGGTCTAACTGCTACGCCTTTGACTAAAAGTTTTTGACAAAGTTTTTCAGTGTCAATTGACTCTGGAATTTTTACCCAAAATGTTGAGCCTCCAAGAGTTGGAGTGCAAGATAAAAGAGGTTCTTGATTTATTTTTTCATTTATCAAACCCCAACGCTCTTTGTTTGTTTTTTGAATTTTGGTAAACATATTATGATAATGACCAAGGCCAATAAATAAGGCTACTGAACGTTGATTATTTGCAGGTATATGTCTTATCATTAGTCGCCTTAAAGCTCTTGCTTCTTTTACAAAGGCCTCTGGAGCAACCATATAGCCAAGCCTTAAACCAGGAGCAAAGGCTTTCGAAAAGCTTCCAACATAAATAACATTGTTATCCTTATCAAGACTTTTTAATGATGGATTAGGTTTTCTGAGAAAATTAACTTCAGCCTCATAGTCATCTTCAATAATTACCATTTGATTTTCTTTAGCGATAGATAGGAGCTTATTTCTTCTCTCCATACTCATTGTTACCCCTGTGGGGTATTGATGGCTTGGAGTGGTAAAAATAATATCAATCTCGGGTTTAATTTCATCCACTAAAATTCCGTCTTTATCAATGCCTATAGGAACAATGTTGTCAGTTCGAAAGCTAAAAATGTTTCTCACATCTGGGTATCCAGGATTCTCCATAGCAATAACTGTCCCTTGCTTAGCTAATAGACTGGCAATAATATAGATCGCATTCTGGCTACCTGAAGTAATTAAAATTTGATCTTTATTTGCCCAAATACCGCGTTTTGGAAGTACTTTAGATTGAATTTGCTTAATTAAAGATGGGTCATCGCTATCAACATGATCAATATTCCATTTTTGTATTTCAGGAAGCGTTGACGAATGCCTAACAACCTCACGCCATTCGTAATAGGGAATTAAACTTTTATCAAGTTGACCAATTGTAAATGAATATGGAAGGCTTTGCCAATTCTCAGGATTACGAATATTAGTTTTAATAGATGGCTTCTTTGTTATTAAAGCATCTAGCCATAATGGAGGGCTAATATTTTTAACTTGATCCTCATTACTATTTGTAAAATTCTCATAAAATTGCTCATTTACAAAATAACCTCTTCTTTCTTTTGGGGTAATGTAGCCATCAAACTCTAATTCTTTATAGGCAGCAATCACTGTATTTCTTGCAACTTTAAGGGCTGCTGCAAGGTTTCTAGATGATGGTAGGGGTTCGTTTGGGCCAATTAAGCCATTAGTAATAGCATCAATTAATTGCTGACGAATCTGCAACTGCAAGGTCCTAGGCTTGTCATGTCTTAGAGAAAAAAATTGGTTCCACATTTCATCCATTTATCTGGCCTATTAATTTTAAGAATTCTGGTTCTATATGTATTTAAATTTAGGACCCCTTATATTTTATAATTCATTCTTTTGAATTACTATCAATTTTTACTTAAATCGGGGTAAGTATGTCTAATAATACACTTATACAAAATGATAAAGACCATGTTTGGCATCATTTAACGCAACATAAGGGCTTTGAATCGACTGACCCCATGATGGTTGCTAAAGCGAAAGGAATGGTTGTTACCGATACCAATGGTAACGAGTATCTTGATGGAACATCTGGCGGTGTTTGGACAGTAAATTTAGGATTTGGAAGAGATGATATGGTTCAAGCTGTCAGTAATCAACTGACAAAAATTCCATACTTTGCGGGTTCTTTTGGTAACGAGCCTGCTGCTGAGTATGCAAAAGAAGTTACCTCACTTATGCCAGGTTTAGACCGCGTTTATTACTCAAACTCTGGTTCAGAAGCTAATGAAAAAGGCTACAAAATGGTTCGTCAGCTTGCCCATTTTCATAATGATGGGAAAAAACATAAAATTATTTATCGTGACCGTGATTATCATGGCACAACAATCGGAGCTATGAGCTCATCTGGCCAAATTCAAAGAAAAAAACAATATGGTCCTTTTGCTCCAGGATTTGTTGAAATGCCTCACTGCTGTTGTTATCGATGCCCATATGGAAAAAAATATGGAGAGTGCAATATCGAGTGCGCTACTGTCCTTGAAGATATTATTAAAAAGGAAGGGCCAGATACCGTAGGTTCTGTCGTTTTAGAGCCGATTACTGCAGGTGGTGGAGTTATTCCTCCTGTTCCTGAGTATTTCCCAATTATTGAGTCAATATGTAGAAAATATGACGTCCTTCTTCACATAGATGAAGTGGTTTGTGGCCTTGGTAGAACAGGAAAATGGTTTGGTTACCAGCACTATGATGTTCAGCCTGATATTGTCACTACAGCTAAAGGTCTAGCTGCTGGATATGCTGCTGTATCAATTACGGTTACTACTGAAAAACTTTTTAACATGTTTAAAGAGGATCCAACTAATGTTGATAGCTACTTCCGAGATATTTCTACCTTTGGTGGAAGCACTGCTGGCCCTGCAGCTGCACTTGAAGTTTTAAAGATTATTAAACGTGAAAAACTTTTAGAGAATGTTAATGAGGTTGGAGAGCATCTTAAAAATAAATTGCTTGAACTACAAGACAAGCATGAAATGATTGGTGAAGTTCGAGGCAAAGGGTTGTTTTGCGGTGTTGAGCTTGTAAAAGATAGGGCAACTAAAGAGCCTGTTGATGAAACTGTTGCAGCTAGCGTTGCAGCGCATTGCTTTAAAAATAAAGTGATGATTGGAAGAACTAATAGAAGTTTTGAAACTAATAATAATGTTTTGTTATTTAGTCCTGCATTCATATGTACTAAGACTGACATAGATTTAATCGTTGAATCTGTTGACAATGCCTTAGAAGCAAATAAATAGAAAAAGTTTAATTAATTTAATATAGGAATATTGAGATGATAATTGGAGTGCCAAAAGAAATTAAAAACCATGAATATAGAGTTGGTTTGACGCCTAAAAGTGTTAAGGAGTTTGTTAGTCATGGCCACACGGTTTTAGTTGAAACTAATGCTGGTATTGGTATTGGGGCAAGCGATGATGATTATTCTAGTTGTGGCGCTGAAATCATATCTTCAGCTAAAGAAGTTTTTGCAACTGCGGATATGATTGTTAAAGTTAAAGAGCCTCAAGCTATAGAAATTGCAATGCTCAGAGAAGGTCAAATTCTTTATACATATCTTCACCTTGCACCAGACCCTGAGCAAACGAAGGGGCTTGTAGAGAGTGGCGCTATTTGTATTGCTTATGAAACGGTTACTTCTCCAAGAGGTGGATTACCATTATTGGCTCCTATGTCAAAAGTTGCAGGAAGAATGGCTGTTCAAGCAGGTGCTCACTTTTTAGAGCAACCAAATGGTGGAATGGGAGCTTTGCTTGGAGGTGTTCCAGGAGTAGACCCTTTAAATGTTGTTATTTTAGGTGGAGGTGTCGTTGGCGTTCATGCTGCCCATGTGGCAGTTGGAATGGGTGCAGATGTTTGGGTTTTGGATAACAATCCTGATACATTAGAGCAGCATTGGCAACAATTTGGCAGAAGCACGAATACTGTATTCTCAACTAAAAGTTCAGTAGAAGAGTATGTATTGCAAGCTGACTTAGTTATTGGTGGTGTGTTGATTCCTGGCGCTGAAGCACCAAAATTAGTAACCAGAGAAATGATTAAGGCCATGAAGCCTGGATCAGTTATTGTTGATGTTGCGATTGATCAAGGTGGTTGCTTCGAAACTTCAAAGGCAACAACTCACGCAGAGCCTACATACATCATTGATGAGGTAGTTCACTACTGCGTTGCTAATATGCCGGGTGGAGTTCCAAAAACATCAACCTATGCGCTAAATAATGTAACACTTCCATTTGGACTTAGTATTGCAAATAAAGGTGTTAAACAAGCCTTATTAGATGACGAACATCTAAGAGCCGGATTAAATGTACATAGTGGTCAAGTAACATGTCCTGAAGTGGCTCATGACTTAGGTTATGATTACGTTTCAGCGCTTGATATGCTTAATAAATAAATTATAAAGGAGAACTACAAAATGGCAAAAATGACTTCGAGTGAGGCTTTTGTTGAAACAATGGTCGCAAATGATGTAACCGATATCTTTGGTATTATGGGCTCTGCATTTATGGATGCAATGGATATCTTCGAGCCAGCTGGCATTAGATTTATACCTGTTGTCCACGAGCAAGGCGCTGCACATATGGCAGATGGATATTCAAGAGTAAGTGGAAGACATGGAGTGGTCATTGGTCAAAATGGACCCGGTATTTCTAATTGCGTTACCGCAATAGCTGCTGCATATTGGGCGCACAGCCCTGTTGTAATTGTTACGCCTGAAGCTGGAACAATGGGGATGGGCTTAGGTGGATTTCAAGAAGCAAATCAGCTGCCAATGTTTCAAGAATTTACTAAATATCAAGGCCATGTTGTTAACCCAATGAGAATGGCAGAATTTACTGGTCGCTGTTTTGATAGAGCGATGAGTGAGATGGCCCCAACTCAGTTAAATATTCCTAGAGATTATTTTTATGCAGAAGGTGAATTTACTATTCCTACTCCACGTCGTGTAGATAGAGGTTCAGGTGGTGAAGATAGTTTAAATGAAGCTGTTGCATTAATTGGTAAAGCTAAGTTTCCAGTTATTGTTTCTGGCGGCGGCGTAGTTATGGCCGATGGTGTTGATGAATGTGCAGCTTTGGCTGAACGTTTAGGAGCGCCAGTAGTAAATAGCTACCTTCATAATGATTCGTTTCCTGCAAGTCATGATCTTTGGTGTGGTCCTCTGGGATATCAAGGCTCAAAAGCTGCAATGAAACTAATAGCAAAAGCAGATGTAGTTATTGCATTAGGTACGCGTTTAGGTCCTTTTGGAACACTGCCTCAACATGGAATGGATTACTGGCCTAAAGATGCTCAAATTATTCAAATTGATGCAGATCACAAAATGCTTGGATTGGTCAAACCAATTAATGTTGGTATTTGTGGTGACGCTAAAGCAGTCGCAAGTATTCTTTGTCAAAAGTTGGCATCTGAAACACTTAGTTGTGATTCTTCTAAAGCCGATAGAGCTTCAATTATTGCAGACGAAAAAGCTTCTTGGGAGTTAGAGCTTGATGAGTGGATTCATGAGACTGACTCATATAGCATGGACATGCTTGCAGATAAAGAAGAAGGGTGGCTCCATCCTAGACAAGTACTTCGTGAACTTGAAAAAGCAATGCCTGAAGACGTTATGGTGTCGACTGATATTGGTAATATTAACTCGGTTGCTAACAGCTATCTGCGTTTTGAAAAGCCTCGAAGCTTTTTTGCAGCAATGAGTTTTGGAAACTGTGGTTACGCCTTTCCAACAATCATTGGTGCTAAGGCAGCTGCCCAGCATAGGCCTGCAGTTTCTTATGCGGGAGATGGTGCTTGGGCAATGAGTATGGTTGAAACAATGACATGTGTTCGTCATGATATTCCTGTTACAGCTGTTGTATTTCATAATCGTCATTGGGGCGCTGAAAAGAAAAACCAAGTAGATTTTTATGACAGACGCTTTATAGCAGCTGAACTTACGGACCAGCATTTTGTTAATATTGCAGAATCAATGGGCGCTGAGGGTATTCGTGTTGACAAACTTGAAGACGTTGGCCCTGCACTTAAAAAAGCGATTGATATGCAGATGAACGAGAGAAAAACAACAATCATAGAAATTATGTGCTCTAGAGAGTTGGGTGATCCGTTCAGAAAAGATGCACTAAGTAAGCCAGTTAGGCATCTAGAAAAGTATAAAGACTTTGGTGAAAAATCACCTCATCGTTAAGTACTAGCTATTAATCCTTTAGGGTGGTATATTACCCCGCCCTGAAGGAATTATTTTTAAGTACTATGAGCGAAAAAGCGATAACCCCATCCGATATTCATCAATATTGGTTCTCAGAAAAAAGCAAACGACATTGGTTTTCATCAACTCCTGAAGTAGACAATGAAATCAAGCGGCGCTATGAAAATCTATGGGAGAGTATATCTTCTGGTGGGTTTATGGAGTGGCGTGACACTGCTGAAGGCTCAGTAGCCCTAGTAATTATTCTAGACCAGTTTCCTTTGAACATGTTTAGAGGTCAGGCAAAAAGCTTTAAATCGGAAGATATGGCTGTTGAGGTTGTCTTAAATGCAATTAATAATGGCTATGATGAAAAGCTAAGTGATGAAAAATTGCTTTTTCTTTTTATGCCTCTTATGCATAGTGAGAATATAGACCATCAAAATCTACAAGTGTATTTATTTCAAAAATATAACTTTAACTTAGAGTATTCTAAACATCATAGAGATATTGTTAAAAAGTTTGGTCGTTTTCCTCATAGAAATGAAATATTTGGGCGAATGAGTACTATGGAGGAGCTTGACTACCTTCTGTCAGATAATGCTTTTAGAGGTTAAATTGCATAATGATTACAAATAATACACAGGAGTCCATTAATGCAAGATAATAAAATTGAGTGTCATGATGGTGAATTCATTGAAACAAGTAAAGAGGAAATATTAGATGGGATTAATACATTTAATATAGATGAAGAGCATTATGATCAGTTCCCTGCTGAACTTTGGAAAGATGGAGATATTATCTTTAGTTGTTTAAAGGCAGAACACATTATCGATCAGGTCTTCGCAACTGCTGACGAGTCATTATGGGTCAATAGAGAGTTTATTATTAATGCGCTTGATAAGCAGTGGTATTACCCAAATATTTCAAGACAATTTAAAGACAATGAGTTCGAATACTTTGATTATATTCATGAGTCCTTAAGAGGTGATAAAAAAATTATCTCTCTTATAGATAAATTAAGAAAACATAGCAAAGAATTTGATGACTAATTAGCCTCAAGAAACTTACGCCTGTATTTTATTAAAATTGCTTCCGTATAGCCATTAGGCTGACTCATTCCTTCAAAAGCCAGAGCTATTGATGCTTTGTAGGCAAAACTGTCGTAATTTGGTGCAAGTGGGAGGTAGCTTGGATCATACTTATTTTGATCATCAACGATAACAGCCATTTCCTCAAATGCTTTATTTACCTCTTCTTTTGAGCACATTCCATGGTGAAGCCAGTTAGCCATATGTTGCGAGGATATCCTAAGGGTTGCACGGTCTTCCATAAGCCCAACATGATTAATATCTTGGACCTTAGAGCAACCAATTCCTTGGTTAATCCACTTAACAACATAACCCAATATACTTTGTGCATTATTGTTTATTTCATTGATAATTTTCTCTTTAGGCATCTGCTCTTCAATTCTCAAGAAAGGAATTACCAGCAAGTCGTCTTGGTTTGGGTGTTGTTGGTTTGCTAGTAGCTCTTTTTGCTTCTTAAAAACATCAAAGCGATGATAATGCGTTGCATGCAAAGTTGCTGCGGTAGGGGATGGAACCCATGAACAGCTTGCACCTGCCTCTAAATGAACCATTTTGTTATCAAGCATTTGACGCATTTGATCTGGCTGAGCCCACATTCCTTTTCCAATTTGAGCTTTTTTAAATAGTCCACAATCAAGACCAGTGCTTACATTGTTTGGCTCATAGGCTGAATACCAAGCCTCTTCCTTAATTAGGTCTTTACAGCGCATTGCACCAGCCATCATAGACGTATGAATTTCATCACCTGTGCGATCTAAAAAGCCTGTATTTATAAAAATAATACGGCTTTTAGCCTCATGAATACAAGACTTAAGGTTAAGAGTCGTTCTTCTTTCTTCATCCATTACGCCTATTTTGAGCGTATTAGTTTTTAGAGATAAGGCTTGTTCAACAAGCCCAAATAACTCCATTGTAAATTTTACTTCTTCAGGGCCATGTAATTTAGGCTTAACAATATAGATGCTTCCTTTTTTTGAATTCGCTTTAATTTTAATATCATGAAGCGCAATAAGTGAAGTCACCATTGCGTCTAGTATTCCCTCAGGAATTGGTGAGTCATCAAGATTACTAACAATTCCTGTCATCATATGAATGCCAACATTACGAACGAGAGTCAAGCTTGTTCCAGCTAAGCTAAATTTCTCTCCATGTATATCAGTACAAACTTTATCTTCATTTAATGAGCGAGTAATGGTTTCACCACCCTTAGTAAATGTGGTGCTTAGTTCACGCTTCATGAGGCCTAAGTAGTTACGATATGCGTGAATTTTTTCTGCATTAGAAACTGTTGATGCTGAGTCTTCAAAATCTACAATAGTTGTTATTGCAGACTCAAGAATGACATCAAAAATACCGCTCTTATGTAAACTTCTTTCTTGGTCACAAACCACTTCTAGGTGAAGGTTATTATTCTTAAGTAATATATGCCCATCGTAAGTTAATCCTATATATTTCTCTGGATTAATTAAGGTTGCCAATTCACCATCATTTAGGTTAAATATTAAAGCGCCAGAGTATTTAACTTGAGAGGTAATCTGTCTATAAGAAGCGCCTTTAAGAGGCGCAATTTCATCAAGAAAGTCACAGGCAAGTTCTGCAGTAAGATTAACTCGCTGAAGGTTGTGTGCAAAAGAGGTGCTCATACTGCCTTTGTTTGGAATTACATTCGTACCATAAAGGGAGTCAAATAAACTTCCCCAGCGAGCGTTCACCGCATTAAGAACAAAGCGCTGATTTGTAATAGGAACAACGAGCTGAGGGCCGGCAATTTGAGATATTTCATCATCTACTTCCTCAACATCAATAGAGAATTTATCAGGCATTGGAGTAATATATTCAATGCCCTCTAAAAATTTCTTATAGCTCTGAAGATCAATTCTTTTATTTTCAGCATGCCATTGGTCAATTTTAGATTGCAATAAGTCTCTCTTTTCAAGAAGGGACGTGTTCTTTTCCTGTAGCTCATTTAAAATTTGAGAGAGGGATTTAAAGAAGTCTTTGGCTGAAATATCTAATCCATCACAAACCTCTTCTTCAATGAAGCTAAAAAAAGTATTATCTACTCGAATCTTATTAATTATTTGACTATCACTGCTCATTAATTGGCCTTATTTTTAGTAACTATTACGCCGTCTTCATCGGCATAAATATATTCATTTGGATTAAATTTTACATTTGAAAAAGAGACATTTATATTTCTTTTTCCAATTCCTTTTTTAACACTTTTTAATGGGCAAACGCCAAGAGCTCTTATGCCAATTGGCATTAAATTTATGGCTACTGAATCCCTGATCAATCCATAGATAATAATTCCTTCCCAGCCATTCCTGATTGCATCAGATGCCCTTTTATCGCCTAGCATTGCGCACTTCATAGAGCCACCTGCATCGATTACTAATACAGATCCCTTGCCATGAGTATTTAAAGCCTGCTCAACTAAGGAGTTGTCCTCAAAGCACTTAACAGTAACAATGCGACCTGAAAATGATTTTTTTAACCCATAACTTTTATATACAGGCTCTAAATACTGGACATTAGGGTGAAGCTTATCCGAAATATCACATGTCGATAGAGTCATCCGTTTCTCCATATATTTCACTCATACGTTTTTCTGATCCATATGGATAATAATCCATGACCCCGTTGATCTTAATTTTTTCTTGAATTGAAATCCAGTAATTTGCATCGAGAAGTTTTTTATAATTTTTATTAAATACTTCTTTCATATATGGATTTGGAAGCATGAAATATCTAAATTCTTCTGGAAAGACGTCATTCTGACCGACGTAATACCAGGGCTCAGAGGCAAGCTCTTGCTCGTATGTCTTGGATTCAGGAATCTTTTTAAAGATGGGAGTGCTCATTAAGGTAATTTCGTCATAGTCATAAAAGACGACTCTATTTTGGCGAGTTACTCCAAAGTTTTTTGTAAGCATGTCGCCTGGAAAAATATTAGAATTAATTAGCTCATCTATCGCTTTTCCATAATCATTAATTATGTTTGTTTGCTGTTCTTTAGTGGCAGTTTCAAGATACATATTGAGTGGCGTCATTTTATTTTCAATGTACATATGCTTAATGATTAACAGGTCCCCCTCAATTTCAATATTTGAGCCTGCTTTTCTCTTCAACTCTATTAATAATGCATCATCGATATCTTTTAACGGAAAGGCAACATTTGAAAACTCCCATGTATCTGCTAATCTGCCTATTCTTACATGGTTTTTAACAAAGTAGTATCTATCCTTAACCATCTCTTTGGTGCCCATTTTAGGAGGCGCAAAGCGGTCGTTGATAATTTTGAATACATAGGGGTACATTGGAAAAGTAAAGACAGACATAACCATGCCCTTGATACCGGGTGCAATTATTAACTTTTCACTAGTAATTTTTGAGTACTTAAGAAAATGTCGGTATAACAAAGTTTTGCCTTGCTTATGAAGCCCAATTGCGCTGTATAGAACTGCCCTAGTTTTTCCTGGCAAAATCTCTTTTAAATATTCAACAATTGCAGAGGGGTAGTCTGTTGTAATAAAAAAGTACGATCTTGAAAAGCTAAAAACAATGGATATCCCTCCAACTTCAGTGAGAAGGCTGTCGACGTATAAGCCTTTCTTTTCATCATTTAATAGAGCAATAAGGAGCGGCCTATCTGAGTGGAGCTGAGAGACAATTTTGCCTACAATGTAGGCGCATTTTCCTCTGATAAAAGGGGTACTAATGACTTGAATCTCGAAAACTTCAGAGTCTAGTCGCGGCATCTGGCTATAAAGCTGCTCTTTTAATCTTTGGATATCTTGACTGAGATTACCAAACTCACATTTAAAATTATAGCTATCAAGAATAGATGAAAAGGCTTCGCTCAGCTGACCGTCTTCAACAAAGTAGCTGTCAATTACTGGCTCATCCATGTCAATATAATTCAGTGACACACATGGCCTTGTAAAAATAAACTGGTTATTATAAAAACTTCTTGAAAAGATCCTACAAAATACCGAGTTATAGAAGGTTTCAGCTAGCTCAGGCTGCTTGTGTTCAGTTATTAGTTCAATGTAGACATGCTTTGTATTTTTCCAGAATTCAGAGTTAAACTTCTCCATACTAGGTGATTCATTGAATTCAGCCTTTGCGCCATAGAGAGTTTGTTTTTTTAACTCTAACGATAGTTTTTTACAAAAGTAATCAACTTGTTCATCATAGAAATTAAGTCTTAACTTTGAATCGTCTTCTATTTTTTGCCATTCTCTCTCCTCAAAACACCTTTTTGCCTCTATAGAAGCACTCTTAATATTTTGGTAATGATACTCAAAGCCAATTAAAATCTTTTTAGCAATTGATAAAGAGAGCTTTTGAGATGAGTTACTAAGCATAATAAATAGTTACCAGTTAAAAGCCTTCTTTAATCAAGAAGGCTTGATACATAACAGCTTAAAACTTAGCTAAACTGCTCTTCTTCAGTTGAACCTTTTAATGCAGTAACCGATGACTCACCACCCTGTATTACAGTTGTAACGTCATCAAAATATCCTGCACCAACTTCTTGCTGATGAGATGCAAAAGTATAACCTTTCTTAGCAGCATCAAACTCAGGCTCTTGGACCTTATTCACATAATGCTTCATGCCTTCACCTTTTGCGTAATCATATGCAAGGTCAAACATGTTATACCACATGTTATGGATTCCAGCCAAAGTGATAAATTGATACTTATATCCCATCGCTGAAATATCTTCTTGGAAAGATGCAATTTGACTGTCACTTAGATTCTTTTTCCAGTTAAATGATGGCGAACAATTGTATGCAAGCAACTGATTAGGGTTATCAGCTAAAACAGCTTCAGCAAATTCACGCGCAAAGCCAAGATCTGGCTTCCCAGTTTCGCACCAAACCAGGTCAGCATAAGGGGCGTAAGCTACTCCTCTTGATATTGACTGCTCTAATCCATTTTTAACGATATAAAACCCTTCAGCAGTTCTTTTCCCGGTTACAAATGGAGCGTCATAAGGATCTACATCTGAAGTAAGAAGATTCGCGGCTTCTGCATCAGTTCTTGCAAGAAGGAGTGTAGGGACGCCCATAACATCTGAAGCTAAGCGAGCAGATATTAATTTTTGAACTGCCTCTTGAGTTGGAACTAAAACTTTACCACCCATATGGCCACATTTTTTAACTGCAGCTAATTGATCTTCAAAGTGAGCGCCAGCAGCGCCACTAGTAATCATATTTTTCATTAATTCAAATGAATTTAATACACCTCCAAATCCAGCTTCTGCATCTGCCACAATTGGCAAAAAGAAATCAATAAATTTATCATCACCAGGATTAATTCCTTGAGCCCATTGAATCTCATCCGCTCTTTTAAAGGTGTTGTTAATTCGTCTAACCATAGTAGGGACAGAGTCATATGCGTAGAGTGATTGATCTGGATACATTGTTTCAGATGTATTTCCATCTGCAGCAACTTGCCAGCCTGAAAGGTAGACTGCTTCAATTCCAGCTTTAGCCTGCTGCATAGCCTGTCCTGCAGTAATAGCGCCCATAGAGTTTACATAGCCTTTCTTAGCTGAACCATTAACAAGATCCCATAGCTTTTCAGCGCCTCTTCTGGCATAAGTGCATTCTGGTTGAACAGATCCACGGAGCCTAACAACATCTTCTGCAGAATAAGTACGCTTTACATTCGACCATCGAGGGTTTTCTTTCCAATCTTTTTCTAGGGCTTTAATTTGCTCTTCTCTATTCATTAGTATCTCCTTTTAATTTGGTTGTGTTTATATTGCTTTTATCTACTCAAGCTTCTGAAATAGCTACTATTTACTTATATTTGAATAATACCAATTAAAAGATAATATGATCAAATAATTTCACTATATAATATAATTTTTTCATAATATGAAATAAAATGAAACCTAGGTCTATTGATAAAAGTTACAACGCAATCGAAAAGTGCTTACAAATCTTGTCAATGTTTTCATTGGATAAATCTCAATTCTCAATAAAGGAGATCTGTGATCAGTTAAATTTTAATGTCTCAACTGCATATCGAATTCTAAGTACGCTTGAAGATTATGGCTACGTTTCAAGACTTAAGAATAAGAAGTACGTTGTGGGAACTCAGGCTCTTTATTTAAGCGCTATATATACGCAAAGTAATCATCTTGAGCAGATACGTCCTATAGTTGATAGGATCAGAGATATATCTGATGAAACTGCATCTTTCTTTGTTGAAGAAGATAATATGCGTATATGTTTATATAGAGCGCACTCAAGAGATGAGATCAGACATAACATTGAGCAGGGCTCTCGTTTAGAACTCAATCGTGGTGCCTCTGGGCGAATTATCTTAGCTTTTGGTAAGCGTAAAAATGACAAGCAGGGTTTTTATAAAGATATTCGTGATAAAGGCTATTACTTGTCAATAAATGAACATAATGCTGCGCTCTTTGCACTCGCCGTACCTGTTATTTCTAATAGTAATAAATTTGTTGGTGCTATTGTAGTATCAGGACCTATTAGCCGATTTGACGATGACCAAAAATCAATTCTTCTTCAGCTGCTTAACGATCAGCTTCAAAACATTGTAATGCCTTAATATTTTGATTAATTAATTTACTTACAGTGAGTTCATAGAATGTATCATTGTTTTTTACAATTTGATACTTATTAAGGTTTATGATAGAACATTTATATATTCATGGCGCCTATTTAAAATCTAATTCTAGTGAAACTTTTGAGTCTATTAACCCTGCAAATGGGCAAGTTATAGCTCTTATAGACCAAGCTAGTGAGAGTGATGTTGAGGCAGCTATTAAATCAGCTGAGAAGGGTTTTGCTGTGTGGAGCAAGATGACGGCCGTTGAAAGAGGTCGAATCTTACTAAAAGCAGTTTCTATTTTGCGTGAAAGAAACAATGAACTTGCTGCATTAGAGGTTGCTGATTGCGGTAAGCCATTACAGGAAGCTAATTGTGTTGATATCCATTCTGGTGCAGATGTAATTGAATATTATGCGGGCATTGCCCCGGGTTTGCAGGGCGCTCAGCAAGATTTAAACTCGAGTACCTTTTACATTTCAAAAAGAGAGCCTTTAGGGGTTTGTGCTGGTATTGGTGCTTGGAACTATCCTATTCAAATTGCTTGCTGGAAATCTGCTGCTTGTTTGGCTGCTGGGAATTCAATGGTATTTAAACCTTCTGAAGAAACTCCACTTAGCGCTTTAAAGCTTGCTGAAATATATTCAGAAGCAGGGATGCCTCCAGGAGTATTTAATGTCGTCCAAGGTGACTATCGCGTTGGCCAGTACTTAACTCGACATCCAAGAGTTGCTAAAATTTCTTTTACTGGAGAAAGTGGAACGGGAAAGAAGATAATGGCAGATGCAGCTGGAAGCCTTAAAGAGGTAACTTTGGAACTTGGAGGTAAGTCGCCATTAATTATTTTTAATGACGCTGATATTGATAATGCAATCTCTGGAGCGCTTCTTGCAAACTTTTATACTCAAGGTGAGGTTTGCACCAATGGAACAAGGGTGTTTGTGCAATCTGGTATTTACGATAAATTTATAGAAAAAGTCTGTCAGAGAAGTAAAAAAATAAAACTAGGTGATCCAATGGATTTAGATACTCAGATGGGCGCTTTAATAAGCTCAAAGCATCTTGATAAGGTTATGGATTATATTGATAAAGCTAAAAAATCAGGCGCTCGACTTATTCTTGGTGGAAATCGTCATAAATCCAAAGAAACAGAAAATGGGTTTTTTGTAGAGCCAACAATTTTTGCAGATTGTAAAGACGATTCTGAGCACGTTACTGATGAAATTTTTGGGCCAGTAATGTCCATTCTGCGCTTTGATGATGAGGCAGAAGTAATTGGCAGGGCAAACGATACTAAGTTTGGTTTAGCGGCTGGCGTTTTTACGCAAAACATTAATCGGGCGCACCGAGTTATTAATCAATTAGAGGCAGGAATTTGCTGGATTAATAGTTGGGGAGATTCTCCTGCTGAAATGCCAGTTGGAGGCTATAAAGAGTCTGGAATAGGCCGTGAAAATGGCCCCGAAACTTTGAAGAGCTATACACAAATTAAAAGTATTTTTGTTCGGTTGGATGATGTTGAGAGTCCTTATTAATATAGGCTAAGAAATATATGAGTAATGAGTTTGATTATATTGTTATAGGTGCCGGTTCCGCGGGCTGCGTTTTGGCAAATCGTTTGACTGAGTCAGGTGAAAATAGAGTATTACTTCTAGAAAATGGAGGTAGTGATAAAAACATAATGATTCAAATGCCAACTGCACTGTCATACCCTATGAATACTGATAAGTATGCATGGCAATTTCATACTCAGCCAGAGCCTTTTCTTGATAATCGAAAAATGCATTGTCCTAGAGGCAAAGTGATGGGAGGTTCTTCCTCCATAAATGGAATGGTTTATGTGCGAGGCCATGCGCGTGATTTTGACCAATGGGAGAAGCAAGGGGCAGAGGGTTGGTCATACAAAAATTGTCTGCCATATTTTAAGCGCTCTGAAAAATGGCATTTGGGGGAAGATAACTACCGTGGAGGTAGTGGTCCTGTGGCAACTTCAAATGGTAATAACATGAAATTAAATCCTCTTTATCGAGCCTTTATTAATGCTGGAGTGGAGGCTGGTTATCCTGAAACTGCGGATTATAATGGTCAGCAACAGGAGGGCTTTGGTCCAATGCACATGACCGTTGGAAGTGGTGTTCGCTCTTCTACATCAAATGCCTATATTAAGCCAGCTAAAAATAGATCAAACCTTACAATACTAACTGGAGTGCTTGTTCAGCGAGTAATTCTAAAGAATAAAGTTGCAACTGGAGTTGAGTATTCAATTAACGGTCAAACTAAAATATTGAATGCGAATACAGAGGTGATACTTTGTGCTGGGTCAATTGGTTCACCTCAGCTACTTCAGTTATCTGGGATTGGTCCAAAAAATGTTCTAAAAGATGCTGGAGTTGAGCTGCAACATGAATTGCCAGGTGTTGGCGAGAATCTTCAGGACCATCTTGAGGTATATTTTCAATATCATTGTAAAAAGCCAATTACACTTAACAGTAAATTAAACTTATTTAGTAAGGGTCTTATTGGTGTGCGCTGGATTCTATCTAAGTCAGGACTCGGCGCAACAAATCATTTTGAATCTTGTGGTTTTATTCGTTCTCGTGCAGGCCTTGAATGGCCTAATATTCAGTATCATTTTCTCCCAGCTGCAATGCGATATGACGGAAACGCAGCAATGAAGGGGCATGGGTATCAAGTTCATGCAGGCGTCAATAAAGTTAGCAGTCGAGGCAGTATTAAGATTAATAGCTCAGACCCACAAGCTAAGCCAACAATCCTATTTAACTATTTGGAGAGCGAGCAAGATAGACAAGATTGGCGTGATTGTATTCGATTGACTCGTGAGGTTTTAAGTCAACCAGCACTGGACGAATATAATGCGGGTGAAGCAAGCCCAGGATTAGAGGTAAGAAGTGATGATCAAATAGATTCTTGGGTTAGGGCAAATGTTGAAAGCGCATACCACCCATCTTGTTCTTGCAAAATGGGTGACTTAAGTGACCCTATGACCGTTGTTGATAATCAAGGTAAAGTAAATGGTATTGAAAAGTTAAGAGTGATTGATTCTTCTATATTTCCAACAATTCCAAATGGAAATCTTAATGGACCAACAATTATGTTAGCTGAAAAAATGGCGGATATCGTATTAGGAAATAAGCCACTCAAAGCTTCTGAAGCCGATGTCTGGATTGATTCAGATTGGCAAAAAACCCAACGATCAGGCCAACCTTATAGGGCGTCGTAAAGTAAATAATTTTTCGTAAACAAAATAACTTGCTTATTCTTATAAATCCGTATAAAAATTACATCAATATAAATTACTAAAAATATGGCATGGAAGTCGTAAAATTAAATACTTATATAGTTGGTACCCCAAAGCCTCATATTGGTGGAATGTATTGGATCTTCCTTTCTATTGAAACTAAGTGCGGCATTGTTGGGATTGGAGAGATATATTCAGCCTCCTTTCATCCTGAAGTTGTTGTTAAGGCAACTCAAGATGTCTTTGATCGATACCTAAAGGGCCATGACCCACATCATATTGAGCGCTTTTTTAGAGAGTGTTTTTCAAGTGGCTTTACTCAAAGGCCAGATTTGACAATGATGGGGGTATTAAGTGGGCTAGAGATGTCTTGTTGGGATATTATTGGAAAAGCTGCAAATAAGCCAATATATGAGCTTATAGGGGGCAAGGTTCATGACAAGCTAAGGTCATATACATATCTATACCCAAAAGACAAAAATGGAGTGCTTAATTATGATGATCCAGACTTAGGCGCTGAGTCTGCTATAAATTTTATGGAGCAGGGCTTCAGTGCAGTTAAGTTTGATCCAGCTGGCCCTTATTCAATATTCTCTGGACATCAAATATCACTGAGCCGCTTAAAGCACTGCGAAAATTATTGCCAAAAAGTAAGAGAGGCTGTTGGAGATAACTGTGACCTTCTTATTGGGACTCATGGACAGTTAACTCCCGCTTCAGCTGTGCGGCTAGCTAAGAGGCTTGAAAAGTTTGACCCTTTGTGGTTTGAAGAGCCTGTTCCTCCGGGCCAGTCAAGTGCAATGGCAGAAGTTGCAAGTAAGACAAGTATTCCAGTTGCTACTGGAGAGCGTTTAACAACAAAGTATGAGTTTTTTGATATTTTAAAAAATAACTCTGCGTCAATAATTCAAATGAATTTAGGGCGAGTTGGCGGTATTTTAGAGGCCAAGAAAATTGCGAGCCTTTCTGAAGTTTTTTATGCTCAGATTGCCCCGCATATTTATAATGGCCCAGTAGGAGCTGCAGCTAGTATACAGCTCGCTACTGCAACACCAAACTTCCTAATTATGGAAAGTATTGGGACTTGGGATGGCTTTCACTCAGATGTACTGATGCAGCCTCTTGATTGGAGTAAAGGAAATATTATTCCTTCAGACAAACCAGGATTAGGGATAGATCTTAACCTTAAAGTTATTGAAGCGAATTCACCTTATAAAGGAAAAAAGCTCCATCTTTCGATGGATACAAAACCTTACTATGTTGATGAAGATTAAAAATTTGTAGTTTTTTGGAGATATAGATGAAAGTAGGTTTTATTGGTTTAGGGAATGCAGGTGGCAAACTTGCAGGCAGTATTTTAAGAAATGGTTTTGACCTTACAGTTCATGATCTTAACTCTTCTCTTGTTAATGAGTTTATTGAAAGAGGAGCAAAGAGTGTTGGCTCGCCTCAAGAAATGGCAAAGAAATGTGATGTGGTTATTACTTGTTTACCGTCTCCAAAAGCCTGCTCTGAAGTTATGGAATCTTCTGATGGGATCTTATCGGGATTAAGCAAAGGGAAAATTTGGCTTGAGATGAGCACTACAGATGAGGCTGAGATTCGAAGAATTGGTGCTTTAGTTGAAGCAATTGGTGCATTACCAATTGATTGCCCTGTTTCAGGTGGCTGCCATAGGGCTGATACAGGTAATATTTCAATCTTTGCTGGATGCTCAAGAGAGGCTTTTGAAAGAGCTTTGCCAATACTAACCACCATGGGAAGACGAGTGCTTCATACTGGTGACTTAGGAACTGCCTCAACTCTAAAAGTTATGACCAATTACTTAGCTACGGTTAACCTTGCTTCGATAGCAGAAGCGCTAACAACAATGAAGATGCTTGGAATGGATATGAACGTAACTTATGAGGCGATCAAAGCATCTTCTGGAACTTCATTTGTCCATGAGACTGAATCTCAGGTTATTCTTAATGGCAGCAGAGATATAAGCTTTACAATGGATTTGGTTTCTAAGGATATTGGAATTTTTAATGAGCTTGCTCAGAGAAAAGGGCTGGATTTAGAAATTGCCCCTTTAATTGTTGAGATTTTTAAAGATGGTGAGAAGAGATACGGGCCACGTGAGCTTTCTCCAAACATCATTAGGAGGCTTGAAGAAAGGGCCAATGTTGAAGTGTTGGGCGATGGTTTTCCAGCTGAAATGATTGATGATGAGCCAGAAGAAAAAGGCTATGAAGTAATAATTAAAGGCCGAAAAGATATTTAGTTTTTTTAGTAATTAAAGCTTAAAAATTAATATTTTCAGCAAGCTCTATAAAGTCATCTAAATATATTAAAATTCATTAACTTTTTTTTAAATTAGCCCTATTATGAATAGCAATCAAACTCCAGACTTTAAGCCAAAAGATATCGTTCTTAATATTTCCCAGGTTGTAAAAGATGGTATTAAGCAATCGGTACTTGCAAGTAAAGGTAATGATTGGGAGAGTGTGGTGGGTGTGCTTGATAATAATGAACATCTTATTGGCAAAGAGATGAGCGTTAACTCTCATCTTAATGCAGTTATGTTTTCTGAAAAGTTTAACAAGGACTACGAAAAAACCTTACCAATAATCTCTAACTACTATAGTGATCTTGGCGCTAATGAAGACTTGTATGAAGCATTTAAAAGAGTTAAAAATACAAGCCTTAATGATCAGCAAAAGCATATTGTTAAAGACTCAATTAAGGGTTTTGAGCTTTCAGGAGTTGCCCTTAAGGGGAGTGACTCTAAAAGATTTAAAGAGATTCAAGAAAGGTTAAGCGTTTTAAGTAATCAGTTTTCTAAAAATGTTTTACAAGCAACTAACTCCTGGAAAAAGTCAGTCTCTATTGATGATTTGAATGGATATAGTGAGGCAGAGCTTTCCAAGGTTAGAGATGGAGATGAGTACGTTGTAAATCTTCAAATACCAGTCTACATTGATCTTATGACTTACGCTGAGAATAGAGGCTTAAGAGAGGAAGTTTATAGAGCATATATTTCAAGAGCGTCTGATGTTGGAATTACTCCAGTTAAATTCGATAACCGCAAGGTTATGGATGAGATCTTAAAATTACGCTCAGAAATGTCTATCCTTCTGGGCTTATCAAACTATGCAGAATACTCGGTTCAATCCAAAATGGTAGACTCACCCGAATCAGTCATAGATTTTCTAGAGAAGTTAGTAGATCTATCTCACTTTCAAGCAACGACTGAATTAAAAGATCTAGAGGCTTTTGCTGGACATGATTTAATGCCATGGGACTTAATGTTCTACTCAGAGAAATTAAAGCAAAAAGTGTTTAAGTTTAAGAGCGCTGATTTAAAGCCCTATTTTCCAGAGAGTAGTGTTCTTAGCGGTTTATTTGAAACGATTCAAAATCTTTATAGTGTAACGCTTACTGAGGTGGAAGAGGAATGCTATCATCCTGATGTTAGAGTAATAATGTTAGAGGATGAAGACGGGCCAATTGGAAAAATATATTTTGACGTTTATGCAAGAAAAAATAAACGAGGTGGGGCTTGGATGTCAGATTTCCAAGGATTATATAAAGACTCCTTACCAGTTGCATTTGTTGTTTGTAATTTAAACTCACCTAAAGATGGTAAGCCAGCGTTGTTTGATTTTGATGAGATTGTGACTATTTTTCATGAGTTTGGTCACGCGCTTCATCATTTATTAACTAAAGTTACTTTTCCATGTGCAGCTGGAATTAGCGGCGTTCCATGGGATGGCGTTGAGCTCCCTAGTCAATATATGGAAAATTTTTGTTATGAAAGAGGCGTAATTGATTTAATTTCGGGTCACTGGGAAACGGGTGAAAAATTACCTGAAGAATTATTTAATAAAGTGATTGACTCTAAAAACTTTCAATCAGGGCTCCAGATGCTTAGGCAGTGTGAATTTTCGCTATGGGATATAAATACTCATATTTCAAACATAGATACATATAAAGTTCTAGATAGCGTGAGAGAGAAAACCGCTTTAGTGCCAGTTATTGATGAGAATAGATTCCTTAATTCTTTTTCCCATATTTTTAGTGGTGGTTATGCAGCTGGCTACTTCAGCTATAAATGGGCTGAGGTGTTGGCTGCAGATGCTTACGAATTTGTTAAAGATAATGGTGGAATTGAGTCTAAATCTGCTGATGATTTCCGAAGATTTATTCTTGAAGTTGGAGGCAGTCTTGACTTTATGGAACAATATATCAAATTTCGTGGCGGCAAGCCTAAAATGGAAGGCCTCTTAAAGTCTTCTGGAATCTCAATTTAAGATATATAAACTTGGTAAAATATGATTTATTTGTGTTCGCTAGTGGAAAAAAACTGATGATTAAATATTTGTTAGGTGCAATTCTTGCTTTAGCCTTAATTGGCGGCGCCTTTCAATTCAAATCTAATGATCAAAGCTGGCAGTTAATTATCCTTAAGAAAGAAGCTTTAAATAGTGTTACAAATGGGGGAATTAGAATCTATAAGCTTGTAGCAGGCATGATTTCAGATCAAGAGTTAGCCGACACTGCCGGAATAATACTAGAAGACAACTAGGGTTCTTTAAGGGACTTTAGATATTACAAGTGAGCCATTTGTTCCGCCAAACCCAAAAGAGTTTGAAATTGCATGATTAATCTTCATTTCTCTTGCTTCATTCGCAGCATAGTCTAAGTCACATTGTGGGTCCTGATTAAATATATTTATTGTGGGAGGCGCTACTTGATCTCTAATTGCAAGAGTTGTAAATACTGCCTCAATTCCTCCTGCAGCGCCCAAAAGATGGCCAGTCATTGATTTAGTTGAGCTCATAACAATATTTTTTGAGTGTGAACCTAAAGCTAGTTTAGCGGCCTCTGTTTCAGCGGCGTCTCCAGCTGGAGTCGAGGTTCCATGAGCATTAATATAATCTAGCTGATTCGGATTGATACCGGCATTATTCATAGCATTTTTCATGCATCTTGCAGCACCTTCGCCGCCTTCTGATGGAAGCGTCATATGATATGCATCACTACTCATGCCGTATCCTGAAAGTTCTCCATAAATGTGTGCCCCACGTTTTTTAGCGTGCTCATACTCCTCAAGAACGACAACACCTGCACCGTCACCAAGAACAAAGCCATCTCTATCAACGTCCCAAGGTCTTGAAGCAGTTTCTGGGTCATCGTTTCTAGTGGAGAGTGCTCGAGCTGCAGCAAAGCCACCAAGGCCACAGTTAGTTGTTGACATTTCAGTTCCTCCAGCAATCATAACGTCAGCGTCACCATATTCAATTATTCTTGAGGCGTCACCAATATTATGAGTTCCAGTTGTACACGCAGTTACAATTGCAAAATTTGGTCCTTTAAGGCCAAATTTAATAGACATGTTCCCAGAGACCATGTTGATAATGGAAGAGGGTACAAAGAATGGGGAAATTCTCTTGGGCCCTTTCTCTCTAAAAAGATCTGCTGTTTTTTCAATTGTAGTTAGTCCGCCAATGCCAGCACCAATTGCAACTCCAATTCTCTCAGCATTTTCGTCTGTTACCTCAATGCCACTATCTTCAAAAGCTTGTATTCCAGCCGCCATACCATAATGAATAAATATATCCATTTTTTTGGCCTCTTTAGGGCTTAAGTATTGAGACACATCGAAATGTTTAACAGCGCCTCCAAATTTAACAGCTTGATTCTCAGTATCAATATTTGTTATTGGCGCTATACCAGAAACGCAATTAATAATATTAGCCCAAGCATCATTAACAGTGTTACCTACTGGGCTTACAATACCTAATCCAGTAATTACAACTCTTCTTTTATTCATAGTAGATTTTCTTTTAAAGTTAACAAAGTAAATTTATATAAGTTATTTAATTTGAGAGATAAATGTTGCGTAAAAAAAGGCGTATTACTTTTTAAAGTAAACGCCTTATAAGATTTATTGAAGTTTATTAAGTGTTTGCGTTGATATAATCTATTGCTTGTTGAATTGTAGTAATATTTTCTGCTTCTTCGTCTGCAATTTCACAATCAAACTCTTCTTCAAGAGACATTACAAGTTCTACAGTATCTAATGAATCAGCCCCTAAATCATCGATAAATGAAGCATTATTGTCAATTTCACTACTAACATCTAACTGCTCACTTACAACTTTACGTACTCTATCTTCAATACTCATTTTGAGTTAAATCCTTAATTGTTTAAAAGTTTATATTTTATCTTCAAAAAACATTTAAATAGCGCTAAATTTTAAATATTAATTGATAAAAAGTTGGATCCTTAATGTTTGCATTGTTAAAGCCATTTATCCTAAGTACGCATGCATCACACTCGCCACAAGCCTCACCATTTGAGTTAGCTAGGTAACAGCTAATAGTTTGTGAGTAGTCAACACCAAGACTTAATCCTTTTTGGATGATTTCTGCTTTGGTCATACTAATTAAAGGCGTTTTAATTTCAATTTTTTCACCTTCAACAGATTGCTTTGTTGCCAGATTTGCCATATCTTCAAATGCTTTAATAAATTCAGGCCTGCAATCAGGATAGCCAGAATAATCAAGAGCATTTACGCCAATATAAATTTTTTGACAGTCAATTACTTCAGCCCATGCTAGTGCAAAAGATAAGAAAATAGTATTTCGAGCTGGAACATAAGTGACAGGGATTTCATCACTTTTAGAGTACTTTGGAACATCTATTTTGTCATCTGTTAAAGCAGAGCCTCCAATATCAGCTAGGGAGATTTTCATAATGCGATGCTCTACAACTTTAGATTGCTTGGCAATAGTTTTTGCAGATTCTAGCTCAGAGCGTTGCTTTTGACCATAATCAAAACTTAGCGCATAACACTCAAAATCATGAGCTTTTGCAATTGCAAGTACGGTTGTTGAGTCTAAGCCGCCAGATAACAAAACAATCGCTTTAGACATTTGCCAGATTACCTTTGGTCTCTAACCAAGATTTACGGTCTGAAGCTCTTTTTTTAGAAAGCAGCATGTCCATAGTTTCTGCAACCTGAAGTGGGTGATTAAGAGTCAACTGAATTAATCTTCTAGTATCTGGCTGCATGGTTGTTTCTCTAAGCTGCTTTGGATTCATCTCACCTAATCCTTTAAATCTTTGAACTTGAATTTTTTGACGACTATTTTCCTTTGCAAGTTTGGCTTCAAATGCATCTTTCTCTTTATCATCTAGGGCGTAGAATACCTGCTTTCCTGCATCAATCCTATATAGAGGCGGCATTGCCACATAGACATGACCTTCTTTAACTAGCTTAGGGAAGTGCTTAACAAATAAAGCGCAAATAAGGGTAGCAATATGAAGTCCATCTGAGTCAGCATCAGCTAAGATACAAACCTTTCCATATCGAAGCCCAGAAAGATCACTATTATCAGGCTCTAAGCCAATTGCAACACTTATATCATGAATTTCATTTGAGGCAAGAACTTGAGAAGAGTCAACTTCCCATGTATTAAGAATTTTACCTCTAAGTGGTAATATGGCTTGATACTCTTTGTCTCTAGCCTGTTTTGCTGAGCCTCCAGCAGAGTCTCCTTCAACTAAAAAAACTTCAGTTTGATCGAGATCAACACTGGTACAGTCAGATAGCTTTCCAGGAAGCGCTGGACCGCTTACGATTTTTTTACGAATAACTTTCTTGGCAGTTTTTAATCTTACTTGAGCATTAAGGATTGCTAGTTCAGCAATTTTTTCAGCTATATCAGTATGCTGGTTTAGCCATAAACTAAATGAGTCTTTAACTACTCCTGAAACAAAAGAGGCGCACTCACGTGAAGATAGTCTTTCCTTTGTCTGGCCTGAAAACTGCGGATCAAGAATTTTAATTGACAATACAAAGGCAATATTTTGCCAAACATCATCAGGCGTTAATTTAATATTTTTTGGTATAAGGCTTCTGAACTCACAAAACTCTTTTAACGCATCTGTTAATCCAGATCGGAGTCCATTAACGTGAGTTCCTCCACCAATTGTAGGAATCAAGTTTACAAAGCTTTCAGCCGTAGTATTTGTAGTATTTTCAGTCCAAGTTAGTGCGCAATTAAGCTGCTCCTCTTTCGTTTTACTAGAGATTACAAAAGGTATTGTGGGAATGCAATCTAACCCATCTAGAGAAGCTTGAAGGTAGTCTTTAATACCATCTACAAAGAGCCATTTATCTGTTGTTTCATCAATTTCGTTTACAAAGTTAACTTCAAGCCCAGGGCAAAGTACTGCTTTAGAGCGAAGATTATGCCTTAAGTTTTTGATTGAAAACTTTACAGTATCAAAATATTGAGGATCTGGCGAGAACTTTATTAAAGTTCCAGTATTTCGCTTACCAACCTCTCCTATTTCCTCTAAATCTTTTGATTTAGCGCCTGATTCAAATTGCATATAGTATTGCTTTGAATCTCTTTTTATCCAGATTTCAATTGAAGTCGATAGGGCGTTCACAACAGAAATTCCTACCCCATGAAGTCCACCAGAGAATTGATAAGAATCATTTGAGAACTTGCCGCCAGCATGAAGTTTTGTAAGGATAACCTCAACAGCAGGCGTTCCTTCTTTTGGATGAATATCTACAGGTATTCCTCTGCCATTGTCTTCAACAGACATAGAATTATCTTTATGAAGAGTTACGTTGATTTGAGTTGCATAGCCAGAAACAGCTTCATCAACACTGTTATCAACTATTTCTTGAGCGAGGTGATTTGGACTTTCAGTATCGGTATACATTCCTGGGCGTTTTTTGACTGGCTCCAGGCCAGTTAGTACTTCTATTGATGACGCGTCGTAATTAGACATATGATGTATTGGTTGTAATTGGCTGACATAATACCAAAAAAAAGCCCCAAAAAATGGGGCTTTTTTTATAAAGACAAATAGTTTTACATCATGCCTGGCATTCCACCACCCATGCCGCCCATATCAGGCATTGCAGGTCCAGAATCTTGAGGCTTATCAGTAATCATTGCTTCAGTAGTTATCATTAAACCAGAGATGCTTGCTGCATGCTGAAGCGCTGCGCGAGAAACCTTAGTTGGGTCTAAGATACCCATTTTAAGCATGTCGCCATATTCTTCAGATGCCGCGTTATAGCCAAAGTTTCCTTTACCTTTTAAGACTTCATTTAAAACGACAGAAGCTTCGCCTCCACCATTAGAAACGATTTGTCTAAGAGGCTCTTCTAAAGCGCGCCTGCAAATGCCAATTCCAACGTCCTGGTCACTGTTATCACCCTTAAGTGAGCTCAGTGATGAGATAGCGCGAACAAAAGCAACGCCACCGCCTGGAACAACGCCTTCTTCCACTGCAGCGCGTGTAGCATGAAGCGCATCATCAACACGGTCTTTTTTCTCTTTCATTTCAACTTCTGTCGCTGCACCAACTTTAATTACTGCAACACCACCAGAAAGTTTAGCTAAGCGCTCTTGAAGCTTTTCTTTATCATAATCAGAGCTAGTAGCTTCTATTTGAGTTTTAATTTGGCCAACACGGCTTACAATAGCTTTTTTAGCTCCTGATCCATCAATCAAAGTTGTATTATCCTTACCAATTTCAATACGTTTTGCAGTACCTAGATGCTCTTCAGTAACACCTTCAAGTGATAAGCCAACTTCTTCAGAAATAACTGTAGCTCCAGTAAGGACGGCTATATCTTCTAATATAGCTTTACGGCGATCACCAAATCCAGGTGCTTTAACAGCAGCTACTTTGACAATACCACGCATGTTATTAACAACAAGAGTTGCAAGCGCTTCACCTTCAATATCTTCGGCAATTATTAGAAGTGGTTTGCCAGCTTTTTGAACTGCTTCTAGTGCTGGCAGTAAGTCACGAATGTTTGCAATTTTAGAATCATGAAGCAAAATATATGGATGCTCTAAATCAGAAGTCATAGACTCTTGATTATTTATGAAATATGGAGAAAGATATCCACGATCAAACTGCATTCCTTCAACAACATCAAGTTCATTTTCAAGTGTTGAGCCTTCTTCAACAGTAATTACACCTTCTTTTCCAACTTTTTCCATTGCCTTAGCAATAATTTCACCAACAGATGTGTCTGAATTTGCTGAAATAGTTGCAACCTGAGCAATTGCTTCGCTATCTTTACAGGGTTGAGATGCTTTTTGTAACGCTGCAACAACAACTTCGGTAGCCTTATCAATACCTCTTTTTAGGTCCATAGGGTTCATTCCTGCTGCGACTGACTTAACGCCTTCTGAGATTAAAGACTGAGCTAGTACAGTTGCTGTAGTAGTTCCGTCACCAGCAATATCATTTGTTTTAGATGCTACTTCTTTAACCATTTGAGCGCCCATATTTTCAAACTTACCTTCAAGTTCGATTTCTTGAGCAACTGAGACACCATCTTTAGTAATTGATGGAGCACCAAATGATTTATCAATAACTACATTTCTTCCTTTTGGTCCAAGCGTTACTTTAACTGCATTTGCAAGCGTATTAACACCTGACATCATTAAATCTCTGGCTTCTGAGCCGAATTTTACGTCTTTTGCTGACATTATATTTCTCCTTTATTCTTCAATTACTGCAACAATTTCATCTTCGCTCATCACTAGAAGCTTTTCTTCTGCTACAGTGATTTCCGCACCTGAGTATTGACCAAACATTACTATATCGCCAACCTTCACATCCAAAGGAATTAAATCTCCTTGGGTACTAATTCTGCCATTTCCAGCCGCAACAACTTCACCTCTAGATGGCTTTTCAGTTGATGAATCAGGGATAATTAAACCACTTGCTGTTGTTTTCTTTTCTTCTACTCTTCGCACAATGACACGGTCATGTAAGGGACGGATTTCCATATTCTCTCCTGGTGTTGAACTACAAAATTTGTCGTTAAAGGTCTACTTGGCCTTCTAGACGTTCTTTAAGCTTTTTAATAGCTTTGTTTTCAAGTTGACGAACCCTTTCAGCAGAAACGCCATACTTGTCTGCTAAAGTATGTAGGGTCAATTTTTCTTCTTTCAAGTACCTTGCTTGTAAAATATCGATACTTCTTTCATCTAAAGAAGAAAGTGCTTGATAAAGCTTATTATGTTGATCTTCTTGGTTTTTATCATTTAATACTAATTGTTCAGGATTTTTACCAGGATCTGAGATGTAGTGCTCTGGAGTATAAGTATCATCGTCATCATTAACCTCAAAAGCAACATCGCTGAGCTGAAGCCTAGATTCCATTTCAATAACATCTTTTTCTTTAACGCCAAGATCTTCTGCAATTATTTTGGCTTGCTCACTTGTTAGAGACTGAAAAATATTTGCCTTTGCTTTTCTGAGTTTAAAGAAAAGCTTTCTTTGTGCTTTAGTTGTAGCTACTTTAACAATTTTCCAGTTTTTAAAGATGTATTCATGAATTTCTGCACGAATCCAATAAACAGCAAAAGACGATAGCCTAACTTTTTTATGAGGATTAAAGCGTTTAACTGCTTTCATTAAACCAATCGTACCTTCTTGAATTAGATCAGCATTTTCAAGACCATACCCTTTATAGCTGTGCGCAATAAATGCAACGAATCTCATATGAGCAAGAACAAGTCTTTGTGCAGCGGATAAACTTCCATTCTCATAGAGCTCAATAGCCAATTCATATTCTTGTTCCGGAGTTAGAATTGGAGGGTACTTTTGTACCTCTAGATCTCTAGATGTATTTTTTATCGATAATGCAAAATCACTCATAAATCTTCTTAAAATGATAATTTAGGGCTAAATTATACCAAATTTTTCAGTTATATCAATTTTTTAAGTAGTTTTTTGTGTTTGATTGACTGCTCTTCTAAAGACAGATGAGAGCGCTTAGATAGATTGTTTGAGAAGGATATTATTGATTCTAGATCAGCTAATGCAGCATTAAAATTGTCATTAATGACTAGATAGTCAAATTCGTTGAAGTGACTCATTTGATTTTCTGCATCCAGCATTCTTTTTTTTATGATTGGCTCATCGTCTTGAGCCCTATTCTTGAGCCTTAGTTCTAAGGCTTCTTTTGAAGGCGGCAAAATAAATATACTAATTGCACTAGGTAAGTTCTGCTTAACTTGACGAGCACCTTGCCAGTCAATTTCTAGGATGACATCTATATTAATGTTAAGATTGTCATTAATTAGTTTTTTAGAAGTCCCATAGAGGTTTTCAAAGACCACAGCATGCTCAATAAATGCATCATCACTCACCATTTTTTGAAATTCAGAAACTGAAACAAAGTGATAATTAGTTCCATTAACCTCATCAGCTCTTGGCTTTCGTGTCGTATGAGATATAGAAACACGAAGGTTTTTAGTGCCATTAATTAAAGACTCAACAAGAGATGTTTTTCCGCATCCTGAAGGTGCTGCTACTATAAATAGATTAGACATTTTTTAATCAAATTTCCATATAATTATTTTGGTACATAACCCTCAATTTGATCAATGTCTTGCTCTGAAAAGAAGTAATTTTCCATTTGTTCTTTTAGGTAGCTCTGTGATGACTCATCAAATAAGTTTAAATTATTTTCATTAATTAACATGGTTTGGTGGTCAAGCCACATTTGCCAAGCCTCTTTAGAGACTGAATCTAGAATCCTTTTACCAAGATCACCCGGGTAGGGCGCTCTTTCTAGTCCCTCTAACCTTGTATCTAATTTAATGCAGTGAACTTCTTTCATAATTGTTTTAATCTAACTCCAAGTGTATAAAGTGTTAAAAAATATATAGCTATTGAAATGGTAATAGTTTTTGAAATAAGTATAGTCCTCTCTATTAGAGAGGATTCAAGATAAAGACTTATACTTGAATCAAAGTAATAAATATACAGCGACATTATAGTGACTGCAAATATTACTTTAACTAGCATTTTATAAAAAGTAATATCAAACCTAAATATTGATTGCTTTATTAAGAAAAAATATAGAATTGCAGCGTTAATTAACGCCGAGATCGAAGTTGCAGCTGCTAAGCCAACATGATCAAAGTACTGAACTAATATTAAGTTTAGAGCTATATTTGAAACCATTGCAACTACGCCAGCTTTAACAGGAGTTTTAGTGTCTCCTCTTGATAGAAAAATTGGTGCAAAGATTTTTATTGCAATGAACGCCATTAAGCCAGAGCCATATGCCTGAAGACTTAAAGATGTTTTTTTAGCAGATAAGGCATCAAATGCATCATATTGAAAGAGTGTAATTATTAGCTCTTCTGCAAGTAGAACTAAACCAGCACATGCAGGAAGTCCTAATAAAATTGCATACAAAAGAGCTTTATTAATTGTATTGATAAAGTTTTTAGTATCTTTTTTTGCATAATAATTACTTAGCTTTGCTAGTGCAACAGTTGCTAAAGCTATTCCAATTAAAGCTAAAGGAAGCTCTAGCAACCTATCTGAATAATACAGCCATGAGACACTTCCAGCTATAAGGGTTGATGCAATCATTGTGTCAACTAATAAATTAATTTGAGATACTGACACCCCAAATAATGCTGGAAGCATTCTTTTTCTAAGTATTGAAAGTGCATTATGATGGCCAAACTGTAATTTAGGGAGTCGTTTAATTTTTCTTAAAAATGGAATTTGAAAGCCAAGCTGCATAATTCCTCCAATCAGGACGCCCCAGGCTAATGCCATAATTGGTGTGGACAAGTATTTAGATAAAAATAGAGCGCTAAGGATTAATGAAACATTTAGTAATACTGGAGTAAATGCTGGAATTATAAAATTATCATAAGTATTAAGGATAGATCCAGATAAGGCAGTAAGAGATATTAAAAGTAAGTAAGGAAATGTAATTCGCAGCATATCAGAGGCTAAATGAAACTGAGTTGAGTCAGCTTTAAAGTAAAACCCCCACGCAAATAAAAGTATTATTATTGGCGCTATTACAATTGCAATAAGAGTAATAATCATAAGTATGCTTAACAATTTAGTAGCAATATGATTAATTACTAATTGAACTTCTTCATCAGATTGATTAGCTTTTGACTCAGCTAAAATTGGTAAAAAAGCTTGTGAAAAAGCACCTTCAGCAAATAGACGTCTAAAAAAATTAGGTATTCTAAACGCTACTAAGAATGAATCAGTTAGCTCATTAGCTCCAAAGAGCCTTGCAATAATGAAATCTCGAACTAGGCCTAAGATTCTTGATATAAAGGTCATTGCAGCGACAATGCTGCTGGACTTTATGAAAGACTTAGACATAACAGAAAAGGCTATCTATTCATCAACTGGGCCGCGCATGATGCCCACTCTTGAGTTTCGTATACATTCTACAAATTGCATAACTTCATGGCTATCAGATTCTGATGCTTCAAGCTCACTGAGTGCATGATCTAGGAGCCTTCCTTGAGAATCACGATATACGACCTTAAAGGCTCGTTTTATAGACGAAATAGAGCTAGCACTAAACCCTCTTCTCTTCATTCCAACAGAATTAATACTTCTTATTTTAGGATGAATGCCTGCAGCAACCATATAGTCTGGGATATCTTTATTAATTTGACTTCCCATACCAGCATAAGAATGTCTACCTATGCCGCAAAATTGTTTTACTAAAACAAAGCCACCAAGGATAGCCCAGTCAGAAATTCTAACATGCCCAGCTAAAGAGGCGTTATTAGACATAATAATATGATCACCAAGTTGACAATCATGAGCAATATGAACATACGACATGAGCATATTATTCGAGCCAATTCTTGTTAGAGAGTTTTCTTTTTCAGTGCCTCTATTAATTGTACAAAATTCCCTAATCATGTTGTCATCACCAATCACAAGGTTACTTTCTTGACCATCTTGATAAGTAATATCTTGAGGGTCTCCACCAATTGAAGCAAAGGAATAAATATGATTGTTTTTACCAATTTTAGTAGGGCCTTCAACTACAGCATGAGAATCTATAACCGTTCCAGCACCTATTTCAACATTAGCACCAATTACTGCATAAGCTGAGATTTCTGCACTTTTATGAATTTTAGCACTTTCATGGATAATTGCAGAAGGGTGGATAGACATAATATTAATCAGCAGATTTTTGAGTACATAAAATTTCAGCAGATGTAACTAACTTACCCTCAACTGAAGCCCTGCAGTTAAATTTCCAAATACCACGTTTGACAGTAATAATCTCAGCATAAATTTCTAGTTGGTCACCTGGCTCAACCATTCTTTTAAAGCGAACTTTATCAACACCTACCAACATATAAATTTGACCTGTTTGTGGCTTTCCAACCTCAGATTTAAAAGCCAATATTCCAGTTGCTTGTGCTAAAGCTTCAATAATTAGAACTCCAGGCATAATAGGCTGATCTGGAAAGTGTCCCGTAAAATGAGGCTCATTAAAAGAGACATTTTTGATTGCAGTAAGATTTTTTCCTACTTCAAGATTAATTACCCTATCAATAAGTAAAAAAGGATAGCGATGGGGTAAAAAGTTTTTAACCTCGTTAATGTTCATTTTCATAGGATTATTTAATATTCTTTAGTTTAATTTTCAGCAGAGTAGCAATTTTATCAAGTTTTGTTAGCCACATTCCTACCTTTTTCCATTCAGAGTGAAGCATGATAGGAACAAAACCCGTATAAACTCCTGGTTTTGTAATATTTCTATTGACTGTACTAGTGGCATTGACTATAACGTCATCAGTAATTGTTAGTTGGCCAACAATACCAACCTTACCCCCAATCATACATCTTTTACCAATAATAGTGGTTCCAGCAATGCCTGTTGTTCCTGCAATAGCTGTATCTTCTCCAATAATTACGTTATGAGCAATATGAACAAGGTTGTCGATTTTTACTCCGTTATGAATCTCCGTATTGTCAATAGAGCCTCTATCAATTGTTGTATTAGCTCCGATAGAAACATTGTCACCAATAATTACATTTCCAAGGTGAACTATTGCATTCCACTTATTGTACTTATCCCTGGCATTTCCAAATCCTTCAGAGCCTATTATAACTCCAGGTGAGATGACACAATTTTTTCCAATTTGAGATCCTTTTTGGATTGTTACATTTGACTCAATACGAGAATTTTTACCAATATTTACATTGTCCTCAATGACACAATTAGCTCCAATTGAAGAATTTTCACCAATTGCTACGTTTTTACCAATAATGCAACCTGGGGCAATATTAACTTTACTGTAAGAATTTATTATATTTTCAGCTTTTTGAAAGTGATTAATATTTTGATGATTCTTAAATTTATGCGTTAATATAGAATAAGCTAGGTAAACATTTTCAACTAATAATGCATTAGTAGGGCAAAGTTCAATAAGGTTTTTATCAACAATTACAGCACCAGCATTTGAGTTAATTAGAGATTTTTTATATTTCCTGGTAGCTGCATAAGAAATTTGCTCAGAGTTGGCATTGGTTATAGTGTTGATTCCTAAAATTTCTTTAGATGGTTCACCGTGAACAGAAGCACCTATTAATTTTGCTATTTCTTGAAGAGTTAATTTCATAAAGAAAGTTTTTCAATTCTTTCGATTATTTTATAAGTTATGTTTACTTCATCACTAACAAAAGCAGCATTTTCATACAAAATCAAATCATAGCTTTCAGAGATTGCAAGAGATTTGATTGTATTATTAATTAATAATTCGATTTGTTGAAGTAATTCAAATTTTTTATTGTTCATTATTTCTTGCCAAAATTCAGTTTCTTGTTTAAAACTTTCCTCAAGGGAGGCAAGTTCAGATAATTTAATTTGGAGGTTTTCTTTTTTTCCAGATTTATTAATAGTATCAATTTTTTCTCTAAGGAGCTCAATGTTATTAAATAAATCTAATAATTCTTGCTTTTTTGGCTCAAACTCTTTAGATATTTCTAATACTCTTTTCTGATATTGAGATAAATTATTAACTACTTGTTCTGTATCAATGTAGCCTATTTTAATTATTTCGGCGGATGCAGTTATTGATAGCAATACTGAACAAAGTATAACTATAATCTTCATGGAATTTTAGAAGCCCGAACCTAATGAAAAACCAAAGCTTTCTATAGTGTCATCAGATTTTTTAATAATAGGAGTTGAAATATATGCTCCAATTGATCCAATAGGGCTTAGATATGCAAATCCAAAGCCAGCTGACATTCTCAAATCACCAAGCTTAATATTAGAGCTTTTTTCATAAATATTACCTGCATCTATAAATGCACTCATTCTCATCTTTTCATTGTTTTCAAAGAAAAAAGCTGGTGTTATAAGATTGGCGCTTGCAAGGATTGAAAGTTCACCACCTTTGGCTTTTCCATTTGGATAAAGCGGTCCCAATGTTTTGTTTCCAAAACCTCTAACTGAGCCAGACCCTCCACCAAAATGACGTTTATAAAAGGGCAATTGCTTGCTACTATATCCTTTAGATAAATTAAGGTTACCCAAAAGCTTTAAAGTAGTTGAGCTACTTATAGGCGCATAACTTGTATGATCAGCACTTATATTAAAGTATCTATAGTCTCCAAGAGGAAGAGCAATTCCAGCATTTAATGAGTTATTGACGCCTTCAGTTGGGTACATAAAATTATTCAGTGTATTTTGACTCCAGTTAACGGTAAGTTTAAATTCATCACTATTTTTAGAAGCACATTGGCTTGATTCATAACCTGTACCTGAAAAAAGAGAACTACACTTAATTTCATTTTTTGAATATTCTATTCCAGTATTCAGTCTAGTTTCATCATTAAGTGGGATACCATAACCTAAATTAAACCCTGTTGAATTAATTTCATAAGAATTTTTGGCAATATCATCATCATTTATTTCACTTCTGAAAGCACCAAGGCTAATACTATGACCTTCATCATTAAAGTTTGGATTCATAAAGTAAAAACTAATTTTATTAAATGACTCAGAAACCTTTAAGTCTGCATTAAGTGTGTTTCCAGAGCCAAATATATTTTTTTCCTCTATACCAGCTCCAAAAGCTACTCCATAGTTATTACTATGACTCATTGAAAAACTTACAGCTCCAGTTTGCGTCTCTTCAACCAGGAAATTTATGTTAATCTTATCTTTAAATCCATCGACTTCAGATGTTGATATTTGTACATCAGAAAAGTAACCAATTCTTCTTAATTTCAACAAAGATTTTCTAAGTATACTTCTTGAATACAACCCACCCTCAGAAATTCCAATTTCACGCCTAATTACCTCATCTTGTGTGCGAGTATTTCCTGAAATTGTTATTCTATTAATGTATGTTTTTTGATTTAAAGATACAGTAAAGTTAATGTTTACAGAATCTAAAAATTCTGAAGTAATTGGGTTAATTTCAACAAAAGCGTAACCTTGATCAGCAAATAAATCAGTAAGAATTTGAATACTCTGAATTACTGAATTTCGATTAAAAATTTCACCTTCATTTAAGGAAATTGCATTATTCAGATCATCAAGGCTAAGATTTCCCAGTTCCCCATCATATGATAAATTGCCTAACTTATACTGAATTCCTTCAGAAATCTCAATATTTATAGAAATATTTTCATTATTATCATTGAGTATTGTGTCAACATTAATAATCTTAAAATCTAAATATCCTGAGTCAAAGTATTTATTAGTGATTAAATCAATCCCTTTTAGAAATTCAGATTGTAAAAAATCATCCTTATTTGTAAAGTAATTAACTAAAGCAATGTCAGCTTCACCTATCTTGAAATTTTTTAATAAATCTTTTTCAGTAAAATTATTATTGCCAGTGATAGTAAATAACTCAATTTTTGCTCTAGCTCCTTGAGTAATACCTAGCTCAATTCCTGCTCTATTTTGATCATCTATAGTAACTCTTTTTGTAATTTGAGATTTGAAATAACCTGAGTCTGAATATTTAGACTCAATTAGTAATTCAAAATCATCTAACTTTCTATTCGTGTAAGTTTGTCCAATTGATAACTGATTTTCTTCTTGTAGTTGACTTAAAAATTCAGGAGTAAGGTGTGTTTTTTCACCGTTCAGCCAATTAGAAAAGCCTGAGCCTGAGTTTAGTTCAATTTTTAAATATTTGATAATTGGGTTTTCTTTTAAAGAAATTTCTAAAGTATTTTCGTTTTTAATAATACTAATATTTTCAAACAATCCGGTTTCAAAAAGAGATCTAATAATCTGATCACTAGTAGTAGGTAAAAAATTCTGACCAACTTTAAAAGGGATTAATGTTAATAAGGTACTTTCAGAAGTATTATTTAGGCCAACAAAATTAATTTTATTTATTGGGTTGGCAAAGACTTGAGTAGTAAAAAATAAGAAAAGAAGGAAAGAATACTTAGTAAGTTTGTTTTTCATTTTTTTTTACCTAAAGTAGTTATTTTAATTATTAATATAATTTTTATATGAATTTATATTAATACGCCTAAGATGTGATTTTAACAAAATTACCAATCATATTGTCAAACTAACACTAAAAATTCTAAATATCTATTTTTAAATTAAATTTGAACTTCATGGTAATTCTTACTATTATTTTCAACTCGCTTGCAGTAATCTAGCCAAAGTTCATCTTTCTTGCTGCCAAGCTTATACAAGTGACTCCATGAGTATATTCCAGTAGTATGACCATCACTGTAATGGATTGCAATAGCATAATTTCCCATTGGAACTATTGTTTGAATCGTAACATCTTGTTTGTTCAGCTGAAGAGTCTCTTGTCCAGGACCATGTCCTTGAACTTCTGCTGATGGAGAGTAAACTCTAAGATATTCAGTTGTCATAGGGTAATCAGTCTCATCAAATGTTACAGTAAGAAGTTTTTTATCCTTACTAAGCGTTATATTAGTTGGAGTGTTCATAATTTTGATGAATTAAAAAGTTGTGAAGATTTTAACATATCAGTAACCAAATAAAACATGATACAAAAGGTTAAAATATTACCATGATATATTTTACAAAAATGCATGGTTTAGGAAATGACTTCGTAATAATCGATAATATCGATGGGAATGTTAGTTTATCAACAGAAGAAATTCGAAAATTATCTGATCGTCGTTTTGGGGTTGGCTTTGATCAGTTGCTAATGGTTGAGAGCGCATTATCAAAAGATGCTGATTTTCGTTATGTAATATTTAATGCTGATGGCTCTGAAGTTAGCCAATGTGGAAATGGTGCAAGGTGTTTTGCTCTGTATATTCATAAGAAAAATTTATCTTATAAGAATCCTCTTTCTGTTGAAACTAATGACGGCATTATGATTTTAACAGTCAACAGTGATGACTCTGTTCGAGTTGAGATGGGTGAACCAAATTTTATTCCATCCATAATTCCTCTTAATGTTAACGAAGAGGGCTATGAGTATATTATTGAAGGTTTTAAAGTTGGATCTTTATCCATTGGAAATCCCCATGCTATTTTGATTTTGGATGACATATCTGATATAGATTCTACTGCATTAAAAATTCAATCCTCTAGCCTCTTTCCTGAGGGTGTCAACGTTGGGTTTATGAAGGTATTAAGTAAAGATGAAGTTCAGTTAAGGGTTGTAGAGAGAGGGGTGGGGGAGACACTTGCTTGTGGCTCAGGAGCATGCGCAGCTGTAATTCAAGGAATTAGGCTCGGTCTTCTTAATTCAAAGGTAAAAGTTCGTTTAAATGGCGGCAATGCAATGGTTGAGTATGACGGACAAAAAGTCTATCTTACTGGCCCTGGAGAGTTTGTTTATGAAGGCTCAATTAATCTGAGAAGTGCACCATCCTAATTAACCTCTAATGATTTTTGTGAAATATAATTATGGTTTGTTAGATTATAGGCTGTAAGACTTTCTCCCCATACGCACCCATGATCTAAAGGGTAAATATTTTTAGAGTTGACATCTTTAAGAGATGACCAGTGCCCAAAAAATATTTCTTCTTCAGCCATCAGTCGTTTTGAATGCAAAAACCAAGCTTCAAAGTTTTCTGGATTTTGATCAACATTTAACTTATGCTCAAATTCAAGCTCACCATCTTCTTTGCAAAAACGCATTCTCATTAAGGCGTTTATTGTGTAACGAGAGCCTTCTTCATTAGAAAGGTTATCAGTCCATTTATTTGGATAATTACCATACATTTTGGATAAAAATTCACTCACATTTTTTGATTGAAGATTTTTATGAACTGCCTCTGCATTTGTGATTGCATCTGACTTGCTCCATTGAGGTGGGACTCCTGCGTGAACAAAGAGCGCGTCTTTATGTTCAATCACAAGTGGCCTAGTAAGGAGATAGTCAAGTAAAACAGTTTTATCAGATGCAGACAATATGTCTAAGAACGTGTCATTTTTGTTTGGCTGGCGCTCAGTTAAAGCACAAACTAGTAGATGAAAATCGTGGTTACCTAGAACCATGTTTATATTATCTTGATTTGACTGAATAAAGCGTAGCGTTTCAAGTGAGTTATTACCTCGATTAACAACATCACCTAGAAAGTACAGCCGATCTCTATCGATATTATAATTAATTTTATTTAAGAGCCCTTTAAGGCTTTTAAAACAGCCTTGAACGTCTCCAATGGCATAGTCCATGTGTTTTGCCTAATGAAGGGTGTAGGGTTCACTTAATGTAAACTCTGGAATGACCGCATCGAATCTTTGTCCTTGATCACTAATCATCCCATAAGAACCTTTCATGGTTCCCGTTTCAGTGCTAATTACTGCACCAGAACTATATTTAAAGCTTTCACCCGGCAAAAGGTGGGGTTGCTGCCCAATTACGCCTTCACCAATAACTTCTTCAGTTTCTCCAGATTCATCTTGTATTAGCCAGCGTCTTGTTCTTAGTTGGGCTCCAGTCTCTCCATTATTCGTAATGGTGATGGTGTAAGTATAAGCATATTGACTGTTCACTAGATTTGATTGTTCTGGTAAGTAGGTTACTTCTACGTTTACTTCAATTTTGTTTTTCATAGTCATTCATTAAGGTTAAAAAGTTTTCAGTACTAAGCATTTCAGCTCTTTGAGATAAGTCAATTTTAGTTTGTGATTGATTTAATACAGTTTTTAAACAGTTTTTTAGTGTTTTTCTTCGCTGAGAGAAGGCAAGTTTTACTATTTCCTCTAAGGGTTTTGAGTTTTTAACTAGTGGCTGCTCTTTAGTTTTCAGATAAAGTATAGCAGATTCAATTTTTGGCTGAGGTTCGAAAGATTCTTTTGGGACATTAAACATTAACTCAACTTCATAAAAAGCTTGCATCATAACGCTAAGACGACCATAAGTCTTACTTCCTGGAGGGGCAACTATTCTATCAACCACTTCTTTTTGAAGCATAAATGTCATATCAACAATTTGATCTCTATAGTCAAGAAGATGAAATAATAAAGGGGAAGAAATATTGTATGGGAGATTCCCAATCACCCTAATTTTATTGGGAATTTGATTGAAATCAAATGTTAGTGCATCTGACTGATAGATGGTTAGTTTTTCTTCTCCCTCTAATTCAAGCATAGAAACTAGATCTCGATCAATTTCAATGACACTTAAGTGATCTAAATATTCAAGTAAAGGGAAAGTAATAGCTCCTTTTCCGGGACCAATTTCTACAATACTATCATCATTTTTTGGAGATATTGTTGAAATAATTTGGTTGATAATTTGATGATCAACTAAAAAGTTTTGCCCAAATCTTTTTCTAGGCTGGTGACGCATTATTAGTTAAAGTCTTGAAGTAGGAAAGCGCTGTATTAAAGCTACCTAGACTAATATTACCAGTGCCTGCTAAGTCTAAAGCTGTACCGTGATCAACAGAAGTGCGAATGAAGGGAAGACCTAAGGTTATATTAGCTGCATTTTTAAAACCTTTTGCTTTTAATACAGGCAAACCTTGATCATGATACATCGCTAAAACCACATCAATATTTTTTAATGAGTCTGGGGTAAAGGCAGTATCTGCTGGAACTGGTCCAACAATACTAATACCATTCTTCTTAAGTGAATTTAAAGCAGGAATAATTGTTATTAACTCTTCATCCCCAAGATAACCATTTTCACCAGCATGAGGGTTAAGACCGCAAACAAGAATTGATGGGTCTTCGACTCCTAAGTATTTAAAATCATTATTGATTATGGTAATGACTTTTATAAGAGATTCTTTTGTAATGTTTTTAGATACATCTTTTAGAGCAAGATGAGTAGTAGCAAGGGCAACTTTAAGTTGATCTGTAGCAAGAAGCATTACGGTTTTAGGGGTTTGAGTTAAATCAGCAAGATACTCAGTATGGCCAATAAACTCAATTCCAGATTGATTAATGACAGCCTTATTAATAGGGCCAGTCAACATGCCGCCACAATCCTTATTAACACAATCCTTAGTTGCATGCCTAATCAATGATAATACGTAATCTGAATTATCAGGGTTTAACTTGCCTGGCTCAACCCTTGACTTTGTTTTTATAGGATAAATACTTAATTCGTTTGCTTTTCTTGTCTTATTTTCCTTTAATGAGATAGGTAAATTAAGAAGTTTTGCTCGACTAATTAATACATCAGGGTCACCATAAACTAGGAGGTCTTCATGCCTTTCTTGTTGGGCATATATGAGGGCTATATCAGGACCAATTCCAGAGGGCTCGCCAGAAGTAAATGCAATAGACATAATTAAGCTAGTTTAATTTAGCTGAAGTAAATACAGTGAGGGTTGCTACAGAGCCAGATAGAATCATTCCCCATAGAATATCTGCGACCACTAATTTGAGGCTAAAGATATTCATAGTTGCGTAAACGGTAAGGTCGTAAGTTCCATAAGTTACTAGCCCATAAAAAGCACCAATCATAAAAACATTTAAAAGTGTATTACTAAGATTGGGATTAATAACAAAGAAAATTAAGCCTAATAAGAAGATTATATAAAACATGATTGCAGGAGCAACTTTAAGCTCCATAAGAGCTGCAACCTCTTGTTTATACATTGGTGTTGCAACAAAATATATCCAAAATACATCAATGATGCAGAAAAATGCTAGAGCTATAAAGAATGTTTTAATCATAATATTATTATACTTTTTATCAAATTAAATAGTTATAAGAATCAAAGAAAGAGTTCTTAAATTTACAAGTTTTTATGAAACAAGCTCGCCTTTTGCTTGAAGGTCTGCGTGGTAAGAGGACCTAACCATGGGGCCGCTTGCAACTTGATTAAAACCAAGATCATCTGCTATTTTTTTATATTTTTGAAACTGCTCAGGCGTAATGTATTCCTCAACTGCAAGATGATGTTTGCTCGGCTGTAGATATTGACCTAACGTTAACATATCAACATCATGAGATCTTAAGTCCTTTAGAACGTCAATCACTTGCCTTTCAGTTTCACCAACACCAAGCATAAGGCCTGATTTTGTTTTAACAGGAGGGTGTTTTTCTTTAAAGCTTTTAAGGAGGTCTAATGACTGTTCATAGTCTGAGCCAGGACGAACTTTGGGATAAAGGCTGGGTACCGTTTCCAGGTTATGATTAAAAACATCAGGCGGACAGTCTTTGAAAATATCCAGAGCTTTTTCAACCCTTCCTCTAAAATCAGGCGTTAAAATTTCAATTTTTACTTGAGGAGTTTTACTTCTAATAGCATCTATACACTCTTTGAAGTGGCCAGCACCTCCATCCCTTAAGTCGTCTCGATCAACTGAGGTAATAACAACATACTTTAGTGACATTTTGGAAATAGTATCAGCTAAATGAACTGGCTCATTTGAATCTAAAGCTTTTGGCCTTCCATGAGCAACATCACAAAAAGGGCATCTTCTAGTACATATTTGACCCATAATCATAAATGTAGCTGTGCCGTGGTTAAAGCATTCACTAAGGTTGGGGCATTGAGCCTCCTCGCAAACTGTAAATAACTCTTGACTCCTTAATGTTTTTTTAAGTTCATTAACTTTTTTAGAGCCCGAGTGCCTAATTCTTATCCAGCTTGGTTTTTTTAATGGCTTTCTCTCAGAATCAGGCTTAATCTTAAGCCTACTAATTTTAGATTCACCTTTAAGTGCTTTAATTTCAAGTTCTTGAGACATAGTTCTTTAGATAATTAGATAAGTTTAGCTTGATGTCATAAATATTGAGTGCATTATCCGTTAGATTGGACATTTGGGTAACATTTAAATCACTATAACCGCAAGGGTTAATTAGTTTGTAAGGCGCGAGATCCATATCAATATTTAGGCTTAAGCCGTGATAAGTTCTACCTTGTTTAACTTTGAGGCCTAGTGCTGCAATTTTTGAGCCGTCAACATAAACTCCAGGAGCTCCTGAAACTTTATGAGCTTCAATGGAATAATCAGACAATAGGTCTATTATTGATTGCTCAATAAGAGATACCATTTTTTTAATTCCAATTCCTAGTCTTTTGATGTCAATCATGCAGTAAATTATTAATTGACCTGGGCCATGATAGGTTATTTGACCACCTCTATCAGACTGCACTACTAGTATCTCAGTTTCTTTGAGAAGATGCTCTGGCTTTCCAGACAATCCTTGAGTGAATACGCTGTTATGTTCTAGTAGCCATAATTCATCGGGAGTTTCGATATTCCTAGACTCGGTAAAAGATTTCATTTCATCCCATGTTTGGGTGTAATCTGTAAAACCTTTATCGCGTATTTCAAACATCAGATTTTATAAAAGATAGGAAACCAAAGGGCAGGCTTGTAATTCATGATTGATAGCATCAAGTTGTTTTCTACTTGTTGCAATAATCCTTATGGTTATTGAAACATATTTACCCTTAGAGCTTTTTTTGGTAGTAATTTGATTATCATGAAGCTGTCCAATATGGCTTTCAACTATAGCGCAAATAGTTTGCTTTAGGTCAGGCTGATTTAACCCAAAAATCTTAATAGGGTAGTCACAGGGGAATTTAAAAATATCATCATTATTTTTACTCACAAATGAAATTTTACCCATTAAAGTTACTCGTACTTAATTGTTAAGAATAAAATATAATTCTAATATTAAAAATAACAAGAGGCTTGAAATGATAGATGACTTAAATCCCAAAGAATTTCAAAATTATCTGAGTAATAATGACACTGTTCTTATTGATGTTAGAGAAAAATGGGAGTTGGATTTGTGCAAGATTGAGGGAGCAATTCACTGCCCCATGAGTACTATTGCTGAGTCATTTTCTGACCTTAATCCTGATGATACTATTGCAGTTTATTGTCATCATGGAATGAGATCAATGCAGGTTGCAAACTTTCTGATTTCGAAAGACTTTCAATCTCTAGTAAATCTTCAAGGTGGAATTGATGCATGGTCCAGAGAAATTGATCCTTCAGTTGATAGATATTAGGGACTTATTCTAAGCTATTAGTAATTAACTATCTATAATTTATTTATTTCTTAATACATCAAAAATTATGAATCAAATTGAACAAATGTTTACCCTTCAAAAGCAATTAAATGATGAGACAAATGGTGAGATATGGCTAACTGGGGTTACTCGAGAGAATAGAGAAATTTCATGGTATCGAGGGATTTATATGGAGGTAGCAGAGGCAATTGACTCTTTTAATTGGAAACACTGGAAAAATATTGATGACCAGCCAGACTGGGACAATATTAGAGTCGAGTTAGTTGATATTTGGCATTTTGTAATGTCTGAATCTATACGTATTAATGATCAAGAATATGCAAATAAATTTTTAATGCTTGAGCCTAAGGGTAGTTTTGATGTTGATATTTTGGTTGACTCTTTAGAAGAAATGTTGAGCTTATCTGTGGCTTCAAGTATTCAGTCAGAGACTAACAATATCCGTAAGATCACTGACTTATTTTTTACAATAATTTCCCATTTAGATATTAATATTGAGAATTTATACAAGCGTTATGTTGTTAAAAATCAACTGAATACTTTTAGGCAGCAAAATGGCTACAAAGATGGTTCATATATAAAAAATTGGGATGGTGTTGAAGACAATGTTGTTGCATTTGAAATTATGGATTCAAATCCATCAATTACGCCGTCTGATCTTTATAAAAAGTTAGATTCAAAATATTCTTTAATCAAATAAATATGAAAACTAATTCATCTTCAGTGAGGCTTACTGAATTCAGTCATGGCGCTGGTTGTGGCTGTAAAATTTCACCTAAGCTTCTTAAAGAAATTATAGGTACAAATATTAGTAGCTTTGTAGATCCAGGCTTATTAGTAGGTAATGAGTCGAGTGATGATGCTGCAGTCTATGACTTAGGTGATGGAAGGGCGCTTATTAGTACCACAGACTTTTTTATGCCAATTGTAGATGATCCTTTTGACTTTGGGATGATTGCTGGAAGTAATGCTTTAAGTGATGTCTATGCAATGGGAGGCCAACCACTAATGGCAATAGCAATATTTGGCTGGCCTACTAATAAACTCTCTGCAGATATTGGTGCAAGGGTCATAGAAGGTGGCCGTGAAATTTGTAGCCGCGCGGGAATTACATTGGCAGGTGGTCATAGTATTGACTCTCCAGAACCAATATTTGGCCTCTCTGTTTCTGGAATTGTTGATATTGATAAGCTTAAAAAAAATACAAGTGCACAAGTTGGTGATACTATTTTTTTAACAAAACCTCTAGGAATTGGAGTTTTATCAACGGCGCAAAAAAAGAAAGTAGTAAGCTCAGATGATCATATTATGGCTGTAAAGCAAATGTGCGCACTAAATGACATTGGCTCTAAAGTAGCTAAAATTTCAGGTGTTAACGCAGTGACTGATGTTACTGGTTTTGGTTTAGCAGGGCATTTGCTAGAGGTTTGCAGAGGCAGTAATGTTTCTGCAGAAATATATTTTGATAAATTACCATTATTACCAAATATTTTAAAATATATTGATGGGGGATGCGTTCCAGGAGGCACTGAGAGAAATTTTGATAGTTATGGCGAATCTATTTGCAAACTCTCTGATTTGGAGAAATCAATTATTTGTGACCCACAAACCAGTGGGGGTCTATTGATCACAGTTTCAAAAGAAGCCATGTCAGAATTTAATAAGCTACTAACTTCTAACAATATGAATATTAATCCAATAGGAAAAATTATTAAAACTAGTGATAATTCTGAATCTATTTTCTTAAGATGAGCAGCCTCGAAGAAATTAATAATTTTTCGCAAATTTTTAAAGATAACAAGCCCTTACTCGACATCAGAGCCCCCATTGAATTTGCTGAGGGATCTTTTCCAGGCGCTTTAAATCTTCCTCTGATGACTAATGAAGAAAGACATCAAATTGGTATTTGCTATAAAGATAAAGGCCAAGAGTCTGCAATTAAACTCGGACATGAGCTTTTAAAAGGGTCATTAAAAGAGCAAAGAATAGGCAATTGGCTTGATTTTGCTAATAAACATCCAACTGGCGCACTTTTTTGTTTTAGAGGGGGATTGCGCTCTAAAATTGCTCAAGAGTGGATTTATGAACAATCAGGAATTTCATTTCCTCGAATAAAAGGAGGCTATAAAGCGATCAGGTCATTTCTTATTGATGAGATGAGTCGAATTATAAATGAAAAGAAGCTCTTAGTTTTAGGAGGCCAAACGGGTTGTGGTAAAACATTGTTATTAAATGAACTTGATAACAGTATAGATCTTGAAGGATTTGCGAATCATAGAGGTTCTGCTTTTGGTAATGACGTAACTCCGCAGCCCAGACAAATTGACTTTGAAAACCAGCTAACTGTAGAGTTAATTAAGAAGGAAATTTATAATGTATTTTTAATAGAAGATGAGGGTAATAATATTGGCATGATACACATGCCAGATGCTATAAAAATTAAAGCACGCCAGTCTGATATTATTATCTTAAATGCAAGTCTTGAAGAGAGATTAAGTATTAGTTTAAAATCTTATGTCATTGATATGGCTCAAAAATTTATAGCTTTACATGGTGATTTTGGTTTTGAGCTTTATTCAAATTATTGGCTGAATTCTCTCTCCAAAATTCAAAAAAGATTAGGTGGAGATAGATATAAAATTCTTTTGAAGCAGTTAAATTTAGCGCTAATTAATCATCAAATAAATGAAGATTTAAATGACTATTTACCTCTTATTGAGTCGCTTTTAGTTGATTACTATGACCCAATGTATAACTATCAGATTGAACAGAAAAAACAAAGAATCATTTTTCGAGGCAATTATGAAGAAGTCACTAGTTATCTTAAAGAAAGTTAAGATTTAGAGGTAATTTCTATATCAGTTATTGGTCTTGATCGACATGCAAGGATTTCTCCTGGGGATAATGGAACAAGGCAGTCTTTATGAATAACGTCACCCTTTACAAGTCTTAATATGCAGCTTCCACAGTGACCTTGTCTGCAATTAAAATTTATTAAAACGTTGTTAGTCTCAAGCTCAGTTAATATTGATTCATCACCATACACATAGAGTGACTCTGTTTTTCCATTTATATTATCAACATTAATTTTAAACATTTAATGGGCAACATTTAGAGCTTAAAATCATCAAAATCTTGATCTTCTGCATCAATTGTATTATCAATAGCACTAACCAAATATGAAGTAATTTCAGTTTCTTGAGGAGCAACTTGAACATTGTCTGAATCTAACCAATGGTTGAGCCATGGAAGGGGGTTCGTTGTTTGCTCAAAGATAGGCTGCATATTTAATGCTGCCATACGATTATTAGTAATATATTCAAGATATTGTTTAAGAATTTCAGCATTAAGACCAATCATTGACCCGTCACGAAATAAATATTCTGCCCATTCTTTTTCTTGGTTTGCACCATCTTTAAACATCTCAATGACTTCTGCTTCGCACTCAATAGCAATTGCTTGCATATCTGGATCATCCTTACCATCACGCATTAAATTTAACATATGCTGAGTTCCAGTAAGATGAAGCGCTTCATCGCGGGCAATTAGTTTAATAATTTTTGCATTACCCTCCATTACCTTTCTTTCTGCAAAAGCAAAAGAGCATGCAAAACTTACATAAAAACGAATCGCTTCTAAAATATTAACTGACATAATAGTTAAATAAACTAGGCGTTTGAGTGAGTATAAGTTGATATTAATTGACTCACCATTAATTAAGTGTTCACCCTCACCATGAAGCAAATAGGCTTGAGTATGCTTAATTAATTTGTCATAGTACTTAGAGACACTAGTTGCTCTCTGGATAATTTCGTCTGTCTTCATTATTTCATCAAAAACAACACCAGGTTCATTCATAATTGCTCTAATAATATGGGTATAAGAGCGAGAATGAATTGTTTCAGAGAATGCCCAGGTTTCAATCCAATTCTCTAGTTCAGGCAGTGAAACAATTGGCAAGAAGGCTATGTTAGGTGAGCGTCCTTGAACCGAATCTAGCAAGATTTGGTACTGAAGATTGGAAATAAAAATGTGTTTTTCATTGGGCAACAACTTACTAAAGTCAATTTTATCCTTTGAAACATCTATTTCTTCAGGACGCCAAAAGAAAGAAAGTTGTTTTTCAGTTAGCTTTTCAAATATTTCAAATTTTTGTTGATCAAATCGGGCAACATTAACAGAATCCCCAAAGAACATTGGCTCTTTTAAGGTGTCATTTATTTCTTGATTAAAGATACTATAAGACATAATTATATTTTAGAGTTTGCAAACACCATCTTCACAATCATCATCTCCCTGTTTAGTATTATTTTGGTCATCACCAGAGCCATCTCTTGTCGTATGATAATAAAGCGTTTTAATTCCATACTTATAAGCTTTAAGTAAGTCCATTAAAAATAACTTCATAGGAACCCTACTGCCTTCGAATTGAGAAGGGTCATAATGAGTATTTGTTGAGATTGATTGATCCACGAATTTTTGCATAATCGCGCATAACTGAAGATAACCTTCGTTATCCTTTATGTCCCAAAGAAGCTCATATTTTTTATGAAGTTTTTCATATTCAGGAACAACTTGTTTTAATATTCCATCTTTTGATTGTTTTACCGATATAAAGCCTCTAGGAGGCTCAATTCCATTCGTTGAATTCGAGATTTGAGATGAACTTTCACAAGGCATTAATGCTGTTAGAGTTGAGTTTCTTAGGCCTTTAGATTTAATATTTTTTCTAAGTGTATCCCAATCTAACTCTAGATTTGTGGAGCAAAATGCATCAATATCTTTTTTGTAACTATCAATGGGCATTATGCCTTTTGCGTATTGAGTTTCAGAAAAAAGAGGGCAGGGACCAAGTTCTTCTGCAAGCTTGTTTGAAGCTTTTAAAGAGTAGTATTGTAGTGCTTCAAAGGTCCTATGAATTAAGTCATTTCCAGAACCATCTGAATATTTGGCATCATTTTTAGCTAAGTAATACGCTAAGTTTGTTACTCCAATACCAAGTGTACGTCGGTTGTTACTAGCAATCTCAGCTGATTTGAGAGGATAGTCCTGATAATCTAGTAACGAATCTAAAGAGCGGACAATAATTTCAGTAATGTCTTCAAGCTCATCAAGGCTATCTAACGCGCCTAGATTAACTGCAGAAAGAGTACAAAGTGCAACTTCACCTTTTTCATCTTGGACTGAAAACAGGGGCTTCGTTGGAAGCGTGATCTCCATACAAAGGTTCGATTGTCTGATTGGGGCATACTCTGGGTTAAAAGCACCATGAGTATTACAATGATCAACATTTTGAAGGTAAATGCGACCAGTATTTGCCCTTTCTTTCATGAACATTGCAAATAAGTCACGCGCTTTAATGGTCTCCTTTCGGATTGAGTCATCACTCTCGTATTTCTCATACAGTTTTTTAAATTTTTTCTGATCAGCAAAAAAAGAGTCATATAAGCCAGGAACATCATTTGGTGAGAATAGTGTGATATCAGAGTCTTTTAAAAAGCGCTCATACATTAATCCATTAAATTGAACACCATAATCAAGATGCCTAATTCTGTTTTCATCGGTACCAGTGTTATTTTTAAGCACTAATAGGCTTTCAACTTCAAGGTGCCATAGTGGATAAAATAACGTTGCGGCACCACCTCTAACACCACCTTGGGAACAGGATTTAACAGCAGTATGGAAGTGTTTAAAGAAAGGTATACATCCAGTATGAGTTGCTTCCCCACCTCTAATTGGACTTCCAATAGCTCTAATTTTTCCAGCATTTATTCCAATTCCAGCACGCTGTGAAACGTACTTAACAATTGCACCAGATGCAGCACTAATTGAGTCTAAATCATCATCAGTTTCAATTAAAACGCAAGATGAAAATTGACGCGTTGGAGTTCTAACACCAGCCATAATCGGCGTAGGAAGGGAAATTTTAAAGTTAGATGAGGCATCATAAAAGCGCTTTACAATATCAATTCTTGCTTTGCCTTTATACTCTTGGAATAAGCACATTCCAACGAGCATGTATAACATTTGCGGTGATTCATGAATATCACCAGTCACTCGATTTTGAACTAAATATTTACCTTCTAATTGCTTAACAGCAGCATAAGAAAACTTCATATCACGCCAGTGATCAATATAATTATTAAACTCTTCAAATTCAGATGCGTTATATTTATCAAGAATATCTTTATCGTATATACCTAATTTAGTCAGTTTTGTTACATGATCAATTAAAGAGGGGGGTGTAAAAGATTTGTAAGCCTTTTTTCTCAAATGAAAAATTGCTAATCGAGCAGCTAGATATTGATAATCAGGAACATCAGTAGAGATTAAGTCTGCTGCAGATTTAATAATTGTTTCATGGATATCTTCAGTGCGGATACCATCAAAAAAAGCTAATTGCGCATTAATTTCAACTTGCGAAACAGAAATATTATTGAGGTCTTGAGATGCCCAATGAACAACACGGTGGATTTTATCAAGGTCAATTGACTCTTTTGAGCCGTCTCTTTTAGTAACTAATATTTCTTGATCGACTGCATTGTCTTTTACAGCCTGTATTTCTTGACTCAAACCCTACTCCTGAAAGATGCACTACATTTAGTGCCTACGGATATAAATATACACTAAATATAGAATATAAATAATATAGATATAAGATTATTAAATAGATTGAGGATAAAAAAGAGCTAAGCAATTGAAAAAAAAGGAGAAATTACGCTATAAAATAATCAAAAAAAATAAAATATTAAGATTTAAATCTTGATACAAAAATTCCAGAGATAATTAGAACTAACGCCAATATATTACTTAAAAGAATATCTTCACCAAGTAGCAATGCTCCAAGGAAAAAAGCAACAACAGGGATTAAATAATTAATATTAGAAAGAAATGTTGCACCAGCAGAGTTGATAATAATGAAATAAACGAGAGCTGCAAGACCAGTGGGTAGTATTCCAAGAAGAATAAGACTGGCACCACTCAATAATGGAACGCCAGAAAAATCAATAAAAAATACGCCTGGCCATATGAAAAATGAGAGCGTGCTAGCAATTAATAATACACATGCACTGGATACAATAGGGTCATAAGAGGGCAACCGAGAAGCAATTATAGTATTAACTCCATAAGCACATGCAGCAGATAATACTAGTAAGATTCCAATCAACGTATTAGAACCATCTCTAAGTGAAGGACTTAATATAAATAACACACCAGATATCCCAATAACAAATCCAAATGCCTTATATCTATTTAGTTTATCATTAGGTAGAAAGAAATGCGCAAGAACAAGTGTAACTAACGGCATAATAGCCATCAACAATCCAGCCATCCCAGAAGTAATTGTTACTTGTCCCGTAGCAATTAGAAGATAAGGCAAAATATTACCAATTACAGCATAAACAATAAAATGAAGCCAAGGCGTAATAGATTTCGGAAATTTCTTTCCATAAAAGAAGGCAACTAACATCATAGTAATCGCACCAATAAATAATCTATAGCCGACGACTTGCTCAGGAGAAAAAAATAATAGTGAGCGATCAATTAAAAGAAATGATGATCCCCACATAAGCACGAGTAATCCTAAAAGCGAATAATTTCTTTTATTTACAGACATATCGAAGATAAAGGGACCAAGAAAAAAAAAGTGAAAAAAACCTGAAATAGCAGGGGGACTAAGACTGTTATTATCCACAGTAACTCTATTTAGGGTAATTTATGTTTAATATTAGTTGCAGATAATTTATTTAACATAATATAAATTATACGAAGTTAATAGGGGTTAAAGCTAGCAAAAATGACTAAATAACGGCAAATACTTGACTAAACATATAAAAATCAATGAGTTATATAATGGACTCGAAATTTGCCCATATACCGCATATCTATTACTTATACAATAACTTGTCTAGAAAAATAGTGAAAGTCTAAATTATAGAAGATATGGGAGTAGGGGGTAAAAGTATAGTAAATTAAGTAACAAAACTACCGAAAAGGTTGAAAACCTATTATTCCTTTATTCTTTTCTTAACAAACTTACCTGTAAGCCTGTATTTTTGACTTGGACTTTTAGGGCTATCTGGAATTGTTAGCTCTAGGAAGTTTTGATCAAGAAGCGGATTAATGATTGCTGTTTTAAACTTTGACTTATTTGACCTTTTTAAAATCTTCATCAACTCTAAAGCGCTGTTTTCTAATTTACATTTTTTTAGAATTTGAAGATGGTCCCTACTTAGTCCCTTCTTAGTCCCTTTATCCTCATTATTGCTTTCAGGGCTGTATAAAAAAGATAATTGCTCAACCTCCTCACCAATTTTTTTACTTCTCTTTATGTCCTTGGTCCAGTCTGCAGATTGCGTGATTTCTGGAGTCTCGGGCAATTGTTCTTTTTTTAGGAAACCAAACATTTATCAATTAGTAAGTTATTTAATTAATAGTCTTCTTAGTCGAATTATATAACTAGAAGGTTGCGCACATGTTGCTTTATTCTTAATTAGGACTCATAAAAACTGTTAATTGACCCTTTAGTGTCTAATATTAATGAGTCAATATTTGATCTAAAAATAGCTGTAATCTATCAGATTCTGCATGGTTAAAGAAGTTCTCAGGATTGTTTTCTTCGACTATTTGACCATCATCCATAAAAATAATTCTATCTGCAACTTTGCGTGCAAAGCCCATTTCATGGGTTACACAGATCATAGTAATACCCTCTTTAGCTAGTTCAACCATTACGTCTAAGACTTCAGAGATCATCTCAGGATCCAGAGCCGATGTTGGCTCATCAAATAGCATTATTTTTGGCGAAGTGCATAAAGACCTTGCAATAGCAACACGCTGTTGCTGTCCACCACTAAGTTGATTTGGATACTTCTCAGCTTGGTCCCTTATTCCTACTCTATCTAGTAATTTAAGCGCTTTATCTCTCGCCTCTTGCTTTGTTTCATTGTGTACCCATATTGGCGCAAGTGTTAAGTTATCTACGATTGTTAAGTGTGGGAATAGATTGAAGTGCTGAAATACCATTGCCACTTCACTTCTAATTTTTCTAATTTTTTGTGCATCATCTGTTAGTTCAGTGCCTGAGACCAGGATGCTTCCTTCTTGAAACTTTTCAAGAAAGTTAACACATCTTATTAGTGTTGACTTACCACTACCTGATGGGCCACATACCACTATTATTTCACCTTCTTTTACATTTAAATCAATATTTTTTAGTGCATGGAAGTCACCATACCACTTATTTAATTTTGATATTTCTATTATGTTTTTTTTATCAGTGCTCATCTTTATTAGCCTTTTTAATTTGTATTTTCAGTATTGAAGCGTAACTCTAGTTTTCTTGAATAGCGAGACATGGTATATAGTATAGCCCACATAACAATTGTAACGAAGACAAAGCCTTCAGTTTCCCTTCCAAGCCAATAAGGATCATTACTTGTTAGGTTAACCATTGCTAACATATCAAATAGCCCTATTATAAGAACTAATGTCGTATCTTTAAATAGTGATATTGAAGATCCTACTATATTAGGAATAGAAATTTTTAGTGCTTGTGGCAAGATAATTAATACATTTTTTTGGAAGTAACTTAGTCCAATTGCATCAGCCGCTTCATACTGCCCTCTTGGGATTGCTTGCAGCCCACCTCTGACAACCTCTGCAAAATATGCAGCTTGGAATAGCGCAATGCCTATAAGGGCCCTTAAGAGCTTGTCAAAATAATTTCCTGACTCTAAGAATAGTGGGAGTACAAATGAGGCCATGAAGAGGATTGTGATTAAAGGAACTGCTCTTATAAACTCAATAAATAGCGTGGAAAATAACTTAATTACTTTAAGGTTTGACTGCCTTCCAAGTGCAAGTAGCACGCCTATTGGAAATGAAACAATAATACCAACTGATGCAATAATAAGAGTTAGCAAGAGTCCACCCCATTGGTCAGTTGAAACTGGCATTAGAATCCCAAAGCCACCTGCAATTAACACGTAAGAAACTAGTGGGTATAGAATAATTAGTGATAACGTAACTCTATTCTTATGTTTATAGTGCTTTACCAATGGCACGATAACAAAAAGAAGCGCTGTTAATCCAAATACAATATTAGGCCTCCATGTCTCTGTGCGAGGATAGAAGCCATAGGTGTACATATATAGTTTTTCATAGATATAAGGCCAGCATGCACCTTCACGACCACAGTTCTGATTTGTTGCCATGGCTTCACTAAACTTGATATCAAAACCAAAAAGATTTACAGTGCCAAAGCTAAAGCTCGCATTAAATATCATCCAATCCAGTAAGGGAGGAATCATGATGTATAGCAAATAGAGTGAGGCAAGTGTAAGGGCACTATTAATCCAAGATGAAAAAAGGTTTGTCCTAAGCCATAAAACTGCCCCAATTTGAGAAATTGGTGGCTTCCTGGTTGATTGTTGATCAAATACCGACATAATTATCTTCCTTGTATTTCCATTTTTTTATTGACATAATTAAGCAATAAAGAAATAAACAGTGAGATTACTAGATAAACTAACATCGCCATAGCTAAAATTTCAACTGCTTGACCAACCTGGTTTAGGACGGTGCCTCCAAATGTACTCATTAATTCTGGATAGCCAATTACTGTGGCTAATGAAGAGTTCTTTGTTAAATTTAGGTATTGATTGATGGTGGGTGGAATTGCCACTCTTAATGCTTGTGGCAAAACAATCAGCTTAAGAGACTGAACTGGCGATAAGCCTATTGCAGCAGCAGCTTCTTTTTGGCCTTTGTCAACTGCCTCGATTCCGGATCTTATTGCTTCAGCAATATAAGTTGCGGTGTAGACACTCAATGCAAAAGTTAATGCTAAAAATTCTGGAACAACAGCCATGCCGCCTTTCAGATTAAATTTCCCTAGAACTGCATAATCAAATTGAAGTGGTGAGCCAACTAAAAAATAAACCATTACTGGTAAGCCAACTATTAAACCAAGTGAATACATCCAGGTGCTGGTATGTGTTCCTGTAAGCTCATGTTTCTTCTTAAAAAATTTCTTAATAAAATAAGCAGCAATGATTCCAATAATGAATGCTATGGCAACAAATATAAAACCATCCTCAGCAATTGGTTTTGGAAGGTATAAGCCTCGCTGATTAAGGAAGGCAATATCAAAAAATGCCAAGCTTTGTTTAGGGTGAGGGAAAACATTAATAAATAGGTTGTACCAAAAAAGAATTTGTAGCAGAATGGGTATATTTCTAAAGAGCTCAATATAGCCCCCCGCAAGTTTTGCAATTAGATAGTTATTAGAGAGCCTTGCAATACCAATTAACAGTCCAATTAGTGTAGATAGAATTATGCCAATAAATGCAACAACTAGGGTATTTACAAGTCCTACATAAAAAACAGTTAAATTTGAAGATTCTGGAGTGTAGTCAACGACAATATTGCCAAGGAAAGGCAAGATATCAAAGCCCGCCCTATTATTAAGAAAAGAAAATCCTGTTTGTATTCCCCTTGCTTCAATATTGTCAAAGAGGTTTCCTATTGCCGTATAAAAGAGTCCTACTACTAAAACAAATGTAATTACCTGGAAGAAAAAAGCTCTTACCTCATTGTTATAAAGTAAATCACGGAAGTTTGATCCTCTGTGTTTAGATTTACCAAGGGAGTCGAGGATAAGTTTTTTCATATTATGTAATAAATATTTGTTAAGAAATTTTACTAAAAAATGAGCTTTGAATTGATAAAAAAAGTAAAAAAAAACCAGCCTGCTAAAGTATAGCAGGCTGGTTTAAGTTCAATCTAGATAATTGCTTATCTAAATGGAGGTGAATAAAGGATACCACCTTGTGACCATAGTGCATTAACACCACGAGCAATACCAATTGGAGTATTTACACCAATGTTGCGCTCAAAGCTTTCAGAGTAGTTACCTACTTGCTTAATGATCTGGTAAGTCCAGTCTGAAGTCAAACCAACGTACTCATGAGTGCTTCCAGAACGACCCATTAAGCGCTCACGCTCAGGGTTGTTAGAAACCATATCAACAGTAGCACTAGTAACACCAATCTCTTCAGCAGTGATCATAGCGTTAAGAGACCATCTTACGATGTTAAACCACTGGTCGTCACCTTGACGAACAACAGGGCCTAAAGGCTCTTTAGAAATGATTTCTGGAAGTACAACGTGCTCAGAAGGATCGTTCGCACCAGCACGCATTGAATATAATCCAGATGCGTCAGTTGTTAGAACGTCACAACGACCAGCGTCATAGTTACTTAGAGTTTGAGCATTCGTGTCTGAAACAACAGAGTTGTAATCGATACCGTTTGCTTTACCCCAGTCAGCTAAGTTTAATTCAGTAGTTGTGCCTGCTTGAATACAAATCGCAGCTCCACCTAATTCCATAGCACTGGAAACACCTAGAGAAGACTTAACCATAAAGCCTTGTCCATCATAGTAGTTAACACCGGCAAAGTTAAGACCTAGTGAAGCGTCACGAGTAATTGTCCAAGTAGTGTTTCTAGACAACATATCGATCTCACCAGACTGAAGTGCAGTGAATCTTTCTTTAGCAGTTAGTGGTACAAATTTAACTTTAGTTGCGTCGCCAAGCGTTGCAGCAGCAACAGCACGACAAACATCAACGTCAACACCTGTCCAAGTACCTGAAGAGTCAGCTGAAGAGAATCCTGCAAGACCTTTAGATACGCCACAAGAAACGTGGCCTTTAGCTTGAACGTCGCTTAATGTAGAAGCTTGTACACCAAGTGCACCAACAACTAACAACGAAGCAGCAGTCAATTTTAGTAATTGTTTCATATATATCTCCTTAATGAGTTTCAAAGTATAACAATCCATCACAATTGCGCGAGGACTAGAGAAATTTTATCACTACTTAGCATCAAAATGCTAGTTATTTTTAAAATCAATTTACGCCTCTAAGGCTAATGAAATAGCGGTATTTTCAAAAATATTGTGGGATTTAATATAGAAATATTAGTAATAAATTCGTGAATTTAATTCAACTTTAATAGTTCATCTTAAGGTTTTTTTCTTGATGGATTTAGCTATATGTTAATAGTCATTATTTAAGAATACTAAATTTATAATTATTAATTTATGTATATAAAACAATAGCTTGAGTAGGTATTAGTTAATAAATACATGTGTTTTTTCTTCCTTTATTTATCAACTATAGGTATTTTATAACTGTAGTGGTATAAAATAACTAATATATACTTTAACTAACGAATCATAGTGAATAAAAAAACAACTGAATACCTTGCTTTAGTGCGGGAGAAAACTGGTTTTTCTGATTATAAAATTGCTAAGGAGTATGATATAAATCAATCTAACCTTAGTAAATATAGCTCTGGTAAGGCCGCTCTAAGTGAGACGCACGCCTGGTTATTTGCTAATATCCTTGAATTAGATCCATCTGAAGTGGTTGCAAATACTAAGTATGAACATGCAATAAATACTGGAAATAATTTGAAGGCTATATTTTGGCAGGAACAGCTTAATAAGATATTTTCTGAATCAGAGTCAATAAAAATCCAAATCGCTCAATTTAACCCTATTGTTGGAGATATTAAGGCTAACGCCCTGAGAATGTTAGATTTGATTAATGAGGCTCATGAAATTGGAGCACACTTAATTGTTTTTCCAGAGTTAGCTATTACTGGTTACCCTCCAGAAGATCTTTTGCTTAGAGATGGATTTATTAATCAAGTTAATGATGAAATCAGTAATTTATGCAATCTAGTTCCTTCTGCAATAACTATTTTATTTGGAGCGCCAAGTCAGTTAAATGAGTCTCTTTTTAATAGCGCTTTTTGTATTCAAAACAATCGAGTTATCCATATTTATAATAAACAAGAATTACCAAACTATGGCGTTTTTGATGAGAAGCGTTACTTTGCCTCTGGTGATGAGTCATTTGTATTTGAATGTCAGCAAACTAAAGTTGGCGTTTTAATTTGTGAAGATCAATGGATTGATGGTCCAATTGATAGGTTATGTCAATCTAATGTTGATATTGTGGTATCTCTTAATGCATCGCCCTTTCAATTAAACAAACAAAATGAGCGTATAGATATTTGCAAACGTTATGCGGTGAAGTTTGATCTTTCATTTATCTATGTCAATATGGTTGGAGGCCAAGATGAGGTTGTTTTTGATGGCAACTCTTTTGTTATTAATAATATTGGAGAGGTTACTCTTCAGTTGCCAGCATTTACAGAGGCGTCTTTACTTCATAACAGCACTAATTATCTACTTTCAGTTTTAAGTGAGGAGGAATCAATATACTCTGCACTTGTTTTAGCAACAAGAGACTATATTCATAAAAACTCCTTTGGAGGAGCCTTAATTGGCCTCTCTGGTGGTATCGATTCAGCTTTAACTCTTGCAGTTGCTGCTGATGCTATTGGTCCTGAGAATGTTCATGCAGTTATGATGCCCTACCAATTCACTTCTGATATGAGTCTTCAGGACTCTGAACTACAGGCACAAACCCAGGGAGTGCAGTTTTCAAATATTGATATTCACTCAATGGTCGATTCATTTAATTTTTCTCTCAATGATTTTTTTGAAAATACTTCTCCAGATTCGACTGAAGAAAACATTCAATCTCGTGTTCGAGGTACGCTTCTAATGGCGCTTTCAAACAAATATCATAAAATTGTTCTTGCAACGGGCAATAAATCAGAGATGGCAGTTGGCTATGCGACCTTATATGGTGATATGTGTGGCGGCTTTGCTCCACTTAAAGATATTCCCAAAACAATGGTATATAAGCTTTCTAGATATAGAAACACAATTTCTCCAGTTATTCCTGAGCGTGTTATAACAAGACCGCCTTCTGCTGAGCTTGCGCCTAATCAAGTTGATCAAGATACGCTTCCTTCTTATGACGTTTTAGACGATATTTTAAAGAGATTTGTTGAATTAAAGCATTCTGTAGCTCAAATTACTGAGCAAGGGCATAGTCTTGAGGTTGTTAATAAGGTTACTTCTATGATCCTTAGAAACGAATACAAGAGGCGTCAATCTGCTCCTGGGCCTAAGATAAGTGGCAATGCATTTGGTAAAGAAAGAAGATATCCAATGACATCAAAGTTTAAGCCTTAATTTTCTAATTCTCAAAAACCTTTAAAAGTCCTGCTACCTTGTGTTTTGTTTCAGCTAATTCTTTTTCAGGTATTGAGTCATATACTATTCCAGCTCCTGCTCTAAAACTTAAAGCATCTCCTTCTTGGATGAAGCTACGAATAAGGATGTTGAAATCCATCTTGCCGTTTTGACTTATATACCCAACTGATCCTGTATAGGCCTCTCTCGGCATCTGCTCTAGTTCATTAATGATCTCCATGCAGCGCACTTTTGGACACCCTGTAATAGTTCCTCCTGGAAATAGAGCTCTAACAATCCCTTTAATGCCAATATTATCACGAAGTTTTCCTTTTATATTAGAGACAATATGATGTACAAATGGATAGGTCTCTAGAGTCATTATTTCGTTAACAAAAACGCTGCCATACTCGCATACCCTTCCCATGTCATTTCTCTCTAAATCAAGAAGCATTACATGCTCAGCAATTTCTTTAGGGTGATTTATTAGGTTATCTTTTTGAGTTTTATCTAAATCACCCTTTCCCCTGGGATGAGTTCCTGCAATAGGTCTTGTCTCAAGAGTTTTATCATTTACACTAAAAAGCCTTTCTGGAGAAGAGGAGATTATGCTGAAATTTTCATATTGAATTAGAGCAGAAAAAGGCGCTGGATTAGCCTTTTTTAGAGCATTATAGATTATTGCTGAATCTGTAATTTCTGTTAGTTGATATTGCCATTTTCTTGACAGGTTAACCTGAAAAACATCCCCTGCAACAATATAATCTAAGCTACTTTTAACGCCATCAATAAATTTACTTTCAACCTCTTCAGATTGACTGCCTTTAATTCTTTGTGTTGGAGTTTTATCAAGGCGCTTAATATCAGATAATATTGAATTAATACGGGATTGGTTATTATCTTGATCAATAATGAAAGTTTTGTCTAGTTTGTGGTCTACAATTATTGCTGATGGCACTTGAACTGCATAAGCTATTGGTAGTTTTGATTTATGCAATTTAGAGGCTAAAGTTGACTCAATCTGGCCTATCAGCTCATATGAGAGATAAACAAACCATCCTCCAATAAAGGGGAGGTCAGAATCTAACATAGTTGATTTACTTTTGTCTTGAAGTTCTTTTAAAAAATCAAAGTCAGAAAAATCCTTAAGAACAATATTTTCACCAGGAAAGGCAAACAATATTGAGTACCTGTTGTTTTCGTTGTGGTTAACGCTTTCAAGTAAGAAAGGGTAGCGGCCTTTATTGAGATAACAAAAAGAAGTTAAATCTACTTTTTGTATTTCTAATATTTCCACTAAATTAAAGGTCTAAAAGTAATTGATTTGCCTTATCAATCAAAGGGTGAACAGGATATTGCTTAATCATATCTATTAATAACAACTTAGCCGCACTTACTTCATTTAGCTTATCCAAGACCCTTGCCAATTCAAACATTGAGTCAGCAAATTTTAAGTGTTCTTGATTATTAGACTGATAATCTAAAAATGAATCTTTTGCTTTTAAATATTTCTCACTTTCAAAATAAGCTCTTCCAAGCCACAACTTTGAATTTTTTAGATTTGATGAATTAGGAGAGTTTTTTGCAAAGCTTATAAGTAGAGTAATTGCTTTCTCATAATTCCCAAGAAGAAATTCATTTTTCCCATCTGAATAAAGCTTTTCAGCACTGTTAGACTGAATTTTTTTAGTTGATTTTTTCTCTTGTTTAGTATTTGAGAGATTTAGTTCAATAATTTGACGAAGTTCTGCAATCTTGGCAGAGCTAATTCTTTGCTCTTCTTTAATCAGTTCAATCTCATCTTTTAATGAAAGGATTTCATTATTTAGGGATTTAACTTCTTTGTTGATTTTTAAGATTGCGAGGTCTAAATCAAGGCCTTCGTTAGCATAAACCCCATGCTGAAATAACATAGGGTTTATGAAAAGTATAAATATAAGAATATTCTTTTTCATCAAGCGACAAAAACTATTTACTTAAAAAAAGATTTGAGAAAACTTTACCTCTAGTAGTAAGAGAATTCTACTCTTCGGTTCTCTTCCCACGCCATTTCATTGCTTCCAACTAGAATTGGAGACTCTTCACCATAGCTTACAACTAAAATTCTGTCATCAAGGTTGTAAAGGCTTAAGACCTCTTTTACGCTTAAGGCACGATTTTCACCAAGTGCTAGGTTATATTCACGGGTTCCACGCTCATCTGCATGCCCTTCTAATCTTAAGCTTAGTGAAGGATTGTCTTGCATAAAGTTAGCATGCTCAATAATCTTTCTTGTAGATTCTTCATCTATCTCAGTATCGTCATAATCAAAATACAGAATAAAAGAGTCACTAGAATTTTTAAAATTTTCAATAATTGCTAACATCGCTGCTGCATCATCCATTAACGCCTGAATAAGCTCATCTCTATTAGCTAAATTACCATCCGCATCAAGAACAATCAAGTCACCCATACCTTTAGAGTTGATCATTTCGATAAGTGCATCATCAGACAGTGATTCAAGTTCTGCCGTCTTTCCGTCAAGCAAGTCTCCACTTTCAACAATGGCATTTATGATTTGATCTCTATTTTGAAGATTACCATCTGCATCAAGAACTATAAGATCTCCCAATCCCTTCTCTTTAGCAATTGCAATTAATTCATCATTAGATAATTGTTCAAGTTCATCAATTGTAAATCCACCATCTTCATCCATAGCAACTAGGGTTGCATCACCTCCAAGATCTGCTTGCTCAGTTGCAGCATCACTAGGGTTAATTAAATCAAGAAACTTATCGCCCAGTTCAGAAATACTATTAGCACCACAAGAACTTAAAAAGATAACACTTGATAAAAGTAGAATTTTTTTTGACATTTTTTTTTCCTTAGTTTGAATAATTTGACCAAGTAGGTTCCCTTACTTCGCCGGTTTTTTGCATTAATTCAACAATTTGATTGTTGTGTAGTGAAATTATAGACAAAATTCCCTTGTTGTCTCTGTTAGTTGAAAAAATAATCATTCCACCGTTTGGAGAAAAGTAAGGAGATTCATCTGATTTATTTCGAGTCATTACCGTTAAGTCTCTAGATTTGATGTCCAATAAGGCGACCCTGTAGTCTTTATCAACTCTGTGAATGAGTGCCAAATCTTTGCCATCAGGCGAAAAAACTGGTTTTGCATTGTATCGACCTTCAAAAGTAGCTCGAGATATTTTGCCAGAATTAAGATCTTTTATATAAACTTGAACTTGGCCTGTCCTGTTAGAAGTAAACGCAATACTATTACCATCAGGTGAAAAACTAGCTTCTGTATCAATTGATATGTTTTTAGTTAGCCTCTTAAGGCTCTTTGATTTAAAGTTATATAAATATATATCTTTATTTCCTTGTTTGGAAATTGTTAGTGCAATACTATCTCCGCTTGGGTGGAAAGTAGGCGAGGATGCAATACCATCAAATTTTGGCAACTTAATTGGAATTGTTTTTAAAAACGGAGTCATCACAAAAACTTCAGACCTATTATTTTTAAAAGAGACATAAGCAAGTTTTTGTTGATCTTTTGACCAGGCTGGAGATAAAATTGGGTTTGATTGTCTAACAATTGTTTGAGGGTTTTCTCCATCAGAGTCGGATATTTGAAGCCTGTATGTTCGACCACCACTATTATTATCAGTCACAGTAACATATGACAGCCTAGTATTAAAAGAGCCTTTTTGTCCAAGAAGTACATAATAAATCTTATCACTTAGGAAATGAGCCATTCTTCTAAAGCCAGAGTTACTGACAGTAATCTTTTTTTGGTATAAGCTTTTTTCAGAAAAGACATCATAAATATAAATATAAATGTTGTAAACCTTTGGGCTTATTTGCTCAACTTTTCCAAAAACAACTGCATCTTTTTTATGTTCTTTCCAAAAGTTAAAATCAATTTGATTTGTTACCAATGCATCAGTACTTAATGCACTAAATTGACCTGATCTATTTAAATTATCTCTAATAATTTTAGCAATATCTACATTTTCTTTTGAGTCACCAATTATTTCAAAAGGAGCAATAACAATAGGAAAAGCAGCCTCTTTAGATTTTAAAATATTCACCTCTAAAAGTGCGTTAGCTGAAAATGACAATAATAGGTTGAATAATAAAATAAGCTTTAGATATTTCACTCTTTCTCCTCAATCCAGTTCATTTGTATGGCCTCAAGAACCCTTTCACCACACTTGCTTTGTCCTTCTTCAAAATCCTCAAGATCCATAACAAGTTGACGTAAATCAACAAAGTTAATGGTTTTAGGGTCTGTATCAGGAGAGGTTTCTTCCAGTGAAATAGCTATTTCAAGTGAGTCAGTCCAGCAAAGCATTATGTAATAGCATTAATAATTAATAAAGATGTAATTTTAATCAATTCGATTGCTTACTTTGAACATTTTAATAAATATTAAACTCTTTCAGCAGAAACAAGGTGAGGAAGTTTATTAAGTTGCTCAAGTACGTCATTTAGTTGAATGATGTTTTTAATTATGACAGTAATGTGAAATAGCCTTGTGGAATGCTGGCTTTCTTGCTGTTCAATATTTTCAATATTAACGCCTAAGTTCGCTATGGTGTTTGCAATAGCGGCTAAACGACCACTTCTATTTTCAACTAGAGCACTTATTGCAACTTCAAAGACTTCATCTTCATCCGAGTTCCATTCAATTTCCATCCATTGTGCATTTTTTTCTTTAATATGCTCTAGATTTGAGCAGATTGAGCGGTGCATAACTAGGCCTTTTTGCGTCGTTAAAACACCTGTAACTTCATCTCCAGGAATTGGATAGCAGCAGTGTGCAAAGTTTATTGCCATTCCTTTTGTTTTATTTATAGATATTGTATTAATTGTTTCGTTGTTAATATCCTGAAGGAGGTTATTGATAACTACAGCAACAAATATTTCAGACAATCCTACTTTTATATATAAGTCTTGAAAATCAAAACAATTGAGATCCTTAAGGCATTTATCCCATTTATCTTTTGGCACATCATTAATTTTAATTTTTTGATAATTAAGCGCATCAGAAATCAAAAGTTTTCCAAGTCTTGCTAGCTCTGTCTTTGAGTTGTCTTTAAGATTAGCCTTTATTGCAGTTTTGGCTTTTGAGGTTACAACAAAGTCAAGCCAGCTTGGCTTGGGCTTCACAAACCGACTTGTAATTATTTCCACCGTCTGACCAGATTTAAGCACAGTTGAAAGCTCTGCTTCCGTTCCATTAATAGTAGCCTTTTGAGATCTTTTTCCAATGTTAGTGTGAACAGCGTATGCAAAATCAAGTACTGTTGCTCTAATAGGAAGCTGAATTATCTTGCCAGCTGGAGTAAACACAAATACCTCATCAAAAAATAAATCAGCCTTTGTATTCTCTAGGAAGTCAGCTGACGAGTCAGTGTTTTGCTGAATATCTAGTAAAGATCCAATCCAATTTCGAGCTAATTTATCAGTCGGCTTATCCGTATTTTTATAGTGCCAGTGTGCGGCGATCCCATACTCAGATATGAACTCCATCTCTTGAGATCTAATTTGAACTTCAATAAACATTTTTCTAGGACCAAGTACAACAGTGTGAATAGACTGATAACCATTCGGTTTTGGGGCTGAAATATAATCCTTAAATTTAAGCGGAATAGGTTTATAAAGACTATGTATATGACCTAATGCCTGATAGCAAGTATTTGTATTTTCGACAACTATTCTAAAGGCGTGCATATCAAGAACTTCTGAAAATTTTCTTAATTTGAATTTCATTTTATTGTAGACGCTTGAAGGTTGTTTTTGACGTCCTTCTATAGTTGCGTTAATTCCCTCAAACTTTAGCCTATTTTCAATTTCAGCTTTAATTAGGTTTATTGTTTTCTTTTGATTTCCATACTGCTTGCTAATTTTCTTTTTAATTATCAAGTACTTTCTTGGGTGCAGGGTTTTAAAGCATAAATCATCTAGCTCTACCCTTATACTATGAAGACCAAGTCGCCTTGCAATTGGAGCATGAAGCTCCAAAGTTTCTTTTGCTTTTTGTATTTTTTTTTCGTCACTCATTGAATCCAAAGTACGCATATTGTGAAGTCTGTCAGCCAATTTAATGATCATAACTCTCATATCCTTAGACATAGCTAATATTAATTTTTGAAAGTTCTCAGCTTGTTTTTGTGAGCTTGAAGTGAATTCTAAGCTAGTCAGCTTTGATACCCCTTCAACAATATGTGCCACTTGCTCCCCAAATTGGATTTGAACATCCTTTTTGGTTACCGAAGTGTCTTCGATGCAGTCATGGAGAATTGCTGCAACAACACAGTAATAATCAAGCTTTAAGTCTGCAAGTATCAAGGCAACAGAAAGTGGATGGTGAATATATGGCTCGCCTGACTTTCTAAATTGACCATCATGAGCTTTGCTTGCAACTTTGTATGCAAGCTTCACTGATTCAACTTCTTTATGAGATAAGTAGCTATTTAAAACTAAGCATAAGTCATCAATTTTAGTATGCTTTTGAAAAAGGGTTGTTGCCATGAATATGATTATTAATAATATTCATACAATTATAAGCACCTTACTATTAAGAAGAAGTTCTTTATATAAAGGTTTCCAACTAAAAAACTCATAAGTATAATTTATGGATTAATTAAACCTACTAAACACTCATAATGAATAAGTCTTTAATTCTTCTATTTACGTCTGTTTTTATAATTACAGGCTGTTCCCCATTTGGAGGGAGCAAAGAAACAAAAAATCTGGTTGCTAATGGACTTTCCTCTAAAATGCTCTACGAGCAAGCTGAAGACAAAATTAATGCTGGATCAATAGGACAAGGTATAAAGCAATATAAAATTATTCTTGAGTCTTATCCAGGATCTAAGTACGCTATTCAGGCTCGTTTAGACATTGCATACAATTTATATAAACAAAAAAAGTATAATTTATCAATACTTGAGTTGAATCAGTTTATTGAAAAATTCCCTAAGCTTCGATCTACTCCCTATGCTTATTATCTTAAAGGGGTTGTTGCTCAAGCTAAGTCAAGCTCAATACTTGATAAGTTAGTCACTGATAGCGCCCAAAGAGATGTCGATAGTATTCGTGATGCTTATAGTTATTATATGGATTTAATTAACACTTTTCCTGATTCAAAATACTCAGAAGAGGCGAGTAGAAAACTTCTTGGCCTCAGGAATACTTTGGCAAGGCATGAGTTCTATGTGGCTATATATTACACAAAGATTGGCTCACATATTGCAGCAATAAACCGGTCAAAATTTATTATTGAGAATTATCCAAATAGCTCTTCTATTCCTGATGGTCTTGATCTAATGGCTTACAATTATGATCAAATAAATGCTTCAAAGTTGGCAAGTGACATAAGAGTGGTTTTATCTTCTAGTTATCCTAATTATTCTAAAAACTATTCAATTGATTAGCGTCAAAACATAATAATATTTGTACTTATGAACTCAGTTGAACGGCTATTTGCTTTAAAAGTCTCGTTAATTATGTCTGTTCGAATGCTAGGTTTATTCATGCTTTTTCCGGTCATGAGTGTTTATGCAGTTGATTATGATAGCTCGACCCCCTTCTTGATTGGAATGGCGATTGGGATTTATGGACTTACTCAAGCTCTTCTTCAAATACCTTTTGGCTATCTTTCTGATCGATTTGGAAGAAAACCTATCCTAATCATAGGGCTTTTAATTTTTTTGCTAGGAAGTGTTGTTGCAGCAAATACCTCTAATATGATATTCGTAGTTATTGGAAGAGCTTTGCAAGGTGGTGGAGCAATATCAGCTGTCTTAATGGCATTTTTAGCTGACTCCATATCTGAGGATAATCGAGCAAAGGCAAATGCTTTTGTTGGCTTTCAAATTGGTATGGCTTTTATGCTTTCATTAATTATTGGGCCATTAATTACCTCAAGGATTGGGCTTTCAGGGTTATTTTGGGTTATTGGTCTATTGTCAATTATTGCTATGCTAATAGTATTTTCTCTTGAGCACTCCAGACCACTCAATTATTATCGATTATCTTTTGGAGCCTTAAAAGAGACTTTAAGTAAAGAGTTAATTACTTTAGATTTCAGTGTATTTTCATTACATTTGATTCTTGCAAGTGGCTTTATAGTGATGCCACTTCTTATTATGGAAAACCAAATTGTTAGTATGATTGATAACTGGCAGCTTTACCTTCCAGCAGTATTACTTTCATTTATTGGAATGATTCCTCTAATAATTATTTCAGAGAAATTTAAAAAAACAAAATATATATTATTACTTAGTATTTTTCTACTAATTGTTAGTCAAATTATTTTTTATATTTCAAATTTAAATTTCTTAATTTTTCTTGTTACTTTAACTATCTTTTTCGTTGCTTTTAATACTGTTGAGGCAATTTTACCTTCTTTGTTGTCTAAAACTGCGAGCACCAATAAGAGGGGGCTTGCAATGGGTATTTTTTCAACATCACAGTTTTTAGGGACGTTTATTGGCGGTGCAATTGGGGGTTTGATTTATGACATTTACGATTTAAATAGTGTATTCTTATTCACCATATTTGTAGCAATTATCTGGTGGTTTATGGTTCTTTTTTCACCACTTAAAACTAAAACTTAACAGGAGTAAATATTAGCATGGCCGGAATAAATAAAGTAATATTGGTTGGTAATCTAGGCGCAAAACCTGAGATTAAATACGCTTCAAATGGAAACGCAATAAGTAACTTATCAGTCGCAACTAGTGAGTCTTGGACTGATAAAAATACAGGCCAAAAACAAGAAAGAACTGAATGGCACCGTGTTAGTTTGTTTGGAAAAGTTGCTGAAATAGCTGGCCAGTATTTAGATAAAGGTTCTAAGGTTTATGTTGAGGGCAAATTACAAACTAGAAAATGGCAAGATCAAAGTGGGCAGGATCGCTATACAACAGAAGTTGTAATAAGTGGATTTAGTGGAACCTTACAGATGCTTGATCGCCGTGATGACTCCAACTCTCCAATGCAATCACAACCTCAATCAACCCCGCAGCCTGCTCAAAATGCTCAACAAGCGCCAAGCATTACTCCGGTTGCTCAAGATGAATTTGAGGATGATATTCCTTTTTAGAGTTGTCCTAAGTTTTTTAACTTAGATTCTCAGAATCTAATTTTTCAAGGACTACAAAAGCGACTGCATTTTGGCTTTCATCTGATATGCTCAGGTGCCCTTGCTTGATGCCTTTTTCTAATAAATATAGCCTTAGCTTTTCACTAGGTAAAAAATAAGGCTTTCCATTTTCATTGTTTCGAATAGTTAGATCTTGAAAGCTAACTACCCTTCCAATTCCTGTGCCTAGAGCCTTTGAAAAAGCCTCTTTTGCAGCAAAACGCTTAGCAAGAAAGGCGGGACTATCAGCTTTATTTGCAAATAAAGCCTGTTCATGTTCAGTTAATACTCTCTTTATAAAGCCATCCCGATTTTTTAATATAATTGTTTGGACTCTTTCTATGTTTACTATGTCAGTTCCAATTCCATAAATCATATAGCTCTCGCTTCTAATAATAAAGCTTTCATTTCAGATGTTGCGTTAGCAAGACCAACAAATAGTGCTCTTGAAATAATTGAGTGGCCAATATTTAGCTCAACAATTGATTCAATTTTAGCTATAGCAGTAGTATTTAAAAGTGTTAAGCCGTGCCCTGCATTAACTTGTATTCCAAGACTTACAGCATATTTGCAAGCATCAGATATTCTTTTGAGCTCTAATTCAGACTCGTCTTTAGAGGTTGCATCTGCATAGTGACCTGTATGAATTTCAATTATTAGTGCGCCGCATTCAGCTGCGGCATCTATTTGTCTTTTGTCTGCATCAATGAAAAGGGATGTTTTAATATTATTTGAACTGAGTTGAGCACAAACCTCTTTCATCCTATCTAATTGAGATGCAACATCTAGGCCACCTTCTGTTGTAAGTTCCTGTCTCTTTTCGGGCACAAGGCAGCAGTCTTCAGGCAAAACATTAGAGGCAATTTTGAGCATTTCGTCAGTTGCCGCCATCTCTAAGTTCATTTTAGTTTTTAGCCTGGACTTTAACTCAATTACATCATTGTCTTGAATATGGCGCCTATCTTCTCTAAGGTGAAGCGTAATACTATCAGCGCCAGAATTTTCACAGATAAGCGCCGCATCGATTAAGCTTGGGTATTTTGTGCCTCTGGCCTGTCTTAATGTAGCTATATGGTCTATATTAACGCCAAGAAAAATACTCATAATTACGCCTAATTAACAAAAAATAACTCTTTACTTTTAAGCGGTTTATCACCTAAAAGAGGTTTTAATCTTTTTCGATTCAACTTTTTTAAAGTGTTTAACCCTTCTGAGTCTGGAGTTACTTGATTAGGGCTGACAATATTTAATAAAATTCCACCTAAAATTTTACCTTCAGTTTGTGCACTAAAACCCTGATCTTCAATAAAATCATAAAGACCATTGATTTTGATTGGGTTGCCCTCAATGTCATCATTAAAGTCAAGCCCATATCCTAATTCTTGCAACAGTTGATTTTCAAATATGCGAAGTGCATACTCTTTTTCGGAGTTAGATTTATGATTCATTTTTTTAATGAAGTCCCAGTACGCGCTAAAAATTTCACTGTATTCATCTCCTTCAGGTAGAAGCCTAACAAGGAGCTCATTGACGTAGATGGCTAATATCAGGTCATCGCCAAGAAGCCTTCGTGGCTCATCTGAAATTTCCCATTGGGAGAGACTTTTTAGATCACTCTTTCCCTTAAACGATATACTGAGGCATTGAAACATTTGAAGTGATGTTTTGCTGCTTCTAGCCCCTCGTGCTATCAAGCGAACTCTGCCATGATTTTTAGTAAAGAAATCGAGTAATAGAGAGCTTCCTTGGTACATTCTTCTGTGAATCAAAAATGCTGGAGAATTCTCGATCCTAGTCATAACCTAGAGATGCTAAGGCTCTTTTATCATCCGACCAGCCTTGTCTGACCTTAACCCACAGCTCTAAGAATACTTTTGCCTCTAAAAAACCTTCAATTGTGATACGTGAATCTTGCCCAATTTTTTTCAACATTTCACCTTTATGACCTATTACAATACTTTTTTGAGAGGCCTTATCAACAAAGATGCGAGCAGCGATTCTATACATTTTGCCATCAAGTTCAAACTTTTCAATTTCTACTGTAATGTCATATGGAAGTTCATTCGATAAGTTTCTCATTAATTTTTCACGAATGAACTCGGATACAACAAATTTTTGAGAGCGATCTGTTATGTAATCATCATCATAAATAGGGTCTTGCTCGGGCAAATATTTAAGAATCAAGCTTCTAAGTTGCTTCGTGTGGGACCGGTCAAAGGCAGACAAAGGAAAGACCTCATTAGCTTGAAATTTTTCACCGAGCATTTCAAGGTAAGGAAGTATCTTATCCACTGAGCTTGATTTATCAATCTTATTCACGCAGATTATAACGGGTATATCAACCTTACTTAGGTGCTCTAACACGCGAGCATCCTCTTTTGTCCATTTAAATATTTCAACAAGCCAAATTATCATATCCACATCTGCAAAGCTTGAGCTAGCAGCTTTATTCATATATGAGTTGATTGCTTTATTGTTTCCAATATGGATTCCAGGAGTGTCTACAAAAACCATCTGATAATTTTCCTGAGTATCAATAGCGTTAATTCGGTGTCTAGTAGTTTGAGGACGGTGTGATGTGATTGAAAGCTTCTGCCCAATTAATTCATTAACCAGGGTTGATTTACCAACATTTGGTCGCCCCACTACTGCAATGTAGCCAGATTGAAAGTTCATTTATTTAAGATACCTTTTAAAATTGATTCAGCACAGGCCTGTTCTGCTCTTTTAATACTTTTTGCACTCTCTTCAACGCCAAGACTATATTCCTTAATAGAGCAGTTGACATAAAAAATGGCGTTATGATCCTTCCCTTCGGTTTTAATAAGCTCGTAAACTGGCAAAGCGTATCCTTTTTTTTGCAATAGTTCTTGAAGTTGAGTTTTAAAATCCTTTAACGAATCTTCTGGTCCCGATTCATTTAAAAGGTCATTATAGAGTTTTAAAATGATCTCACTAACCGTTGCATAATCAGAATCTAAGAATATAGCCCCTAAAATAGCTTCAAATGCATCTGCCTGGATTGATTTCCTTCGAAATCCGCCACTTTTTAACTCTCCTTGACCCAATAACAAGCTTTCAGAAATATTGAGTGTTTTGGCAAGCTTAGCTAAAGTCTGGCCTCTGACAAGACTAGATCGAAGTCTTGATAGTTGTCCTTCATCAATTAATGGGAAGCGCTGATAAATCTCTAGAGAGATTACACACCCTAAGACGCTGTCACCCAGAAATTCCAATCTTTCATTATTTTTTTTACTAACGCTTCGATGAGTTAAGGCTTGCTTAAGGAGATTAATGTCTTTAAATTGATAAGAAATATTTTTTTGTAATTTTTGCATACGCTAGATTGCAACTGGAGCTTTAATTGGATCATCATGTTCATAGTCAGAGAGTTCAAAATCTTCATATTTATAGTCAAAAATACTTTCTGGCTTTGTATGAATTAAGATCTTTGGAAGTTTTTTTGGAGTTCGCTTTAGCTGAGTTTCTACTTGCTCAAAGTGATTAGAATAAACGTGGCAGTCTCCACCACTCCAAACAAAGTCTCCAACTTCAAGATCACACTGCTGAGCTACCATATGAGTAAGTAATGCATAAGAGGCAATGTTGAAAGGGACTCCTAGAAATATGTCAGCACTTCGTTGATAAAGCTGACATGATAGCTTACCATTCGCCACATAAAACTGAAACATCGCATGGCATGGGGCAAGCGCCATTTTGTCTAACTCTCCAACATTCCAACTTGAAACAATAATTCGCCTTGAGTCTGAAGAGTTTTTAATGAGGTTAATTGCCTCTTTGATTTGATCAATTTCTTTACCTTCAGAGTTTTTCCATTTTCGCCATTGAGCGCCATATACCGGCCCTAAGTTACCATTTATATCTGCCCATTCATTCCAAATATTTACTTTATTTTCTTTTAGATACTTGATATTTGTATCACCTTTTAAAAACCATAATAGCTCATGAATAACCGAAGGTACATGCACCCTCTTAGTGGTTACAATTGGAAATCCATCATTTAAATTAAATCGCATTTGATGACCAAAAATACTTTTAGTTCCAGTACCAGTCCTGTCAGTTTTGTCAGAACCAGTATCTCTTACTAGTCTTAAAAAATCTAGATATTGTTTCATGTACTACCTTTTAAATAATAGGATTTATAAAATATATACAGGCCAATGAGAATCATCGGGAGGCTCAATGCTTGGCCCATTGTTAACCACTCAAAAGCTAAGTAGCCAAGATGCGAGTCAGGCAATCTTATAAATTCAATTATAAATCTAAAGGCGCCATAAAAAATCAAAAATAAAGCTGAAGTGGATCTAATGGGTGGATTTTTTTTGCTAAAAAACCATAATATAATAAACAAAACTACTCCCTCTAGTAATGCTTCGTATAATTGAGTTGGATATCTTTGAGCCCAAACGCCGCTTTGGTCCGGCGCATAAACTCCCCATGAGCTCTCTGTTATTTTTCCCCAAAGCTCTCCATTAATGTAGTTTCCTATTCTTCCAAAAGCAAGCCCTAGTGGGATAAGTGGCGCAATAAAATCGGTAGTTTGAAAAAAAGAAAACTTTGATTTTTGGTTAAATAAAATCATTGCTATCAAAACGCCTAAGAAGCCTCCATGAAAAGACATGCCTCCATTTTGAAAATTAAAAAATGTTAAGGGGTTTGAGATAAACACTGAGAAGTTATAGAAAAGTAAATAACCAAAGCGTCCACCCAGTACAGCGCCTAAAGCGCCATAAAAAATTAAATCATCAACATTCCTTACATTCCATTCAGAGTATGATTTAACGCGAGATCTTGCAAGTAAATAGGCTGCTAAAAATGCCAAAAGGTACATGACTCCATACCAGTATATTTGTACAATCCCTAAGTCTAAAATTACTGGGTCAATTACAAAGTATTTCACAGATTAAATGAGCGCATAAATGTAACGTTTGAGTTAGTTTAATTTAAGAATTGTAAGCATATTTCATTAAGTGTTTAATTATAGGCAATGTTGCCGTTTTAGTGTATCAAACTGGCTATTGATAAGCCAAATAACTAGTTAATAAAATTGATCAATCTTTGGTCTTTCTTTTGATAAAGGGGGTGCGACGGCTGACCTGATTTATTTATGTTTAGACACATTGGTTTATTAATAATTTCTAACACCTCCTTATCTCTATTCAGGAAATAACCATCATTACCCCATGCTATAACTGTTAGCTCACTCTTTTGAAGGTTTTTTAAAATATGCATATTGTTATCTTTCCCTATTGGTGATTTGACTTTTTTGAGCTCTATTGGATAGGTTGCCATGTAAGCAAACAAATTAACCATGATTAAGCCACCATACCCCCAGTCTTTAGCAAAATTAATACATCTTATTAATGTGGGGTCGTCAATTGTTTCGTCTGCAATAGAGGGGTTTAATCCAATGAACAAAACATAACCATCTGCTGAATTCCAAGATCTTGTTAAAGAATATCGGTATTTTCGACAGTTTGAGAATACTGCGCTTTTCTTTATAGTGATCATTTGTACGATAAGTGATTCATAGCAATTAATGATAAAGCATTAATTAAATTACAATTAAATTAGTGAGGTAATATTTCCGTCACCTTCAACGAAATCATATTTATCAAAATCTGTTTTATCTATCCACTCCATCGCTTCATGCTCATTAAGGTTAATAACACCATCTTTTATTGTGCAAAGAAAGTAATGAAGAACAATGTTAATTTCACTGTCTTTATAGCTTTCCTCTGCAAGCTTTTCATAAACATTAATATCTATGTTTAATTCCTCGTATATCTCTCTAGCTAAAGCCTCTTTAAGAGCCTCATTGGCCTCAACCTTGCCGCCAGGAAATTCCCATTTAAGGCCCATGTGTTTATTTCTATTTCTTTGGGTAACTAAATATAGATTGTCTTTCTTGATTATTGCAGCAACAACGTCTGTAACTTTCATAGTTGATTTTTCTTCACTTCCAGCCTTGTAACCAATGTTTACTCTCCTTTAAATCTTCCCAATTAATAAGTTCTACTCGATTCGATATTACTGACTCTATTAAACAATGAGTTACGTTATTGTTTTCATCAAAGCTTAGTTCAGTAATAAGAAAGTGTTTTTCTTTATTACTCGGTGCAACTGCCGTCCATTTACTGTTAAATAATTTTTTAGAACTTACTTTATTCATTAACTTGAAAATTTTGTAGTAAAAAGTATTACCGCCATATACATAGCCATTAAAGGAAGGAGAAGTAGCATTTGAGTCACAAATTGTAAAATAGTGGTTCTAACAGCTTGAGTTTCAAAAGACCTGTAACTTAGAAACAAGATAAAAAAATAAAAAAGAGTTGGAATTAGGGAGGTGAACCTAAGCTCTTCATATCCAGCATTAGTTTCAAGTCTATTAAGTAATCCACCTGCAAGGATGTATGTACCAATTACTCCAAGCCAAAAAAGCTTTGTTGCTATAAATTTTGTTGTAGGCTTTTCTATATTTTCTACTTTCATAAATAATCTTCTAAATCCAGATAGTTGGCTTAATAGTGAACACGGCTCATCCGAACAATTAGAGCTTGTATATTATATATTCAGAGTCAAGAAGTTTTGGTTGATAATTTAAACTGTTGACCCTGGGCTTATTAACTCATAGTCAATATTAATAGCCCCCAATATTTAATTTACAAAGCTACTAATGATACTAACCATTGCATACATAAAGCTAAGCATAAATGCCATACATCCAGTTGTCCATAAAACGAGTTTAGTTTCCATAGATTATCTCCATTAATTTATAAGTAATTTTCAATCGGACGACATTCTAATAACAAGCAATAAAGATTAGATGAAGATTAGAAGTTGTTTAGATAAAGAGTTGAAATACAGGATTTCAGACGGAATAAAAGTTATGAAAGCTTTTAGAATTGGTGCGCTCGAGGTGATTCGAACACCCGACATTCGGCTTCGGAGGCCGACACTCTATCCAGCTGAGCTACGAGCGCAATTAGTAAGTGATAATTTTAGTCGAGTCATTACGTTTAGAAGTAAAAATTATATGAATTTGCAATATTTTATTTAAAACTACATGGTTTCTTCATTTAAACTTTATAAAACACAAGTACAATCCTTAAAAAATCAATTTACCAACTCACTTTTATTACTAACTAAATTTATTATGATAAATGCAAAGGCTTTAATTAAATCAACTGCTCTTTCTGCTTTTCTCTTTTTTGGAGCTACAAGTGGATCTTTAGCTGAGGAAGAAGACTACTCCCCTCTTGACTCCCCATCTTTCTTTGAGGGTTTAAATACCTTTACTACTGTTTTCTCTCAAATCAAGCTAATGTATGTTGATGATATTGATGATGAAACGTTGTTTAATAATGCGATAAGAGGCTTAGTTGAGGGTTTAGATCCACACTCTAGTTTTCTTGAGCCACGTGGCCAGTCTGACTTAAGTGAAAGTACAAGGGGCGCATTTGGTGGCCTTGGTATTGTCATTGGTACGAAGGGTGAGTATATAGAGGTTGTATCCCCAATTGATGACACACCTGCATACAGAGCAGGCCTTAAGGCTGGAGATATTATTTTACAAATTGGTGATCAAAACGTCAGTCAAATTAACCTTGCAGAAGGTGTTAAGCTAATGAGAGGCGCTCCAGGAACCACTATTAAACTAACAATTGGAAGGCCTGATATTGCTCCATTTGTAGTTGAAATAACGCGTGAAATTATCACGATCACTTCGGCAAAAGGACTTTTACTGGATGAAGGTATTGGCTACCTAAGAATTGCTCAATTTCAAAGACCAACTGCTGCTCTAGTGAAAACTATTGTTGCAGATTTAGTAGAAAAGAATGAAGGCGAGCTTGATTCTTTAATTATTGATTTAAGAAATAATCCAGGTGGGCTTTTAGATTCTTCGATTGATATATCTAATCTATTCATCGATGAGCCTGGTATTGTGGTTTACACCGAAGGCAGAACTTCATACTCTAATAGTTCATTCCCAACAAAGCCTGGTGATATTCTTAACGGTGCTCCTATTGTTGTATTAATGAATAGAGGTTCAGCATCTGCTTCTGAGATTGTTGCAGGCGCACTTCAGGACCATAAGAGAGCATTGATTATGGGTGAAGAGTCTTTTGGTAAAGGTTCTGTCCAGTCCGTGCTTAATTTACAAGATGGCTTTGGATTAAAGCTTACAACTGCAAGATACTTTACGCCTTCTGGTAGGTCTATTCAGGGAAAAGGAATAACGCCTGATATTGAACTAGAAAACATCTCTCTAAAAAAAGATGAAGATGAAGATTCAATAGACCTTAGCCAGCAAGAAAAAGATCTTAAGAATTCTCTCTCTGCTGAAGAGGTTGAAGCTCCAGTAGCGCCTTCTGATCTCTCTACTGAAGAAATCATTGAGTCACAAAATAATATTAGTGATTTAAGGGATGAAGAGTATGTTGAGCTTCTAAAGGAAGACTACTTTGTACACGAGGCAATGAATGTCTTAAAGGCACTAAAAATCTATAAGAAATAACGACTAATAGCCTTTCATAATAAAACTTATGGAGGGCTATTTTTTGAAAGTTTACTTGCTTGAAAAGTCCAAAATTTCTTTAAAGCTTAAATGATCTGTAGTATTTTTTCCATGGTAAGCTTTTTTTTTAATCAAAGCCACCAATTCGACTAAACTGCATTGTATTAAAATTCCAATCCCAATGCATCCATATTCCAATAGCCCTTCCAATTATATAATCTTCTGGAACAAAGCCCCAAAATCTAGAATCGCTACTGTGAGATCTGTTATCGCCCATTACAAAGTAATGACCTTGGGGAATTGTAATTTCCACCAGTTCTTTTGAATGACCTTTTGGATTAAGAAGTATGTCATGACCAGAAGAGTCAATAATTTCACGGGTTAGTCTATAATTATTCATTGATTTTCCTGAATCCACACCAATATAAGGACCTATTTTTTTAACTTCAACTGACTTTCCATTAACTATTAACTGATCTTTTTTATAAGAAATTACATCACCTGGAAGTGCGACAATGCGCTTAATAAAATCTACACCAGAGTAACCAGGCGTTTTTTCATAATTTGGGTACCTAAATACAATTACATCTCCCCTATTAGGGCTTGAAAACTCCACAAGTTTTGTGTTTATTATTGGCAGTCTAAGGCCATAATCAAACTTATTTACTATAATAAAATCACCCGTTAAAAGTGTCGGCATCATTGAGTTTGAGGGCACACGAAAAGGCTCAAATATAAAGCCTCTAAACACCAAAACCAGCAATAATACTGGAAACATCTCTATTGACCACTGAACAACTTTTGGTCTGTGACTATACTTTTCAGATTTTGAAAATTTTAGAAATACTAAAAAATAGAAAAAACTGCCAATTTTTGATGTTTTTTCAGAAGTCTCAGTATTGATTTGGTTATTTTTCTTAGATAAGAGAAGGTCTGCTAAAACTATAACAATTGCAAGAGCCATTGCCACGAAAAGCCAAGATAGTACGTCCCATGCAAAGAACGGTTCTGCATTATTAATAGTCATAGATTAGTGTATTTTTCAAAAAGCGTATTATAACAAGGTGTTGGATGACATACTTAAATTACTACTAAGCATTAAACCTAACTAGTTTCAGTAATATTCATGCCAATTGAGTTCGCTAACTCTACAAAGTTTGGGAATGACGTCTTTACGTTGTCAACCCCATCAATATTTATTTCAAAGCTGGACCTAACAGATGCAACAGCAAATGACATGGAGATGCGGTGATCATGATGAGATTTGATTGGTGCTAATTGCTCTTTAAATTCGCCGCCAATAATTTTAATGCCATCATCAAGAACTTCATTCTCAATACCTAATGATGAAAGCCCATCAGCCATTACTTGAATGCGATCAGATTCTTTAACTCTTAGCTCTTTGGCGCCCGTTAAGACAGTTTCTCCCTTGGCGCAGCTTGCCGCAATAAATATAGCTGGGAACTCATCAATTGCCAAAGGGACTAAGCGTTCTGGTATGTTAATTCCTTTAAGTTTTGATGAACAAACTCTTATGTCTGCAATTAGTTCACCAGCCTCCAATCGCTCGTTGATAAGCTCAATATTAGCGCCCATTAACCTAAGAATATCAATTACTCCAGTTCGAGTTGGATTGACATTTACAGCCAATAAAGTAATGTCTGCCTCTTTTGCGATACTAGCGGCTACCATGAAAAAAGCAGAGGACGATATGTCACTAGGAACTTCAATATTACAAGCCTTTAGGCTCCCTCCACCAAGTATAGAGACTTCACCAGGTGATGCATTAACCTTGTAACCAAAGCCTCTAAGCATTCTTTCAGTATGGTCTCTGGATATACCATTTTCAATAACATGAGTTTCACCATCTGCATAAAGGCCTGCTAATAGTAGGCATGATTTAATCTGTGCTGAGGCAACTGGCAGTGTGTACTTTAGAGAGGATAATTTTTTACCACCTTTAATTATCAGAGGGGGCTTTGAATCAGGACCGGAAATGTCTGCACCCATTCTAGATAGTGGCTCGATAACTCTAGCCATTGGCCTCTTAGAGAGCGATTCATCACCGCAAAGCTCAGAATCAAAGTTTTGAGCGCTCAGAAGGCCAGACATTAAGCGAATAGACGTTCCAGAATTTCCTAAATTCAATGGTTTTATAGGCTCTTTTAGTCCATGCATTCCAACACCATTAATAATTACATTTGACCCTTGTCTATTAATTTGGACGCCCATTTCCTTAAAGGAGTTTAAAGTTGACAGGCTGTCTTCTCCCTGAAGAAATCCCGACACCTTGGTTATTCCAGTTGCAATCGATCCAAGCATTATAGATCTGTGAGATATTGATTTATCACCAGGAACTTTAATAGACCCCTTTAGTGACGTGCATTTTGAGGTTACAAAGCTTGCCATCGGTTAAATTATCCTACCCATGAATCACGAGTCTTTTTAGCACTAGTAAACAACAAATCTAATTCATCGCTATTTTCATTTTCAATCGCATCAACAAGGGAGTTCAATGTTTTTTGGTAGCCTCTGATGTGATCAATAATTTGATCTTTGTTTTGAATGCAGATATCTCTCCACATAACAGCATCACCCGAGGCTATCCTAGAGAAGTCTTTAAAACCACCTGCGGCATATATTGATGCACTAGGATTTTTACTAATTAGATAATTAACAAGAGAGAAAGCAAGCATATGGGGCAAGTGTGAGGTCATTCCAAGTAGTTCATCATGAGATTCAGGGCTCATAAAATCAACATCTGCACCAGCACCCTCCCACATCTTCTGAATGAGATTTATTGAATCTGGGCTGCTAGTCTCAAGAGGCGTAATAATAACTTTCCTATTATTAAATAAATTGGCTTCACTTGCTTCAAAGCCACTTTTTTCCTTACCTGCAATTGGGTGTGCTGGAATAAAGTAATTTGAATAACCCCCTAACGTCTGGCTCACTATAGAGGCAATATTAGTTTTAGTGCTGCCAACATCAGAAATTACTATTTTACTAGTTAGAAAAGGTTTTATTTCACTCAGAATCTCTTGAAAAGAGCCTACAGGAGTAGCGATAATTACAATATCTGAATTATTTATCGCATCTTTTAAGTTTGTTGAAAATTGGTCAATAACGTTTGCTTTTTGAGCTTCTTCTAAGCGATTTAAGTCTCTCCCAAAGCCAAAGACTACTTTTGCTAAATTATTCTCTTTTATTGCTTTCGCTAAAGAGCCTCCAATTAAGCCCACTCCAATTATTGTAATTTTATTAATCATAAAACTTTTTTTAATGCACTAAGCAGGTGATCGTTTTCATTTGAGGTTCCAATTGAAATTCTTAAATAACCTTTCATCTCAACAGGACGCACAATAACGCCTTCTTTAAGGAGGTCATTGTAGATATTCATGGCATTATTAAATTCAACAGCAATAAAGTTAGCGTGAGATGGAATGTAGTTAAGTTTTAAAGCGTCAAATCCACTCGTTAGCTGCTCATAACCATTAGTATTTATTTTTACTGAGTCATTTAAATGCTTATCATCTGAAAGCGCTGCAATAGCGGCAACTTGAGCAGTATAGTTAACATTAAACGGCTCTCTTACGCGATTTATGAAATCTGCAATTAAAGGGCTACATACAGAGTAACCAACCCTAAGTCCAGCTAGGCCATAAGCCTTAGAAAAGGAGCGCGTAATGATTAAGTTATCAAATTCCTTAAGCCAGTCAATTGCAAGATCATCAACATTTAAGTACTCAAAATAGGCCTGATCTAATACCACTGGGACATTATTAGGGACCTTTTGTAAGAAGGCATAAAGCTCATCATCACTTAAAAGAGTGCCCGTAGGGTTATTCGGATTTGCAACGAAAATAAGTTTTGTATTTTTACTTATTAAACTTAACATTGAATTTAAGTCATGGCCATAATTCTTAGCTGGAGAAACTTTTGCAGTGGCTCCCAAAGCCTGAGTGACCAGAGGGTAGACAACAAAAGCATACTGAGAGAAAATCACCTCATCAGTTTTTTTAGATACAAATACTCTTGCAATGAGCTCTAACAGCTCATTTGAACCATTACCTAGTGAAATCATGTCTGGCATTACTGAAAGCTTTTCAGCGATAGCTTTTTTTAGCTCAAAGCAGTTACCATCAGGATAGCGATTAATGCTTGATAAAGAGTTAAAAACCGCTTCTTTTACTGATTCGCTAACTCCTAATGGGTTTTCATTAGAAGCAAGCTTTGTAATATTTTTAAGTCCTAATTCTCGAGCAAGCTCATCTATAGGCTTTCCACCTTGGTATGGACTCAAACCAAGGATTGACTCACAGGCATTCATAAAACTGCTACAGGATAAGAGCCCAAAATATCTAATTTAGAGACGCGTGATTTGACCTCTTGAATAGATTTTTGAACATTTTTTTCGCTCTGATGCCCTTCTATATCAATGAAGAACAAATATTCCCACTTTACTCCCGGTATTGGATGCCTCGCTAGCTGAAGCATATTAATGTTATTGGCTTTGAATGGCTCCAATAAATCGAATAAAGCGCCTGACTCATGCTTGGTGACAACTAGGAGAGAAGTTTTATCGTTAACGCCAGCTGGAACTTCATCTTTACCAATAACAATAAAGCGAGTTACGTTGCCAGCATTGTCCTCTATATTTTTAGCAACCCTTTCAAGGCCATAAATATTAAGAGCAACCTTAGATGCAATTGCCGCAGCATTTGGCTCATCCTTTACCATTCTTGCGCCTAATGCATTTGATGCAACAGGCCTTAACTCAGTATGAGGATAGTGATTAGAGAGCCATCGATGACATTGGTCAAGTGCTTGTTGATGCGCGTAAATAATTTTAATTTCTTGAGACTGGTCTTGCATCATTAGGTGATGGGCAACTGCAATTTCTACTTCACCACAAATATTTAAATCATGGCTATAGAGCATATCAAGAGACGTACCAATAACTCCATTTGAGGAGTTTTCTATTGGCACAACTCCATACTGCGCATTATCTGTCTCAACTTGATGAAAAATCTCATCAACCGTCCCGCAGTCCAGCGGAGAAACTCCATGGCCAAAATGCTTTAAAGCGGCCTCCTGTGTAAAGGTTCCCTCAGGACCTAAAAATGCAATCTTTAGGGGCTGCTCAAGCGCCAAGCAGGCTGACATAATTTCTCTAAAAATAAGGGCAATATCCTTATCTTTAAGAAGGCTTTTGTTTCTTTGGATTACCTTACTTAATACCTCTGCTTCCCGTTCAGGTCTATAAAAAGCTGTTTGCGCATTTGACTCCTGCTTGACAAGTGCAACCTTAGAAGCTAAGTCTGCGCGTTGAGATATTAGAAGCTGAATTTTTTGATCCAGATCATCGATATCATTTCTTAAATTTTCAAGTGAAGCGATTTTCATAATATGAGTTCAAAGGATAAATCCTATCGAGTATTTTACCTAAGACTAATAGCACTTCAAAGTAATGTTTTAATATGCATATTAATTAATATAATCAACGATCAACAAAACCATTGCAGTTTTATAAAAAATCGATATAATTCACAAAATAATTTGCAATATGGAAGTTGGTTTAAATCCAACACTGCCCTCGCAACGGTATTTCTGATAAAGATAAGTCCGATACATAGCAAGTTTAGTTTTACTAAAAGCTACGATGGGTGGTGAGTTAATGTATTACATATCTTGTAATTATTTCTCTCTAAATCCCTCTTTTTATTTTAAATAAGGGGTCATAATGTTTACTAAAAATTTAATTCTTGCTGCTTCTTTGTCAGCAGTTCTATTCTCAAATTCAGCAAATGCTGTTATTGGGCCAATCAAAATTACTTTAAATCCGACAGAAGTCTCATCTAATTACTTTAATGAATTAGATACTATGGCTCCATTTTCATCTGAAGTTTATACAGTAGACGATATTAAAGCATCAAAATCAAGCAATGTCTATGATTTTTTGACTCAAAATACTTCTTTAACTCTCGCTCCATCAAGTGGAAATAGGTTTTCTCAAAAAATTGCTACTCGAGGCTATGGTTTAACGAATGGCTATCAGAATATCGTTATTACTCTTAATGGTAGACGATTAAATAATATCGATGATAGTAGTCAAGAAATTAATGCTATTAATATTAATAGCATTGAAAAAATTGAAATTACTAAAGGTAGTGGATCTGTTATTTATGGTGATAATGCCATGGCTGGTGTAATTAATATTTATACGATAAGGGGTGCTGAAACTAAAACTTCAACTTCAATGGGTAATTATGGCCTTCAAGACAGGGCAATTTCATTTGGACTATTTGAAGATAATTTTAATCTTAACGCTTCAATTGATAGTTTAGATCATGGTGGTTATGGTTCAGATGATCCTTTAGGAAATAAAGACAAGGGAGACCAGTCTAATGCTAATTTAGGTCTTGGTTACTTGTTTAATAACGGAACTGATATTCAGTTTAATTACTCTAAAAACAGAGTTAATAATAGATATCCAAACTGGGTAACAAAAGCACAATTTGACATCGATCCTGGTAATGATTCTTCGACAAAGGTAAGAACAAATCGTGAAGCGAGCTCATCAACTATAGGTTTTAAATTAACTACTCCAATAAATGATAGCCTAGAAGTGTCTTTTGATGCCTCAAAAATTTCAAAATACAGCCGAAATAGATATAATAGTAGTGGGGTTTATGGAAGTTGGAGTAGAAATGATTATGATTATAGTAGCAATGATTTAATACTAAGCTACAACAATGGCAACCTAAAAATTGATAGTGGAATAAAGTTATTCAAAGGCTCGAGAAGAGGTTCATCTCATACAATGGATAAAGACAACGTAGGGATTTTTTCACAGGCTCAATTGAGTCGAAATAATTCAATTTTTTCAATTGGTGTTCGTAAAGAGACAATAGATTATGATTACAAACCTGTCTCTTCATCTGTTACTCAAAAAACAAAAGAGACAAAAGCAAACGCATTTGATATCGGTTTCAATACAAGGCTGAACCATAATACTACTATTTTTACAAACTATAATCAAGCATTTCAAGCTCCATCAGTTGATAAGTTTTTTTCATATTCTCCAAGTGGATATATATTTAATGGTTTTATGGAAACTCCCAAAAGCAAAACTATTAACGTTGGTTTAAATTATTTGACTGATAATTCAAAGACTAAAGTAACTTTATTTAGATCCAATTTAACTAATGAAATGTATTTTTATAGCCCTGGTTACCCTAATAATAAAAATACAAATTTAGATAAATCTCATAAACAAGGACTAGAACTTCAAAATAAATATAACGTTAACTCTAAATTATCAACAAATATTAACTATGCTTATACAATAGCTAAAGTTGACTCAGAGAATGAAGCTTCAGGTGCATATAATGGCAAGATAAATCCAATGACATCTAAGCATAATATATCTGCTTCTGCTATTTACTCGTTGAGTGATAAGGCTAATATGACGTTAACACAAAAATTTAGAAGTAGTGGCTTTGGAGCTGAAGACTGGTCTAATTCTGCAACTCAAAAACAAATGGCATACAACTCAACAGATTTTAATTTTTCATACACAACTGATAAAGAATTAGAGTTTAATTTTGATGTTAAAAATTTGTTTGATAATTCTTATGGAACGGTCCTTAGAGATGACGTTATATATCCGGCAAGTTTTACAAGAAATATCACTCTATCACTATCACGCAAGTTCTAATTCAATGATATGATTTGTTAACATGAGTGATAATAATTACAAAAAACGCATGCAGCGTAAAAAGGAACACATTGATTCCCGCATCGAAGAGGCAAACATCGATAAAGGAATCATTGTTCTTTTGACTGGAAACGGTAAAGGTAAATCATCCTCAGCGATGGGAATGATTTGCAGAGCTCTTGGTTATGAAATGAAGGTTGCTCTTGTGCGTTTTTTAAAGGGTGAACAGCAAACTGGAGAAGATCTTTTTCTCGTTAGTAACCCCAATGTTGTATCTGCTCATATGGAGACCGGTTTTACTTGGAATACTCAAGACCAAGAACTTGATAAAAAGTTAGCAAATGAAACATGGTTAGAAGCTGAAAAGTTTCTAGCTGATCCAGAAATTAATCTTGTGGTTCTAGATGAAATAACCTACATGATTAATTACAAGTATCTCGATGAGACATCAATCCTTAAGGCTCTTAGTAATAGGCCAGAGGGTCAGCATGTTATTATTACGGGAAGAGCTGCCAGTGAGGGCATTATTGAGGCCTCAGACACAGTAAGTGAAGTTAAAGATGTAAAGCACGCCTTTAGGGCTAATATTAGAGCTCAAAAAGGTATCGATCTATAAAAGACTAACTATTTTCAAGTAAATACTGAATTGCTTGGTATAGATACCCAACCGTTACAACCTTCATTCCTTTTATCGGTTTTTTTGGCGCATTCCCTTTTGGAATAATTGCAACTTCAAAACCCTGCTTTTGAGCTTCTGATAACCTTTCCATTGAGTTATAGACTGGGCGCACCTCTCCAGTAAGGCCAACTTCTCCGAAAGCAATCCATTTACTTGGAATCACTTTATCTCTTAAACTTGAAACGATTGCAAGCATTACAACAAGATCAGAAGCAGTTTCACTAACCTTGATACCACCAACTACATTAATAAAGACATCCTGATCAAATGTTGCTATACCTGAGTGCTTGTGAAGAATTGCCAGTTGGAGTGATAATCTATTTTGATCAAGCCCTACGCTGACTCTTTTTGGAGTTCCATTAGCTTGGTCCACAAGCGCTTGTATCTCAATCAGTAAAGGTCTTGTAGCCTCTCTTGTAACCATTACCATTGAGCCAGAAGAAGGATTTTCTTGGTTCGATAGAAAAATTGAAGATGGGTTGCTAACTTGTTGAAGTCCCTTCTCACCCATTGCAAAGACGCTGATCTCATTTACAGCACCAAACCTATTCTTTACGGCTCTGATTATTCTATAACGACCGCCAGCATCCCCCTCAAAATATAAAACAGCGTCAACCATGTGCTCTAAGATTCTTGGACCTGCAAGTGCCCCACCCTTTGTAACATGACCAATCATCAAAAGTATTGTGTTAGTTTGTTTGGCGTATTGAGTAAGCTGAGCAGCACAGTCTCTTACCTGCGTGACAGAGCCTGGCGCAGAATTTGAAAGGTCGGTAACCATGGTTTGAATGGAGTCAATAACAATAACCTTAGGTCTTGTATCTTTTGAAATCTTTATTATTTTCTCTAGATGGGTTTCACCTATAAAGAGTATATCTTCCTTAATTCCTAGTCTAATAGCCCTATCACTCACCTGCTCAGCTGACTCTTCACCGCTGACATACAAGGTTGTACTTGATGCATTAATAGCTGCTATTGCCTGCAAAATCAATGTTGACTTACCAATACCAGGGTCACCACCAATAAGAACTACAGAACCATCAACCAAGCCGCCGCCAAGCGTGCGATCAAGCTCACTAAGGCCTGTTGAAAGACGATGATTGTTTTGTGATTTAATTTCAGATAGGTTTTGTACCTTAGATGAAGGAAGGTCTTTGAGGCTTTCAGGTTTAGAGGAGGTTGCCTGTGATATTACTACCTCTTCAAGCGTGTTCCATTCTTTACAATCTAGACATTGGCCTGCCCATTGATGATGAGAAGAGCCACATTCTCTGCAAACAAACTCAATTTTAGTTTTTGCCATCCTAGGATTATTTATTCATTAATTTATCAATTTCACTTTTAAAAGCTTCAATATCTTGGAATTGACGATAAACCGAAGCAAATCTTATGTATGCAACTTCATCGAGCGCTCTCAGTTCTTCCATCACCCACTCTCCGAGCATTGATGAAGGAACCTCTCTATCATTTTGGGCCATCAGTTTTCGCTGAATTTTTTGAATTGCAGTTTCAATTTTTGAAATTTCAACGGGCCGTTTTTCAAGAGCTTTTAGTAATCCAGAGCGTAGCTTATCTTCGCTAAATGATTGCCTTGATTCATCACTTTTAATGAGTCTTGGTAAATTTAAATCAACTGTTTCACGAGTAGAGTGTCTTTCCCCACAAGCGATGCATTCCCTTCTTCGGCGGACTTGAGAGCCATCATCAAGTAATCTAGTATCTAGGACCTTGGTGTCATCAGATTGACAAAAAGGACATCTCATAGCAGTTACTTATAAACTGGAAATCTAGAACAAAGCTCTCCAACTTTTGCTCTTACTTCATCGATAACAGATTGATTTTCTAAATCATCACAAATGTCACAAATCCAGTTGGTGATGTCTTTGCACTCAGATTCACCAAAACCTCTTGTTGTTCCCGCAGGAGTTCCAACACGTATTCCACTGGTAACAAAAGGTGACTGGGGATCATTTGGAACGGAGTTCATATTTACTGTAATGTGGGCTTCACCTAGCGCATTATTAACAGCTTTTCCTGTTAGCCCTTGCTCTATAAAGCTTACTAAGAAAACATGATTATCGGTGCCGCCTGAAACAACATCATAGCCTCTTTCAAGGAAAACGCTTGCCATAGCTCTAGCATTAATAACGACTTGTTTTTGATACGCTTTAAAGTCATCACTCATAGCCTCTTTAAAGGCAATCGCTTTAGCTGCAATGATATGCATTAAAGGCCCACCCTGTATTCCTGGGAATATAGCAGAGTTGAGTTTTTTTTCAATTTCTGGATTTGCTCTAGCAACAATTAAGCCGCCACGTGGACCTCTCAAGGTTTTATGAGTCGTTGTAGTGCACACATCAGCAAATTCAATAGGAGAAGGATAGTCACCCGTTGCTACTAAACCTGCAACATGAGCCATATCAACAAGAAGGTAAGCTCCTACCATGTCAGCGATTTCTCTAAAGCGAGCCCAATCAACAATCCTTGAGTATGCTGAAAAGCCAGCAATTACCATTTTTGGTTTATGCTCTAGCGCTAGACGCTCAACTTGGTCGTAATCAATCTCACCAGTGGACTCATCTAGGCCATATTGAATAGCATTAAAATTTTTACCTGAAAAAGAAGGCGCAGCGCCATGCGTTAAGTGACCACCATGCGCTAGACTCATTCCCAATATAGTATCGCCTGGAACTAAAAGCGCTTGAAAGACTGCAGCATTCGCAGTTGAGCCAGAATGTGGCTGCACATTTGCATAGGCAGCTCCAAACAATTCTTTTGCTCTACTTATAGCTAAGGTTTCAGCAACATCGACGTGCTCACAGCCACCGTAATATCGCTTACCAGGATAGCCCTCAGCATATTTATTGGTCATTTGACAGCCCTGTGCAAACATGACATTCGGCGAAGTATAGTTTTCAGATGCGATTAATTCAATGTGCGCTTCCTGTCTTGCATTTTCAGCATTTATTGCATTTGCAATCTCAGGATCAACATCATTTAATGTTAGGTTTTTATCAAACATAATAGCTCCATAAAAGGAATCTTAAAACGTTAATTTTAACCACTTTATTTAGTAATATCCAAACTAAATTATTCTTTTTTTTTAAAAGATTGTAGTATGTTTTTAATACAGTTTTATTATTTGAAATTAAGTTCAATTCTTGAGTAAATCATTGATATTTCTCAGTGGTAAAATTACCTTTTATATTTATTTTTTTAAACAATGAATGTGCTAGTTTTAGGTGCCGGAATTATTGGCACAACTTCAGCTTATTTCCTTGCTAAGCAGGGACATAATGTAACTGTTGTCGACAGGCAAAAGAGTGTGGCTATGGAAACAAGTCATGCTAATGCAGGTCAGCTATCGTATGCATTTTCATCACCTTGGGCAACACCAAGCTTACCACTGAGTTTGATTAAGTGGACTCTTGGCGGAACATCACCATTGGTTGTTAATCCAAACGTTAGCCTTGAAACGATTAAGTTTATGTATCGGACGTATAAAAATTGCAACCCTAATAGCTATGAAATTAATAAAAGCCGTATGCTTAGAATTGCAAACTATTCTCAAAAAACTTTAATCGATTTAGAGAGTAAATTTGATATTAATTATGAGCACAGAAAACAAGGATCACTTCAGTTATTTTGGAGTCCTAAGGATCTTGAAAAAGCAAAACAAGATATGGCAATCCTAAAGAAATTTAATATTCAATATGAAGTGCTTGATGCCCAAGGCTGCGTAGAGGCTGAGCCTGGACTTCAATATATTAGAAATAAACTTTATGGTGGCCTTCGATTCATCAATGATTACACAGGAAACTGTTATTTATTTACCAGTGAATTGTATAAAAAATGTCTAGAGATGGGCGTTAAATTTGAATTTGATTCCCATATTGAATCTTTTAGTGTTGATAACAATAAAGTTTCTTCAGTTAAGACAAATCATGGCGAACTAACTGCAGATAATTATGTAGTTTCGCTTGGCAGTCACTCACCCAAAATTCTCTCCAGTGTGGGTATTGATATTCCTATTTATCCAGTTAAAGGTTACTCCATTACCCTTCCAGTATTAAATGATCTAGATGCTCCTCAGTCAACGATAATGGATGATAAGAATAAAGTTGGTATTACCAGACTTGGAAATACTATAAGAGTTGCTGGAATTGCTCATTTGACAGACCATAATTCAAGTCTCAGAGAAAAGTCACTTCATTCTTTAAAAAAAGGCCTCAATAATCTTTTTCCTCATGCGGCAAAAGAAACTAATGATATTAACTTTTGGACAGGCTTTAGGCCTAGCACTCCTGACTCAACTCCTATAATTGGTGCAACGCCTTACTCAAACTTATATTTAAATACCGGTCATGGAACTCTAGGATGGACAATGTCTCTAGGCTCTGGCAAACTATTAGCAAATATAGTTTCGGGTAATGAGCCTGAAATATCATTAGAAGGAATTGACATGAGTCGCTATAAGTACTCTAATAAGACGAATTTAAATTATGGCTAGAAAGTGCACTGCAGTTATAAATCTTAGCGCAATTAAACAAAACTATCTTTACGCTAAATCCTTATCTGCTAACTCCTATGCAATTGCAGTTGTTAAGGCTAACGCCTATGGTCATGGCGCTGTTAAGGTTGCAAAATATCTAGAAGATTGTGCTGATTTTTTTGGCGTTGCGTGTATTGAAGAGGCTATTGAGTTAAGGGCTTCTGGATTAAGCAAAACCCCAGTCTTGCTTATGGAAGGTATCTTTGAGTTATCGGAGCTTACCTTAGCAATTAAAAATAACCTAACAATAACAGTATGCAGCCCACTTCAACTTGAGTGGATTCTTAAGGCCACAATAAATAAAAAGATTGATGTTTTTATTAAGCACGACTCTGGAATGGGAAGGCTTGGCTTTCAAGATGCTCAATTTAAGGAGGCTATTACCTCTCTAGAAAAAAGTAATAACATTAATAAGATAACCCTGATGACACATTTTTCTAGTGCTGACAACCTAAAGAGTAAGTCGACTTCAGAGCAAGTTATTGGTTTTGAAAATGCTAGTGGTAATCATAATTATTCATTATCTTTAGCTAACTCGGCTGCTATTTTAGCCTGGGAATCAACTCATAAAGATTACACGCGCCCAGGTATTATGCTTTATGGCTCCTCTCCATTTAAAGATACATTACATCAAAAAAAGTTAGCTCCTGTGATGACTCTATCTTCTTCACTGATCTCTGTAAAAAGCTTTAAAGCAGGCCAATCAATTGGCTATGGTGAGCGTTTTATTTGCAAGAAAGATACGCTGATAGGCGTTGTGGCTATTGGCTATGCAGATGGCTATCCCCGAAGCGCTAAAGATGGAACTCCTGTGTTTATCAATGGCTTGAGATGCTCAGTAGCAGGAAGAGTTTCGATGGACATGATGACCATTGATTTAAGTAATGCTTTAAATCCTCAAGTTGGCGACCGAGTTGAACTCTTTGGTGAAAATATTCCTGTAGATGAGCTTGCAGAATTCTGCAATACCATTTCTTATGAAATATTTAGTAAAATTACCAATAGAGTTTATAAAACTTACGTCCAATAATTTTTTAATACTAATATAATGCATTCAATTCATTATTGTATTTCTTAAAAAACCATGCTTTCACTTAACCAAATCAACGCATTTAATAAAGATGGATATGTAGTTGTAGAAGATTTTATTAATCAAGAGCAAAGAGAGCTTTTAATGAAGCGCGCTGAAAAACTTATTGATGATTTTCAGCCACCCTCTTCACATTCAGTGTTTACAACTGATGAACAGGAAAGAACGAGTGATGAATATTTTTTAAGCTCTGGAGATCAAATTCGATTTTTTTTTGAAGAAAAGGCAATCGATGACAATGGAAACTTTACCGTTCCCAAACAAAAATCTATTAATAAGATAGGCCATGCGCAGCATGAATTAGACCCTGTCTATAAAAAAGTAATCAATGAGCTTAATTTGCCAGAAATTGGCCTACAACTTGGAATCAAAAAACCCAGAAAGCTACAATCCATGCACATCTTTAAGCAGCCTAGTATTGGTGGGGAGGTTGGACTTCATCAAGATTCAACATTCTTATACACAAGCCCAATGAGCTGTATCGGTTTTTGGGTAGCCCTTGAGGATGCAAATAAAGAAAATGGCTGTTTACAAGCAATTACTGGAGGACACTCAATTCCACTTAAAAAACGCTTTAAATTGTCTTCTGGAGGAGGTACTGAGTTTGAAATTTTAGATGATAGTCCTTTTCCTGATAACGAGTTAGACATGCTTGAGGTTAAGGCTGGTACTCTAATTATCTTGCATGGTCAGCTTCCTCATTATAGTGCTGCAAATACATCAGAGCGATCTCGACAAGCGTTTAGCCTACATTTAGTGGATCAAGATTGCCACTATGCAAGAGATAACTGGCTACAGTCTGAATTTTAAATTTAACGTCTAGACAAAACTTATGAATGATAGAAAAATAATTGATGTTCACAATGTTGAATTTATGCCATTTGATCGTTACGGCTCTTCCGTTCCAAAAATGAGTTGGCATATCATCAGTTATGACCAAGTATCAGGGCAAGGAAGCTATGTCTTAAAAATGGACCCAGGCGCACAAACTGTCCCGCATACGCATATGGGCTTTGAGGAGTTCTTCATAGTGGAAGGTGAGCTAATTGACTCAGACGGAACAGTCTTTAATAAAGGTGAATTTGTTTCTTTTAAGCCTGGTAGTCAGCACTCTTCTTATTCTGAAAAAGGCGCCTTAATTATTGTTTTTCAAAGAGGTTTAAATATACCTTTGAAGGAGAAGTAAATGCCAGTTAAAATTAGGAAAACGCTATTACACGTTGAAAAAACTCTTATTGAAGGTAACAAAAAAGCAGACAAACCGCTTACTTTAATAGCAGCGATTGCTGTTATAAAAAATCCTTGGGTTGACCTGCAAAATGCCAGTAAATTTACACAAGACCTCAAGCCAGGAATACTAAATGTTGCGCCAGAGCTTGGTGAAATATTAACCGCCATGATTATTAAGGAAGCTGGCTCAGGAGATAAAGTAGAGGGATATGGAAAATCAGCCATAGTAGGACTTAAGGGTGAAATTGAGCATGCTTCTGCCATTATCCATACACTTCGATTTGGCAATTACTATCGTGAAGCTGTTGGAGCTCAATCTTACTTGTCATTTTGTAATACAAGGGGCGGTGCAAATGCGCCAATCATGATTCCTTTAATGGATAAAAATGATGCCGGGCGGCGCTCTCATTACTTGACAATTCAGCTCGCTATACCTGACGCTCCGGCAGATGATGAGTTGGTCATCGCGCTAGGCGCTTCAATCGGCGGTAGACCGCATCATAGAATAGGTGACCGATATCAAGATTTGAAAGACTTAGGTCATGACGAAGACAACCCTGCAAACGTATAGCCAAGAATTTATTAGCTTTCTGAATCTGATTGAGATTCTATAGCTTCCTCTGCAATCACTTCCATTGCAACCATACTTGGTCTTTGCGCCATAACTTGGAAGTCTGATTGATCCGACTCGTCAACATCTTCATTAATAAACATCATAACAAACACTGTTACCCCGATTACCAAGTGAACTAGGCTTAAGAACAATAAGAAGCCAATGCTATCAAATAAATTCAGGAAATAACTCATCGTGAAGGGTCCTAATGCCGCAAAGACACTAAAAACAAAAACAATTGTTCCACTAGCACTAACCATTTGACTTGGCTTTAAGCGGTCATTAGTTTGAGCAACACCAAGTGAATAGAGTGGTAATGTGCTTGCACCAATCAATCCATTTAAAACTAAAAAAGTAGTTTTAGAAAAATCAAACATTACAAGAAGTGCACAAACCCCTATAACTATTGAGCAGCAAAGTAGAATTACCTTTCTTCGATCAATCTTGTCAGATAACCAGCCAAGTGGCCACTGTGATAAGGCGCCAAAACCAATAAAAAGAGTCATAAAAAGTGCGGTCTCAGAAATGCTTAAACCCGACTGAATTGCGTAAATTGTTCCAACACCAAAGAAGCCTGCAGAAGCGAGCCCAGAGATACCAATCGTTGCAACCCCTGAAGGTGAGGCTTTCCATAATGCCTTAAAACCTAAGGGTTCCTGCATCTCAACTTCAGGAGCCTTTATTTCAGTTAACAGGATTGGGATTAGGGAGACTGAAAGCAAGATAGAGGCAAGTAGAAATAAATTTACACCTGCTGGGCTATCAATCACAAATAAGCCCTGACCCATTGCAAGGCCACCCCAAACAACCATCATATGAATTGAAAATAGTTGCCCACGATTTTCATTAGAAGAAATTGAGTTGAGCCATCCCTCAACAATTATCATGATTCCAGCAACACAAAAACCTGACAAAAACCGAGCAACAAACCAGACGGGTGGCTCAATAAATAATAACTGTATTAGAATTGCAGTTGAGGCGATTGAAGCAAAAGCAGCATAAGTTCGAATTTGGCCAGTCTTTTTGATTTGACCAGGAGATATCAAAGAGCTTGCAAAAGCGCCCAAAAAATAACCCGACATTACTAGGCCAGTTGTAAGAACAGAAAAACCTTCATAATCTGCCCTCCAGCTACTTAAAGTTCCCTGTAAGCCATTTCCCAAGCTAATAAATAATATTCCTAGGAATAATGGCCATATAGCGCGCATAACGATAGTCAACATAACAATTTCAGTTCCATTAGAGTATAAAAAAATCATTGATAAAAAAGAAACAGTTTATCATGACACTTTTTTTATAAAAAAATGGATTTTAATGTATTTTTGCAGAGTGTTTTCACAATTATGGTAAAAAGTTTAAATGATTGATATCTCTGAAAAAATATGGACTATCTATATTCTTGAATGCGGCGACAAAACACTCTATTGCGGAATTACAAATAATATAGAAAATCGTCTTAAACAGCACAATGGTGAAATTAAAGGTGGCGCTAAATACACCAGATCAAGACAGCCATTAGAACTAGTCTATCAAGAGAATGCTATATCAAGAAGTGAGGCTTTAAAAAGAGAAATTGTAATTAAAAAAATGACAAGGAAAACTAAAACAGCTTTAATTCATTTAAATAAATCAAACTAAAGCTATTCTTGCAATATAGACAGATCGTTTAAGACCATTTGTGAGTGCGTTTTAGGATCTACTGATAAGTAAATTTTAGATAGTAACCCTTCAGGATTAATAATAAAGGTATTTCGCTTTGCGCTCTTAAAGCCAATAAAGCTATTAAGAGAGTCATAAGATTTTGCAACTATGCCTTCTTCATCTGAGAGCAGTGAAAAAGGTAAATTATTTTTGTCAGAAAAGCGTTTATGAGATTCGACACTATCAAGACTTACACCAAATACAACAGACTTACTTGCAATAATCCTTTTAACCGCATCTCTAAAGTCACATGCCTGAGTGGTGCAGCCAGGCGTGTCATCTTTAGGATAAAAATAAAGAATTACCCATTTACCCTTATAGTCCGTCAATTGATGACTTTGACTATTCTGATCATCAAGAATAAAGTTTGGCGCTTTATCGCCTAATTCCAACGATGCATAAGACGTGGAATAAAATGCTAATAAAAAAGATACAAGAAAAACTTTTTTGATAGATTTTATGAACATTATGAAATAGCCTTTGAATTTAGGTTGATTTTAATTAAAAAAAATAGATTTATTTATTTTTCTTAGAGTTACTTATAGCGCTTTGATACCATTTCATTGCTTTTAAAAATTGCTTTTCATTGATATTATTCCTCTTACAATAAGATTTAGCAATATTTGCTAAGGATGGTTTTAAAGATAGTTGCTTCTGCATTTGATTCATAGTTAATCCAAGAAAAATGCCTTAGTTGACTGATAAGGAGTGACCTGTCAACTAAAGCGGGTACCTCTTATGCCAAACGGAGAGAGAATGACAAAAGTTTTGAGGTTCTTTAAAAAACTTAAAATTCGTAAATATTGCCTTTAGCTATTAGAGACTTGCATAATGCTTATGTATAATCCATTTACAAATGAAGAGATTATTAGCATTATGTTTAGTTGCAATTTAAAGGGGTTGTAATTGCAACGGCTCTAATAAACTAAAAACAATATGCATATAATAATCACTGCGTCAAACTTTCAAATGTTTAATCAATGGAGTTTTGATGAAGACTTTATGAAGTTTCTTTCAATTTTTTTGTTTTAAACTACAATAACTTTTTTTTATTAGAAATTATTATCTTAAATGCAAACCATCTTAATAGTTGAGGACGATAAAACAATTGCTGAGAGTATTGCTTTCATCCTCGAGCAAGACTCTTTTAATTGCAAGTGGTTTGACAATGGTCAAGACGCACTTGAGTATTTAAACAATAACGAAGTTGACCTAATTCTTCTTGACGTTGGTTTACCTGATATGAGTGGGTTTGACGTCCTTAGAAAGGTCCGTGAAAAATACAGCTTACCTGTTATTATTATTTCAGCAAGAGATGATGAGTCGGATCAGGTTCTTGGTCTTGAAGGTCTTGGAGCTAACGCTTACGTAACAAAACCATTAAGCCCAAGACTCGTTGTTGCTCATGTTCGTGCTCAGCTAAGAACTGGAAAAGCAAATACTACTTCTGGAAGCTCAAAGTTTGGTATTAATCATGCTATGCAAAGAGTGGTTTTTAATGAGATTGAGCTAACGCTTACTCCTGCAGAATTTAAAATTTTATCTCACCTTGTTAAAAACCCGAACAGAGTTCACTCCAGAGAGTTTTTAATGAGCATTATTTGGGACAGGCCCCATGGCTCTGACATTAAAACTATTAATACTCATATTAAGTCTATTCGCAAGAGGCTTCATGAGGTTGACGAAAACAGCGATTTTATTGAAACCCATAGAGGAATTGGATATAGCCTAATTGAATGAGACACTTTAAGCTCAACATTGGTACCAAACTCTTTCTTCTCTACTTCATTATAAGTTCAACTTTACTTTGGGTATTTGCTCACAGAACCGCCCTTGAATCAGCAAAATCAGTCATGGTTGAGGTTTCAAGTCTAATGAGCAGAGTAGCCTCTCAAAACAACAAAGATGGTGAAATTGATTTAGAAACCTTTGAAAGCTTGATTGTTAACTATTTACGCTCTCAAAGAAACACAATAGATCCCAACAGTAATCAAAAACTTGAAAACCTTGCAATTTATGTTACTGACAAGGATGGCCTCCTTGTATTAGATTCTAGAGGACTTATACTCGGCAAGGACATGAGAGCTCATAATGAAGTTGATTCAGCCCTAAGTGGCGTTCAAGACATCACCAGAGTTGCTGTCAAGAATGTTCCTGGGCCCAAAAAAGCTAGAGGAGTTGTCGTTGAATACCTTTACCAGTCAAGGTTTCTTAACGCTTCAAATCCAATTTATGGAAACAACGGTGAAATCTTAGGTGCGGTAGTTGTTGTAGCACCATTAATGGATTTATTAGATCAAAACTATCTCTTACAATTTATCTTTTATATTTTTCTAATTTCATTAATTTTTGGTGCGTTAGGTAGTTACAGGATCTCCAGAAATATCAGGCGCATAGAAAAATATACCACCAGTCTTTTTAGTGGCGAAGATGTGGCTGCTCCTGACCTTAATAATCAATTCAATAAACTTGCAAAAACTATTGAAAATGCACGGGCTGAGGTTGAGCTTAAGGACGATGTTGAGCAGTATATTGACACCCTTGCGCACGAATTAAGAACGCCTATAACAGGAATTCAGCTTACTGCTGAAAACCTACTCAGTCCCATGAGTGACGAGCAAAGAAAAAGGTTTATTGAGAACATACTGGATTCAAATAAGCATATGGATCTTCTGGTTAATAGATTGCTCGATCTATCAAGAATTGAAAGACGGGAAACGCTTAAGGCCATTGAGCCACTGAACATTTTGCAGATTGTTAATAACGTTTTAAAGGCGCCTAGCCGCTCAAAAAATATCTCAGATAAAGATTTAAATATAGTTCTTGAGATCAACAATAAATCTCTAATTAAGGCTGAAAAAATATTACTAGAGCAAGCTATTGGAAATATTGTAAATAACGCTTTAGACTTTAGTCCAAAATCAGGAACAATTACCATTAAGGCCTCTGAAACTAATGCTGCAATTTCAATTATCGTTCTTGATGATGGACCAGGAATACCTCCACACGTTCTCAGCAAGTTGTTTACCCGGTTTTTCTCTGTCTCTAGGCCAGATACAGGGGTTCGAGGAAACGGCTTAGGACTTCGATTTGTTCGAAAGATAATGCAGCTTCATGGAGGCGAGGTAACCCTTCAGAACCGCTTTATTCAGCAAGGAGCTGAAGCAAAACTAAGGTTTCCTACTAATATTAAGTAGCCTAGCTTAAAGGCTTAGGCTTTCTGCTTGGTTTTTTACTCCAAAATACGCGTTTTTTTGCCTTATTTGGTTTCTCTCTCTCATCTTTTTGGCCATCACTATTTTTAGCAGCACTGCCCTGAGAATCATTTTTGTTTCTACTTCTATTACGATTTCTATTTCTATTTCTTCCTTGGGGCTTTTGATCGTTTAGTTTTTTTGATTTTTTGGACCTTACTGGAAGCAGTTCGCGCGACTTTGGAAGATCATGCTTTGGCACAAAATCATCAATTAACTCGCGTTCTAGTTCTTTTTGGATGAGGCGCTCAATATCAAATAATTGTTTGGCTTCGTCTGCACTGACCAAAGAAATTGCTTCGCCGCCTCTTCCCGCCCTTCCAGTTCGGCCAATTCTATGAACATAGTCCTCTGGGACGCTCGGTAAGTCAAAATTAATCACGTGCGGGAGTTGGTCAATATCAATTCCGCGCGCTGCAATATCAGTAGCCACAAGGACTCTCACTTTTCCAGCTTTAAAGTCAGCTAATGCACGAGTTCTTGCGCCCTGACTTTTATTTCCATGAATTGCAGTTGCACTAATGTTTTTCTTTTCTAAGTTAGTAGCAATTCTATTAGCGCCATGCTTGGTTCTACTAAATACGAGAACTTGTTGCCACTCTCCCTTGTTAATTAAATGGGTTAAAAGTGCAGTTTTGCTAGACTTATCTACTGGACAAATCCAGTGCTTTATTGCCTCAACTGTAGAGTTCCTGGGCGTAACTGAAATCTCAGCTGGTTCATGGACAAGACCCTTTGCAAGCCTGCGAATGTCTTCAGAAAAAGTTGCTGAAAACATTAATGTTTGACGTTTTTTTGGTAATAATTTAATAATTCTTTTAATGTCATGAATAAACCCCATGTCAAGCATACGATCAGCTTCATCCAAAACCAATATCTCTAATTCATTAAAATTGACAGCATTTTGAGAATGAAGGTCGAGTAGCCTTCCAGGAGTTGCAACTAATATGTCAATCCCCTTACGAAGCTTTTGCATTTGAGGGCCAATACCAACGCCTCCAAAAACGACTGTTGAGCTCAACGGCAAGTTCTGACCATAAGTTTTAACACTTTCAAGGATTTGTGCAGCAAGCTCTCGGGTTGGCGTTAATATAAGAGTGCGAGTGTGATTTGATGATGGCCTTTTACCATCTGAAAGGATTTGTAATATTGGCAGCGTAAAACCTGCAGTCTTTCCTGTACCAGTTTGAGCAGCAGCCATTAAGTCTTTTCCCTCTAAAACAATAGGGATAGATTTTTCCTGAATTGGCGTAGCATCCGAGTAGCCTTGCGCTTCAATAGCATCAAGAAGTTGTGGTAATAGTCCTAGCGTTGAAAAACTCATCTGGTAGCATCAAAAAAAATATGGGTGTATTTTACGGGCTTAGTTGAGCCATAACTTGTAATCTCAAATATGAATGGAAATGGTGAGCAAAAAAGAAGACTATGTTTTACATTGAACCTTATGCTATTTAGTTATAATAAAATTGTATTTTCTTGCTCTAGACAAAGGTAATTTATATGGTATTATTCGCGAGTTTTGTAACGAAATTTAATCAACTATGAAAATAATTATTCCTATCAAGCGAGTCCTTGATCCCTATACGCAAGCCCGAGTTAACAAGCAAACTGAGCAAGTTGATCTTACCAATGCAAAGATGGCTATGAATCCTTTTTGTGAGATTGCAGTTGAAGAGGCCTTAACTCTTAAAGAAAGTGGCGCTGCAACCGAAACTATTGCGGTTAGTATTGGCACTGATAAAACTGTAGATACTCTTAGAACAGCTCTTGCAATGGGCGTTGATCGTGCAATCTTTATTAAAACTGAATCTGAACTTGATTTACAGCCGTTACATGTTGGTAAAATTTTGGCTAACATTATTAAGCGTGAAGAAGCCGAACTCATCATAATGGGCAAGCAAGCAGTTGATAATGATAATAACCAAACGGGTCAAATCCTATCAGGCCTTTTGGACTATTCTTTGGGTACTTTTATATCGCAATTCGACCTTAGCTCTGATGCCAGTAGTGTTGAAGTTAGTCGTGAAATAGATTCAGGAATTGAAACTAGAAAGCTTAATCTCCCAGCAATTGTAACGGTAGACTTAAGGCTAAATGAGCCTAGATATGCTTCACTCCCTAATATTATGAAGGCCAGATCCAAGCCCCTTGAGACAATCGAGCTAGATAGCCTCGGGATTGATACATCCCCGCGCATTAAAGTTATCAGTGTTGTGGAGTCAGGAACTAAAGATAGGGCCTCCAAGCAGATCAGTTCTGCTGAAGAGTTATTTTCAGAATTAAATCAAATGGGAGTTCTGTAATGTCAGCACTTATATTAATTGAACTCAACGGATCAGAAGTAAATGCATCTAGCAGAGCGGCTATTACTGCAGCCTCACAGCTTTCGGATAGCATTGACGCGCTGGTTCTAACGAACGACGCGTCAAACTCAGCATCTGTATCCAAGTTAGCTGGAATCAACTCAGTCAAAATGATTGTTGATGATGCGCTTGAGAATGCCAATGTAGAGGTAGCGAGCAAGCTAATTGCAGACGCAATGAGCGGTTATAAATACCTCGTTTCAGGCTCTTCAACTTACAGTAAAAATATTTTACCGCGCGTTGGTGCCCTTCTAGATGTTCAGCCAATATCAGACGTGTGTGAAATTAAGTCAAACAATACATTTGTGAGGCCCTTATATGCTGGAAACATTATGGCAACAGTAGAGTCTTCAGATGATACAATTATCATGACAGTTAGAGCAACTGCGTTTGAACATTCAGGCGACGGAGGTTCTGCTGAAGTTGAAGTATTGTCATCAACAATACCCGAGTCAAACTCAACCTTTATTTCACTCCAAGAATCTCAATCTGAACGCCCTGAGTTAACAACAGCAGCAAGAATTGTCTCTGGTGGTCGCGGACTTGGATCCAAAGAGAATTTTGCTCTGATTGAGCAATTAGCAGATAAACTTGATGCAGCAGTTGGCGCTTCAAGAGCTGCCGTAGATGCAGGCTTTATCTCTAACGATTATCAAGTTGGTCAAACTGGAAAAGTAGTTGCGCCTCAGCTATACTTAGCTGTAGGAATATCTGGCGCAATTCAACATCTTGCCGGCATGAAGGACTCACAGGTCATCGTTGTTATTAATAATGATCCTGATGCACCTATGTCTAGAATGGCAGATTTGGTATGGCAGACAGATCTATTTGGCGCTTTAAAAGAATTAAACGAATATCAAGTCTAGGAAGCTAGTTAATGGAAAGAGAGTCAATTGAATATGATGTAGTTGTTGTTGGTGGGGGTCCATCTGGACTAGCATCTGCTTGCAAACTCAAACAACTCAATCCTAATCTGTCGGTATGCCTACTTGAAAAAGGCGCCGAAATCGGCTCACACATTCTTTCTGGAGCAGTATTCGAGCCTAAAACCCTCTTTGATTTATTTCCTGAAGATGCTAAGGACTGCCCAACACTTAAGACCCCTGTAGCCAAAGACGATCTATACTGGCTTACTAGCAATAACAAAAGTATAAAAATACCTTCTTGGTTAATGCCAAAAAGCCTTCACAACAAAGGAAATTACATAATATCACTTGGCGAGCTATGTCAATGGATCTCTGAGAAAGCAATGGAGCTTGGCGTTGATATCTTTCCAGGCTTTCCTGCCCAAAAGTACCTTACTGATGAAAGTGGAAGAGTTATTGGTATTGCAACGGGTGATATGGGAATTGACAAAGAGGGAAATCAAAAAGGCACCTATACTCCTGGAATGGACATACTTGCTAAGCAGACAATTTTTGCAGAAGGCGCAAGAGGCCACCTAGGTAAGAAGTTGATAAAAGAGTTTAATCTTGACGAGGGAAAAACTCCTCAACACTTTGCTATAGGCTTCAAAGAAGTATGGGAAGTTGATAATGATAAGCATAGTCCCGGTGATGTTGTACATAGTATGGGATGGCCTCTTAAAGGTGGAACGTCCGGTGGTGGATTCCTTTATCACTTTGACAACAACAGAATCGCCGTTGGCTTAATTGTTGATCTCAATTATAGTAATCCAAGTCATAGCCCTTTTCAAGAATTCCAGCAATTTAAACAGCATCCATCCATTAAGCAATATCTTGAATCTGGCAAACGAGTTTCTTATGGTGCACGAGCAATCACCAAAGGCGGCATTAACTCTCTTGTAAAAATGGAGTTTGATGGAGGCATGATTGTTGGCTGTGATGCTGGAACTTTGAACCCTAGTAAGATTAAAGGTAGTCACTGTGCACTCCAATCTGGAATATTGGCCGCTGAGTATATTAATAAAGTGCTTTCAGAAGAAAACTGTGATTTTGATGACTTATTTAAAAGTAGTGCCCTTTACAAAGAGCTCTATGAGTCTAGAAATTTTAGTGCCGCTATGCACAAATTTGGTTTTTATCTTGGTGCAGCTTATAACTTTATTGAATCAAATATTTTTCGAAACAAACTTCCGTTCACTATTAAAGACGAGAATAGGGATTGCGATTCATTAACCCTTAGCAAGTCTTCGCCTATAAAAGAATACCCCGCTCCAGATAACGTTTTGAGTTTTGATATTACCTCCTCTTTATTCTTGTCTGGAACGAATCATGAGGAAGATCAGCCTGTTCATTTAAAGTTAACAGATGCATCAATCCCCTTAGCTCACAATAAAAAACTCTATGATGAGCCAGCTCAGAGGTATTGCCCCGCGGGAGTCTATGAAATAATTGAAAAAGATGGTGAAGATTATTTCCAAATTAATGCGCAAAACTGCCTTCACTGCAAGACCTGCGACATTAAAGATCCTTCACAAAATATTAACTGGGTGCCTCCTGAAGGCGGCGGTGGGCCAAATTATATTGGAATGTAAGTTTAACTACATTGATTTGCAGTAATTACCACAGTATTAACTATCTCATCCACGCTACAACCCCTAGATAAGTCATTAACTGGTTTTGCCAGCCCCTGAAGAACTGGGCCAATTGCTTTGGCTCCTGAAAATCTCTGAACCAGCTTATAACCAATGTTTGCAGCATCAAGGTTTGGAAAAATTAAGACATTTGCAGGTGGCGTGAATGAAGCCTCAGGATATTTAATTTTTAAGACCTCATTATCTAGAGCAGCATCAAGCTGAATGTTGCCTATTATTTGAGCATCTACAAGCCTAGACTTTAGAATATTGGTTGCATCTCTTACTTTATCAACCTCCGAGTGATTGGCACTTTGATTTGTTGAAAATGAAAGCATAGCCAACTTAGGCTCTTCCTCTAAAAACAATTTTGCCGTTTCATAGGCGCTTTGGGCTATTTCCACAAGCTCTTCAGAGTTGGGATTAATATTCATTGCACAATCTGAAAAAATCATATTTTCACCATACATTTTGTGATTCTGATCAAACGCCATCAGAAATAAACTCGATACTAGTTTACTGCTTTTAGAAACGCCAATAATTCGAAGTGCATTACTAAGAACCTCTTGGCTTGGAGTGATAGCGCCCATGACAACGCCATCAACATCGCCTCTATGAAGGGCAATCATTGAAAAAACAGTTGGGTTTGATATCATTTCAAGAGCAATCTCTAAAGTAATACCCTTGTGCTTTCTAATCTCAAACAAGGTTTGGGCATACTTGGCCTTCAAATCTTCGTTTTCACGGTTAATTGTTTCCATACCCAGAGAATGGTCTGAATTTATGTCAAAAAGCACAATTTGAGCAATTTTTTGACTCGAAAGAATTTGAGCCGCCTCTAAGACTCTAGAGTCACTAGATTCGGGTAATAAGATTCGTGGAAATTTCGCTTTAGCCTTGTTGGTTAGATCTTCTAATAACGCCATTATTCTGTCTTAATAAAGTTCATCATAGTTTACCCGAAAATTTTTTAATTCTAAATAGACTGACATCTTCATGCACACACTTAACACATATATATGAGTATACTTAGAGCATACAGTTTAGAATAAAAGCTACATGGATCAAAAGCTTTACCAAAACGTTATAGATTATATAAACGCCAAAATAACAAGTGAAGAGCTTATGGTTGGCGATTTTATTCCATCAGAATCTCAACTATCAAAACAATTAAATGTTAGTGTTGGAACTGTTAGAAAGGCAATTGATAAACTAGAGAATAGCAATATTTTGCGTCGTTACCATGGAAAAGGAACTTGCGTACAGTCCAAGTTAGTTGCTAATAAAAATGATTACAAGAAAGAGCGTACAGATCTTGCAGCAGCTTTTCGCTGGGCTGCAAGGCTAAATATGCATGAAGCCGTTGCAAATCATTTTAGTTTAGCAGTTTCAGATGATGGCTCTAAATTTCTTTTAAACCCAATTGGAATGCACTTCTCACAGATCTGTGCAAGCGACCTTATTCTTGTTGATTCAAATGATGAATCTACAATGTCTAAGCCTAATGCTCCAGACCCAACTGCTTGGGCAATTCACGGCGCTTTGCATAGAAATAATCCTCAAGCAAGGTGTATTCTTCATGTCCATCCTAAGTACGCAACAATTTTATCCTGCTTAGAGGATAAAACTATGAAGCCGATTGATCAAAATACAATGCGCTTTTATGAAAAAGTATCAATAGATTATGAATATAGCGGTATGGGTCTTGGCGAAGAAGCAGAGAGATTAAGTACCATATTAGGTGATAACTCGGTAATGTTAATGGGTAACCATGGCGTTCTAACTGCTGCAAAAACAGTTGCCAAAGCATTTGATGACCTTTTTTATTTTGAGAGGTCCTGTGAAACGCTCATTGGCGCTTACCAAACAGGCAAAGCATTGCACCAAGTATCACACAAGATTGCCACAAAAACTGCCGCGCAATGGCAAAAATATGACGCATCAGATATGCATTTTGGTGCTTTAAAAAGAATTTTAGATAAGGAAGAAGCAGACTATAAAAATTAGATTTGCTCAGTAGTATTATTTTTTTTTGATAAGGAGCTCCAATGCCAAGTAACAATATCTCATTAGACGTCGATTACGTCAAAGCGCAATTCCCAGCTTTTAGTGACCCTAAAAGTTCGAAATGGTCATTCTTTGAAAATGCGGGAGGAAGCTATGTTCCAACTAACGTTATAGAGCACTTAAACCATTTTATGACATCTACCAAAGTACAGCCCTATGCTGAATTTGATACATCTGCTATTGCAGGTGACAATATGGACCAGGCCACCAAGCTTTTTGCCGAGATGATCAATGCAAAAACTGATGAAATAATTATAGGCGGTTCAACGACAATGAATATGTATGTCCTTTCTAACGCAATGAGAAGCCTCCTTAAGCCAGGTGATGAGGTCATCGTTACAAACCAAGACCATGAGGCAAACGTTGGCGCATGGCGAAGACTAGCAGAGCATGGAATGATTATTAAAGAATGGCAAATCAATCCAGAAACAGCTGAACTTAACATTGATGATTTAAAAGCCCTCTTATCAGAGAAAACTAGAATAGTAGCTGTTACCCATTGCTCTAACATTGTTGGCTCAATAAATGATCTTAAGTCGATTGCAAAATTGGTTCATGAGTATGATGCTTATATTGTTGGTGATGGCGTATCTTATGCGCCGCATGGCTTTCCAGATGTAAAAGACTTAGATGTGGATTTTTACGCATTTAGTCTCTACAAGACGTTTGGCCCACATCTTGGTCTTCTTTATGGAAAAAAAGACATTCTAAATAAGCTACCTAATCAAAATCACGAATTTCTTGAAGGAGATGTTCCATACACACTTAATCCAGGCGGGCCAAACCATGAAGAATTGTCATGTTTAATTGGCGTTTATGAGTACTTCAATAACTTATATGAGCATCACTTCCCTGGCCAAGATGCTTCAACTAGAGGAAAAATTGAAGCTGTTAATGATCTGATTGCTAAGCATGAGATGGAAATAGCAAACCCGTTGCTGGATTATATCAATACTCGAGATGACATCAATCTTATAGGAAAAACCAAAATAAGTAACAAAGACAGAGCGCCTACAATTGCCTTCACTATGAATAATAAATCCTCCAAAGAATTAAGTAGCGATCTGGTTAAGCAAGGCATAGCTACTCGAAATGATAACTTTTATGCATGGCGCTGTTTAAAGGCACTTGGGATTAATGTTGATGATGGTGTTGTTAGGACTAGTATGGTTCACTACAACACCCATGAGGATGTTAACAACCTGATTAACGCTTTAAAAACCATTTAAAATAAGCCATTAGCCTTTTTTTGGTGGTTTAATAATGATTGAGTACCCTTTAAATTATTACACACTTGTGTATGCGCATCTAGCAACAATTCTGCCTGCATTTGCAATAGGAACCTATATGATGATTAGGCGAAAAGGCTCTACTCAGCATAAATTTCTTGGAAAAATCTACTTACTATTGATGTTTACAACCGCATCTATTACGCTATTTATTCCGGCATTTGCTGGTCCAAGATTACTTTTAAATCATTTTGGGCTTATACATTTATTATCTGTATTGACGATTTATACCTGTCCAGCAGCCTATATAGCAATAAAAAAAGGTGAAACAAAAAAACATCGTTATTTAATGATTTATCTTTATGTTGGTGGTTTAATAATTGCAGGATTTTTTACGCTAATGCCTGGGCGCTTTCTAGGAGAGTTGTTATTTAACAGTAAGCTTTTAAGCTAATGTTAATCCTAAGTGACGCATAATTATATTTCTTCATGTAAAGTTGGAAACATTTTGCCATCCAAATCATCCCCATTTTGATAACCATTTGCCTCCATCATTGCTCTTTCTTCTTGGGCCCAATCACCTCGATACTCAATTATAGAGCCTTCTTTAGCCATTCTTAAGGTGTATCGATGAATATCTTTTTTTGGCGTTACTTGATTTAAGCTTCCGTGCAGCGTTCGCATATCAAAAAAGATGCAATCTCCCAGTTCAAGGTCCCACTGTAGAAATTCATAATCATCTTTATTATTAAGAATATCTGGCGTAATATCATAAGTTTTGCCATTGACAATACCAGCCTCTCCATCTACAAGATGTCCTTCATTGAATCGCGTTCTAATGAAAAGCTTATCCCAAAGATGGGAGCCTTTAATCCAAGCAATCCCCTCTTCCTTTGATACAGGTTCTAGTGGAAGCCAAAGAACACACATTGAACCCTCAAAATCAAAGTAGGAGATGTCGTGATGAAATGGAGCGCCAGATTTTGATCCCGCTTCTCTAAAAAACCAATTGTCCATTACTAAGTTTATTTTTTTAGCTTCCAAGAGCTCGGATGCTATTTTTGCTGTTGGTGAGTTAAAAACGAAGTCTTTAAAGTCCTTATAAAGATCCCAGGTCCAGAAATCTTCAAAGTAACCAGGTGCATTTATATCTTTGGTGTGCCTTTCAAACCTTGGACTGGGGTTTTTGATATCTTCATCAATACCTCTTCTTAGCTTGTCTAGCCATTGTTTATCAAATTTACCTTTTATTAAGGCTGCACCATCACGCTTAAAATGTTTAATTTCTTCTGGAGCAAGTAAACTTTTCATAGAGATGAGTGTTCTGAATTATTAACAAATAAAACCCCTAATAATACTAATACTAGGGGTCATTGGAATAGCTTTAAAACGCTTTTAAATCGCGCAGCTCATATCATTACCACAGCACATTGGTGATTTGATTTTTCCGTGACCATTTGGACACTCAGAGATTTGAACTTCACCACCATCATCAAGCTTAAGTAAACCATCTACAAGTGGCTCATCACATTTAGCGCAGGTTGCATTAACGCCCATTCCACAATTACTACATTCATAAGTTGCCATAATTTTCTCCGATTTAATTAATTAATATAGTAACAGAATTACATTAAATTATTCTTAATTTATTAAGCAGAATTTTTATTATTTTTATCTAAAAGGTATATTATTGTAAGCTCTATGAAAAAAATACTTTTATTCCTATTTGTATCTTTCTTTTTTGTCAGCTTCTCTTTTGCTGGAGGTGATGATAGAGACCAGGTGCTTCCCTTAAACTCTCTGAATGAGGTGACAGATGAAAGTCCAAAATTTCTTCAAGAAGATGAGTTAGTTGAGACGCAGATTGATGAAAATATAGAAGAAGTTATAGAAGCAGTACCCATCAAGAAAGAACCCGTGCTAAGCACTCAAACTTATGACACGAGTGAAACAATGAATAAAACCATTGCTTCTATTAAAAAGTATTTCAGGTCGGACCAGGGAATCCTTGTACTATTGATACTTTTTTTTGTAGCAATAATTCTATTGTTTAATTTTTTCGTAAGAGAAAAAGAGTAACTAATCCTTTTTAGAAAAATGCACTGCAATTTTTGCCGCTAAGTCTGCATTATTTTTAATCAACTTGATGTTGGCATCTAGGCTCTTACCTTTTGTAATTTCATTAACTTTTGATAATAAATAAGGCGTTATTTTTTTGCCTGTAATACCTTCATTATCAGCCTCAATAATAGCTAGATTTATTGCCTCATTCATAGCGCTTGATTCAAGTTCAAATGCAACTGGAATAGGGTTCGTAACTAATACACCTCCATCAATAGAGAGGTCCCATTTGGTTTTAAGTATGCTTGCAATATCAGTTGCTGCATCAATTCTGTAGTCGACATTAAACCCAGATTTTGTGGAGTAAAAAGCTGGCATCTCAGAAGTTTTATAGCCAATAACAGGAACGCCCCTGGTTTCAAGATACTCAAGAGTTAGCCCAATATCAAGTATAGACTTTACCCCGGCGCAAACAACACACACGTTTGTTCTTGAGAGCTCATCAAGATCTGCAGAGATATCAAGTGTTGTTTCAGCGCCTCTATGAACGCCTCCTATTCCGCCTGTTGCAAATACCGCTATATTTGCAAGTTTTGCAATAATCATTGTTGACGCAACGGTTGTTGAGCCAGATAATTGCTGTGAAACAGCAACAGCAAGATCCCTCCTGGAGATCTTTTTAATCTCGTCATTCGTTGCTAAAAATTCAATTTCTTTTTCAGTAAGGCCTATTTTTAAGCGCCCTTTAATAATTGCAATCGTTGCTGCAACGGCATTATTTGATCGAACAGTCTCTTCAACCATCAACGCAGTCTCTATGTTTTTAGGGTACGGCATCCCGTGAGAGATAATAGTAGACTCGAGCGCAACAATTGGCAAGTTATTTTTTAGTGCATTTTCAACGTCTGGGTGAAAATCTAAATAATCATTCAGCTTCATTGCTCTGTTCCTTTAATAATAGCGCTACATTTTCTACTGATAACTGATCACTGATAGTATTTTTACTTTTTAATGCAATCAACGCAGCAGCAGATGCATATTTTACTGTTTCTTTAATGCCATTTAAATTTAAAAAACCATAAACCATTCCTGCCACAAAAGCGTCTCCCGCTCCATTTGCACTGACTACATCTATCTTTTTTTGATTAAACATCCCATAATCTTTTCCGTCATAATAAAACACACCCTCGTCACCCAGAGTAATAAAGATTTGTTTGCAACCCTTTTCAAACATGTTCTTTGCAGCGCTATGCATAGAGCTTTGATCTGTAATTTTAATGCCAGTAATTAGCTCAGACTCTAACCTGTTCGGCTTAACGGTATGAAATTTACCAATAAGGTGCGTTATCTTTGATGCCTTTGCGATCGATACTGTATCTAAAAATAAGGGAATATGGTTAAATTTTTCTGTTACGTACTCAATGACATTAACTGGGATGTTTGTATCAATTACAATCAAAGAGCTTTGATTTAAGGCATCTTTGTGGCTTCTAATGTCATCAATTGACATCTCATTAATGATTCTCATGTCTGAGATTGAAACCAGCATGTCGTTATTATCATCCAGCACCGACAGGTATTGACTGGTTGGCAATGTGGGATGCCTATTTATGTATGAAGTATCGACATTCGCTTTTTGAGTGGACTCAATTAAAAAATTTCCCAGAGCGTCAGATCCGACATATGAAAATATTTTTGTTGGTATGTTGAGCCTAGACATGTTCTCAGCAATATTTCTTCCAACGCCTCCTGAAGACATTGATATTTCACCTGGATTTGAATCCTTTAATAAAAGCGGGTTATCACTAGACCCCTGAAGATCAATATTGGCCCCACCAATTACAAAGACATACTGCTTTTGTTTGGATGTCATGTTTTTAATAGACTATTTTTTATCTTTTTAATCCAGTTAATTAAGTCTAAGTTTAAAGAATAAAGGCAAGGAAGAAGTATCAAAGTAACAAAAGTACCAAATAGTAAGCCGTACCCTAGCGCCATTACCATTGGTTGTAAGAATGCGTCTTTACCTCCAAAGCCATAGATAAGCGGTAAGACACCTGCGAGCGTTGTAAGGGTCGTTAATATTACTGCCCTTAGTCGGTCTTTAGCGCCCATCGCAATCCACTGGATTGACGTACTATCTTTGTCTTGACTTTGCTTAATGAAATTAAGGTGGCTGATCATTACTAAAGAATCATTTACTACAACTCCCACTAGCGCTAAGACCCCCAATAAAACAAAAAAACTGAATGGTTCAGAGTGAAAGAAGAAAGCCCACACTACGCCAATCAAAGCAAAAGGAATACTAAGAATAACTAACAGCGGCTGAGAGTATGAATTAAAAAGAAGCGCTATTAGCATAAATATACCAAAGACAGCAAACCCAAGTGCCAAAGTAAAATCACTTAAAGCTTCTTTTGCTTCAAATGAGCTGCCCCCTTCTATTGCACGAACTTCAGGAAAATTATTAATCAAGTCTAGCTCATCAAGTGCTCTTTTTGAGACAGATTGAGCGGTGGTTACTGAGTCTTCAACTGCCGCACTTACCTTAACAACTCGCTCACCATTCAAGTGCTTGTAGTTTGGATCGCCTGGAGTCTCTACAACACTTGCAAATTGTGACATTGGAATCATCCTTCCCTGGTTATTCCTGATAGAGGTTTCCGTAATATAGTCATCAGAATAATTACTATCACCAAGATACATTTTAACGCTTAGCTTGGTGTTATTAAAATCTACATCAGAAACGTCCATCCCAGAGTATATGGTCCTTAAGTGACTGTATACCTGCTGGTATTGAATTCCTAAGCTTGCCATTGACTCATAATCCAACAAAACCTCAATTCGATTTTTACTTAAATCGTCATCACGATCAATGTCGCTGACTCCGTCGTAGCTACTAAGTATTTTTTCAAGTTGGTCAACAGCAGCCTGACGCTGAACATCATTACTTCCAATTAGACTTAACTCAATATCTAACGCTCCGCCTGGGCCGCCTCTATTTGTTCTAAAGTTAATCCTTGAAACCCCTTCAATATCCTTGGTTTCTTCTTTAAGGATCTCAATAATTTCTTTAGCAGAGATTGCGCGATCATTCGCTGGCGTCAAGGTAATAGCAATCGATGCTCTATTAGAGGCTCTTGAACCAATTGTGCTCGTAAAAAAATCTAGGTTTGAACCCACCTTATCAATAATAATATTATCAATTTTAATGATGGACTGCTCAGTTGTTTCAACGGGAGTTCCAAGTGGCGTTTGAATGCGCATATTTATCGAGTTTGTGCCGCTCGATGGCCACTGAATATAAGTAATTTCCTTCATGCCAACATAGGCACTGAATGCAAGAAGCGCAATAAAAAGACTTAAAACTATAAAGCGCCACCTAAGGATTACAACTAGCACTTTTTCAAACCATCTTTCGACAGGCTTAAACCATGTTTTTTGTTTGCTGACTTTAGTGCCAGACATGTGCGCAGGCAGAGCGATACTCACTTCAAGAAATGAGAACGTTAAAGCGCAGATAACAGTAATAGGTAATATGTATATAAATTTACCGGTCGTTCCACTCATTATTAGAACGGTTGATATTGCAAGGATTGTAGTTAATATAGTCGTAACAACAGGCATGATTACCCTTTTAAAGCCATCAACAATATTTTGATAGACATCACCCCCCCTTTCTTTATAGTGGTGAATACTTTCAGCAATGATAATGCTGTCATCCACAACTAAGCCCAAGACTAAGACCATTCCAATTAATGAGATTAAGTTAATTGTTTCGCCTACAAAGCCAAGAAAAGCAACCGTCCCTAAAAGGGTCACAGGAATACTTATAGCAACCCAGAATGCAGTCTTAAAAGATAAAAATAAGCCTAAAACAACCATAATTAAGGCTAACCCTACTAAGGCATTGTTAGTTACAATATTTAATCGGTTAGATACTGGCTTTGATCTGTCATCGGTAACAATTAAATTGATATTTGAAGGGTATGATTCTTTAAGGACATCCAAAGTCTCTCTTACTTTTTCAATGGTTCTAATAACGTCTGCTTTTTCTGTTTTTGTAACCTTGAGGACGAAGCCCTTAGTCCCATTAATTCGAGTAATTGTATTAAAACCAATTTCACCTTCATCAATTGAGGCAATGTCCTTTAATAGAATTGTTGGCCCATCATAGCTGGACTTTACAACAACGTCCTCTAAAGACTCTTTATCTTGATATTCAGAGATAATAACGATATTTTTTTGGTTTCTTCCTTGATTATTATCACCAATAGCAGAGCGTATATTTTGATCAGCGATGGCGCTCCTTACCTGATCAAAAGAGAGTTGGTATTGTAAAAGCTTTTCTGGATTAATTCTAATTTGTACCTCTCTTTCAGAGTCTCCACCAATATTAATGTTCGCAATACCATCAATTAAAGAAAGATTTTTCTCAATATTATTAGCAATGGCTTTAGCAGTCTCGACATTGATGTCATCTCCACCGATTACTATTGTAAGGATTGGCCACTCAGTACTTGTCCTGTCAACTACTAATGGGTCATTAGCATCTTCTGGCAAGTCTTCAATTTCATTGACCGCCTCAGAAATACTAGCCTTCACCTCTTGGATATCATCAACATCCTCATCAATTTCAATATTTATACGAGATGTCCCTTCAGATGAAGTAGATGTCAGCTCTTTGATTCCATAAATTCCCTTTATTTTGCTCTCAATTACGTTAGTAATATTCTTCTCAACATCTCTCGGAGAGGCGCTTGGGTAAGAAGTATTTATTGAGAGCCGATCAAATTCAATAACCGGGTAAGTATCACGCTGAATTTTTTGGAGCGTCATAAAGCCTAATACGACAATTGACAACGTAAATAATAGTGCGAGTTTTTTTTGACGTACAAGGAAATTTAAAAACGAATCCATAATTTTCTCTTACTTTAACTTCAACCAAAATATTATATAGATGGTACGTAAAGAAATAGTGAAGACTTGGTGAACTTATAATCCGTTTTTTTTATACATTTTTTAGTGAATAAAATCAATAATTTATGACTTGATGCTTTAAAATTTGATAGCTATTAATTAACTAAAATTAAGCATAAATGAAAAGCTTGTTTGTAATTCTAGGAAACCAACTCTTTGAGCCCAAATTACTTCAAGAGCTGGGCTGTAATGAGGTCTTTATGGCAGAAGACTTTGATCTTTGCAGCTATGAAAAACATCACAAACTCAAGCTTTACTTGTTTCTATGTGCAATGCGTGAGTACAAAGAAGAGCTAGAATCTTTGGGAATCTCTGTTGGATACTTTGCCTTAAATGATCGAATTGAAAATCAATCTTATCTAGAGTGTCTTGTTGATTATGTTTTGGATAATGAAATAGAACAGGTAAATGTATTTGAAATTGAAGACAAGACCTTTGAAACTGAATTACTTGAAGGCTTAACTAAGAGTAATGTTAAGTTTAAAGTTCACCAATCACCAATGTTTATGTTTTCTAGGGAAGAGCTTTATTCACTAATGAAGGATAAAAAAGCTCTTAGGATGGGAAATTTCTATCAGCACGCAAGGAAAAAATTCAACATTTTGATGGATGAAGACAACAAGCCTTTAGGCGGCAAATGGTCCTTTGATGCAGAAAATCGAAAAAAAATTCCTGCTAATACTTTGATACCTGATCTGCCAAATAATAAGCAATCGTTATACCATGATGAAGTTTGTAGTCTCATTATGCAGCATTTTAATGACCACCCTGGAAGCCTTGATAATCCATGGTTTCCCGTTAATCGACGTGATGCTGAGAGTCAATTTGAAGACTTTTTAAAGCAGAGAATGGCTAATTTTGGTATTTATGAAGACGCAATGCTTGAAGGCAAAAACTTTTTGTTTCATAGCTGCATCAGCGCCTCAATGAATATAGGTCTTTTGTCTCCTCAAAAAGTTATTCAAACTTTGCTAGATAGCGCCGATACCTATCAAATCCCCATGAACTCATTGGAAGGCTTTGTAAGGCAAGTCTTAGGTTGGCGTGAGTTTATCAGAGGCGTATATCAAACAAAAGGTGACTACCAATCAAATAAAAACTATTGGGGCCATACGGGCAAGTTAACTTCAAGCTGGTACGAAGGTTCAACTGGAATAGCGCCTTTAGATGATTCTATCATTACTGCGATACAAGATGGATACAACCATCACATACCTAGACTTATGGTCATAAGCAACCTGATGAATCTTTGCGAAATTGATCCCAAAGAAATATATAGGTGGTTTATGGAGATGTATATTGACTCTTCCGAGTGGGTTATGGTTCCAAATGTGTTTGGAATGGCAACCTATTCTGATGGCGGCCTAATGTCAACTAAGCCTTACACCTGTGGCTCAAATTACCTACTTAAAATGAGTAACTACAAAAAAGGTGAATGGTGCAATGCAGTTGACGGACTTTATTGGAGGTTCATTCAAAAAAATAGAAAGTTCTATGAATCCAATCCTAGATTATCTCTTCAACCAAAACTATTAGACAGAATGTCACAGGAAAGGAAAGAACTTATCTTTGGCGAGGCAGAAAAATTTATTAAGGCCCATACTCGATGAAATTAGAGAAGATTTGTAAAACTTGCAATAAGCCCTTCACCTGGAGAAAAAAATGGCGTAAAGACTGGGAAAACGTTCTCTATTGCAGTGAAAGGTGTCGAAGGAATAAGCTTTAGTAAATTTGATCTATTAATAAAAAGCTAAAAAAAAGCCCTCAATGAAGAGGGCTTTTTATGAACTTATGTAAAGTTATGCTTACTTCTTCTTGCTGCCAGCTGCGCTTGATTGCACTGCAACATTCCAAATAATTAAACCAAATAAGATTTTGTTAACAAAATCTGCAAGGTTGTAAACAATGTTTAAAGTTCCAGCATCTACACTTCCCATCATATATCCGAAGACATATCCAAGAGGATAAATAGCCCAGCCTACTAAAACAATAATTCTAAGAGCATTGAATGCAGACTTTACGCTTGCATTTGCCTCAGCTGCTTTACTAGCCTCACCACCGAAGATTTCCCAGATGATGATTGCCCAACCTATCATGCCCACGACAAACCCGACAGAAGCGGATACTAAATGCGCCTCACCTGCGAATCCACCAATCAGCATTACCATAGTTCCAGCTAATAATCTCCAGAAAGAATTAGTTGACACTGAAGCGCCGACTGCTTTCAAGATGATGAAAAATTCAATCATTAATAATGGGACAGTAATTAACCAATCAATATATCTGTATACAATTGGAGAATCAGGAGCGCCTGCGATAACCGAAGCTACCCAATAGTCTCTCATATAATAGTAGTGAATTGCAGCAACCAACGTTACCAATCCTGCAACTGTCATTGACAGTCTCCACTCTTTATTTACTGCCATACCTTCATAAAAGAAAAATACTGTAGCAGCAACCATCGCCACAGACACTATCCAGAATGAAACGCCAACAAAATCGCCAGCTTGTAAAAATAAACTCATATCGTTCATAGGAACTCCCTAAATATATTAAATTAACAATAATAATAACTAATCATTAGCTATTCCAGAAAAATATACCTTAAAAACAATATTAAATACCCATTAATTTATAATATTTTTTTTTAAACGCTTATACAATAGGTCATTTTGACACATTACTTAAATTGCATAAAAAATAAGGATGGATAAAAAAAGGCCCAATTAAGGGCCTTTTTGGGTTACTTTATTTGCGTAATTCGATTATCAGTGAAACCTGAGTAACCTGGATTTGCCTTAATATAATCAACAACAACATCGGCTAGATCTGGACCAAAGTCATAGATATCTGTTGCAGACCTGAACATTTTATAACCATCACCACCAGCACGAATAAAGTTATTAGAAACCATACCGTATGTACCGTATAGATTGAGTGCACTAAAAGAACCATTACTCTCTTGGATTTCAATTGAAGTCACCCTTTCATTAGCAGGTTTTGACGAATCAAATGAGAAACGCATTCCAGAAACCTGAGGGAATCTGCCCGAACCATCCTCCACCTGGCTCACGCCATTTTCAATCGCTGCAAGTAACTGCTTACCCGTAACCTTGAAGGTTGACATTGTGTTTTGGAAAGGAAGGATAGTCATTATCTCACCAAGTGTAACCTGCCCAGCATCAAGAGAGGCTCGAATGCCTCCTGAGTTTGCAAGAGCAATCGAATAACCTTTTTCCATTCCTGCCGCTCTCATTGCGTCCGTTATCATATTACCCATATCACATTCTTGAACTCGGCATACAGCTCTATCGCCATTTAAAGAGCTAGAAACGTTTCCAACTAGAGTTTCTTTAAGATCTGTTATTGGCTTCTCTAATTCATCTAAGCGAGCAACTATTTGACTATTCTCATTGACAGAGCCGTCAATCGTAATTGGCTCACCTGTTGCAGAGATAACCTCACCTTCATCATCAAAGACAACTGAGAGCTCACCTAAGTATTTACCATAGGCATAAGCTTGTACAATTTGAGTGCCATTAACAACGGTTGGATAAGGTCCTTTTGCTCTATCGCTAATGTTTGATAGATAAGCATTATCATGACCACCAACAATCACGTCAATACCTGTTGTATTGGCTGCAATTTCTTTGTCAATTTCGTATGAAGAATGTGACATAAGTATGATTATGCCAACTCCAGCTGCTGTCAAAGAATCGACCTCAGCTTGGGCAGCAGTAATAGCATCAGTGAATATAATATTATCACCAGGACTCGAAATATCAACAACGTCCTCTGTAACAAGGCCTATAAGTCCAATTTTATGACCACTTCTCTCTATGACCGTTGATTTTTGTAGCTTGCCCTTAAGTTCTGGCTCCATATCAACATTTGCATTTGCCATAAGCACTGGAAAGTTAACCGCATCCATAAATGCTCTTAAGGTTTCAGGGCCATCATCAAACTCATGGTTTCCAACAGTCATTCCATCGTAACCAAGTTTATTCATCATTTCTGCAGCAACCTTACCCTTATAAAGGTTATAGAAAAGAGTTCCTTGGAACTGATCACCACCGTCTAAAAGTACTGTATTTTCATGCCTTGAGCGTGCATCCTCAATTGCTGTAATTAGACGAGCGGAGCCGCCAAAACATTTTCCTTCAGCATTGCTCTCAGCAGAGCAATTATTATCGTACTTACTGATAGGCCTAAAACGAGCATGAAAATCATTTGTATGAAGTATTGTTAAGTTTAGAACTTTGTGACTTGCAGCTATTGACGATTGGCTAAAGAAACCCAATGTAACAACAAAGCTCAAAAGCACACCTGGAATTATTTTTTGCAAACCTATTGAATGCATTTTGTGTAAGTGTTTCAAAATTACTCTCCCCTGTAATTAAAAAATAGTTGAGGTTATATTGTAATCCTATTTATTATAGTATTTATCAAAATATTTATTATGGGTAGACTCATGCTCCAATGTAATTCAAAATAACAATGTATTATTTAAAAATCAATTAAAGCAATTAACGATGAAAAACAGCGAGAAAATTGAAAATAAACTACTAAAAAATCTAAAGCTATGCACGTTACCACTGCCGCATAGAAGGAGCCTCCCTTTTGAATTCTATTGGCAGAATTCTATTTTTACACAAGAAAAAAAACGTATTTTTACAGATCAATGGCTAGGGTTAGGTCGGGCAGATAGATTGATGCTTCTGGGTGAATATGAAGCATTAGAGTTATGCGGCCAAGCACTTTTATTGATTCGTGATCAAGATAAAGCTTTACGGTTATATGCAAATACCTGTAGGCATCGCGGCGCTAAGTTGTTAGAGGGTAACGGACAATGCCAAGCAATTAGTTGCCCTTTTCATGGCTGGACATATTCACAAGATGGAGTCCTAATTCACGCCAAAGAGATGGATAAAAATCCAAATTTTGATTTCTCAGAACACTCACTGATTGAGTATGACCTAAAAGAAGTAGAAGGCTTTTTGTTTGCTTTTATTGGGAGTGAGTCCACAAATTTAGAGAAGCAGTTAGGCGATTTTGCAAAACTTCATAAACCTTGGGCATTGAACGATCTTGTGACAACAAGGCGTCAAGCCTTTGAAGTGCAGTGCAATTGGAAGGCATTTTTAGATGTTTTTAATGAATACTACCACCTGAATAACGTGCACCCAACCAGCATCGATAATCTTTATTGGAAGCCTGAAGAGTCAGACATTACATTGGGCGACTATGCGAGTCAGTTTGGACTTACCTCTGGAACTGGCGCCCTACTTGAAGTTCAACAACTCAGCGCTTTACCAAAAATGACGAGTTTAACTGAGCCATGGAGCCTTGGAGCTCGGTATAGCTGGATTTTTCCAAATATGACTTTTGCAGCCAGCCAAGAGTCGATCTGGGTTTATGAGGCCACTCCAATCAGTTCAGAGCGCTGCCAAATACGTCAAAGCATTTGTTTTCCAAAAAGTACAACGGAGCTACCTGATTTTAATGAAAAGTCTCTAGCCTATTATCAGCGCCTTGATGACGCCATGAGTGAGGACATTATTGCTCTAGAGAATCAACATAAAGGGCTTCGAAATTCACCATCACTGCAGGGTCAATTTTCTCCTCTAATGGAAGAAAACGTTGCCTCATTTTCTAACTGGTATGCGACTAAGATGATTTAGACACAACACAAGTTTTTATTAATTCACAACTGTTAATTTTATCCAAAGCTATTCATTAACTTAATCAATGGTTTTTAGAATATTTATTTAACTACTGAGTCCCCTTCTATAGCGTTATCTTCCTTCATTAGGATTGGCCTTCCATCTGGCGTTCTCAAGGGAATAATTTTTCCGTTGTAACGAGCACAAAGCGTTGGGCTGTTTTGCTTTTTACTTCCTAAATTCACCTCTAAATCCACCAAAACCAATTCAGCATCTAAAACCTCTAAAACCTTCATATTCTCTCCTTTGTTAGATGAAGTCCGTTGAAACAGCGAGAACTGCAATACCAAGTAAAGCGACAGTTTGTAAGACCATAAGTGCGATTGATTTTCCGCCTAGCTCCATCATCGACTTAAGTGATGTGGAAATGCCAAGCCCTGCAATAGCGAACACTAAAAACCATTGCGAGATGTCCGCAAGAAACCCCGTTAACATTTGAGGTATGAATCCGATGCTATTTACAATCAAGCATAAGGCAAAGCCAAGGGCAAACCATGGGAATGCTTTAGGGCTAATAGTACCAAGCTCATCATCACCCTTTAATAAAAGCGCAATAATAATAACAATGAACGGTAGCATTGAAATTCTCAGTAGCTTAATAAAGGTAGCTACATCACCAGTCTCATTAGACACAGCATAGCCAGCGCCGACTACCTGCGCAACATCGTGGATGGTTGCGCCAATAAGGATACCAATCTCAACGTCACTGAAGCCCCCTACTGAAAACAAAATAGGATAGGCAATCATCGCAAAGGTTGAGAGCGCTGTTACGCAGACAACGACAAATAAAGTATCACGATGCCTATCTTTCCAATTAGGGAGGACGGAGGCAACAGCGAGCGCCGCAGCTGCGCCGCAAATTGAAACAGCGCACGCGGTTAAAAGTCCAAAAAGATAACGCCTACCCATCAACTTCGCGATGAACCAACTAATTGCAATCGATGAAAGCACAAGAATTGGAACAAGTAAAAGTACATTCGTACCAAGACCTAAAATTTGATCAAGCGTAACTCTGAAGCCTAATAATGCAACACCAAAGCGAAGAATTTTTTTACTTGAGAACTCTATACCTTGAGCACATCGCTCATCGGTTGCTAGAAAGTTAAAGGCAATACCAATTAGGAGTGCAAAGAGCATCACTGGGGCTTTGTAGTGAAGGCTTAGAAATCCTGCTGCTGCGGCTATTGTCCCAACAACAATTAGGCCAGGGAAAAGCCCATTAAGTCGATCTTGTAATTTAATAATCAAGGAATTCATTTAGAAAGGTATTTAAGGTAATTGATACGGCGAGTCATTTTAAATCAATATAGATCTAAAGTGGCGGTATGGTTTTTTAATTAATCACATAGCAATTAAATATTAACTCTCTTCTTTTAAAGCCTTATTCAGTCTATTTAGTGAACCCGGATTCCAGTCAGAATTATGAATGTCTGACTCTTCAGACCTTGCATTTGTGGCCATTATTGCTTTTTCTTGCAATGATAATTTCTTTTTCTTCTTGGTTTTTAGTTCTTCATTCTGTTTTTTCATAGTTCTTTCCGCTAGTTGAAGTAAAGCCATTACTCATCAATTGTACTCTTTTTGATGTTTGTTGTATTTCATGTTTTTATTCTTAATAGAATGTGTTCAAATTAACACAGAGTTATATTTTTAGTTTCTATTATTTGGATGAAGTCAAATGGCCTACGTAGTAACCGATGGTTGTATTAAATGTAAGCACCTAGATTGTGTTGAGGTGTGTCCAGTAGATTGTTTCTATGAAGGTGAAAATACACTAGTTATTAATCCAGATGAGTGCATTGATTGTGATGTCTGCGTCCCAGAGTGTCCAGTTGAAGCTATATTGCCTGATACTGATCCTGTTGGCGTTAAATGGTTAGAGTTCAATAGAAAATACAGCACTGATATGAATTGGCCAGTTATAACTGAAAATAGTGGTCCAGACCCTGAGCATGAAAAATATCACCCGGATAATTTTCCAGATGGAAAGATGCATTTATTTTCTGAAAAGCCCGGGAAAGGTGATTAAATATGTTGGGGCAAGACAAATCTTTTGCTCTATTTTGTATTTATGGGGTAGATTAAACCATAATATTTTTAAGTTTATCGCTCTAATAATTTATATTTTTTTCATCTAAAATCCTTTTAATAAATATGTCTAAGAAGTCCTATCACATAGATTTTTTTGGTAGTAAGAGCATTTCAAGAACGTTTAAATAAAAGGTTGAAAGTTATGAAAATTGGAGCTCTTAAAGAAACCTCTTCAGGTGAACAGCGTGTTGCCTTAACTCCAGACAGTGCAATTAAGCTAAAAAAGCTTGGTCATGAGTGCCTGGTTGAATCGGGTGCTGGTATTGCAGCTGGCTTTATTGATAAGCAATATGAAGATGTCGGTGTTGAGATCTGCAAATCTGGCGAAGCGCTTATAAAGGCAAGTGATGTAATTGTTAAGGTTCAGCCGCCAAGTGAATCTGAAATCAAAAGACTTTCATCCTCCAAGACACTAATCTCTTTTTTCTATCCAGGCGCCAATGAAGTGTTAATGGAAATGGCTAAAGCTAACGAGGCTAGCGTTATTGCTATGGATATGGTGCCGCGCATTAGTCGCGCCCAAAAAATGGATGCATTATCTTCTATGGCCAATATTTCCGGCTATCGCGCAGTGATTGAGGCGAGTAACAACTTTGGCCGCTTTTTTACTGGACAGATGACAGCAGCCGGTAAAGTACCCCCAGCAAAGGTCTTAGTAGTTGGCGCCGGTGTTGCTGGACTCGCAGCAATTGGCACCTCTACCTCTCTTGGCGCTATCACCTATGCATTTGACGTTCGCCCAGAAGTTGCCGAGCAGGTAGAGTCTATGGGCGCTGAATTTGTTTTCTTAGATTTTGAAGATGAACAGAACAATAGCACCTCAACTGGAGGTTACGCTGCTGTATCTTCGCCTGAATTTACTAACGCTCAATTAGTCAAGTTCCGAGAGATTGCGCCTGATATGGATATTGTGATTACTACCGCTTTGATTCCTAATCGAGAAGCGCCTGAGCTTTGGACTAAGGATATGGTTGACAGTATGAAACCTGGCTCAGTGATAGTGGATCTGGCTGCTGAAAAGGGTGGAAATTGCAAGCTTACTGTTATAGATGAGCGCATTGTTACAGATAATGGCGTAATTATTATTGGTTATACAGATTTTCCAAGCCGGATGGCCGCTCAGGCGAGTACTCTTTATGCCAGTAATATTCGCCACATGATTGATGACTTGACTCCCAACAAAGATGGAGTGATAGTTCATGATATGGAGGATGACGTTATCCGCGGCGCAACGGTCGTTCACAATGGAGAGATTACTTTTCCTCCTCCACCTCCAAAAGTACAGGCTATTGCCGCTATTCAAAAAGTAAGGGTTCCAGATAAAACCCCTGAAGAGGTTCGAGCTGATGAGGTTGTAGCCTTTAAAAAACAGACTAAAAACCAAGTTATATTACTTTTTGTTGGAGGCGCATTGTTATTCTTAGTTGGAAGCTATGCACCAGCAAGTTTTATGCAGCACTTTATTGTTTTTATCTTATCTGTTTTTGTTGGTTTTCAAGTGATTTGGAATGTTAGCCACTCTCTTCATACGCCATTGATGGCTGTGACCAATGCGATTTCATCAATCATAATATTGGGAGCAATACTTCAGATAAACTCATCCAGCTCTATAGTCATGGTTCTTGCTGCGATATCAGTGTTTTTTGCGGGCATTAATATATTTGGTGGCTTCCTTGTAACGAGGCGCATGCTTGCCATGTTCCAGAAATCTTAATGAGGCTGGCGTCATGGAAATAGGCTTTACTTCTGCTGTTTACGTTCTTGCAGCAGTGTTATTTATTCTATCACTTGGCGGGCTGTCTGGTCAGGAAAGCGCAAAACGTGCCGTCTGGTATGGTATTACTGGAATGGCCTTAGCTGTATCTGCCACCCTACTAGGTCCTGGATTAGGGCATTGGTGGCTCTCACTGGCTCTGATTGCAGCGGGTGGCTTGATAGGTTACCTTTTAGCGTCAAAAGTGGGAATGACTGAAATGCCAGAGTTAGTTGCTGGTATGCATGCTTTGGTTGGACTTGCCGCGGTATTTGTGGGCTTTAACACTCATTTTGAACTGGTTAATATTGCCTCTATGGATGATACTGCCAAGAAAATGCTTGAAGGGTTTTCAGGGCTACTTGCTAAAAAGTCAGTTGTAGAGATCAACATTCTTCGTGTTGAGACAGCTTTGGGTATCTGGATTGGTGCTGTTACTTTTACAGGCTCAGTGATTGCTTATAGCAAGCTAGCAGGCAGAGTAACTTCAGAAGCTATCAAGCTTCCTGGGGGTCACTTTCTTAATGCAACTGCAGCTATTGTGTCAGTATTGTCTGTAGCTTGGTATTTAAATTCTGGTGAGTTATTGTCGATGATCATTCTGATGGTCATGGCTTTATTTATCGGTTATCACCTTATCATGGGTATTGGTGGTGCAGACATGCCGGTAGTTGTATCAATGCTGAATTCATATTCAGGTTGGGCTGCTGCTGCGATTGGATTTAGTCTTGGTAATGACCTTTTGATTGTTGTTGGAGCTTTAGTAGGATCATCAGGCGCTATTTTATCCTACATCATGTGTAAAGCTATGAATCGGTCCTTTGTGAGCGTAATCCTTGGTGGCTTTGGTGGTTCATCTGGCCCTCAAATGGAGATTAATGGAGAGCAGGTCGCTATTGATGTAGACGGTGTTGCCTCTGTATTAAATGAAGCTGAAAGTATTATAATAATCCCAGGTTACGGTATGGCTGTTGCCCAAGCTCAACAATCAGTGTCTGAATTAGCGCGTAAGTTAATAGCTCAGGGCAAAAATGTTCGCTTTGCAATCCATCCAGTAGCTGGTCGCTTGCCAGGTCATATGAATGTTCTTCTAGCAGAGGCACGGGTACCTTATGACATCGTTATGGAGATGGAGGAGATTAATGATGACTTCCCAGATACCGATGTGGCTATTGTAATTGGATCTAATGATATTGTGAATCCAGCTGCTCAAGAAGACCCAAACAGCCCAATTGCAGGCATGCCTGTATTAGAATGCTGGAAGGCTAAACAAGTATTTGTCTCCAAACGGGGTCAGGGAACAGGATATTCTGGCATCGAAAATCCATTATTCTTTAAGGAGAATGCAAGAATGTTCTACGGGGATGCAAAAGAATCTATTGATAAACTCTTACCACTTATAGACTAATTAAATAAGAACTATTTATAATCTAGAATTTGAGAATCAACTAAACGTCTATAGCCCCTTTCTATAAAATGATATATCAATTATTGATATAAATTCTACTCACTAATATTTTTTTAAACAACTAAGGATTGTATTGTGAAAGCATTAGTTAAAAGCCACTCAGAGAAAGGGATTTGGCTTGAAGACGTACCCATGCCAGAGGTAAGCAGTAACGATGTGCTCGTCAAAGTTCAGAAAACTGCAATTTGTGGTACTGACATACATATTTATAATTGGGATGCATGGGCAAAAAAAACCATATCTGTGCCAATGACAACAGGCCATGAATTTGCTGGAGTTATAGCTGAGTTAGGTGAAAGTGTTGTTGGATTAAAGGTTGGTGATCTGGTTTCTGCTGAGGGTCATATAGTTTGCAATCGATGTCGTAACTGTCTAGGTGGACGCAAACACCTGTGTCCTAATACTGTTGGGATTGGAGTTAATCGAAACGGATCTTTTGCAGAGTATGTATCGGTTCCAGCAGAAAATGTATTTAAACCAAGTGTCAAAATTTCAGCAGACTTACTAGCCTGTTTCGACCCTTATGGGAATGCAGTTCATACCGCGCTTTCATTTGATATGGTAGGAGAGGATATTTTAATAACTGGCGCAGGTCCAATTGGAATTATGGCTGCAATGGTTGCTGCTCACAGTGGTGCTCGTAATATAGTAATTACTGATTTAAATGAATACCGCCTTAATTTAGTTAAAAAAATCTTACCGAAAGTAATCACTGTTAATGTTGAAAAAAATCAAATCACGAAAGAATTAATGGAAAGTTTAGGTATTTTTGAAGGCTTTGATGTTGGCTTTGAAATGTCAGGCTCCCCTCAGGCATTTGGGGAGATGCTTAATAAAATGATTAATGGCGGCAAGGTAGCAATGCTAGCCATCATGCCTTCGGGTTCTGGTATTGATTGGGACTTGGTTGTATTTAAAGGGTTACATATAAAAGGTATTTATGGCCGTGAGATTTTTGAGACTTGGTATAAAGGCTCTATGATGGTACAAAGCGGACTTCCACTTGAAAAAATTATTACCCACCATTACCACTACACAGAATTCCAGAAGGGTTTTGATGTAATGTGTTCAGGCCAATCTGGCAAAGTCATCCTCAATTGGGAAGATTAATTTAAGGAATTTTAATGAGTTTTAAAAGTGCAAAAGTGAGCTTAGAAAAAGATTTAAATGCCATTAAAGAGGCAAGTTTATGGAAAACTGAACGCATCATTGCATCTGATCAAAAAAACCAAATTACACTTGAAGGTGGCACTGATGTGATCAATATGTGCGCGAATAATTATCTTGGTTTAGCAAACCATTCTGAGGTAATTCAAGCGGCGAAAGATAGTTTTAGTGACTGGGGTTTTGGCTTGTCATCTGTCCGCTTTATTTGCGGCACTCAGAGCATCCATAAAAAACTTGAACACAAGGTTAGTGAATTTCTTGGCATGGAAGATACGATTCTCTACGCAGCTTGTTTTGATGCCAATACAGGACTCTTTGAAACAATTTTATCTAAGGATGATGCGGTTATATCTGACGAACTCAACCATGCTTCAATCATTGATGGTGTTCGTCTTTGTAAGGCCGCTCGATTTCGTTATAAGCACAATGATATGAGCGATCTTGAAGCAAAACTAATTGAAGCTAAAGAGAGTGGAGCTAGACGTATTCTAATTACAACTGACGGTGTTTTTTCGATGGATGGCACTATTGCGCAGCTCAACAAAATATGTGATTTGGCTGATAAGTATGATGCTATGGTCCATCATGATGACTGTCATGCGACTGGCTTTATAGGAAAGACAGGCCGTGGAGTTCATGAATATTGTGATGTGATGGACCGTGTTGATATTATTACTGGAACCTTTGGCAAAGCGCTTGGTGGTGGCTCGGGTGGCTTCACCTCAGGTCGTCAAGAAATCATTGACATGTTGAGGCAAAGCTCCAGACCCTATTTATTTTCAAATACTGTCGCGCCTTCTATATGCGCAGCCTCGATAAAAGTATTAGAGATGCTTTCAAACTCTACAGAACTAAGAGATCATCTAGAAAAAAATACGCATTACTTTCGTCAAGGTATGCAAGAGGCAGGCTTTAATGTAGATGATGGGGTTCATCCAATTGTTCCAGTCATGTTAGGTGATGCCAAATTAGCACAAAAGATGTCAGTCAAACTTCTAGAAAAAGGGATTTATGCTATTGGTTTTTTCTTTCCTGTAGTGCCAAAAGGTAAAGCAAGAATCAGAGTACAAATATCAGCTGGACATACTAAGAGTGATTTAGATAAAGCAATTGAAGCTTTTTCCTCTACTTATAGGGATTTATCAAATTAAAGAAAAACAATTAATCAATACTAAAAAAAAATATGGTGGAATGATATGAGATTAGACTAATCACCTACAGCCCTTATATTTAAAGATATATTAATTATCGATATAAATTCTACTCACAATTAAATATATTATCCCTCCACCAATTTTGTTAATATCTAATATCTAATATTTGGAATTAGGCGCCAATATTTACCATAACATGCCTGATGTTTGTATAGTCTTCCAGCGAATATATAGATAAATCTTTTCCATAACCTGATGACTTGACGCCACCATGTGGCATTTCAGAAGCTAGCATGAAATGTGTATTGACCCAGGTACAACCATACTGAAGCCTAGCAGCAGTTGCCATCCCTTTTGTAATATTTTGAGTCCAAACTGATGATGCTAATCCATATGGAGAATCATTTGCCCATCCAATAGCATCTTCAACATCAGAAAATGGTGTCACAGAAACTACTGGGCCAAAAACTTCTTTTTGAACAATTTCATCATCATGGTTGGCTCCAGCAACGACTGTCGGTAGATAAAAATTACCTACACCATCTTTAGCATGTCCACCTGTTGTAATCTCTATATTGTCAACTAATTTAGCCTTTTCAATAAATCCAGAAACCCTATTTAAATGTTCAGCAGTAATTAAAGGAGGTATGTCATTTTTACTGTCATCATCATTACCATAACCAATAGTATTTACTGCTTGAGTTAATTTAGATACAACCTTATCATATATTTTTTTATCAACAAACATCCTGCAAGCAGCAGTGCAATCTTGCCCTGCATTGTAATATCCAAAGTCCTTTATACCTTCTATTAGTAGGTCAATATCAGCATCATCAAAGACAATAACTGGAGCCTTACCACCTAATTCTAGATGTGTTTTTTTAATACTATGGCTTGCAGCTTCTAAGATTTTTTTACCAGTACTAACGTCACCAGTTAATGAAATCATTTGTACATCTGGATTATGGATAAGAGCTGATCCTACAGTTTCTCCAATTCCATAGATAACATTTACTACGCCTTTTGGAAAAACTTCCGCCAAAATATCAACTATGAATAGAGTAGTTAATGGGGTTTGCTCAGAAGGCTTGAGAACGACAGTGTTACCTGTAGCTAATGCTGGAGCTAATTTCCATGCCGCCATCATTAATGGATAGTTCCAGGGAGCAATTGAACCAATAACACCGATAGGGTCTCTTCGAATCATACTGGTAAAGCCCTCTAAATACTCACCGGCAGCAGAGCCCTGCATTGTCCTACATGCAGCTGCATTAAATCTAAATACGTCAGCAACTCCAGGAATTTCATCGTTTAAAACTAAATGATATGGCTTTCCACAGTTTAATGACTCTATTCTTGCAATCTCTTCAGCTTTTTGCTCAATCATATCTGCAACTTTAAGAAGCATACCAGACCTTTCAGCAGGGGTGGTTCGTGACCATGAAGTAAAGGCAGCCTTTGCTGACTGAACTGCTAAATTAACCTGCTCAATTGATGATTGAGGTATTTCAGTTATTATCTCAGAATTAAATGGGTTGATTATTTTCTCACTAGGCCCTTCGCCCAAAACAAGTTCGTTATTAATTAGTTGTTTTATTTTCATAATGACTCCTTTGTGTAATTGGTTATTTTGTTGATCCTTCAGATTCTGAAGTTTTACTTGCTACATAGCTTGCAAAGACAATAGGAATAAAGGTGATAAGCATTATAAAAACTGCTACTACATTAGTAATTGGTCGTTGCCTTGGTCTTATTAATTCAGAAAACATCCATATTGGCAGCGTTGTTTGTTGTCCAGCAGTGAAGGTGGTTACAATGACCTCATCAAAAGACAAAGCAAAAGCCAACATACCTCCTGCTAGAATAGCTGTACCCATATTAGGAAGAATAACATAGAAAAATGTTTGAAGGTTATTTGCTCCAAGGTCCATCGATGCCTGTATTAAGTTTGGAGAAGTTCTTCTTAGCCGCGCAACTACATTATTGTAGACCACAACCATACAGAAAGTGGCGTGTCCGATTATGATAGTCCAGGTACTAAATGGGATTCCCAAAACTCCAAATGTACTTCTTAGAGATATACCAGTAATTATCCCTGGCAGAGCTATAGGTAAAATAATCAAAATAGTTATCGAACTTTTACCAAAGAAAGAAGTTTTGTAGAGAGCTCCAGCAGCTAATGTTCCTAGAATTATTGCAAGAAAAGTAGAGATAATTGCTATCTGCATAGATAATGCAACTGCATCCCATATGTCTTGCCTATTTAATACCACCTCAAACCATTTAAGGGTATAGCCAGGAGGCGGAAATTGATAGGACTTATCCTCAGTAGTGAATGCATATAGAATAATTAATAGAAGAGGGATATGCAAGAATAAAAGTCCAGCAATAGCTCCAAATTGAAGCCCTAGACCTGCCTTATTAAGCCTATTAATTGAGCCTTTTCTAAAGAGCATTAAATGCCCCCATTTTTTTGGCTAGGTATATATAAATTATCATAACCACAATTGGTACCAGTGAAAAAGCAGCAGCTAGAGGTATGTTTCCAGCTGTACCTTGATGGGTATAAACTGCTTGGCCAATAAAAAATTTGGAAGTTCCAATAATATATGGAATTATGTAGTCACCCAGTGTTAGAGAAAAGGTAAAAATCGAGCCAGCGATTATTCCTGGAAGTGCAAGTGGCAGAATCACCTTATAAAAAGTTTGCCTTTTATTAGCTCCTAAATCATATGAAGCATTAATCAAAGAATTTGGAACCCTCTCTAAAGATGCTTGGATTGGTAAAATCATAAATGGCAGCCATATATAAGTAAACACTAAAAACATTCCAATATATGAAATTGATAATGAGGGACCCCCTATTAATGGAATAGAGAGAATATTATCAAGTAGCCATTCAAGATGTAGCCTCTCAAAGAACCAGTTAATTATTCCTTCCTTAGCTAAAATGAGCTTCCAGGAATAAACCCTAACAAGATAGCTTGACCATAGAGGAAGCATAATAGCAATGAAAAGAAATATTTTGACTTTTGGAGATGTAAATTTAGCCATATAGTATGCAATTGGAAATCCAATAATTGCTGAACCAATGGTGACACAAGTTGCTAAACCAACAGTTCTAATAAGAATATCTATATTTGCAGGTGAACTAAAAAGCTCGATAAGAGTTTTAAAGCTAAACTCATAAACGATCTGACCGGTAAAGCCATCTAAATGAAAAAAAGAATGGCCTAAAAAAATTAATAGCGAGCCAAGATAGACAACTCCCAACCAAAGAAGAGGAACTATAAGAAAGGATAAAAAAATAAAATTTTTATTTCTGTAGGTGAAATTAGAAAAAGAGTCTAAAAGTTTATTCATTTAAAGTCGTAATGTCGGTTTTCTTCCAAGCAATCGTATGTTTTATATTAATGTCATATTTCTGATTAATATTGCCCTCTAGTGACTTAAACACACTAAGTTTACAATCATTATCAATTGCATAGGTCATCTTCAAGTGAGAGCCTTGAAACTGGCAGTCAGCTAAAGTCCCATTGGTGATGAAATATTGCTTCTTATCTATAGCAGCAAGATCTTTTTTTGTCTCCATAATAATGATATTTTCAGGTCTAACGGAGAATGCTTTGTCGAGACCAAAAATCTTCATAGCTGAATCTTTATTAAATATTGAAGTAGTTCCAATAAATTCTGCTACAAATGAATTAATTGGCTTGCTGTAGATATTTGCTGGCGTATCAATTTGTTCAATCTTACCATTGTTAAAAACAGCAATTCTATCACTCATACTTAGCGCCTCTTGTTGGTCATGAGTTACATATATAAAAGTTATTTTGAATTGCCTCTGAATATTTTTTAATTCAACCTGCATTTTTTCCCTGAGTTTAAGGTCTAAGGCACCAAGAGGTTCATCCAGTAACAAAATTTTAGGTTTATTAATAAGAGATCTAGCTAATGCGACTCTTTGTCTTTGGCCACCAGAGAGTTCACTTGGTTTGCGTAAATCGTAACCCGTTAGATTTACAATTTCAAGAATTTCATCTATCTTACGATCCATAGGTGGCCCTTTCATTTTCTGAACTTTCAGGCTATACCCAACGTTCTGTCGAACGTTCATATGAGGGAAAAGTGCATAATCTTGGAATACAGTATTAACATGTCTTTTGAAAGGTGGGATGTTTGTAACATCTTCTTCAAAAATAGAGACATTGCCATTATCTGGTGCTTCGAATCCAGCTATAACTTTAAGACATGTAGTCTTTCCAGAGCCAGAAGGCCCTAATAAGGAAAAGAATTCACCATCACTCACAGTTAAGTCTATATTATCAAGCGCCTTAATAAGGCCATATGATTTATTGATGTTTTTTAAATTTAAAGCTTTTAACATAATGCATTTAAAAAAAAGGGGGAGTGACCCCCCCTCTTTCTTATTAAGTTATATATTTATTATCTACCGCCAAGAACAGCGATATAGTCAGTAACCCATCTGTAGTATGGCACACAAACTTCCTGAGTTTTGCATGAAGCAACAGGAGTTTTCCAAAACATAATTTTATCAAAGTTGTCTATACCATTGATCTTACAGCCTTCAGGCCCAAGTAAATCAGAACCAACGCATTTTGAAGGAACTACTGGAACCGCTCCAAACCATGCTGCTAGATCACTCTGAAGATTAGAGCTCAACTGATGCTCCATCCATAGATAGGCACAATTAAGGTTTTTAGCTTCAGCGTGAACCATTGTTGTATCTGCCCAACCTGTCGCACCTTCTTTAGGAATTGTACTGGCAATTGGAACATTTGGCTTTAAAAGGTTAACCTGGAATGGCCAAGAACCTGATGCAACAAAGCCTTCATTTGTGAAGTCATCCATTTGCATAAAAGCATCATGCCAATACCTACCAACTAACTCTCTTTGTTGGCGTAACAAGTTAAGTGAAGCTTGATATTGATCTTCAGTTAACTCATAAGGATCTTTAATGCCAAGGTCTGGATTGTGATACATTAAGTACATTGCAGCATCTGCTATATGGATTGGTCCATCAAAAGCCTGAACTCTATTTTTATTGCTCTTACCATCGGCAAGCATCTGCTCTTCCCAGACAACATTCCAGCTATCTGGAACTTCATCTCCAAAAGCGTCTGTATTGTACATTAATACATTTGAACCCCATGCATAGGGCGTACCATAATGTTTACCATCCACAGTATGCCATACTGCATCTTGAAGTCTTTTATCTATTGTGTTCCAGCTTGGAATAAGATCTGTATTTATTTCTTGAACAGTTTTTCCTGCTATCATTCTAAGACTAGCATCTCCAGAAGCCGTAACTATATCAAACCCACCCTGATTCATCAATGCAACCATTTCATCAGAGGTTCCAGCTGTTTTAACATTTACGTTACAACCAGTAGATTTTTCATATGAAGTTACCCAGTCAAAAGCCTCATTAGTATCTCCTCTTTCAATATACCCAGCCCATGCCACAATATTAAGTTCCCCTTCAGGTGAGCCTAATTGACTTATGGGGGCAGCGCCTATGGAGCTTGAGCCTACGGCCAAGAATGCACCCATCATTAAGTTAAATATTTTCATAGTTTCTCCTTTGTTTTTTACATTAATCATAGCTGAAATTGCAACTATGATAAATTGAATATACACTAATAAATGGAGTGTTCAAACACTTCATTTCAAGATAATAATATTTGAATTTCAATTTGAACTATAAAGAAACTTCCAAATAATTTTTTATAATTTTTGCATTTAATAATAGATTTATACTAGCTTATATATTCATACTTTGAAGGCATACCCCCTACTGAACTCGACTAACTATTAATAATAGCCACTCTCTCACATCAAACGAAGTTTGGACTTTAGTCTCAGTTAACATATAATCCTATTATGAAAAAACTACCCCTACTTCTGCTCTCACTATTCTTTCTTAATTCCCCTGCAGTTCTTGCAGTCCATTTTGCAAATTTCGAAGTTGTAGATATAAGTCTTGGGGACAGTTTGCTCGACTTTATGAGTGAAGATGAAATACTTGATGGGATTGAGAAATACAAAGATTTAAATAGATATTCTTATCTCAATGAACCAAATAAATTCTTGGAGATCATAGTGCCGAGAGAGAAAAATATATATGACAAAGCCTCAGTTTTTATTAAGAATACTATACCAAACAACTATACGATATATGCTATCAGAGGTTACAAGGATTACATAGAGGACTTTGATGCTTGCATTAAACAAAGAGATACAATTGCAAAAATCATAACTGGTATGTTTACAGATTTAAAAACTGCTAAATCAATAGAAGAAAATAACCAAGGTATTAATGATTATTTCACTCTTAATGATTTAGACGCAACTATTGATATTTATTGTCAAGACCTTAAAGAAACTTATAGACTTAAAAACGTTTTTACTGAAGGTCTTGTTTTCGCTATTCAAGATGCAGAGTTTCGCGAATGGCGACTAAATTACAAGTAAATTAGAGATGAAATATTACCAATGATGGAGTAAGTATGGTGGAGGGAGAGGGATTCAACCAATCAACTACAGCCTTTCTATATAGGGATATATCAATTATTGGTATAAATTCTACTCACTAATCTACTCACAAATAAATTATTTATTTAATAATTTAATACTAATTAAATATACCTATCATCCCTCGCATATATATTCAGACTTTGAAGGGTACGGGGGGAGGCTCATTGCTATCGGCTAACTATTAATAATACCTCCCTCTCAGATGAAATGAAATTTGGACTTTAGTTCAAGTCACGATAAACAAAAACAATTCATGATTTTAATAGTGGCAAGTTTGGTTACTTAGAAAAATTTGTATTAAAAATATAATCTGTTACTTATGGCTCAGAAACACCCAAATACAATTTTGGTATATCAATTCCTATCTTCCATAAAAAAGGATCAGGATAAGCAGCTTCATCCTCCCGAGATAGAAACTCAATAAAATTGATATTATCTTGTTGAAAATTAAGCTGGTACAGAGTTTTATTTGTAACACTGAAAGTCTCATCTAAAGCAGTGGTCATTAGTAATTTTGCAGAATTTTCACAAGCTGTTGCGAATGAATTATCCATCTTTAAAAGGTTCACAAAAAAATTACCATTTTTAATGAAGCCGTAATCCTGCCTATCACCTTCTGCATCCGTTTGATTTGCATTAGTATCAGGGTGGTGGCACATACTAAGCTTCCAATCCTCTTCTCGCGAAAGGTCATTCAAAATCTCATAGGTCCATTGAGGCGTTCCTGGTGAAGTGTTACATTCCATCAGGAGTGCATCTGCACCTACTACTGCTTGAGCATGATCTAAAAACAGCGTGTCATTATTATTTATAGTGGTTGGCCCAGGGAGGCTTGACCAGCAATATTTGCCTAGATTAAAGCCTGTATTTGGGTTACCACTTTGGATTGTATTAGTGGTTTCAAAGGAAATCTTAGAGCCGAACTTATTACTAATAACAACCGCTACATAATCATAACTACCTGGCTTAATTGTTAATATATCAGTATTAATGGGGCTAGAAGTAAACTTTTTAATAGTGTGCTCTATGCCCTCAGTTGAATTCACAATAAATTGACAAGAACTTAAATCATTATGAGAAGTATCTTGTTTACATAAACCTATCTTATAAATTTTAATCCAGGTTTCTAGAGGGTCTTCATTACAGGAACGTTCGAGAGAGCCCCCATCCTCATTTCTGACAACTTCTCCGTTAACATCTCCCGGAGCATCAAGGGTTATAATTTTACCAGAGGCATCCTTTACACAACCCCATTGATCATGAGACGCATTGGCAACTGTTGAGGTGAGAGTTAAGATTAAAAAAATACTAGATACTAATAGCCTTGGATACATGATTTTTATGTTAAAAAAAACGCATTTTAATCCATAGCTAGGGAAAGATAAACAGCATAATGAACCGCATATGTAAAAATAATAATTTATAGCTATACATACGAACTTCAGAGCAACCATCCCTCGCATATATATAAAGACTTTGAAGGGTATGGGGGGAGGCTCATTGCTATCGGCTAAGTATTAATAATACCTCACTCACAGATGAAACGAAGTTTGGACTTTGGTTTCACTTGTCTATAATAGCTTCCATGAAAAAACTACTTCTACTTCTAACATTATCCTTTTTCTCAATTCAAGGTTTCGCAGCAGGCTGTCCTGATGGCAGTGAGCCAGTCAAAAGTTTATCTGCGGACGGTACTTATTTTGTATTTGAATGTGGAGGAAGTTCAAATAAAATCGACTTTCAAATTATTAATTTAACAGATTTTGAGGATAGTTATTTTACAGATAAGGCAGATTATGCCTCTTCAAAAATGACAAATACCATCACAAAAAATCTTGTACTAATCTATCCTGTTGGTGATTTTTTATCTGTCACACAAAATGATGAGATGGATTTCTTAGGCTCAGTTCACGTCTCACATGAAAGAATTATTGATGACTCTCAAATAAAGAAAACACTTCAAACAGTCAAAAAATTTCTAGCAAATAAAAGCTGTATTGATGCAAGAGGGAAAAATGATTTATTAAATAATATTGAATGGGTTTTGAAAAATGGCTTATACAGTGGACTCCAGGACCCTCTCTGTAGAGATGTAAGATTTGTTATGATGTCTGTTAGCCCAGAGCAAAGAAAAGATAACAATAAAGAATTACTCAGTTTGTTTTTTCATGAAATTTATCATTCTCTACAAAATGATTTGAGAAATAATTGTAGCGGTCCAAATGACCTTTGGGTTATAGAAGCTGCTGCAGAATATTTTGCAAAACACTCCGTTTCTGTTTTTGATAATTCACAACAGGACTACGTTCAAAGTATCTTTCATTGGGCATTGCAAAATGCATCACGTCATGGATTCAAACTAGAAGACCCTGGGGTTGCTGAAAAAGGATTAGGTGCTTTAAGGTTAAAAATAGAAGAAGGCTGGCTAGATGAATCAAGAATTCTTAATGGTAGCCTTTTTCATAACTGTGCTAGAGTAAAAGAATTTCAAGATAACGACCCTAAAATTCAATACCTTAAAGATAATTGGTTCAAGATTGAAAAACACAATGGTGCTTATAGATTTAATACATCTATGACAAAAGCTGATGTCAAAAATCAATTTTTAAATTCTGATGAAGAGGAAATTGAAACAGTTAATTACAACACTAAACTTGATGAAGTTTGTCGAGGCTTGATTAATAATAGTTGGAATGGTTACTTGGACATAAACAAAAACGAATTTAATTCTAAAGGCTATATGTTTGTTGTTGCCGGTGAGGATGGGCGCTGTGAGAGTGGCATTGGGAGTACCAAAGAACACGCACTAAATGAATGCACAAAATGGCAGGAAGAAAATAATATTGTTGGAACCTGTGAACTTTATGGTCGTTCAGGTGAGGTAGTTTGGGATGGTCATTTGAAACCATCGAAATAAGGCTCTAAATAAGTATCAGTGTCCACAAAAGATTATTGGTACCATGAACTAATCTACTATCCCTCGCATATATATTCAGACTTTGAAGGCACGGGGGGAGGCTCATTGAACTCGACTAACTATTAATAATACCTCCCTCACACAAAAAACGAAGTTTGGACTTTGGTTCAAGTTGACATATATATTATTATTTAAATTAAGACATGGTATTCTTAATTGAATCCCAATTAAACCTTAATACCTTTATGAAGAATCTACTTCTGATTTTAGTTTTGTCACTTTTCTCAATTCAAAGCTACTCTATTGAGCTAGAACCAAACCATCTTAAAAAAATAAAAGTCGTTAAAAATTGGGAGCCTGTTGCAGATTTTGAAGCACTAAAAGAGTATTCCAATCTTATCCCAATTGATGAGTTGTGGACGATGTACAACAATTCTTTAAATTGCAGTGAAAGACTAGCTAATGCTGATCCATACCCAACTATGGAAATGAGCATTAGACCTGAAATGAATTTGACTGAGGCATGGGGGTTTTGCCAAAAATATTTCCATGGATGGGCTAATAGGAAGCCACAAATGCTTGGTGATATCTTATTAAGATGGGCATCAGCAAAAGAAGACCCTATGATTGTATATCCAACGACAAAGTCTAATAGCCCTAATTCTGGAGCCTATCAAATTCCAAGCGTAATAGGTTCATTTGCTCAGACTTATGCCATCTGGTATGACGCAATGGATTACTCATCTGAAGAGCGTAAACGAGTTGACACCTATATGACTAGAAAACTAATGGAGCAAATGTTTCCGCCATTGAATTATGGCTATACACTTTGCAATATAAATGATATTACCACTGCTTACAAGCAAGACACAGGCATGAATAACTGTGGCAACATGAGAAGAAGGGTCTCAATCGGTGAAATTATGCTTGGCTTTAGACTTGAAGACCAAAAACTCTTAGATAAAGGACATGATGACCTGTATGTAGTTCATGCCTTTATTAACGAGGATGGTGTAGATATTAATAATGCTATGAGGGGTGGCAAAGCTATTAACTACGTCTATGACGCTTCAAAAGAAATAAGCCTTTTAGCTGAAATTTATGAAAGTGTTGGATACGACTTCCTTGAGCACTCCTTCCCTCGAGGGGCAAAAGCACATGAGTACTTAAGTTTCACTTATAAACTAATGAAAGATTTCAAACTAGTTGCCCCTTGGGCAAAATATGATATAGGGTCAGTATCTATTCCTTATGCTAGTATTAAAGACTTAACCCAAGACCAATACCAAGTTCTCATAGAAAATGGAAGGTATGACTATAAAAATGGTGACAAAGATTTTGTAAAGACACACACTAAATTTGTTAAGAGGTATATGCCAGATATTTACTTTAATGGTGTTAAGGACTACAAGATGATTGTTAGATTACAATCATATCAAAATTCTATCGTTAGGGGTATATTCCCATACGCACTTCATTTTGCAAATAATTCAAAGGAAGAAAATGCTAAAGCTGAGAAACAAAAGAGTGGTATTGAACATTGGGGTGATTCATCTGTTTGTGCCTGGTTTAAGGCAAGCCCAGAAGAAGTAGCTCCAAAAATTGAAGTAAAAAATAGAGGAATCAGTTGTAATTAAACCCTCCCTCACACAAAAAACGAAGTTTGGACTTTAGTCCAAGTTGATATACAATCCTAGTATGAAGAAACTACTACTAACTATATTAGTTCTTAGTTTAAGTCTTAGTTCCTATGCTGGGAGTTATGTTTGTACCTCTACTAGTTATTTTGATGAAGAAGACTTCACTAATGTATATGAGAAGACTAACACTGGGTATATAGACGCTCAAACTAGAGAAGTTTTCAATGTTAACGAGAATGAACATTTTTTAGCTATGTCAAATAACGGTGTTTATGATGATAGAGCTGCTGGGGTTATTGTTGCAATCATAAATAAGAACAAGATGACATTTATTAAGTCAATGACAACTGCTATTGAGCTAATGCCTCCAGTCTATAAGGCAGAGTATAGAACTGGCAAATGCATATATGTCAATTAAATTTATGAAGAAACTACTTCTAATCTTATTCATCTCTCTTGGCATAGTTGGTTCAGCTAATGCTGAAGGGTTTGATTACCATGGAATAAAGTCTGGAATGAGTAGAGAGAAAGTCAAAACTATTTTGAATTGTGAATATTTTCCTGGTTGTGAGGCACGAGATGTTTGGGATTATTTTGGAGGAATGAAAAAGGCACCTCCAAAACTTCAAGGAATTCGATTTAGATTTACCAGTGATAATAAACTTTATGGTATTCGTTTAGAATTTTCTAATACATCAAGCTATGCTCTTTCTCCTAGTACTACTGCTCATCTCAGAGCCATAAAAGAGCTTTATAAAAACTCAATAACAGTTGAACCTCAATGTTGTACTTTGGTCGATTTAATTGATAGTGATTTGTACGAAAAAGAAGCCGAAAAAATTTATAACGAAACTATCCATAGATATTAATAATTTTTAACTTATGAAAAAACTACTACTACTGCTCTTCTCTTTAATGCTTTCCTTTAATTCTTTTGCTGGAGAGGTTTGTACTTCTGACTGGAATCAGGAGCGTAACAATGTTTCAGTATTTATTGATGGAATTGTTGATGTAGAGAGTGATGATTTATTATCTGTTTGTGATGAAGGAGACATTTTAATAATGTCTGGATTTAGTTATTCTTCAATGCAAAATTCTTTATTTTCTTCTTCTAGAATAGCTTTAGCACAATTTATGGCAAGTTATTGCGACCTCAGTGAAACACAAGTCATTGAGAATCAAGTTCTTGTTTGTAAATTAGTAGATAGAGATTTATGATTATGAAAAAACTACTCCTACTTCTCTTCTCTCTAATACTCTCCTTTAATTCCTATGGTGAGTGGACGAAAACAAGCGAAGATGATGATGGTGACGCCTATTACATAGACTTTCAAACTGTTAAAAAACTAGATAATGGGAATGTTGTCTTTTGGGTTATGGTGGATAGTGCCAAAGGGGTTGAAGGAGCATTAGATAACGAACTCTATATGAGTAGCAAAATGTTTTGGCAAGGTGATTGTGATTTATTTCGCTTTAAAGTCTTATCGATAACTCAATATGAAAAACCAATGGGTAGAGGTGATAGCGAAAGTTATGATGGCTATCTTGAACTTATGGGAATGGAAGCGTGGAACTATCTACCTCCTGATAGTATTGGTTATATGAACTTAAATGAAATCTGCTCATTGGCAGAGCATTTCTCTAAGAACAATTATGAAGAAAAAGTATTAGAAACGATTGCTGAATTTGAAAGTTTTGATTGGGGAGATGATGATTCTTCATATGAAATTATTGAAGAACCAAGTGGACTTTTAGAAACTGCTCAATCTGTGTATGTAAATAAAATTGCCTCTAAGGTAAGAAGTAATTGGCGTTATCAATCTGCTGAAGATGATTGGACTGCTGAAGTGTATGTCGTTCAAGATAGAAATGGTAATGTCAGAGCAGTAGATGTTCGAAATGCTAATGTTGATGATAGTTCTAAAGCAAAGTCGTTCAGTGATTCCATTGAAAGGGCAGTTTATAAATCAACACCACTTCCATACACATCAGATGATGCTATATTTGATAGAGAAATATATATGGTATTTCGTGTGAATTAATATGAAGAAACTATTCCTACTTTTAATTCTATCCTTCTTCTCAGCTCAAAGTTTAGGCGCTCTTGATGTCTATGAATGTGAAGTCAAGATAAATCAAACTGTTTATGAAGATTGGGTTTATGAAAGACTTTATGATGTTGATACATTCATAATTAAATATGACAAAAATAAGATAACCTTTAGTGAGGATAGGATGAAAAGACCAGACATTGTTGAGTATCCTGAGTTTACTGTTACTGGGTTTCTCAATGAAGAAAAATCTCTTCAAATACTTGGCAGAGACTTGTACCAAGGAACTATTCATCTAAGTCACCTCAAAGAAAAAGATGATTTTGCCTATCTTACAATCTCATCAATGGGTGGATTTGATGGAAGCATTGTTAATTTAATTGCTAGATGTAAATCTTTTTAGCATGAAAAAGCTACTCCTACTCCTTTTACTATCCTTCTTCTCAGTTCAAAGTTTAGCTGTTCCTAATATTTTTTCTTGTGAAGTAAAACAAGATTTAAGCATTCACGAAGATTCAATTAACGATGTTAAAAGAGTTGACACATTTATCTTCACAGATGAAATTGATAATATTGTATTCAGCAATAATTACGATAAGAGACCAGCACTTATTCTTCACAAAAAATTTAAAATCATTGAATCAAGAAGAGATAGTGATGAATACTTCAACTTAAGTGGTGAAGCTGTAACTACTAAAATTCCTTTTTCATTTGTATATTATTTGGAAGAGGATTATGGTTTCCTAAGTATTGCTTATTCTCGAGCAAATAATGCTCGAGTAATGATTGCTAGATGTGTTGCCTTTTAATATGAAGAAACTACTCTCACTCCTATTCTCTTCAGTCTTTTTTATTCTTTGTTTCTTAACAGGCTTTGTCGTTATGGGCTCCATTGACTGGCAATTGGGATTAGCTATGTGGATAGCGTTCTTATGTATCTTTATTTGGTTTAGTCGCAATGATGAAGATGGAATATATAGAACATTAAAAGACACCCATCAAAGCAACCTAGATGATATTGAAAGACAGGAATTAGAAGAGCAAGAAGTAGAAGTTATTAAATGAAAAAACTACTCCTATACCTCACTCTTTTTCTTGGAGTTTTGTCAGTACAAGCAGCGCCAGAATATGGAACAGTAATAGTCTCTAAAGTAATTAGTGTTTATGACGGTGATACCTTTAGAGTAGATATAGATTCGCTCCCTCCTATAGTTGGCAAAAACATACCCATTAGGCTTAACGGGGTAGATACTCCAGAGATACGAGGAAAGTGCAAATATGAGAAAGATTTAGCCATTAAAGCACGCGATTTTGTAAGAAATAAACTAGCTAATGCCAAAGAGATTAAGCTTAATAACCTTCAAAGAGGTAAATACTTCAGGGTAGTTGCTAATGTAATGGTTGATGGCGTGAGCTTAGAACAGGAGTTACTTGATAAAGAATTTGCTTACAAGTACACTGGTGGAAAGAAATCTAGCTGGTGTAATTAATATGAAAAAACTATTATTAACTTTAAAAAAATTTATTGACAACATTAGAAGTACAATTAAATCCTTTGAGAGATAGAGTTTCGGGAATGGCAACTAAATTACAAGTGAAATATTACCAATGATGGAGTAAGTATGGCGAAGTATTTAGTTGTCTTAGAGTTGAGTTATGTAGGACAGGTTATTGAAGAAGCAGAAGTACCTATGGTTGTTGACGCTCTAGACCTAGAAGAAGTATTCCATACCCTTCAAGAAGATATGGAAATTCAATTTGAACTAGAAGATTTTGCAAATCAGAATTATGGGGAACTTGAGTTTGATGCCTGGAAACCCACACAGATTCACCAATTTACCTTGACGGAAGATGGCTTTATAGATGAAGATAAAGACCCTATTGTTGTTTGGGAAAGAGGAGATGGCGAAGTAAAATTCAATGGATAAATTCACCTAATCTTTCTCTAATCAACTTCTAATCTTCATTCATCCTCTACCTCCATTACTTAGAATGGTGGTTATGAAAAAGAAACTAATCGCAATTGTTGTTGGCGTCTCACTCGGAATACTAATCTCCTTAACAGCTAATGCTGAAGATGATAGTTATCTCATTGATGACAGTCTTGCAATGGCGAGGCAAGGTGAATTTGTAAGGGCATCAAACCTAATAGTTGATTTAGCTAATAAGGGCAATGCTGAAGCACAGTTCGTCCTTTCAATGTACTTCAGAGACCCTAACGCTCTAAACATTCCAGAACTCGGTGAGATGTGGTTATTAAGGGCTGCTGAAAATAACAATGCCGATGCTCAATATGATTTGGGTTGGCGACTCGCTGCTGGTTGGAAGGAAGACTCTGTAGAAGATATTGTGGAAATGATATATTGGTTTGAAAGAGCAACCTTTAATGGAAGCGATGATTCGTATGCTAATTTAGCGACACTCTATGAAAATGAACATAGAGATGTATTGGTGGAGATGGAGGTTGCTGCTAATAATGGAAATGCTATGGCTCAGTTTAACCTTGGATGGATTAATGCAAGAGGGTTATATGGTTCACAAGGATTAATGCAAGATATAGATGTTGCTAAAGATTGGTTTGAAAAGTCTGCAAAGCTAGGATTCAAAGATGCAATTGAAGTACTCGAGAAGAACTTCTAAATAATGGCATAATAACTACTGTTTTTGTATGGCTTGTGTCTATAGCAGATGCAATTGTTTACGGAGTCATTTACTTTTTTCTAATGATAATAATTTTAGAGGTAATAGAACATAATGAAAAATAAATTGCAGGTGACTTTACGCTCGATGAAAAGCATAAACGCAAGGCTACATTGGACTACAACAGTTACAGAAAAACTAATGCTTGGTGGCATAGGTGTATTAACTGTTGTAGCTGCTGCCAACGAAGTATGGGGTATGTGGTTACTACAAAATATTGAACTAGCAGACTTATTTTTGCTATTCATTTATACAGAAATTGTAGGAATGGTTGGTGCTTATTATATTAGTAATAGAATTCCAGTAACACTACCAATTATTATTGCAATGACGGCATTGTGTAGATTGATTATATTACACAGTAAAGATGCTGACCCTTGGGTATTAATAGCAGAAGCAGGTGCTATCGTTTTATTAGCAGGAGCAGCCTATGTTATGAGTGCTAAAGAAAAACTAAGTTTAGAAAAGAAGATACAAAAGGAGAAACAAAAGGAGTTATAGTGGGAATACTAATCTCATTATTCCAATCTCTTGTATCTATAGCAGATGGAGATGATTATTGGGCAGAAGGTGGTATGCCGCTATCAACAGAATCTTCAGTAGATTGAATCTTAAAGTAGTATTTATATAATTTATATTCTATTTTATAAATTAAAATACTACCTAATGAGATGCCTTGAGATTTCAACGCTCAAGATAACATTACCTGTCTAGTTACTCACTGGCAAAAATCATTCTAGGAACAGCTATATTTCTTAGCTGACAATCCTAATCACACTTAGCAATCATCCTGTTTATCAGGTGGTTTTCTATCATGCATTTTAGGAGAATAAATAATGCAAGTAATTAAACTCAAGAAAGTTATAGCACTAACTTCACTCAGTAGTGCAACAATCTATCGTCTTGCCAAGAAAGGAGAATTTCCAAAGCAATTAAAACTTGCAGAAAGAAGTTCTGGCTGGCTATTAGACGAAATAAATGATTGGTTAGAATCAAAATCTATCCTCAGAAATGGAGGTCAACTATGAACGATTGGCCTGACTATGAAGAAGATGATATTAACCATGGATCTTTTGTCTTCTATGAGAGTTTCTTTTTATCGATGGAGAGCCTCAAATTTGAGGAAATAGCGATGTTTTTAGATGCAATATGCAGATACGCTCTTTATGAAAAAACGTCCGATTTACCCCCAAATATTGAAGGCATGTTTAAACTGGTTAAACCCCAGCTTGATGCAAATTTAAGAAAGAGAAGAAATGGCAAGTTAGGAGGACGCCCTATCATTAATAAACCTTAGGTTATGAAGTTGATAACCTAATGTAAATGCTAATGTAAATATTAAGGTTAAGGCTAATGTCACTATTAATGTCAATGACAATATCACTGGTTTTAAACTAATCTAATTTTTCTTAAGATATTGTTGTTTTTGATATTCAAAAAACTCTACCTTAACCTTATGTTTTTTGTTGATTATGATTGATTGTCCTTTGAATTCATCGAGTCCAACAATCTCCAGAGTTTCTGGTTCAATATAAAAAGAGTATCTATCAAATTGAGCATGATGATTTGGGCATAGACAAATCATATTTGCCTTTGTATCAGGGCCATTATGAGGCCTTCCTATAGCTTTTATATGGGCTGCTTCAGAAATACCTATTCCTTCTGTTGGGGTCTTTAAAAAGACTTTACAGACCTGACAAGTATTGTTATACAAGTCTCTAATTTGATGAGCAAAGCTATCGTTTCTTTTGACTCGATTTCCAGAGTACTGAACTCTTTCTGAAGGTGATGTTGGATGTTCAATGTCATCATTTATTATGGCTCCTTCCTCTTTTTGAAGATGAAACCTACAAACAAAAAATCCTTCTCTCCCTTTGACTCTTTCATAATCAGTTACATAATAAAGTCCATCATAACGATATCCTTCATCAGGCCCTCGATCTACTTGGTGTCCACGTGTAACTCTGACTGGATGATTGTATTCCTTATTAAGCTGAAGCCCTTTATTTACTAGGGTAAATTGTTGGTCTTTGATTTGTTTCCCACTAACTGGGTCTCGTCCACCTTGACCGGTATAAAGGATATATTCACCATCATCAATATCATCAGCATAACCACCTGATAAGACAATAGAAGCTGAACCTTCATCTTGTCTCCCCCAAATTCCAGCCTGAGGAGGCGTATGAATTCCAGATAAACCTAACTCCTCTCGACTTAAAAATACTTGGCCCTCTTTAGTTCCATCAATATGACCAAACTTCATTTCAGGCTTGCCACTTTCAAATGAAATCTTATAAAAATTATCCTTACTGGTCTTATTAAATACAAGATCCATTTGAGATTTCCTATCATGAGGCACAACAGTATTCCATGTGGGAAATTTTTGCTTAAGAAGAGTTGTAAAATCAGACTCCCACCTCATTTTTATTCTTGAATAATTTTGATCTACCCATGAGAGTTTTGCACTAAAGTTGACGGCATCAACTTGAAAGAGTAAGTTAATATCACTTGCTTTATTATTGTTAATATTAAAAAAATTATAAAAAGCTTTTGGTAATCCAGAGCTATTCTCATAAAAAGCAGAATAATCAAGAGTTTTTAATATTTTTTTGTCGCTTAACTTACTCCATGAATTCTGCTTCTTAATATTATTAACAATAATTTTTTCAGATTTTTTTTCTAATATTTCAATATCAAAAATATCTTTATCTGTAGCTTTAGAAAAAATAAAAGTAACTTTATAGTCATCTATATTCTCAGACTCTTCCCATTCTTTAAGCAATATATTTAGTACATCAGAAAAACCGTTTAGCCAAATTTCTCTTGAATTGCCACTTTCAGGACCAGAAAGCATAACATGATATTCAGACCCTGGTAGGTCTGGTAAGTCATGCTCAGAAGACATTCGTAGGTGCATGAAACTTACAGATGGGCCCATATTAAAGAATGAATAAAAGCCTTTAGGTATAGCTATCCTCTTTCTTCTTAAAACATTTATACTTATTGGGCAGCTTAAAGTCGATTTGTCTATCTTAGTCGGCTTGGTAAGTATGTCTTCATTCCATATATAGTTATCCATGGCTAGATCACTTTCCTATGGGAGATTCTCATAGCCTATAGCCCTTGAGCTCATATAACAATATGAGGCTGTATCTTCTATGTCATTATTTTCCATTAAACAGCTCAGGTAAGCCCAATCATAGCTAGCAATTACCACAAGTATGATGACTAAAATTGGTAGCGAAAAAATTAAATTTTTATAATACTTTTCTTTCATAATGATCTAATCTAAAGCATCTTCTAAATTAAATAAATAGATTAAAAACTTCATTACTAAACTCATGAAGGTGGTTACAACAATAGCGTAGAAAAAAAGGCCAGACCATGCTAATGCTTTATTAGTCTCCTCTATAGTACTTGCCTCAAAAAACTTTCCCAAATCACTATCTAATATTGGATTTAAAACTCCAAGTAAAACGTAACCAGCAGGTGACAGCACCCTAACAAAAAAATCTTTATACGTTGTAACACCATCATTGTTCATGTCCTGAAGGAAAGGGCCATAGCCTATATTAATACTATATAAAATTATGGCTGTAATCCCTAGAACCCCTAGCATTAAGGCAATAGCAAATAGGTATTTAAAAATCTCTTTAAAAGTTTCCATGAAGAAATTATAGCTCAATATGATTTTAAAAAAGACTCTGTTGAAGCTCAGATGGAGATACTGAAGTTTTGTTTTGAAGTTTATCTAAATAATTAGACCAATCCTGCATCATTTTTTTTCGCTCAGGAAGGTATTCAGCATGGTTATAAGCCCCTCTTATCTTGTTACCCTCAGCATGTGCGAGCTGCATTTCAATAACATCACCTTTAAATCCTAGCTCATTAAGCCTGGTACTTGCCATACTTCTAAACGAGTGGGTTGTAAATTCATCTTTCTCGATACCTAACTTTCTTATAGCGTTTCTAAGTGAATCAGGAGTGATAGGCTTTTCAATATCCCTAGGTGAAGGAAATACATACTCACCTCCCCTACTATACTTGCTTATTTCTTTAAACAGATTTACGATTTGCTTACTCATTGGCACAAGATGCATTCTGTTCATCTTCATTCTCTCAGGGCTAATTCTTATTAGCTTTTCATCAAAATCAATCTCACTCCATAATAAACCCACAAGTTCATTAGGTCTCAAGAAAACATGAGGAGCAATATTTAATGCTGATTTAACTTCATAACTACCTCGATATTGTTCTAGCTTCTCAAGCAGTGGGGCAATCTTTTTAGGGTCTACAATAGTGGAGTAGTGTTTAACTGGTTTTTTCTTAAAGATATCATTAGGAAGGTCTCTTACAGGATTCACTGAAATCACTCCCATACCTACCGAATACTTAAAAATACCATTAGCTATACCTTTAACTTTGCGCAGCATATCTAACTTACCTGAATCCTGAATTTTGAGGAGCAAATTTCGCATATCAGGGGGCTTTATGTCTTCGATGGGTAAATTACCAAGAGTAGGGATTAAATAGTTATTTGACCTCTGTATGGCTTGCTTAGTTGTTTTTGAACTCCAATCATCTTTATTGTTATCAATCCATTGATTGAACATATCTAAAAAAGTAGAATTAACTGAGGTTGACAACAATTTCTCTTGCTTAGGATTTATGCCTTGTTTGAGCATTTGCTTATTAATATCACGAGCCTGTCTAGCGTCGAGTAAAGAAATCATGGGATAACTACCTAATGACATCATTGTAGCTTTATTGTTATAACGATATCTATGTCGCCATAGCTTGGAGCCATTTGGATTAATCTCTATTGCTAGTCCATGACTATCGGCAACACGGTATTGTTTTTTTTTGGGCTTTAGGTTTTTTAACTTTAAGTCAGTAAGCATAAATACAGAATCAGAGAATCTACTCACAATCCTACTCACAAAATGAGAATATGTCAAGAGTTAATATGAAACTTTAAAAGAATATGAAATCCTTTAAATGTATATATAATATAGACTTTATCTACACTTATTGAATCTTAGCAAGACATTCTGAGAACTTTGTTTGGTGGAGGGAGAGGGATTCGAACCCTCGATACCGTGAGGTATACACGCTTTCCAAGCGGGCGCGATCGACCACTCTGCCACCCCTCCTAAACTTTTGGTATTTTATACTTTAGAGGACTCTATCATTGCCTCTAATTGCTCATCTTCAATACGAGTCATAAGCGGTTTAAATTTATTGATGTGATGACTTGTCAGTGGACTCTTAATACCATCCCAGTTCAGTGAGTCGATATTAAGGAACTCCTCTGAACTCTTAGCCATCTCTGGAAGCACCGGCTTAAGATAGGTCATCAAAACTCTAAACAGGTTAATCGCTAGAGACGTTACCTCGTGAACCTCTTGCGCCTTACCCTCTTCTTTTGCAAGTTGCCAAGGCTTCTTCTCGTCAATGTACTGATTCGCCTTGTCCGCAAGCTTCATAATTGAGCGCATAGCGTGGCCAAAGTTCCTCGCCTCATAATGTGCTGCAATTTCAGGGCCAGCGGCTACAAACTCATCGTAGAGCACCTGCTCGATGCATTGAGCGGACAGCTCTTTGTCATACTTCTTAACAACGAACGAAGCGCTTCTTGAGGCAATGTTTACGACCTTGCCCACAATGTCTGAATTCACGCGCTGCTTAAAGTCCTCAAGGTTTAAGTCAATGTCATCAATCTTAGAAGATAACTTATAGGCATAGTAATAACGAAGGCACTCTGGATTAAGGGTCTCTAAGTAAGTCCTTGCCTGAATGAAGGTTCCGCGCGACTTACTCATCTTCTGACCGTTGACCGATAAGAAGCCGTGCGCAAAGATTGCGTTCGGCGTTCTAAAGTTTGAGCCCATAAGTGTTGCCGGCCAAAACAGTGCGTGGAAGTAAACAATGTCCTTGCCAATGAAGTGATAAAGCTCAGTGTCAGACCCCTTTGCAAAAAAATCATCAAACTCAAGATCACTGTTATCACATAATTTTTTAAAGCTCGCCATGTAGCCAATAGGCGCATCAAGCCAGACATAGAAGTACTTGTCCTCGGTTCCTGGAATTTGAAAGCCAAAGTAAGGCTTATCCCTAGAAATATCCCACTGCTGAAGTCCTTGCTCAAACCACTCAGCTAATTTATTGCTGACCTCTTCTTGCAGATGTCCAGCATTAGTCCATTCCTTTAATTGCTGTTCGAATTGAGGAAGGTCAAAGAAGTAGTGCTCAGACTCTTTTTCAATTGGGACTGCGCCCGAGACAACCGACCTAGCATTCTTAAGCTCTGTTGTTGAATAAGTTGCGCCGCATACCTCACAGTTATCGCCGTACTGATCATCAGCACCGCACTTAGGGCATTCGCCTTTAATGAAGCGGTCTGGTAGAAACATTTCTTTTTCAGGATCATAGGCCTGAGATATTACGCGGGTCTTAATAAAGCCTGAATCTTTAAGGCGAGAATAGATAAGCTCTGAGTAATGACGGTTCTCTTCAGAGTGTGTCGAGTGGAACTGACTGAAGTTAACATTAAAATCTTTAAAGTCTGCCTGGTGACGCTCACTAACCCCAGCAATTAACTCTTCAGGATCAATCCCCATCTCATCTGCCTTGAGCATAATTGGGGTTCCGTGGGCATCGTCCGCGCACACATAATGACACTCATTACCCTGCATTTTTTGAAACCGAACCCAGATATCTGTCTGAATGTATTCAAGCAAGTGCCCTAAATGAATCTCACCGTTAGCATAAGGCAGAGCTGAAGTAACAAGTATTCTTCGTTTGGTCATAATTTGTTATCAATAATCCCAATATTATTAAGGATTCCTAAGATAGTTGTACGATAAAATAGCGCTATTTTACCGACTGAGGTCACCAAATTGACAAATTTAACCGAAGACTCAATACAAAAAATTCTTAGCACTGTTATCGATGTTCATACAGGCTTAGACCTTGTTTCATCTGAGAACGTTAAAAATATATCTATTGACGATGAGATAGTGAACGTTGAATTACTGCTTAAATATCCTGCGATTAACTATCATGAAGACCTTAAAGGCTCTGTCGAAGAAGCGCTCTCAAAGGAAGGCGTTAATTACTCAAATATTTCTATCAAGTCAAAAATAGCAGCTTACGCGGTTCAAGGCGGAGTACCTGCGCTGCCAGGCGTTAAAAATATTATTGCTGTTGCCTCAGGCAAGGGCGGCGTTGGAAAGTCAACGACTGCTGTTAACATTGCACTCTCTCTTCAGTCTGAAGGCGCAAACGTTGCGCTCCTCGATGCGGACATTTATGGCCCCTCTCAGCCGCGCATGCTAGGCGTTAAAGATCTTAGGCCCGAAGAATCTAAAGAAGGCAACATGAAGCCAGTTCTGGCGCATGGCATTCAGGCAATGTCTATTGGGTTTTTAGTGGAAGAAGCCTCTCCTATGGTATGGCGCGGCCCGATGGTAACTCAGGCCTTAGAGCAGCTTTTAAAGAACACAGAATGGGAAGATGTAGACTACATGATTGTCGACCTTCCGCCAGGAACAGGTGACACTCAGTTGACGCTTTCTCAAAAAATACCTGTGAGCGGAGCTGTCATTGTTACAACGCCTCAAGACATTGCTCTAATTGACGCTCAGAAAGGTTTAGCGATGTTCGAAAAAGTAAATATTCCAATATTAGGTATCGTTGAAAACATGTCGATTCATATTTGCTCAAACTGCAATCACGCTGAAGAGATTTTTGGTAATGGCGGGGGTGAGCGAATGGCGGCTACCTCTAACACGAAGTTTCTTGGAGCGCTTCCACTTAAACTAGAAATCAGAACTGATGTTGACGAAGGAACTCCGAGCGTTGCTAAAGATCCAGAGAGTAAAGTCTCAATGATGTATCAGAAAATTGCAAGGAATGTTGCTGCGACATTGTCACTTCAAAGCGAGTCAATTGGGGCTTTTCCAAAGATTACAATTGAATAAGAGATTATAAACTCACTACCCTCTCTCTTTATTGGGAGAGGTTAGTGACAGGCTTTATTAAACTTCTTTAAGCGCCAGTAATTATAAGGCCAAGGCGCTAAAAAACCGACCAAAAGCATTAAAGGGATCGCAAAATAATTTAGTCCCAAGACGCCGCCTGTAAAAACCAGGTCTGTAAACATCATTGCGACTTCCATCATCAGCATTGAAATAAAAGACATCCCTAGCGCCGTTTTTAAGGCGTTTGCAAAATCAAAATTTGACCTGATAAGAATGATCGTCTCCAAGATGATACTGGTTATTAGGCCATTAATAAGAGGCAGCGCTGCAAATAAGTACCAAACAGTACTATAAAGAACGAGATCACTCGTGATACCAGAGTAGCTGAAATAGGCCAATGTCGCAAATTCACCAGTAGCACAGCCAATGAGGCACCACTTTGTATTATTGGCGCTTTTTGCCCACGTATGCTTACAAGCCCAAAAACCGTCATTAATTTTATCTAAAAACATAAGTACCCTCTTTTTTAAAGTTTAGTGGTTTTCTGACACCTGATTAATCGTGTACCTTGGAATTTCAATAACTAAGTCTTCTTCTAGAACAATAGCCTGACAGGATAGCCTTGAGTCAGGATCAAGCCCCCAGGCTTTATCAAGGAGGTCATCTTCGATTTCATCAGACTCTTCGATTGAGTCAAAACCCTCTCGAACGTATATATGACATGTTGTACAGGCGTTCGACATTTCACAGGCATGCTCAATTTCAATGCCGTTGTCAAGCAAAGCTCTGCAAACACTCGTTCCAGTATTTGTTTCAATAACAATGCCCTCAGGGCAAAATTCTTCATTTGGCAGGATAATTAATTGAGGCATAGTGATAGTTTATAGTTATTAGTTAAATTCATCAATTTTATGACCTTTCATCGCACTCATTATTGACTTGTTCATTCTCATCTCAACAAATTTTGAGCTAACCTTTTCAAGATCTAGGGTTGCATTTTTTATGAGGGTGACATCATCAGACTCTATTATTGATGATAAATAGTCTCTTGACTGAAGGATGGTTTTAAGCATCGACTCATCTAGAAGGATTTTATCAGCCTCTAAGGCTGAATCAATTGCCTCGATTGTTCTTGTTGCATCAACCTTCTGCTCTTGAAGCTGCCTTAAGATAATATCTTCTTGGGCGAATACAACGGAGTCCTTAAGCATCTTTTCCATATCGGAGTCACTAAGACCAAATGAAGGCTTAATAATTATTTCAGATTTAACGCCAGAAGTTTCCTCTTTAGCTGAAACGGATAACAAGCCATCTGCATCCACTTGAAATTCAACTAGAATGCGAGCTCTGCCCGCAACCATTGGAGGGATTCCTTTTAATTCGAAACGTCCGAGTGATCTACAATCTTTTGTAAGCTCACGCTCACCTTGAAATACATGAATACTCATTCCAGTCTGGCCATCTTTGTAGGTCGTAAACTCTTGAGCCCTAGTAATTGGTATCGTGGTATTTCTATGAATCACCTTCTCCACCAGTCCGCCCATAGTCTCAAGACCTAAAGAAAGAGGCAGAACATCTAACAGTAATACGTCGTCTCTACTTTTATTGCCGACTAATATGTTTGCCTGAATTGCAGCGCCCTTGGCAACAACCTCATCTGGGTTAATAGAACACAAAACAGGTCTATTAAAGACCTCTCCAACATGCTCTCTTATTGAGTTCATTCGAGTTGAGCCGCCAACCATAATAACCTCTTTAACGTCAGATATTTTAACGTTAGCATCTCTCAAGGCTCGCTTTGTTAGAAGTAACGTTCTTTTAATTAGAACCTCACTCATATGATCAAAATGAGACTTTGTAATCTTATAGAGCTGACCTTCAATTGAAAATTCAGCAGCCTCTTTGACTGATAGCTCTTCTTTTGCCAACTTTGAGAGCTTTCTAATTGTTTGGATTTGTGAGGCAGTTAAATTAGTCAGGTTTAATGACTCGATACAATTATCGAAAATTAAGTTATCAAAATCATCACCGCCCAGACTTGAGTCACCACCCGTTGAAAGGACCTCAAAAACTCCTTTAGTAAAATTTAGTATTGATATATCAAACGTTCCGCCACCGAGATCATAAACCGCATGAACACCCTCTTCGCCTGACTCCAAACCATAGGCAATTGCAGCCGCTGTTGGCTCATTAAGGAGCCTTAAGACATTTATTCCTGCAAGTTTGGCTGAGTCCTTAGTAGACTGTCTCTGGGCATCATTGAAATATGCAGGGACTGTAATTACCGCACCTTTTAGCTCACCGCCAAGAGCCCCTTCGGCGCGAGTCTTTAAGGTAGAGAGGATTTTTGCTGAAATTTCAATAGCTGAGAGGCTGCCAATTGCAGTTTTAAATAAAACACTGCCTTTATGATCTTCAAAATCATAGGGTAAATTTTTAATTTCTTTTGCTTCACTATAGCCAATTCCCATAAAACGCTTAATTGATAGAATCGTGTTTGTTGGGTCTTTTATTGCCAAATCAAGCGCTTCATGGCCAACGATAAGCTCCTTAGAGCCGCAATAAACGACTGATGGAAGGATTGCCCTATCACTTTGATCTAAAACTAGTTTTGTCTCACCACTCATTACGCTAGCTACTAGTGAGTTGGTTGTACCTAAATCAATACCACAAGCCAAATTATGGTGGTGTGGCGCAGTGGATTGGCCGGGCTCTGAAATTTGTAATAACGCCATAAACTAAATCCTTAGAGCAGTTCGTCCATTAATTTATTAGCTTCTTTATAGAGCTGATCATAAAACTTGAGTTCTCGTACATTCATTTTGATATCCATGAGGTCACTCTTAAGCTCAAAAGCCTTATAAATTGATTCTGTATTCTCTTCGATATGAAGATCAACACGCTCCAAAAAGCCCTCTAAGCCAAAGCTGTCTCGATCTTCCTCAATTACTTCAAGCTCTTCACGTAAGTCAATCTGAGAGATCAAAAAATCATGATTCATTACTGTATCTCTCTCATCAAATGGATCTAAACCCTGCATCTTAAGTAAATAACTAGCACGATTTAATGGGGTTTTAAGAGATGTAAATGCTGTATTTAAAAGTGATGTATTTTGAAGCGCCTGAAGCTTTTCAGACTCACTCTTTGTTACATATTTATCCGGGTGAAACCTGGATATTTCTTTTCGATAAGAAGATTTGAGCTGATCATCATCTATAAAGAATGATGTTTCAAGGTCAAATAACTCAAAATAATTTTGCATTAGGGTTTTACCTTGAGAGCTAACGAAAAACTATTAAACAGTAAAGGATTCGCCACAACCACATTCAGCTTTCGAATTTGGATTGTTAAACTCAAAACCTTCGTTTAGGCCTTCTTTTTGGTAATCAACTTCAGTACCATCTATATAAATTAAGCTTTTAGCATCAACAATAACTTTAACGCCCTTGTCATCAAACAGAGTGTCATCGTCATTAACTGCATCAACAAATTCCATGTTGTAGCCAAGACCAGAGCAGCCTGTCGTTTGAACAGAGAGCCTTACGCCGACACCTGTTCCACGATTAGCTAAATAATCGCTCATTCTCTCTGCTGCTTTTTCAGTTAACGTTATTGCCATAATTATTAGCTAGCCTTACTCTTTAGATCATTAATAGCTGCTTTTATTGCATCTTCAGCCAGAACTGAACAATGAATCTTTACGGGAGGTAGCTCTAACTCTTCTACAATTTCAGTATTTTTAATCTGAGCTGCTTCATCCAACGTCTTTCCTTTAACCCACTCTGTTAAAAGAGATGATGAGGCAATTGCTGAGCCGCAACCATACGTTTTGAATTTAGCCTCTTCGATTACGCCTTCATCATTTATTTGAATTTGCAATCTCATTACGTCACCACAAGCAGGAGCTCCAACCATTCCTGTTCCTACATTTGCAGCATCCTTATCTAAAACTCCAACATTACGTGGGTTTTCATAGTGATCCATTACTTTTTTACCATATGCCATAAATTACTCCGAATTTAACTTTAATTTTACTCTATACCGTTATATTTTATTGATTTAAACGCTTAGTCTGCTTAATGCGCAGCCCATTCAACCGTACTTAAATCAACCCCATCTTTAAACATATCCCATAGAGGCGATAAATCCCTTAATTTTTGAACTTTTTCACGAACCAGTGTAATTGCGTCATCGACATCTTTTTCAGTTGTATATCGACCAACACTAAAACGAATAGAGCTGTGTGCTAGTTCATCAGTAAGCCCTAGAGCTCTAAGAACATAAGAAGGCTCTAAGCTTGATGAAGTACAGGCTGACCCAGAAGACACCGCTACATCAGAAATCGCCATCATTAGAGATTCACCTTCAACGTAGTTAAAACTTATATTCAAATTTCCTGAAATTCTTTGGTCTAGGTCACCATTAACAACAACCTCCTCCATATCAGAAAAGCCAGCAAGCAATCTATCACGAAGTTTTTGAACCCTTATACCTTCATCTTTCATTTCAGCCTTAGCAATTGCGAACGCTTCACCAATACCAACAATTTGATGCGTAGCTAACGTACCAGACCTCATTCCGCGCTCATGTCCACCACCATGCATCTGAGCCTCAAGTCTGACTCTTGGCTTACGAGACACATAAAGCGCTCCCATACCCTTAGGTCCATATATCTTATGCGCTGAAAAGCTCATTAAATCAACTGGAAGTGACTCTAAATCTATCTCTAACTTTCCAACCGATTGAGCAGCATCCACATGAAAAAATACCTTATTTTCTCTGCAAATATCGCCAATAGCTTGTAAATCCTGAATAACACCAATCTCGTTATTAACATGCATAATTGAGGCAAGAATTGTATCCTCTCTTATTGTTTTCTTAAAAACATCCATATCTAACAATCCGTTCGGCAATGGGTCTAAATAAGTAACCTCAAAACCTTCTCTTTCAAGTTGGCGGCATGTATCTAGGACAGCCTTGTGTTCAGTTTTTAGAGTAATAATATGTTTACCACGCTTTTCATAAAAGTGTGCAATACCTTTGATCGCTAGATTGTTTGACTCAGTCGCGCCTGAAGTCCAGACAATCTCTCTTGGATCAGCCCCTACTAGATCAGCCACTTGTGAGCGCGCCTCATCGACCGCTTTTTCAGCCTGCCATCCATAAAAATGAGAGCGTGAAGCTGGATTCCCAAAGTCACCTTCCATTGTTAAGAATTTAGCCATTTTTTTAGCAACACGTTGATCTACTGGAGTAGTAGATGAATAGTCCATATAAGTTGGAGTTAGCATTATTTATATTCCTTAATTATTAATGTAATTGTATATCTTGATTCATTTTATAATCATCAATGACCTGTTGAAGATTTCTGGTGCTCAGAAACCCTCTTATTTGGTCACTTACCTCACACCACAAGTGATGTGACAAACACTGCTTACCCCTTAAGCAATCTTTTGAGCCGTGACAGCGACGTAAATCTATGTTCTCATCAACAGCTTCAATAATTTCTGTAAGAGTAACGTCCACAGCGTTAACATTTAAAAGGTAACCGCCACCTGGACCTCGAACACTTTTAACCAATGATGCTTTTCTTAGCTTAGCAAAGAGCTGCTCTAAGTAAGAAAGTGAGATATTTTGCCTTTGAGAAATCATATCCAGTGTGACAGGTTTAGCCGACTCATTAGATGCAAGATCAAGCATTGCAGTTACTGCGTATCTTCCTTTAGTGGTTAGTTGCATAACATTATTAGTTTATTAAAATTTAAGCAAATTATACTAGTAACCTACGAAATTAGTCAAGTATTAAATTCACTCAACAATTACTTATTTTCAACAATTTATGAGTCTTCTTTTATGGGCTTAGAATCAACAGGCAGATTGGCTATTTTCTTGTCAATTTCAGCCAAGCGCTCAATAATAGAATCTACAGCTTGAATAGTAGGATCATTAGAACGGCCACTAGAGCTTGCAGCATAAGAGTCAAACGTATCGCTCTCGCTAGCCTTCTTAACAACGACGCGTCCTGGTATACCAACAACAGTGTCATTGTCATCAACTGACCTAACTACAACTGAGTTTGAGCCAACTCTAACATTAAGGCCCAGAGTAATTGGGCCTAGAATTTTTGCACCCGCCCCAATAACTACGCCGTCTTTTAATGTAGGATGGCGTTTCTCTTTATCCCAAGAGGTTCCACCGAGCGTAACTCCGTGGTACATCATGCAGTCATTACCAATCTCAGCAGTTTCACCAATAACAACGCCCATACCATGGTCAATAAAAAAGCGTCTGCCAATGACAGCACCAGGATGGATTTCAATGCCAGTAAACCAGCGAGCAAAAGTAGAAATAAAGCGCGCAAGCCAGAAAAGCTTATAACCCCATAATAAATGAGTTAAGCGATAAATAATTACAGCCTGGACCCCAGAATAACAGGTAAGTATTTCAAATACATTTCTTGCCGCTGGATCACGGTCAAACACACTCCTTACGTCTTCAAAAATTCTCATAGATAAATTATACCATTATTGATAATGACAAGATTTTTGTGGCAATAAAATGACAATTACTTAGATTGAAATAATTAGTTGTATGAATGTGTTGCTTTGAATCGTTTATAACTCCACATATACTGCTCTGGCATCTTTCTAATTAAATCCTCAACACAGCGGTTCATAGATGCAACGTGATCTTCTAAAGTATCACCATTTAGATCAAGTTCAACTGGCTCGAGATTAAGCTCATACCCCCTACCTTTAGGTAGTCTTTTGGCCCAAAACATTAATACTTGCAAATCATTCTTATTTGCAATTTTAGCAAGTAGAGTCATTGTGTTAGCCTCTTTATTAAAAAAAGGAGACATAATGCCCCCCTCTTCTCCTGGGTCTTGATCAGGCAACATTCCAATAAGCTCCCTATTTTTTAATGCGCGTTGAATCTTTAAGATTCCAGATTTATCAGCACTAACCATAGTCAAATTGCCTTTATTTCTGCGCTTAAATAAATAATCATTTTGCTTTTGACTTCTCAGTGGTTTATACATAAACGTTACTTTTCTTGTATTAGCAAGGACCCTACCTGTTAGCTCCCAGCATCCAATATGAGGTACCAGTAGAATAGTTTTTTTTTGATTGTCTAAATAATGTTCACCATTAAAATCAAAAACATAGTTCACATTTTTTGAAAAACTTTGATTCCAAATTAAACCAGATTCGGTTAAATTTTTGCCTGTATGAATTAATGCATTTTTAACAAGAGACTTTTGGTCTTTAAGGCTGAGCTCAGGAAAACAAATTTCAACATTTTGGGCTGAAACTCTTTTTGCTTCAGAACCAAAAATATATAGTGATTTACCAATTAATGCACCAAATATATGATTAATCTTCAGAGGCAAAATAGAGCATAAAGATAAAAACAGGCGAATCATTTTTATTTATACAATTGATCGATTGCTGCTTTGTAATCAATAACTATTTTTTGGTAAGTTCCAGCTGCTTGCAGATAAGTCAGGTTTGCAAGATTAGCATTTCTTTTTGCTGCAATCACTAATGATTTTTGACCACGAGCCTCACCAAACTTGATCTGCTCCTCAATAACCATTTCTTCAGCTAAAGAGCCCTGCTCCAAGTACAGCACAACAAGTTCGGACAATAAGTCAACTTGTGCAAGCAGATAATTAATTTGTTGAACATTTGTAATCTCAGTCTCTTGCCTTTTAGCATCCACATTATCAATACTAATTTCAGCGCGCTCAACATCTATTAGCTCTTTTCTAGAGCCTAATGGGTACGAGATGTCAACTCCGACATTCCAGGAGTAATCTCTGTTACCAAAACTGCCAAAATACTTATCATTTTCACCCAACGAAGACAATCCTAAATTTAAATTAACGCTCGGCATAGTTTTATCTTCAAAAGTTATTAGCTGCCTTTCAAATCTAGCTTTGTCAAAGTCAAACTTTTGAATTAATCTTGAGTCTTTAACAAAAGAGTCAGGATCAATTTTGGTTAAATTATGAACTTCAAATAAATCAAGATCAACAATCATATCTGACTCTTTTAAGTCTATTAGGTTAGCGAGCTCTCTTCTTTCAATAATTAATTCTTTACTTGACTGAAGTAATTGCTGTTTAGCCTTAACATAAGAGTCTTTTTGCTGAATTAAAACTGACTTATCAATCAGCGAGTTTTCATATTTTTCTTCATCTAAATCAAGTTGCTGCTTTGATAAATCAAGTGAAACTTGATGGTTTTTTACAACTTCTTGTTTGAGGGCTAAATCGATAAATTTAGAAAGCTTAGATGCCAAAAATGTTTCAGCTTGCTCTTCAAGGCTCACTTGCTTTGCCATCATATCTAACGAAGCTAGATCAGTAGCAAGACGGTCATTTAAGCCACCTTTATTTTGAAGCAACGGGCGGACATAATCAAGCCCTAAGAGGTTGGAATGAGAGGCATTACTGTCTTTATCGCTTCGAGTTAAGGAGTGCTTTAAATTAACACTAGCGCCTGAATTTTCTAGTTTTCTATTTGCAGAAACTTCATATTTAGTTGTATACAAATCATCATATAGGGTTGAAGTATCTTCACCACCAGAGAATGATTCACTAGCACCAGCCTTTATATTCCAGTCCAAGTAAGTTAAAGATGCTTTTTGATCCAATAGGCTTGTTTTCTCAGATAGAGATAGCTGAACAAAATAAGGGTGCGTTTCCACTAACCTTTCACTGAATTCATCTAGGGTTATCGCAATTGCGCTTGATGATATTAATAAAAATATCGAAAGACTAGCTCTCTTTAACATCGTATCCCCTTTGTCTGTTCAAAACAATTAACGAAAAAAACTATCATTTTAGAGCAACAAATAAATATTTTAGTGAAGTTTTGATGAATTTTATGCAAAAAATAAAATTATAAAGCCTATAGCGCTTCAATAATTTCATCAATCACTTCGTTAAGTTTTTTTCCATTGGTATTAATAATGAGCGAGGCAACCTCGTTATATAATGAATCCCTAGCTTCTAAAATATCAGTAATCGTTTTTCTACGATTGTTACTTTTTTCAAGTAGAGGCCGAGTTTTTGACTTTGCGGTCCTTCTAAGAATTTGATCAACGGATGATGAAAGATAAACTACTGAACCTGCTTTCTTGATCAGTTCACGATTTTCTTTAAGTAATACTGCGCCGCCTCCAGTTGCTAAAACAATATTAGGCGTTCCACATAATTTTTTTATTACATCAAACTCTCGAGCCCTAAAACCCTTTTCACCTTCAACATCAAATATATGGTCAATGCTTACGCCTGTTGTATCAATAATTTCATGGTCTGAGTCAAAAAAATCAAGACTTAACTTTTCTGATAAACGCCTACCAATAGTTGTCTTACCTGAGCCCATTGGACCAACTAGAATAATATTGTTTATTTTTGATTGCATTTTTTCAAAGGAAAAAGTTTTATTTATCTAATTGATAATTAGCGCCGCAATATGGGCATTTTGATTTTCCTTCTTCCGAAAATGAAAGAAATACTTTAGGATGCATATTCCATGTCTTTTCACCTTTTGGGGGACAATGGAAAGGGATTTCATTATTGGAAACTAGCGTAGAAGTTGAGTCAGGATGATTTGGTTTTTTCAAGAACATCTCCCACTCTCAATCCAATGCTTATAGTCTTTGTTACGCCCATGAACGCAATCAAAATATAAAGCTTGAAGCTTCTCAGTTATTAGGCCTCGAGATCCTATTCCTATTTGGTTTCCATCGAGGTCTCTTATTGGCGTAACCTCTGCTGCAGTTCCTGTAAAGAATGCCTCATCAGCATTATAAATGTCATCACAAGAAATTTTCTTTTCAGTAATTTTATAACCCAAAGATTTTGCTAAAGTAAAAATAGTATCTCGAGTTATTCCTGGCAAAGCAGAAGTTAAATGAGGCGTATAGAGAACTTCATCTTTAATTACAAAAATATTTTCACCGCTTCCTTCTGAGATAAAACCTTCAACATCCAACATTAAGGCTTCATCAAAACCATAATCTTGGGCTTCTTTGAGCGCCATCATTGAATTTATATAATTACCATTCATCTTTGCCCCACTTAAAGAGGGATGAGCATGATGCCTAATATAAGAAGAGGTTCGAATTCGAATGCCTTTTCTCATGTTGTCTTCACCTAAATAAGAGCCCCACTCCCAAGCAGCTATCATTACGTGAACCTTTAAATTATCAGCCCTTAAGCCCATACCTTCAGAACCATAAAAACACATGGGTCTAATGTAGGCAGAATTAAGGTTATTTTTTGTAACAACCTCTCTTTGAGCTTGGTTTAGAATATCCACATCAAAAGGGATCTCCATTCCAAGAATCCGAGCTGAATTAAATAAGCGCTCAGTGTGCTCTTCAAGTTTAAATATTGCAGGTCCATCGGATGTTTCATAGGCGCGAACACCTTCAAAAGCGCCCATGCCATAGTGCAGGGTATGCGTTAGGACGTGAACTTTTGCTTCACGCCAATCAACCCATTCTCCGTCCATCCAGATGAATCCATCTCTATCTTCCATTGTCATCATAAAAAACCTTAATTCTTAAAAAATTAAACTATATATATTTGATATTTACAACGAAATTATACCCAGCAATTTATGAAATTTTCAATATCTAATATATGTTAAATCACTAGGTATAATTACATTTGAAAACTTTTTCCCTTCTAAATTAAAAAAAATGGAATTCAACTTATTTACTTTTATTTTTTTATTCGCAATATCAGCGTCTGTTTTATCACTACTTTGGCTTAATTTTAGACAAGATAAAGCAATAAATAAGTCTTTTAATACTGTTCCAGAAGGCTTTAGTGAGTCCATTAAGCTTGAAGATCATCAAAAAGCGGGCAACTATACCAAAGCCAAACTTCTTTTAAATCATTTTGAAATCATTTTTTCTACTGTTGTGCTTCTTATTTGGACGCTTGGTGGGGCCATGGATTCACTTGATTCGTATTGGAGCCAAAGAATTTTAGATCCTGTTTTAATGGGGACAGTTTTTGTTCTGAGCATCATGTTAATTGCAAGCCTAATTGACCTCCCCTTTAGCATCTATCGTACCTTTGTTCTTGAACAAAAATTTGGATTTAACCGGATGACTATTAAAACTTTTGTAGGGGATCTATTTAAAGAGATCTTATTAACTTTAATTTTAATGCTTCCTCTGATGTACGCAATTTTATTTCTTATGAATATTGAAGCTATTGGGAATTACTGGTGGATTTATGTTTGGTTAATTATTAGTGGATTTTCACTAATAATGATGTGGATTTATCCTTCTTATATAGCGCCAATTTTTAATAAATTTAATCCACTAGACAATGAGAGCCTTAAAAGTAGAATTACAAGTCTACTTACTCGAACAGGATTTGGGAGTGATGGTATTTATGTTATGGATGGATCTAAACGATCGTCTCATGGAAACGCATACTTCACAGGAATTGGTAAAAATAAAAGAATCGTGTTCTTTGATACACTCCTCAAAGGTATGGAAGATAAAGAAATTGAAGCGATCCTGGCACATGAACTGGGACACTTTCATCATAAACACACTCAAAAAAGAATGGCTAGCTCTTTTATATTTAGTTTTGCTAGTCTTGCTTTGCTAGGTTTCCTAATAAATCAAGCTTGGTTTTATAATGGACTTGGGGTATCTGTGCCATCATCTCATGCTGCGCTTGTTCTTTTCGCTTTAGCACTTCCAGTCTTTAGTTTTTTCATTACGCCTTTCAGTAACCTTGCATCTAGAAAGCATGAATTCCAAGCAGATGCTTTTGCAGCAAGTCATACAGACGCAAATGACTTAATTTCATCTCTAATTAAACTTTATAAAGAAAATTCATCGTCATTATCTCCAGACAAGTACTACTCAGCCTTTCATGATTCACACCCAAGTGCAATTCTCAGAATTGAGCGCCTACAATTATAAATTGATCATTTAGTGGCCCTTACTAGAAGACAACAGTGGCGAATTGATAAGGTTCAATCTGAAAAAATTGCCCGGTCAAATAAAGCATCTATTAAAGCAGAGTCAAATGTAGACAATAATGAGGCTGGGCATAAGGGTTTAGTTATTACAAGGTACGGCCAGCGGCAACTTGTTGAACTTAAAAGTGGTGAAATTTTTCAGGCAGTCAGTCGTCAAAATATTGGATTTTCTGTCGCAGGAGACCAGGTTCTACTTCAGACAACAAAAGAAGGCGAAGGAATAGTAACAGCAATATTCCCAAGGAAAACAGAACTAAAGAGGCAGGAGCGCCTAATAGCTGCCAATATTGATCAGCTTTGGCTTATTGTCGCTATTGAGCCCCACTATCAGTTTGAGCTTATTGATCGTTACCTTGTAATTGCAGAAGACTCCAATCTACCAATTAACATTGTTGTTAATAAAATTGAACTTTCAAAAAATAATGAGCAACTAGAAAGTGACTTTTCAAACTACAAAGAATTAGGATATGACGTCCACTTTTTAAGTGTTAAAAATGAAACAAACCTGAAAGAATTCAAAACAAAGCTTGTTAATAAATCGCATATTTTTCTCGGTCAGTCTGGTGTTGGAAAATCATCACTCATTAATTCATTAATCCCAGATTTAGAACTTAGAGTTAATGAAATTTCTAGTAAGAGTAAGCTTGGCAAGCATACCACGACAAATACAACTATTTATCATATCCCTAGTGGCGGTGACTTAATTGACTCCCCAGGAATACGAGAGTTTCAACTGGATAACCTTTCTGAAAAACAAATAGTTAATGGCTTTAGAGAATTTAAATCACTAGCCGGTGAGTGCAGGTTTAGAAACTGCCACCATATTAATGAGCCAGGATGTGTTGTTAAAGAGGCTGTTGAATTAGGAGAAATACACCCTAATCGCTACGAAAGTTATCTTAATATCCTTCCTTAACTATTTTTTTGGAAGAAAACCACCCTTTCTGAAATAAAATAAACCTCAATATTTAAATAGCTTGCTAAGAAACTTAGCGACTTTTTAGTAAAAAAGCCTATATGAGATGGGTCATTCTTGTAATACCATGAGCTAAAGTCAATTTGAGGGGTTAATATTTGGGTCATTACAGCAAGGTGACCTTTATTATTAAGCATTTCAATAAGTCTGCTTATCTCTGCCATAGGCTCACTCAAGTGCTCCACTACTTCAGTAGCAGTAATAAAGTCATACTTTTTCTCAAATACAGAAATATCATTAGAATAGAACTTGTCATAGAGATCTACAGAGTGTCCACATTCTTCAAGCATAAGAGAAAGCGTTGGGCCAGGGCCTGAGCCGAAATCAAGGCCATTTGATTTTTGTTGGATCCTTTCTAAAAGAGGCACTAATAGTTGGGATAAGAAGTGGCGATAGCGATGATCATTAGGATCATTATTATGGGTATCGTATCTTGATTTCTCCTCAGCATCTGAGAGATGATACATTTTTGAAACAAAAACAAAATCACAACTTAAACAGCGTAAATATTCGCGAAACTTCTCTTTATAAAATTTAGAGCTATTAGTTGTCTTACAAAGCGGACAAGCAATCTTATTAATCACTTTAGTCCGCCAAGAGTCATAGTTATTTAGTGGGAGTGTCCGCCAGCAGAGTGAGCATGTCCATGAGAAACCTCCTCTTCCAATGCATTCCTAACGTCTTCAATAGAGACTGAGAAGTGAAGAGTTTCTCCAGCCAAAGGATGGTTTGCATCAACAGTAATCTTTTCGTCATCAAGCTTAATAACAGTCACAACAAAAGGGTTTCCATCTTGGTCTTGAGATTGGAGCTGCATCCCAATAGTTACCTCATCAATTCCTTGTAGAGCAGTTCTTGGAATTTCTTGAATTGCATCATCCATTTTAATGCCATAACCCTCTTCAGGCTCAATAGAAACCTCAACCTTATCGCCTTTCTTAGAGCCCTCTAAAGCTGTCTCTAATCCTGGAATTATGTTTCCATGACCCTGTAAAAAGTCCATAGTTTCTTTGCCTTCAGACGAATCAATAACTTCTCCCGCATCATTCTTAAGGGTGTAATGCATTGAAACGACTTTATCTTTAGTTACTTTCATATCTTCTCCAAAATTGAATACAAAAAAAAGACCCTCCAAGATGGAAAGTCTAAAAGTAATTCTTTGTTACAGGGTGAATCTCAATATTATATTTTATCATATACCAAAGAAACTTCAGGCCAAAGCATTAAAAAATCTTACTAAGTAAGATCATCCATTGCACTCTTAATATCTGGATAATCAAAAATGAAGCCTTCCTCAAGTATTTTTTTTGGGATAACAGATATACTCTCTGTCAATATTTGTGAGCCACTTCCAAAAAGTAGTTTTAACTGCCATTCCCAAAGCGGCACTAAAAATGGTCTTTTTAAAGCACTAGCAAGAGCCTTACCCAATACCTTTTGAGGAATAGGCTCTGGCGCAGTAATGTTATAGACACCCTTAGCTTTTGGATTATTTAAAATAAAATTAACAGCTCTTACAAGGTCCTTTATATGAATCCAAGAAAAACACTGGTTTCCACTTGCAATTGGACCGCCTAATCCAAAAAAATAAGGCCAGTAAAGCTTCATAAAAGCGCCTCCACTTCTAGAAAGAACAACTCCAAATCTTAAAATTATGGTGTCTTCTGAGATTGACTTTGCAGCGCTCTCCCATGCCACAGAAAGCTCAGTAAGATAACCCTCACCTCTTAAACCATTCTCAGAATGAGGGTTACTGCAATCTGACTCAGGATAAAAACTAACCCCTGAAGCGCACATTACCCTTGGCTTGGTTGTCATCATACTTATCGCTTTTGAGAGCATTTGAGTCGTATCGACTCTACTCTGCCATACCTCTTTTAGATGCTTCTTAGTCCATCGCTTTGCAATAGTCGATCCAGACAGTTGAATAACAAGATCACTATCTTTTAATGACAATGACAAAGTATCTATAGATTTGAAAGCACTTCTATTTAAGCACTGAACTTCATGACTAGCTGAAAGATTTTTTGCAAGCGCATTACCAATTAATCCCGAACCACCAAAGATGACAATCTTCATCTTATTACATCCACCCTACTGCATTTTTTAGTAGAAGTTGTGTTAGGAATTCAATGTGGTCTTTTCTGTCATTAAGCGCTGGAATATAGCCAAATTTTTCACCGCCTGACTCCATAAAGTAATCATGATTTTCTTCACTAATCTCTTCAATCGTCTCAAGACAATCTGCAGAAAAACCAGGGCAGATAACTTGAACATTTTTCACGCCTTTGGCTGGAAGTGCCTTTAATGTTTTATCAGTATATTCCTTCATCCATTCGCCAGCCCCTAGTCTAGATTGGAATGTCATAGTGTACTCATTAGGCTTTAAATTTAACTTAGAAGCCAAAAGAAACGTAGTTTTGCAGCACTGACATGGGTAGTTATCCCCCTTATCAAAGTAGCGCTTGGGTATTCCATGGTATGACATTAAAAGGAGATCGGGCTTACCATGAACTGCTTGATATTCTTTAACACTATTGGCTAAAGCTTCAATATATAAATGTTCTTTACTGTAGCTACTAATAAACCTTAAGTCAGGAACATTTCTCCAGTTCATCAGCTCTCTAGCAGCCGCATCAAAAACTGAACCAGTTGATGCCCCAGCATATTGAGGATATAAAGGTAAGATGATAATATTATTACATCCCTGAGCCTCAAGCTCGTTTAGTGCAGATCCCATTGATGGATTTCCATAGCTCATACCTAAAGACACAGCAAACTTACCAGGCGCAAGCTTCTCAAGCTCTATCGCTATTGCATTTTTTTGTTTTTTTGCAATTGATAGAAGCGGTGACCCTTTTCCATGCGTATCCCAAACAGTTCGATAGGCCTTCGCTGATTTTCTTGGTCTTAAGTTAAGAATTACCCCATTTAATATAATTTTCCAAATCCAGCGAGGAGGAGGAGGCTCAATAACCCTTGTATCTGATAAAAACTGCCGTAAATAAGGCTTAACTGCCTTCTTCGTAGGTGCATCAGGAGTTCCCAAATTAGACAAAAGAATCCCAATTTTTGCCTCACTTGCAGATTCGTGTATTGAAGTACATTGGTACAATTTAGTCTCTCAAATTTATTTTTTCAAGGTGATAAGATACCCTATAAAGTGCCTTTCACTGTAAAACATGTTATCTATATCTATTGTGGTTATTTACATATTACGACTTTCATTATTATATAAAAAATATGCATATATTATTACTAGTTGCTCACGGCAGCAGAAGAGAAGAATCAAACATTGAGATTGAATCTTTATCAGAAAAAATTTCGACATTAGAACCGAAAGAATTTGATAAAGTAATGCCAGCCTTTTTGGAGTTCGCATCACCCTCTATTCCAGAAGCAATTAAAGAGTGCACTGAAGTAGGCGCAACTAAAGTTACAATATTGCCTTATTTCCTATCTGCCGGGGTTCACATCACAAGAGATATACCTAATGAGATTACTGAGGCCTCTGAGGGTAGTCCAGGTCTAGAAATTAACGTGGCAGATTACTTTGGATCAAGAGATGAAATTGCTGAAATTCTAATGAAGACTGCTCTAGATATTAAATAAGCTTGATTTTTTTTATGCGCCAAGGCAGCAATATAAATCTTAGACTTTAAAGCCTTTTTGCATCCAGTAGTTATTGATTTCGTAAACGGTGCCGATGAGGCCCATGTTTTTCTTTTTAGACAGGTACACCGGAATATCTTCAAGAACTGGCTGGAGTCTTCCTTTACTCTCAAAGCTTTTTTGGAAGTCACTTTCAATAAATAGATCTAAAAAATTTCTAACCAGATCGCTTGTAATATAAACGCCGCCTAAAGCGCCAACTGTTAAGGCCATACTCCCCGCGACTGAGCCAAAAATTTTACAAAACATTTGAATTGTTTCATCAGCAATTGGGTCAGCTCCAGCATTAACTGCAGCGGCAGTTATCTCAGAGGGTGTTGTATATATTCTGTCTTTACCATTGATTTGGCAAAGCGCCTCATATAGATTCATAATTCCAGGGCCAGATAGAATCCTCTCTACGGCAACATGGCCAAACTTTTTAGCGAGTAGCGTTAATATTTCATATTCAATACTAGTGTTTGGTGCAAAATCCGAGTGACCGCCTTCACCTGCAATTGGAAGCCAGCCTGAAGGAGACATGATTAACCCACAAACCCCTAGCCCAGTTCCTGGGCCTATAACCAACCTTAATTTTTCTGGTTCAACAATACCTTTATTTAAAGTAATAACTTCGCTATCAGTAAGAGTTGTGGTTGCAAATGCTTGGGCTGTAAAATCATTAATCCATTTGATGGTCACTCCATTTAAAGTTTTAGCGACATCTGACTTGTTTATAGTCCAGTGGTTATTAGCAAGCTTAAAAACATCTAAATGAACCGTACCAGCCGTAGCAAAGCATGCTGAAACAATGTCAAGCTCTAAAAACGAAGATATGTAAAAACTGATTGCGCTCTGAATGTTATCAAAATCTTCACATTTAAGGCTCTGGATGTTTTCGATGTCTGACGAGCCAGGAGCCACAAGAGCAAACCTTGCATTAGTTGCGCCTATATCACCAACCAAATTATAAGACTGCTTGCTGATGGTTACAGTCTCCAGCAATAGTTAGGTTTTGTAAACATTTTCTCGATCTCCATCAAATATGCAAACCATATACAAATCAACCTCGCCCAAATTATGAACCCGATGAAAAACGCCATCCTCAATCAGAACCATATCGCCACCCTCGATTAGTATAGTCTTATCATCAAGATCCATTTTTCCATTTCCAGTCATAATCATGTAAACCTCCTCTTTGCCAGCATGACTGTGGCCTTTTGTTGATTTACCAACATGAAGCGTTGTTGAGCTTATTACAAAGTTATTTAGTGAGGTGTTATCCTTAAGAATATAAGTTTCATTATCTTTAACAACTTCGCCATCAATATTATTAATTTTCATTAGTGAATTTTATATTTAATTATAAAGCACATTATTATCCATTGCTTTTTCAAAAAATAAAGTGCATTATGGCAGACAACTTAAAATAAAATTATTTAAGGACTCCAGTAGATGCTAAGTCCATTTTCTAAAAAAGTATAGATTGGCATTTTGCTTGAGTCTTTATACTCCATTGCGCTTTCTAGTGTTTGGAGCTTGCTAGATCCATTCAGATGCAGAAAAACATTTTTAGCATCAATAATCACCCTTGCAGTAAGGCTTAAGCGCTCATAAGGTGCAGTTTTTGGAGAAGTCGAAATCAAGCAGTTTAAATTATTTAGATTCATCGCCTCAGAAAGCTCATCTGAGCAAGGAAAAAGAGATGCAGTATGTCCATCAGAGCCCATACCTAAAACAATAACGTCAAAAGGAAGCGTGATATTTTTTAACATTTCTTCACTATTTTTTTGACCATCTTTAGCTGTTTTAGCGTCATTTTTTAACGGAATAAAATTGACCTTGGATGCTTTATTTTTTATAAAATGCTTTCTCACAAGCAATTCGTTGCTGTCAGCATTCTTAGGGTCAACCCATCGATCATCAACTAATGTTAAATCTACTTTTTTCCAATCAATATTTAAAAGCGAAAACTCTTTAAAAAGTGGAATAGGCGTACTTCCTCCAGAAACAGCGATACTTGCACGACCTCTTTTTTTGATTGCTTCAGTAAGAATTTCTCCAATACTTTGACATAAGTCTAACGCCAATGATTCACTATTATTTGTACTATAAAAGTCAACACAATCGGGTAAATAATAAGTTTTACTACTCCTCATGCCATTCATGTCCATTGCTCTGAATAAGTTGCTCACTCTCCTTGGGTCCATTAGTTCCCGCAGGATAGAAATACAGCTCTTGATTTGATTTTTTGTGTGCTTCTAAAGCATTATCACACCACTGCCAGGCAAGCTCAACCTCTTCCTTACAGAGAAATAAACTCTGATTACCATTGAGAATATCCATCAAGAGGCTTTGATAACCGCTTGGAATATTGAGTAATTTTTGAGTTTTTATAAAATCTAGGCTCATAGGGTCAGATCTTAAAGTTGAGTGCTTGTCAACGCCGTGGGGCTTAGTAAAAACCTGCAAAGAGATACTTTCAGAAGGATGCAAACTGATAATCAAAGTGTTACCTTTTAAACTTTCACTGTCTTGATCAAAGATATAGTGCCCATCAGATTTAAAATGAATAACAATTTGCGTCATTTTACTGACCATTCTTTTGCCAGTTCTTAAGTAGAAAGGAACCCCTTTCCAGCGCCAGTTCTGTATTTCTGCTTTAATACTTACAAAAGTCTCAGTATCACTTGTTACGTCTGCACCTTCTTCTTCAATATAGGCAAGTTTATTTTTACCATTGGTATATTGCGCAGAAACAAAATTCGACTCAATCCCTTCCTCATCAATTGGCTTTAAAGCTTCAAGAACCTTAACCTTCTCTGAGCGAATGCTCTGATCATTAAGGCGGTTGGGTGGCTCCATTGTTATTAGGCATAGTAACTGAAGAAGATGGCTTTGCACCATATCCCTTAGTTGTCCCATTCCATCAAAATACCCCCAACGGTCCTCAATACCAACAGATTCTGCGGCAGTTATCTCAATATAATCAATACTCTTACTGTTCCATTGACTTGAAAACAATGAATTTGCAAACCGAAGAGTGATAAGGTTTTGCACTGTTTCTTTTCCTAGATAGTGATCAATTCGATAAATTTGAGACTCATTAAAGTGCTTTAAAAGTTTGGCATTAATGTCCTTAGAAGACTCAAGATCATACCCAATAGGTTTCTCAACTACAATTCTGCATGAACTGGTTATTATTTGTTCGCTATTTAGGCCATTAAAAACGTTTTCAAAAAGCTTTGGGGAGATTGCTAAATAGTAAGCGACTGGCTTACTCCACTCCTTAAGATTTAAGCTTAGCACTTTGTAACTATTAGGATTCTGAAGATCACAGCAACAGTAATCAAAGTGATTCAAAAGCTTAGAAATAATATCATCGTCTAAGTACTCATCTGATACATTAGTGCTCAGAGCATCGTTTACTTTTTCTTTGAACTGAGACTTCGTTAGCTCTTGCCTTCCAACACCTAAAATCTGTAAACCATCATCAAGCATATGGTCACGCTCTAGATAATACCAGGCAGGTATTAACTTACGAATAGATAAGTCCCCTAGGGCCCCAAAAAGCACAAAGCTTTTAATTTTTATAGCAGCTTCAGGCTTCATAATTAATTACCCTTGATCCACTCAGTATGAAAAAATTCACCTTTTTTTGTATCTAGTCGCTCATAGGTGTGAGCACCAAAATAATCGCGCTGAGCTTGAAGTAGGTTAGCTGGCAATCTCTCAGTCCTGTAACCATCAAAATATGACAGAGAGGAGGTCATTGCAGGTATTGGCACGCCATGACTAATTGCTAATGAGCAAACTCGGCGCCAACCATCTTGAGATTTATTAATTTTATTTTTAAAAAAAGGATCTAATAATAAGTTTTGCAGCTCAGAATTAGCGTCATACGCATCTTTTATTTTAGTTAAAAAGGCCGAGCGAATGATGCAGCCACCGCGCCACATAAGAGCAATACCGCCGTAATTAAGATTCCAATTAAATTCTTTAGCTGCCTTTGTTAGTAAGGCATATCCTTGGGCATAAGAAACAATCTTTGAAGCATATAGTGCATCATGAATATCATTGAGAACTTGCTCCTTGTTACCTTTAAAAACAAGGCTTGGGCCACTTAACAACTTTGATGCCTGGATGCGCTCTTGTTTTATAGATGAAAGGTATCTTGAAAATACCGCCTCTCCAATTAGCGTAAGAGGCGTGCCAAGCTCAAGGGCAACCGTTGCAGTCCACTTACCGGTTCCTTTTTGACCTGCCGCATCTAAAATATTATCAACAAGATAAGTCCCGTCCTTATCTTTAAATTTAACTATGTCTGCAGTGATTTCGATTAGATAACTACTAAGTTCACCCTCATTCCACTTTTTGAATACTTGATGCATTTCATCGTTCGACATATCCAAGACATCTTTCATGATTTGATAAGCTTCACAAATAAGCTGCATGTCACCATACTCAATGCCGTTATGGACCATTTTTACAAAGTGGCCAGAGCCATCTTCACCTATCCAGTCACAACAAGGCTCGTTACCCTCAACCTTGGCTGATATTGCTTGAAATATACCTCTTACTTCAGGCCAAGCGGATACTGAGCCTCCTGGCATGATTGAAGGACCCTTTAGAGCACCCTCTTCACCTCCAGAGACGCCGGCACCAATAAACTGAAAGCCCTTGTCTTCTAGCTCTTTAGTTCTTCTGATAGTGTCGGGGTAATGAGAGTTACCACCATCAATAATAATATCGCCTTTGTCGATAAGAGGCATAAGTTTATTAATGTAATCATCAACAACTGGGCCTGCAACAACCATTAGCATAATTTTACGAGGCTTTTTAATTGAACTTACAAACTCCTCAAGATTAGCGAAACCAATAATATTATTACTCTTTGATCTATTGTTGATTAAATTATCTATTTGTGGAGTTGTGCGATTGTGCACAGAGATTCTATAACCATTTCTCTCAATGTTTAAAGCTAAACTTGAGCCCATAACGCCCAAACCAATTAGACCAATATCTGACAAATTCTCACTCATAATAATCTAGTCCCAAGGATACAGTGACTCGTTAGATTCAAGATTTGGTACCAGTCTTTGGTTCCTTTGCAAACCAAAAATTTGCTCCATATCACCTTCATCAAGATTAAAGTCATAAATGTTGCTATTCTCTTTTAATCTCTCTAGGTTTGAAGTCTTTGGGATTGCAACTGCATTTTGCTGAACAACCCACCTTAATGCAATTTGTGCAGGAGTCTTGCTATATTTTTCTGATAAATTAATAATTACATCATCTTTGGCAACATCACCACGGCATATTGGGCAATAAGCAACTGGAATAATATCTAAATTCTTCATTGAATCAAGAAGCTTAGATTGCGAGAGAAATGGGTGATACTCCACCTGATTGCAAAAGAGATCATTAAAACCAAGATTTACACATTCATTTAATAAATTGGAATTGAAATTTGCAACACCGATTTCTGTTGCTTTTTGACTCGCTTTAATTTCATACATTATTTCAAGCATGTCTCCTAAATTTGTTTCAAATTTTGGCCAATGTATTAGTAGTAAATCAACATAATCAGTCTTTAAATCTTTAAGGCTCTTTTCAAGTGATTTAATAATATTTTTATTTTTTAGTTGAGGTCCTTGCCCTCCTGAAGGAGTCCAACCCAGAGTATTAATTTTTGTTGCTAAAAACAACTCAGCTCTATCAACTCTCGAGTCAATGATTCCAGCACCCACTTCAGATTCATTTTCATACATTGCTGCAGCGTCAATATGACGATAACCTAAATCCAATGCCTCTGAGACAACTCTTGAGCATTCACTTTGCTTAAGGTCCCAAGTTCCCAAACCTAAAGATGGGATATCAGTGCCAGATTTTGAGAGTTTTTGATACATAATTTTATCTAATTCGATCTTCAGTTTCACTATCAAAGAAAACAGTTTGAGATAAATCAAAAGTTAATTTAACTTTCTCACCGCCTAAAACTTTAGAGTTTCCATTCAGCCTTGCAACTATTTGTTTTTCACCAAGCTCAACCACAGCAAAAGTATCTGAGCCTGCTGGCTCAACAACATCCACAACTACCTCTCTTTCTACTGAACTCTTATTCAAGGATGGATCAAGGTCATTTATTGATTCTGGTCGAATACCACAAATAACAGTTTTATCAATATATTGCTCAATATCGTTTATTCCATGAATTGGCAAACAAATAGTTTCACCTTTACTATTTTTCATTTCAAATTCTATATTTTTTTTATTTTTAGCAATTCTTCCTTCTATCAAATTCATTGCAGGAGCGCCCATAAAATTTGCAACAAACATATTATTTGGGTTATTGTATATTTCATATGGCGTATCAAATTGTTGAATACATCCATCTTTTAAAACAGCAATTTTTGTAGCCAAAGTCATTGCCTCAATTTGATCATGAGTAACATAAATAATTGTCGAACCGAGTCTTTTATGAAGACGTTTAATTTCTGTTCTCATATCAATCCGAAGCTTAGCATCGAGGTTTGAAAGTGGCTCATCAAATAAAAAAACCTCAGGCTCACGAACAATAGCGCGGCCCATTGCAACGCGCTGTCTCTGGCCTCCAGATAATTGACCTGGCTTACGATTAAGTAATTCACTAATTTGAAGTGTTTCAGCAACTTTATTTACTGCTTGCTCCCTTTCAGGTTTTTTTACGCCCTTCATTTCCATTCCAAAACTAATGTTCTGCGAAACAGTCATATTTGGATATAAGGCATAAGATTGAAAAACCATAGCAATATTACGCTTTGAGGGATGAAGTCCAGCAACAGAATTCTCTCCAATCTCAATTTCACCACTTGTTATCTCTTCTAGGCCAGCAATAGTATTAAGGAGGGTTGATTTGCCGCAACCTGAAGGACCGACTAAAACCAAAAAACCTCCATCTTCAATAAAAAGGTTTATCCCCTTTAATACCTCTACTGAACCATAACTTTTATGTAAATTAGTAATTTTTACTGTTGCCATATTTCTAACCTTTAGCTGATAATTATAAATAAACGAATAAATTAACCTTTGACAGCTCCTGCCATCAGACCTCTAACAAAATATCGCCCAGAGACGATATAAACTACTAATGTTGGAAGAGCAGCTAGAATTGCCCCTGCAAAATGCACGTTGTATTCTTTAACCCCTTGAGAAGAATTAACAAGGTTATTTAGAGCTACAGTCATTGGTATTGAGTCAAAGTCTGCAAAAGAAGCGCCAAATAAAAAATCATTCCAAATGTTGGTAAACTGCCAAATCACAGTCACTACTATAATTGGACCTGAACTTGGAAGTAAAACACGCCAAAAAATTCTAAAGAATCCAGCCCCATCGATTTGTGCAGCCTTTATTATTTCAGTAGGGAATGCTGCATAATAATTTCTAAAAAATAAAGTTGTAAAACCTAGCCCATAAACCAAGTGAACAAATACCAATCCTGACGTTGTTCCCGCCATTCCTAAAATACCCAACATTTTTGCCATCGGGATTAACACAATTTGAAATGGGATAAAGCACGATAACAAAAGCAACCCAAAGACAATTCCATGACCTTTAAATTGCCATTTAGTCAAAACATAGCCATTCATGGCGCCCAGTATTGCAGTTAACATTACTGCTGGTATAACCATAGAAATTGAATTCCAAAAATAAGGCTTAAGCCCACTAGGGTCAACACCAATTTGGGCAGTTGACCAGGCTGATCGCCATGGATCTAGGGTCCATACTTCAGGAAGATTAAGCATTCCTCCAGAGCGAATTTCCTCTAGTGGCTTCAAGGAGTTTGTAAGCATTACATACAAGGGGAGCAAATAATAAATTGCAAATATTATCAATATTAGATAAATAAATATTCGAGAGACTTTGATACTGTCCTTTTTACTTTTAGAATGATTTAAGGTCACGATGACTTCTCACTTCTTAGCTCACTATATAGATAAGGAATAATGATAGAAAAAATCATAAGAAGCATAATCATTGCAGAGGTCGCTCCAATACCCATCTGATTCCTAGAAAAGGTGTAAGAGTACATAAATGTTGCTGGTACCTCAGTCGCTCTTCCAGGGCCACCATTTGTTAAAGCAATAACCAAATCGTATGCTTTAATAGATAAATGCGCGAGTATTACAAAAGCTGATAAAAATGCTGGTCGGAGCAAGGGAATAATTATACGTCTATACATACGAAAACCGGACGCTCCATCAATTTGAGCGGCCTTCATTATCTCTCCATCAATGCCTCTTAATCCAGCAAGAAACATCGCCATAACAAATCCTGAGCTTTGCCATACTGCAGCAATAACTACTGTATAAATTGCAAAGGTTCGATTTTTAATCCAGTCGAATTCAAAACTCTCCCACCCCCACTGATGCATAATATGCTCAAGACCTATTCCAGGGTCTAAAAACCACTTCCATGCAGTTCCAGTAACAATAAAAGATAACGCCATTGGGTAAAGAAAAATAGGTCGGAGCAGGCCTTCTGCTCTAATTTTTTGATCTAATAAGATGGCTAAGAAAAGACCAAGCACTGTACAGATTAATATATATAAAATTCCAAAAATTGCCAGATTGTTTACTGCAATTTTCCAATGCCTTAGTCCAAAAAGTTTAGTATAGTTGCCCCAACCCATGTACTCGTAAGTTGGCAGCATACGCGAATCTGTAAGCGACAAATATCCCGTGTATATAATAAATCCATACACAAAAACAAGAATAAGGAAAAAACTTGGTGCTAAAACAATTTTAGGTAGTAAAAGTTGGAGATAATTTTTCATTTAATACAATTCTAATCAAAAAAATAGTTGGCGAACTATAAATTCGCCAACTATAAATAAACAAATTTAATAAAAATCTAAAGCAAGTTTAGATGATATTTAATTTATCTTGCTGCTGCAACTGCTGCAACCATTTCTTCTGCAGCCTCTTCAGCTGAAAACTCACCATTAAAATGAGCTGAAACAACATCAACAATTGCTGATTGGATCGCAGGACGGACAGTGTGACCGTGCGCCATTGAACCAAACAAGCTTCCAGCTGCGTTAGCTGCTGCTAGATCTGCCATACCTTTCTTTCCACAATGATCAAACATCATGTCAGGTACGTCAGTACGTGCAGGTACTGAACCCTTAACAACGTTAAATGCTGATTGGAAAACAGGGTTCATTACAGAAGAAGCCATAGCTTCTTGTGCAGCTGAACTTCCAGCGCCACTGAACATAGCGAACTGATCAGAGTTGAAAGTTACAGAACCTTGAGTTCCTGGGAAGCGAACACATACAAAGTCAGAACCTGGCTTTTGACCCGCTTTAAGGAATTCACCTTTAGCCCAGTCACCCATCATTTGCATACCAGCTTCGCCATTGATTACCATAGCCGAAGCTAGGTTCCAATCACGACCTGAAAAGTTGTCATCAACATATGAACGAAGAGTTGCCATTCTGTTGAATGCTTCCACCATTAATGGACCACCAAGAGCGTCTTCATTTAAATCAATCAAAGCTGACTTGTAGAAACCGTTTCCTAGACTTAGCGCAACACCATCAAAGATAGTTGCATCTTGCCATGCTTGGCCACCGTGTGCTAATGGAGTAATTCCGTTTGCTTTCATAGCATCAAGAACAGAAACTAACTCTTCCCATGTAGTTGGAGCGTTTCCACCAGTTGCGTCAAGAGCAGACTTGCTGATCCATACCCAGTTAGTAGAGTGAACATTTACAGGAGCTGCTACCCAGTCACCATTGTGCTTAGAAAAAGCTTGAAGTGCTGATGGAACAACCGAATCCCAACCTTCAGAAGCAGCTAGGTCATTTAAGTTAGCTAGTTTGCCTTGATCACCCCAATCTTGAATAGCATATCCAAGCATTTGAACTGCAGTTGGCGCGTTACCAGCTGTAACACGAGCCTTAAGCGTAGTCATAGCAGCATCACCACCACCACCAGCTATAGGCATATCTTTCCAGCCAATTCCTTTACCTGCTAGATCATCTTTTAATACACCAACAGCTGCAGCTTCACCACCAGAAGTCCACCAATGTAGAACTTCTACGTCGTCAGCAAAAGCCTGAGATGCACTAAATGAAAGAACTAAGCTGGCTGCTACACTTTTTACAAAGTATTTGTTTACCATTTTTGTTTCTCCTTATTACAAAAAAAAATATTTAGAGTGTTGAATTAACACAAAAAATAGACCATAGATTCTAAATAACTTTTTGTTAAATATCTAGAACTAGAAACTCACTATAGTTATCCTTTTTTTGAGTGTCAATCGTTTGATACAATTTGTAATACTTTGTTACAAAGAGAAATAATTAAATCAAAAATTTAATAAAATATATAGATATACTGTTACAAATATTTAATATGTAATATCATGATGGAACAAATTAAGCAGTCAATAATTACTAGTAAAAAACTTCTAATAGAACAATATAATGTCAAAAAAAGTTTCAATATCGCCCAATCAAATATTAAAAAAGAAGTTGATATTATTCTTGAGCTACAGCACAAAGAAATTCCAGTAATTCCAGAAATTGATTTTCAGTCGATTGTTAATGGAAATATTTCAAGCTCTGATATTACAAACTTAAAACAAAGAGGATCTGTAATTATTCGTAATGTTTTTGATAAGCTGCAGGCAAGTGAATGGAACGATGAAATAGGTGAATATATTACATCTAATGATTACTTTACTAAGTCAATTGATAGACAAGGTATGGATAATTATTTTTCACAATTAAAGTCAGGAGCGCCACAAATCTTTGGACTTTATTGGTCAAGGCCTCAGATGCTTGCAAGACAATCGCAATCAATGGCAATTACTAAAAAATTCCTAAACTCAATGTGGGATGTCTCGAGCCCAAATGGAGATGAGTTTGATCCAAATAACGATTATATGTATGCGGATAGAATTCGTCGACGCGAGCCTGGCGATGAAACCTTAGGATTATCTCCCCATATTGATGGCGGCTCATTTGAACGCTGGACTGATCCAGCATTTCAAAAAGTATACCACTCTGTATTTAATGGCGAACTAGATTCTTATGACCCCTGGAATGCAGCATTTAGAACTCACACAAAGGAATACAAATCTCCTGCAGTTTGTTCAATGTTTAGAACATTTCAAGGGTGGACTGCGCTTACTTCACAAGGGCCATCTGATGGAACTCTGTCTCTTATTCCAATTGCTAACAGTATGGGGTACCTTTTATTGCGCGCCTTGCAGGATGACATCCCTGCTGATAATCTTTGTGATGCCACGCCAGGAAGACCGCTCTTAATATCACCCGATTATCACAAAGACCTATTATCTGGCTTGGTAACAATTCAGGAGGTAAATCCTGGAGATACAGTCTGGTGGCACCCTGATTTGACTCACTCAGTGGCTGATAAGCACACAGGAAAAGATTACTCAAATGTAATGTTTATAGGAGCTTCGCCAAAATGCGCTAAAAATTTAGACTACACAAAGCGACAAACTGAAAACTTTTTGCTTGGCAAAAGTCCTCCTGATTTTGCTTCCGAAGACTACGAAGTAGACTTTAAAGGAAGGTTCTCTATTGATCAGTTGTCTGACTTAGGTCGAACTCAAATGGCACTCTAGAGGAGTGATGATGTTTAATTGGTGAATCATCTGACAGATCAATTAAAAAACTGTACCAAGATAAATATTTTTTGTCTGCTTTACTGCCTAAACAAAAAACATAGCTACCCGTCATTAAAAAAATATTTCCAGGTAACTCCTTGGATATAGCATCTTCAACATTAATCTCTACAGAAGCACCTCCATTAAAAGCAACTTCAAAATAACCTTTAATCTCATTATTACTTGCTAAAAGTTTTGGTAGAAAGGTCGGTAAAAGAGTTGCATTATCATGATATAAGTTCAAAATACCTTTCATATCAGCATTATTAAAAAAGTCTGCCCATTGCTCAATTATATTTTCAGGTGTCATAAATATATAAATCTTAATAAATTAATTAAGTATTTTAAACAAGGTTTCTTAGATTATTTTTAAAATTTCATAGCAAGCGCCCATTGTGTGATAATCCGTTTTTCCGGCTGGACTTTTAAGGTTATCATATTTATTATTATTTGAATCTAAAATGCGAAACCACGCGCCATATTTATGATCAATCATATGTTTCCAGCTGTAACTCCAGATTCGATCATACCACTCCCAATAATAATCATCGCCTGTTCGATTAGCTAATACTGCAGCTGCAGCTATAGACTCTGCTTGAACCCAAAAATATTTATCTTTATCACAAATATCTCCATTTGGTGAAAACCCATAAAATAAACCTTCTGACTCTGCATCCCAACCCATCTCAATTGCGTCATCAAACAATTCTATTGCTCTAGGAAGCAACCAATCCTCTTTAATATGCCTCTCAAGAATTAACAATAATTTTGCCCACTCGGTAAGATGACCAACTTGGAAGCCCCAAGGACGAAATAGATCATCAGGACGATCTTTATTATAAACCCAGTTAATTTCCCAGTTACTATCGTAATGTTCCCAAATTAAGCCTTCTGCGAGACTAGCTTGCCTAATACATATATTTTTTGCAATGATAAGCGCTCGATCTAAATATTTTTGACTACCTGTCGCTTCAAAAGCCATAATAAGGGCTTCACAGGAATGCATATTTGCGTTTTGCCCACGATAACTAGAAACTACTTGCCAATCAGCAGAAATTTCATCAGAATAAAGTTCATGCTCTTTTGACCAAAAATGTTTTTCCATTACATCAAAAGTTTCATCAATGAAGTCTTTGGCCTCTAAAATACCCGCCCTAAGTGCAGTTGAATATGCGAGCAACACAAATGCGAAACCATAACAATAATTAGTAGAATCTTGAACGTCTTTTCCCTCTAGAATCCAAGCATAACTTCCAGTTTTTGTATTTAAATGAAACTGTCTTAAATATTCAATTCCATGCCTTATCACGTCTTTATATTCATCATTATCAAGCTCAATTGAAGCCATTGAATAATTAAATATAAAACGGGTGCTGCTGACCAAGTGTCTTGTATCAAAATCATAAACACTTCCATCATCACGAAAGTGCTGAAAAAAACCACCATTTTCATTATCGATACAATGAGGGTGATAAAACCTCATAATCGATTTAATATGACTAATTAAAAATTCTTTATCTTTAAATATTGGATTACTTATTAAATTCATAAATTAGGAAAGTAAATTTCGACAATTAGTCCACCACCAGTTCGATCTTTAAGTTCAAGTTCGCCGCCATGGATATTTGCAATATTACGAGCAATACCCATCCCTAAGCCAGAATGTTCATCATTTAGTTTATGCTCTAAGCGGTAATATGGCTTAAAGACATTTTCTTTATCTTTATCACTCAAGCCTGGCCCTCTATCTTTAATCTGAATAAAGATACCTGTTTTCTTTTTTTGACCGGTAACCTCAACTCCTTTGCCATAACTAAGTGCATTATTAATTAAATTTGAGAATAAGCGCTCAATAGCTAAAGCTCTTCCTTTCATGACAATGTTTTCTTTAATATTCATCTTAATAGGCAAGCCAAGGATTTCTTCTTTTTTTAAGATTGCAGTTAGCATATTTGTAATGTTAACTTTACTAGTATTTTCATGTTCAGCACCATCAGTCATAATTTGAAGGCTTCCTTTCACCATGGTTTCAAGGTAGTCTAAGTCTCCAATTAAATCTTCTTTTATTGATCCATCTTCAATGCTTTCTACTCTAAGGCGTGCTCTAGTTAAAGGTGTTTTTAAGTCATGAGAGATTGCTGCAAATGATCGCTCTCTGTCAGCAATAAACTTTTGAATCCGCTTAGCCATAGAGTTAAAGGCGCGGATAGTAGCCACCATTTCTTTAGAGCCAGTTTCATCAAGCTGTCTAGGAAATCGCCCTTTACCTAATAAATCTGCTTGATGGGCCAATAATTGAAGGGGGTATACCAGCCAACGAACAAATAAGAAGGTGATTAAAAGCATCGTAACCGAAACTGCTGCAGAGGTAAAAATACGCTCACCATTGATCCAGTCAAAACTGAGCAATAACTCTCCTTGTGGAATTATTGTTGCCAAATACATCCACTCATTTTGCTGTTTTAACCTAAATTGAATTATGGCAATGGGACTCTCTTCCCTCGGAGCAATAAGGCCTAAGCTTTTCCATATTGGTGCAAGAGAGACTATTAATTGATTATTGGTAAGACCTTCACCAGGCCCATTAGGCGTTGTAATTTTAGTATTGCTAAAGCTTACAAATCTAATATTCAAATCCTCAACTTGACCAATTTGAGAATACAAAGTTTTTTCCAAGTTGCTACGAACTAGCTCTGAAAATTCAGAACTTGCAATTGAATTAGATTGGACATAATCCTTATTAACAGAGACAAAAAATTCAGCGCCAAAATCTAAAAATGTGCCGCCATTTTGTCTTAGTTGAGTCAAGGTTTGTTGTCGGTATTGGTTTGGAAGTTTTTCAAAAAAACCAACTGCTTGAGCAATTTGTGAGCCTAAATTTTGAGAAACTTCAGTCATTTTTTCTTTTTCTGATGACTTTAGCTGTTCAACCCAAAGCCATGTTCCTAGAACCTGTGCTACAAGTATTCCAATAAATAGGACAGAAGTCATCCTGGCTACAACAGTTTTAGGCATTAAAGAGCTTAAGGTAGAGGCTTTTATATTCAACTTTTTAAAAGGAGAACATACCCCTTGCCTCTTACGCTTTGAATGATTTCACCATCAAAGTGATTGCTAAGTTTATGACGCAGCCTACTTACAATTGTGTCGATTGATCGGTCCAATGGATCTATCTTCCTGCCATGAAGAAGTTCGCCTATTTCATCTCTACTTAAGACCTCACCTATCTGTTTATGAAAAACACAAAGTAGGTCAAACTCTGTTCCAGTTAAATCAAGCTGCTTACCATCAACAAATGCACTTCTTGCAGCAAAATTCATTACTATATGGTTATCTACATCTTCTTCCTTTACTTCCGAGCGTCTCAAGAGAGCCTTAATTCTTGCTAAAAGTTCTCTTGGGTTAAAGGGTTTACCCATATAGTCATCAGAGCCTAACTCTAAACCTAATATGCGATCTAAATCATCACTAGCGGCAGTAAGCATAATAATTGGAACGTTAGACTTTTGCCTCAATCTTCTGCAAACTTCAAGGCCATCAATCCCGGGCAGACCAAGATCTAAAACCACTAAACTAAATTTTGATTCATCACTTGCTAAGAAAGATTCTCCATCAGAAAAAGCTTCAACTTTAAATCCATTTTTTATTAAATATTGATCTAATAATTTAAGAATTTCTGGATCATCATCAATAATTGCAAGTTGTTTCATTCCTCAACATTATTCAGCAAAAAAAGGATTCATTATAGACAATGAGCATATTTATGCAATTTCAGTAAAAAAAAATGACCTTTGAGCCTTAAATTATTAATAATTCACTCCAGCTTGTTGTATACCTATTTGATCGAAAATTAGCTCTTGGGAGCCATCTATCATTGCCCACCTCACTGGCATACTTAACTGACTCATTAAATCTTTTATTAGCACTCTTTATAGCATTAGATTTTTGACGAGCTAACACCTGTGGTTGACTATTTTGAGTTATTGAAAAAAGATCTTGCTGTCGGTAGTTTTTGGTTAAGTTACTCAATACTACCCCTCCTTTATTAAAAGAATAACCAGGCTTATAGATAAGTCTTAATATTTGAGATGCCAATGGAATAATTTGCGATTCATCCTCAATAGCAATTGGCATTCCTACAGTTTTTGATAGATGCACGCAGGGTGTATTTTTTTTATGGGGATTCGTGTAAATAAAGACAGTCATAGTAGTCATTGCAAGCTTATGATTATTAAGCTTATTGACAGCCTTTCTAGTAAGAGCAGTTAAAGCTTGATTTAATTCATCAAAGTCGCTTAAATCAATACCAAAAGAGCGAGAGGAGACAATCTGCTGCCTTGTTGGAGGAATCAACTCGATAGGAATACACGATTTGCCACGAAGCTCTTGATAAATCTTTTTTCCATTAACGCCTAAAAGAGTTTCAATAACGCCAATATCTGACTGATAAAAGTCATAACTTGTATTAATTCCAATATGGTTAAGCTTTTTAGCGCTTTGTCTACCTATTCCCCATAAATCACCTACTTCGACCGATTGCAGTAATTTGCAATATCTCTCATGGGGAAGGTCATCTATATCAAAAACGCCATTAAATTTTGAATACTTTTTAGCAATACGATTAGCAAGTTTTGCTAGAAGTTTAGTACTGCCCATACCAATACACACTGGAACCCCCGTCCAATTTTTAACTTGGACTCTTAGAGACTGCATGTGATCTATTAAATTAAGAGGAAGTCCTGCTAAATCTATAAAACTCTCGTCAATAGAGTACACCTCTTGGATAGGAGAAAATTGACCAATAACCTTCATTACTCTAGACGACATATCTCCATACAAAGGATAGTTTGAAGACTTAACTACAACGCCCCTATTAGCAATCAAATTCCTTACTTTAAAGTAAGGGGCTCCCATTTTAATGCCCAGTGCTTTAGCCTCATTAGAACGAGCAATAATGCAGCCGTCATTATTAGAAAGAACAACGATTGGTTTGCCTTCTAGTTTTGGCTCAAAAACTCTTTCACAAGAAGCATAGAAGTTATTACAGTCGACCAACGCGAACTTAGCTCGGTTATTCATACTGATGTATAACTGATGTCACAACTCCCCATATAATAAGTTCGTCAGTACCTCCAATTTTGATGTCTTCAAAATCAGGGTTTTCAGCTTTAAGAGTTATGTTTCCTTTATATTTATGTAGACGCTTAACAGTGAACTCACCATCAACAACTGCAATAACTATCTTTCCGCTTTTAGCACTTAAAGACTTATCAACAATTAGTATATCGCCCTGCTGGATGCCAGCACCTAGCATTGAATCTCCTTGCGCTTTAACAAAGAAAGTAGCCTCTTTATGATGGATAAGATGTGTATTTAAATCAAGTGCATCCTCCAAATGATCATCTGCTGGAGATGGAAATCCTGCTTGTACTCGGGAAGTAAAAATTGGAATTGAAAGCTCCGTTGGATTGTCTTTAGTTAAAAAGACTTCTACTTTAGATTTAACTTGAGACTTGTAAACTTCAATCGTAGGAATAAGCGAATCTACAAGACTGATAGGTACTCTAATTACTTTGGTTTCCTCGTTAAAGCTGCCTGAGTTTTTTTTACGACCAGCACCCTTTCGGGCGCCTCCATGACTGGGTGTATTCATAACTAACTTGATTTATGTAACAATATTCAAGTTGGAATTATAAATTAACTAATAGTGCAAGTCAATGATAGTATTAAGAAAAAAATTATGCGCTAGCTAATTGGCGTAATTTTTTTGCTGCATTGCTATGGCGACTGATTAATTCAGACTCATCTTGCCCAATAATTTTTCCATCCATAACTTTCCACTGACCAGCAATCATAACTCTATCTGCTTTTTGAGCACCACACAGAAGTAGCGCTGCTAAAGAGTCATGACTACCTGAAAATCTAAGTTCATCTAATTTAAACAAAGCTAAGTCTGCCTGTTTTCCGACTGCAATTTCACCAATATCAGACCTACCTAAAAGCGCAGCTGAGCCTTTAGTTCCCCAATCATATGCCTTTTGATGGGTAATCTTGGAAGCGCCATATCGTAAGCGCTGTAAGTACATTGCTTGTCTAAGTTCAGCAATCATATTAGAGCCATCATTAGAGGCAGAGCCGTCAACGCCAAGACCGATAATGGATCCGGCCTCTTCAAGTTCAAGGCTGTGACAAATGCCAGACGCCAACATCATATTTGAAGTTGGGCAGTGGCAAATACCAACACCATTCTGGCCTAGTTTTTCTATCTCTTGCTTATTAAAGTGTATGCCATGAGCTAGCCATGTACGATCTGACAACCACCCTACACTTTCAAGGTAATCTACCGTCCTTAAGCCAAATTTCTCTAAACAAAATTTTTCCTCATCTATCGTCTCCGCCAAGTGCGTATGCAATCTAACATCATACTGCTCAGCAAGCGCTGCAGTCTCTATCATTAAATCAGTGGTCACTGAAAAAGGAGAGCAAGGAGCTAAAGCTATTTGAATCATTGCGCCTTCCTGATTGTCGTGGTATGTTTTAATGAGTCGCTCACTATCAGACAGTATCTGCTCTTTGGTCTGAACAACAGATTGCGGTGGAAGGCCACCATCTTTTTCTCCAAGACTCATCGAGCCTCTCGTTAAAACAACGCGCATACCGAGCTTTTGAGCCTCTTCCACCTGTATATCGATAGCATTTTCCAGTTGGCTTGGAAACAAGTAATGATGGTCGCTCGCGGTAGTACAGCCAGAAAGGAGAAGTTCAGACAACGCAAGCTCTGTAGAAACAGCCAGCATCTCAGGCTGAATATTAGCCCAAACCTTGTATAGGCTCTTAAGCCATGGAAAGAGTTCTTTATTTAGGGCTTCTGGATAGGCTCTTGTTAGTGTTTGATAAAAATGGTGATGCGTATTTATTAAACCAGGAAGCAAGACACTTTCACTCGCATCGTAAGTATCATCAATTTGAGTTTTAGGGCTGTGCCCTAACTTAACAATTTCAATAATTTTTTGGCCCTGAATAACAACACCACCCTCACAATTCTGTGCGAAGACGGCTGCTGGGTTTTTAATCCAAATAACGGGCTCATTTATATCGACCATAACAGCATTTGCTTAACCTTAATTAATTGATGATACACAGTCAAAAATTAAGGGAAACACCTTTTTCATTGAACCAGTGTGTGTCTTTTTTACTAAAACCAACTTTAACAGACTCGCCGCTCTTGATAATGGTTTGAGTATTTAATTTTATAGAGATTTCTTGATTGTCTATTGTTTCACCATAAAGATAGCTATCAGAACCTAGCTGATGATCAGAAGCATCTATTTCTTCATTAACTTCAATTAAACTCATAATTCCTCCTTCTCACAAATAATTAGCTCTGATTCAGAATCATTCAAAATCCGGCATATCTCTTTGGGTGGTTCTTGATCACATATAACTTTTGACACATCTTGAATTTGTCCACCACGAACATGTGCAGAACGACCAAACTTTTCGTGATCTAAAACTAAAAGACTTTCTCGTGAGTTATTAAGTATCGCCCTTCTAATCTGAACCTCTTGATCATCAAAGTCTAAAAGGACTCCATCCATATCAACTCCACCAACACCAAATACGCTAAAGTCAGTCATATAAGAACTAAAAAAGCTCTCTACAGGACTTCCAATCATATCAAAATCTCCACTACGAATGCGTCCACCAGAGCAATTAACTTCGAAAGTAGAGTTCGTACTTGCAGTTTGTGCAATTATTAAATTGTTTGTAAAAATCTTTAAATCTTTATGTCTTAAAAGTGCCCTCATAACCATTTCAGGAGTGGTTCCAAGGCCAAGGGATATTGAGCTACTATTTGGGATTAGTTTGGCAGCATGTTTTGCTATGGCTCTTTTAGCGACTCTGTTAAGAACCTGCCTTGTTCCATAAGCAAGATTACCTTCAGTTGATATGGATTCAACACCACCATGTTTTCGTCTCGCTTGACCAAAATCACAAAGTGCATTTATATCCCTTCTAACTGTTTGAGTGGTAATATCAAATCGCTCAGCCAGAGTCTCAACAGTAATAAACTCTTCTTGACGAAGAAGGTCTGAGATCTCAGCTTGTCGAGCAGTTAAATCCATTCTTATAATCAAAAAAGTTCATTTGAACTATAATTCTACCATGTATAAACAAATTATATTTGTTATAGGCATTTAAAAATTTATAGTACCTAAGGCACCTTTTTTATACTTAAAATTTATAATACTTACATACTGGTCTTGTCTTTAATAATTAACTTCATTATTGCAGGCATAAAGAAAAAGTCTGCCAACACAGCGACTAAAATTGTAATAAAAGTAGATTCAATACTAATGAGCTCTTGGCCTGGCGAAAAATACTCATACCGTTAATCGCTTTTCGCTAATCAGATCAAACAAATGAATATTTTTTAGATCGATGGAAAACCGCATTTTAGTGTTCTTATTTTCGGGAAAATATACGCCAGGGATACTGACTGTGATGGTATCGTCTGTTGCCGTCAGTTTTCCGTGTAGGAGAGTATTCGCTCCAAGCGGCTCAGAGTTCTGGATTACAATTTCCATCGGCCCATTAGGGTCTTGAATCAAATGTTCCGGGCGTAGGCCAATTTTCACTGGACCATTTACATTATTAAGCCCATGACCAATTTTAGTATCACGAATATAGATGTCTTGGCTATTTAAGCTTCCCTCAAAAATATTCATTGCGGGGCTTCCAATAAATTGCGCCGCAAAGACTGAGCTTGGCGTTTCATATACCTCAAGGGGCGTGCCAATTTGTTCGGCAATCCCATCCCGCATAACAATCATTCGATCTGCCATAGTCATCGCTTCGACTTGATCATGCGTTACATAAAGTGATGTCACTCCAAGCTTTTCTTGTAATTCGCGGATTTCCAATCGCATTTGGACCCTAAGTTTAGCATCAAGGTTCGAGAGGGGTTCATCAAATAAAAATACTGCTGGTTCGCGCACGATCGCACGGCCCATTGCAACTCGCTGGCGTTGTCCGCCTGACAGTTGTTTGGGCCTTCGGTCTAGCAATGGCTCTAATTGCAGTAACTTGGCGGCCTCAACAACTTTGGCGTCAATCTGCTCTTTGGGCATTTTGGCGATCTTGAGTCCGTAGCCCATATTTTGGCGCACAGTCATATGTGGATAAAGCGCGTAGTTTTGGAAAACCATGGCGATATCTCGATCCATAGGTTCTTTTTCGTTAACAAGGTCACCACCAATAAAGACTTCTCCCGCCGAGACAGTCTCTAATCCAGCAATCATACGTAGCAACGTGGATTTACCACAGCCAGAAGGTCCAACAATTACGATGAACTCACCATCTGCAATGTCGGTTGAAATACCTTGGATAACATCTGTTACACCGAAGCTTTTCTTGACGTCCTTAAGGGAAACTGTAGCCATATTTGATCCTATTATTAATTAATGTACTCTATTTCTCACTATCGACAAGGCCACGGATAAACAGTCGTTGCATACTAACGACGACAATCACAGGTGGGATCATCGCGAGGATTGAAGTAGCCATAATCACGGGCCATTCAGCCACGTCATCACCCGATGGAAACATTTGTTTAATTCCCATGACAATCGTATTCATCTCGGGCTCTGTGGTGATGAGTAAAGGCCATAGATATTGGTTCCAACCATAAATAAATAAGATTACAAACAATGCTGCGATGTTTGTCCGGCTCATTGGTAACACAATATCCAAAAAAAATCGCATTGGGCTTGCGCCATCAACGCGTGAGGCCTCGGCGAGCTCATCGGGGATTGTCAAGAAAAATTGACGAAACAGGAATGTGGCAGTGGCTGAGGCAATCAAGGGGAAAATTAGACCACTATAGCTATTGAGCATGCCAAAACTTGCAACAACTTCGTATGTCGGCACAATGCGAACTTCAACAGGTAACATTAGAGTTAAAAAAATCATCCAAAAGAAAAAATTGCGGCCTGGAAAGCGAAAATACACAATTGCAAAAGCTGAAAGCAGCGAGATGATAATCTTGCCAACTGCTATGCTGATTGCCATTATAAAGCTGTTGACCAACATCGTTGAGACAGGAACGTTGATACCAGAGAAAAGTGCCTTGGAGTAATTCTCCCAAAGTTGGTCTCCTGGCCATAGCGGCATCGGCGGCTTCACAATTTCAGGTTGGGTTACGGTGGAAGCTACAAAAGCTAGCCAAATTGGAAAGAAAATAATCAGAACGCCCAGAATCATAAAAACATGAGTTAGCCATAAACCGGAACCCCGTTTTTCAACCATTCCATGTATGTCTTTAGCCATCAGTAATGTACCCTTTTTTCAATATACTTAAATTGGATAATGGTCAGCAGACCCACCACAAACAACAAGACAACAGATTGTGCTGCTGACGAACCAAGATCCTGACCAATAAACCCGTCAGAAAAAACTTTATAGACTAATACGGTTGTTGATTGCTGAGGTCCACCGGATGTAATCGTATGAATCACGCCAAAGGTCTCAAAGAAGGAATAAACGATATTTACAACCAGCAAGAAAAAAGCAATTGGCGACAAAAGAGGGAGAACGATTGTCCAAAATCGTTTCCAGAACCGAGCACCATCAATTGCTGCTGCTTCAATAACGGATCGGGGCACCGCTTGGAGCGCTGCTAAAAAGAACAGAAAGTTATAACTAATACGCCCCCAAGCTGAGGCTATAACGACAAGGCCCATGGCCTCGCCTCCATTCAAGACATGGTTCCAATCATATCCAAGATGTCCAAGATACCAGGACACGACTCCAACGCGAGTGTTGAACATAAACAACCATAATACACCTGCAATAGCTGGCGCCACAGCATAGGGCCAAATTAGCATTGTGCGGTAGACGCCAGACCCTTTGATTAACCGATCTGCCATCACAGCAAGAAATAGTGCTGGAATCATCGAGCAAAGCGATACGAGGATTGAAAACACCGCAGTCGTCACAAAGGACGCACGATAATATTTATCACTAAAAAGAAATTCAAAATTACCTAGTCCCACGAATCTGGACGATAGGCCAAAGGGGTCAGGAATGAAGAGTGATTGCCAAATCGCCTGACCGGCGGGGTAGTAAAAGAAAACAGCAGAGACAAGAACTTGTGGAGCAATAAGTAAAATGGGCAACCACCAGCCACGAAACGTGACGCGTTGATTCATAGTCTCTTCCTTTTTAAGATAGGCAGGCCAAAAGGAGGCCTGCCGTTGTTTTTTAAGTCTTAACGATTTGCAGACTCAAAGCGACGCAGTAATGCATCACCACGCTCTTTTGCGCTATCCATCGCCTCTTGAGCTGTTTTATCTCCAGACCAAATACCTTCAAGCTCTTCGTCGATAATACCACGAATCTGGTCAAAAGATCCAAGACGTAGACCATTAGAGTTAGCCGTTGGTTTATTTGCCGTCATCTGGATTACAGCAACTTCAGTGCCTGGGTTTGCAGCATAGAAACCAGACGCACGCGTTGCATCGCCTGCCTCAGCTGTAATAGGCAAATATCCCGTGTCTTGATGCCATTGAGCCTGAACATCGGTTGATGACAAGAAGCTTAGGAATTCACCTGCACCAGTATACTCAGCATCGCTATGACCTTCCATGACCCATAATGATGCGCCACCGATGATTGTATTCTGAGGACTGTTTCCAAGGCCTTTCCAATATGGCAATGGACGAACTTCAAAGTCGAATGTAGCTTCTTTTTTGATGCCCGCATATCCAGCCGAACTTTCTGTAAACAGCGCACATTCACCAGAACGGAAGTTAGCTCCACCCTCATTGCGACGTCCAGTATAAATGAACTTCCCATCTTTAGCCCATTGGCCCATTGCAGAAAGGTGTGCGACTTGTGCTTCACCATTCAAAGTCAGCTCAGTGTCAAGACCTGCAAAGCCATTATCTTGAGTGGCAAAAGGCACGTCATGATAGGCTGAGAGATTCTCAAGATGAATCCAGCTTTGCCAAGCAGTAACAAGTGGACATTCTTCCCCACCAGCTTTTAAGGCAGTCAACGCTGTACCAACGCTCTGCCATGTCGATAGATCAGTATCTGGGTCAACACCAGCTGCCGCCATTGCATCACGGTTTACCCAAAGTACTGGCGTCGATGCATTAAAAGGTAGGGATAGCATGTCACCCTCAGTAGAAGTATAATATCCTTTGACCGCACCAATATATGCATCCTGGTCAAACGATGCTCCACTTAGTTCCATTACTTCATGCAGTGGACGGACTGCACCACGGGCTGCCATCATTGTTGCAGTACCAACTTCAAACACCATAAGGATGTGAGGTTGTTCGTTCGCGCGGAACGCTGCAATGCCGGAATTGAGAGTTTCAGAATAGTTGCCCTTATGAGTTTGAACGACTGTATAGTCGGTTTGACTTGCATTGAAATCTCCAACTTGTGTCGCGACAAGCTCCCCTAAGCGACCAGTAAACGCGTGCCAAAAATGGACTTCGGTTGGCTCTGCTGATGATATTGGTGAGAACAAGGTTGCAGCAACCAATGCTCCTGAAAGATAATTTTTCATTTTTTTCTCCGTTGCATCATTGTAGATGCTTAGTTAAAAAAGAAGCCTAAAGATATGACTTCAGCTAAATATTAGTTATTTTGTTACAAATTAAATATACCACAAATAAACATTAAATATTATTACTTTGAATATTATTATTATTCAAACCATTAAAAAATAGGTCTTTATGCGATATATTTCACTAATAATCACATGAATTTTGGTTAATTATGGTAGAATATCAATATAATTGTTCACATGAACATATAATTAATAAAAGTCTTTATTTATTGCATTATTATTCCAATTTATCAATAAGCCAAATCTAATTACTTACTACTAAAGAATCAGGAGATCAAATGGATAATATTTCTGCTATGTCTAAGCAGCAACTGAATGAGGTAAAAATCATTCTTACAGATATAGACGACACATTGACCACTGATGGGAGGCTAAAAAGTAATGCTTATAGCGCTCTAGAGAATTTATCAAATTCTGGCTTTATCGTTATTCCAGTAACGGGTCGATGCGCAGGCTTGTGTGATCACATTGCAAGGATGTGGCCAGTTAATGGTGTAGTTGGAGAGAATGGTGCTTTTTTCTTTAGTTATAACCATGAATCTAAAAAAATGCAGCAGACCTATTGTCAGACTCCAATAGAGCGAAAAGAGAATCATCTAGCTCTTCATGATATTAAAAATTCCATCCTTAAAAACGTCTCTGGATCTGCCTTAGCTTCTGATCAGGATTATCGGCACACAGACCTAGCTATTGATTTTGCTGAAGACGTATCACTATTATCACCTGAGAAGATTAAAGATATTGTCAAAATTGCTGAAAAAGCTGGAGCAATGGCAAAGGTTAGTTCAATCCATATAAATTGTTGGATTGGAAGCCACAACAAACTATCGACAAGCCTATCAACACTCGATCAAGTATTTGGAATCAGTAAATCAAATATACAAAATGAAGTTCTCTTTATTGGTGATTCGCCAAATGACTCAATGATGTTCGATTATTTCGCTAAATCAGTTGGAGTAGCGAATGTTATGAATTGTATTGATGAATTAAATCAACCACCAAAATATATAACATCAAAGCACTCTGGTGATGGGTTTGTTGAGCTTGCTGATTTACTTTTAAGGAGATAGTTTTTTAAACTTACTTGTTCAAAATAAATGTCAAATATAAACGATAAAATTTATGATGTATTTATAGCTGGTGGAGGCATTAATGGCGTTGGAGTAGCTCGAGATGCTGCTGGGCGAGGTTACTCAGTATGTCTATGCGAAATGAATGACTTTGCTTCTGGCACTTCATCATCCTCAACTAAACTCATTCATGGAGGTCTTCGTTATCTTGAGCATTATAAGTTTCGGCTAGTTCAGGAGTCTCTAAAGGAGCGTGAAATTTTATTAAATATGGCTCCCCATATAATTTGGCCAATGAGATTTATTCTTCCTCATACAAAAGGAATGAGACCTAGATGGTTCTTAAGATTGGGGTTAGCAATTTACGACCACTTAGGACACAGAAAAATTTTACCAGGAACAAGTAATGTAAATTTTGCCAGTCAAAAAACAAATTCTCCACTTAAAGATACTTTTAAGTCTGGATTTGAGTATTCAGATTGTTGGGTAGATGACTCCAGATTGGTCATATTAAATGCAGTTGACGCTGCCTCAAAAGGAGCCTCATTAAGAAACTATACAAAGGTAACAAATGCAACTAGTTCAAATGGCCTGTGGACAATCTCAACAAAAAACTCTTTAAATGGTAAAGTAGAAATTGTTAAGGCAAAAGCTTTTGTTAATGCATCTGGACCCTGGGTTGATAAGGTTTTAAAAGAATCTTTTAAAGTTAAAGATTCAAAAAATGTTCGTCTTGTCAGAGGGAGTCATATTGTTGTAAACAAACTATATGAGGGTGACAAGTCATATATCTGCCAAAATAAAGATGGGCGCATTTTCTTTATAATTCCATATGAAGATAATTTCACATTGATTGGTACAACAGATATTGATCATGGTAAGTCAGCTGATCAAGTAAAAATAAGTGAGCAAGAAAAATCATATATCTGCGAGTCAGCAAGTAGTTATTTAAAACAAGAAATTACAACAAATGATATAGTCTGGAGTTATTCAGGGGTGAGACCACTCTATGATGATGGTGCAAGTAAAGCTCAAGAGGCAACTAGAGATTATGTTGTTTCAGCCAAGGAATATGACTACTCATTAATGATTAATATTTTTGGCGGAAAAATTACAACTTACCGTCGATTATCAGAAACAATTCTTGAACATATCGAGAACTTCCTTGGTAAACGAGGCAAACCATGGACTGAAAATTCTCGCCTTCCTGGAGGAGAAATCAAAGTTGCAACTCTTTCTGAATTTGAAGCAAAGTTAAAAAATAAATATAGCTTCTTTACGAATGAACTTATAAGAAGACTTGCAAGGTCATATGGAGAAATTTCTTTTGATATTTTTGGTGATGCAGATAGTTTAGATGCGTTAGGTGAAAATTTTGGAGGTGGATTATATGAAGCTGAAGTTCAATACTTAATTAACAATGAATGGGCTAGGTCTTCAGATGATATTCTTTTTAGGCGCTCAAAGCTTGGATTAATACTTTCTGAGACAGAAATAGAAAACCTTAACTTATTTTTGAAAAAAAATAATACAAAATCCCAATCCTCAGAAAATATAGTACCTTCAGAAAATAAAGAGGTTCTTAAGGCATGAGTCTACTAATTGAACTTTTAGGATCAATTGCACTTCTGTTGTGGGGTCTTCGAATGGTTCGAACTGGAGTGATGCGCTCCTATGGTAACAACCTAAAGAGTTTAGCGCGTCGATCAGAAGGCAAAACCCTGCCCGCGTTTACATCAGGATTACTGGTTGCGGCTTTGCTGCAAAGCAGCACAGCAGCCATTTTAATATCTGCATCATTTGCAGGTCAGGGACTTATCAGTGTTGGCTCTGCTTTTATAACAATGTTAGGAGCCGATGTTGGAACCTCAGTAGCGGTTCTTATTGCCTCTCAAAAATTTACGACTCTAGCCCCCCTGCTCTTAGCGATGGGCGTTTTTGGTTTTATTGGCTCTAAAGTCAACAAATGGCAAAATGTTTTTAGGGCAATCAGTGGACTAGGATTAATTCTATTCGCTCTTTCATTAATTGCATCAACTGCAGGCGGCCTATCAGAACTAAAACAATTTACTGCGCTGTTAAATATATTTGAGGATCAGCCCATATTCTTTATTCTTTTGGCATTGATTCTAACTTATCTTTCATACTCAAGTTTAGCAATTGTTTTGCTGTCTGTAAGCTTTCTAGCAACAGGTGTGATTGGAGTAAGTGAGGGGCTATACCTTGTGTTAGGTGCAAATTTAGGAAGCGGGATGCTTCCTCTTATCTCAAACTGGAGAGGATCCATACAAGAGCTGACGCCAGTACTGGCAAATCTCATTGTAAGAGTAGTTTGTATTTTGGCTTTTTATCCATTTGTTGACTTCGTTGCCACATTTGGATTAAAGTTTGTTTCTATTGAGTTATTCCCTGCAATTTATCACCTGTCTTTAAATTTGATTGTAGCTATTGTTGGCGTTATATTTTCTAAAAATATTCTTATGCTTGCAACAAAAATGCTCTCTAATCTTCAGGAGAAAGAGCTTAGTCAGCCTAGTTTTTTAGAAGCAAATAATTTTGCAATGCCAGCAATTTCTCTTGCTAGTGCTAAACGTGAAGCGATTCATATGGCTGAGATTTCACAAAAAATGGTTGTCTCTTCACTCGCTGTTCTTCGAGATGACAATATCGCTTTACGCAGTGAAGTAATTAAAAATGAGGATATAGTAGATAACATATTTGATTCAATAAAACTCTATATAGCAAGGATCTTACAAGAAGAATTAACGCCTACAGAGACTCAAAAAGCTTTAAATATCCTTAACTTTACAACAAGCATGGAGCATATTGGCGACATTATTAATAACAGCTTAATGGATATTTCTGGGAAAAAAATTGATAAACATATACAGTTTTCAAAAGAAGGATTAAATGAAATTATCTCTATACATGAGGTTGTTTGTTCAAATTATGATCTAGCCATTAATACCTTTGTTTCTGATGATTGTGAGCTTGCAAGAGTACTTTATGAGAAGAAACAAGAGCTCCATAATCTTGAAAAACGCTCTGTCACTAAACATCTTCAGAGGATTGGAAAAGGCATTACTGATAGTTTAGAAACCAGCTCTATGCATATTGATGTAATCCGTGATTACAAGAAAGTAAATAGTCTTTTATCTTCGGTGGCTTATCCAATTTTAATTGCTTCAGGTGAGATTCTAGAGTCAGGGTGGAAGCAGAAAATATAGGCAGTAGCTTTAAAATAGAGCAGCTAAAAATGTCTAATAATTAAGAAATTAAACTAGACTACTTATTTAGAAAGAGTTCGACTCACTGCATCCTTCCAGCCTAATTGCTTTCTTTCTCTTTTAGCATCAGACATTTTTGAACTAAATTGTTTTTCAGTTTTCCATGATTCTGCAAACTCTTCAGTAGAAGGATAAAAACCTATCTGCATTCCAGCAAAATAAGCCGCTCCCAATGCAGTAGTTTCTAAATTTTTTGGACGCTCAACTGGTAAATTTATTAAATCTGCAAGCATCTGCATAGTCCAATTTGAAGCCGACATACCACCATCCACTCTAATAGTACTTAACATATCATGCCCCAAGTCATTAGAAATTGCATTCAAAAGGTCACAAGTTTGATAGCACACAGACTCTAGCGCGGCTTTTGTTATTTCTGCAGGCCCTGTATTTCTTGTAAGACCGAATAAAGCACCTCGGCAATCAGAGTCCCAATAAGGCGCACCAAGACCGACAAATGCAGGTACTAAATAAACATCTTCTCCTGGATCAGCATTCATAGCTAGAACATCTGATTGATCAGCTGCATCAATAAACTCAAGCTTATCACGGAGCCACTGGATGGCTGCCCCGGCAACAAAAATTGATCCTTCAAGAGCGTAGCATGGCTTATTATTAATTTGATATGCAATTGTTGTTAATAATTTATTATTTGACTGAACTGGAACCTCTCCAGTATTTATTAGAACAAAACAACCAGTCCCATAAGTAGACTTAACCATACCTGGTTTAAAGCAGGCTTGACCAACCAAGGCTGAGGGTTGATCGCCAATGAGGCTACAGATAGGAATTGAAGAGCCAAAAAAAGACTTATCGGTATCACCAAAATTGGAAGCGCTATCAAGTACCTTTGGTAGCATTGATTTAGGGATATTAAAAAGTCTTAATAAATCATCATCCCACCGGCTTTCGTGAATATTGTACAAAAGAGTTCTAGATGCATTTGTAGCATCCGTTGAATGGACTTTTTTATTACTTAAGCGCCATAGTAAAAAACTGTCTATTGTTCCAAAAAGTAACTTGCCAGAATTAGCCTTATTTCTTGCATCATCTACATTGTCAAGAATCCAAGAGATTTTGGTTGCACAAAAGTATGGGTCAAGTACAAGTCCAGTTTTTTTAGTAACACTTTCCTCATGTCCAAGATTCCGAAGTTTTTGACACTCATCAGAGGTCCTCCTGTCTTGCCAAACAATTGCTTTATATACAGGCACCCCACTTTCTTTATCCCAAACAACAGTAGTTTCACGTTGATTTGTAATACCTATTGAAGCAATTTGGTTAGAATTAATTTTTGCCTTATTAATTGCAATATTGCAGCTATCAAGCACTGAAGACCAAATTTCTTCTGGATCATGCTCTACCCAGCCTGAATGTGGAAAAAACTGAGTAAACTCTTTTTGGCCAATGGATACAATTTGATAATTTGAATCAAATAATATAGCCCTTGATGAAGTAGTTCCTTGATCAATTGATAGAATATATTTATCTAACTTGGACATAATTAAAAACTCCTATTTCCAAATAATGGAACTTAGTTCTACTATTGTAAACTTATTCAAAATAGTATACATTATCTGCTAAAATTATATCAATAAATGAGCTGTTAATCATATACAACAGTTGATTTAATGTATTTATTTATTTATTATCCAGAAAAGTTATGGCAAAAGAGAAACGGGGCGATGGAACTGTTGGCAAAGCACTTGATGTTTTAAATGAAGTTGCAGAAATTGGCTCACCAGTTCGATTTTCAAGCCTTTTAAAAACCAGCAAGTATCCAAAAGCTACACTATATAGGCTCCTTCAAACCCTCCTGAATCAAGATATGCTGAGCTACAATGATGAGGAGCAAACCTACAAGCTAGGACTAAAGTTGGTTCGTATGGCACACGCAGCCTGGCTTCAGAGCTCTCTCGCCCCGATAGCCCTTCCATTTATTGATGAATTGTCTGAGAAAGTTAGTGAAACCGTTCACCTCGCTCAGCTTGATAATGGCCAAGTATTGTATGTTGACAAAAGAAACCCTAGCTCACCAATTGAAATGTACTCTCAAGCTGGCAAAGTTGGCCCTGCATACTGCACTGGAGTAGGAAAGGCAATGATGGCATTTTTAGATGAAGATGCGCTAAGTAGAGTTATTTCTAAACAAGCATTCTTTAAATATACTGATTTTACAATTACCTCTGAAAAAGCGCTTCGCAAAGAACTAACTATAATAAAAAAGCAAGGAATAGCCTTTGATAAACAGGAACATGAAGTAAAAATTATTTGTATTTCGTCTCCTATTTTGTCTTCAAAAGGGAGAGTGATTGGCGGCTTATCAATCACCAGCTCAATTGACATTCACAGCTTAGAGAGCCTTCAAGAATTTAAGCCTCAACTACTTAAGACCTCAGAACTAATTGGGAAAGAAGCTGGTGCATGGAATTTTCCTGAACAAAACAACTAATATAAGGACACCTTTGATATGGCATCATTAAAGATATCTAAAGCGACAAAGAAATACGATAAATTGCAAGTTATCCATGGAATTGATTTAGAAATCGAGGACGGTGAATTTTGTGTTTTTGTTGGGCCATCAGGTTGTGGAAAATCAACATTACTCAGAATGATCTCTGGCCTTGAAGAAGTAACCACTGGTGAGATTCATATTGGTGATAAAGATGTCACTACCATGCATCCAGCGGACAGGGGTATTGCAATGGTTTTTCAATCTTACGCTTTATATCCACATATGACGGTTAGAGAAAATATGGGCTTTGGTCTTAAAATGACAAAAGTTCCTACTGATGAAATTAACAAGAAAGTTAATGATGCTGCGAGTATTTTGCACCTTGAAGATTACATGGATAGAAAGCCTAAAACCTTGTCAGGTGGACAAAGACAAAGAGTTGCCATTGGAAGGTCAATTGTAAGGGGTCCAGAAGTATTTTTATTTGATGAGCCTTTATCAAATCTTGATGCGGAACTTAGGGTTGAAATGCGCGTTGAAATCTCTCGTCTTCATCGTGAACTAGGGACAACTATCATTTATGTCACCCATGACCAAGTAGAAGCAATGACGCTAGCTGATAAAATAGTCGTTCTAAAAGAGGGTTTAATTCAGCAAGTAGGTAAACCATTAGAGTTATATGAAGATCCACAAAATATTTTTGTTGCAGGCTTTATTGGCTCACCAACAATCAATTTTTTAAAAGGAAATATTGTTGATTCAAAGCTAACAATACCTAATCTTAAGTCCTCAAAAATCAAAGTAAGTAAAGCAGTTGCCTCATCTAAATCAGAGTTAATTGTAGGATTAAGGCCTCAGCAATTAAAGCTCACTAAGTCAGGAGATCTTGAAGTAGAATTCACTGAAGCTCTTGGAGACATTTCGTATGTTTACTTAAAAACCTTGAGTGGTGAAAGAGTGGTTGTAGAATCAAGAGAGGAAAAATTACCCTTAACAGGATCAAAAGTTGGAATAGAGGCAAACACAACTTCGGCCCTATTTTTTGACCCTAAAACCGAACTTCGAGTCAAATAACCTTTCTTAAAGAGGTTCCCAGAAAACCCCAGAAGGAGGAAGACTAACTGAACTGACATTCGTTTCTTTCTCACTGTAGTTGAACCAAAATCGATGTTTATGTGTTTCACGAACTCTAACGCAATCAGGCAGATCCATTGTAGAAATATTTTGCGATAAACAAGTACCCCTAAATATTCTTGTTAACGCCTCCTGATTACCCCAACCCGTTAAATACAGTCTATTTGTTTGTCCAATGAGTGCTGGACGGCCATCCTCACATTCCTCAATAACATTATCACAATCTACTAAAGTTTCCATCCAGCGATTAAAACTACCTCCAGCTTTAATTGAAATACTGGCATTTGGCCTCAAAGACTCAACACTAGCAACGGTGCCAACAACACCAGGAACTTCTGGTGGCAAGTCTTTTGGAATAGTCATATCTAATGTTTTTGAGCCAGATCTTGGGCCTGAAATTAAAACGCCTTCAAAGGATTGAATTGCCGCCTTAAGATCTGTATCAAAATGCATTAATCCAGGAGCAAGTACAATTTTATATCCAGTTAAATCTTTTTGATTTGGAGGGAGTATATCAACTGATAAACCAAGGCTTCGAAGAGCCTTATAGTATTCATAAACTAATTCAAAATAACTAAAGTCTTTACCTTGAGGCTGAATTTCCCATGCCCAACAGCTTTCATAATCAAAAATTATAGCGACCTTTGATTGAACTTGCTGAATGCCATTAAATTCTTTTAACTCAGAATTAACTTGAGAAGCTTGAGTTAAACCGGGTGTGCTTTCACCATCAGGTCTTTGCAGACCAGCGTGCATTTGTTCCTGAGCAAAAGGAGCCTGTCTCCAGCGAAAATAACTTATCACTTCTGCACCATGAGCAATGGCCTCCCAAGACCAAAGTCTAACCGCTCCGGGAGCAGGCTCAGGGTTGTAAGGAGCCCAATTCACGGGTCCTGGTTGCTGCTCCATTACCCACCAACGGCCGCGCCCAACAGTCCTGTATAGGTCATGATGAAATGCCTGAAAATCAGGATCTCCAAAGCGCATAAATTTAAGTTTAAAGTCTTCATTTTGAGTTGATCGATCTTCTAAAAAGCCCAAAGGATAGCTATCCCAACTAGCAATATCTAAATCATTGCCTACTTCATAATGATCAAAATCTGTAATTTTTCCCATATAGTTATGAATAAGTGGCATTTTTGTATGTTCGCGCATTATTAAAACTTGGGCGCGGTTAAACTTAACTACTTGCTCAGAGCTAAACCTTCTGAAGTCTAATTCGTGAATAGGATTGGCATCAGTAATGGTTAGATTTGGCAATTCAATCTGCTCAAAACTATTGTATTCCATCGACCAGAAGACATTACTCCAAGCCTCATTAAGATTTTCAATCGTCTTATATTTATTAGATAACCAAAGTTTAAACGAGCTTTCTGATGAAGTACTAAAAGACAACGTAGTGTCGTGACATCCATATTCATTATCTAATTGCCATGCTTTAATATAAGAGTTTTTTCCATATCGCTTTGCAACAAGCCTTGTAATCCTTGATGACTCCTGGAGATAGCCTTGATGAGAGAAACAGTAGTGTCTTCTTGAGCCAAATTTACGAGAACGTCCATCAGAATCAACTAGTAGCATATCCGGCCATTTATCTACAACCCACCTTGGAGGAGCTGCAGTTGGAGTGCTCATAACCACATTCAATCCAGCATTTCCTAATACTTGAATAGCTTGGTCAAGCCATTTAAAATTTTGAGCACCCTCTTCAGGCTCTAATCGGCTCCAGGCAAATTCACCTATTCGAACCCAAGTTAAGCCTGACTCTATCATATCCTTAGCATCCTTTTCCCATTGAGTCTGTGACCAATGTTCTGGATAATAACAACTTCCTAGTTTTGGAATCATAGTATTCTCATAATTTAACTTGATATTCAGCTAAACCAGTTATCTCTGATTGAAAATAAAATACTTTACCAGCTAAAGGCTCAACTTTTAAATTTTCATTATTTAAATTCTGATAGGCCGAAGTAGTATAAATAGTATTTAATGAGTCGCCGCCAAAAGCAGGACAAGTAACCTGGGAAACTGGAAAGTTAACTACTTGATCTAATTGACCATTAGAACTATATCTTGCCAGCCTAGAGGCGCCATACTGCGCATTCCATAGAAATCCCTCACTATCACATACTGAGCCATCGGGACGAAGACCTTGAGGCTCCAGATCAACAAAAATAACTGGCTCATGAGAAGGCCAGCCATTAGATTCATCTAATTTCTGCTTCCAAATTTTCTGTTTACGTGTATCTGCAAAATATCCAAACTTTTTATCTGGGGAAAAGCAAATGCTATTAGGGATTGTAATATTTTGGTGTAACTGTCTTAGCTCACCTTTATAGAAGCGATAAATAGAACCAGCATCTGCTTGCGCATTAAGTCCCATTGTACTGATCCAAAAACCGCCCCATGGATCAGCGCGCCCATCATTTGATCGGGTGTGAACCATATCAGCCTCTAAATCAACAACCACCTCTCTTTCATCAGTTGCTAAGGTAAGTTTAGTTAATGAGGATGCAGTCGCAACCATTAAATGCTCCTCATCAATCCATCCTGCAGCTGAAACTGGCTCAGAAAATACCCAAGTTTTAAGTTTAGAGTTATTCCAGTTATGCATCTTAAAGGAATTTATATCAAACCAGAATAGAGACTTTAGTTCTGGATGCCATAATGGGCCTTCACCCAAATCAGACGAATCTAAGGGAAGATAGTCACTTATCATTTTTGCGCTTCATCATAAGCCAAAACAATTGATTCAGCTTTTTTAGAAACTATTTCAGATGATTCGCCAGCCTTATATAGCCCTGATCCTATTCCAAAACCAGTAGCACCGGCTTTAATCCAAGATGAAAAGTTTTTTGGACCAACACCGCCAACCATGAAAAGAGGTATATCTTCTGGCAAAACAGCCTTTAATGCGATTAAATTGTCTTCTCCAATAAGAGAGGCTGGAAAAAACTTCAAACCATCAGCTCCACAATGTATTGCAGAGAAGCACTCTGTTGGAGTTATAACTCCTGGATAGCTCAATATATTTGCCTCTTTAGTTGCTTTAACAACATCAGGATTAAAATTAGGCGAAACAATAAAATTTACACCAATTTTAGCAAGGACTTCAACCTGCTTTATATCTGTTACTGTTCCAGCACCAAATTGAATTGATCCTTCAAATTCATCACGAAGCAGCTCAATACTTTCAAAAGCACTAGGTGAATTAAGAGGCACTTCGACTTGGCTTATTCCGGCTTTAACAATAACATGAGCTATATCAAGAACCTCTTTTGATTTAACACCTCGTAATATAGCAATTATATTTCTATTCATATTCTTACTCTTATTCAGAGTGCAACTCCATATAAGCAGAGGTCAGTCCTGATAAAGTAGCAGCCTCAAGGCTGAAAGCATGACTTTCACCACCAAGTATTTTTAATCCTTCTTGATAATTATTAGTTAGAAGCTCAGAGCCAATAAGGATGACATTTTTATCTTTCCAGTAGCTTATTGCTCCGTTAAGCTCAACTCCCAATAGCAATCCAGAAAGAGTTGCTCTTGCAGAGTTAGAATCTAAATCATTAACTATTGATTCAGATCGTAATGAAAAAAGATCCGAAGCAATTAGACCTGGGTTGTCAAAACCCTTGATAACTCCGTTATCAAAACTAACTTGATCCCACCCTTCTGAGTCAATTGAGTGCTTAATTAAAGTGTTGTTAGAAATTACTCCAAAAAGCTCACCCGTCATAAAAGTTCTAAAATTTTCTATCTGACCTGCCCTTACATTTACCCATTTGGTATGAGTACCAGGAAGGCAAACAATACCATCAAAGCTTGGATTTTCTTTAATAAATCCAGCAATTTGAGTTTCCTCACCCCTCATAATATCTGCAGGCTTATGCTGCATTACTCCAGGAACTAGGTTAACTTGTATCCGTGAATCCTTGGTCCTAGCAACTGTAAGTTGATCTTTATCGATAGGAACGCATGGAGTCTTTAAATACGGCGTTTCAACCCACCCTTGACGAGCACCAACCATTCCACAGGCCATAACAGATGTTACTTTTTCGCTATCAAGCCAGCTTTCAATAAGACGCAATAATACTGGCTCGAACTCATTCTGCTGGAGATCTTTCATGCCTTCATTCGACTCACTATAAGCAAGAACTTCGCCTTTTTTGTCAATAGCCCAAGCGCGCATATGGGTTGTCCCCCAATCTGCAGCAATCCATTTAGCTTTAATATCTCTCATTATTTTTTATCCTGTAACTACTACGCCGCCATCAATCACTAAAGCTTGGCCAGTCATCATTCGTGATGCATTCGAAGCTAAAAATAAAGTGGAGTCAATTAAATCGTTAGGCAATAAGTGTTCCTTAATGCATTGTTTATCCATGTGAATTGCTAAATCTTTTTCATTTGCCCAAAGCTTTAGCTGTCTTTCAGTTAAAACCCAACCTGGGATTAATGTGTTCACTCTAATACCATCAACACCAAGTTCTCTCGCTAAACTTCTTGTTAGGCCTGTAATACCAGCTTTAGAAGTAACATAAGCAGGCAAGCCTGCATTGCCCATCATGTAAGAGTTTGATGAAAAATTAATAATACTGCCGCCACCTTGAGTTCTCATAAAAGGCGCTACAGCCTGTGCTGTAAAGAAATGAGGCCTTAGATTGATATTAATTGACTGATCCCATTCTTCTGTTGTCATAGCATCAAGGGTGTGGCGTGTGTCATTAGCGGCATTATTTATAAGCACATTAATTCCATCATTAGCCTTGCTAGCATCTGAAATTGCAGACTTTAGAGCATCAATATCAGTAATATCACATTTAATAAATAAGGGATTATATTTATATTTTGAGGAAATTTCATCTAGAAATTCATCACAATCTGATCTCTGTACAAAAGCAACTTTAGCGCCTTGGGCTAAAAAGCCTTCAGTCAATGAAGCTCCTATTCCTGAGCCTCCTCCAGTTATAAAAACTGAAGCATCCTCTAAATCTTTAAAAATTGCGTAATTATTCATTAATGAGATTCTCGTGTTGGAAGGCGAGTGTCTTTGCCTACTAGGAAGTCTAAGTCTGCACCTTTGTCAGCTTGCATGACATGATCAATATAAAGTTTTGCGTATCCACGGGTGTAATTTACTTTTGGCTCTTTCCTTGCCTTAAGACGTTTATCAATTTCAGACTCTGCAACTAAAAGCTCAAGTACTCCATTAAAAGCATCAAGCCGAATAAGGTCACCAGTCTCAACTATTGAAATAGGGCCACCTACATTTGCCTCAGGAGACACATGAAGCACTATAGTTCCAAAGGCAGTGCCTGACATTCGAGCATCTGAAATACGTATCATATCTCGAACACCCTGCTCAATTAATACCTTTGGTATTGGCATATTACCAACCTCAGGCATTCCTGGATAGCCCTTTGGCCCGCACCCCTTTAAAACTAGAATAGAATCTTTTGTTACTGCAAGGTCAGGTCTATCAATATTAGCCTTTAGATCTTCAATGTCTTCAAATACATAAGCCAAACCTTCGTGCTTTAACAATTCTTCTGTTGCAGCAGCAGGCTTAATAATTGCTCCATTTGGAGCTAAACTCCCTCTCAAGACTTTTAAACCTGCAGCAGGCTTCAGTGGGTTATTTATTGGCCGAATAACGTCCTCATTGAATGTTTCAGCGCCTTTAAAGTAATTAGTTATGTCTTTATTTAAAATCGTATTTGCAGGTTTTATATGATTCTTAATTTGCTCCAATACTGCAGGAACTCCACCAGCATAACAAAAATCTTCCATTAGATACTTACCTGAAGGCATACAATTAACAAGAAGCGGTATATCTGCCGCTTTCTCAAAGTCCTCCAAAGTAAGTTCAATTTCAGCTCTTCCCGCTAAAGCCAACAAGTGAATTACTGAATTCGTTGAACCGCCAACTGCGCTGTTCAATGTAATCGCATTTTGAAAGCTCTCTTTTGTTAAAACTTTAGATAAGTTCAAACCCTCTTCCACCATTTCTACGATGCGCTTTCCTGTCATATGCGCAAGAGCCATTCTCCTTGCATCAACCGCTGGAATAGCCGCATTCGTTGGTAAACTTAAGCCCATCCCTTCAACCAAGCTTGCCATTGTGGATGCAGTCCCCATTGTCATGCAAACCCCCGATGAGCGGCTCATTCCTGTCTCAGCAGACATAAAATCTTGTAAAGACATATCACCCGCCCTGACATCTTCAGAAAAGCGCCAAACATCAGTTCCAGAACCAATATCTTGGCCTTTATATTTACCATTAAGCATAGGGCCAGAAGAAACAACAATTGTCGGCAAATCGACACTTGCTGCCCCCATTAATTGTCCTGGGGTAGTTTTATCACAGCCACCAAGTAAAACAACGCCATCAATTCCATAAGCGCGAATACTTTCCTCGACGTCCATAGACAAAAGATTTCGGAAAAGCATTGCGGTTGGTTTCATTTGGGTTTCACCTAATGACATTACAGGAAACTCAAGTGGCAGACCTCCTGCCTCCCAAACACCCCTCTTAACGCCTTCAGCTAAAGTTCTTAAACCTGCATTACATGGGGTTAACTCAGACCAAGTATTGCATATACCAATTATTGGGCGTCCATCGAAAACATGGTCTGGGAATCCTTGGCTTTTCATCCAACTTCGATGGATAAAACCATCTTTATCCATTTTTCCATACCAATTCGATGATCGACGCTTGTTAGTTTTACTCATGCAGCCTTATCCCCTTCTATTACCATCATGCTAGCTGGAAAAGCTTTAGGTAACTGCAGTCCATGGTTCATTAAAAATTGCCCACTAAGCTTCAATGTTTTTTGCAAAAGACCACCATTTGATTTACCAAGAGAGTTGATATGATTTTTGTTGTATAACGAGACATTATACATTGCCATTGAGTCTAGCCCAGATAGGACCAATGGAACTGGTGAGCTAAATTCTGATAAGGCATTTTGGCCAGCGAAAACAACAAAGTGATTCTCACTTGAATTAATTTGAATTTCAGCAGTTACGCTTTTATCGTCACATGGTAATCGTAAAATATTTGCATCTTTCATCCACTCACGATTCTCCTTCCACCAGTTAGTAACGGCTTTTAGTAGTGCTTTATCTGAAGGTGACAGTTCACGAGGATCCATCTCAAATCCCATATGCCTTTGAGCTGCCACCCACGCTCTGAAAGCTAGTGGAAGTTCACGCCCAGAAGTGTGACAAACCTTTGGCCCAACATGACTGCCCGTTATCGAAGTAGGCAGCCATAAAATTGCCTCATGCTGAATACGTAACCTTTCAATTGCATCATTACTATCAGACAACCAAACCCTTTGTGTATTTTCTAAAATGCCATAATCTATTCGTCCACCTCCTGATGAGCAGGATTCAATCTCAACTTTTGGATGCGCCAATCTAATTCGCTTTAGAAGAACATACAGGCTTTTTGTTTGCGAAGCATCGGGATAAGGTAGAACTCGATTATGGTCCCACTTAATATACTCAATTGGGTACTCAGTTAACAATGCCGAAATTTTCTTAAAAAGGTAATCTTCAACATCTTTTATGGCAATATTAAGAACCAACTGATCTCGTCCAAGAGTTTGATCTTTGTGGCCCATTATCCATTCAGAGTGCTGTCGATAAAGATCACTATTAGGGCTAACCATCTCAGGCTCAAACCACAAACCAAAAGACATTTTAAGAGAGTGGATATGGCTAATTAATGGTTGCAATCCTTTAGGATATTTATTCTTGTCTACATCCCAGTCACCAAGACTAGAGTTAGCACTATCACGTCCTTTAAACCAGCCGTCATCCAGCACAAACCTTTCAGCGCCAATTTCAGAAGCAAGGCTAGCTATTTCTTTTAATTGGTCAATATTATGATCAAAATATATAGCCTCCCAGCAATTGTAATGAACAGGCCTAACATTGTCCTTAGGTGCCTTAATAATTGAATTAGCTACGTGAGATCGAAATGACTTACCAACCCCGCTAATTCCGTTACTAGAATGGCTAATATATAGCTTTGCTGTTTCGAAGCTATTTCCAGAAATTAAATCACTATTTTCAGTATTGCCAAATTGAACTTGCCTGCGACCATCTGGAAGTTGCTCTGCAATCATACGATGACCTCCAGACCAGCCGTAGTGAAAACCATAACAAGACCCTGAATTCTCTGAGCTTTCAATGGTTGGAATAAGAAGGCCAGGGAAATTTGCATGACTTGTTGTTCCAGACCTTGACTCACGCAGATGAGTACCAGTTACCCATGGAGTTATTTGGCTTCTGAATTCACCACCCCATTGACCTCCATAGTCAATCATTTCATTACTATTTTGAGGTGCTAGAATTACTGGAGCAGAAAACCAGTCCATAAATATTGGCTTTTTGCTGTCAATTTTGGCACTAAGGCCAAACGTATTACTTTCTTCAAAGGAAATGATTGTCAATGTATATGTTTGCTCTATGGCTTTGTCCAAAAAAACTAAGGACAATGAGTTGTCTTTTGCTTCGTCTTTTAGAAAAACAAAGTTACTAGAGAGAATCATTCCATCAAGGCCTCTCATTTTGCATCCAAGCTGTCCTGGAAAATTTGCAGACTGCTCAGGTAAGACAGATAACTCTGGAACTTTATCCAGTAAGTTGTCCCCCCAATCTTTAGCCACTGCAGTAGATAAGGAGTTAAGATTTTCATTGTCAGGTAAACGACGACCCCAATATATAACGCATGGAAGCCTATTATTCAAAGATAATAAAACCAAAGTTTGATCAAGAGTATCAAGGCGCCATTGATTAATCACTTAACAGATCCAAGCGTTAGTCCAGCTATAAAGTGTTTTTGCATCAAAAAGAACATCACAACTGGTGGAAGTGCAGCAATTATTGAACCAGCTGCAACATAATGGTTATTGGTAATCCATTGCCCATTAAGAGAATTTATGCCAGCAGTAACTGGCATAGTGTCTGCACCTTGAGTTAAAACTAATGCCCAGAAAAAATCATTCCACACAAAAGTAAAAATTAGTACTGATAAAGCAGCTAATGCAGGGCGCATTAATGGCAATACGATGTACCAGAAAATTTTAAACTCCGACACACCTTCAACTCTTGCAGCCTCAATTAACTCAAAAGGAAGTGCACGTATAAAGTTACGCATAAAAAAAGTACAAAAGCCAGATTGAAAGGCAATATGAAAAGCTACAAGACCAGATATTGTGTTGTAAAGCCCGAGGGAGAGTGACAAGTCTCTAACTGGCACCATCAGTATTTGAAAAGGAATAAAGTTTCCTGCTACAAACATAAAAAATACTAATAAATTAAGTTTAAATTTATAAACACCTAGCGCAAAACCTGTAAGGCTTGAAATAGCTAAAGCACCAATAACAGTTGGAATAGTAACTTTAAAACTATTTAGAATGTAGTATGCAATTGGGGAGTCAGTAAATATAAAAGTATAGTTTTCAATTAAATTAAAGGAAGTTGGCATTCCCCAATAATTGCCAGAATTAATATCTGCCCCAGATCGAATTGAAGTTAAAGCAACTGCAATAAGTGGAAGCAGCCAAATAATAATTGAAATAGGTAATGCAATTTTATAGAGTCTTCGTGTTAATGGTTTTGTTCTTTCAATTGGGGTTGGAAACATCGCTAAACTCCTTTCTCAGTGCGGTACATTCTATAAAGAATTATTGCAATGTAAACCATCATTATAGCAAGCAAAATAACAGCAATTGCAGCCGCATAGCCCATTCGATATCCATACTCTGAAAAAGCTTTTTCGTACATAAAATAAGCTAAAACGCGTGTTGATCCCCATGGACCACCCCTAGTCATAACTGAAATCAAATCAAATGATCTTAGTGCTCCAATTACTGTAACAACCACAGCGATAAAAGTTGCAGGCTTTAATTGGGGCAAGATTACGTACCACAACATTCTCCAGCCTCTTGCATTATCTATTCGGCCTGCTTCAATTTGTTCTGGATCTACAGAATTAAGTCCTGTTAAAAACAAAATCATACAATATGCAGTTTGGGGCCATAAACTAGCAGCAATAATTCCATAAGTAGCATAATCCTCGTCTGCCAATATCGCCACTGGATTAAATCCCATTCCTTCAAGCATTTGATTCAAAAGTCCATTTGTAGGATCATAAAACCAACTAAAAACCATGCCAACAACAACTTGAGAAATTACAAATGGAAAGAAAAATAGAGACTTATAAAATCTTATGCCTCTTACTGTTTGGTTTAAAAATAGCGCTGAAAATAAGCCTGCTGGGATTGCAACAAAGGTTAGAATCAACCATATTAAATTATTTTTTAAAGATGTATAAAAATCCTCATCATCGAGAAGTTCTATATAGTTTTCAACACCAATATAAGTCTTTTCACCAAGCCCGTCCCAATCATAAAAACTTAGACTTATAGATTGAAAAATTGGAAAAATAACATACAGGCAAAACATAAAAATGCCAGGAGCTAGAAAAATCCAAGGTGTTAACTTTAATTGATTATTTTTCCAATAAGAATACATAACTATTTAATATTAAAAATATTAAAAAAAAGTCCCGTGCCAAGAATACTTGAACACGGGACATAGTAAAACTTTATTGCTTAATAAAGTTTTTGACGAGCTTTTTCTAAACGCTCTAGAATCTTCTCTAGACGCTCAGGTTTAACCATGAACTCTTGTAAAGACTCCATACCTAATGCAGCCATTTCAGCAGGAATATCACGATCAAAATACTGAGAAAGAGCTGACGCATTATTTAGCTGTTCAAATCCAGCTTTAATAAACTTATCATCAGCAACTTCAGCACCTGAATTAGTAGGCAACTGACCAAGCGCTGCATTCCATGATGTTTGAACATCAGCACGCGCAGCATAAGCTAGAAAACGCTTAGCATCAGTAGGGTTTTTAGCATTCGCAGTTAAGTGAAGTGTATCACTTGGAGCTTCTTCTGCCATAGGAATTCCTGGAGTAATTTCTGGAAACTGGAAGAAACCTAACTGAGAATCATCCAAACCTAATTCACGTAATGGAGCCACTGCAAAGTTACCCATACAAACCATTGCACCCTCACCAGAAGCAAGAGGACCTAAGGCTTCTTGCCAAGTGTATGAAGCATGATTTTCATCAAAGTATTCCTTATCTACAAGCTCTTTATATTTAGCCATAGTAGCGCGCACTCTGTCATCGGTCCAAGCAACGTTTCCATTTGCAAGATCCATATGGAAATCATAGCCATTTGTTCTAAGATTTAAGTAATCAAAGATACAACCAGTAGTCCATAAATATTTAGTACCAATTGTTATTGGAGTAATATCATTTGCTTTAAGTGTGGCACTAGCTGACATGAACTGATCCCAAGTTTTAGGAACAGCAATACCTAAATCTTCAAAGATATCTTGACGATAGTACATTCCTACCTGGTAGTATGAAAATGGAATACCCCATTTCTTACCATCCATAGTCATACCTGCAGCTGATGATTTCATTAGAGTATAAAGACCCTGCTCAGCCCAAACATCATCAATTGGAGCAAAAAGCCCAGCATCAACATATGGAGCCATTCTGTTACCTGCATACCAGAAAGCTATATCTGGAGCGTCAGCAGTTAAAAAGTTACGGATAGCTGCCTTATAGCCTTCATGATCAAAAAGATTGTAAACAACGTTTACGTCTGGATTCTCAGCTTCAAAGCCATCAATAACAGCTTGAAATGCCGCCTTTGGCGCTGGATCAGACGTGTCACCATTAATGACAAGTGTTCCAGCAATAGCAGAGGTTCCAGCCAATATACCGGCTAGAGCAAGAGCTATTTGATTTTTAAATATTTTTTTCATTATTTTTCTCCTAAATTATAAAAAACCTCATTGATTACATATCTCTTGTGACGTGTTTACGCCTATATGTCAAATCATCTTAAAGTATACATAAATATGAATTCATGTGAATACATTTGTCCATATAATAGCACATCGTTCCACTATATGAAACTAAACTAAAAGAAGTCACTAAAATACGGGCAATCAGCTTCTTAAAAAAAACAAACTTTAAAGTGTAAAATATATACGAGTCTTTTTATTAAGGGCACAGATTAAAAAATATGCTTATATAAACAATCAAAGACTCTGTAACTATTTTTAAAAAATAAACTTAGCTTTATTAATTATTTAGGAGAAAAAATATGGGAATGCCAGGACCATTCGAACTAATTATTATTTTAGTTATTGTGTTACTTATTTTTGGCGGCAAACGTCTTAAAAATATTGGTAATGAAGTTGGAGGCGCAATTAAAGGCTTCAAGTCATCTATGAAAGATACTGATGCCGAAAAGAAAGAAGATATTATTGAAGCTAAAGTTGAAGCTGATGATGAAAGCTCTGATAAAAAATCCTAAAAACCAGTTTTTTATAAAGCGATATGTTTGATTTTGGTTTCTGGGAGATTGCCATTATTGGTGTTATTACCCTTATCGTAGTCGGCCCTGAAAGATTGCCAGCACTGGCAAGAAAAGCCGGTGTTATTATGGGTAAGCTTAATAAGTTCCTCAACAAAGTTAAAGCAGATATAAATGAAGAGCTAAAGACAGATGAACTTAAAGATCACTTGTCTATGGCTGATGAAAAATCAATAATCTCTGACATTACCAATGAAGCCAAATCAAGTGTTGACCTTTTTAATCAAAATGATGCTCAGCAGGATGATTCAAAGTTATGACTATAGATAATGAGGCATCTAAAAAACTACCCTTAGTCGAACATTTAATTGAACTTAGGCGATCACTACTTCATTCAGTTACTGCAATAGTTATTTTTTTCCTAATATTATTCCCATTTGCTGATGAAATATACACCTTCATAGCGGCGCCAATTGTTCAAGCAATACCAGGCTCCAATCTAATTGCAATTGGTGTAATCTCTCCTTTTTTAACGCCCTTAAAGATGTCATTGATACTGGCCATCTATATTGCAATGCCCTACTTGCTGTATCAGCTATGGATGTTTATAGCCCCAGCACTCTATCGCAATGAGAAAAGGTTGGTGCTGCCTTTGGTCATCTCATCAACAATACTATTTTATGTTGGCCTTCTGTTTTCTTTTTATATTGTATTCCCAGTTATATTTAACTTCTTAGCGAGTGTTGGCCCTGAATCAGTTAACTTTGCCCCTGATATTCAGTACTATCTTGATTTTATCTTGAAAGTCTCATTCGCCTTTGGAGCTGCCTTTGAAGTCCCAATTGTGACAATCCTTCTTATTGTTTTTGGAGCGACTACTGCTGAAAAACTCAAAAAAAATCGCCCTTACATCTTCATTGGCTCCTTTGTAGTTGGAATGGTATTAACTCCTCCAGATATTATCTCGCAATTTCTAATTGCAATCCCTATTTGGCTTCTGTTTGAAGCTGGTTTATTTTTTTCCACTTTCTTTAAAGTCCGTAAAAATAATCCAGAAAAGAGTGCTACAAAAAATCAACCCAAGGACTGGTCTGATAAGTCGCACAATGAGATGATGGATGATATTGAAATTGAGATGAACAGCAAAGTAATCAGTTCGCCAGAAAAAGATAACTAGTATTACTAATCAGCAATATACCTTTGTAACAAGTTAGAAAGCTCTTTCTTTCGACTACCTTCAGCAAAACTTGCATCAATACTATTGTTAATAAGCCTAATTGCCTGGTCTCTTGAAAGCTCTAGACTGTCATAAAGTGCAAGGAAATTTTCTGTCATGTACCCTCCAAAGTAAGAAGGATCATCTGAGTTAACCGTTACGCAAACTCCTAAGTCAAGCATATCAAGAATTGTGTGGCTCGCCACAGTATCAAAAACTCTAAGCTTTACATTTGATAGTGGGCAAATAGTTAAGGGCATTTGAGACTCAATCAAACGAAGCATTAGGTCAGGATCATCGATTGCTCTTATTCCATGATCAATTCTTTGAACATTTAAAACGTCCAAAGAGCTCCATATATAACTAGCGGGACCCTCTTCGCCTGCATGGGCAACTAATTTATAACCCATACCTTTTGCTTTGCTGAAAACATTAATAAATTTTTCCGGTGGATTTCCCATCTCCGCGCTATCTAAACCAACACCATAAATAACATCGGTAAATTGTTCTGAAGATTTTAAAGTTTCAATTGCACTTTCCTCGCTAAGGTGTCTTAAGAAACACATAATCAATCTAGAGGTTATTCCAAGCATCGCTTTCCCATCAGCTAGCGCCTCGGCAATGCCGCTTACTATAGTTTCAAAAGCAACACCTCTTACAGTGTGCGTTTGAGGGTCAAAAAATGGCTCTACATGCATCACATTCTGCTGGCTACACATCAATAAGTAAGCCCATGTTAGGTCATAAAAATCTTGCTTATGGAGCAAAACCTCAGCGCCCTGATAATAAATATCTAGAAAATCTTGAAGATTTGAGAATTGATATGCTTTTTTTACCTCATTGACGCTATTAAAAGGTAATTGGATTGAATTTCTCTTTGCCAGCTTAAATAATAGTTCTGGCTCTAGTGTGCCTTCTATATGAAGATGAAGTTCAATTTTTGGAAGACCATTCAGCCACTTGTGAGAAATCTCTGACATAATTTTTTTCTAAAAAAAATCGCGCCCTAAGCAAAGCCTAGGACGCGATTAGTAATATTACTTAATAAACCTTTACTAGTTAGGGTACTTAGCGTCAATACCTTCTACATAAAAGTCCATTGTAAGTAGGTCAGGATAGTTAGGTGGAGTTTCACCTTCTGCTAACCACGCACTACCATCTTGCTTATTGATTGGACCTGTAAACGGATGAATCGCGCCCATTGACAAATCAATAATTGCTTTTGAAGCTTCATTTCTAACTTCAAAAGGCATTGAATTATTCATAGGAGCAAACTTAACCATTCCTGAGTCAACTCCATGGAAGACATCAGTTGAAGTCCAAGTGCCATCTTTAACAGCCTGAACACGCTCTAAGTAATAAGGACCCCAATCATCAATAATTCCAGTTAATTGAGCATTTTTACCCCACTCACGCATGTTTGAAGCTTGTCCAAAAGCATAGACACCTTTCTCTTCAGCAACTGTCATAGGAGCAGTTGAATCAGTGTGTTGCATTAGAATGTCCGCACCTTGAGCTATAAGAGCATTGGCAGCGTCAGCTTCTTTACCTGGATCGTACCAAGAATAAACCCAAACGATCTTGATTTCAATATCAGGATTTACCGACTTAGCAGCTAGGTAAGCAGAGTTAATTCCTCTGATTACTTCAGGGATTGGGAAAGATGCAATATAACCAATAACATTAGTCTCTGTCATTCTTCCAGCAATCTTACCAATAACGTGTCTTCCTTCATAAAATCTCGCAGAATAAGTAGAGATATTATCAGTAGGACGCATATAGCCTGTTGCGTGTTCAAATTTAACATCTGGATAACGCGCCGCAACCTTTACTGTTGGGTTCATGTAACCAAATGATGTTGTAAAAATAATATCATTTTTTCTGGCAAGACTCGTAATAACACGCTCTGAATCTGAGTTTTCTTCAACACTCTCTACAGTAGTTATGATTACGTCGTCACCCATCATTTCTTTGACATATTTTGCGCCTTGGTCATGTGCAAAAGTCCACCCATGGTCTCCTGTTGGGCCAATATATACAAAAGCAGCTTTAACAGGATCAGCATAAACATTACTCGTAAATGCTAAAACTACGCTTAGTATCGAGAGCTTCACAACACTCGACAAACTTCGATTAGACATACTTATTCTCCTTTAAGTTATTTAACAATTTTTCTTACTTTTTTACTTCGTACAAAAATCTTAATCAACAAACTAAGTAGTTGAATGAAATATTCTACCCAAACAATTAGGAACTGTGCGATTTGTTTTATTTTTTAATCTTATCCTAAGGCTAACAAGAATAACAATAGTTGCTAGGTAAGGAAGCATAGATAGATATTGCGCACTCACATTGATGTTTAATCCTTGTGCATGGATTTGAAGAATAGTGATTCCTCCAAATAAAATCGCTCCAAATATAATCCTAAAGGGCTGCCATGAAGCGAAGACAACAAGACCTAAAGCGATCCAACCTCTTCCAGCAGTCATACCTTCTCCCCATATAGGAACTTGCACAAGTGATAAAAATGCGCCTCCAATTCCAGCCATAGCGCCGCCAAATAAAATAGCCATTACTCTGTATCGAACAACGTTATGACCAATTGCATGGGCCGCATCATGATTGTCGCCAATGGCGCGTAATATTAAACCCTGCTTAGTCCTAAATAAAAACCACCAAACCAAGTAAACCATAAAGAATGCCAAATAAACAAGTGGGTTAAACGAAAAAAGTAAAGGTCCTAAATAAGGAATATCAGATAAATATGGAATTGGAACTGCCGTGATAAGTTGAATTGTTTCCTCTGTATACCCTCTGCCCGCAAAAGCAGCAAAACCTAAACCAAAAAGAGTTAAAGCAAGTCCAGTTGCGACCTGATTGGTAAGTAGAAATTGAGTCAAAAAAGCAAAAATGGACGCTATGGCCATTCCGCCAAGCATTGCAGCAAGAACTGCTAAAAACGGGTTTTGAGTATGGGACATAACAACAAAGCCTAGGAGCGCTCCAACAATCATCATGCCTTCAACCCCTAGGTTTAGAACGCCAGAGCGCTCTACTAATAATTCACCAATAGCAGCAAAAATAAGGGGCACTGAAGCAATGCTTATGCCAATAATAATGTTAATAAATAGGCCTTCATTCATAATCTTTAGTTTTTAGTTTTAAAAAATACAACTTTATATTTAATTAATATATCGCAGGCCAAGAAGTAAAACAAAAGCATGCCTTGAAAAATTTGAGTTATCGAGCTTGGTAAATTGTATTCAATTTGCACATTTTCACCGCCAACATAGCTAAGCGCAATTAGTAGCGCTGAAAATAAAACTCCAATAGGATGGAGTCTCGCCAAGAATGCGACAATGATTGCAGTAAAGCCATAAAATGCGGGCAATCCTGGAGTTAACTGCCCAGCAGGGCCTGCTGCCTCAAAGAGTCCTGCAAGACCTGCAAGTCCGCCCGATATAAGCAGTGAATACCAAACTGTTTTATTGTCATCAAATCCAGCAAATTTTGCGGCACGAGGTGCGCTACCTGAAATTTTAATTTGCATACCAAACATATGTTTTTTGATCCCAAACCAAGCAACAAATGAGAGAATAATAGCAACAATTAAACCAATATGTAGTCGCGTTCCTTCCCAAATAATCGGCAGCATAGCGCTATCATGAAAAATCCTACTTTCTGGAAAATTAAAGCCTGATGGGTTTCGAAGAGGTCCTTGAAGCATTGCGCTTAAAAACAAAACGGCAACATAAGTCAACATTAAAGTTACTAGGATTTCATTGACCTGGTACTTAATTCGAAGAAAGGCTGCAATACCCGCATAAAACATACCCCCTAAAATACCCGCTATCGTCATCAATGGGAGCAACCAAAAAGCCTCAACATCATAAAAATATAACCCTACGGCGCTGCCTGCAATTCCCCCGATGACGTATTGACCTTCTGCGCCAATATTCCAAATACCCGCTCTAAATCCAATTGACAAGCCAAGTCCAATAATCATCAAAGGTGCTGCCTTAACGAGCAGTTCTGAAAAATAGTAAGAATCAATTAAAGGCTCTACAAATAAAGTGAAGAAGACACTTGAGACTGGAATATCAACCAAAACGAAAATAAATATTAAATAAGCAGATAGAGCAGTCAGCGTTAGAGCCAATAAAGGTGACAATAGAACCATCGCTGTAGAATTTTCAACTCTTGGAATAAGTCTAAGCATTAGTCTTCGCTCCAACAATTAACTTAGAATTTATTTCTTCTTTACTACCAACCATTAGCTGAGAAATCTTCTCTAAGCCATTACTTTTCATATCTACTGCATCAGAAAGCTTTCCTTCAGACAGGACATGAATTTGTTCACACAGACTTAATATTTCGTCTAAATCCTGAGAGATAATTAATATAGCAGAGCCTTTATCGGCAAGCTCTATCAAAGCCTGATGGATATTATTAGCAGAGCCTGCATCAACGCCCCAAGTTGGCTGAGCGACAATTAGTAATTCTGGGTTTTGAATAAGCTCTCTTCCAACCATAAACTTTTGTAGATTTCCTCCAGAAAGCGATTTAGCTAACATTTTGCTCGAAGGTGTCTGAACATCAAAAGTATCAATCACTTTTTTTGAATGAACTGCAACTTTTTTCCAATCAATAACATCATTGCTCGTCATTTCAGTTGAATCTGGTCTACTTAGTAGCATATTTTCATCTAAGGACATATCTGGCACCGCTCCATGACCAAGCCTTTCTTCTGGAACAAAGAACATAGAAAGCTGTCTTCTTTCATGCGAGTTTAGAGCGCCAATATCTTGACCATTAAAATTCAAAGTTGCTTTTGGTGACGAAATTTCACCAATAAGTAACTCCATCAACTCATCTTGGCCATTTCCAGCTACGCCTGCTATACCAACAATACTTCCTTTTTTCATCTGTAAGGCTATATTTTGAAGATTGACACCATATATATCATCACTCTTTCGACTTAAATTATCGATTGAGAAAATATTTTCACCAACATTTATATTGGTTCTAGCAAGTTCTGTTAGTTTTTTTCCAATCATCATTTCCGCTAGTTCTTTTTGGCTGTGCTCCTGAGGTATGCAGCTTTGTACTAATTTACCACCTCTTAAGATTGTTGCTTCACTGCATATTTCACGAACCTCTTCAAGCTTATGAGAAATATATAAGATAGCGCAGCCATCTGCTGCAAGCTTTTTAAGAGTTACAAATAGATCAGCCACCTCTTGAGGCGTTAATACTGAAGTCGGCTCATCCATAATAAGTAACTTTGGATTTTGCATTAAGCAGCGAATAATTTCAACGCGTTGGCGCGCCCCAACTGATAGATCACCAACAACTTGTTGTGGGTTAATATCTAAACCATATTGCTTTGAATACTTAATTATTTGTTCAGAAAAATTTTCATTTAGTCCTACACTGTCAAGCCCAAGAATTATATTATCTTCAACAGTTAACGATTCAAACAATGAAAAGTGCTGAAAGACCATTGCTATTCCGTTTTCTCTAGCTTGAAAAGGACTTTTAGGACTATATTCATTATTAGCCCACTTCATTTCACCACTATCTGGAGTTAATGAGCCATATATGATTTTCACCAAAGTTGACTTGCCAGCTCCATTCTCTCCGAGCAAAGCATGGATACTTGAATCCTTTATGCTAAGTGAAACATTATCATTAGCCTTTAAATCTCCATAAGATTTAGTAATATTGGATACTTCTAATTGATATTTCATACAGATTTAGGTTGTCTTTTATGCTCTATAAAGTTAATTAAATCCATTGCAATAGTTACGGCAATTGCAGCAGGTGATTTTAAGAATTTTTGTTTATCTCCTATTGGACAGATAAATTTATTGATCACTTCCTCTGAATAATTCTTTTGATGAAAGCGATCTCTAAATTTTTTCCCCTTAATTTCTGAACCAATCATACCCAAATAACTGAAGTTATTTTGAATAATCATTTTTTCACAAATCTCAAAATCAATTTGATGGCTGTATGTAATTACGAGACAATAGCTACTGTCTGGCAAGTCAGGAATGCTCTGAATAAAGTCATCACAAATAATATCTATTTGAGAGGTATCTCCTTGATATTTATCAAATTGTTCTGCTCTATCATCAACCCAATAAATTTTAATAGGTAGGTTAATTAAAATTGGCATCAGAGCTCTTGAAATATGTCCAGCTCCAAAAACGACTACTGGCTGAACTTCGCTAGTCAAGACTTTTTCAAAGCAAACTTCAGTTAAAGCGCCTGACTGATTTTCAAATTTCACTATAGTAGGTCTATCAGAAAGTAACAAAAGATCTTTAGCGCTTTTTGTAATCAAGCTAGAGATTTTTTTGTCATCAATATTTGGAGATAAATTACCATCTAGGTAGACAAATTTTTTACTGCTAAATTCAATTTCAGAGTTACTATCTACAATTGTAGCAACTATAAAATCTTCATTATCTTGAAGTAAGTTTGATACTGTTTCGATCCATGAATTTGTTGCGTCAGACTGAATAAAACTTTCAAACATGACATTTACATAGCCTCCACAACACTGCCCAAGTGAGGCGCCAAGAGGATATTTTTTTAAATAAGTACCATTAGAATTAAGACTTAATAATTCTTCGGCAAAAGATAAGGCTTTAAATTCTAAATTACCACCACCAATACTGCCAAAAACTGACTCAGCTCCAGAGAAGACAATCTTATCTCCATTAGAGCAAGGGGTTGAGCCCTTAGTTGAAATAATTGTTAACAATACAAAGCCATTATTTAAAGCACTTGCCGTCTTAACTGGCTTCAACCAACTATTCATAACCTATTACTTAAGACTCTTATTGAGATTAAAGAATACTTGCTCAAAAGTTGCAGGAGCATTTAGGCCAGTTTGCATTTCATTATCTGCATTATAAATAGCATTTTTTATCGCAAGCCAAGCTGATATTGCGAGCATCAGAGGAGGCTCTCCAACTGCTTTAGATTTATGAATTGTATTTTCATGATTAGAAATATTAGGCTTAATTTTGACCTCAAAATGCTCAGGCGTATCTCCGATTGCAGGGATTTTATAGGTCGATGCGCCCATCGTTAAAAGTGCCCCAGAATCATTCCATTTGAGCTCCTCAGAGCAGAGCCAGCCCATACCCTGAATATATCCTCCAACTATTTGCCCCATATCAATTGCTGGGTTAAGTGATGCGCCAACATCATGCAAAATATCAACTGCTAACAACTTATACTCACCAGTCAAACAATCAACTACAACTTCACTAACGCAGGCACCATATGAATAATAGTAAAAAGGATGGCCTTTTTGTTTAACAGCATCAAAGAAAATTTTTGGTGTTTTATAAAAACCATTACTAAAAAGTTCTACTCGATTTAAATATGCTGTTGACACAAATTCATCAAACGCTATCTTTTTCTTACCAATAATAACAAAAGAGTCTTTAAACTCAATATCACTATTACCTTCGCCATAGAAATCTTTCGCAAAAGTAGTTAAATTTCTCTTAATTCTTAAGCATGCCTCTCTGGCAGCCATACCATTTAAATCTGAACCAGAAGATGCTGCAGTTGGTGATGTATTTGGAACTTTAGCAGTAGAAGTAGCTGAGACCTTTACTCGCTCTAGATTAACACCAAACTCATTAGCAACAACCTGCGCAACTTTAATAAATAGGCCTTGGCCCATTTCAGTCCCTCCATGATTAATATATATACTTCCATCTTTATATACATTTACCAATGCGCCGGCTTGATTTAATAATTGAGTAGTAAAAGAAATGCCAAATTTCACAGGAGAAAATGCCAATCCTTTTTTAAGATATTTACTTGTTTTATTAAACTTTTCAATATTTTTTCTTCTAACTAAGTAATTACTGTCTTCTATAAGTTCACTAGAGAGCTCATTAATAATATTATCTTCGACAACTTGATCGTAAGGCGTTACGTTATTTGTATCCTTTTGATAATAATTTAATTTTCTAATTTCAAGAGCATCAACACCAATATTCATGGCTATTTCTTCAATAATATTTTCTATAGCAAGCATCCCTTGAGGTCCACCAAAGCCTCTAAATGCTGTGTTTGAAGCGGTATTTGTTTTGCATAAAAAACCCCTAAAAGTAGCATTTGGCAAAAAATATGTATTATCAGCATGGAATAAAGCTCTAGAAACTATTGCTTTAGATAAATCAAGTGAGTAGCCACATCTTGCTGCAAGATCTATCTCAATCCCCAAAATTTTCCCATCACCACTATAGCCAACTTTATAGTCTGCCTTGAAATCATGCCTCTTTCCAGTGAGCAACATATCATCTTTTCTAGAGAGCCGAGCCTTTATAGGAAGTTTAGTTTGCTTTGCAAATATAGCGCAAACACACGCAAGTTGAGATGAATCTGTCTCCTTGCCACCAAAGCCGCCACCCATTCTCCGAGTAATTACTTCGATTGCATTTTGAGGAACATCTAAAACATGCGCAACTAGATGTTGGACTTCTGTAGGGTTTTGAGTCGAAGAATGAACTACCATCTCGTTGTCCTCTGTTGGAATTGCCAGAGCAACCTGTCCCTCAAGATAATAATGCTCTTGACCGCCAATAGATAGACTTCCATTTAGCTTATTTTTTGATGAATCTATAGCTTTATTTGAATCTCCTATAGAGACTTCTAGTGGTTCATCAAGAAAGCTTTTTTTAGCCATTGCCTGATCAATAGTAACAATAGCCTCTAGCTCCGTTACATTTGAGGTGATTAAGAGCGCAGCTGTTCTTGCATTCTCATGACTATCTGCTAAGACAGCAGCAATTGCTTGGCCAAAGAATAAAACCTCTTTATCAGCCAAAATAGGCTCGTCATGTTTAATCGCTCCTATATATAGATTTTCTATATCTTTTGCCAGGAGAATACTATGAACGCCGTCAGCTTTTAGAGCATCTGTAATATCAATCTTATTTATTTTTCCACGCGCAACATTACTTAACGCAAATGCAACATGAAGAGTGCCTTTTGGGACCGGCATGTCATCAATATAAGTTGCACTTCCCTGGACATGCATATGAGCACTATCGTGAGCAATTGAGTCGCCAATTATTGAGCCCTTAAGTTGAGCAGAATTTTTTATATTTTTATTAATTTTTGCTTACTCCTTGAATTAACTTAATTGTGAATATTCTGCAAGATTTTCAACTGGCTGATCTTGATACATCAATATAGTTTTTTTAATTAAGTTTGCAGATACTTGTAATCGGTATTCTGAAGTTGCTCTGACATCAGTAAATGGAGAAAATTCTTCTTTCAAAACCTTATAAGATAATGCAGCTATGTTGTCTTCTTGCCAATTCTTTAATAAAAAATTTTCAAGTATATTTGATCTTTGAGGTATTCCTGACATCCCTCCAAAGGCGATCTTAAATGATTTTGGTTTATTGTTTGTGGACGTAATATTTATTGCCATGCATACAGCTGAAATATCATCCTCGTATCTTTTAGACATTTTATGAGTAATAAGACGCTGATTTTCATTAGGCTTTGGAATGATAATACTTTCAATAAATTCACCTTGCTGAATAACAGTTTTTTTATAGGTAATAAAAAAATCTTCTAAATTAATAGTTCTGCTAACAGGGCCTTTTCTGAGCTTTAATTTTGCATCTAAAGCAATTAAGACTGGGGGCATATCTCCTATAGGTGAAGCATTAGCAATGTTGCCTCCAATAGTCGCCCAATTCTTTATGGGTAAAGAGGCAAAGCGTTGCAAAAAAGGACCTAAGTCAGGCCAGTTACTTATAAGACTAGAGGCGGCATCCTCATAACTTACAGCAGCTCCAATCTCTAATTCTTTAGCGTTATCTTTAATCTCCTTTAATTCAATAACTTGATTAACGCTAACGATATGTGAAAACTCTTTCATTGATTGAGTAATCTCTAGGCTGAGATCAGTTCCTGCGGCAATAATATTTGCTGAAGTGCTATTAATTAGAACATTAGAGAGCTCATTTATCGTTGAGGGAGCATCATATTTAATTGTTTTATTACTCTTTTTATAACTTAAACTTATGTGCTTAGGATTATTTAATTCTCCTAAAATCTTAGTAATATTCTTCTGATTTTTTTTATAGTAGTCTAAGGGTTCGTCACTTTTCTCATTAAACATTGAAAATGCAGCTGCAATTATAGGTTTATAGCCAGTGCACCTGCACAAGTTACCGGATAGAGTTTCGTTTATTTGATGCAGATCTACTGAATTTTTATTTTGATATAAGGCAAATAACGACATAACAAAGCCAGGCGTGCAAAAGCCACACTGTGAACCGTTTTCTAGCACCATTGCTTTTTGAGAAGGATGTAGCTTGCCCTCCTCAGCCAACCCCTCAACAGTAACTAAATGTTTGCCAGCTAGTCCATAAGCCAATGCCATGCATGTATTTATACTTTTATACTCAACCTTACTAGACTTATTATTAGTAACAATCTCACCAATAACTGCAGTACAAGCGCCGCAATCTCCAGAAGCGCAGCCCTCCTTAGTTCCAACAAGCTGATTATTTCTTAACCACTCTAGGACAGTAGTATTTGGATTTATTGCGCCAAGATCTGTTGGCGTAGAGTTTTGATTCAGCAAAAAATACATTAGCTTCCTCGATAGGTTGAATAACTATAAGGGGAAATTAAAAGAGGTACATGGTAGTTTTCACTCTTTTCACTAATATAGAAACGAATAATGACATCTTTTAAAAAAGGGCACTTAATATTTTTAGCTTCATAATAATCATCCACTATGAATTCAAGCTCATAACAACCCTCATCAAATTCTTCTTCTGACAACAAAGGTTTATCACAGCGGCCATCTAAGTTCGTTTTTATTGATTTAAGATGTACTGAATTTGTACCATCTCTTCGATATAAATTTATCGCTACACCACTTGCAGGAACTCCTGCAGAGGTATCTAATATATGTGTTGTAAGTTGTCCCATTATGCCTTCCTTATTTTTGGTAAATATTTTGACCTAAAATATAAACCTCTTTAATTAGTCTATCATCACCTAAAGTCATTAAATTAAATAATATATCGTTAATATCATCTGAGGTTTCGAGTTTATTTTTTATTAATTCTGTTGCCTTTAAATCAATAACAATAAAGTCTGCCTCCTTATTACGCTCAAAGTTACCAATACGATTATCCATATCAAGTACTTTTGCTGCAGCTAGAGTTGTCAGATAAAAAGCTTTAACAGGATCTAAATTATAATTATTTAGTCGACATATTTTGTAAGCTTCATTCATTACCTGAAACATTGAAAAGCTGTCACCGCCGCCAACATCTGATGCAAGTGCAGCACCTATTCCAAAAGCCTCTAATTTATCAAGTTCAAATAGACCGCTTCCAAGGAATAGATTGGATCTTGGACATAGTGCTACCTTAGAACCTGAATCAGCAATACGTTTATATTCTTCATCAGTATTATAAATACAATGACCAAAAACTGAATTAGGTCCTGATAGATTGAAATTATCATAGACATCAAAGTAGTTTTTTGAGTCTGGAAAAAGCTCCTTTACCCAGCCAATTTCATCAATATTTTCATTAAGATGAGTTTGCAAAAGAACGCCTTTATTTCCATTATTATCTGAATACTCTTCTAATAAATTAGCAGCCTGTACTAATTGCTCAGAAGAAGATGTAGGAGCAAATCTAGGCGTAACGGCGTAACTCATTCGCCCTCTATTGTGCCATTTTTCAATAAGCTCTTTCGAATCAAAATAACTACCATCCACACTATCACAAAGAGCCTCTGGTGCATTTCTATCCATCATAACTTTACCGGCCACCATCCTAAGCTTCAACTTTTCTGCTGCCGTAAAAAAAATATCTACAGATTGTTTGTGTGAGGTACAAAAAGTCATTGCTGTTGTAGTACCATTTTTAATAAGCTCATCAAGAAACAAATCTGCAACCTTAGCGGCATAAGTCTCATCTGAAAACTTTTGCTCTTCAATAAATGTATACTTATTAAGCCAGTCTATAAGGCTTGCTCCATAGGAGGCTATAACTTTATATTGAGGATAATGCACATGAGTGTCAATGAAGCCAGGCATTATTAAACTATCCTTAAAGTGAGTAGATGACTTAGCGTTTGGCCACTTTGAAGAAATTTGATTGAAGTCTCCAACCTCAATGATACTTCCAGAATCATTATCAACAACCATAAGGCCATCAACAAAATAGTTTGGCTCTAGCACCCCATTACTTTCAGTGCAGTGGTAAATTGCTCCTCGATAATGGTTGTATTCGCTCACTGATTTGCCTCAATCCAAATCCCTAATTTCGCTCTCTCTTCATCGGTCATATTTGTATTGTTAATTAAGGGCATTGCTTTAGATAAAACAGACTGCTGATATATCTGATTCTTATGGGCAATAATTTTTTCTTTAGTATCCAACATAATCCCATTAGGCGCAATCGCAAAGGCTTTGTTTGAAGGCTCCGCAGCATGACAACTCACGCAATGTTTTTCAATGATGGCTTGGGCCTCAGCAATAGTTACGATCTCTTGGCTATTATCTTGCATCTTAATTGGTGATGGCGCTAGAGCATAAATCAAGGCAAAGGTTGAGATAACTATAATGGCGATTAGACTATTTTTAGCTTTACCAACTCCTCTTAAATTAAAGTAGTGGCGAACCATTACCAAAATCCCAATAACAGCCATTAATATTAACCAGCCATAATCTCCGCTATAAATTGTAGGGTAATGGCCACTTATCATCATAAATAAAACGGGTAAGGTAAAGTAATTGTTATGACGAGAGCGGAGATAACCTATTTTTCCCAGCTCTAAACTAACTTCAGTAGAGTTTTCACAAGCATCAACTAATTTTTTTTGAACTGGAATAATTACAAAGAAAACATTAGCAACCATTACCGTTCCAATCATTGAGCCAATTTGCATATAAACTGCTCTAGGATTAAAAATATTGCTATAAAAATATGCAAACAATGCAATTACTATAAAAATAATAGCTAAAAAAATTGCGGATTTAGTTACCAACTTTGACTTACATAAAAGATCATAGATAAGCCAAAAAAGTATCAACCCTAAGAGACTTAAACCAACGCCATATAATGCAGATATTGAGCTATTGGAAGCTAACAGATAAGTGCTAGCATTAAAATAATAGATAACTGAAAGCAGTGAAATTCCAGAAAGCCAAGTAACGTAAGCTTCCCACTTAAACCAGTGCAAAGGTTCTGGAAGGGTTTGAGGATATTTCTTATATTTTTCTAAATGATAAAAGCCGCCGCCGTGAACTGCCCATAAGTTGCCAGCTATCTCGTCTCTATTATTTAATCGGTCAAGTTTATTTTCAAGCCAATTAAAATAAAAGGAAGCACCAATCCAGGCTATGCCTGCAATTATATGGAGTAATTTCAAAACTAGACTGAGCCAGTCCATTAGATATATTTGCATCATAAGCTGAGCTCCACATAAATACTAACATCTTCAATTTTACTAACATTGCACTGCTTCATACTGTCTTTGTCACTATTGTATTTCCTATCTATCACAACGAATTGAGCGTTATCTTTTAAACTAATTAAAGGAAAGTGCCAAACTCCTCTTGAATAACTAATACCTTGATCACCATCAGTAATAAAAGCCTTAATATTTTCAATTACAGGTTCCTGTGATGGAGGCGCGACAACAACTATAAATGGCGTGTTATTTTTTGGAATAAATGTCTGACTAAAAAAAGGATGATTCTCGAGCATAGTAATTTGAAGAGGAAACTGCCTCTTCTTAGCAACAAAAATATGGACACTTGTTTCCCCCTCTGCCTCCTTAGTATCTAATTTTACAATATCAGGAAACTTGGATGCAAAACCATCATTAATAGTAATAGATTCTTTATTTTCAGTACTAAACACTTCGCCAAATAGTTGAAAATTATCTACAGTTAGAACCTCAGGAGTTAGTTTTAAAGTATTCATATCTAGGTAAATTTTCCAATAAGTTTTAGCCTGGCAATGCCGCCATCTGGATATATATCGACACGGATATGAGTAAACACATCATTATGAAGTATGTCCGAACCTTTAAAAACATGCATTTGGTTTATCTTTAATTTTTTTCCTTCAATAAGTTTATTCCAGGTCTTACTATTTTCTTTCAAAGTTTTATCATCTTCGTCTGGTGAATTGGAAGTTGATATTGAGAAAGTATCTGGAAAATTACCTTTAAAAAATTTCGTATCAACAAAAACTTCCTCAGCAGTTGCGGGCTTAGAGAGGGCAATAATTCCCCAGTCATTTCCAGGCTTTCTTCGTCGCCTTGTTTCCCAACCATCAGCCATACTCAAAGGTTCATGCTCTTCTAAAACATTACTTAAACTTCCGAAGTGTTCATCATTTGCAAAGATCGCTTTCGCACCACTTTTTTTGGATATTACGTTCGTGCCATTAATTTCATATTTCTTCTCATCAACCCATATCTCACCATAAGCCCTGAAACGAGCAATCCCACCATCTGGAAGTAATGTAATTTTTAAATGCGTAATTGGCTTTGATGAAGCACTATTAAATAAATTTTTTGAGTCACCCTCTAGGGATTCTTTGGTAACAAGATCAAACCATTCTGTAACAGCAGTACCATCAACAACTAAGTCATCAGTAGTTCCTCCTGGCACAGAGCAACCTTGAACAGAAATTCCAGGTGCAAAATTCCCAGTAAAGTGAGTTGTATCAATATTAAAGCTATTAATAATAGATTCAGCGCCTAACCTAATAAAACAAAAGTCATTTTTCCCATCTCGCCGTCTTCGACTCTCCCAGCCATCCATCCACTTACCATTTATATCGTATTTGTCTTCAATCCAAACAGGCTCACTTGATTTAAGCATACGGCCTGAGTCTGCAAAAAATTCATCACTACAATAAACAACTTTAGTACCAAAACTTGAACTAGCAACATCAATCTGGTTATCAGACTCCATAAATCTCCTTGATTCTTAGCCACGCTATTTTATTAATCTCATCTAGAGCATTTGATCTTTCTTGATTTTTTGAATTTTCTATTCGCTCTTTGAACTGCAAAATGATGTCAGATTTATTTTTTTCTTTAACTGCCATAATAAAGGGGAAGTCAAATTTAGCAAAGTACTCCCTATTAAGCTCCTCAAAAAGCTCAATTTCAGAGTCAGAGCAATCACTTAATCCAGCAGATTTTTGTTCAGTAGTTGAGAAATCAGTAAGTTCGTTATTTTGGGCTTTTTTGCCTGCCAAGGTTGGATGAGCGACTATCAAGTTATCCTGTAAGTCAGAATCTGCATTCAGCATTATATTTGAAAGTAACTCATGAAATTTTTCTAAACTATTATATTTTTTATCAGCTAAAACCAGAGGTAACGATTTTTCTACAAACCAAGGAGTATGCTCATACAAGTTTTCAAAAGTTTTTAAAAAGGCTTCTGCAGATTGTTGCGCTAAATTTACTGGTAATTCCATCTCTTACCCTTTCTAAAAGTTCTTATACCAATGATCAGCAATTTCTCTGCGCGAGCAAAGCCAAACATTATCAAAAGTTTTAACATACTCTAAAAATCTTCTCATAGCCATAATTCTTCCAGGGCGTCCTAATATTCTCGCATGCATTCCAACTGACATCATTTTTGGACTTACCTCTCCTTCAAGATATAAAGCATCAAAAGTATCCTTTAAATAGTTAAAGAATTGGTCTCCAGAATTAAACCCCTGTGGTGAAGCAAACCTCATATCATTTACATCGAGAGTATAGGGAATAATTAAATGCTTTTTTTCAGCACCAAATTCATTTGACCAGTAAGGCAAGTCATCGTCATATGTGTCACTATCATAAAGAAACCCTCCCTCTTCCACAATCAGCCTTCTTGTATTTGGACTATTTCTTCCGGTGTACCATCCTTCTGGCCTTTTTCCTAAGTATTCTGTCAAAACAGAAATACAGTCTTTAATATGCTCTCGCTCTGTTTTTTCATCAACAAATTGATAATCTATCCATCTAAATCCATGCGCACAAATATCATAATTTTGTTCTACCAAATAATCTGCAAGTTCTCGATTACGAGCAATTGCAAGAGCCACTGCAAAGATAGTTACTGGAACATCGAATTCTTTAAAAAGGTTTAATATTCTCCAAACTCCTGCTCTTGAGCCATACTCATAAATGGACTCCATACTCATATGCCTAACGCCTTCATAAGCCTTAGCACCAACAATCTCTGAAAGGAAAGCTTCTGATGCATTGTCGCCATGCAAAATTGAGTTTTCCGCACCTTCTTCATAATTCAACACAAATTGAACTGCAATACGGGCTTTATTTGGCCATTTGGGGTGGATTGAATCCCTCCCATAGCCCACCATATTTCGGGGATAGCTTTTAAGGCTTTGAATGATTTTTTTATTCATAATAATTTTTAGCTAAGTATTTGACTACAACTATTATTTTTAAGCAAAATACTCATAGATTTGGTATTTAAATAATTATTTAATTATATGCATAAATGTATTAATAATTATTGTAAACAATTATTTTTCACAATGAATTTAAAAATGATTATTTCTACTTGTATATTCAAGAATACTCAAACTATATAGTTAATTATTAGAGCTATAAGAAATAGATTGAAAATACATTGAAATATTTTTGACAAAGGACATCATCGAGAATAGAATATTAACAACTTGAGATTTTATTCCTATATACTTTTAATACAAAGCTTGAGTTAACAACAAAGATATTTTTAGACTATCTTTATTTTTATGATGGTTTTTGTTCTATTGAAAAATTAAGATTAACAACTAAGGAGAAGTACACAATGAAAAACACGAAACATTCACATTTTGGTGGATTTATCAAAAAAACTGGTCTAGCAATAATAGCTACAACAATTGCTTTATCAGCGTCAATTGCTCAAGCTGACATTAAGCCTGCTGTAGTTTATGATACTGCTGGTAAGAATGACAAGTCTTTTAACGAGGCGGTCTATAACGGCATCATGAGATTTGCTAATGATACTGGTATTGCTGTTACTGAGCTAGAGCCTACTAATGAAGCTATGATGGAGCAAAGTCTTAAGAAGTTTGCACAACGTGGATATAGCCCAGTTGTAGCTGTAGGTTTCACTATGGCAAATGCTGTTGCTGCAGCCGCTGCAGAGTATCCTGATACTCAGTTCACTATTATTGATGGTGTTGTAGATGCTCCAAACGTTCAAAATGTTGTTTTTAAAGAACAAGAAGGGTCATTCCTTGTTGGTATTATGGCTGCTATGGCATCAAGCACAGGCACTGTAGGCTTTGTTGGTGGTATGGATATTCCATTAATTAGTCGCTTTGAGTGTGGTTATAAGCAAGGTGTTGCTCATCAAGACAGCTCAATGACTGTAATAGCTCAGATGACTGGATCAACTCCAGCTGCTTGGGGTAACCCAACTAAAGGTGGTGAAATTACTCGTAGCCAAGTTGAAAATGGTGCTGACGTAGTTTATGCTGCTGCTGGTGGAACTGGAATGGGTGTTTATCAAACTGCTGCAGACATGGGTGTATTAGCAATTGGTGTAGACTCTAACCAAAACTACATTCAACCTGGAACAATGCTTACTTCTATGTATAAGAAAGTTGGATTAGCTGCTTACGAGAGTTTCGAAGCTGCTATGAACGGCACTTGGGAAGCTGGTTTTAAAGTGAACGGTGTGGCTGAAGACGGTGTTGGCGCTGCAATGGATGAGTACAATGCAGATCTAGTTTCTGCTGAAATGCTTGCCGCAGTTGAAACTGCAAGAGCTGGAATTATTGATGGCTCTATTGTGGTCCATGACTATATGAGTGATAATACCTGCCCTTTATAAGAAGCAGTTTTTATTCTTAAAAACATCCGGCTCTAGGGCCGGATGTTTTTTTTTAAACTTTAATATGTATTTTTATAAAACTATATATTAAAGTTACAAATTCATACAACTATAATAATTACATATTTTTATATAAATATTATCTATGACTAAGTCAAACATTGCCATTGAACTGATAAATGTTGACAAACATTTTGGTGCTGTGCATGCAAATGATAAGGTCAATCTAAGCGTTAAAACTGGAACAATACACGGTATTGTTGGTGAGAATGGAGCGGGTAAATCCACTCTAATGAGTATCTTGTACGGCTTTTATCAGGCAGACTCTGGACAAATTAAAGTCTTTGATAAAGACTTTAGAGCTACCAGCTCAAAACAATCAATTGAAGCAGGAATTGGAATGGTTCACCAACATTTCATGCTGGTTGAGAATTTTACCGTTCTTGAGAATGTCATTCTTGGCAGTGAGGGTGGTGCATTAATTACAGAAAGCCTAGCAAATGCTCGAATTGAGCTGACTAGACTTGCTAAAGAATATGGATTGGAAGTTGAACTAGATATCGCCGTAGAAGAGCTCTCTGTTGGAATGCAGCAAAGAGTCGAAATCTTAAAGGGCCTTTATAAGGGCGCAAAGGTTTTAATACTTGATGAACCCACAGGAGTCTTAACGCCTCAAGAGTCTGATGAGTTATTTCGTATATTTGAAGCTCTTAAGAATGAAGGTGTTACGATTATATTAATTACTCACAAGCTTCGAGAAATTATGAATATCACAGACCATGTATCGGTCATGAGAGCGGGCAAGATGGTAGCCCACAGAGAGACAAGTAAAACCAACCCTGAAGAACTTGCAGAGTTGATGATTGGAAGAAAAGTACTACTAAATATTAAGAAGTCTAAAGCAAAAATTGGTAAGCCCCTTTTAGTTGCAAAAAATCTCGAAATAAATAATGAACAAGGATTAAAGCGCGTATCAGAAGTGAGCTTTGAGGCTTGCTCTGGTGAAATTCTCGGAATTGCAGGCGTCACCGGCAATGGTCAGGGAACACTTCTAAAAGCATTAGCTGGAATACTCCCATTAACAAAAGGCACTATCGAAATCATGGGTGAAACCATATCCCCAAAAAGTCGACTTAATCCTGAGCAATTACGAAATCTTGGTGTTGCTCATGTCCCTGAGGATCGTCAAAAAATGGGTATGATTGCTGAATTTAGTGCTAGCGAAACCGCCCTAATGGGATACCAAAATGATAAGGATCTAAATCAAGGAATTTGGCTAAAAAAATCACTAGTTAAGGCTAATTGTGCTTCCATAATGGAGGCCTTTGATGTCCGTCCACCAAATCCAAACTTGATGTCCTCAAACTTTTCAGGGGGCAATCAACAAAAACTTATTCTAGCAAGAGAATTTGAACGTGACCCAGAAGTTTTAATTATTGGTCAACCTACACGTGGTGTTGATATAGGTGCTATTGAGTTTATTAGAAAACGCATTATTCAAATGAGAGATGCTGGCAAAGCTATTGTCCTAATTTCTGTTGAGCTAGAGGAAATCATGTCTCTTAGTGACAGAATAATAGTGATGTGTGATGGAGTAATTACTGGTACTGTTAATGGTGCAGATGCAGATGAAGCAACACTCGGCATGATGATGGCCAATGCGCTTGAATCTCCAGCAGAAGTCAAGGGAGTTGAAGTATGACACGTGATAGACGATTATCATGGATAAATGGCTTATTGCTGCCTCTCTTTAATGTTTTAACTGCATTTATAGCTACCGGTATTGTTTTTCTATTTATAGGAGTCGATCCAATAGAGGCAACCAAGATATTAATCTATGGTGCACTTGGTTACGATGAAGGTCTTGGTTACACTCTGTATTACGCGACAAACTTTGTCTTTACTGGCCTTGCTGTAGCAGTTGCATTTCACGCTGGATTATTTAATATTGGAGGCGAGGGGCAGGCATATGTTGGAGGTCTTGGAACTGCGTTAGTTGCCTTATATATGAATCCTGCCCTTAGCGCATGGATTGTCATTCCTTTGGCTATCTCAGGAGGCTTGTTGTTTGGAGCATTATGGGCAATCATTCCTGCTTACTTACAGGCTTATCGTGGAAGCCACATTGTTATAACTACCATAATGTTTAACTTTATAGCCTCCTCATTAATGGTTTATGTCTTGGTCAATGTGCTTCGTGAGGTTGGCGAGATGTCGCCAGAAAGTGGTGACTTTATTGAAGCCTCATGGATCCCTTTTGTGCATGATGTATTAGCAAATTTTGGTTATGAAGTTACAAGGTCACCCCTTAATATGTCGATATTTGTTGCGTTATTTTTCTCAGCTGTAGTCTGGTTTTTCCTATGGCATACTAGATGGGGCTTTGCAATTCGAGCTGCAGGAAAAAGCAATGAAGCTGCAATTTATAGTGGAATTAATCCAAAAAAAATTATTGTTGTAACCATGTGTATTTCGGGAGCACTGGCCGGCTTAGTTGGCATCAATGAACTTATGGGAGTTCAGCACCGCCTATTCTTAAATTTTAATTATGGTTATGGATTTGGTGGTATCGCGGTTGCCTTAATGGGCCGCAATCATCCAGTTGGTATTCTTATTGCAGCTTTCTTGTTTGGAATACTTTATCAGGGCGGTGCAGAATTAGACTTTGAATTACAAAACGTATCAAGGGACATTGTTGTTGTTATGCAAGGCTTAGTCATCTTGTTTTGTGGTGGCTTAGAGTATTTATATAGGCCTGTTTTAATGCGCTATTTAGCACCAGTTGAGGCATCAGAATGAGCGACTTCTTTTTAACTACTGTATTGACATTTGACGCCTCAGTTAGAATCTGTGTTCCACTTATTTTTGCTTCCATGGCTGGCTTGTTTGCTGAGCGATCAGGTGTTGTAGATATTGGTTTGGAAGGAAAGCTTTTGATGTCAGCCTTTATTGCTGCAAGTGCAGCAAGCGTTTTTGGCTCACCATGGCTTGGTTTAATTGCAGGTATGTTCGCATCCTCTGTATTAGCAATGATTCATGGCTTTGCATCCATTACCTATAAAGGTAATCAGATTGTTAGTGGAGTTGCAATAAATATCTTAGCATCTGGACTGACAATGATTCTAACGTTAGCCTGGTTTAAAAGAGGCGGCATTACGCCAACCCTTCAAAACGACGAAAGATTTCTTTCTATTACCCTTCCTGGAGTCGATATTATTGATCATATTCCTATTATTGGTGTAATTTATAGGGAGCTCATTAGTGGTCATAATATCCTGGTTTATTTAGCCTTTGTGATTGTTCCAATTGTTTGGTGGGTAGTTTACCGAACTCGATTTGGTTTACGCCTTAGAGCGGTAGGAGAAAACCCTAAAGCGGTTGATACAGCAGGATTATCAGTTGAAGGTCTGCGCTACAGAGCATTATTAGTTGGTGGTATTTTATGTGGGATTGGTGGCGCTTATATTTCAACTGCATATACTGCACAATTCACAAAAGAGATGACTGCTGGTGCTGGCTTTATTGCTTTAGCTGCACTAATTTTTGGAAAGTGGCACCCATACAAGGTTTTAGCTGCATGCTTCTTATTTGCCTTTTTACAGGCATTATCTATTAGACTTCAAGGTGTTGTCTTTCCTATTATTGGTGAAATTCCAGTTCAATTGATCGATGCAGCCCCTTATATTTTAACTATTATTTTATTAGCAGGGTTTATTGGCAAAGCAGTTCCTCCTAAGGCATCTGCCCAACCTTATATTAAGGAGTTATAAGTATGAGTGAAGAAAGTCATATTACAGCTACTAAAAGTGCCATGAGCAAAGCCTATGTCCCTTACTCTAACTATCCTGTTGGTGTTTTAATAATAACTGACAAAGGGAATACTTATTCAGGTTGTAATGTTGAAAATGCTAGCTACCCGCTTGGAAACTGTGCTGAGGCATCTGCTATTGCATCAATGGTAATGGGTGGTGAAAAAAAAATTAAAACAATATATGTTATGACAAAGAATGATGAAGGCGGAATACCTTGTGGTGGCTGTAGACAGAGAATAAGAGAATTTTCGGATGAAAATACAAAAATTATGCTGTGCTCTCCAAGCGGAGTTCAGAGCCATATGAATCTTGCTGAATTATTACCTTATTCTTTTGGGCCGGAGCATCTGTAATGAGTCAAGTTGATGATTGTGTTGATATCATAAATCAAACAATTGCAAGCTTTAGGCCTGAAGTTGGTCTTATTCTTGGATCTGGCTTAGGTCAGTTTTGTGATAATATCAATACGATAACTAGTCTAGATTTTGACTCACTTCCAGGCTTTCCAGTTGCCGGTGTTGGTGGCCATGCTGGAAGACTTTTATTTGGTAAAGTTGAAGATACCAATGTTGTTGTAATGCAAGGTCGAGCTCATTATTATGAGAACGGAAGAGCAGACATAATGGCTGTTGCCATTCAAACTCTTAGCGCAATAGGATGCAAAAGCCTGGTACTAACTAATGCTGCTGGAAGTTTAGTTAAAGAAGCATCGCCAGGAAGCGTTATGCTTATAACAGATCATATTAATATGACGGGAGTTTCTCCCTTGTTTGGTGCTGAAAGTAATAAGCGCTTTGTGGATATGAGTGATGCCTACAATCCTGAGCTAAATGATAATATGCGTTCTTCAGCTAAAATGAATGACATAACCCTACATGAAGGAGTTTATGCATGGTTTAGTGGGCCGCAATTTGAAACTCCTGCTGAAATTAAAGCTGTCAAAACCCTAGGCGCAGATGCTGTAGGAATGTCTACAGTTCCTGAAGTTATTTTAGCTCGCCATCAAGGGCTTCCACTATGTGCTCTTTCAGTTATTACTAATTATGCAGCAGGAATGAGCGCCACAAAACTAAGTCATGAACAAACAATTGCCTTTGCAAGTAAGGCTGCAGACACTGTCGAAAAAGTTCTAATTTCATACCTAAAGAGTCTATAGATTTTATTAAGCATCAAAGAATATGACTAAAAATATTACTAAAGCTCAAATACCTCAAAAAGATAGCAAAGTTATCTCTTATCCAAATTTAGTTGATTCAGAGAGCTTAAAGGAAAACTCTGGTGTTATTAGAAATCCAGGGACAGACTTTAGACTTGATAAAATATCAAATTTAGCGATTAATAGAAGCGCCGTTGAAAGGCGCTGCACTAATTATGGCACAAGGCGAAGTATAAAAAAAGATAAACAAGCTGCATGGCTTCTCAAAGCCATTACTTTAATGGACTTAACCACCCTTTCTGGAGACGACACAGAAGCTCGCGTTAGGCGTCTTTGCAGTAAAGCAAAACAGCCTATTAGCAACAAGCTTGAAAAAATACTGGGCACTGAATCTTTAGATTTAAGTGTTGCTGCTGTTTGCGTATACCATGACATGCTTGCTTCTGCCAAAAAAGTATTGAATAATTCAAAGGTTAATTTAGCCGCAGTATCCACAGGATTTCCAGCAGGCCTCTCTCCTCTTCCATTAAGACTTAAAGAAATCGAGTATTCAGTAGATTCGGGTGCTAATGAAATTGATATAGTTATAAGCCGCCGACATGTTTTAGAAGGAAACTGGGAAGAACTGTATAACGAAGTAAAAATGTTTCGTGAAAAATGTGGCGATGCGCATATGAAAACTATTTTAGCTACGGGTGAACTTGGAAATCTTAGTAATATTGCTAAAGCTTCTCAGGTTTGCATGATGGCTGGGGCTGACTTTATTAAAACGTCTACTGGTAAAGAGCCTACTAACGCAACCCTTCCAGTAAGCTTAGTTATGGTTCGAATGATACGTAATTTTTATAATGAAACAGGCATTCGAATCGGCTTTAAAGCTGCTGGTGGAATTAGTGACACTAAAACTGCACTTTTATATATGACAATGATCCAAGAAGAGCTCGGTCGCAGATGGTTAGAGCCAGATTTATTTCGTTTTGGAGCATCTAGCTTACTCGGCGATATTGAACGCCAGTTAGACCACTTCTCTAGTGGTTATTACTCGGCATCTTATAGACATCCATTAGCATAGGACTTAACAATGACACTTTTAAAATCATTCAAAGATCTAGATTATAGCGAAGCTCTCGAAAGTGATAAAGAGGCGCATGAGTGGCTTAAACTTAATGATCACCGCTTTGGTCAGCTGATTAATGGAAAATTTATATCTAATAAAAAATCTAAATTAATTGCTAGCTTAAATCCCTCAAATGGTAAGTTACTAGCCAATATTGAAATTGCAAGTTCTGAACAGCTAGATTTAGCAGTAGAAGCTGCTAGAAAAGCACAACCCTCTTGGGAGTTACTTGGAGGCCATGGAAGAGCTAAAATTCTCTATGCCTTAGCAAGATTACTACAAAAACATTCTAGATTAATATCTGTACTTGAAACACTTGATAATGGAAAGCCAATTCGTGAAAGTCGTGATATTGATATACCTCTTGCAATAAGGCATTTTTACTACCATGCTGGCTGGGCACAACTTCAAGGCAAAGAGTTTTCTAGTTACCAGTCAATTGGTGTTGTTGCTCAGATTGTCCCATGGAACTTCCCACTATTAATGTTATCTTGGAAAATTGCTCCAGCTCTTGCTATGGGTAATACTATTGTCTTTAAGGCTGCAGAGCAAACTCCAATTTCAGCAATGTTTTTTGCGTACTTATGCGAGCAGGCAGGAGTTCCACCTGGCGTTGTCAATATGATCAATGGTGATGGAAATATTGGCGCTGAACTTGCAGCTCATAAAGACGTTGATAAAGTTGCATTTACTGGCTCAACTGCTGTTGGTCAGTCCATCAGAAAAAGTACAGCTGGACAAGGTAAAAAACTTACACTCGAACTTGGCGGAAAATCTGCATTTATTGTGTTTGAAGATGCAGATCTTGATGCTGCAGTTGAAGGCTTAGTTGATTCAATTTGGTTTAATCAAGGAGAGGTTTGTTGTGCTGGATCAAGATTATTGGTTCAGGCTGAAGTTGCTGAAGACCTTCACTTAAGAATTAAGGAAAGAATTAAACAATTACGCTTAGGCTCTCCTCTTGATAAGTCAATAGACTTAGGCAGTTTAGTTAGCAAGACCCAGTTTAATAGAGTGAATGAAATGGTCAAAGATGGCTTAAAGCATGGCGGAGAAATTTATCAGGCATGTGATATTGAGTCAGAGGGTAACCTCTATCCCCCAACTCTTATTACAAATATTGATTCTAGTCACCCGTTAGCTCAAGAAGAAATTTTTGGACCTGTTTTAGTCTCAATGACTTTCCGAACTCAATCCGAAGCAGTTGAATTAGCTAACAATAGTAGATATGGATTAGCGGCAAGTATTTGGAGTGAAAATATTAATCGCACAATGGATGTTGCTCCTAAAATTAAAGCCGGTGTTGTATGGATTAATTGTCATAATCAGTTTGATGCGTCTTGTGGATTTGGCGGCGTCAAAGAGTCTGGATTTGGCCGTGAAGGTGGAAAAGAAGGTCTTTATGAGTACCTTAAGCCTAACGGTTTAAAGTCATCAAAGAAGACTACTGCTTTAATTACTAAAAATCCTAAAAATAATGCTATTGACCGAACATTAAAATTTTATATTGGTGGAAAGCAGGTAAGGCCAGACGGTGGTCATAGTATTGCAACTTTCAATGTTGACGGAAGTCATGCAGCTTTCGTTGGTGCTGGCAACAGAAAGGACGTAAGAAACGCTGTAAGTGCAGCCTCAAAAGCATCATCCTGGAGCACCCAAAGCGGTCACGGCAGAGCTCAAATTATTTATTTTCTTGCTGAAAATTTATCGGTACGCGAATCTGAATGGATTCAACGACTTATAACTCTTTGTGGGGTTTCAAAAAAACAAGCTAAAGCTGAATTTGATGAGAGCATCAGTCGACTCTTTAGTTATGCTGCCTGGGCAGATAAGTATGACGGAGCAGTTCATAGTGCGCCTTATAGAGGCATTACAATGGCACTTCCAGAGCCCATAGGTATCCTTGCTCAAATTGCTCCGGAAGAGCTTCCATTACTTACATCAATCTCTTTGATTGCGCCGGCATTAGCTATGGGAAACCGAGTTGTTTTAATTCCTAGTGAACGCTTTCCAAGTGTTGCCTTGGAGTTAGTACAAACAATTGAAACTTCAGATGTACCAGCTGGTGTTATAAATATAGTTAGCGGTAATAAGCGTGAGCTTGCTGAGCAAATTGTTGGTCATGCAGAAGTTGATGGAACATGGTGTTGGGCGGATCAAGAGACTATTGCCTCTATTGAAGCTATAAGCGCTATTGACTTAAAACGCTTGTGGGTTCATGAAGATAATGATCGAGATTGGCTTAACCCTGATCAGGGTGAAAGCTTAGAATTCCTTAGAAATGCAACTGAAGTGAAAAATATTTGGACTCCATATGGCGACTAATTTATGAGCGCATTATTCCTTCCTCAAGAACTAATTAGAAAAAAACGTGATGGCCTTATACTGAATGACCCTGAAATTGGTTTTTTAGTTCAAGGAATTACTGATGGCAGTTTGACGGATGCTCAGTTAGGCGCATTTGCAATGGCAGTTTTTAAATGCGGCATGACTATGGATGAGCGCGTTAGTTTAACTCAGCACATGATGCACTCAGGAGATACGCTTCAGTGGCAAGACCTTAACTTAGATGGTCCAGTAGTAGATAAGCATTCAACTGGCGGCGTAGGAGACAAGATAAGTTTAATGTTGGCTCCAATAGTTGCTGCTTGTGGAGGCTATGTTCCAATGATTTCTGGTCGTGGCTTGGGTCATACGGGTGGCACACTAGATAAGCTTGAAAGCATTCCAGGATATAATGGAACTCCTGATAATACAAAATTTAGAATGCTTGTTAAGGAAGTTGGCTGCGCTATTATTGGGCAAACTGCTAAACTTGCTCCAGCAGACCAGCGTTTTTATGCAACTAGAGACGTCACCGCAACAGTTGAGTCAATTGACCTTATTACCGCGTCAATTCTATCAAAAAAACTAGCCTCTGGACTTGATGCCCTTGTAATGGACATTAAAACAGGTAATGGTGCATTTGCTGCAAACTATTCAATGGCGCAAGAATTAGCCCAAAGTATTGCCAATGTATCGAGTAAATCTGGCGTGCCAACTAGCTGCTTGATCACGGATATGAGTCAGGTTCTTGGTCATAGCGTAGGTAATGCTATAGAAGTCAAAGAGTGTATAAATTTTTTAATCAAACCTGAAAATGCTAACCTTAGACTACTTGAGCTTACCATTGAGTTAGCAGCTCATATGTTGCAGCTGAGTGGCATTGAAAGTGACCTTGAAACTGCTCGAGTGAAATCTCAAGATGCACTAACGTCTGGCAAGGCAGCTGCAATATTTGAACAAATGATTTCTGCTCTTGGTGGGCCAAGTGATTTACTAGAAAAGTCTTACAAACACTTAGTCCCTATGCCCATTATTAGGCCTATAGTAGCAAAATCTTCTGGACATATTTTAGAAATGGATGTGCGCGCTATTGGTCTTAGTATGATACATTTAAAAGCTGGCAGAACTAAATCTAGCGACCCAATAGATCATGGCGTTGGATTAAGTGATATTGTTGAAATCGGTCAATGGATTGATAAAGGTGAGCCACTTGCTATTGCACATACGCGAGATAAAGAACAATTTAGCTATCTCCAAGAAACTATTCCTGGATTTATTTCATTAGGAGCTAAACATATAGAGCCACCAACCCTAATCCATGAAATACTAGGCTCAAATTAGAAGGTTTATAGATGAAAAGATCAATTATTTTAGTTTTAGATTCTTTAGGTTTAGGTTCAACTAAGGACTCGCATCTTTATGGTGATACAGGGGCAGACACTTTAGGTCATATTATTGAGTCTTGTGATTCTAATAGTGCAAATAATTCTGAGCGAAATGGCCCCCTAGTTATTCCTAACTTGATTCGATGGGGTTTAGGGGAGGCTGCAATTGCAAGCCGTAAAAAGCCCTTACCAATATCTCGAGTTGAGCCTCAGGGCGCTTTTGGTTATGCGAAAGAAGTTAGTGCTGGCAAGGACACCCCGAGTGGTCACTGGGAGATTTGTGGTCTGCCAGTTCCTTTTGAATGGGGAACATTTCCAAAAACTGAAAACTGCTTTCCTGAATCACTCCTTCTTAGCCTTTTAAAGGAAGGAAAAATAGATGGGACACTTGCAAACAAACATGCATCAGGCACTCAAGTAATTGAAGAGTTTGGTCAAGAACATATAGATAGTGGATTTCCTATTTGTTATACCTCGGCTGACTCAGTATTTCAAATTGCTGCCCATGAAGAGCATTTTGGATTAGATAGGCTCTATGAATTATGCACTATCGCAAAACGCTTAGTTGATCCACTAGAAATTACAAGAGTAATCGCAAGGCCATTTACTGGAAACTCTAAAGATGGCTTTGAGCGAACTGCTAATCGAAAAGATCTTACTACGCCGCCCAATGGCCCAACGCTGTTAGACAATATTCAAGATGGTGGTGGAGATGTTATTTCAGTTGGAAAAATTGGAGATATTTTTTCGAATCAAGGAGTCAGCTATACCGTTAAGGCAGCTAATAACATGGGCTTGGTTGATCAATTATTATCTGAAATGAAGAAAGTTAATGAAGGACTAATCTTTGTAAATCTAGTAGATTTTGATACCAAATTTGGCCATCGACGTGATGTTGCAGGATACGCTCTAGCACTCGAGCAATTTGATGCTCGAATACCTGAAATTGAATCGCAACTAACCAGCAATGACTTGGTGCTAATAACAGCAGATCATGGCTGTGACCCAACATGGCCTGGTAATGATCACACCCGTGAACATGTTCCAGTTGTTTTTTATGGAAAATCAATAAAAAACAATAACTTGGGTGAGCGAGAAAGCTTCTGTGATATGGGACAAACTATTGCTCAGCACCTTGAAATAGAGCCTTTACTTCATGGTAAAGCTTGTAACTTAAGTTAATTTATATGCAAGATCAAATTCAAAAGCTTCCCAAAGTTGAGCTTCATAGCCACTTAGAAGGAACTATTAACCCTAAATTATTTCATGAAATTGCCAAACGTAATAACGTTGATTTTGATGAAGATATTTTTGATGAAGATGGTGGTTATGCCTGGACTGACTTTCCAAGCTTTCTTAAGGCTTATGACTCAGTAAGTTCATGCCTTAAAAATGCTAAAGATTACAGGGATATTATGTATGAATATCTTAAAGACTGCTCATCACAAAATGTAATATATGCTGAGACCTTTATATCCCCTGATCACGCTAGTGATTGCGGTATTAGCTATAATGACTTGATTAGAGGGTGCGCAAAAGGAATAGATGATGCGCAGTTAGATTTTGGTATTATTGGGCGAATTATTGTAACTTGCGTACGGCATTTAGGACCTCAAAAAGGGGTTGATGTTGCACAAAAAATGGTTGATAACCCTCATCCTTATGTTGTTGGGTTTGGTATGGGCGGTGATGAAAATTCATTCAAATTAATTGATTTTGCCCCTGCTTTTAATATTGCAGCTAAAGCTAACTATCCTTGTACTGTTCATGCAGGTGAGATATGCGGTGCAGAAAGTGTTTGGGATGCCATAAATTATTTACCCGTTAGTAGAATTGGTCATGGAGTTAGAAGCGTGGAAGATAAACATCTACTAGATGTTCTAAAAAATCGTAATATAGCCTTAGAGATTTGTCCTGGAAGTAATCTAGCTCTTTCGATATACCCTAGTTGGGAGAGTCACCCAATCAAACTCATTATGTCTAAAGGGATAAGTTTGAGCCTTAATTCAGATGATCCACCATTTTTTCATACTAGCGTTGGTCAAGAATATCAAGGATGCGCTGATCAACTTGGCTTTGAAATTAAGCACCTTAAATCTATCTCAACAATGGCTATTAAGTCTTCTTTTGCAGACCCTGAGACAAAATTAAACCTCCTCAGTAAAATTTCACAGTCTTAATTAAGAAAAAATAGAATTCTATAAATATAAATGACGAAACCTCTATAAAATTTCAGATAATAAAGATGCTGTAAAATCCATTCAAGTCACATTATTTAAATAACAACTAATAATAAAAATGTCTCTATCAAAAAAATACATCACAGCTGACGAGTTACTACTTGACTCTTTTAGATTGGGAGTTCAAATACACAATAGTGGTTTCAAACCTGACTTTATTGTTGGAGTTTGGCGAGGTGGAACACCAGTTGGTATAGCTATTCAAGAGATTCTTGGGTATTTGGGTAATGAGTCTGATCATATTGCGATTCGAACTTCATCATACTACGGCATTAATAAACAAGCAAAAGAGGTTAGGGTTCATGGTATCGACTATCTAATCAGTCATATGAATGCTGAAGACAAGCTTCTTATTGTTGACGATGTCTTTGACTCGGGTAGAAGTATTAAAGCGATCTTAGATACTTTGAACGAAAAATCTAGAAAAAATATACCGCATGATATTCGCATGGCTATGCCTTGGTATAAGCCTTTAAGAAACATAATAGATACTGTGCCAGATTACTATATTCATGAGACTGATGATTGGCTAGTTTTTCCTCATGAGATGGATGGACTTTCAGAACAAGAAATCTTTGAAAATAAGAAAGATATGAAAGAAATCTTATCTCACGTTAAAGTTAAGTAAATCTTCCAAGGTATCAAAATTTAGAAGGCCGATTTAATAACGTCCCACAACCCATAAAATATGGCAAGCCATATTAAGCCCTTTATTAGAAAAAATAGAAAAGGCAAAATAATAAGCATCCACTTATTTTTAATTCGCTTTTTAAGAAACTTAATCATGAAAATGACAAGCAACCTCATGATTGCTTGATACCTCTTTAAACTCAGGCTTTTCTATTGCACAAATATCTTGAGCTTTTTGACACCTTGTTCTAAAAACACAACCTGAGGGTGGGTCTACTGGTGATGGTAAGTCACCTTCTATTAATATTATTTTTTTACTTTTTTCAATACTAGGATCAGGAATAGGAACTGCAGAAATAAGAGCCTGGGTGTATGGATGTCTTGGTTTAGTATAAATATCATCACTGTTTGCAAGTTCAACCATATTGCCTAAATAAAGAACCATAATCTTAGTACTGATGTGCTTGACAACACTTAAATCATGGGCAATAAAAATTAAAGTTAAATCCATCTCTTCTTGCAAATCCATCAAGAGATTAACTACTTGAGCTTGAATTGAGACGTCAAGCGCAGAAACTGGCTCATCACAGATAATAAGCTTTGGTTTTAAAATTAAAGCTCTTGCAATACCAATTCGCTGACACTGTCCACCCGAAAACTCATGAGGGTAACGATTAACTAAATTATCCAATAAACCAACTTTATTCATTACGTCTTTAACTCTCTCTTTTACATCGGACTCTGGTGTTTTAGGGTAATGTGTTCTTAATGGCTCTGCAATAATTTCGCCAATATTCATTCTAGGATTTAGACTTGCAAGAGGGTCTTGAAAAATCATTTGAATTTGTTTACGGTGCTGCCTCATTTCAGACTTGTTTAGAGTTAACAAGTCATTCCCAAACCAAATTACTTTTCCTGAATCAGCGGGCACCATTTTAACAATTGCTCTCGCCAAAGTAGACTTTCCACAACCTGACTCCCCAACTATGCCAAGGGTTTCACCTGAATTTAAATCAAACGAAACGTTATTTACTGCCTGTAATTTCTTGGCCTTAGTCCATGGCATATCTCCTTCTGAGGAAACATCAAAATTTACTTTTAAATTCTGAACCTGAAGAATTTTATGCTCACTCATAATATATCCTCTATGGCAACGTGACAAGCTCTATAGTGATCATTATTATCAACTTTAGCTAGGATAGGAGTTTGCAAAGAGCATGTAGTATTTGCAAATTTACAGCGCGGTGAAAATGGACAGCCAACTGGCGTTAGCATCATATTCGGAGGGTTTCCAGGAATTGTCACTAATCTATCTGCTGAGTCATCAAGCCTTGGCACCGCGCTCATTAAACCTTGAGTGTAAGGATGCGTAGCATTAGAGTAGAGATGCTCTGTTTTACCTATCTCCATTACTTCTCCTCCGTACATAACAAGCATCTCATCACTATTTCCAGCTACAACTCCAAGATCATGAGTAATTAAAATAATTGACATGCCAAATTCTTTTTGAATATCAGCTAGCAATTGCATAATTTGAGCCTGCACAGTAACATCTAAAGCAGTCGTTGGCTCATCAGCGATTAGAAGCTTAGGATGACAAAGTAGAGACATTGCAATCATTACGCGCTGGCGCATTCCACCTGAAAACTCATGTGGATACATCCTTATGCGATTTTTAGCGTCTGGAATTTTAACAGCATCAAGCATATTGATTGATTGCTGAATAGCATCCGACTTTGAGACCCCTTGATGGTGGACAAGTACTTCAGCCATTTGCTCTGAAACTCTTACATAGGGATTAAGACTGGTCATTGGATCTTGAAAAATCATTGCAATTTTTTGAGCCCGAATAAGGTTGAGCTCCCTGCTAGGAAGGTTAAGAATCTCTTTACCTTCAAATTTAACACTACCACTTGCCCTGCCATTGTGATCAAGGAGACCGTTCATAGCAAAAACAGTTTGGCTTTTTCCACTTCCAGATTCACCAACTATCGCTAAGATCTTTCCCTCATCAAGTGAAAAGCTAACATTGTTAACTGCACTTACTATGCCATCTGCAGTATCAAACTCTACTTTTAAATTGTTTACTTCTAAAAAGCTCATAGTAGTTTATCGATCCTTTGGGTCAAGCGCATCACGCAAGCCATCACCAATAAAATAAAAGCAGAATAAGCTAACAACAAAAAATGCCAACGGAAATAGAAGTTGCCATTCAGTATCGTAGCGAATTGTTCCAGCACCTTCTTTAATTAAAGCGCCCCAACTTGTTGATGGCTCCTGCACTCCAAGACCCAAAAAGGATATAAAACTTTCTGCTAATATTATTCCAGGCACTAAAAGAGTGGCATATACCGCAACAATACCTAGAAGGTTAGGAACAATATGACGCGTTATAATTTTAAAGTCACTAACTCCAGTTACCCTTGCAGCTTCAATAAATTCTTTATTTTTAAGATTAAGGGTTTGTCCCCTAACAATCCGGCTCATATCTAACCAAGATAGTAGGCCAATTCCTATAAAAAGCATTCCAATTGAGCGGCCAAATACAACCAGCAAAAGTATTAAAACAAACATGTATGGAATTGACATCAATATGTCAACAATACGCATCATTATTTGATCAGTCTTACCTCCTAAATAACCAGAGGTAGCACCATATAAGGTACCCACAAAAACCGCTACTGTTGCTCCTAAGAAGCCAACCATTAGGGAGATTTGTGTTCCTTGTATTACTCTTGAGTATAAATCACGACCTAGATCATCGGTCCCAAAAAAATGTCCACTTTCAATTGATGGCATCCCAACTCTTGCTGCAGAGCCCATTGCATTCCAGTCAATCTTCTCATAACTCCAAACAGCAAAATATGGCCCAATAAACGAAAAGAGTACTATCGCTGCAAGAATAAAAAGGCTAACAGTTGCAGCCTTGTTTTGCATAAATCTTATACGCGCATCCTTCCATAATGAACGGCCAGTTCCAGAATCAGAAAGATTATCCGCCATCTCTTTTATCTTTTTTTTATTTATTACAATCATTTTCTAATATCTAATCTTAGGATCAACCCATGCGTACAAAAGATCTGCGATCAAGCTAAATAAAATTGTAAGGCCGCCAACTACAATAGTTATTCCCATCATTACTGAGTAGTCTCTATTAAAGGCTGAATTAACAAAAAAGTAGCCCATGCCGCCAGTTGAAAAATACATATCAATGATTACAGATCCTGTTATTAATCCAACAAATGCCGGGCCAAGGTATGAAATTACTGGAAGAAGGGAAGGCTTTAATACATGACGAAAGAAAATTATTTTTGTTGGAAGTCCTTTAGATTTTGCTGTTCTAATGTAATTCGTATTTAGAACCTCAAGCATAGATGAGCGAGTTATTCGAGCAATAGATGCCATATAGCTCGTTGAAAGCGCAATGACTGGCATTATAAGGTACTGCCACGATCCTCCGTTCCAGCCACCACCTGGCAGCCAATCAAGCCATAAAGTAAAGACGATAATTAGTAATGGCGCCATTACAAAATTTGGGAGCACTTGCGCGCCAATTGATACACCTACTGCTAAGTAATCAATCCAAGTGTTTTTACGTATTGCAGCAATTGCGCCTAATGGTATGCCAACTCCAACAGCAACAATAAATGACCAAAAACCATACTTCAAAGTAATTGGAAACCCTTGTGCAATAATTTCGTTTACACTTCTGTCATGATATTTGTAGGAGGGCCCAAAATCAAATTCAGTTAAAACTCCCCAAAGATAACTAAACATCTGTCGCCAAATTGGCTGATCTAGGCCATATTTTGCCTCAATATTTGCAAGTACTTGGGGTGGCAGTGGTCTTTCCGATGTAAATGGCCCACCAGGAGCTGCGTGCATTAAGTAGAAGCTAACCGCAATAAGAACAAGCAGAGTCGGAATAGCAATTCCAATTCGCTTAACTATGTAGTTGATCATATCCGAAATTGACCAGAAAAAATTTAATGAATTATTGTACCGTACAAATAAAAAAGCACCGCACAATATCTGTGCGATGCTCTTAGAGTCAAACTAATTATTACTGCGCAATCTTATACAAATTGCGAGAATATACGTTTTGCTCAACGTTGTTATAAGGCCAACCTTTTACATTAGTTTTAAGCATAAATACACCAGCGTAATGATAAATAGGAATCACTGGCATTTCATTTGCTAGGATCTCCTCAATGCGCGTGTAATTACCTGATGCATCAGACATAGTCCTTGCATCTAACATAAGCTGATCTACCTCAGCATTACTATACTTACCATCATTGTAACCAGAAGGAGTAGTAAGAAGGTCTAGGAAAGTAGACGCTTCATTGTAGTCACCACACCAAGCTCCACGTGCAAGTTCAAAACCTTGACCGCCACGAGTTTTAAGGAATGTTTTCCACTCTTGATTAGCAAGAGTCGCTTCAACACCAAGTGTTTCTTTCCACATTTGCTGGGCTGCAATTGCAATCTTCTTATGACCTTCAGAAGTGTTATATAAATACTCAAACTTCAAAGGATTACTTGGTCCATAACCAGCTTCACTTAACAGCTCAACTGCTTTAGCGTTTCTCTGATCTTGAGTCATACGACCAAATGCAACTGAAGGAACGTCAAATCCAGCTGTCGCTCCAGGAGTAAATGTGAATGCGTTGATTTGTCCAGCTTGTAAGATTTTTTCAGTAATAACTGAGCGATCTATAGCATAGGCTAGAGCATGACGAACACGAACATCTTTAAATGCTTCAGGACCACTAGGTGACATATTAAAAGTCATGTAGTAGTTACAAAGTCTTGGAAAAGAAGTTGCTTGATTAGGATAGTCCTGTTTCAGGCGAATATACTGACCTGAAGGCACAGTTCCTTTGTCAAGTTCATTAGCTAAATAACGAGTCAAATCTGTATTCTCATCATTTATAACTAATCCAACAACCTTATCAAGAATTGTTGCATCGTTATTCCAATACATAGTGTTACGCTCACGTACTGAACGCTCATTAGGAATATGCTCAGTTAAAATATATGCACCATTAGATACAATATTTTCAGGCTTAGTCCAATCATTACCTGATGTTCTAACTACCCACTCAGGACTTGGAAAAGTTGAGCTATGCGTAGTCATTGCAGCAAAATATGGCAATGAAGCTGTTAAACGAACCTCAAGAGTATGATTATCTAGAGCAGTAACTCCAAGAGTTTCAGGTGAAGCGTCGCCAGATAACACAGCTCCAACATTTTCAATAGCCATAATTTCAGCAAACCATGAGTAAGGTGAGGCTGTAGCAGGATCTGCTAAACGTCTCCATGAGTATACAAAGTCATGCGCGGTAACTGGGTTACCATCTGACCACATTGCATTGTCACGAAGAGTGAATGTATAGACATCTTTTGCATCATTTGTTGTAAAGCCAGTCGCAACACCTGGAACAAGATTTCCATCTGCATCTTGATTCATCAGGCCTTCAAAAAGGTCACGAACAATATCAGCTCCTGAGACATCCTCAACGATTTGAGGGTCAGCAGAACTGAATTCATCTAACAAACTGTATGTAAATGTCTGATCATCAGCTAGGGTTTCGCCTGTTACTGGGTGAGTTGCTGCAAGCACTGAGGCTGAAGCAAAAGACGCCAATACAAATCCCACTGCCAACGACTTAGGCAAATAATTCATATTTTTTCTCCTTAATATTAAAAAAATTAAAAATCCGTCATAATGAAATGAGGACTAATGAAAGTTTATACTTATTTATATTAATATTGAAATTTTTTATGAATTATTTGTCTATTAGAAACGTTTAAAAAGTTTTATAGCTTTTTCATCACCAATTGGATCCACAGAAATTTGAGATCCACCTGAAGTTATATAAATAGGTTTTTTTCCTCTAAGCTTCTTATTCCAGCTTTTAAGTGAATCAAGGATTATTTCACCCCGACTAATAGATTTAGAATCAGCTTCTAAATTCATGACTTTTGGAATAGAGTTAAGCCTCATTGATCCAAGAATTGAATATTTAGCCATTCCAAAAGAATATATAAACGATATAACAATAATCAAGATCAGTAATGGCGCACCAATCTTTCGCCACTTAATCCAAAGAAAGATTGAAGTATAAACAAAGAAACATAGGCCTCCCCAAAGAGCTGACTGACTTAATAACATTAACTATCCAAAGATTAATAGTAGTTGATTCTTGAACATTTATTGCGTAATCATAGAAGTTTTCTACATATACTTAAAATTTCCATTCAATCTAAGAACTGTAGAAAACAAAAAAGCCTGCAATACTGCAAGCTTTATAGAATATGGTGGGGCGTGAGCGACTTGAACGCTCGACCAGCGGATTAAAAGTCCGATGCTCTACCAACTGAGCTAACGCCCCATATAAAAACGAGAAATTATACTGAACTAATGTTCATTAATCAATCGTAAATTAGCCTTTATTAACAGCCTCTTTGAGAAGTTTTCCAGGCTTAAAAAAAGGAACAAATTTTTCAGAAACTTCAGTCTTTTCGCCAGTCTTTGGATTAATACCCATTCTGCCTTTACGATGACGTTTTTGAAAACCACCAAAACCTCTTACTTCAACGCCTTTACCAGAAATTACTGCTAAGCTAATTTCTTCAAGGATAATTTCAACAGATTGTTTTGCTTCTGAGCGTGTAATTCTAGTTTCTTTAGATATTACATCAATAAGGTCGATTTTTTTCATATAATTAGCTGCTATACCATGGTATAGCAGCTTTAATTAATTATTTATCTTTAGCTTCTTTTAAGAGATCACCAAGTGTTGATCCAGAAGTTTGAGTCGATTGACTGTTATAGTCATCCATGACTGCTTTTTCTTGAACCGAATCTTTAGCTTTCATACTTAAATTTACTTTTCGTGTTCTTTTGTCAATTAAAGTAATAGCGACTTCAACCTCTGCACCTTCTTTTAGTACTGTTGATGCGTCATCAATTCTATCTTGAGAAATTTCAGACACCTTAAGATAACCAGTAATTCCAGCAGCTAATAATACGACAGCGCCTCTTGCATCTACCTCTTGGATAACACCTTTAACAATCGAACCTTTAGAGTTTGCAGTTGCATATTGAGAGAAATCATCTGAAGTCAACTGTTTAATTCCTAAAGAAATTCGTTCTTTTTCAGCATCTATATTAAGAATTACAACATCAAGCTCTTGTCCCTTTGAATAAGTTGAGACAATTTGATCTGCAGACTGCTTCTCCCATGAAATATCTGCTAAATGAATAAGCCCATCAATTCCACCTGGAAGGCCAACAAAAAGACCAAAGTCAGTAATTGACTTAACTGTTACGTTAATCATGTCGCCTTTATTATGCGTCCCCTCGAATGCTTCCCAAGGATTTTCTTTTGCTTGCTTCATACTAAGAGAAATTCTATGTTTAGACTCTTGCACATCAAGAACTACAACATCTACTTCTTGGCCAAGCTTAACAAACTTAGAAGGCCTAGCGTTAGCATTTGTCCAGTCCATCTCACTCACGTGAACAAGTCCTTCAACACCCTCTTCAATTCTTACAAATGCACCATAATCAGTTAGGTTTGAAACCACACCCGAAACTTTTTTGCCCATTGGAAGACGCTCTGAAATATTGTCCCAAGGGCTTGGTGTTAACTGCTTAAGTCCTAAAGAAACCCTCATTTTCTCTTTATCATAGTTGAGAATTTTTACTGTAATCTTGTCACCTATAGATAGCTTCTCAGACGGGTGGTTAACTCTCTGCCACGATATATCTGTAATGTGAAGTAACCCATCTACACCGCCAAGATCAACAAATGCACCATAATCAGCTAAGTTTTTAACAATTCCTTCAACTTCTTTGCCAGTATCAAGATTTTCAATTAAAGCCTCTCTATCAGCTGAGTTAACTTCCTGCATAACAGCCTTTCTAGAAATAACAATATTATTTCTAACTTCGTCCATTTTAATAACAAGAGCCTCAATTTCTTGACCTAGTAAGAAATCAAAATCTTTAACAGGCCTTACGTCTACTAAAGAACCAGGCAAGAATGCTTTGATAACACCAATATCAACTGTCATACCGCCCTTAACAGAGCCTGTAACAATGCCTTTAACAACTTCTTTAGTGTTCATCGCGTTTTCAAGCTCTTGCCACATCTTAATGCGTTTCGCTTTTTCACGTGATAAAAGAGTGTGACCTAAGCCATCATCAATTGAGTCAAGTGCGACTTCAACAACATCACCTTCAGTGATCTCAAGCTCGCCTTTGGCATTTTTAAATTCGTGTAATGAAATAAAACCTTCAGACTTTAGTCCCACATTGATAATCGCTTTTTCGCGATTCATGCTGACTACAGTTCCCATTAAAAGGGCTCCAGGTTTTACGTTTTGTTGTATTTCGCTATTTTCAAATAGCTCGGAAAATGATTCTGACATATTTATCTCGATGTTGACCGGTAATTATTAAGCTGTGTCGGTTTAAGCTTAACTCATATCGGGTTAATTAAAAAATAAAGACTTGACCGCTCAAGTCTTAACTAACGCCATCACTTTTGCAACGACTTCATTAATTGTTAGATTCGATGTATCTATAACTAATGCATCTTTTGAAGCAATTAAAGGAGAATGTTTGCGACTTGCGTCCCTCTCATCTCTCTTTTTAACCTCTTCCAAAGTTTGCGAAAGGATACCAGCAATACCATTGTCATGCAACTGTTTTAGTCGTCTTTGTGCCCTTTCTTCCACATTTGCTGTCAAAAATACCTTAAAAGGTGCACTTTCGAATACAACAGTTCCCATATCTCGGCCATCGGCAACTAATCCTGGAGGCTTCTTGAACTTTTGCTGCCTTATTAAGAGTGACTCCCGAAGAGGGCCAATCATCGCAAATTTTGAAGCGAGCTCTGCAGTTTCTTCAGTTCGAAGTTCGGCTGAAACTTCAATATTATCAAGATAAACACTGAGTATATTTTTATGGGGGTCTGACTCAAATTTTAAATCAAGATTGGATGCTAACTTCAGCAGTTCATCAGTATTATCAATCTTAATATTTCGCTTAGAAGCCGCCAAAGCAAAAGCTCGGTATATTGCTCCTGAGTCCAACAAATTCCATTTCAGCTCATGAGCCATGATATTTGCTACAGTCCCCTTCCCTACTCCACTAGGTCCATCAATAGTTAAAACTGGAATCATAATACTAACTAGAGGCTCTTAAACTACTTCTCATACTCAGGTCTCATATGAGGAAATAATAAAACATCTCTTATTGACGCTGAATCTGTGAATAGCATAACTAAACGATCAATACCAATACCTTCTCCTGCGGTTGGGGGCATTCCATACTCAAGGGCTCTAATATAATCAGCATCATAATGCATGGCTTCATCGTCTCCTGCATCTTTTTCACTAACCTGGTCTTTGAACCTTTGGGCCTGATCTTCAGGATCATTGAGCTCCGAAAATCCATTCGCTATTTCACGGCCACCAATAAAGAGTTCAAAGCGATCAGTAATAAATGAATTTTGATCATTGCGCCTAGCCAGAGGAGATACTTCTGTAGGATACTCAGTAATAAAAGTTGGTTGAATTAACTTTTCCTCAACAGTTGCTTCAAAGATTTCAATTTGAATCTTTCCTAAACCCCAGTTCTCTTTAAGATGAATTCCCAAATTGCTAGCAGTACTCCTAACATTATCTTCTGAAAGGTCAGAAGCTGATAACTTAGGATTGTATTTCAAAATTGAATCAAACACACTTAATCGTTCAAACGGTTTTGAAAAATCAAACTCATCACCCTGGAATTTTATTTTTGCTGATTTACAAACATCAATTGCAATACCTTTAAATAAGTTTTCAGTTAGGTCCATATAGTCATGATAATTTGCATAAGCCTCATAAAACTCAATCATTGTAAATTCAGGATTATGCCTTGGCGAGAGACCCTCATTCCTAAAATTACGGTTAATCTCAAAAACCTTATCAAATCCTCCAACTACTAACCTTTTAAGATAGAGCTCTGGAGCAATTCTTAAAAATAAATCCATATCTAAAGCATTATGATGCGTAACAAAAGGCTTGGCTGCTGCGCCACCTGGAATGACTTGCATCATAGGGGTTTCTACCTCAAGATAACTGTGACGAATAAAGAACTGCCTAATGTAAGAAATTATTTCAGATCTTCTCTGAAAAACTTTTCTCGATCCTTCATTCATAATTAAATCAACATACCTTTGGCGATATATTGTCTCTTGATCTGTGAGTCCATGAAATTTTTCTGGCAAAGGTCTTAATGATTTTGTTAATAATTTAATATCACCCACTCGAATAGATAGCTCACCGGTTTGAGTCTTAAAAAGAACCCCAGACGCTCCAATTATGTCGCCAATATCCCACTTCTTGAATTGCTCATTGTAGAAGCCCTCTTCCAGCTCATCTCTAGTTACAAAAAGTTGAATTTGGCCAGAAGTATCTTGAAGCTGAACAAAGCTTGCTTTACCCATTATTCTCTTGAGCATTAATCGTCCAGCAACAGTTACAAATTCTCCCGCCTCTTGAAGGTCTTCATTTGAAAAGCTATCAAACTTCTCATGAATAGAGCTTGCTAGGTTTTGAGGCTTAAAATTATTAATATATGGATTGCCTGACTCTCTAAGCAATGCTAATTTAGATTTTCTTTCTGCTATTAATTTATTTTCGTCTAGATCACTCACTTTAATCCTATTATTTGTTTGATTGTTCAATCTCTAACTTTGCAAGCTCTTTAGCTTTTTTAAAATCTTTTTCAGCTAGCTCAATTTTTCCTAATCGCCCATATACTGAGCCACGATTATAATATGCTTGATAAAAAGTATTGTCTAAATCAATCGCCTTATTTAAATCTTTCAAAGCCAACTTATCCTTTGCTATTTTAGAGTAAGCATTGCCTCGATTATAATAAGCTGCAATATATTCTGAATCTAAAGAAATTGCCTTTGAATAAGTTTTGATTGAGTCATGACTTTTATTTAACCGATCAAAACAGTTGCCCAAGTTATTTATAGCGCCAACATCTTCTGGCTTAATCTTTAATGCAGCCTCAAAAAAATTAATTGCCTCATGGAAATTCTCTTTTTCTTGTTCCATATAAGCTAAACAGAAAAAAGCTTCAGAGCTATTCGGGTTTGAACTTATTGCTTTCGTCATGCTTTCATAGGCAATATCATTATTACCCTGCTGCAAGTGTAAATTACCAAGATTTAAATGGGCATTAGAGGACAACTCTTGCGTGACTAAACTATGGTTTATTAGCTCATTCCATACTTGTATTGCCATAGAAATCTCACCAATTTTTTGATGCCTATATGCCTTCACAATTAAATCACTAATTTCAGTATTGTTATTCATAGAAGCATTTTAATTTATCACTTTAATAATTTTTTAGCTCTTTCAATATCGTTATCTGAACTGGAAAGGTAAGTGTTTTTACTTCTTGTTATCCTATATAAATAAATAAAGCATAAAAATAGCAAGAGGAGAGGGGCAAACCATAATAGATATGTTTTACTATTAATTGGCGGCTTAAAATTAACAAAGTCCCCATATCGCTCGACCATAAATAAATAAATATCTTTGTCAGATTTATTATCTAATATCATTGTGCGAACTTGTTCACGAAGGTCACTAGCAAGACTAGAATTTGAACCGCCAATGCTCTGGCCCTGGCATACAGGGCATCGAATATTTTCAATTAAAACCGTGTAACGATTTTCCTGATCACGTGTTTCAAAGTCTTTTGCTTCAATACTTTCAGCTAAAGCTCCTTGAATAAGTAAAAGTGCAAGCACAAATTGAATAAAATAACGCATTCACATAGCTGTTATTTAAAATTTTAATTTTAACGTATGCCACTTATAACCTTAGACAATATTTCTCTTAGATTTTCTGAAAAAGTTATCTTAGATGAAATCAATGCGACCATCCTCAAAGGTGATAAGATAGGCTTAATTGGTCGCAATGGTGAGGGGAAATCAAGCTTTTTGAAGGTTTTAGCAGGACTGATTCATGCTGACGATGGTAATTTAAAAGTTAAAAATAACACTAAGATAAGCTACTTAGAGCAACAACCTCCAGAAGACAATGATCATTCGCTATTTAATATTGTCGCCCGAGGGCTCGGTGAAACTGGAAAGCTTCTTGCTGACTATCATGACTCATTACAAGTCGGCGATATTGAAAAAAGTGCTCAATTGCAAAATGAAATAGAAAGTAAAGATTTATGGCACTATTTACATCAAATTGAAACAATTTTGAATCGCTTTAAATTAGAACCAACAGCAAAACTTTCAACACTTTCTGGTGGCTGGAAAAGAAGAGTAATGCTTGCTAAGGCCATTGTCCAAGAACCAGCACTTCTCTTACTTGACGAGCCAACAAACCATATGGACATCACTGCAATTCTTGATTTAGAGAAAATGCTCAAGGATTTTCATGGGACACTAATTCTTATCAGCCATGATCGATCATTTGTAAACGGCATCGTTAATAAGATTTTTGACCTCGATCGGGGAAAACTTTCAATATTTGACTGTGGCTATTTAGACTACCTAAAAAGAAAAGAAAATCTTCTTAATAGTGAAGAGCTGGAAAACGCAAGGTTTAATAAAAAACTTGCTCAAGAAGAAACCTGGATTCGTCAAGGAATAAAGGCAAGACGAACAAGGAATGAAGGGCGCGTCAGAGCTCTTGAGGATATGCGAAAACAGTTTGTAAATAAACGTAAACACCAAGGTCAAGTTAGAATTCATGCGTTAGAAGATGAGAAACGAGTCTCCAAGCTAGTTTTTGAAGTTAAGAATGTAAGTTATAAAATTGGTCAACTCGAGCTCGTAAAGCTATTCTCTCTTTTAGTCTTAAAAGGTGAAAAAATAGGAATTATTGGAGGCAACGGATCAGGAAAATCAACATTAATTAAACTTCTTCTCGGCGAACTTACTCCAGATGTAGGAAATATCCGTCGATCAAAAACTATTCAGCTCGCTTACTTTGATCAAATGAGAGAGTCACTTAACCCTAACATGAAGGCTATGGATTTTGTATCCGGAGGCAAAGATTTCATAGATATTAATGGAAAAAGTAAACATGTAATTGGCTATATGCGTCAGTTTTTATTTACAGGAAAACAAGCAATGGCTCCAATTAAGATGTTTTCTGGTGGTGAAAAAAATCGTTTAATGCTTGCCAAAATATTATCTCAACCAGCCAATCTCTTAGTTCTTGATGAGCCAACCAACGATTTAGATGTCGAAACGCTTGAATTATTAGAAGAAATGTTAGTCGACTATGCCGGAACACTTTTACTGATCTCACATGACAGAACTTTTTTAAATAACATTGTAAGCTCAACAATCGTTATGGAGGGTGACGCTATTATTGATCAGTATGTTGGTGGTTATGATGACTATATCCTGCAAAAACATGAAAAAATAAATACTCAACCTAAAAAAGATGTAGAACTTAAATCTAAATCTAAAAATATTTCACAAAAGCTATCATTCAACGAGCAGCAACTATTAAAATCATTACCTGAAAAGATTGAAGATCTCGAAAATGAAATTTCAATGTCACAAAAATTACTATCTGACCCTGACTTTTATCAAAACCCTGATGCACAAAACTTGACAATCAAATTAAGCTCAATGGAAAAAGAAGTGGGATTACTATATGACAAATGGAGTGAATTAGACAGTGGAAACTAACTCTATCCCATTAATTGTAGATCTAGATCACACACTAATTGATACGGATCTTTTATTCCTATCTTCTTTAGGCGTGTTAAGCAAAAGTCCATGGCTTATTGCACATTATTTTTTTTGGCTATGGAAGGGAAAGGGATATTTAAAAGATCAACTGGTTAGAAGGTTTGAAATTAATATCCCTGAGCTACCCTACAATGATAACGTTATAAGCTACATAATGAAGCGCAAAAAAGAAGGCTCAAAAATAGTCCTTGCTACTGCTTCACATAAAAATTATGCTTTTGCAGTTGCTAAGCACCTTAAGATTTTTGATGATGTTATGGCTAGCAATAAAGACTTTAACTTATCGAGTCACAATAAAGCAGACACTCTGGTGGAGCGCTTTGGTGAGAGAAAATTTGATTACATGGGGGATCACATGAGAGACCTTCCTGTATGGGAAGTATCAAGACTATCAATCATTGTTAATGCAACAAGTCGCATAATAGCAAACACAAAACATCTAAAAACTCTCGTTATATCAAGTAAAGCTTAAAAACCTTCTACAAAATAAGATAACCCCGAAAGTATAAGATAGATCAAAAATGTTGCTGCTAAAACCCATGTTGCAACTTTTGATAACCCAAGGTTTTTTCCCATTACTCGATTATAGAAAAGCCAAATAACATAACTTACTACCATCGCTGCAATTAAAAGTCTTAATATAAACATAGCCAGATTTATTTTTTAAATGATTGGTTTATTTTAATCGCTAATTTAGAATTAATCCCAACTACTTTTTGTAACTCATCAACACTTGCATTTTGCACTTCTTGAAGTCCTCCAAAATGGTTTAAAAGAGCACTTCTTTTATTTATACCAACCCCTTTAATTAGCTCCAAAGAAGACGTAGTTCGTTTTTTTGCTCTTTTTTTACGATGGTTTTTAATTGCAAATCTATGAGATTCATCTCTAATATGGTTGATTAAAAGGAGCGCTGGATCAAAGGGAGAGAGTGTTATTTTTTTGACCTTTTCATCTTCAACTGTAATAAGAGTCTCTAGCCCTGCTTTTCTTCCTTCACCTTTAGCAACTCCAACCAACATTACTGAATCCACTCCAATTGAGTTCATAACCATAATTGCTTGGTTAAGCTGACCTAAGCCGCCATCAATAAATACTATATCAGGCATAGCTTTTTTTGAACTAAGGAGGCGCGAATATCTTCGATATACTGCCTGGTTAATTGCAGCATAATCATCACCCGGTGTTATGTCTTTAATATTAAATTGCCTGTAACTACTGACCTTTGGGAGTCCCATTTCGAATACTACGCATGAAGCAGTTGTTGCCTCTCCCATAGTATGACTTATATCAAAGCACTCCATAACTTTTGGTATCGTTTTTAATGCCAATGTTTTTTGAATTCCTTCGAGTTGCTTCATCTTAGTAAACCTTAATAGTAGATGTTGTTTTAAATTTTCTTTAGCATTAAGCGTAGCCATCTCTAAATAATGTTTTTTATCTACTCTAGGAGATTGAATAAGTTTTGTAGATAGGCCTGCCTCCAATACAGACTTATCTTCCAACTTGTGGCTCAAAACTATCTCTTTAGGCGTTTTTGTGCCCAAATAATATAGCGGCAGGAATGCACTTAAAACCTCTTCACAAGAATCATTTTTTGCATTTTTTGGAAAGAAAGTTTCACTACCAACTTGTTTGCCTCCACGGACAAATACTAATTCGATGCAATGAGTATCAGCATCATTTACAATACTTACAACGTCCATATCAGAGCTAAATTGAGAGCCATGCCTCTCTTGAATTGTTCTTAAGCCAATAAGTTGATCTCGATATTTAGCGGCAGCTTCAAAATCAAGATCAATCGAAGCATGTTTCATTTTCTGAGAAACCTGGTTTAAAAGCTTACTCGCCTTACCATTCAAAAAAAGTGACACCATATCAACATCTTGCTCATACTTATTATCTGAAATTTTTCCAACACAAGGCGCACTGCAAAGGCCAATTTGATACTCTAGACAAGGCCGAGAGCGAGCTCTATAAAAACTATTAGTACATTGCCTTACTTTGAATATCTTTTTGAGAAGAACTAAAGCATCACGAGCAATATGCGAAGATGGGTATGGCCCAAAATAATGATAATTTTTATTTTTTTTACCCCTAAACATTCCTAAGCGAGGATGGACATCGTTACTGAGAAAAATATAAGGGTAGCTTTTAGAGTCTTTTAAAAGTATATTAAATTTAGGTTTAAACTGCTTAATAAGCTCATTTTCAAGGAGAAGTGCCTGGGTTTCTGTTTTTGTAATTATGATAGAAAAATCATCTATATTTTTTTGAAGAAGCTGAGTTTTTGTATTATGATTTGAGCTGCTAAAATAGTTTGAAACGCGATTTTTTAAATTTTTTGCTTTACCAACATAAATAACCACTCCTGACTTATCGAGCATTTTGTATATGCCTGGCTCTTTAGTAAGATTTTTAAGTTTTATTTTTATATTTTGATTATGCATTTCATTAATTTATTTCACAAATATAGTACAATAGCTGGCATGAAATTTGTACCTAATATTTTAAAGGCTTTCCTGATCAATTTATGTTTTATCGGGATTATATTTGCCTCAGAATCTTGCCCAACAGTCTCACCAAAAATTGCTGGAGATAATCCAACAGATCAAGTGGATGCAATTCTAAACGATATAGTTTGCTCTTTTATTGATTTACAGGCAAGTAATAATGGAACTTTAGCATCAACGCTAAACCTAACAAAAAAGAAAATTCTTCCTTATGTAGATCTTGAATATTTTACTAAGATGGCTTTAGGAAATTACTGGGATCAATTAGATTCTAAGCAAAAGAAAATATTTGAACGTGATATTAAAAATTCTTTAATTGATGAATATGTTGTTATATTATCAAGCTTTAATGACTGGGAAGATGTTCAAATATCTGTCAATGAAGATTTTAGTCAAATTGAAAATATGGCTAAAGTTAAGGTTTCAGTGTCCCTTGAAGATGAAGTTAGAAATACCACTGTTACCCTTAAATTAATTCGAAGCAATCGCTGGAAAATCTATGATTTAGATTATCAAACTATTAGTATTGTAGGTATGGAAAAAATGGGCTATGATTCTAAGATCAAGCGCCAGGGAATTGAAAAACTAATTCAAAAGATGCTTAATTGATCTTGATATATGTATAAATTAGTAATCAATGGTGGCTCTCCCCTTAATGGGACCATTAAAACTTCAGGCTCCAAAAATGCTACCCTACCCATCTTTTTTGCCTCAATCCTTGCTGATGGCCCATTAAAGCTATCAAACACCCCTCAATTAAGTGATGTCTCTACTACGCTTAGACTATTAATGGATATGGGCTCTAACTTTGTCTTAGAGGAGGACAGTTCTATTTCTATTGATTCATCAGACCTTACAAACCTTATAGCAGAATATGAACTAGTCAAAACAATGAGGGCATCGATCTTAACTTTAGGCCCTATGCTTGCAAAATATAAGAAAGCTAAAATTTCACTTCCTGGTGGTTGCGCTATCGGAACACGTCCGGTAAATTTACATCTTAGTGCGCTAGAAAAAATGGGCGCTAAAATTGAAGTTAAAAATGGATATATTAATGCGAGCACTAATGAGCTTATTGGAGCGCAGATTAATTTTGATATGATTTCTGTAACAGCGACTGAAAATATAATAATGGCTGCAACTCTTGCTAAGGGTACCACAACTATAAACAATGCAGCACAAGAACCAGAAGTAACAGATTTAATAAAATGCCTAAATAAAATGGGCGCAAAAATTATAGGTGAAAATACCTCTACCATTGTAATTAAAGGAGTTGATAATCTCAATGGTGTTAATTACTCCATTTGCCCAGATCGAATTGAAGCAGGAACCTACCTAGTTGCAGCTGCAATTACTGGAGGCAAAATTATTGTGAACAATATTGAGCCTGACTCTATGCGCTCAGTTATTGGTAAACTAATTGAAACTGGTGCGGATATTCAGACAAATCAAAACTCAATTAAACTTGATATGAAAGGAAAAAGACCTCAGCCCGTGGATATTCGAACTAGCGCTTACCCAAATTTTCCAACGGATATGCAGGCCCAATTTATGGCTCTGAACTCTATTGCTGACGGAAGCAGCACTATTACAGAAACTATTTTTGAAAATCGTTTTATGCATGTTCCTGAACTCAGCCGTATGGGAGCAAATCTTAAGCTTGAGGGCAACACAGTTGTGTGCAAAGGAGTAAAATTATTAACTGGCGCAAATCTTATGGCAACCGATCTAAGGGCTTCTGCTAGTCTAGTGTTAGCTGGGCTTGCTGCACATGGGTCAACAACAATTGAGCGCGTCTATCATCTTGACCGAGGCTATGAGATGATTGAAGAAAAATTTAAAATGCTGGGAGCGGACATAGAGCGCGTTCAGCACTAAACTAATAATTGATATACTGACATGCTAACGATCGCACTTTCTAAAGGTCGAATATTAGACCAAACACTCCCTCTTCTTGAGAAAGCTGGCCTTTCTGTATCTAAAAAAGAACTTGAAAGTAGAAAACTAATTTTAGATACTAATCTAAAAGATATTAAAGTTATAGTTATCAGGGCAAGCGACGTTCCTGTTTTTGTGCAGCATGGGGCTGCAGATCTTGGAATTGCAGGAAAAGATGTTTTGATAGAGCATGGAGCTAATGGTATTTTTGAATTACTTGATCTTGGAATCTCTAAATGCCGCCTTATGGTTGCATCAAAGGAAAACCAAAACTTAAGCAAAAGTACTTTGAAGGTGGCAACAAAATATGTCAAATCAGCCAAAGAACATTTCTTTAGAAAAGGACAGCAAGTAGAAGTTATTAAACTTTCTGGCGCTATGGAGCTTGCACCAATTGTTGGCCTTTCAGACTGCATTGTGGATCTAGTTGATACGGGCAATACTTTGAAAGCTAACAACTTAATTCCTCTAGAATTAATTTGTGATATTAGCTCAAGGCTTATTGTAAACTCAGCTGCCTTTAATACCAAACATAGTCAAATTAATGACTGGATTAAAAGCATAGAAAAAAACTTATGATCAGCTTATTGTCTTCAAATAGTGAGGATTTTGATGCTCAACTTTCTTCTCTCATCACTTGGGAGAGTAATTCTAATGAAGAGATTAATAATACTGTTAGAAAAATTATTAAAGAAGTTAAAGATAAAGGCGATAGCTCTGTATTAAAATTTACTTCAGAGTTTGATTCACTTAACGCAAAATCAATCTCAGAGCTAATAATCTCAAAAGAAAGTCTTAAAAAATCATTTGATAACTTAAACCAAAAACAAAAGAACGCACTTAATATTGCCGCCCAAAGAATTGAGTCTTATCACCTAAAACAAAAACAAGAGTCATGGAATTACACTGAAGATGATGGCACAGTATTAGGTCAAAAAGTTAGCCCTTTAGATCGCGTCGGTTTGTATGTGCCTGGCGGAAAGGCAGCCTACCCATCCTCTGTACTTATGAACAGCATTCCTGCAAAAGTAGCAGGCGTGAACGAACTAATTATGGTTGTTCCCACCCCAAAAGGGGTTGTCAATGAACTGGTATTGGCAGCAGCCCATATTGCAGATGTCGACATGGTTATTACTATTGGTGGAGCCCAGGCAATTGCAGCGCTTGCCTATGGAACTGAGACTATTCCAAAAGTTGATAAGATAGTTGGCCCTGGTAATATTTATGTTGCTACTGCAAAAAAACAAGTATTTGGGCAAGTTGGTATCGATATGATAGCTGGGCCCTCTGAGATACTTATCATTTGTGATGGCTCAACAGACCCTGACTGGATTGCAATGGACTTATTTTCTCAGGCAGAGCATGATGAAGAAGCTCAATCCATTCTACTTTGCCCTGATGAAGGCTTTATTGAAAAGGTTAGAAATAGCATTCAAAGGCTACTTCCTTCGATGGACAGGGAACATATTATTCGAACAGCACTTAAAAATAGAGGCGCATTAATTCTGACAAAAGACATAGATGAAGCAATTCAAATATCCAATAAAATTGCCCCAGAACATCTTGAACTTTCTGTTGAAAATCCAGAATCTATTCTTGATGACATCAAGAATGCTGGAGCGATTTTTATGGGTAAATACTCTTCTGAAGCTTTGGGTGATTATTGCGCTGGACCAAACCATGTCCTGCCAACCTCAAGTACCGCAAGATTCTCATCACCGCTAGGTGTTTATGATTTTCAAAAACGCTCTAGTATAATAATGGCATCAAAAGAAGGCGCTATAAATTTAGGTGGAACTGCAGCTACACTGGCTTATGGTGAAGGCCTTCAGGCTCATGCCATGTCCGCGCTTTATCGCACAAGTAAGAAATAATTATCCAGGCAGTGCCTGATAATAGCCATTTTCTTTTACAACTTTAATTGGCCAATCAAAAAGATTAGTAAGATTGCTATTCGTCAAAATTTCATCTTTATTGCCATCCATAACTACCTTTCCACCCTTTAACAGAATAACTCTTGATATTTCTGGTGGGATCTCATGCACATGATGCGTTACTAATATTACCTTCTTGCCCATAGTCATAAGTTCTCTCATAATTTCAAGATACTGAAAACAAGTACTTATATCCAGCCCACTTGTTGGCTCATCAAAAACCAATACTGCTGGGTCATTAACAAGTGACCTTGCAAGTAGAAATTTACGCTGCTCGCCAGTAGACATGGATGAGTATTCTCTATCCTTTAAACCTGATATTGAGAGAAGCTCCATGACTTCATTTGCACGGTCTAGTTTCTCAGTATTAAACTTTTGATGCTTCCATATTCCATCACTAGAATAAAAACCAGATAGGGCAACGTGCAGCCCAACAGCACTATCAGAGTAATTGTTTTGAAGGTGCGGCGAAACAACGCCAAGATTAGACCTTAGCTCCTGAACATTCCACCTCTCTTTATCAAATATTTTAATACTGCTACCCTCACTCTCAACAATATAGAGCTCACGATTTAGTAGCTTTAGAAGAGTTGTTTTACCAGAACCATTTGGCCCCAAGATAACTGTGCTTTGACTCTCATCAATGGTTAAAGAGAGATCATCAAATACTTTGTTGCTTTCTTGAAATACTGTGATATTTTGAAGCTCAATAATATTCATTATATTTAAGTTAAGTCTATGTTAAAAACTCTTAACAATCATACCAGTAGAATGGAAAAGCTCTCAAGTTGCTTTTTTTAAACTCAGATTTGGGAGTAGTTGCGATAAAAGCATTCCAATTAACATCAACATGCATCCAATAAAACCTCTTGTTGTGAGTGTTTCATCAAGAATAAGCCACCCACCAAGCACAGCAAATGCCCCTTCTAGTCCTAAAATTATTGCTGCATGGGAAGATTTAGCGTGTTGCTGGGCAATGACTTGAAGCGTATATCCAATGCCTATTGACATAACGCCAGCATAGAGAAGTGGAACTGCTGTAATGATAATAGCATCCCACCCAATGTTTTCTTTTATAGCAATTGCAATAATAAGACTTAAAAACCCAGAAACAATATACTGAATAAGTGATAGCTTCAAAGGGTCCATCCTTTTAGCAACATAACCTAGCACCAAAATGTGAGCTGCAAAAAATACGGCACAAATAAGTTGAAATAAATCACCCTTCTCAATACTAAAGTCTTCATTGATGCTTAGAAGGAATAACCCAATAATAGCAAGAAATCCTCCAAGCCAAGTTCCAGAGTTAGTTTTTTGGCCTAAGAAAATTCCAATTAATGGGACAAAAAAGATATATAAGCCAGTAATAAAGCCAGCTTTTCCGGCCGTTGTGAATTCAATACCAACTTGCTGAAAACTTGAAGCAGTAAATAAAAATAATCCAGCAACAGTCCCAGCAAAGAGTAATTTTTTAGTTGAAACCTCTTTCTTAATTGACGTTGTGTTTCTTTTAGATAGATACCAAACTAATGGCATTAATACTGAAGCTCCAATAAAAAATCTAGCTGCATTAAAGAAAAATGGCTCCATTGTCTCTGCCGCATCTTTCTGCGCGACAAATGCAAACCCCCAAATGGCTGCTGCAATGAGCATAATAATGTCAGCCCTCAATGCTTTATTTTTGCCTAATATTATCATTTGGTTTGCAGCTTGGAGCTGTACCATGCATGAAAAAATAAAGTAATAACAACTATAGACCCACCTAAAATTGAGCTACTGGAAGGCTGCTCATTAATCACTAGCCACGCACTTATTATTCCAAAAATCGTTCCTAAAGGCATAAACATAGCCACCTCTGATGCAGGTATGAATCTTGGAGCAAGTGTAATTAGGCTAAAGGCAATCGCAAGCAATATGCCGCCTGCAACAACATACATTAGTGAATCAAAAGGCAAATAAAAGGAACTTGAAAACGCCAGTCCAACAGCAGAAACAACTAGCGCATTAACTATCATAGCTGGAACCATATTGACGTTACTGTATTTTCGCGTAAGTGCAAATGAATAACCGCCAGCAATTATTGATATAACTGCCAATGAACTCCCCATAACGTTGAGGGTCCCTGTATCTCCTTTCATTACTATGTAGATACCAGTAACAATAATTAGCATTGAAATCCACGTATAAAGCTTAGGCTTTTCATTTATTATGAGCCATGAAATAATTGCAACAACCATTGGTGCTGTACTAATAATAACTAATACTTTAGCAATTGAAGTGTATTGAATTGCAGCAATAAATGTAACGCCGCCAATTCCTGAAAGGATGCCAATCCAGATTCCAGGCCTACCTATATTTTTTAGCTCTTTAAATGTGTTTTTACGGTATGTAGCAAACAAAATGGCCAATACGCCAAGTGCATAGAATATCCCACGCCAAAAAAGAATAGTAAAGGTGTCTGCATCTGCAAGCCTCACTAATACTGGATCTGGAGTCAGCATCAAAACTCCAAAAAAAGCAATGAGTAGTCCTTTTAAATGATTATTCATATTTAAAGCTTGCGGAAGTTTACGTTAGTAAGATTATTAGGGGTCAGGTTAGCTGGTCTCTTGCCAGCTTAGTGCTATACCAAGAGTGACAGAATAAAGTCACAATAACAATCGTTCCACCAATTAAAGCATTCGTTGATGGTTCTTCATTTATAACATACCAAGCTATTAAAGTTCCCAACACTGTCTCTAGAGGCATAATCATTCCAACTTCAGCTGCAGGCATATATCTTGGCGCAATTGTTATTAAACTAAATGAAATTGAAAGTATTGCCCCCATAGCGATTATGTATTTTACCACCTCGGGTGGAACTGAAATTTTACTGGCCATTACATAGGCTATAAGGGCAGCAATTACCCCACCAATTGCATTTACAGGCACCATATTGACATCTTTATATTTGCGAGTCAAAGTAAAAGTAAATCCCATCATCACTGCTGTAATCAAGGCAAAAAAGTCACCAACAAGGTTTTCTCCCCCAAGACTTCCACTCATAACAATGTAAATTCCAATAAAAACAATGATCATAGAAGCCCAGGTCACTAGACTGGATTTTTCTTTAAGTAGAAACCAAGAGACAATTGCTATCATTATTGGGCCAGTACTTATAATGACAAGAGCATTTGCAATTGATGTATAAACAATTGCGAATACAAACGTTCCTGTACTGATTCCGGAAAAAAAGCCTATTAATAAGCCTCCTCTTCCAATTTTTTTGAATTCTTCTAACGTCTTTAAGCGGTACTTTATAAAGACTAATAAAGAAACCCCTACGGCATATAAGAGCCCTCGCCAAAAAAGAACTGTCCAGCTATCAACCTCTGGAGAAGCCTCCTCAACTAACCTAATAAGAACAGAATCTGGACTTAACAGAATTACCGCAAAAACGGTCATTAGAAGTCCTTTTAGATGCCTAGACATAAGCTATAAATTCACTTTTATTAATGTCCATTAGATAAGCTTTAAGGCAAAAAAAAAAATATAATCTAGCTAAAGATTGATTTATCTTTTTGATTCAAAATTCTTAAGTTTGAGAAGTTACGTAAAGCAAAGTAGGCGCCAAATATAACGCCTGACCATACTAAGTTACCTGCCACTGTATTTTGAAAAAATGGAATTGCCATTGTAAAACAAAGCATAAGACCTTCAAGAGTTTTTGCATACATTGGTGAAAATGCCCAAACTGCAAAATTAGTTGCTAAGAAAAAAACAATAGAGCTTGCTAAAGCAGCTCCTGCAATTTTTAATACGCTAAGTTTCTTTTGTAGGAAGTTTTTAAATACAATTGGAAATAGGAGAGCAAGATAAACAACAAACATAGACTTAGAGCCAAACCAACTTGCTGAAAGTGAGCCAAAAGCAAAATAGTCACAAAGCAGCATAGTGGCGATAACAGCAACGATAGCCATGTACCTTTTTACAAAAATAAATCCTGCAAATAATGCTATTGCGGCCATAGGTGTAAAGTTAGGTGGATGAGGTAGCAATCTTCCTGCAACTCCTAATGAAATTAACACTGCTAGAATAACTAAATAACTGAAACTTGAATTAAGTTTGTGATCTTGATTGCTCATCATTTCTCTCCTAAATTTTTCAAACAATAATATATTAAAATGCTTCCATATTCAAGCGAATAAATGTATCCTCTAAAAGTATAACATCTTGCGCTCCAACCATTGACATTAAGCCATTAACGTACAATGCCCAATAAGTATTTCCAACTGCTTCAACCCCAGCTAAAGACATGATTTGAGGACCAAAACTTGTATCTTTAACGCCAACAGTAACTAACTCACTTATAGCTTCATATGCGTTAAGCCCCTTATCAACTTGTTTAATTGCCGTTAAACTTAACTCATCTGCAGAAGTAACTACTAATGAAAGCTGAATAGTTTCAACGGAATCATCACCAGAAGATAATGAAGGTTGAAGAAAGATAGCACTAAGCAAAACTATAGCTAGAAGTTTTAGATTAAATTTCATTTCAATTAAAAATGACAATATAAAAACTCGGATTTTATATCAAAAACAATAAACTGCAATAGTCAACAAGCAAAAACAAGTAATTTGCTTAGAATGGAAATTTTTTATTTCCAAGTCCAGGCATCTTTGAAAAATCAGGCATTCCACCTTCGCCTTGCATATCACCCATTTGCTGCATCATTTTTTTCATTTTACCGCCCTTCATTTTCTTCATTGTTTTTTGCATCTTTTCAAATTGCTTTAACAATTTATTTACTTGTTGAACATCTGTACCAGACCCATCAGCAATCCTTTTTTTACGAGAGCCCTTGATTAAGTTAACATGGTTTCTTTCTTTTGGAGTCATTGAGTTAATAATTGCAACCATTCGGCTGCTTTCAGTATCCCCGATTACTTGATTTTTAACACTTTTAGGCATCTTCCCCATTCCAGGCATTTTGTCCATTAAAGCCCCCATTCCGCCCATTTGCTGCATTTGCATTAACTGATCCCTCATATCATCAAGATCGAATCTGCCTTTCGCCATTTTTTGGACATTCTTCTGAGCTTTTTTATGATCAACTTTTTTTGAAATCTCTTCAACCAAAGAAAGAACATCACCCATACCAAGAATACGAGAAACAAGTCTGTCTGGATAAAATGGCTCTAAAGCGTCGGTCTTTTCACCAACACCCATAAATTTAATAGGCTTTCCAGTTATATGTTTTACAGATAGAGCAGCGCCGCCTCTTGCATCACCATCGGTCTTTGTTAATATGATTCCAGTAAGTGGAAGCATATCTGAGAATGTTTTTGCAGTATGCGCAGCGTCTTGCCCTGTCATTGAGTCAACAACAAACAACGTTTCTATTGGATTAACTTGCTTCTGAAGAATTTGAATTTCAGACATCATTTGCTCATCAACATGAAGTCTTCCGGCAGTATCAACTAAAAGAACATCATGAAACTGTGATTGAGCTTGTTTTTTTGCATCTGCAACTATTTTTTCTGGCTTCTCATCGACAGTTGAAGGAAAAAAATCAACACCTATCTGCTCAGCAAGAATTTTAAGCTGCTCAATAGCAGCAGGTCTATAAACATCTGCACTGACTACAAGAACTTTCTTTTTTTGCTCTTCTTTTAAATAACGAGCTAACTTGGCAATTGAGGTTGTTTTTCCTGAACCTTGAAGGCCTGCTACCATTACAACTGCTGGTGGCTGAGTTGCAAGGTTTAGAGATTCATTCTGGCCACCTATTACTTCTGTTAACTCAGCTTCAACTAGCTTAATAAAGGCTTGAGATGGGCTCAGCCCCTCCCCTACTTTAAGTCCAATTGCTTTACTTTGAACTCGCTCTATAAAATACTTAATGACATCAAGCGCAACATCAGCCTCCAAGAGAGATCTTCTGACTTCTCTTATGGCCTCTTTAATGTTTTCATCGGACAGCTTATTTTTGCCTTGAATGGCTTTAAAGCTATTGGATAGTCGTTCCGTTAAATTATCAAACATTATGTTCTACTTGAGTGAAATATCGTATTATATAATCTTTTGCAAAGACAAAGCTAGAGATGCCTTTACTTCACGCTCTACCATTTATCGCTTATCTACTTTCTGGGCTTTTACTAACCAGATACTTTGTTTTAGATTCAGTAACAAATCAACATCGAACAATTGTGAATTTAATGCTTCTAATAGCTTGCTCTTCACATTGCTATATTTTGTTTGAGTTGTGGCAGCAGGATGGTGTATTTTTTGGACTAACTGTGAGCATTTCATTTGTAGCATGGGTTGTAGCTACACTTTTATTTCTAACCTCTTTCAGTAAGCCTATTCACTCTCTAGGGATCCTTGTATACCCTCTAAGTGCATTTGCAGTCATTATTGCTTTTTTATTTCCAGGAACCCAAGGTAAGCTTATTTCTATGTCAATTGCAGCTCATGCTTTTCTGTCAATTGGTGCATATGCTCTTCTTGCCATTGCAGTTGCTCAATCTGTCCTTGTAAGTATCCAAGAGCGTTTTTTACATGAACATAACTTTAATACTTTTGTCGATAAGCTTCCAGCACTTCAAACTATGGAAGCGTTCCTTTATCAAACATTAAAAATGGGGTTTTTGCTCCTCACCCTCTCTTTAATCTCAGGTTATCTCTATATCGATGATTTTTTTACACAAAAACTTACCTATAAAACCATCCTCTCAATCATTGCTTGGATTGGTTTTGCTGGGATTCTGCTTGGGCATAAGATTTTTGGCTGGAGAGGAAAACTTATAGCCGTATCAACTCAAACTGCTTTTGCCATATTGGTTTTATCTTACTTTGGTACCAAGTTTTTTTTAGAGATATTATGAGTATAAAAACTTTAAATGGAGAATGCCTTTGCGGCATAGTCTCATGGCAAATGAAAGGGCCTTATGAGTTCTTTGGAATGTGTCAGTGCTCCCGATGTCGAAAAGTAACTGGGGCAGCATTTGCAGCAAATCTTTTTGTCAAGCCTGAGCAATTTTTATGGCGCTCAGGTGAGAATAAAAGGGGCGAATACACTTTACCTCTTCCAAATACCTTTGGCAATGCGTTTTGTAACAAATGTGGATCACGAGTCCCAAGGCAAACTGCAAAAGGTTGGATGTTATTACCGTTAGGCAGCACAATGGAAGCACCCAATATTTCGCCTACATTAGTTCAGCTTGAAGACCATACTGAATGGTTTACTAAATTAAATGAAATAGTTTAATCAATATGAAGAACTGCAAGAAAAGCCTCTTGCGGAATATCCACTCTCCCAATTGAACGCATCCTCTTCTTACCCTTCTTCTGCTTTTCAAGTAACTTCTTTTTCCGAGTAATGTCACCACCATAACACTTTGCCGTAACGTTTTTTCTAAGTGCCTTAACATTTGTTCTTGAGATTATCTTAACTCCAATGCATGCCTGGATTGCAACATCAAACATCTGTCTAGGGATAAGCTCCTTCATTTTTTCAGCAATTTCTCGGCCCTTATAAGTAGAGTTGTCACGATGGATAATTAAAGCCAAAGCATCAACACTTTCATTATTTATCAATATATCTAAACGTATTAAATCAGCAGCCTGATAACGCTCAAAATGATAGTCCATAGAGGCAAAACCTCTTGATGCAGATTTAAGTTTATCAAAGAAATCTAAAACCACTTCATTTAATGGGATCTCATAAACAATAGAGACTTGCCTGCCCATATAGTTTATATTTTTTTGAACACCTCTCTTTTCAACACAAAGACTTATTACTGGCCCAACATACTCACTGGTTACTAAAATATTTGCTGTAATAATTGGCTCTCTAAATTCAGCTATAGTCTGAACTGGAGGAAGTTTTGATGGACTATCAATTTTTGTTACGTTGCCTTTAGTATCAAGAATTTCATAGATTACCGTTGGTGCAGTTGTTATTAAGTCTAAGTCATATTCACGCTCAAGACGCTCCTGAACAATCTCCATATGAAGAAGACCTAAAAAGCCAATCCTAAAGCCGAACCCAAGTGCGTCCGAGTTTTCAGGCTCATACTGTAAAGCCGCATCATTTAAGCGAAGCTTCGCTAGTGCATCTCTAAATTTCTCATAGTCTTCTCCGGATGTAGGGAAAAGCCCTGCAAAAACTCTTGGCTGTACAGGCTTAAAACCATCTAAAGGCTTCTCAACTGGATTTTTGCTACTAATTATGGTGTCGCCAACTGGAGCTCCATCAATATTTTTGATACTGGCAATTAAGTAACCAACCTCTCCAGCCTTTAAGCTATCGGTCTTAGTTCTTTTAGGTGTAAAAATACCTACTTCATCTACTAAATGCTCACTCTTATTAGAGAAGATTTTAATTTTTGTTTTAGCTTTAATTTCACCATCAATCACTCTGATTAAAGAGACAACACCTAAATAATTATCAAACCATGAATCAATTATGAGCGCTTTAATTGGGGCATCTACATTGCCTTCTGGGGCAGGAATTTTTTCAACAATCTGCTCAAGAATCTCCTCAATTCCAATACCAGATTTAGCACTTGCATGGACTGCATCATGGGCCTCTACACCAATCACATCTTCTATCTCATCCACAACCCTTTCTGGCTCAGCAGCGGGCAAATCAATTTTGTTAAGAACCGCAACCACTTCAAGACCTTGATCTAAAGCAGTATAACAATTAGCGACTGTTTGAGCTTCAACACCTTGAGAGGCGTCAACAATTAATAGTGCTCCCTCACAAGCAGAAAGAGACCTAGAAACTTCATATGAAAAATCAACATGTCCAGGCGTGTCAATTAAATTAAATTGATATGTTTGACCATCTTTTGCATTGTATTGCAAAGAAACGCTTTGTGATTTAATCGTAATCCCTCTTTCTTTCTCAATATCCATAGAGTCAAGAACTTGTGACGACATCTCACGATCACTGAGTCCACCGCAATGCTGAATAAAACGATCAGCAATTGTTGACTTGCCATGATCTATGTGCGCAATGATAGAAAAATTTCGGATGTTTTGCATAACAATGATAAAATGACTGCTTTAAAATTAAAGCCATGAGATTATATCGTATATGAATAAAATAAACCCCACTACATGTGTCGCCACAAGTAATCTAAAAATTGACATTCCTGACAACCAGGGAAGAAACATTGTTCTCTACTTTTATCCAAAAGATGACACCCCTGGATGCACCATTGAAGGCAACGACTTTACTAGGCTCAATGAGGACTTTGCTGCAAATAATTCAGTGATCTATGGCGTCTCTAGAGACTCCATTGCATCGCACGATAAATTCATCAAAAAGTTCAACTACACAATTGACCTAATCTCAGACGAGGACGAGTCTTTGTGTAAGCAGTTTGATGTTTTAAAGCTTAAAAAAATGTACGGCAAAGAGCACATCGGTATCGTCAGATCGACTTTCGTTATTAGCCCAGACGGAGACATTCTTAAGCAGTGGGATAAAGTCAAGGTGGATGGTCATGCTGAAGAAGTACTCGACTTTATAAAGGCACTATGAACTCAAACGTTGACCACGAAGAGGTAAATAAATTTGCAGTCCTAGCAGCGCGCTGGTGGGACAAAAATTCAGAGTTTAAACCGCTTCATGATATTAATCCGCTTCGTCTTAACTATATCAAAGAGCAGTGTGGTGGATCTCTTCAAGGAAAACGCATTCTTGATATAGGCTGTGGCGGCGGAATTCTGAGTGAATCCCTGGCCCTTGAAGGAGCTACTGTGGTTGGTATTGATCTCGCTGAAGCAGGCCTTGAAGTTGCTAAACTTCATTTGCTGGAATCTGGCCTTGATATTGACTATAAGTTTATATCTGCAGAAGAATTAGTAGAATCTGAACAAGAGTCTTTTGATGTCATAGCATGTCTTGAAATGCTAGAGCATGTTCCAGACCCATCATTAGTTATTGAAGCTTGCTCTAAATTAGTTAAGTCAAATGGAAGGGTTTTTTTCTCAACAATAAATAGAAATCCAAAAGCATATTTCTTTGCTATTGTTGGTGCAGAATATATTTTAAATCTCCTACCTAAGGGGACTCATAACTACGAGAAGTTTATACGCCCAAGTGAGATTGATGGTTGGGCTCGAACTTGGGATTTATCAATTAGCTCAATGATTGGAATGACTTACAACCCAATTACTAAAAAATACAAACTAGGTGATGATGTAAGCGTTAATTATATGACGCAATACAAAAAGAGGTAGAAACAAAATAAACAAATTGATATCTTATTTTTTGTAGTTAATTTGAATCACAATTGCCTGAGTTTTATCTAATATCATTGTGTTGTTTATATAGTAATTAAATTGCAACAAATGATTGGCCTCAAGACTAATACTTGCCTCCAACCCAATTTGAATATTGACTGGCTTGATACTGTACACTAGTAATTTATCAGCATTAATATTAAGTAAAGACTCGCTATTTTCATCAATAGCTGTGACACTTGAGGTACAAATCGAACGTAAAGTCATAATATTAAAATCTTTAATAGGGCCATTATGAAGAGTAGCGTCAATCAAATCCTCACCTTTAAAATTTGCATAATCAAATGATGAATTTAGCACTTTAAAGATTCCATTAGGCTTATTGAGGGTTATCCCAGAACCTTCGAGTAATAACAAAGTACGATCATAACCACTGAAATCAGAAAAAGGGCCATCGTTGGCAACTGATGCAATACTTAAGCGCCAAGAAAAGGCCTCGTTTTTATTTGGAGTTTCAGCCAATAGTTCAACAGTTGAGCCTAAACCATTTCTCCAGGGGAGTGTCTGAAAACTCTGAGGTGAATATATTTTAAATGGCTTCATCATGATTTCTTGAGGGCATTGAGAGCTCTTATCTCAAAATAAATCACTTCAAGCTAATTTTCACAATAAATCTGAACATATGTTCATGCCTCAGAATTAATTGATATCATTTACAGTCTGACTAAAATCCTTAATAATTTCGTCATAATTGATATGTAAACCACCCCTAACCAACCATTCTCCAGACTTTATACGACCATAGATAGCAGAATTATCAAGCGCATAGACAATTGTTGATAACCGGCCATCATTCGCATCTCTTGTCATTAAAGGCGAGTGAGAGTTGATAATTAAAGCATCTAGATCATCTCCCACTTGAAAATAATCATTTTTACTCTCACCTGCAGCCAAATGGCCATTATCAAAGACAGTATCATAAGAAATTGCAGCACTATCACCTGGCCTACCATTAAGCATAATATTTCGTTTCTGCTTACTCATTCTCTGACCATAATCTAACAATCTTAAATCTTCAAAAGGATTAATACCAATGTGAGAATCAGAGCCAATACACCAACGACCTCCTGCCTCAATAAAATCTGAAATTGGGAAATATCCATCACCCAAATTACCCTCAGTACTTGGGCAAATCACCACATTAGCTTTTGCTCTAATTATGCTTTGCATTTCATTGTCAGTTATATGAGTACTATGAATTAAGTTAGTATTTTTGCCCATACCTACTTCATTTGCTAGCCACTCAACTGGACGAGCACCAAGATGCTTCAAAGAACCTTCAACCTCCTGAGTTTGCTCTGAAATATGAATATGGCATGGCATTTGGGAGCTATATGCAAAAATTTCTTTAGTCTCATCAACGTCGGCTGCCCTCAGAGAATGCTGCCCATAACCAATTTTGACTTCAGAATCATCCTGGTATTTGCTTATTAAATCCTCAATTTGAGAAAAATAAGCATCCGTTGACTCATACTGAAAGCGACGCTGCTCTTCAGAAGGCCCCTGATTAAAACCGGCAGTACGATAGTAAACAGGAGTCATTGTAATTTTCATACCTACTCGCTTTGCAGCACTAATTAATCGCTCAGCCATTTCATTTGGATTATTATAAGACTGGCCATTTGAATCTTTATTTAAATAGTGAAATTCTACTACTTGATCATATCCTAACCTTAGCATTTCAGCATAAAGCATTGAGGCAATAACTTCCATTTGTTCAGGATTTACTTGGTCTGCAACTGCATACATTCGCTCACGCCAAGACCAGAAGTTATCTCCCTGGTGTCCTTTTGGAATATTCTCAGTTAGGCCAGCCATAACATATTGAAAGGCATGTGAATGAGCATTAGGAATAGGAGAAATTGCGTAACCTTCAACAGATTCATCAACTGCTAAAGAAGAATGGGAGTCAATGCTTAAAATTTTACCATTATCATCAGTGCTGACATAGGCAGGTGAAATCCACCCCTTCTTAAGATACATTCCTTTAAATTTCCAGTTTTTCATCTAAAAATCCTTTTAATGGTATTACAGTTGATAAATGATATGTCCATTTTTCACTGTCAAACAATTAGCATTGGCTTTAAAATGATACATCCAATGCTCAATTGATGGCGTGTCTATTAACGCAAAATCTGCGCACTTTCCAACTTCTATAGAGCCAATTTTATCAGCCTTATCTAAAGCTTTAGCTGCATAAAGAGTTACCGCCTTTAACGTTTCTTTAGGGCTCATCCGGTTAAGCGTACAACCCAACATCATAGCTAATGGTAAGTGATTACTTGGAGCTGAACCGGGATTAAAATCTGTTGCCAAAGCAACCTCTACCCCAGCATCAATGAGCATTCTTGCATTAAGAGATTTTTGAAAGGTATAAAGACTAGCTAAAGGAAGGGTAACAGCTATAGTTCCTGATTTTTTTAGTGCTTTGATGCCCTCTTCAGACACATATTCCAAATGATCAGCTGAAAAGGCTCCACAATCAGCAGCAAATTCTGCACCGCCATCCCCACTAAGTTGATCTACATGAAGTTTTATTTTTAATCCATGTGCTTTGGCAGCCTCAATAATTGGTCGAGCTTCAGTCTGAGTAAAAGCATGATCATCAATAAATATATCACAAAATTCAGCCAACTTCTGCTCTGCAATTTTAGGAATCATTTCTTCAATTATCATTCGACAATAAGCCTCTCTTGACGTTTCTTTTGGAACTAAATGCGCGCCCAAAAATGTCGACACTAAGGTCAAAGAGGTAATTTTTTTTAGATCATCATAAGCACTTAAAATCTTAAACTCATCATCAATATTGAGTCCATAACCACTCTTACATTCAACAGTTGTGACTCCTAAAGCTGTCATTTCAGTTAAAAACCCATTCGCTTTTTCAATCAACTCTTCTTTACTGGCTGCTCGTGTATCGGCAACAGTTGATGAAATGCCGCCACCTCGCTTGGTAATTTCGGCATAAGGAGTGCCAGAAACTCGCTCACCAAACTCATCTGCCCTCCAGCCACCAAAAGCTAAATGAGTGTGGCAATCAATCAATCCTGGAACTAAAAAACCTCCATTTTGAAGGACAATATTGCTATGCTCATATTGCTCTGGCATCTCTTTTGTTTTTCCAACCCATACAATAATATCTTCTTGCCAGACAACTGTGGCATTTTCAATCAAATGAACATCATTTTGAACACCTTGATCTAAGCATTGAGCTATTGTAATATTTTCAATTCGATTCATTGAAGCTTACCTATTTTTTTTTCTACCTCTTTAAGGATGTGATTACCTCTTAGCATATCAATACAAGCATCAATATCATCTCCAAAAAACTCATCTGCATCTTTATGAGACACTCTTTTGCGAATCTCCTGATGCGCTGCCTCCACTCCTTTGCCAGCTTTTAAAGGTTTACGAAAGTCGAGTGCTTGAGCTGCAGTAAAAGCTTCAATTGCTAAAACTTGCTCAACATTATTTAACACTTCCAATAGCTTAATAGCAGAAATACTGCCCATACTCACATGGTCTTCTTGTCCTAAGCATGATGGAATAGAGTCAACAGATGCAGGATGACAAAGCACCTTATTGTGTGAAACTAATGAGGCAGCTGTATATTGCGGAATCATAAAACCAGAATTGATACCAGAGTCATTCACTAATACAGTTGGGAGTCCATCCAGACCGCGCAATAATAAATAAATTCGACGCTCAGCAATACTAGCAATCTCTGCTATTGCAATAGCCGCAGAATCCATAGCTAGAGCTAGCGGTTGTCCATGAAAATTACCTCCACTGATTATGTCACCATCATTAAAAACCAAAGGATTATCCGTAACTGAATTAAGTTCTCGCTCAATTACTCGGGATGCGTACTCCAATAAATCACGAGTAGCTCCATGCACTTGAGGAATACAACGAAGTGAATAAGGATCTTGCACTTTATCACAATTTTTATGACTTTCCAATATCGCTGAGTCTGTTAAGAGTAGGCGAATATTCGAAGCTACAGCCTTTTGCCCTGGATGAGGCCTTATAGCTTGAATGCGCTCATCAAAGGGGCGAGCACTTCCCATCAAGGCTTCTAAAGAAATAGCTGCTAAAATATCGGCATTTTTTAATAAGCTGTTTGCTCTCTCCAAAATATGCGCGCCATAGGCTGTCATCATTTGAGTGCCATTAATAAGTGCAAGGCCATCCTTTGCCTTAAGATTAATTGGCTCTAAATTTGCATTTTTAAGGACAGTTTTTGCCCTAAGTTGCTCGTTGTCTTTAGCACTCCAAAAGTAGCCCTTTCCTAATAATGGCAGAGCTAAATGCGCCAAAGGCGCTAAATCTCCCGAAGCACCTAAACTACCTTTGCTAGGTACAACTGGTATCCAGTCATTTTTCAAAAATAGCATGAGACGTTCTACAACCTCAACTGAAACACCTGAATAACCCAAACTAAGAGCAACAATTTTAAGTTGTAACATTAACTTAGTAATATTTTTTGGTATAGAATCTCCAAGACCAACAGCGTGACTTAATAACAAGTTATGCTGTAATTTTTCCAGCTGCTCTGCGTCAATTTTTTTATTTGCTAGAAAACCAAACCCAGTGTTTATTCCGTAATAGCTATTACCATCATCAAGAGCATGATCAACTATAGCGCGTGATTTTTCTAGTGCACTCTTATCTTGATATAGCGCGTCAATCGTTCGCTCAAGGTCCTTATAAATATTATCTAAAGTAATCAATTTTTCACCCTATCATTGGCAAATCAACGCCTTTGTTTTTCGCAGTTTTAATAGCAACATCATAACCTGCATCTGCATGACGCATGACACCAGTTCCTGGATCCGCTGAAAGAACTCGTGATAATCGGCGATCAGCCATTGCCGTTCCGTCAGCAACACTTACCATGCCTGAATGAATTGAATAACCAATACCCACGCCGCCGCCATGGTGAATAGAAACCCAGCTAGCACCGCAAGCAGTATTAAGCATAGCGTTTAATAGTGGCCAATCTGCAATAGCGTCTGAACCATCTTTCATACCTTCTGTTTCTCGATTCGGTGATGCAACTGATCCACAATCTAAATGATCTCTTCCGATTACAATTGGAGCAGCAACCTTACCTTTTTTGACTAACCAATTAAATTTAAGCCCCATTTCTTCTCGCTCTCCATACTTTAGCCAACAGATTCTAGCAGGAAGACCTTGGAATTGAATTTGATTTTGTGCCTTATGAATCCACTTAGCAAGAGACTCATTTTGAGGAAAAGTCTCTAAAATAGCCTTATCAGTAACGTGAATATCTTTAGGGTCACCTGAGAGTGCAGCCCATCTGAAAGGTCCAGATCCCTCACAGAATAATGGACGAATGTAGAGTGGTACAAAACCTTTAATATCAAAAGCCTCACTCATTCCACGATGATCAGCAACTTGGCCGCGGATGTTATTGCCATAATCAAAAGTGATAGCACCTTGTTTTTGCATTTCTAGCATTGCACCAATATGCACTTGCATCGAATCCAATACAGCCTCTTGATAACCTTTTGAATCTTTAGTACGAAACTCTTCAGACTCTTTAACGTTATATCCCGATGGAAGATAACCCAACAACAAGTCATGGGCAGATGTTTGATCTGTCAATACATCAGGAATAATACCTCGCTTTAACATTTCAGGCAAAACGTCGGCAACATTGGCAACAATAGCTACCGATAAAGGTTGCTTTTGCTCTTTTGCTTTTAGTACTTTTTCTAATGCTTCATCGAGGTTATAGCATATTTCATCAACATAACCCTTCTCTAAACGCTTTTGTGCGCGAGACTCATCAACTTCAATTGCTAGGCAAGAGCCACCATTCATGGTTGCAGCTAACGGCTGAGCTCCACCCATACCACCAAGACCTGCTGTAACCACTAATCTACCCACTAACTCACCATCAAAATTTTGTTTAGCACACTCAGCAAAAGTTTCGTAAGTACCCTGCAGAATTCCCTGAGAGCCAATATATATCCATGAGCCAGCAGTCATTTGTCCATACATAGTTAAGCCAGCTTGTTCATATTCTCGAAATTTATCCCAAGTCCCCCATCTAGGGACTAAGTGAGAGTTTGCAATAATGACTCGTGGTGACTCTTCATGCGTTCTAAAAACACCAACAGGTTTACCCGACTGAATTAAAAGTGTTTCATCATTTTCTAGTCGTTGTAATGTAGAAATAATTTTATGATAACAATCCCAATTACGAGCTGCTTTTCCGTTACCTCCATAGACGATAAGATCTTCTGGATGTTCTGCCACATCAGGATCTAAATTATTCATTAGCATACGCATAGCAGCCTCTTGATGCCATCCTTTGCAACTTAATTTATTCCCATGTGGTGCTTTAATCATTTTGGTTCCTATTATTTAATTATCTATGTACCAAAAGTATACTTGTATATACAAGTATAGACAATCAATTTTTTAAGAGTTGCGTATAATAGAAATATGCAAAAAAATACTCCCCATTATCAAGCCTTAAAACGTCATATTATTGAAGGCATAAATAGCCAACAATGGCTTGAGCACAGCCAAGTGCCTTCGGAAAATAAACTTTGTGAGCAGTTTGGAGTAAGTCGTATGACAGCCAATAGAGCTCTAAGAGAGCTTACTGAAGAAGGCGTCTTGTACCGTATTCAAGGTTTAGGCACCTTTGTTAACGAAAACAAGCCCATTAAATCTGCCTTACAGATTAGAGATATTGCTAAAGAGGTCAAGTCACGTGGAAATCGCTTTCACTCGATAGCACTTCAACAAAAAGAAATTGTTGCACCATTACAAGCCTGTCATAACCTTAGCCTAAAGTCTGAGTCTCACATATTTTATTCACTGGTTCTTCATTTTGAAAATGACCAGCCTATTCAATTAGAGGAGCGTTATATCAATAAAGACTCGGCTCCTGACTATTTAGATATTGATCTTAGTAAAGTAACGGCAAATCACTATCTCAAAAAAATACTTCCTCTGTCTGGAGCTCAGCATATTGTTGAAGCTATTGCTGCAGATAAAGTGACTGCAAAATATTTACAAATTGAACCGTTAATGCCTTGTATTTTAATTTCTAGAGTGACATGGAGTGATAACATCCCAGTTACCTTTAGCAGATTAACGCATCCAGGTAATCGTTATCGTTTAGAGACTTGATTTTTCTGAAACTACTAATGAAACTAAATTTAATTACAAAACATTCTTCGCTGATACTTCTATAGCATGTAGCATTGAGACTCCGAAAGATCGCATCGTTAGAAGGACATAGGAGTCTTCTTTATCTCTATAAATTATCGTTCCTATATGCTCCATAATAGTTCTAGAGACATTACCAACAGAAAATACATTTTTACTTAAATCGATTGGACAAATTCGCTCCAAAACATCTCTGCTTCTTGGACCATTAACCCTAATCATCGCCCAAGTATCAGATTGATCAGTATAGTAGGCAGGAGCATTTAATCTGTTTGCAATATTTGCTTCCGCATCATTTCCTTCATAAGAAAAATAAGCTAGAACTTGGTTTTTCTGTAAACGCCAAAGCGTTATGGATGAGTCTTTAGATTGAGTTGATTGTTCCATTTCAGGAAGCGATAGGCCACAAGACTTTGTCATTGATGACTCAATCTCTTTAAATTTGGACCTTGGTAATGCAACCATAACTAATGACTTGCCAACAACTTCTGAGACAGTTACTCCCTCAAACTGATGCTCAGCACCATCAAGTGCGGATTCTACTACTAATTCATAATCAGACACGCAAACGCTCTCCTTCTGGATCAACAAAGTGAGGGCTGCATATCTCAACTTCAATATCATTGCCTCTCACTAAGTCAACTGCTCGAACAAATTCGCCTTTACGGCTGTGTCCGCTCTTAATAAAACCAATACCAATATAGTGACCTAGTATTGGTGAATAAATACAAGATGAAATCCAGCCTTGATCTGTTTCAGTCGATGGCTTATCTCTTAAATTAAGGAGGTGTGAGCCAGCCTGAAGAAGGTCTTGAGTATTTACTGGCTTAAAACCAACCATCTGCATGCGATCGTCACGAAGAAGGTCTTCACGCAATCCAAGCTTGTAACCTATAAAGTCTTTCTTGCCAGAAATCATCCCACCCATTCCTAAGTCATAGGCGCTAGTTTGACCATTAAGCTCTGGACCAGCAGCGTGACCTTTTTCAATTCGCATTACGCCTAGGGCTTCGGTTCCATAAGGCACAACATTAAATTCTTCACCTGCCTCCATTAGGACTCTCATGAGTGAGTCGCCATAGCGAGTTTGAACAGCAATTTCATACGCCAATTCACCTGAAAATGATATTCTAAACAGCCTTGCAGGTATTCCGCCGCAAACTGTAATCTCACCAGCACCCATGTATGGGAATGCTTCATTTGAAATATCACAATCAGAATCAATAACTTTTTGAAGTAATTTACGAGAGTTTGGACCAGCAACTGCATACTGTGCAAACTGCTCTGTAACTGAAATCATGTGTACATCTAGATCAGGCCATAAGCATTGATGACAAAATTGTAAATGACGATAAACATTTACAGCATTTGCAGTAGTTGTGGTCATTACAAAATGATTTTCGGAAAGCCTTGCGGTTGTTCCGTCATCCATTACCATGCCATCTTCACGCAGCATTAAGCCATAACGAGTTTTACCCACTGGCACTTTTGCAAAAGCATTTACATAGACTTTGTTAAGGAACTCTGAAACATCAGCACCTTTAATATCGATCTTACCAAGAGTTGTTACATCACAAATACCAACTGATGCCCTTGTTTGCTTTACTTCACGGTCAACAGATTCACGCCAATGAGTCTCGCCTGGAAGTGGAAACCATTGAGAGCGATACCACATTCCAACCTCAACAAAAATAGCATCTTGCTCAACAGACCATTTATGGCTTGGAGTATAACGCGTTGGATAAAATTCCATCCCACGCCTTCTTCCAGAAAATGCTCCAATTGCTACTGGAGAATATGGAGGCCTAAATATCGTAGTTCCAGTCTCTTCCATGGTTTGACCCATATTGTCAGCCATAATACCAATTCCAAGAACGTTAGCAGTTTTACCTTGGTCAGTAGCCATACCTAACGTTGTATAGCGCTTAACATGCTCAACTGATTTAAATCCCTCTTGGTTTGCAAGCTTAATATCTTTTGCAGTAACGTCATTTTGAAGATCGACCCAAGCACGATTTTTTCCACTTGGAACCCCCCAGTTTGCAGTTACGCTATATAAAACTGTTTGAGTTTCAGCTGGATCTAATTCTTTAACATTGTAGCCTAGATCTAAAGCGACAGACGAACCCTCATTGTGCCCTTCAATAATTGCATCAGACAAAACCATTGTTCCTTTAGCTCTTCCCGCAACCGACATACCAGGTGGATTTGATTCATCTGGAATAAAGGATGCAATTTCTTCATTCCATTTTGGAATCCCTCGGTGATGACATGTTAAATGTAAGTTTGGATTCCATCCACCCGAAACAGCTAAGCAATCTGTGTCTATTGACTTACCATTAGAAAGCTTTATCGATTTAAGTGCTTTTCGACCCTTAGTATCAACCACATTTGTGCCCATAAAAATCTCAGCACCTGGAACTCTTAAAACAGGTTTAATTGAGCGCGAATCAATTACAGCAATAACTCTTATATTTTTTAAAACCAAGTCTCTCGCAGTATTCCAGCCATCATCATTATTTGTATAGACTGAAACTTTATCACCTGTAGCAACTGCAAATCTATTTGCATAAGATCTCACAGCGCTTGCAAGCATTATACCAGGACGATCATTATTTCCAAAAGCTATCGATCTTTCAATTGCACCAGCACAAAGAATTGAACGTTTAGCATAAATTCTCCAATTCACCTGACGAGGCTTATTTTTATCTTCCCTAGCTTCTGACGCTCTATTTTCGATTGCGCCATAAATGCCATGATCATAAACGCCAAAAATAGTCGTGTCAGACATCAATGTAACATTTTCAATTGCGCTTAAAGCAGCAACTGTATCTTTTGCCCACTTACTGCCAGACATACCATTAATTTTTATGGACTCAGTATTTAGCCTTCCACCCATTAAAAAATCTTCATCAGCAAGTATAACTTTTGCGCCAGAGCTAGCAGCCGTAATTGCAGCTGATAACCCAGTTGCGCCAGCACCAATAATTAGAATATCACAATAACGAAAACCTTTATCATATGTATCTGGATCAGGCTCAGTCGAGAGAGTTCCTAGTCCAGCAGCATTTCGAATTGCAGGCTCATAAAACTTTTCCCAAAAAGCTTTAGGCCACATAAAAGTTTTATAATAAAAACCAGCACCAACAAGTGGAGATAAAAAATCTATAATAGCCATAAGATCAAAGCCTAATGGGCCTTTATGGTTTTGACTATTTGCTTCTAATCCGTCATATAACTCTGTAACAGTTGCTCTAGTATTTGGATCTTTATAGGGACCATTTCCAATCTCCATGATTGCATTTGGCTCCTCAGAGCCGGCAGTAACTATACCACGCGGACGATGGTACTTAAAAGAGCGCCCAACTAATTTTTTATTATTGGCAAGTAAGGCTGATGCAAGCGTATCACCTTCGTAACCAGTTAATATATGGCCATTAAAAGTAAAGCTTATAGATTTTTTTTGATTTACTAAGCCGTCTTTTATTCGATTAATTTGTCTCATTTTCCTCTACCTATGCCTCTTGAAACATCTTGAGCTAACTCAACCTTAAGAATTTCATGTGATAAAGTATTTCTAGTAACAACCAACCAAGACTGATCGCCCTGCTCGTGGTACCAAAGCTCACGATGATCGCCAGCAATATTTTCTCTAATGTATTGGTATTGGTAAAAGTCTTCAGCAGATGCATCTTTCTCCCAATTAGTGGGACGTTTTATAAGATCAGCTGCACCTAGGTAAACAAATTCTTCAGAATCACGAGGGCCAAGTAATGGATGATTTATTATCATATTATGTCCTCCTAATGCAGATTTGGTTGAGCGCCAACACCTTTCTCATCTATCATTGCGCCGCGTCTAAATCGATCAAGCTTATATGCCGTTGCTACCTCGTGCGATGAGTTTGTAGCAAGTAAGTGGGCATAACAGTAACCACTAGCAGGTGTTGCTTTAAAACCACCATAACACCAACCGCCATTAAAAAATAATTCATCAATTTCAGTGCTATCTATAAATGGTGAGCCGTCCATTGACATGTCCATAACCCCTCCCCACATTCTAAGTAACCTAGCTCGGCCAATCATCGGCATTATAGCCATACCACCAGAGCAAACATCTTCAACAACAGGCAGGTTTCCACGTTGAGCATAAGTGTTATAGCCATCAATATCACCACCAAAAACAAGGCCACCCTTGTCAGACTGAGAACAATAAAAGTGCCCAGCACCAAAAGTAATTACATTGTCCATTACTGGCTTAAGGCCTTCAGTTACAAAAGCTTGAAGAACGTGACTTTCAATAGGAAGTTTAATTCCAGCTTTAGCCATTACTCTTCCAGATGAGCCTGCAACGCAAACTCCAACTCTTCCAGCTTTAATTTCGCCTTTAGTTGTTTGAACGCCTAAACATTTACCATTTTCAATGTTAAAGCCTGTAACCTCACAGTTTTGAATAATATCCACTCCAAGATCACTAGCGCCTCTTGCGTATCCCCAAGCTACGGCATCATGACGAACAGTGCCTCCACGAGGCTGAGCTAAAGCAGCTTTAATTGGGAATCTTGGGTTATCCATATCTAAAAATGGATACCTTTCTTTTACTTCTTTTGCTTCTATAAATTCACAGCCCGCATCAGCAAATAACATACCATTGCCTCTTCGAATAAATGCATCACGCTGAGCATCAGAATGGATTAAATTCATAATACCGCGCTGAGACACCATTGCGTTATAGTTTAAATCTTGCTCAAGATTCTCCCAAAGCTTCAGTGAAAATTCATAAAAAGGCTCATTTCCAGGCAGTAAATAATTTGATCTAATAATGGTTGTATTTCTGCCCACATTACCGCCGCCTATCCAGCCTTTTTCAACAACAGCAACATTGGTAATACCATGATTTTTTGCTAAATAGTAAGCAGTCGCTAAACCATGACCGCCTCCACCAACGATGACAACATCATACCCATCAGATTTTGGCTCAGCATCACGCCAAGTTGGCTCCCAGCCTTTATGACCAGTTAGCGCTTCTTTGAGAACCTTAAAGCCAGAAAAGCGTGTTTTACTCACTTTTTAGCTCCAAGGATAAGGACTATTAGAAACTGGGTGTAACTTGCCTGCTTGAAAGCGGCTAAACCTAAATGGCTCTAGAAGCTCTTGCTTTTCACCTAATAACTCTTCAGCAACTAAACAGCCGACACCTAGCATTTTATATCCATGATTACTATCTGCAATTATTGTTACATTTTCATTGTAAGTATCAATTACAGGGAAACTATCTGGAGTAAAGCAACCAATTCCGCCTGATGCCTCTTTATGATAATGAGGCATCATACCTTCAAATCTTTTATGACAATGCGCAAGAGCAGAAACCCACATTTCAGGGAAATCTTTACTTGCTGTAAACTCTTTACTTTCAGGGCCATATGGATCGATAGCAACTTCATTAACAGGTGTATCAACTGTATAAGGTGAAGCCCCTCCCTGGATGCCACCAAAGCTCCAATCAGGCTTATAATATATTCCCCATAGCTCATCCGTAATAAGTGAGCCATCTACAGTAGAATACAAAGGTGCATCAGTATCAATATGAAGAACTGGCGGAATCTTGCCATCATTGGTTACTAAAGTTTCAGGATCAATTTCTAAGACACCCTCTTCTAACTGCCAAAAACGCCACATATCAATATCTTGATGAACCTCACCTTCAAGATCCTTTAATTCAATTTGAGAAGGAAGGCCTAACATACGCCAAAAATCACGAACCCAAGGGCCAGCTCCAATAATTAAATTATCGCATGTAATTGTTCCTTTATCTGTCTCAACCGCAGTAACTCTTTGACCATTTCCCTCAGAAACAAAACCTGTTATCTCAGTTTCAAGAACTACAGTAACACCTAAATCCAATACTTTTTTAGAAAGACCCTCCATCGCTTTAACATTATTTGCATAGCCACCTGGCTTTTCATGAAGAACTGAAGTAATTCCTTGCGCTTGCCAATCATCAAACATATTTAGCATGTAATCACGCGACTCTTCCTCACCCTCAATAAAAACACTTTCATAGCCAATTGCAGCTTGTTCAGCATGGATTTGTTTAACATCTTCACGCATTTTTTCGCATGAAATTTGCATATATCCGTTTGGATGATAACTAAAGGCATCTGGATCACTTTCCCAAATACTAACTGAATGGGCCATCAATTTTCTCATAGCAGGTTGAAAATAATTATTACGAACAACACCGCAAGCAATTCCAGTTGCTCCAGCTGCAATTCTATTTGCTTTATCAATTATTACAATACGCCCGTTAACTCCCTCACCATCTGCAGTTAGGCGTTCGGCCAATCTCCATGCAGTTGATAATCCATGAATTCCTGCACCAGCAATAACATATTCGGCTTGACTTGGTAAAGACATACTAAACTCCTTTGTATTTTTTATTGTTAATAGAAATGTAAAGTTTAAATTTGAATAAAATCTAGTTTTTTAGTTATCATTATTATCTTTAAATTGAAAGCACTAAGTAGTTAAAAAATTCAAACTAAAGTGAAAATAATTCTATAGCTATATATAAAAAAATAATATACTTTCTTTAAGTTTTATGAATGACCCACAAATTATTAATATTTTAAATATATTTAGCTAATTATGCAATATAAGGGGCTAAATAGAGCTTGAAAAAACATATATTAAAAAAATACCAGTTATATTTAATTATGAATATTTGCTCTAATATAGTTAAAAAAGGTCTATTATGAAGGCTGTATATACAAAAAGTAAGTATACTTGGATTCAACATTTAGGGAACAACTATGTCTCGTAGATACTATAAATTACCGCCACTAACCTCTCTTGCAACGTTTGAGACTGCTGCTCGTCACAGAAGTTTTAAGGGTGCTGCTGAAGAACTTGGAGTTACTCCGGGGGCAGTTAGCCACCAAATTAAGTTTTTAGAAACCGAACTTGGTCTTTCGTTATTTGATAGAAAACACCACGGTAATAATTTAACCGATCACGGAGAATCTTTATTTGCTGTTCTTCAAAGTAGCTTTACAGCAATTTCTTCAACACTTGCAAATCTTAGGCGCTCTGCTACAGATAAAGAGGTAATTATTAGTGCGACTACAGCCATTTCTTTTCTTTGGCTACCACCTCATTTAGCAGAGTTTTGGAAACAACACCCTGAAATACCTGTTAATCAACATGTAACTGATAATCCTGATTCTCAAGGGATTGCTGTTGATTTAAAAATTTGCTATGGTTTTGTTGAGAATGAATCAAACCAAAAGCACACTCTTTTTCAAGATGAACTTGTTCCAGTATGTAGCCCTAGTTTTGCCAAAGAATACCCAAATATTACTGTTGAAGATTTAGCGCAAGCGCCTCTCATTCATCTCAGAGCAAAAGATAAAAATTGGTCAAATTGGTTCTCTTGGTTTAATGCTCTTGGATACAAAGGAAAAATCTCACCAGGAACTCATGTCAATAATTATATGATTGCCCTTCAAGCTGCTTCTGATGGAATGGGAATAGTCTTAGGCTGGAAGCGTCTGTGTAAACCTAAAATTGATAGTGGAGAGCTTGTTGTTCTGGGCGACACATCAATACCAGCTCCATCCGCGATATACATTATGAGTGAAAAAGAAGATTTACTCCCTGAAAATGTTAAAATTCTTAGAGATTTTCTAATTTCAAAATCATAAATTAATTGAAATATATTCAATTTTTTAGAGTAATTTTATTAAGAATAATTACTTTACGCTGATAGTATCATAGCGTTTTTTACTTTAACTTCTCTTCATGTCTATTCCACTTAGTAACTTAGACTCTGTCCTAACATCAACTGATAAAGCTAAAGGACTACCTAACGAGCACTATGTCAGTAATGCTGTTTTTGATGAAGAAAAAAAAGCAATTTTGTTTGACAATTGGTCAGCTATTGCCACTGGCAGTAATATACCAAATCCAGGAGATATAAAGCCACTGAACTTTGTTGGAATGCCTTTGATATTGGTTCGTAACTCAAGTGGAGATATTAATGTATTTCAAAATACTTGTCGCCATAGAGGGATGATTTTAATTGATAAACCAACAAATATAAAAGGAGTTATAAGCTGTCCATATCATAGCTGGTGTTACAATCTTGATGGTGATTTATGTGCAACACCCATGGTTGGAGGAACAGATATAAATACTCATGAGTCTATTAAAAATGAAGAGCTTGGTCTCTTTAAAATTCGATCTGCAGTTTGGCAAGACGTTATCTTTGTAAATATTTCTAATTCTGCAAAGGAGTTTACTGATTATGCTTCAAAAGCAATTGAGAGATGGTCTGAGTTTGAAAAACCCCTTCATCATGGAGGTGAGAGCTCTTCATTCAAACTTAATCTAGATACTAACTGGAAGCTAGCAGTTGAAAACTATTGTGAAAGCTACCATCTTCCTTGGGTCCACCCTGAGCTTAATGTTACTTCAAGTATAGAAGATCACTATCATATTGAGGAGATGGGTCATTTCTCTGGGCAAGGCTCTCATGTCTATAACCAAATGAAAAGTGATGATGGCAACGTATTTCCAGATTTTGAAAATTTGTCAGATGAGTGGGACACTAAAAGTGAGTATATAGCCTTGTACCCAAATGTACTTTTAGGAGTTCATAGGGATCACTTTTTTTCAATAATTATAGAACCAATCTCTACAAATAAAACAATTGAGCATGTCTCACTATATTATGCAAAAGATCCCTCTGAAATGCTAGAACTAAAAAAACTTATAGACTCTAACGCGTCTTTTTGGAAAACTGTATTTAGTGAAGATATTGGGGTTGTAGAGGGAATGCAGCGCGGAAGAAGTGGATTAATGTTTGATGGCGGTAAATTCTCACCAGTAATGGATAGCGCTACTCACTGTTTTCATCAGTGGGTAGCTAAATTTTTAAAAGACTTTAGGGAAAAGCAGAAAGCTAATTTATAACCTTGCTTTGTAGGCTGTTAAAGTATTCTCAAGTAATACTGCAATAGTCATTGGGCCGACACCTCCAGGAACAGGAGAGATAGCAGAGACCATACCTTTGACAGCTTCATAATCTACATCACCCACCAGAGATCCATTATCAAGTCTATTAATACCAACATCGATAATAACGGCGCCTTCTTTTATCCAGTCAGCATTAACTAAGTTTGCAACCCCAGCAGCAGCAACAATAACATCTGCTGACTTAGTTTTAAGCTTAATATCTTTTGTTTCCTTGTGGCAAACTTGAACTGTAGCACCAGCATTAAGAAGCTCCATTGCCATTGGCCTTCCAACAATATTTGAAGCGCCAATGATTACGCAATCCTTCCCCCTTAAGTCACACTTGATAGAGGCTAACATTTTCATAACGCCTCTAGGAGTACAGGGACTAATGAACGGTTTCTTTAAACTTAACTTGCCAATATTTTCACTACTAAAACCATCAACATCTTTTTCGGGAACAATCGACTCAATTATCACATTCGCATCAATGTGAGCAGGCAAAGGAAGCTGAACCAAGATGCCATCGATATTACTATTTACATTAAGCCTTTGAACTTCCGAGAGGAGCTCTTCTTGAGTAATATTTGCGGATTTATGAATCTGATCAGAATAAAAGCCAACCTGGACGCAAGCTTTAGATTTATTTCTTACATAGACCTTAGAGGCTTCGTCATCACCAACTAAAATGACTGCTAGGCCAGGAGGTCTAGAATACTGCTTTACTTCGTTAGCAATATTTTTTCTAAGATTTTCAGCAAGAACTCTGCCATCTATAATTTTCATCTTAACAACTCTCCAGATTTTATAAATACAAAAATGCTATTATCGTGACAAACAACATTTAAATTAGTAATTAATTTCAATTAGGTTTGAATTTTAAAAAAGAGTCTTTAAATCGCCTTAGATTAGTTTTAATCTATACCCAGTAATTTTCTTCTTTGTGTTGCCCATGTTTGAATAAGATGATCGACAGCAAGTCCAATAAAAGCAACACATAAACCTAGCAACAAGCCATTACCGATACCCTGTTTGTCAGATAAAGCTTTCAATATAAATTGTCCTAAATCATCAGTTCCAATCATTGCACCAATGATGACCATAAATAGGGCAAAAACAACGGTTTGATTAAGACCCAACATGATGTGAGGTAATGCAAGAGGCATTTCTATTTTAAGCCATCTCTGCATCCGATTAACGCCGGACATTGAGCCAGCATCTTGAAGTGCTTGAGGAACGCTTGTGAGGCCCTCTACTGTGTATCGAGTTGCTGGAATAGTCGCATACACAATTACAGCAATTAGTACAGAGGTGTCTGTAACACCAAAAAGCATAATAACTGGTATCAAGTAGATAAACGAAGGAAAGGTTTGAAAGGTATCACAAACCAACAAAATAATCTTACTTGCAATCTTGTTTCTGGCACAAAGAGAGCCAACGGTTATTCCAATTAAACCAGATACAATAACGCCAAAACTTGCCATATAGGCTGTAATAAGAGCTCTCTCCCACCATTGTAAAAGAGCAATAACCAGTAAAAAACCACCAACTACCAGCGCAGACCTGATCCCGCCAATAATATAGCCAACGCCCATGACGAGTGTAAAGGTCGCTATGACTGGCATCGAGAGGTAAGCCGTCTTCATTGGAATAAGGACATCCTGAATTAACCAAGTGTTAAACCCCTGCAATGAAAAGAAAAAAGTATCCCAAATCCAGTCAACACCTGACTGCCAAAAAAGTTGAGATGTGTAACCCTTGTTGTGTGGAATCATATAAAGATAATTGATTCCGTCCCTAAACAAAAACGTTCCAAGATATGCCAACAAAGTTCCAACGAAAAGAATGGCAGCAAAGGATACCGCATACTTATGTCTTTCAATGAAAGGTAGGTCTGCAAAATAATCAGTTTGCTTATTAGCCCATGCCAGAGAAAGTTTATCTAAAAATACCGCAATAAGGACAATACAAATACCAAGCTCTAAAGCTTGGCCTATTTTTAGCTGATTTAGTGCAAGAAGTAAATTAAAGCCTAAACCTTTTGCGCCAATAAATGAAGCAATTACTGCCATCGCTAGGCACTGCATAATTACCTGGTTTACGCCAATCAGAATATCTCTTCTAGCTGAAGGAATTAAAACTTTAGACATCAGTTGAAAGTTATTACAGCCACTCATCATCCCCGCATCAATAACTTCAGGAGAAACCTTTTTTAAGCCAAGAAGTGTCAGCCTGATCATCGGCGGCGTTGCAAATATAATAGTTGCTATAGCACCTGCATGATCGCCTACACCAAAGAAAACCATGACTGGAACAAGGTAAGAGAAATGGGGCATTGTCTGTGCTACGTTTAGCAGAGGCATTAAGACTGTTTCAGTAGTTTTACTCTTATAGGCCCAAACACCAAGACTAAGGCCCAAAATAAAAGATATTGGAGCAGCAACTAGAACAAATGAGAGTGTTTCCATGGCAGGCTCCCACTGACCAAAAACACTGATATATATGGTAGAAAAAGCAGCCAATATTGCTAAACCTCTTCCACTTAAAAAATAGCCAATCATAATCGCTGAAGCAGACACAACAGTCCATGGAAGTCCGGGCCAAACTGCCCACTCATTCGCATCAGACCACTCCCAGCTTGTAAAGGCAACAATTGTTTTAATTCCACCCAATAAGATCTCACGAATAAACTCAATAGCAAAGAGAATAGAGCGAGAAAAACCTCTAGTTATCTCCTTGACCATTGCAGATTCGTCATAATCTTCAATATCTGGATCATAAATTTCAATCGGCCACCATTCGTACATTACAAATTCTGCAGAATCATTAATGATTTGATTCATTGTCCAAAAACTACTTGTGGTGATGTCACCAAAAAACCAATTCAATAGTGTTGGTAGGATTAAAAAGCCAACAATAATTCCAGCAGGTATATAGACAAACAACTTTGTCCAGTTTTGTTTAAACCAGACAATTGGAAGATCTCTAGTTTCCTTAGTAGTCAAAAGAAACTTTCTAAATAGCAAGCCAAGAATAGTTAAGAGAGCTATGAGTTTAAATACTATTGAAGTATCTGTAACTGGATTAAAAAAGTTTAATTCTGGAAGTCTTACTAATTGAGGTGGGAGCTGACCACTAAGAATCATTCTAAATGACTCCGAGAAACCAACTATGGCATCGATTTCTCCAGATTTAACTTTATTAGCAAAACCATCACGAAGTAAAATAATATCGTGATATTCTCCCGTCATTGACATGAGAATAAAAAATACAATTAAAACAATGCCAAATTGAAGTAGTTTAGGATTATTTTTAAGAAATTCCATAGTCAGTTTATCTAAATATTATGATTTGGAGCGATCACCAAAAAGGACATGAATAATAGTAGAGCAATTTAAAACGCCAACTATATTATTATTTTCATCCAATACAGCTACCGGCTTTTGTTCACTAAGCACTGCCTCTGCAACAGTTTCAATAATTGCGTCTTTAGAAACCTGAAGTTCACTCAACTCTTCATCAGAGCTGCCAACAGGATCCATGACTGACTCAATCTTTAGAACTTTTTCTCTAGGAACTTCTTCAGTAAACTTACGAACATACTCAGTTGCTGGATTAAGAACAATATTAGCTGGAGTATCTAACTGCTCAATAATGCCATCTTTCATAATTGCGATTCGATCAGCGAGTCTTAATGCTTCATCGAAATCATGAGTAACAAATAGAATTGTTTTGTTTAATACACCTTGTAATCTCAAAAATTCATCTTGCATTTCTTTTCGAATTAATGGGTCCAGGGCAGAGAATGGCTCATCTAAAAACCAAATATCTGGTTCAACCGCTAATGAGCGAGCAATTCCAACTCTTTGTTGCTGACCACCTGAGAGCTCTCTAGGAAAGTAATTTTCACGGCCTGTCAGACCAACAAGTTCAACCATTTCCATTGCTCGTTTCATACTATCATTAGTACTACTTCCTTTAACCTGTAATGGAAATGCAATGTTTTCTAGTACGGTTTTATGGGGAAGTAGTGCAAAGCTTTGAAACACCATTCCCATTTTATTTCTTCTAAGTTCGATAAGCTCTTTAGAATTAAGTGCAAGAAGATCCTCTCCATCAATATATATCTTTCCTGCTGTTGTATCAGTGAGTCTGGATATACATCTTAGTAGGGTTGATTTACCTGAGCCTGAAAGACCCATTACAACCAACATCTCACCTTCGTACACTTCAAATGAAGCACTATTTACACCAACAACGCAGCCGGCATCCTGGAATTCTTTGGCATCAACTTTACCATTAGCCTCTTGAAGTAGTTTTTTTGCATTTTCACCAAATATTTTGTAGACCGAGTCACACTTGATGACTGGTTGTTTGTTTTTAATATTCGTTTCTTTAGGTGGCATATAAATAGTCCAAAATTGATTTAAATCTCACAACTGTAGTATACAAAAAAATACCTTTGTTCTGAAAGTTATTAGTGGGTAATTCTATCTAAAGTTTTTCAAGGGCATAATAAATCTCCCCTAGCTGAGAAAGCCCAGGGGAGAGATTTAAAACATTAACAAACTCCTTAAAAAAATTAAGAAGTCTAAGCTATAGAAGCCTTATTTAAATGCTGAAACAACATCCTGATTAGCAGCAAGCCATGCAGATGCAGCATCTTGATGGCTCATGCCATCAACGTCAACAAGTGCGGCCATTTGACCAATATGAGTTGTTGAGAAAGACATCTTTGTAAAAGCTGTATATGCAGCAGGGTGTGTCTTAGGGAACTTATAGTTAGCTGCTTTTTTCAACCAACCTTTTGGAGATCCACAAGCACCATCACCACCATCAACTGTTCTACAACCATCATAGTACTCAGGGAATTCAATGAATGCAAATCCATCAGCATCAGTAAAGTTTGGAGTCCAGTTAAAGACGATTGTTCCACGGCCTTCTTTTTTAGCAGCAGCTAAATCAGCCCATAGTGCATCTGCACCACCAGCAAACTTAACCATATAGTCATCACCAAGACCTAACGCAGCAATACGCTCTGGCATAAGGTTACCATGCCAACTTTGTGGTCCTTCTAACCAACGACCTTTACCACCTGAGTCTGCAGTAACAAACACATCTTTACAGTCTTTAAGTGCTTCCCAGTTTGGAAGTCCAGGACATAGGTTTTCGTCCACAACCCATTGTGGAACTCCCATTTCTTCAAGAGTCATTGCTTCATGGTTACCTGCATCAACAATTCCGCCTTTCTCCATTGCGTTATAAAAAGATGCACCAAATGCAGACTGCCATACTTCGTGTGAAATAGTTACGTCTCCATTACGGATCGCTTCATAAACTGCTTGAGAGTCAGCAGGAACATATTCTACATTGTTACCCATACTTTCAAAAATACCACCGATTACATAAGCCATAACAACTTGGCTTGACCAGTTATGAGTTGGAATGACAATTGGCTTCGAAGAGTCAGCTGCAAGAGCTTGACCCGATACAGAAGCTAAAGTCATCGTTAAAGCAGCAGCAGCCACCTTACTTGTAAACTTATTCATTTATTTCTCCTTTTATTGTTTAATCAAATATATTTAAGAAAATTATAGAAAAATCTCAAAAAATTCAACTTTAAAATGATTTTTTTAACAAATACTGCCTTAAAAACCATACTCACAGCTTTAGACTTAATTACTAATCTAAAACATTCTTTTGCCTGAAAATAACTACATTCTTACTCGAGTCTTTTCAGGATCATAAAACGGAAAGCGAACAATCTTTGCTGAAAGGCGCTTTTGGTGTCCATCTAATTTTCCTATTTCAACATCGTTGCCAATTTCTGACTCTGATACTGAAATTCTACAAAGTGCAATATTCTTTTTTAATATTGGAGAGCGTGTTGCACTTGTTACTACTCCAACCTGTTGCTTTCCAATATACACCCCATCTCCATGGAGCGCAACCTCATTTGAAGTTAATTCTAACCCAACAAGAACTCTTTGTGGAGAATTCTTACGAAGAATTAATGCTTCTTTTCCAGAAAAATCTTCCTCTTTTGTTTTCAGTGGAACCGTAAATGCAATACCCGCTTCAAATGGGTCAGTTTGATCGCAAAATTCATAGCCTGCAAAAATTAAACCTGCCTCTATTCTAAGCATATCAAGAGCATTTAATCCCAAAGGACATATACCAAATTCCTCACCAGCCTCTGCAATTGAGTCCCACACAGATTCACAATCCTTTGGATGAGCAAAAACTTCGTAACCAAGTTCGCCCGAATATCCAGTCCTAGAAACCATCACAGGAATCCCAAACTCACCACCAATTCTACCAATCGTAAATCGAAACCATTTAAGGTCTTCAATCGTGGTTTGTAATTTAGGTATCCAAATAATTTTTGATAAAGTCTCGCGACTTTTAGGGCCCTGAACCGCAACATTGTGGAGCTGATCAGTTGAAGATTTAACTCTAACATCTAATCCACGATCCTCAGCAATTTTCCTGAGATGTTTGCCGCCATCATCTGAGCCACCAATCCATCGAAAGTTATTGTCATCAAGGCGGAATAAGGTTCCATCATCAATCATGCAGCCATTGTCATAACACATCGCAGAATAAACAACTTGACCGACCGCTAGCTTGCGAACATCCTTGGTAATCGCATATTGCATTAGGACTTCAGCATCTTGGCCATAAACTTCAAACTTTCTTAGCGGTGCAAGATCAATCATGGCGACCGCTTCACGGCACTGCCAATACTCTTTAATCGCACCTAAATTCTCATACTCGAGTGGTAGCCAGTAGCCGTTATAGTTATCAAAGTTTTTTGTTAATTTAGAGGTATTTTTATGAAAACCAGTTTCTTTAGTCATAGTCGGTATCGATTGTGGGTCAGGCCTAAAAGCCGTAGCCGATGGGAAAGTATTAGATTTATCATAGATCCTAACATGTATATCGGAAGGATTCCATCCATTTGCTGAAGTGGTGTCATCTGGACAAGCTGAGGAGACGCAAACAAGATCATTTACAGCCCTTAATAAAACGTAATCTCCGGGTCTAGACCAAGAGACATCAGATGTGAGTGAGTGGCACTCTTCTATCGCTGTATTAAAAAAGAGATTAACCGCTGCCCAGTTTCGTCTTGGCTTAACTCCATACTCTGCGAGAGATAAATTAAAGTTATCAGTGCAGCTTATATGACCGGGAAAACCTCGATCTTCATAATATTTAGCGTTACAGGCAAGGCCAAAAGTATCATGCCTACATACTGTGTCTTGAATGACTTCTACTAATGGCACTGAGTTTTGGTTATAGAACTTATCGTGAGTACCTGGCGCGGGATAACTTGCCTGCATTTGAGACCTTGTCACTGTTGGATCAAGGCAAAGCTCTAAATTATTTTTTAAATCTTCTTCTAAAAATGCTTGAAAGTCTGAGCATTGCTGACCTTCAACATCAATAATTTGAATGTACTCGCCGGCCTTTACTTTATAAGCAACTGCAGAGCTGTTATTTATCCGAATCTCTTTAGAAGATTTGGCAAGAGGCTCAGGAAGTCTCTCAGATGGATTTGATGGATTTGAGCGAGACACATTAATCAAAATTTCAGTGGGAGAATTCTGCTTATCTACTATCATTGGTCCACCTTTAGCATCAAATACGCACAAGGCATCATTTTTAATATTGAAAGATTGACGTGAATCAGCAGGATTTGATGCTGAAAAAAGCTCAGTACCATTTAGTTTTTTGGAATCAATTTGGTTATGCTTTAGAATTGCCCTGAGCATATCAGAGCATTCATCTGTGCTTATTTCAGATGCGTTACTTTTAGGTTTTGAATTCCAGCTTAAAGTTGACAATACTGATAATTTTTTAGAGTTAAAAGCAAGGACACTACACTGCTGATCTCCCTCTACATCGACTATTTCTACTGAATCACCACTCTTTAAGTCAATTGAAATTGCCTCACCACCAAGTATTTGGTAAGTTTCACAATCTCCATCATATTTAATATTAGAAACTCTCATTTAGGACAATAATTTAACAGATAATTTGAGTATACATAGAATAATTTATAGGTCAATTTGAAAATATTCATGCTTCGATGAAATGAATTACAAACTAAAAAATAGTTTATACGGCACTCCAGGGGGTGGAATGCCGAAAAACTAAGGAGTTAAGATTCAGAGCTTTGCTCCAAATTAACCCCTTTAGAAACCACTTACAGTAGTTAGAATTTACGGTAAGCGTTATTAAGGTCAACCATTGGGTGGTTTTCTGACATTTGAAACTTAACCAATAATTCACGAGCAATCATATCTCGCTCTTGCTGATTATTTGGAAGTTTTATATTGTCCGGAATAGTGACCCAACCATTAATATTTCTATCAAAAACAGCAGCTTGATCGCCCTCATAACCCATATGAATATCTTCTAACCAGTTAAGATCTTTCCAGCCCATTTTTTCAATATATTTTTGTAAAAAAGGCGTTATAAATTTAAGATCAGGGACAAGGTTTACATCATATCTATAACCGATATGCTGTCCAATCATTTGCTCGCGATCGGTATCTAAGCCGTCAGCACCAACTTCAAATGTTTCTTCATTTTTACTCATAATAACTCCTTATCTTAAAAACGTGTCATATCAGGACGGCCAACCGTGTGCTGTGAACCTGCAATAGGAACTTGTGCACAAGCTGAAGCCTCCATAGTAAGCGCAGCTAAATCTTCTGGCTCCAATGAGTGAATATTTGTCTTACCACATGCTCGAGCCATCATTTGTGTCTCGATTGCTAGTGTATGTAAGAAGTTGTATACACGCTCTGATGCTTCATCCGGATCTAGACGCTTTCTAAGCTCAGGATCTTGAGTTGCTACACCAACCGGACAGCGCCCAGTATGACAGTGATAACATTCACCGGCTTTAACGCCCATTTCAGCTTCAAAATCAGCCTCAGGAATGTCTCTATTACAGTTAAGCGCCATAAGCGATGAATGACCAATCGCAACCGCGTCAGCACCAAGTGCAACCGCTTTAGCAACGTCACCACCATTTCGAATACCCCCAGCATAAACTAAAGAAATTCTGCCACTCATCCCCACATCATCAATTGCTCTTCGAGCTTGGCGAATTGCTGCAATTCCTGGAATTCCAGTCTCTTCTGTTGCAATATGTGGTCCAGCAGCAGTACCGCCTTCCATACCATCAATATAAATACTATCACAACCAGTTTTAGCGGCCATACGCACATCATCGTATACACGCGCTGCACCAAGTTTTAGCTGAATTGGAATCTGACCATCTGTCGCTTCACGAATTTCTTCAATTTTAAGCGCCAAATCATCTGGTCCAAGCCAGTCTGGATGTCTAGCAGGAGAGCGCTGATCAATACCAGCAGGTAAAGAACGCATTTCAGCAACTTGGTCTGTAACTTTTTGACCCATTAGGTGTCCACCTAATCCAACCTTACAACCTTGACCAATAAAAAACTCAACACTATCAGCTAGACGTAAATGTTGTGGATTAAAGCCATAACGAGACTGGATACACTGATAAAACCATTTACTTGAGTAACGCCTCTCATCTGGAATCATTCCACCTTCACCAGAACAAGTAGCTGTTCCTGCCATCGTAGCACCTCGAGCTAGAGCAGTTTTAGCCTCATAACTCAACGCACCAAAACTCATTCCTGTAATATATATAGGGATGTCGAGCTCTAATGGTCTTGGAGCCTCTGGCCCAATAATTGTTTTAGTTAAACATTTTTCTCTATAACCCTCAATAACAAAACGGGTTAATGTTCCTGGCATAAATGTTAAATCGTCCCATGTTGGAATTTTTTTAAATAGAGAGAATCCTCTCATTCTATATCTTCCCAAATCAGACTTAATGTGAATATCATCCATCACTGCTTTAGGGAAGATAAAACTTTTACCTAGTCTATGTTTTTCCGAATCACTCATAATATTTCCTTTTGTTTAATTTGTTAAAAGCACTATTAAAGAATTAGTTTTTTCTCATTAGGCTCTAAGTTAGCGTAGTTCCATAGCATTTTTCCAGAAACATGCTTCTGCATTTTCTCAACGCCTCTAGGACTCTTCATGCCATAAAGGGCTAATTTCTCTGTTAAGTAGCGAACGTCAAGCTCTGTCATATCAGCCTGCACACAGTCCACTCCAAGCTCTTCAACTTCACCGCCAACATAAATAGTGCCGTCATACATTGAGTCACCTAAGTTCATTCCAGCATCACCCAAAACAATCATACGACCACGCTGCATCATGAATCCAGAAAACGCGCCTGTCTTACCGCCAACAATAATTGTGCCGCCCTTCTGATCAATACCAGTACGAGCGCCAACACTGCCTTTACAGACAAGATCACCGCCACGAATAGCAGCGCCAAAAGTTGAGCCAGCATTTTTATCAATAACAACAGTTCCAGCCATCATATTTTCTGCACATGACCAACCAACACGACCTTTAATATGAACATTAGGTCCATCAATCAAGCCGCAACCAAAATAGCCTAAACTATCTGAGAAAGTTAAGTTAAGTCTGTTTAAGATGCCAACACCAACACCATGCCTTGACATAGGATTATCAACAGTAATGTCACCAATACCTTTTTCCATTAATTCTCTGATTTCACGATTAATCTCTCTTGGCGTCATGTCAAGTGCATCAATCGTAGCAGTCTTGCTAGTATCAACATCAAATGAGTGAAAATATGTTAAATTTTCACTTTCATCAACAGAGAAGAATTTTTTCTGAGTTCTTCCTTTTAATTGCTCATCGTGAAGTCCCATTTCTTGGGACGTTTCCTTCCTTAGTTCTGCCATACTTTTACCTCTCCGTGATATGGGTCAAATGTATCAATACGATGATCAAATAGAGTTCTAATTGCAACCTCTTCAGAAGCTAACGCAATCATATCTTCGCCTTCGTATACAACCATTGGTTTAGCAGCCATAACATCCTTGGCCATACCAAGTTGATCTTTTGTTGCAACCAAATAAGTGAAAACGCCATCAAGGTAGTCTATTGAGCCTTTCATAGCAGTTTCTAAATCGTCACCTTGACTCATTCTGTCTGCAAGATAAACAGCAATGAGTTCTGAGTCACAGTTCGATGAAAAACGGTGGCCAGAGCGCTCAAGTGAGCGTCTATTTGTCCAGTAGTTTGTGAGCTGTCCATTATGAACAACTGCAACGTCACTAAAAGGATAAGCCCAGTAAGGATGAGCAGAGCGAATATCTACGTCAGACTCTGTCGCCATTCTGGTGTGTCCAATTCCGTGAGTACCATTAAAGTCATTTAAGCCATACTGACTAGAAACAACCGATGCATCTCCTAAATCTTTTACTAACTCAAGTGAGTTACCGATAGATAAAATTTCAACGCCTTCAACATCTTCAACAAAGTCAGCAACTTTTTTCATGTCACCTGAAAACTCTACTTCATAACGATGGGCATACTCAGTTGGACTTTCTTTCTTGACGACTTTAACACCTAATTCAGTAAGTCTTGAGTTGACTGTTTCTAAGCGATCTTTGATAGTGGCATGAATATCATAGCTACCTTCAAGATCAGCAGCTTCAGCAACTTTAAATCTTAATATTTGATTTCCATTACCTTTACCATACATTGCATATCCAGTTGAGTCTGGACCTCTGTGCTTTAAAGCCTGTAGCATTGATGTCATTTGCTGACCAATGTTTACGCCTTTTCCAGCTTTTTTATGAATAATTCCCGCTATACCGCACATAAAATAATCTCCCTTTTCCCGAAAAATTGCCCACCGTTAAGTGGGCACTCTAAAACAACCTTAAGAACACTTAACCCTATGGCAAGCAGTCTATATAAGTCTCTAAATCCCAATCTGTAACTGTTGCATTAAATCTTTCCCATTCATCTTTCTTATAATGATGAAAAACTTTATACATTTCATTTGGCATCGATGATTTAATTACCTCATCATTTTCTAGCTCATTTAATGCCTCACCTAAAGACATAGGAAGCTTCTTAACTTGCTTTCCTGCCTCCATCGCTGCATAGATATTGCGCTCTTCAGGCTCACCTGCATCAAGGTTATTATCAATACCGTCACCCATCGCTTTTAATAGCGCTGATCCCATTAAGTAAGGATTAACCATCGAGTCAACTGAGCGGTATTCAAAACGACCTGGCGCAGAAACGCGTAGTGCGCATGTACGGTTTTGATAACCCCAATCTGCAAAAATTGGCGCCCAAAAGCCAGTATCCCAAAGACGGCGATAAGAATTCACTGTAGAAGATCCAATTGAAGTTAGTGCGGGTAAATGTTTAATAACGCCACCGATTGACTGAAGGCCGATTGGACCAGGCATCTTTTCATCGATTGAAGGGTCCGGCATAAATGTATTCTTACCGCCCTCTTTATACATAAAGTTTCCAGGCATTCCTGGAAGCTCTCCTTCGCCTGCAATTTCTGGATGGAATACATCTTTACCACCTTCCCATAAAGACATATTATGGTGACAGCCTGATGCAGATACTCCCATAAAAGGCTTACTCATAAAGCATGCAATTAAACCAAACTCACGAGCAACTTGCGCACAAATTTGACGATAAGTCGTCAAGCGGTCGGCATTTCTTAATACGTCATCAAACTGGGTATTAAGCTCCAATTGACCCGGCGCATCTTCGTGGTCACCTTGAATAATATCAAGACCCATTTGCTCTGAGTATTCAATAACTTTCATAAACACAGGACGTAACTCTTCAAACTGATCAATGTGGTAACAGTTCGGCTTTGTTACTCCGCCATTTGGCTGACCATCTTCACCGCGCTTTAGCCACATCATTTCTGGCTCAGTACCACAGCGCATATCTAACCCATATTGGTCTTGGAATTCTTTGTGTTGTCTATATAAGTTACCACGACAATCTGATGTTAATGCTTCACCTGGATTTTCACGCTCTTCACGGTTTCTATAAAGTCTACAAAAAACGCGCGCTACTCTTTTGTCCCATGGAAGCTGACAAAAAGTGTCAGGATCTGGAAGACCTACAAGCTCAGAAGACTCAGGGCCGTAACCAATATAGTCTCCATGACGATCTACAAATAAGTTAGCTGTTGAGCCATATACTAGTTGAAATCCTTTTTCAGCTAACCTTTCCCAGTGGCGCGCAGGAATACCTTTACCTACAATGCGGCCTGTAACTGAAACAAATTGATAATATACATATGTAACGCCCAATGCTTCGATCTTAGCCTTGACTTCTTTTACAAGTTTGTCGCGACCAGGCTCGTTAACGTGCTGTTCTAAATCTGTCATTTAATCTCTCCGAAAAAATAAAAAAAATCTCTATTAAAGATTTACCCCCTATGCATGCTTTTATTTTGATTCGTAAGATATAAACCAAAACAGAAACACTAATGAATTTGCTGCCGTTTTAGTAATAGAGGTCAAATAAATTACTATATAAATGACTCTTTTTGACTCCAAATAGATGGAGTAACAGCAAATTAAAGTTTGAGTATACGCCTAAAGATATTCCATTGTCAAGAAATTTTATTGATTTTAAAGAAATATAATAAAGCGTTGATTTTCTTCTAAATAATTACAGAAAAACAAGAAAAAAGTTTTAATTTAGAGAGGGTTTAGGTAAGGATAATTTTAGAAAAAGAAAGTTTAAATTATTAAAACTTAAAGCCAACCTAATCAGAATTATTTGAGCAAATAACCGTTAGAAACTGGCACTCATCACTAATGATTTTTTTAGGGCCGTGTGGTTTGTCAGAATCAAAGTATATCGAGTCACCCTTCTGGAAGTGGTATATCTCAGTTCCATAGTAATAATCCATTTCACCTTTGAGCATATAAATAAATTCAACCCCTTTATGCTGAAAGTCTGGAAAATCATAATCTCTTGAAGTTACTGTAATAAGGCAAGGCTCTACCTTAAGAGAGCCGCTGACGTTGTGACCGAGCAATTGGTAGTGCCTACTCTCATCTGATCCTGCCCTCTCAATTGTTAAACCATTGCCTGACTTAATAAAGGTTGGCTCAACGTCCTTGTCATGCTGTTTAAATAGTGACGTAATTGAAATATTAAGTGCATGACAGATCAACTGAATTGTTTTTAAGGAAGCGCTAATTTGACCATTCTCAATTTTTGAGAGCATGCTTGCAGAAAGAAGTGACTGCTTTGAGAGTTGCTGCAAAGTAACGCCAGCATTTTTTCGAGAGATTCTGACTTGCTTTCCAATCGAAGCCTCTAGTTGCTTATCGGTTCCAAAACTAGGAAGATTTTTGTTTACTATGGAGACGCTTTGTGCTTTTTGCGCAGTATTTTTAATTGAAGCCATGAATTAATAATTTACTTAGAATAAATAAAATTACACTATAAAGAAAATTATCTTATCACAAAAACAACTAATTAATTAAATGAATTGTTGCTTTTAAGACCTTGAGCGTCTGCTCCTGCGCTCTTTAGTGGGTTTTGAATCATCACCTTCAAAGATAGCTCTAGACCCATTAGACATAACTCCAACTCGCCTTTCAATTTCAGCTAAAGTTGGAGGCATGGTTACTTGATGCTGGTCCATTGCTTTACGCATTGCCCGAACATGTGCATACGTTGTTCCGCAGCAGCCACCGATAATTTTTGCGCCAGAGTTCATAGCAATTTGAATGTACTCTGCCATTAGTTTCTCTGTTCCAGAATAAAGAATTTTCCCATCATGAAACTGAGGAATGCCGCAGTTTGCTTTTGAAATTACAACCGTACCTGATTCCACATTTCGAGATATGTCATTAATTGTTGCTAACAAGTCTGGCGCCCCAACGCCGCAATTTGCGCCAAATCCCGAAAGGTTAAGCCCTTTTGCTCTTAGAGCAAGATTTGCAGGAGTGATCCCCATCATTGTTTTACCTGCTGTATCAAAACTCATAGTCGCGCAAACTGGCAAGCCAATACCTTTAACGGCATCAAGAGCAGCCTCTAACTCCTCCATTGAGTACATTGTTTCCAGCCACAAAACATCAACGCCTCCTTCAGCAAGTCCTTCAGCTTGAGCCTTAAAAGCCTCAGTTGCCTCAGCTGGAGTCATTAGGCCGTGAGGCTCAATCATTTCACCCGTTGGTCCCATTGACCCCGCAACAATGACTAACCGGTCTGCATGATCTGCGACCTCTCTTGCAACAGTTCCAGCAGCTTTATTTAATTCAAACACTCTGCTTTCAAGATTATGGAGTTTGAGCCGAAAAGAAGTGCCGCCAAAACTATTGGTTAAAAATAAATCAGAGCCTGCATCAACAAAGCCTTTATGAAGAGAACGGATTCTATCCCTATGATCTAAATTCCAAGGCTCAGGTGGGTCTCCTGTCTCTAGCCCCATTTCAAATAAGTTCGTACCCGTTGCGCCATCTGCCAGGATATGATCTTTGTCTTGTAGAATTTTTAAAAAATTATTCATTAGGCTAGTTAGAAGAATTATTAATGATAGTTCTTCAAGAATTTTAAGTCGGATTAACCAATGCCTTAAATAATTTCAATTTTAAGAAATTCAATCTAGATTTATCATCATTCTTATAACAATATTCTATTAATAGCTCATCCAGTAGAAAAAAAATTTAAATGCAAACTAGAATTCATTTTGAATTCTAAAATTTATTGCAAGAATAGTAATTATTTATTTTAATAATTAACTACTCACAAACCCTATTCTCTATATAATTTCAAGTTAAATATTTAAGTCACAAATTGTGAATATTTTGATGTCAAAGCAAGTGCCAAATTGCATACTATTAATTAGTAATATAACTGACCTTGTTCAGTCAAAAATAAATTTAAATCTCCCCCTCTTCCATCACTTAATTCTTTCAAATAATGAATAATAATTCTAGCTCACACGATGATGTGATTAACCGCTTTATTGATTATGGTGAAAACAATTTTGAGTCAACTTCCAATACTAAAGTTGTCAGTCAAAGTGCTGCTCAGCTGGGAGTTCTTCGTTTAATTTACGCCTTTCGATTTTCAGGTCATCTTAGAGCAGGACTAGACCCTTTAGAGAGGCCAAGGCACCACTCAACGCCGCCATTCACTCTTGAAGAGTTCGGCTTAAGAGACTCTGACCTTGATAAGACTTTTGATATGGGCTCATACCAAGGCCCAAACTGCAGTACCTTGAGAGATCTTTTTACTTCTCTTAATAAAACTTATTGTAGTAGTCTCGGTGTTGAGTATATGAACATTCCCGACCTTGAAGAGCGGAAGTGGGTCCAAACTAAAATTGAAACCATGTCTCTTGAAAAAGAAAATTCAGCGGACTATAAAAAATGGCTTCTTCAAAGACTTACAGCAGCCGAAGTGTTCGAAAAATTTCTACATAATAAGTATGTCGGTCAAAAACGCTTCTCTTTAGAGGGGAGTGATACCTTAGTCCCACTATTAAATATTTTAATTGAGCACTCAGGAGAGCACTCAATGAAAAGGATATGTCTAGGCATGGCTCATAGAGGACGCCTTAATGTCCTAATTAATATCATGGGTAAGAGGGCTGAAAGCTTATTTAAAGAGTTCGCGGGAGAACTTGGACTGGGAAAGAACCAAACGGGTGATGTTAAATATCACCAGGGTTTCTCATCAGATATTAAAACGAGCAAAGAGGATGTGCATCTTGCGCTCATGTTTAACCCTTCTCACCTTGAATTAGTGAACCCAGTGATTGAAGGCTATGCGCGCTACCATCAGGACAAAATTGAGGACGCTGAGCGTCAACAAATTCTTCCTGTTCTTATCCACGGAGATGCCGCTTTTTCTGGCCAAGGGATCGTGATGGAGACTTTAAACATGTCTCAGTCAAGAGGCTATAGAACGATGGGCACAGTTCATATTATTATCAACAATCAAATTGGCTTTACCACCTCCAAGCAGGATGACGCAAGGTCAACGGATTATTGTACTGACGTTGTCAAGATGATTAACGCGCCGGTATTTCATGTGAACGCTGAAGATCCAGAAATGGTTAGCTTTATCACCAAGTTAGCGCTCGATTACCGCATGAGGTATAAAAAAGATGTGGTTATCGACTTGATGTGCTATCGAAGACATGGCCACAATGAGGCCGATGAGCCAGCAGTTACTCAGCCCTTAATGTATGAGGCAATTCGAAAGAAACCGACTACGCGCGCAAACTACGCGACCACTCTAATGAAGCAAGGCGTCATTGAGCAAAAAGAAGTTGATGCAATGATCAGTGATTACCGTCAAGAACTAAAAGAAGGCGAGAGAGTTGCTTACAATATTATTCAGCCCAAAGATAAAAATAAAAGAGCCTGGGAAATGCTATGGGAAGATTACTTTGATGCTAATTGGCTCGACCCTTATGAGTCTGCTATCAGTAAAAAACAAATTAAAGATTTAAACAAAAAACTTCAAAAAGTCCCAAGTCACTTTGAGATTCACCCGCGCGTTAAGAAAATGATGTCCGAGCGACAAAAAATGGCTGATGGAAAAATTAATGCAGACTGGGGTTTTGCTGAGACTCTAGCCTACGCAAGTCTTACTGACTTTGGAACGCCAATTAGGCTTACAGGTCAGGACACTGGAAGAGGAACATTTTTTCATCGTAACGCAGTGCTTCATAACCAACTAGCAAACGAGGACTACACGCCGCTGCAAAATATTAGTGACAAGCAAGGAAGAGTTCAAATATTTGACTCAATTCTATCTGAAGAGGCGGCCCTTGGTTTTGAGTACGGTTACGCCACTGCCAATCCTGAGTCACTGGTCATTTGGGAGGCTCAGTTTGGCGACTTCGTTAATGGCGCTCAAGCGATTATTGACCAATTTATTGCTTCTGCTGAGGCTAAATGGGGGCGCCTATCTAACCTAGTTATGCTTCTCCCTCACGGACTTGAAGGTCAAGGACCTGAACACTCATCTGCAAGGCTTGAGCGCTTCCTTCAGCTTTGTGCGAGTCACAATATGCAGGTCTGCGTGCCATCAACCGCGTCGCAAATATTTCATTTAATGAGACGTCAAATATTAAGAAAATTTAGAGCGCCTCTAATTATTATGTCGCCAAAAAGTCTTTTAAGAAACCCTCTAGCAGCTTCACCACTGCACAAATTTACTGAAGGTAGATTTAGAGATGTTTACGAAGAGCAATATGACAACATCAAGCCTAAAAAAGTTGATCGCGTTATTATGTGTAGCGGTAAGATATTTTATGAATTATTAACGCGTCGCCAAGATGAGCAGCTTAATAACGTCGCAATATTGAGACTTGAGCAGCTCTACCCATTTCCAGAAAAGCAGCTTATCAAAGAGCTTGAGAAATTTCCAAATGCAAAAGATATCGTTTGGTGCCAAGAAGAGCCAATTAATCAGGGCGCGTGGTACACTTCCAGGCATAACTTTATGCAAAGCATTGTTAAAGGACAAACCCTTCATGTTGTTGCGAGGGACCTTTACTCGGCTCCTGCAGAGGGCAGCATTAGGCAGCACAACATTAACCAAAGCTATATCATTGAAAAAGCGTTAGGTATTCAAACTATGGGTACTGCTAGGAGCATTAAAAAATGAAAGAAGTAAAAGTACCCATCCTCCCAGAATCTATAAACGAAGCGACTGTCGCTTTATGGCATAAAAAACCTGGAGACTATGTTGAGGTTGATGACGTCATCGTTGAAATTGAAACAGACAAAGTTGTCCTTGAGGTTCCTGCTGAAGAGGCAGGTATTCTCACTGAAATCTTAGCGGAGGAAGGTGAAACAGTTAACGCTCAGCAGGTTCTTGCTCTTTTAGATGATGACGCTGAAATGACAGCTGAAAAAACTGATGCGCCTAAAGAAATTATTAAAGAAGCTCCAATAAAGGAAGTAATAGAATCTCCAGTTGTAGCTAGTGAAGAACCTCCTGAAATAAACCTTCAGGAGAATGTTCAAGAGGAGCCAATAAACTCTCCTGAGCCAAGCGCATCTAAGCCAACGAGCAATCGAATGGAAGAAAGAGTTCCAATGAACCGCATTCGCAAAACAATAGCCAAAAGACTTCACTCTGCGACTCAAAATACAGCCATGCTGACAACCTTTAATGAAGTTGATATGACTGAGATACTGGCTATGCGAAAAAGCTACAAAGAGGCTTTTGAGAAGAAGTACTCCGTTAAATTAGGCTTTATGTCGTTCTTTGTTAAAGCAGCAGTCGAGTCACTTAAAAAATTCCCAACAGTAAACGCATACCTTGATGGCGATGACATTGTCTATCACGCATACTGCGACGTTTCAGTAGCTGTCTCTTCGGATCGAGGGCTGGTAGTTCCTGTGCTTCGTGATGCGCACAAGATGGGAATGCACGACATCGAGAAAGGCATCGTTGATTACGCTGTTAGAGCGCAGGACGGAACCTTGGGAATTGAAGAGATGAGCGGCGGCACGTTCACCATATCCAATGGCGGCGTCTTTGGTTCATTACTGTCAACTCCAATCTTGAATTCACCTCAGAGTGCAATCCTTGGAATGCATAAAACGCAAGAGCGCGCAGTCGTTGTTAACGGCGAAATAGTCATCAGACCGATGATGTATCTTGCGCTCTCCTATGATCACAGAATTATCGATGGCAAAGATGCGGTTCAGTTTTTGATCTCAATCAAAGACGCCTTAGAGGATCCAGCCAGGCTATTACTGAAAGTTTAAAAAGCCAGCTATTTCAGATAAAAAAAAGGGCGGTATTTTCATACCGCCCTTTTTAGTTTATTACTTTTACAGATTACTATTTGTAGTGATCTTGTTCGTCATTGTTTCCTTTGACTAAAATCGCTACCAACATAACCGATGCAATGACCGTATACCATCCAGGCATTGAACTGCCCGCACCAATATACATACCCATATCCATCCAAGCACCATCAGCATGTAGTTCAGTAAAAGATTCAATAAAATATCCCATATTATTCCTCCTTATTTAGATTCAGAATCGCCACTAACCATTGACTCAGGATAAGCCTGAGCAGGAACCTTGACTGCGTCAAGACCTTTGATTTGGACAGCATCTGGAATACGTAACATTCCAGCTTTGTTAACCAACCAGGATACAACGTATCCAGGAACGAATCCAAGCAAGAACATAACTACAGCGCCAACAATCTGGCCAAATAGGCTAATTGCAACTGTATCTTCTGGGGCACCTGCACCAAGTCCTGGTATACCAGAACCGAACACACCAAGAACAACAAGGCCAAACAAGCCAATTGTTCCGTGGACCGTAACAGCGCCAACAGCATCATCGATACCTAAGCCCTCTAGCCAGTCTGCACATGGTTTTAAAATCATGCCCGCAACAAGTGAAATAATAATTACGTGAGAACCGAAGTAAACATCAAGGCCAGAAGCGACTGAAATAATACCTGCTAGACAGCCAGACATCATCCAGAAAGGGTCTCTAGTAAATACCCATGCACCGATAATTCCGCCTGATGCAGCTAGACATACATTAAATGCTAGTGCTGAAAGCGTAATTGGCGTTCCATAAATAGTTGCTGCACCATCACCATACCAACTCCAACCTTCACCAGGCAGAATAATACAAGCCATTAGGAAGCCGAAAAAACCAACAATAATTAGCATTAAGCCAGTGATTGTTAGTGGGATGTTATGACCCGCAATTTTATTTGCAGAACCGTCTGCGTTGAATTTTCCAACACGAGGACCTAAATTTAATAGGATACCAAGCGCGAAGAATCCGGCAACGGCGTGAACCAGTCCAGCAGCACCAAAGTCATGAAAACCGAACTCTGTTACTAACCAACCATCGGCATGCCAGCCCCAAGCAGCAGCTACAACCCAGGCAAAAGAACCAAGGACAATCGCACAGATTACCCAACCTACAGTTTGTATTCTCTCGATTAGCGCGCCAGAAGCAATAGACGCAGTCGTTGCAGCAAATAAAGCAAAAGCACCCCAGAATACACCTGAAGCATGATCACCCATATTTGGACCCATATATTGAGCTGATTCGCCCCATGGTAATGCTATAGCACTTGCATACTCTAAACCTGAAGTTCCCATGAAACCGGCACCTGATACTAGGGACGTAACTGGAAACGTTGGTAAGGCCCAATAGAACCACCAACCGAACAGATAAAACGTTACGATTGTAAACGCAAACGCAAGTAAGTTTTTGATTCCTGATGATAGTACATTTGCCACACGAGTTTGACCCATCTCATAGAGAAGGAAACCAGCATGAATAAGAACCATCAAAGGAATTGTTACGTAATAGTACGCTTCAGCAAACATGGTGTTTGTGACCTGAGCCGCACTTTTGACAGCAGCTAACTCTGCCGTTAAAGCTAAGATTTGATCTTCCAAAACAATTTCTCCTTTTTTTGTTGTAAGTAAACTCTCTCCTTTTTACTTATAAGAACTTTTTGCTCTTACACCATCGAGTATAAACAATTCAAAACGACAAATCTATCAAATTTATCTCTAAATTAAGTCAATTACAGAAGGTTTTTAAAGTAAGTTAATAAATAACAAATACTTACGGAAGATAATTAATTTAGTAAGTCTAGTAGAATTGGCTTAGTTAAAGCTCATAGTGATCTATGACTTAACTTAACTGCCATAATTTTTAACGATACTGATGACTTGTTGCTTAAATTCTTCCTCTTGATTTGCAGCAAACTCATCAATAGTTGTCAGGGAACTAGCATCCTTCATTCGATCGGTAAAGACAAGACCATCAAGATGATCAAGCTCGTGCTGAAAGGTTCCAGCGCTTATACCCTTTGCAACAAAACTGAGACTTTGGCCCTCTCGATCAAGGCCTTCAATTAGAACTTCAGGGCACCGATCAACTCTTCCTCTTAAGTTTGGAACCGACAGGCAGCCCTCATAAACATTGATTCTTTCTTCTGTTAAAAAGGTTACTTTAGGGTTAATTAAAACCGTCAAAGGAATATCTGGCTTATAGGGATAGCGAGGATTTTTATTGACCTCTATAACGCATATTCGATAAGGGACAGCAATTTGAGTTGATGCTAAGCCGGCGCCATTTGCATCTCTCATTGTTTCAATAAGATCATCAATAAGACTTTGAATTTCCTTTGAAGCAATCTGGCTTTCTTCAACTGCATTTGCAATTAAGCGCAGAGCTGGATTTCCAATTTGCACTATGTGTCTAATCATTTATTTAAATAAAATCCACAACAAGAATTAATAAAAGCAATATGCTTGCGCCCCAAAATAATTGATAGGCCTTATTCATAACGCCGCGAATATCTCTGAGCTCTTTTAGTATTTTTTCTACCTGGTCATCATTCAACTTCATACTCCTTATTGAGAGTCTCTAGAATTAACCATGTGTTTAATCTCTAAGACATTATGATTTGGATCTTTAACAAAGAATGTTTCCTGCTGGTAATCTGTTCCTTCAAAACGGATATATGGCTTATCTAAGAAGCCATTATTATTAAGAACATTTTCACGAACCTGCTTGTACTGATCCATTTCTAGGTGGACGCCAAAATGAGGAACAACAACATTTCCCATTGCAACATCATGTCTATTCATATCTACATTTTTTGCTTTTCTTGGAGTTGAGCTATGAAGCGTTAATTCATTTCCCCAAAAGTCAACATCTTGCCATAACCCTTCCTCTGAACCTAACTCCGAAGTATCTAACTTGCATCCAAGAACCTCTTGATACCATAAAACAGTTACCGACAAATCCCCGGCCTCAACGGCCAGATGAAATCTATTACTCATAATTAAAATCCAAAACTGAAAAAATATTATTTTATAGAAAATAATACGCCAAACTTGAGGATATTGATGCGAATAGTTCGAAAAAATTGGATTTATATAGAATTTTTAACTACTAAAATACTACTTAAATAGAATTTTTAACTACTTAAACCGCTTGTCATATTTTGATTGAATTTCACTTGGCCACAAACTATAAATATAATCTATAAGAGCTAATTTTTTTTCTTCAGAAAGTCTTTGTTCGAATCCAGGCATCATTCCGCCCATCTCTCCCCCACCCTTATTAATTGTATAAAGCAGGTCAGAAGGTGAATGATGCCAAGTATGCGCCGTGCCGTTGAGCGGTGGCGCTGGATAGTTACCGTTCTCATCTTTAACTTTCCAATCCTTGGCAAGGCCGACTCCTTTTGAGCCGTGACAACTGATACAGTTTTTATTAAAAACGTCTTCTCCAAGTGCTACATTTAGCTCTAGGCTCTTTTCCTTTTCTCCAGAACTACACCCGGCTAAAATCGCAATTATGGCAATGATTAATAGTTTCATAGGGGTGAGTCTACTCTAAAGAAATATAAGTTAAGTGAATTTTAAATGTAGTTATTAAGCTTCTAAATTAGTTTCTTTATTAAGGTCAACTAGCGTCTTCAGGCCAATTTTAATTGCGCTTCCTATAGCCGCGTCATAGTCTACAACATCATCGCTCGATGTAGAGGCGCTAATTACTGTACAAATTGTCCCGGCTCGATAACCCATCTGGCCACATAAGTGAAAAAATAGACTGGACTCCATTTCCATATTAAGTACCCGAAGACCATCGATTTCAAGTTTTGAAAGGCTACCCTTAATGTCAGGAAAGGTATATTTTAGACCCTCAATAAAGCGCGAGGACGGACCATAAAAGCCTGGAGAGGAAACCGTTATCCCAACTTCAAATTTAACGTTATGCTTCGCTGCTTGTTTTGCCAATGCCTCTGTAATTTCCGTAGATGCTTTTGATGCATAGGGAATAATTTTTCCTCTGAATCTTGAGTCTTTAAGCGCTGCATCAGTCAAAATTTGTTTTGCTTTAATCTCAATTCTTTCAACTATTTCATCTACTGGAGCCTCATCATAGTAGAGCCCAGTATTATCTAAACCAAGCGCATAGGATGAGATTGCAAGTGTATCAGGAGCTATATCTGGGTGAACGCCACCAGACGTTCCAAGCCTTATAAATGTCATCGGCGGACAGTCATTTTTACGGGTGTTATCTTTAAGGTTAAACTCATGGGCAATGAAGGCTTCAACTAAGGCAATTTCGACGTTGTCTGTGCCAATCCCAGTGCCAATAACAGAAACAGGAATGCCCTTATATGTCCCTGTAAACGTTAGATATTCTCTATTTGAAATCTCTCGCTCAATTGTATCAAACTCTTTAGAAACGCGAATTGCACGCGCCGGGTCTCCAACGATAAAGACATTCTGCGCAAGGTCTCCTTTTTTTACTCCCAAGTGGTAGAGACGCTCATTAACAATTACGATCTCAGATCTATCAGTCATATGTAATAGGATTATTTTTTGTCATACCAGTATTATATTAATAAGGCTCTAAAGATGCAATCGAAAATACTGTAAGATATTTGCCATTAAAGGGAGGAAACATGGCTAAGGGAAAAGACTCTAGAAAAGAAAAGAAAAAACCAAAAAAAGATAAACCAATAAAGTAAATATTATTGCGAAGGTTTACTTTAGGCTTAATAAGATCTCATCTACGATTGCCTCTGTGGTTCCCGGGTTTACAAAAGCAAACCTCAAAACTGGCTTACCTCTTACGGAAGATGGAACAACAAAGCAGATTTGTTTTTTAAGTTGCTTTTTTGACCAACTCTTATAATCTGACCAGTCCCAACCTATTCTCTCAAAAGCAACGATTGAAAGCGTAGGCTCAATCAACAAGGATAAATGTGACGACTCCTTAATTACTCGTGACGTGTAGATTGCAATATTAAGTGAACTCTCTACAGCATTTCGATATGCCTCTACTCCGTATACGGATAAAGAAAACCATAGCGGCAAACCTCTCGCTCTCCTTGACAAATGAAAGGCATAATCTGAAGGGTTGTCACCCTCCTCATCGTCATGAAGAATATCCAAATAACCCGCCTTTTGAGCGTGCACTTCTGCTGCTAGACTTTTATCTCTATAAATGACCGCCGCGCAGTCAAGCGGAGCAAAAAGCCACTTATGGGGATCAACGATAAATGAGTCTGCATTTTCAACTCCATTAAATAAATCCTTAACGTTATCTGAAAGCAGGCCTGCGCCTCCATAAGCGCCATCGACATGAAGCCATATTTTGTTCTTTTTTGCGAAATCAGATATACCATTGATGTCGTCTATCACCCCTAAATTTGTCGTGCCAGCTGTTGCAACAACAGCAAATATATCAAGACTCTCATACATTTTTGAATGCTCTCTAAGTTCATTTTTGATAAGCTCAGGGGTTAATTGATATGAATCAGTTGTGGCAACAACTATGACTTCACAGTCCATTACTAGGGCGGTACTTTTTACTGAAGAGTGGGTTTGATCGGAGCACAAAATAGCTAAGCGTTTCAACGTGCCGGGATTCTTTTTACGAAACTCCTCTCTTGCAACGACCAATGAAGATAAGTTTCCATTAGTTCCTCCAGCAACAAAGCAGCCTCCAGCACTCTCAGGAAGTCCAACAAGATCGGCTATCCACCTTATGACTTGGTTTTCTGCCCAGACCGCCCCACTGGCCTCTTGCCAAGAAACTCCACAAAGGGATCCAGCAGAAACCACTAGATCAAAAATCATAGAGGCCTTGGTAGGCGCGGCAGGTATAAAGGCCAAGTTCCTTGGAGAGTCCACTGAAATAATGCTTTGCTCTATAGTATTTTTATATTGATCAAAAACAGTGTCAATAGAGTTTCCCATTTCAGAGATAAGGCTTTTGGCATTTTTTTCAAAAAAATTAACCGACTTTGGATAATCTAAAGTTGGCGGGTCCATACTTAAGCGCTCAATGGTATGAGAAAGTACATTTAATAATATCTTGGAGGCTTTATCATCAAATTTATGCATAGTTCAAGTTTTTAATAAGGGCAGTTCTTACAACCATTTTTACAGCAACTCCCCTGCTTTATTAGATACCATTTACTAAATACATACAATTCGTCTTCAACAGTGAAGTCCACATTCTTAATGAGCTTAGGTTGAGCGCGATATGGCTCAGCAAGTTTTTGAATACTCTCCATATCATTCTCATCAATAAGTGACTCAATTCTATTGTTAATTGCATCTCCAAGGCACGATGGACAAAAACAGTCTTGCTCTAAAGTTGGAGACATAATTGCAGGAAAACTCATGCACCAGCAGTTGCCTGTCCCAGCACCACAACCAAATGATTGATTGCACTTAGAGCAATTTTTAGCAGTCATAGTTATAAAAAATGAAATTGATTCTAGATTTTGACATTGATTCTATTGCAATGCAACAACAATATATCTAATGCATAAAATAGCAAGTTGATTTAGTCAAACACTAAATTACACCAATTTTTAAACAGAATAAATGAAGCTTTATTATTAACCTCTAAATTATCAGTAATACTACTGGTTAAATCTTCAAGACCATTAACACTTAACTCTTCAAAAAAGTTAGGTACGCCAGGAATTTTCATCCAGCCATCCAAAGTGTGACTGCAGACCTCAGGATGAAACTGGCATGAATAGGCATTCTTGCCTACTTGCATAATGTGGTTTTGACAAGCCTTAGAGGTTGCTAATATAATAGAATTCTTAGGTGGCTCGATTACCTCTACTAAGTGCGCATTAACCCATTTTTCAGAATCTTTAAGGTTATGAAGGAGTGGGTGATTTAGTCCTGCTTTGGTTGGCTCAATTTCAAATAGACCTACTTCATACCTTCCAGTATTGACCGCCTTACCACCCATTGCTACCGCAAGGAGCTGATGCCCAAGACAGATGCCTAAAAATGGCATATTTAAATCTTCAACCGCATGGCGAATAGCTTCTTTCTCCTCAATCAACCAAGGAAACTCCTCCTCTTCCCATACGTTCATCGAACCTCCCATCACCCAGAGACCATCAAACTTTTCTAAATTAGGAATTTTGACGCCAGCATGAAGATCAATCTCGTGAAAACTAACATTCTGAATACCAGCAAAATCTCGAAAGATTCCAGGATTCTGAGAAGTCATATGTTTAAAGACAAGAATATTTTTTTTCAAAATAAAGAATTTTTAATTTAATACTTGTATTCTAATTTATGAACTCTAACGTTGTCAGTTATTATTTTAATGATTAGATTTATTAGAATTCAATTAAGCCTTCCTAACCTCAAAACTCTTGTATGAAATAAAACACACTGTTGCAATAAATAAACATAGTGATTAATAGAATACATCTATAATTTTATCTTTTGAGAATTCAACTAATAAAATGGCATTTAGAACAATAGAGGCAGTAATAGCTCCAGGTAATCTTCATTTTGTAGGGGACGGTTTTAGAGTTCATGGAATTCTTGGGAGAGAAGAGCCTCTTACAATGAAGCGTTTGAGTCCATTTCTGCTAATGGACTATGGTCCAACGCATTACTTTCCGCCAAATAATGGAGCGCCAAGAGGTGTTGGCTCGCACCCTCACAGAGGAATTGAAACAGTTACGATTGCATATAAAGGAAAGGTTGAGCATCATGATAGTAGTGGCGGTGGCGGAATTATTGGTGAAGGTGATGTGCAGTGGATGACTTCTGGTTCTGGCATTCTTCACAAAGAATACCACGAGAAAAACTTTGGTAAAAAAGGCGGCGAAATGCAGATGGTTCAGCTCTGGGTTAACTTGCCTGCTAAAGATAAAATGACAACTCCTAAATATCAGAATCTTAACAAGAATGACCTCACCAAAGTTGAGCTAGAAAATAACGTAGGATCAATTGATATTATTGCTGGTGAATTTGAAAAAAATAAGGGCCCTGCTTTTACTTTCAGCCCCTTAAGTCTTTTTAATGTTCATCTTAATAAAGGTAAAGGGACGAGTTTTAGTTTTGATAAAAACCATAATACTGGCCTCTTAGTTATCAAAGGCAGCATCACTGTCAATAACATTGAAAAGGCTCCAGCAAACCATTTTGTACTTTTTGAGAATGACGGTAAAGAGTTTACTGTCAGGGCAGATGAGGATGCAACCATTCTTATTCTAAGTGGTGAGCCTTTAGACGAACCTATTGCTTCATATGGTCCATTCGTTATGAACACCAATGAAGAGATAAAACAAACAATTGATGACTTCAATAGCGGTAAGTTTGGTTACTTAGACTAATGTTCCGAAGATTTTTCTAGAGCTGGGTATTTAAATCCCAAAGTAACGCCCCTGGCTATTGAAAAAATAATCAATGAAGCCCAAAGCCCATGATTACCATAGCTAGGCAGAAGAAGTGCCAATGCGATCAAATATATACAAAAAGAAATAAACATCATATTGCGCATATCTGCGGTTCGTGTAGCGCCAATAAAGATACCATCTAACATCCATGCAGCAACGCCTGCCAGAGGCGCAGCAACCATCCAAGGTAAATATTCATAACTAACAACTCTTACATCCTCTGCTGTTGTCATAACATTAATGATGCTATTGCCAAAAACAAAAAATGCTAGCGCCATTAGAATCACTGAGCCAAGACCCCATTGACTTGTCATTATTACTGCTCTTCTAAAAAGAGGTCTATTTTTGGCGCCAAGAGCTTGCCCTACCAAAGCCTCTGCTGCAAAGGCGAACCCATCAAGAGCATAAGCAGTAATGTTTAAAAATTGAATCAACACTTGGTTGGCGGCTAGCGTTGCATCATCAAAACTTGAACCTAGAAATAAAAAACTGACGAAACCAATTTCTAACAAAATTGAACGAATCATTATGTCACTATTCACTTTGGCCATTTGAATTAGGCGCACTCTATCGAATATCTGAATCCAGTTTTTCCAGTAGCCATTATTAAAGCCTTCTCTTGCAAGCCAGAGTCCAAAAATAAGGCCCGACCATTCTGCTATTAGAGTTGCAATAGCAACCCCTTCAACGCCCCATCCAAGCTTTAAAACAAACACTAAATCTAATGTAATGTTGATTCCATTAAGTGCCAGCTGAAGCAGCAAGACTTCACGGGTTTTTTCTTTAGCAATAAGCCAGCCAGTAATACCAAAAAGAGCTATAGCAGCAGGGGCACTATAGACCCTAATCTGTAAATATTTTTGCGCTAAGCTTTCTACCTCCATAGAGGCTGGAGATAACTGCAGAGCCCCTAAAAATATAGGTACCTGTGCAATAATTAATATCAGGCCAGCTACGAGACCAATAATAATTCCTCGAACTAAAAGGGCAGATGTTTCAGGTTTGTCGCCAGAGCCGATTGCTTGAGCAGTAAGACCTGTTGTGCCCATTCGCAAGAAACCGAACAGCCAATAAATTGCAGTAATGATTATTGCGCCAATGCCAACAGCGCCTATTGGGGCTGCCAGACCCAATTGCCCCACAACTGCAGTATCGACAGCGCCCAAAATTGGGATTGTAGCGTTTGCCAATACTATTGGAATAGCCACACCTAAAACTCTCTTGTGTGAAAGGCCTGTAAAATTAGTTTGCATTTTTTAGGGTTTAATTGATGCCGTTAAAGGACTTCTCTTTTAAACTTTTGATTAAAGAGCTTAAATCGCCAGTACAGTATAAATGCAAGGAAAGCATAAACTAACTTCGCAACAACAAAGACACCTGGAGTGCTTACAAATTTTGCGAGCCAGTTATAGCCTTTGGTATTACTCCAAACATAGATAAAAGCTTCAACGCCTTTTATTTCTGAGCCATCTGGAAATTCAACATAAAGTGCTTTTAAGTACTTATCACCCTTCTGACTGCAGTTTTCATATTCTAGCTGTGAGCGTTTTTTGTAGTGTTTAATTTCAAAGTTACAGATACTGCATTCTTCATTAAACAAAACCTTTCCTGATAATTGAGTTTTCATAAATTTCTTTGGGGTAAATATATAAACTGCATTATACAAGTCAGAGTGATAAAAGTTAATTATGTATTAGTCTTTAAAATAGAGTCAATAATAGAATAAAAGATAGCACTTAACTTCATAATATACTACAATATAAAAATGAAAAAAATTCTACTTTTTTTAGTAATATCTATTGGATTAGTTAGTGTTTATTTTAGTTATGAACTAGCGGATGAAAAAGCTGCTGCATCGGCGTCTGCTGAGCAATCTGAACTTCTTGATGCAGAGCTTGCTGCATTTGAAGCCGAACTTATTGCTAAACTTGCCCTCAAAGAAAAAGAAACAAAGATAGAAAGACAAGCTGCCCTTGATGCCTTCCAAGCCAAACTAGCTGCTGATAAAGCTGCTGCTGCAGCGTCTACTGCTGCATACCAAGATAGTCTTTTAGAGGAAGAGCTTGCTGCCTTTGAAGCGCAACTTGAGGCTGAATTAGCTGCTCAAGAAATGATGGCTGAAATACAAGCAGAGATGGCAAGACAAGCTGCTCTTGATGCCTTCCAAGCCAAACTAGCTGCTGATAAAGCTGCTGCTGCAGCGTCTACTGCTGCATACCAAGATAGTCTTTTAGAGGAAGAGCTTGCTGCCTTTGAAGCGCAACTTGAGGCTGAATTAGCTGCTCAAGAAATGATGGCTGAAATACAAGCAGAGATGGAAAGACAAGCTGCCCTTGATGCCTTCCAAGCTAAACTAGCTGCTGATAAAGCTGCTGCTGCAGCGTCTACTGCTGCATACCAAGATAGTCTTTTAGATGCAGAGTTTGCAGCGCTTGAGGCTCAAATTAAAGCTGAAGCAGATGCTGCTGAAATGATGGCTGAAATACAAGCAGAGATGGCAAGACAAGCTGCTCTTGATGCCTTCCAAGCCAAACTAGCTGCTGATAAAGCTGCTGCTGCAGCGTCAACTGCCGCTTACCAAGCAAAACTTGCTTCTGAAGCCATAGAAAAAGAGCTTGATGAATTTGAAGCCGAATTAATGGAAGAGCTCTTAGAGGAATCTACTGGTGAAGAGATAACAATAACTGGGGAAACTCATAACTTATGTAGATCTACTTTAGGTTTATCTGAAATTAATATTCAGTTGTATAACAAAGCACTATTAGGTGGCTATCTTGGAAGTATAGGTCCTCAAGTAGAGAATGGCACGGAATTTTCAAGCACTAGGTGGGATAATTATATTTCTTGTATTAGCTCTTTAAATAGTGAACTTTAGATCATAAAGATTACTTACTAAACCTTCCATAAAGATAGCCAGCGATTGTTGCAAAAATAGCAAATGGAGCTGACATCATAAGCCAATAAATTATATTATTGACACTCTGATCAACAACAAAAGGACGAATATAAAAGGAAGTCGAAGCGAATAGGCTCCAAGCAAAAAAAGTTCTTGCGTAATAAATAGATTTAGATCCAGACTCTAATTTTGGTCTTGCAATTTTAAAGAAAAGATACCCAAAGCCAACTGATAAAAGGATGCTTATAAAGTTAATCATTTTTTAGATCTCCGAAAATATAAAAAATTAGGCCTAACTTGCGTTACATATAGGACACTTTAAATCTTTACCAATTTTAACCTTTCTAAAACTTAAATCCAACCCGTCAACGAGGAGAAGTGTCCCGCATAGCTCATCCCCTAATCTCAATATAACCTTGATAGCCTGCAAAGCCTGAATAGTCCCAATGAGTCCAGCTACTGGCGCTAAAACGCCGTTTTGAACGCAACTCTCATTGTCATCTCCCTCTTCAGAGTAGAGGCACTGGTAGCAGGGCTGATCCTTCTCGTAACCCTTAAAAACAGAGACCTGACCTTCAAAACGAATCACCGCAGCTGAAACAAGAGGCTTTTTAAATTCAACGCAGGCCCTGTTAATTTCAAAGCGACTTTCAAAGTTGTCTGTGCCGTCAAGAACAAGGTCAACACCTTTAACTAATTGAGAAAGGTTGCCCGTATGAACGAGCTCGTTTGCAATCGTCACTTTAATTTCTGGGTTAAGCTTGATCAATTTATCTTTAGCAGAGTTTACCTTGTCTTCGCCAATGTCTTTAGTTTGGTGAATGATTTGACGCTGAAGATTTGAAAGCTCTACCTGGTCAAAATCAGCAATAATTATATGGCCTACTCCCGCAGCTGCTAAATATAGAGCCGTTGGAGATCCAAGACCGCCCATACCAATAATTAGTACTGTCGAGTCCATAATTTTTTGCTGCCCCTCAATATCAATCTGAGGCAACATAATTTGCTTAGAGTATCTGAGTAGCTCCTGGTCTTTCATTAATTTATTGCTTAAAGTACTTATTAATTTTTGGCAAAATTACCATTTGACAGTAAGGCTGATTCGCGTTGTTGTTGAAGTAATCTTGGTGATAAGCCTCTGCAGGATAGAATACATTAAGCTCTGTGACTTCAGTTACCGCGCCCTTTATGTTCCCAATTACTGAGGTTGCAATTAGCCTCTGTGAGTCATTGGTATAAAAGATAGCCGATCGGTACTGCGTTCCTTTGTCTGCGCCCTGCTGATTTAGGGTCATTGGATTGTGAGTCTCAAAGAAAACCACTAATAAAGACTCATAGCTAACTTCGCTCTCATCAAAGTCAACTTTTAAGACTTCTGCGTGTCCAGTTTGGCCCGTACATATTGCCTCATACGTCGGGTTTTGAGTCGACCCATTACAATACCCATTTTTTACTTCTTTGACGCCGTTAACGCGCTGAAAGATTGCTTCTACGCACCAAAAGCAACCACCGGCAAGATAAGCTGTTTGCATAATTAATTGTCGTTTATTAAAAGAATATAGTATATCTTATGACGACAAAAGAATGAATAAATGAACTCTAAATCTTAGCTTTCAGACAATCCACTTAAGTCAAATAAATGTAATGGTTTTCTACCGGTTCATTAATGCAGATTTCTACCCTTCTTCTTTAACCCACTTAATCGCTAATAATTATATATTTAATAATTGTTTCCTACTTAATACGCCTTAACTAGTGGTTTAGTTAAATACTATTAAAGAACTACTATCCCTCGCATATTTTTCTCAGACTTTGAAGGGTACGGGGGGAGCCCCCTTATATTTACCAGATTCATTTTAATAAATCCAAGTAAGATTTTAACTGGCTCTAGAGGCGCTGAACTTTTCTTAAAGCCTAATTAATAGGCCTCTTAAGGAACTTCTGCTGGCTCTGAGGTTGTTAAATAAAGTTGTGGGGCAGAAATTCCAACCTTATACATCCATGCGGGGCCCTCATATGTGAATTCCGAATCATTCCAATCCACACCTGAACCCCCAAATTCTAAATGAGAAATCTCTTCTTGCTTAAATTTTAGATCAAAGAGAGAGTTTTCAGTAACCACTACAGGACTTGGCAGAATAGCGGTAAATAGAACCTTTGCTGTATTCTCACAGGTTGTGGCAAACGTGTCGTCACTCTGCAAAAGGTTGCTAATTATATTGTAGTTGACGCCATCAACATCAGTTGCTGTAAAGGCGAATCGATCACCATTTGCAAGAAAAGTACTCACATCACTGTCATCGTAACAGGCATCACTTCCATTATGATCTTGTAAGATATTTGTAAGCTCATAAGTCCATTGTGCTGTCCCTGGTGATGAGTCACAAGCAACTAACATCAAACCACCTGAAACTGCCTGACCGTGAGCAAGAGAGAGAGTTGCTCTATTATTGTATGTCGTTGGTCCTGGATGATCGGTCCAGCAATATGTCCCTTTTGACCGACTTTGACAATTACGATCATCTAAGTCCGCTTCAGCTTGAGCGCTTCCATAATCTGAACACCTCGACAACACATCATTGGTAGTTCTCCACGAGGCCAGAGTTCCATATTTACTGCTAAGGACAAACGCTATATAGTTATAGGAGCCAGGGGCCACCCCGAATCCTGGTGTTGCCAGTGCGCTCGATAGTCCTTGCGTAAGAATATGCTCTATTCCAGCAGCTGAATCTAAAATATACTGACAAGAACTTAAATCATTAGAGGAAGTATCTGCGGTGCAAAGTGCAATTTTAAAAATCGTGAATTTAGTGGCAGTTGGGGTTATTGTGCAGGAGGAAGAAGCGCTATTTCCATTATTAACAGCAAGGCCAGGTGTTGGGGCAGTTCTTATATCTGCAGGTGTAACAATTGCTCCTGCTCCATCAACTACACAATTGGCATTGGCAACTGTTGAGGTGAGAGTTAAGATTAAAAATATACTAGATACTAATAGGCGTAAATACATGATTTTTATGTTAGAAAAAAAAGGCATTCTAATCTATAGCTAGGGAAAGATAAACATCATAATGAACTACATATGTATAAATAATAATTTATAGCTATACATACCAACTTCAGAGCCACCATCCCTCGCATATATACTGACTTTGAAGGAACGGGGGAGGCTCATTGAACTCGGCTAACTATTAATAAACCCTCACTCACAGATGAGATAAAGATTGGGCTTATTGCTATTGCTTCTTTGCGTAAAATATGTCGCGATGTTAAAAATAATCTTACTTTCTTTTGCTATTGCTACCCCTCTTGTAATAACTGGAGGAGAGAGTATAGAGGAGTTTCTTAGATATTCTTTAGCGCTCGTAGAAGCTTTTTTTTCTCCTGAATTATCATTTGATGTCAACGAAGTAATTAATTAATAGAGCTACCCTTAAATATATATACAGACTTTGAAGGTAAGGGAAGGAAGGAAGGCAGGCTCACTCAACTCGGCTACGATTTAATTGAAATGCCGGCACTAAGTCTTTTCAAACTAAATCTCCGCACAAAATCCTATAACTACTTTAAGATATGCATTTGAGTGTCTATAATTCTCAATAAGATAATAGTCTATAGGAGTGGTTTTGCAAGGAAGCATCAACAAAAGTCATGGTAATGGCCTAGTATTAATTCTTTTAGCGCTCGCTATACTTGCTTTAGTTTGGCTATTTACCCCCTTCATTGCCTACCTTTTCCTGTCCCTATTGATCTGCATATCAACTTTCAGTAGCTTTGAAAATCTGTCTCAAAAATACTCAAAAAATCGTGCTGCGATACTAATGACGCTGCTTGTGACTACGCTCCTAATACTGCCCCTTGGATACATTCTGCTGGTTAGCGGAATAGAGATTACTGCTCTGATTAACAAACTGCAAAACGACTTTCAGATGAGTGAAATCAGCAGAATAACCGATGAAATAATTATGGGACTGCCTCTATCAGACTCGATACGTGAGTTTCTTGACAGCTCTCTTCGCAACAACCTCGAATCAATTGCAATTGCCGTTAAAGACTTTTCGATTGTAATTTTGAAAAGCATTACTACGCTCTCTAGTCAGTTTATCTTTTTCGTGATTATTACAATCTTCTCGCTTTACTACTTTTATATTGATGGGCCATCGTTCATTGAGAAAATTAAAAAGGCATCCCCTTTAGATAAAAAAATTGACAACTTACTTCTTAATCAGTTCTCTGGATTATCTTTAACGCTTGTAGGCAGCGTCTTTTTAGTTTCAATCACTCAAGGAGTAGCTTTTGCAATAGGGGTAATGATTGTTGGATTGCCGGCCTTGTTTTTTGGGGTTGCGATGGCTCTAGCAAGCTTTATTCCGGTACTAGGAGGAGTCCTAGTCTGGCTGCCGTTGTCTATCTATTTGTTTGCAACTGGCGAAACCGTTAATGCACTAATCATCGTCTTTTTTGGCGCAATTTTAGCGGGCACACTCATTGATAATTTTCTAAGGCCTATTATTATTAAGAAGCTATCAAGCTCTATGAATCAACAAAGCGCGTTAAACCATACTCTGATTACTGTCCTTTCAACGTTTGCTGGAATAATTAAGTTTGGCATTCTAGGCCTCTTTATTGGGCCAATCATTGCTGCAATGTCGATTACTATATTTGAGATTTATCAGATTCAATTTGGTAGCCCTGAGCGCTCTTCTTAATAAATAACGTAAAACTATGAATGTAAATGGATTAATTGAAATGGCCTGGAGCGATGAGGCAACTTTTTCAGATATTGAAAGAGAATTTGGCATCAAAGAGCCCGAGGTCAAACGCATCATGCAAAGCAACTTGAAGCCAGGATCTTATAGACTATGGCGTAAACGAGTGCGCTGGATAAAAGAAAAACAAAAGAAACACCTTAAAGTTTAAAAACAATACTGCTATCTAACGGACAGGTATTTTCTAAAAAACTAACTAAAAATCTGACTATAACAGTAAAATAATTGAATGGGATTAAATACAGACATTAGTGAAGTTATCACTCAGATTGACAAGGTTATTACATCACAAGATGGCAGATGGCTCAATGTCTCTGACTACAACCTCAAGAGCAAAGATCGTAAAAATATGAAATCGGTGTATGGCTTAATCCATGACATACTTCATCATGTCGAAAATGACCAAAGAATTGTTGACCGAACCCATAAAGATAATCTAGAATATCTTTATAAAAAAACTGTTGAGCACGTAAAAAACCTCAGTTAGAAAAAGGCTCACTAATAAAAATTGTTAGTAATGAATCCTTGGCATCATGAGGTCTCTGGATTTTTTAATTTATTTATTCATTTAGTTTTTATTCATTATGAAAGCAGCGTTTACTTTATTACTTTTTGTATTGTCTTTTGGACCAATAGGTGCCGTTTCAGCTGATTACTCCGATGGCTGGGATGCCTATAAAAAAGAAAACTATTTAAAAGCACTGGTTGAATGGCTCCCCCTTGCAGAACAGGGCGCCCCTCAGGCGCAATATAACTTGGCCGGAATGTATGCAAAGGGCTATGGGGTTAAGATGGATGATGCAATGGCAGTTTACTGGTACACAAAGGCAGCAGAACAAGACCACCCTAGGGCTCAGTATAATTTAGGCGTCATGTACTTACTTGGTACTGGCGTAGACAATTCCTATGATGAGGCCAAGAAATGGCTCCAGTTGTCCTACGCGAATGGGTTTGATGAAGCTGAAACGTTCTGGAATGAGAATCAACTTTGGAAATATTGATTCTTTGTTTAAACCACTTAATTAATAATGAATCATTATAAGGGGTCAATAAAAACCATTGTTAAATCCGGGTTGATAAACAACCATTAAAGGTATATTACCTTTATTAAGGATCTGGATAATTATTTTTTCAAAAAAAAAATAGACAGTCTTTTTTGCTCGGTGAATTTCCAGAAAATAAATTGAGTAAAGTTAATAATTAATGAATTATAAAAAGGAAAAAATGAAAACTATTACTAGTATGATTAAAGATACAAAGAAAAAAGCTTTTACGTTAATTGAGCTTTTAATCGTAGTTGCAATTATTGGAATTCTTGCTGGAGTTGGTGTTCCAATGTACAACGGCTATATGGCGGATGCCAAAGTGAAAAGTGCTGCAACAAACCACAAAAACGTAAAATCTTTTGTAGCAGCAACGCTTACTAAATGTGCTACAGGTTCTACATCTGTTACGCTGGGTAGTAATCCCCGAGCTTGTAGTGGAAGTGTGTCCTCGTGGTCTAGTTGGTTCAGAACATACTTTAACAGTATTAGCAAGAACCCATATGGTGGAGTCGCTACCACAACTTCTTCAAGTCCTGCAGATGGTCAAACTTACATCGGTTCTTCTACTTCTGGAGGTATAAATCGCATTTTGATAAGAACAGATACTGGTAGTGGCTATGCTCCAGTTAGTGGCTATGATTATATTACAAAAGAGTAAGATTATCACTTTTAAAGAAAATATTAAAACCCGCTTTATGGCGGGTTTTACACTTATAGAGCTTCTTATTGTGGTTGCTATAATTGGTATTTTAGCGGGTGTTGGCGTGCCAATGTACAACGGCTATATTCAAGGCTCGAAAGAAGATGTCGCCAAGAATAATCTGAGGTCAATTGCATTGATGGAGGCTAGCTACTTTTCTGATAATAATAGTTACTATTATTCTACTAGTACTGCAAACATTAATACCAATCTATTTAACAAAAATACACTAGACCTCAATGGTCCCTATAATTACCGGGTTTTAAATCACCCTAGCGGGTTTCAGGCAGTTGCAGTGGAAAAAAGCGGGCAAAACGTAACGAGGTTCTGCCTCACTGAGAACAATGATTTAAAGAGTGGTGGTCAGTGCCCTTAGGATTTAGATAGCCCAAAGGTAGATACTTAAAATGTATCTCCCATTGCAAACATTGGGGTGTACATCGCAACCAATATCCCGCCTACCGTAACGCCCATAAAGACCATCATTATTGGCTCAAGCATAGCGGTCAATTTTTCAATTACAATATCCATCTCACCCTCATAATAGCTCGCAATTGAGCCGTACATTTCTTCCATATTACCGGTCCTCTCACCAACTGAAACAAGGGCCACAAAAGAAGCAGGAAAGATTTTTGGGGTTTTTTCAAACAACTGAGATAACGGCTCCCCTGAAAAAACGCCGCGACGCACGTTCACCATCGCCTCCTTGATCACAAGATTATTGCTGGCACTCGCTGCAATATCCAAAGCCTCCATTTCAGGAACCCCTGCCGCTCTCAAGTTGCCCTGAATCATCGCAATCTTAGAAATAGATGATTTAAGAACTAAACCCCCAAATAGGGGTAATTTAAGGACTAATTTATGCCACGCCATCTTAATCTTAAAGTTTTTATTGATTGCAAATGATGTAGACATGAATATAACCACTATTGAAATTGCAAGGACGCCGCCTTTTAGTGGGTTTCGAAGAAAGTTACTAATGTTAACAACGGCCTGCGTTGCAGCTGGAAGGCCGCCAGCCTTACCTTCGAACATTTCTTCGAATACAGGAACAACAAAAACAAGCATCAAAGTAACCACCGCCATGGCGACAATTAGAAGAATCATTGGGTACATCATTGCGCCCTTAATACTGCTTTTAATTTTCTCCTGCTTCTCCATATTAATTACTAATTTAGACAAAAACAGCTGCACCTTACCACTCGACTCTCCAGCCCTAAGAAGATTGATATAGATATTATCAAACGCTCCAGGAAATTTCTCAAAAGAGTCAGACAGTGTGTTACCTGTCTCAACAGATTGATGGATGTCATTGACAATCAACTTAAAGCCTTTATGCTCTGTTTGGAGCTCGATCATCTTAATGCTTTCAAGAATCGGCAATCCAGCGCGGACCATGGTTTCGAACTTTTTGGTAAAGGTAATGACCTCTGTGATGGGAACTTTTTTTGGAATCTTTTTTACTTTTTTTGACTCTTTTGCCTCTTTTTTTACCTTAATGACGTCTTCTTTTCCTGATATTTTCTCTAAAGAAGTAATAATAATCTTATCCTCCTTTAACTTAAAAGCTGCCTCATCTTTATTGATAGCAACAACCTTGCCTTCAGTATATTTATTACCAAGTATGCCTTTATAAGAGTACGTTACTGCCATATATAATCCAATTAATCGAGTATCAGTATTCTTTTGTATTCATCGATGGAAACAGAACCGTCTTTAAGAAAAGTTCTACCAATCTCCTGCATGTTTAAAAATTTATCTTTTTCTAATGCAATCTTTTTCAGTTCAGGAGTAGTTTTCTCTTGTAGAATCCCTTCAATTAAATTTTCAGTGATTCTTAGCACCTCATAGATACCTTTTCGACCTTTGTAGCCAGTACCATTACAAGTATCACACCCACCCCCTTTAAACAAGGTAACCCTTGTAGACTCTTCAGCAGAAAAACCAACAGCTCGAAGCTGACTTTCATTAACATCTTCGTCTTCAATAAGACACTCTGAACAATTTTTTCTTGCTAAACGCTGAGCCACAATTAGAGTTAGGGCAGACGTAATTAAGTACGGCTGGACCCCCATATTTAGAATTCGAGTAATTGTACTTACGGCGTCATTGGTGTGAAGCGTAGAGAGTACTAGGTGACCAGTTAAGGCAGCTTTAATCGCAATTTCAACCGTCTCTTGATCACGGATCTCACCAACCATTACAACTTCAGGGTCTTGCCTTAGAAACGATCGCAGTGCAGAAGCAAAGGTCATCCCATAGTCTGGCTTAACATGCACCTGGCCAACACCATTCAGTGTGAATTCCACAGGATCTTCAGCTGTAAGAATATTAATATCTTCTTTGTTTATTTTATTAAGCGCTGCATAAAGGGTTGTTGATTTACCTGAGCCAGTTGGACCGGTCACAAGAACCATCCCTTGGGGCGAACTGATTGCATCAATAAATGCTTTTTCATCATCCTCATGAAACCCTAGTTTTTCGATAGAAAGGTCAATTCCATCGGTATCTAAAATACGCATTACAACTCTTTCACCGAAACTTGTTGGCATACAGGACACTCGAAAATCGACTTCTTTTTCATCGACCTTTAGAGTAATAGCACCATCTTGAGCCTTTCTTCTCTCAGCAATGTCAAGCTTTGACATAATCTTGATACGCGTAATAATTTTCGAATAATTTTCATATAACACTTTACTGGTTCCAGGCTCTTCCATTAACACGCCGTCAAGCCTAAAGCGCATCCTAGCAGAATGCTTAAAAACCTCAAAATGAACATCACTGACGCCTTCTTTGATTGCCTTTTTGAGGTTTGTATCAATAAATTGAACAACTACAGCGGAGTATTTTTCATCAACCTCTTCATCACTCATGGCAGCTTTAGCTTTAGCAGGCTCTTTGGCTTTCTTAGCTAGTGGGGTCGGTATTTGAGGCTCAGATTTTTTTGCAGCTGCAATAGCTTTTTCTTTTTCAGCTGCCTGGTTGGAGCTATTTGTTTTTAAAGGCTTCGGAGTTCTTGGAGCTGACGCCGATGATGGATCAATCGTGTTAAAGCTATCTAAAATTTTAGTGATTTGACTGATAGTTACCAGATAAGGGTTAACCTTCTTATCTGTCAGCAACGCAATACTTTGCATTTGATTGAGTGCAGATGGCTCAGAGATAGCGACATCTAAAGTGTGCCCATGAATGCTAATTGGGACTATTCTATTTTCAGTTATATATTTTTTAGGTAATATATCAGAAGTAGAAAAATCTATATTTTCTGTAACAAGGCTGGGTAAGAACTCAATGTCATAACTACTTGAGATGGCATTAGCAATGGTCTTTTCATCCGTAAATCTAAAATCAATAAGGGTTTCAATCAAGCACTTCTCACCCTCATCACTCGAAACCATAGCGCTTTTTAAGTCACTCTCACTTATCAAACTATTGCTATGAAGTAAGCTAGCAATTTGCTCAGCTGATTCTAATGGTATACCGAGAGTCGCCATATGAATAATGTATTAAATTATGGTAGGAGCAAGAAAAATTAGGATCTCTTTTCGAACTTCTTTTTTATCTACTTTTTTAAATAGATTTCCAATTAAAGGAAGGTCACTTAATACTGGAGTTTGAGATCTTGAATCTTGGACATCTTGTGTAAACACCCCACCAATTACAACAATAGTTTGATCTTGAACTAGTAATTTTGTTGTGATCGTGCTTTTGTTTATTGATGGTTCAGATTGAGTTTGATCAGCGGTTGATTTTTCAACTTCAACTGTAAGGATGATATTCCCGTCACCCACAAGCACTGGCGTTACTTCCAATGTGATCCCTGCATCCTTGAACGCAAGCGTCGCCACTCCATCTTCAACTAATGTATACGGTATCTCATCTACTTGTTTAATTTCTGCCTTCTGCCCGTCAAGTGTAAATACTCTTGGGTTCGATAGAACCTTGGTAATACCCTTGCTTTCTGCTGCTTTTAATTCAATCGCTAAATTTTTAGTGGAAGTTCCTAGGACTAATCCCAGCAAATTTCCATTAATAGTTCCTTGATTCTCAAACAAACCAGTTACATCAACAGTATCAGTGCTACCTTCATCTCTAAGTCCTAAGATATTAGCGTCAGGCCCAGTAATTCCAAATTTTGCTCCAAGACCCTGACCAAAGCTCTCTGAAGCCTCAACAATAAAGGCTTCAATTAAAATTTGTTTTATTCTTACATCTAATTCAGCGATTAATGTTTCAATTAAATCTAACTCTTCTTTGGTTGCCTTAACGATTATGTAATTAAGTCTTTCATCAATAGTAATCTCGATACCGTAACTTGTCCCCTCTTCAGCTTCACTAGACGAGCCATTAAGAATACTTTGGATTTCTTTGCTGATAGTACTGGCATCTGTATAGTACAACTTAAAGATTTCAGTATAAAGAGGTTCAAGACTACGTTGAGATAGTCTTAATGTCCTCTCTGTTGCAACGCTCGCAAGAGCAAATGCTTCCTGGGCTACAATATTCTCTCGACTATGGATACGTATGATATTCCCAACAGGATCTACGCTTTTAGCTAAATCTTTAATTTTTAGAATTGAATCAAGGGCACTATCCCAAGGCACATTTTCAAGTTTTGCAGAGACTTCACCTTTAACTTCATCTCCTATTAAAATATTCACACCAGTTGCGCCAGAAAACATTATTGCCATATCATGAATTGAGATATTATCAAAATTTACTGTTATAGGAAAAATAGCATTACTATCTGCTATTTGGTCCGCAACAAGTATATTTTCTTTCTCTTCTTTATCAATTTGTCTTCTATTTGTTGCTTTTGTAATATTATATGAAGCAGCATCAGAATCTAAAACTGGACCAGTCTCAGCAGAATTTTTAACCTGCTCTTTGCTATCTGCAATAAAAGTTTCTGAATCGATTAATAAAGAACCCTGATTAATCTCTAATAAAGCACCTTTATTGAGGTCAGATGATGGAAATGTTTGGCCAGATAATGGCACACAAGATGACAGAAAAATTACTAGTAGTCCTAATATTAATTTATTACTCTGAATTTGCATTTGAAACACTCCTATTCCTTACAGCTAGAGATGTAACGTTACTATCTTCAGTTACCTCAATTCCTTCATAATTAATACCTGTTATTGACCCATTTGCGTTACCTAGCTTATCTCCAATTCTCACAAAGTATTCATCGCCAGTTAACGTCCTTATGAAAGCAGTTTTCATCGATGGGGAGATCATAATACCAATTATAGTATTTGATCTAATTGCGTTTTGAAGAAGTGGGTGAAGGCTTTGATCTATCGGCTCACTCGATAAACTACTCCCTTGGGATGAATTATTATTAGTCGAAGGAAGCGAGCCAAATGCATTTTCTGCTGCATAAGAAATACTAGCCAATGATGCCAATAATAATATTAAATATAAGACACTTACAAATTTAGTTTTCATTAGAATTCCTCTTCATTTATTTCAACTGTTGGATCTGCACATTGTTCTGCCTCATTCTTAGGAAGACGATATGTTGCAATTATCATTACAACTTTAACGTCACCACCTTTTGATTCTGACCCAACCACAATTGACTCTTTGTTTATATTCATAATTTTGTTGAGTTGTGCTAAGCCATTTCTGAAATTAGTGAACTGCGAATAGTTCCCAGTGATTTCAAGATTGACAGAAAAATCATAATATCCGACTTGTTGAAGCTGCCCCGCTCCTTCCATCTCTTCATCTATAAACTGCTCTTCATCTATAAACTGCTCTTCATCAATAATCTCATCTTCATTGCCCATGGAATTATTTGCACAATTACCATCTGAAAAAATCGGCTTTTCAATACCCTTTTCAATTTTAGTTATAGTCAACTTATTTTTCATAGCAAGTAAGCTGATTTGACCATAAAGATCTTCCAATTCTTTGTTAGTATAAAATAAAGTAGAGCGCCTTTCATACTCGGCTTGAGCTATTTTTAGATCTTTTTGAATTTGCTCAATATTCACTGAAAGCTCATTAATTTCAAATTTAATAGATTCAATTTGAGATATTTTATTATTCTTAATTCTTAAATCTTCTTTCGTTGGAAGGTATACAAAATAAACATACAAGGTAATAAAAACAAAGACAGCAACAACTACTAGTATTGTTTTAGTATGCGGGTTAGGGGCACTTTCAGCACCTTCTTTTGCATCTTTCTTTGAAAAAAGACCTTTGATTAGAGAGCCCACATCAACATTCATATCAAGCGCCATTATCTTTTCCCCTTGAGTCAATAGTTTCTTGCTCAATTAAAATAATTTTAATAACAAATGACTTAACTTCTTGATTCGATACAGTTTTAACAGACATGGTTGATAGTGAAGCTTTATCAATTACATCAATTATGGCTAGGTTATCTATAAAGCTTAAGATACTCCCATCATTTGATGAAATACCACTAATCACAATATCACTAGCACCACTGTAATCAATTTTAGTTAATTTTAAAGAATTACCTGGAATTGCAGAATTAATACCAACCAATACTGAGTACATAAACCTTTGGTTTGAAGTTAAATTGCTTGTAGCATTTAAGATAGTTTCAAGTGATTGTTTTTTAATATTTAAATCTTCAAATATAATTTGTTTTTCTGCTCTTATAGGCTCTAGCTCGTTATATTCAATCATGAGGTTATCGACTCTATCAACCTCAGTTCCACTAGCAAGAAAATTCCATAACCCAAATGCAACCACAAAAACTGCAAATATAACTACGCCCCAACGTGACAAGAATTTCATTTTTTCTTGGTTTTTTACGCTATCCCTATTGGGCAATAGGTTAATGTTATTTGTGCCTGTAACATACTCATAATAGCCAAAGACATCTAATTTTCTTGTGGCCAAACCTAAGGCAGATGAGAATATTGAGCTGTTGAGTTCGGCAGATGATTTTTCTTGTAAATTTTCAGGTACCTCTACATTCAGTAATGAGTCAAAAACCTCAACATTGATTTTAGGAAGCGCTTCATTAAAATTTACAACAGTTCTCTGAATATTTGGCATTGATGATGAGATCAGCAAGGTTTCAATTGGCTGCGTTTTATATTTTGCAGTGTACGAGGAAATCATTTGGTTAACCTGCATTGAGAAACGATTACTTATCCCCATCATTTGCTCGTCGGTGGAATCTTGATCCATCAGAGTGTTTCTATCTTTCTCGGACAAATATATATCAGAAATGAATGGTGAGTCCTTATGAAGAATTAAAATATAATTTTCAAACGCTCCAAACTCAACAATAGCAACAGGGGAATCCGATTTGGTTAAGTCAGATCTTAGTGCAAGAGCATTTCGAGTTGCAAAGCAGCGAACATCGACAACGACTGGGTTAAGGCCGGCCTGCCTTACAATGTTAAGGTAATTATCAATATCATCTAATTTAGATGCTACGAATAATAAATGCATTTGATTTTCAGCAGTATCTCTCTTTAGCACCTGCCAAAAAATAGAATAGTCTTCTAGGTTGTCTGCCAGCTGTACCGCATTCTCCCAGAGAGAGTCTGATGCAATGGCTACATTTAACTCCTCATCTGTCATCAGCGGAAGTGGAACTACTTTAATTATTGCACTGCTAACAGGAATCGAAACTGCAGCATTCTTGGTCTTAATTTTACTGGCTGTTATAAGCTGAACAAGTTTATTAACATAGCCCTCAGGGCTTTCAATAATTGAATAATTTGAGCCACCATCGATGTATTTATAACCAACCTTGGTTAAGGTCCATTTTTTCTTAGCTGAAGATAACTGTGCTACTCGTATACAGTTTGGAGTTATATCAACACCAACAACATCTTCTTGTTCAACCGTAAGCTTACTGAGATACCCTACAATTGATTTTATTATTTTTTTATAATTCATTGTTCCTGCCAATACTCATTTTCTTGAATGAAAATTTCATCAAGTAAAGCAAGACTAGATAATTTTGTTTTGTTTTGTTTTTTTAAATATTTAAGTAGAACTTCCTGTTAGCAAATATACCTTTAAAGGTTATTAATAAACCCGGATTGAACAGTGGTTTTTTTTGATCCTTAGTAATAGTTCATTAAGAAACATTAATTCAATAGTTTTAAATTAATGTTTTTAAATTTGATTCTTATTCCAGAGAATTCAGCTGCATCAATCCCTTCAACTGCTTAATGATTAACAGTTAATTTAAAGACACAAATCTTTCAATAATTTAAATTAAAAAATTTCCCTCCATGACTCTTGCGTAATAACTCCACCACCACCAGCTCCGCCCGATGGCGGCTCTATTGTAATTATATTGCCTTGTCTCTTACCAACAACATTACCTTGTTCATCCTTCACATCAACAGAGCCAGAGCCGCCGATACCAACATAGATTTTATCCTTATAAACTACTACTCCGGTAGCAATGCCATCTCCTAACAGTATTTCTCTGTCTTTACTTCCACATGCCATAGCATGCTCACTAACAGAGGCAGACCCAGGAGAACATAGTTGCCCCTGTTTAGGAACATATTTGGTCGCATAGATTTTTGAATTATAAAGACCTAATTTTCCAGTTATCCTTTCACTAGCGCCTAGGTTGTCATACCAACCTAACTCAGCACCAGTTGGGCACGATGCATTAGCTGCATTTGCTAGTGAAGATGAGTTAGGGGTTTGACCATTAACAGCTAAATAGTTTGGAAAATTTTTATCTTTTAAAGCAAAAATTCTATTTTGAATGTCGCTCGAAATCCGCTGATAATCTTTTTGATTACCTGTGCCATAAAAAGCCCATAAATTGCCATCTGCCCCCATACCAGGAGTTACCTGAAAAAACTCCAAACGATCATTTGCTAACGTCGCATCTGCAGTAAAAAGTGATGTAAATTCATACAGGGTGCCCGTATTAGTTAGATTAAGTTTCCAAAGCTTTCCCTCAACATCAGCCCCATAAATCATAGCGCCTCTATACTTTGCAATACTGGTCGTGTCTGGGGTAATAGCAACCAGATCAGCAGGCATTGAGTTCGTAATATTATCGGACCCAGTATCCGTTAAATCAATTCTCTGCAAAATCTTTCCACTGTCCTCAAGATCAACAACAAAAATAGAAGATCCAATAGTGTTATCTGTGGCTGAGTAACCAGCGCCAAAAACAGCCACCCATTTTGTATCTGTTCCATTAGGCATAGCTACAATTACTGGAGTAGAAAGAGAATCCCCTAATCTTGAATAATCATATTCGGGACTGATACTAATCGCATACCCCCTTTCTATTCTCGTTCCAGAGGAGTCCCAATGATAAATCTTTTTATTTAAGGGTTGATTTTCAAAAGCAAATAAAAATGAAGGAATTGATGGATTAGTTATGTCTAGCGCGAAGTAGCCATTTCCTCCCAGACCCATTCCAGAAAGCAGAACTGTTCGCCAACGATTGTCATAAAATATATCCTTAACAATCGGCGAGCCATCCACTCCATAAATACTATTAGTTTTATTTGCCGAAAATGAAATCATTTTGTCCAAGGACTGGAGCATTGTTGGTGGAATAAACGCCCACATCTCTTCGCCTGTTTCTGAATCAAAAGCATGAAGCATGCCATCATTTGCTCCTGCATATACAACCTCCTTACGCGCCCCACAATTGGTACCACAACTAGTTCCACTCTTAAAGCTAGAGTAGCCATTTTGATCACGATAATATGCCTCTGTATTTGATTTTGTTGCTGCGCTTGTAGTTTTTGATTTTGGCGGTCCAACGACTACAAGCCTTGAATGGTAGACATCACCGAGCTTCCAGCGTTTTTCAGTTTTATTATTGTTCGCATTCTCATCATAAGCATCAATACCGCGCACAAAATTAATTAAATTCGTTGCTTTCAGGTCCGTTGGACTTTCCCCACTACCCTCCCATAACGCGTCTTTCAAATTAGCAAGATTAGATAGGCTAAAGTTATTAATCGAAGTACTAAGACCAAAATGGTTTGCGACTGTCCAAATATTTCTGCTAGATTCGCTCTTAGCGTTTAGCTTAGCTCCCGCATCCCATTTAAGAGCGCCAACAGCGCCCGAAGCTGTTAGCGCATATTTTGCTAGTCGGCCTTTCCACTGATGATCCTGCTCATAAGTAAAAGTTGATTGGAAGATATGGTCTCCGCTAGCAATATTAGGCATTATCACTGGGGCTGAGAAGGTTAATTTAGAGGATATTGCTGAGCTAATATAGCGCGCTAAGGACTCAGACAAGTGCTGATAGTTCTCTGAGTACAATGGCGACTCTGGAAACGTTCCACCTGCTGTAGCTAGACTTACGTATCTGGCATGCGACCTTGAACCAACACCTACAGCTGAACCAAAACCTATAACAATGGTTTGAATATTTTTACTGGCAAGAAGATCTGTTGCAATTGCATTTGCCTGAGATTCGTTTTGCCATTCGCCATCACTAATTACAATTAAAAAGTTTTTCTGGCAACCGGCAGCAGGATCGATCGGACTTTTAGCACCCTTAAAGTAGTCACTTGCCTCCTGCATAGCTCTTCTCATATCAGTACCGCCTCCAGGAGAATACCAACAAGGCCCATTTTGTATATGGCACTGATAAGCTGCATTATTAATATCCAAACTTTTTTGAATTGTTCCGGCTCCAGCTGGGCTTATATTGACCCTTTGTGTTGGCCTTGTATTCCACATCTGCAAGCCAAAGTTTGCGCCGTCTGTTAACTCTGTATCGCTGACAATATTTTTAATAACTTTCATTGCCAGCGGCATCAATCGAACCTTTTCACCAAATCTATCCTGAGACAGCCCCTCAGAGTTAAATTTTACAACAATATCTTTGCTATAAGAAGCTACAAAAATATCGCCAGTAGCGCTTCCACCTAAACCATAGGTATTAAAAGAACTTTTACTTGAGTCTGATGCTGAATAGGCATCCCATGACTTAATCCATGCCATATTGGAAAGTGCATACTTATGAATTTTAGTATTAGCTCCAGTACTTATATAGATACCCTTAGAGGTGACCTTAATATCATACGAAGTTGGAATACCTGGAGTAGCTTGAGTAGACTGAAGGACTAACGAAGCATTAAATTTTTTGAAAGATTTGGTGCCATTTTCAAGTGCATAAATAAAACCCCCATACCAATCAATCCCCTTTAGGCTAGATTGACCCGTGACCACTGCAGTTTGGGTGCCATTAACATCATACTTAAAAATAGAAGTGTCTGAATTCACATATAGGTTGTTCGATGAATCAATTGTAAGGCCCCTAGCAATAGATGAAAGGTTGAAAGTTTTTTGCCAAACACCCTCACTATTAAATTTCTGGATTCGCTGAGTGGCATCACTAACATAAACATTGTTATTAAAGTCAGTAACTATAAAGTTTGGATTTTGAAACTTACCATTTGAAGTTCCGGAACCTCCAAAAGATTTGGAATAAGTCCCAGTAGAATCAAATTTTTTGACTCGATGGTTTGTGTACTCAGTCACATACATATTACCAAGCAAATCAATAGCAACATCTCTAGGCCTGCTTAATTTATCATTTGATCTTCCACGAACCTCAAACCCCATTGAGCCTGAATTATCAAGCATAAGGTAAATATTCGCCTTAACATCTGCCACTCCAGTTCCAGGTGGGGGCTGCTTTGCTTCAGAATTAAAAGTAGTTAATAGTAAGAGTGAGCTAAATAATAAACTAATTTTTTTCATTTTTTATTGCTCCTCTTGCTCTTTACCAAACTTACTAAAGTAAGACTGATGGTTTCGTGATTGAATGACTACCATCTCTAGGAGTGAGTTGGCATCTGGCTCAATTGAATAATAAACAACGCTTTTTGGATCTACCCAAAGCCATTGAGCATTTGGCTTTGAATCATAAAAATTAGTTGGCTTGTCAGGCTTTACCCCAAAAACAGACTCCGCCCAGTTAACCAGTGAAGGGCTTTCTGATAATTTGCTGATTTGTATTTCAACGAGCTTGTCATAAAGAAGCACAAACTCAATTCCAGCTCCTTCAAAGCTCTTTTCATTCTTGCAGACCTTCTCTCCAGGGGCATAAACTTCCTGTTTAGAGGCGCCAACTATCTTAGGCATCACATAGAAATCATCGAGCTTTAATTTATCCATTAGAGCTTTGTGAGAAATCCCAAAACGAAACGATTGCAAATCACATGCCGCCTGCACACTCCCTATAAAAAATAGCTGAGCTAGCAAAACTACAATTAATATCTTATTTTTTTTCATTTTTATTCTATAGATTAAAAAATCATTGAATCAATAACTTCAACTTGACTTAAAAAATTATGCATTCCGGAATTAGAATTCAAGCTTCCTTTTGACCTAATCCTATACATATATTTGGTTTGTGTTGCAGCAGAGCCATAACCGCTCCCCTCTCCAACATCAAAACCAACGCCCTCACCGCCCTCATAAGCAAGCCTCCCTAATAAAGCGATGCTACATTGATAGAGCTGGTTTGTTGATCTATTTTTAAAGGTTTGGCTTTCCGCAGCTAACTGCCACTTACTCATTTGTGCACTCGAAATAGAATGACATATTGTTCCAGCAGCAGTATTTTTGCATGGCGCTCCAGAAGCAGATTGAACCTTCAGCCATAACCTAGCCTCAGCAATACAGCTCTCTGCAGAGTAAAAAGAATCTGCCTTGGTAACATTTGCACCAACAAGCTCTGCGGATTGTTTAGATGAATAATAAAGCCCAATACCCATTGTCATCATCACTAGCATCAAGGTTAGCGAGATAACAATAATAAATCCTTTGCGATTGCCTGAATTTAAAGGGGTATTCATATTACAAGTTCCTCACTGCAACAGTCGATGAAAAGACATCTCTTGCATATTGGTCATTCTTACTAAAGATAAAGTTTCCAGCATGATAAGTTTTTTTGTTAATTTGTCTATTCTTGCCATATTTTTCTTTTGTTCTTAAACTCAAAACAATATTTACGGTAGAGAGTTTTTTTATATTAGAAAGATTTGCCAAACCATGAGTATTGCTACTTCCTGATTGGCCATTAATCCCTACCTTAATACTGTCTATATAAGCACCAGTACTTACATTAAAAACATCAATATCTGTTCCCGTAGAGTCTTTAGTGGCATAGACTCTTCCTTGAGTATCAAACTTAACTATATTATAGGGCCCAGATCTGCCCATACTCATTGTAGGATTTGTGCAATTAATAGTTGGTGTCCCAAATGGCACTTGACACACTTGTCCACTCGCACTTACATCAATCCTGCCGTTAGTTAAATTAGTTATCGAAGAATTAGGATTAGCTTCAGTTCTTAAAAGCTGCTTAGTTGAGATGTCATATACATCAACTTCACTACTCCCAGCATTAACATAAAGACTTCCATCTGGCCCAAATCCTAAACCTGGGTTAAACCTATTGTTACCTCCTGGTGGATCTATAAAGGTGGCTGTTTGCGCATCAAGATTGACAATTTGAATGCTATTTGGACCATTTTTTGCAACCACCGAATAAAGTTTGCCATCAGAACCAATATCCATAGCACCTATGTGCTGAGAATAACCAATAGCAAAACTTTCAACCCACTTATAAGTGGATGTATCATATTTATGCACATAAGCTCGGCCTACACCATAAAGGAACTCCTTACCGGAGGTATTAATAAGCTGCAAATCCTCAATATAATCGGCCATGACCTCTTTAGCTCCAACTCTAGGAGTTGCAAGAATTGCGTTATTTGTACCAAGAACAGTTCTTCTCTTGTAAAGGCGAAAACGACTTCCCCGCTTTGAGCTGGAATGGGCCTCAGTCCAGAACCTGGTTTTAATTCTATCTACTATGCTCGAAGTTACAACGCCTTGGGCATTTAAAGTATCCGTAACTTCATCATAAATTATTGTTACTTCATCACAGCACTTATTCCCGCTATCAGTTATAACAAGGGGTCCAATAATAGTTCCATACGTCATGACACCATTACCATCATGAAATTCATAACCAGCCATGCGAATTTCACGCTCGAGAACCTGCATGATAGCTCTTCCTGATGTATGAAGCTGAGTGACATCTATATTTTTTTTGTATTGGTTTTTAATGAGCTCAAATGAAGCATAGGTCGCTGAAACTATGACCGCACTAACTGCAAGAGCAACCAACATTTCAACCAAGGTAAAGGCTTTTTTATTATGGCGCATAAAACACCTGCTTCATGAAGACTGATTTTTTATCATTTTTTCCGTTAAACTCTAGTGAAACTATATAGACAAAGTTTGACCCAACTTGCTTCTTTTCGACTCGGATAATGCGCTTATCATTTGCCCTCTTAGTGCCTACTTCACCATTTATTTTACTGCACCAATTTTTAAGCTTTATAAGCTGATCATCTTTTCCTGTAGCTGTAGTAAGAGCCGTGCAATTGCTTAAATCTTTGCCGTGATACTGCATAATATTAGCCTGATCAGCTCCTATAGACTCAATGATCTCTGTATTTTGAAATTTGAGTTTTTCTTTATCTATGGTATCGCTCATAACCGTATTTGAAGTTGCAACGAGTCCATAAACCCCGGCAAAACCAATTGCAGTGATAGCTGCTGAAACCAGCGCTTCAATAAGAGTAAATGCGTTTTTATTATTTTTCATAACCTTGTCAGCTTTATAAATCCAGGAAGCCTGTAGTGCCAGCAAAAAAAACTTTCTTTTCAAACAAACCTGTAGCGCCAAAAACTAAAGTCTGATAACTATGGGTTTGACCAGAGCAAGTTCTTTGAATTTGGTGAACCTGAGTTGCTTGGCTCGCTGTTGCACTGCCATCTGCATCAAAACATTGGAAGGCAGCACCAAGCAGTTTATATTTATCTGATATAGTTAAGTTTGGAATAATATTTGATAATGATTGTCGACCCTGCGTCGCACTGCAAATTTTATTATCAAGAAGGTATACAGAATAAGTAGCGCCATTGGTTGGTAGACTTTTATTTGGCTGCACAAGAATCATTTTATTTCTATTGATTGCCTCTACACGTGCTTTTTCAAAAACATTATTTAATGACTCAAATTCATTACGAAGCTCTTGTTTACAATTCCATCCAGTAAGAGTTGGCCAGCCAGTACCTGCAATAATTCCAACTAAAGCAATAACAATTAGGAGTTCAATAAGCGTAATTGCAGGTCTCACTATTTATTCTCTTAGCTCAACATCGTCGTAATTAATTTTTCCAGAGGAAACAAGCTCTTCCACAGAGTGGTTCATAGTAACCATACCCTCCCCTCTTGCCGTTTGCATAACACCTGCAATCTGGAAAATCTTTCCTTCCCTCACAAGATTCCTGACAGCATGATTACAAACCATAATCTCAAATGCAGCAACTCTTCCATTGCCATCAGCTGTTTTAACTAATTGCTGAGTAACAACCAGCCTTAATGATTCAGCAAGCTGAGACCTAACCTGGCCCTGCTGTGCAGCTGGAAAAACGTCAATAAGACGGTTAATGGTATTGGGGGCCCCAGAAGTATGAAGCGTGCCAAATACAAGGTGTCCAGTTTCTGCAGCAGTAATTGCTAACTGAACCGTTTCAAGATCACGCAGCTCTCCAACAAGAATAACATCTGGATCCTCTCTAAGTGAGGCCTTAAGAGCAGTAGCAAATGATTTGGCATCTCTTCCAACTTCACGCTGAGATATAGAGCACTCTTTTGAATGATGAATGTATTCAATAGGATCTTCAATTGTTAAAATATGACCTGGTCTACTGGCATTAATCGCATCAATGATTGATGCCAGTGTTGTCGACTTTCCTGAGCCAGTTGGGCCAGTAATAAGAACCAAGCCATTTGGCTTGTCAACAATCTCTTGAATTACATAAGGCAGGTTTAGATCAGACATTGCAGGAATGTCCGTTTCAATTTTTCTTAAAACTGCAGACAGCCCATCTGAAGTATAGAAAAAATTTACTCGAAAACGATAATCGCCTACCACAATTGCAAGATCGACATCACGAACCTCTGTAAGGTGTGCTAATTGACCCTCAGTAAGTGATTCATTAGCAAATAGTCTAAGCTCTGAGGATGAAATAATATCCTCTTCAGGGGTTATCATATCACCATTAACTCGCAGCATTATTGGCTGGTTTTCCTTAAGATGAATATCAGAAAATTTATATTGCTCAATATATCTTTGAATGATTTCGTTCACAAACTACTCCACATAAATCTTATCAAATAAAAAAACAATTATATAGAAATAGCTTTTTTAATAAAATCCCTCATTTTGAGCTATTAATATTTCCTTAAAAAAAACCGTTCTAAGTTAAAATAGTTGAGATGATAATATATTTAATTATTCTGTTAATTGGTCTTGTATTTGGTTCATTTCTAAATGTTTTGATTCATCGACTTCCATTAAGCATATCCTTAGTCAACCCTTTAGGCTCTGCCTGCCCCCATTGCAATAATGGCATCAAGTGGTATGAAAATATTCCCGTATTTTCTTATCTAGCTCTTAAAGGTCGCTGCTCAAACTGCTCTGAATCAATCTCAATCATTTACCCCATTGTTGAAATAATAACTGCAATAGTTACACTAACGATTTACTCAATTTTTTTGTTGAACTGGGAATTGATAGCAATAATTGCTCTTTTCTATACGCTTATTGTGTTGTCTTTTATTGATCTGAAATATAGAGCAGTTCCAGACTACCTCCTAATTATTGCTGTAATTCTTGCTGTTGTTGTTGGAGACATAATTAGCGTCTTGATGTTTACAGGAGGACTATTTTTACTTGAGCTCATAATAACCTTTTATATTCAAAATATTAAAGCAAAAATTACCGGCAACAAAGAACTAGAAACTCAGCGCGCCCTTGGAGAGGGAGATATGCCAATTGCGGGTGTTATTGGGGGCTTACTTGGAATTCAGTTAGGCGTATCAGCAATTTTTTTAGCGGCCTTACTGGCCTTTTTACCTGCAATCTATAACTTATTTTCAAAAAAAGAAATAGAGACAGCCTTTATCCCATTTTTGTCTTTAGGGCTATTTATTACTCTTTTTAGTGGCTTTAATCTATTCAGTTTGTTTTAAAGCTTTATTGGTAAATTTAAGCCTGATTAAGCTAGTATTTCCATAACTTATAGTCATTCCAAAGAGCTTCAGCGCCATCAAATTCATTTTCAAACGCCAAACTTACCCAAAACTTTGCATTCTTAAACGATCTGCTCACACCGTCGCCTTCAATATAAATCTTACCAAGGATAAACTGGGCTTCAGCCTCTCCTTGTAAACCAGCCATTTTAAATAACTCTACTGCCTGCTTATAATCTTTAAGCACGCCTTTACCATTAAAGTACAAAATGCCTAAATTCGTTTGTGATTTTGCGTCTCCTTTTTCTGCAAGAGGTCGCCATTGTTTTGAGGCAGACTTGAAATCACCATTAGTATAAGCAATCCATCCATCATTAAAGTCAGCATTAACTGGACTTATAATTCCTAGAGAACAAATTAAAAGGGTTATGGGTAATAATATTTTTTTAAATTTCATAATTAAAAATATTAAAAAATAATAAAAAATCAATTATATAGAAATAAATTTTTAATAAAATACTTCATTTTGAGCTATTAATTTTTCTTTAAAAAGAAATTTTATATAAACCCACTTATAGGTAATTCTTCTTTTGACTTATAAGTAAATAATAGTCAACTTACTTAAGGTCAGACTTAAATGTCCAATTATATTTTTTCCAGTAAAAAATACTAATAATTCTTGTTACCACTCCTAAAATTACCAAAACTATAATTGAATTGGTAATTAACATTGATAAGTAATTAAAAGAATATGAAGTATTAATTAATAGAAGACTAATGCTCAATCCAAAAGCAATGCCAATAAAAAGTGTTGGCCAAAATGAAAAGCTAATTAAAGCCCTCTCCTTGAATGAATAGTTTGACTTTAATTTTTTCATTTAACTCTCCCTAATAATTTAAAATGGCAATGAAATAATTTTATTCTTATCTAAGCTCAGAATAAAAAAATAACAAAAAAAACCTATGTACTGAGTTTTAGTATCACGAAGTTTCAAGATTCTTTAATTTACTAAAAGCACTAACAACATCCCCATCACTCTTTAGGGATTCATGAATGTAGTCAAAGTAATTAAATTCTTGGTCCTGAAATTCTATACTTGTCATAGGGTAGTACCATCTTTCACTCATGGCGACGAGAACAAACTCTTTGTCGCGCCATAAAAACTTACGGACATGGCTGAAAACTATCTCAATATCATGCTCTGCCTCTAAGCATGTCCATACAAGAGACTCATCCTTCCAAAACTCTATTGAAAAAGCGCCGTATTGCTCTTCATTTAACGAGCCATTAATGACTCCCTCTTTAACTTCTTCTAGAGATTTCTGAGCCCACTCTTCATAGCGTTTTAATTTTTTTTCTTCTTGAGCTGAATAGCCATCTTGATAAAAGTATTTCTGGTCTGCCATTTTTTTACTTTTCTATAATTAATCTAACGCGTAGGATACAGTATGACAAAAATATACTAAAGCAATAATTAGACAGTATCTAATTTAAATGAGTAATAAATCGCTCAATTAATATACTTTTGACTCAACTTTGTAGTGGTTTTTCGATAAAATTCCAACTTACTTTTCTCATTTACCAATTTATGCTCAAAGAGTTAATCCAATATATTAAAGAATACGAAGGTGACAATGATCTTGGTGATTACCTTGATACCAGATATGTAAGACTAACCGAGCAGCACTATGACCAAATAGCAGGAGCTATGTCAGAAGGCGAGTTAGAGCTTAAAAAATCTTCAAGCTGTCCTGCTCAAAGGTTTTTTCTACACTTCAATGAGACCATTCTTTTTGTTAACAAGCAAACGGAGGCGCCAAATTCAATTTATGACGTTGAGATGATTCAAAATGATGGCGCGTCTGATGATAACAAGGAGCTATTATTTGTATCATTTTCTATCGATGATGACTATGCACCTCTACTCAAGAAAAGAGTTGCGAGTGGAAAGACAGCTGATGAAAATGCTCAGCAACTTGTCATGCTAAGCGTCATTCCAATATTAAAAGGATTTATGATCGCAATAAGCGACTAGACTTACTTTTTACCGAGCTGCGTTGCTAACTTTAGCTTAGGGCCAGCCTTAAACGTTACAACCTTTCGAGCACTGATCATAACCTCTTCGCCAGTTTTTGGATTTCTTCCAGGTCGCGCCGTTTTTTCTCGTACTACAAAATTACCAAAGCTTGATAATTTAATCTCTTCACCGGTTTTAAGAGTTTCAATAATTTGGTCAAAAAACTGATTGGTTAATGCCAACGCTTGAGTTTGTGTTAGCTCGGTTTTCTTAACGAGGGTGTTGGCAATATCTTGTTTGGTAAGGGACATATTTTTTATCTAAGTTTAGCGGAAAATTTTGATTCTAAGTGAGCCACTATTTTACTAACTTTTTCGGCCAATTGTTCATCAGTTAATGTAACTTCTATCGATTGATAGGTAAGGTTCAAAGCAACGCTCTTACTGCCCTCATCGATATGCTCACCTTCATAGACATCAAACAAGTTAACGTCAACTAGGTCGTCCTGTTTTAAAGACCTGATTGAATGGATAAGTTGATCGGCAGTGATCTCTTTAGATACCACAATTGCAATATCCCTTTGCGATGCTTGAAAAGATGAAAAAGGCTCATAGCATGAAATTTCACCCTGCTCAATGTCCTTTTGATTAACCTCAAAAAGAAAAGAATTTGGCATTGATAGTGACTTTTGAATTTTAGGTGATAGTGCGCCAAGCCAGCCAATAATTTTATTATCTTTAATAATTTTAGCTGTCTGTCCCATTTGAAGGGCAGGATGCTCGGCTGCTTCAAAGGTGTATTCATTCTTGCTATGAAATAATAGCGCCTGGACATCCGCTTTTGCATCAAAAAAATCAACCTCTCTTTCGTTTTCGCTCCACTGAGAATCGTAACGGTTGCCACAAATAATTCCAGCAATTTTTTGAACTTGGTCTGCAACTGAAGTTCCTGAAAAGCATTGACCTAATTCGAAGAATCTTGCGTTATGATGGCCTCTTCTGATGTTTGACTTAGCAGTTTGAATTAGTCCAGGCCATAGGCTTGAGCGCATAACCGCCATATCATCAGAGATAGGGTTTTTTAATAATATTTTTGCAGCATTGGGGTCAACAAGCTCATGCATCTCGTGAGAGATAAAGCTGTAAGTAATGACTTCTTTATAGCCTCTATTGACCAGAGAATTTGAAAACTCATTAGAGCTAATTTTCGCTTGAGATGACGCTGATATATTGGCATCAATCGAGAGTCTTTGAACTGGAATTTTATCGTATCCATATAGCCTCGCTAACTCTTCAATGATGTCCGCAGCAATTCGAATATCAAAACGAAAACTTGGCGGTTTAATGGTCCATGACTTATCACTATTCGCTGTGAAATCAAATTCAAGAAACTTAAACTTAGACTCAATCCATGACGGCTCTAGATCAAAACCCAGCACCTTTGAAATCTTATCATTAGAAATGTCTATTGGCTCTAGCGCTGGTAGTGATTTTGAGTCAACGCACTCATTAATTTTTGAAGCCTTTCCGCCGCAAATCTCAAGAACTAGCTCAGTCGCCCTCTCTAAAGCCTGGCGAGTAATATTAAAATCCACCCCTCTTTCAAAACGCAGAGAAGCTTCAGTATGAAGCCCATATGACCTTGCTATACCTGCAATAGATATTGGATCAAAAAAGGCACTCTCAAATAAAATATCAGATGAATTTTCAAGAGTAGCAGTCTTCATTCCGCCCATAACTCCAGCAATTGCAATTGCTGATTTTTCATCAGCTATGACCAGGGTTTTTTCAGTTAATGAAACCGTTTGTCCATTTAAGAGTTCAAGTTTTTCATTTTTATGTGCAGATCTAACCTCAATGTCACCGTTGATTGTTTTTAAGTCAAAGGCATGCATCGGCTGTCCAAGCTCTAGTAACACATAATTTGTTATGTCTACTATGGGCGAATGTAATTGCTGAGAGGCTCTTAATAGTTTTTGAGCCATCCATTTTGGAGTTTGTGCGCTATTGTCAACACCCTCAATGACTCTTGTTAGGTATTTTGCACACTCACTAGGATTTGCGACTTTCGAAGTAAATGACCTGGAGCCTTTTTGCTCTGCCTTATAATTTGTTGATGGCATTGATAGGTTGTAGTTCACACAAACCTCTCTTGCAACACCAAGCACACTGAAACAGTCGCCCCTGTTAGGCGTAATGTCCAGCTCAATGATTTGATCATCAAGATCAAGAACAGATCGAATATTCTCCCCAAGAGTAGCAGTCATATCTAGCTCTATAATCCCTTCATGGCTTTCTGAAAGGCCAATTTCTGATTCTGAGCAAAGCATACCGTTGGATTCAACGCCTCTAAGTTTTGCGCGTTTAATTTTGAGTTTACTTGGAAGCACCGAGCCAACAGTTGCAACAACGACCTTTAAGTCTTTTCTTACATTAGGAGCGCCGCAAATTATTTGCAGATTGCTGCCATCACCAATATCAATTTCACATAGGCTCAGCTTGTCCGCGTTTGGATGCTTATCACAATTAACAACATGGCCAACAACTAGGCCTTCAAATGGAGGGGCAACGGGGGCAATCCTGTCTACTTCGAGACCTGCCATAGTTAGCTTCTCAGAAAGTTCACTATCACTAACGTCTGGGTTAGCCCACTCTCTTATCCATCTAGTTGAAATATTCATACTTTATTCCTTTGCACTAGAATTGATTTAAAAAACGAACATCGTTTTCAAAGAATAATCTTAAGTCGTTGACGCTATACCTTAGCATCGCCAATCTTTCAACGCCCATTCCAAAAGCCAGTCCTGAAAATTCGTTTGGATCTATGTTCACTGCAGTTAGAACGTTTGGATGAACAACCCCGCAGCCAAGAACTTCGAGCCACCCTGACTTCTTGCAAACGCGGCACCCCTCTCCGCCGCAGATTACACACTCAATATCTGCCTCAGCCGAAGGCTCTGTAAATGGAAAGTATGATGGACGAAAGCGAACCTTAAGGTCATCTTTTTCGAAATAAGCCCTTAAAAAGTCAATCAACAAACCCTTGAGCTGAGAAAAAGAAGCCTCTTTGTCTACAATGAGGCCCTCTACTTGGTGAAACATAGGTGTATGGGTCACATCCGAGTCATTACGGTACACTTTGCCCGGGACAATAACTCGAACGGGAGGCTGCTGACTCTCTAGAGTTCTAATTTGAACGGGTGATGTATGGGTCCTTAAAACGGTATTTGAATCAAAATAAAACGTGTCATGCATTGCCCTTGCAGGGTGATGCTCTGGAATATTTAGTGCACTAAAGTTATGAAAATCATCTTCAATTTCAGGGCCAATTTCTATTTCAAAGCCGGCCTTTGTGAAAATGTCTTGTATATGGTTTAGTGTTTGAGTAATCGGATGTAGACTGCCTTTTTCAAAATTTCTTGCTGGAAGCGTGACATCAATTTTTTCATCAAGAAGTCGTTTCGTTAGAGCTATTTCTTCAAGCTCACTCTTGCGACTTTCTAAAAGCTTTTGAATTTGAACTTTGGCTTCATTGATCGCCTCACCCATGACTGGACGCTCTTCTTTAGAGAGCTTACCCAATCCTTTCAATAGGTCAGTTAGTGCACCTTTCTTGCCCAGATAGAGTACTCTTGAATCGTCAAGAGCCTTTAAGTCCATAGCATCAGCTATAGCTTTCTTGGCGTCGGTGATAATCTTCTTAATCAAAATGCCTGCTTTGTTATTCGGTTTAAAAGACTGTAACCTAAGTTACAGCCTTTTAGTAAGATTTTACTACTCAGATAAACCAGTTTTTGCCTGATCTGCAATTTTTGCAAAGGCATCTTTATCAAAGATGGCAATATCAGAAAGAACTTTACGATCAATCTCAACACCAGCTTTATTAAGGCCATTGATAAATTGTGAGTAGCTTAAGCCATTATTCCTTGCCTCAGCGTTGATACGTACAATCCATAATCTACGGAACTGACGACGACGTTGACGACGGTCACGATAGGCATACTGTCCAGCTTTAATTACCGCCTGCTTAGCAACGCGATAGACTTTTGAACGAGCGCCATAGTAACCTTTGGCTTTCTTTAATATTTTTTTATGTTTGGCGTGCGCCTGCACACCTCTTGAAACTCTTGCCATAGTAATACTCCTAGTTTAGCTGTACGGTAACATTCTTTTGACCATTGGAACATCAGCCTTCTCAATGAAGTCTGGTGAACGCAATGAGCGTTTTCTAGAAGTACTCTTCTTGGTCAGAATATGCCTCAAGTGCGAGTGTTTACTTTTGTACTGACCGCTAGCGGTCTTTTTGAAGCGCTTTGCAGCACCTCTATTTGTCTTTAACTTCGGCATCATTTACTCCTTCACCCTTTTCGGGTTCAATTTTTCGGGCGACAGGCGCCTTACTTTTCTTCGATATGGGTGCTAGCATCATGCCAAGCTGGCGACCCTCCATTTTTGCACGTTGCTCTACAACGGCAAATTCTTCAGTATCCTTTTCAATTCTATCTAACATAAGCGCACCAATCTCTCTATGCTGCACTTCTCGTCCACGAAACCAAATAACGACCTTTACTTTGTCTCCGTTTCCTAAAAATTTTGTCAAGTTCCTAAACTTGATCTGATAATCTCCTTCCTCAGTTCCTGGACGATACTTAATCATCTTAACTTGAGTTTTTTTCTGTTTCTTCTTAGCGTCGTTCTTTTGCTTCTTTAATTCATATTGAAACTTACCAAAGTCCATAACACGACAAACTGGTGGATCTGCACTTGGTGAAACTTCTACTAAGTCTAAACCGACGCTTACTGCTAATTCAAGAGCTTCTACGTTACTAAGGACTCCCAGTTGTTCACCCTTGTCATTGATGACTCTGAGTGTTGGTGAAATAATTTTTTCGTTAATCCTTGTCGTTACCTTATTTGGTCTTTTAATAATTACTCCTGATTTATTAATTCAATCAACGCCTCTAAAGACATTGAACCTAGATCCTCTCCACCCCTTCGACGAACAGACACCTGGTTATTTTCTACTTCTCGATCACCAACAACTAAAATATAAGGATAGCGTTGCATCGAGTGCTCGCGTATTTTAAAGCCTATCTTCTCATTACGCAAGTCTGAAATGACTCTAAGTCCTTGTTTTTTTAGATTCTTCTCTACATTTTTACTAAATTCTTCTTGTTTTTCAGAAATATTAAGAATAACGGCTTGAATTGGCGAAAGCCATGATGGAAATGCACCTTCGTAATGTTCAATTAACATTCCTGTAAATCGCTCAATTGAGCCAACGATTACTCTATGAAGCATAACGGGTACTTGTTTAGTGCCATCTTCAGCAATATACTGTGCATCAAGCCTGCCCGGCATGGAGAAGTCGGCCTGTATTGTGCCGCACTGCCATTCACGATCTAAGCAGTCTTTCAAAACAAATTCTACTTTAGGGCCATAAAAGGCGCCTTCCCCCTCTTGCAGCTCCCAATTGATTCCTTTTGCATCTAATGCTTCAGACAACGATGCTTCTGCTTTATCCCAATCTTCATCCGAGCCAACTCGCTCTTCGGGTCTGGTTGAGAGTTTAATATCAATGTTTTCAAAACCAAACTGTTTATAAACTTTAAACGTAAGATCAATAAATTTAGAGACTTCGTCTTGTATCTGATCGATTGTGCAAAAAATATGAGCATCATCCTGAACAAAATTTCGAACCCTCATGAGTCCGTGAAGTGTTCCAGAAGGCTCATTGCGATGACACGACCCAAACTCAGCTAAGCGCAACGGTAGATCACGATAAGACTTAAGACCTTGCTTATAAATCTGAACATGGCCAGGACAGTTCATTGGCTTAATTGCGTAGTCACGATTCTCTGAGTGCGTGGTAAACATAGCATCACCAAACTTATCCCAGTGACCTGACTTTTCCCACATTGATCTATCCATCACCTCGGGCGTGTGGACCTCATGGTAGTCATTGTCTTTGAAAACTTGGCTCATATACTGGACAATTATTTGATACAGAGTCCAACCCTTAGGGTGCCAAAAAACCATTCCTGGAGACTCCTCCTGAGTATGAAAAAGGTCTTGAGTCTTACCAATCTTCCTGTGGTCTCTTTTCTCAGCCTCTTCCAAGCGATGCAGATGAGTTTCTAGGTCATCCTTATTTTCCCAAGCCGTTCCATAAACCCTTTGAAGCATTTCATTGTTGGAGTCACCACGCCAATAAGCGCCGGCCAGCTTCATAAGCTTGAACGCTTTAAGTTTGCTGGTTGAGGGCACATGAGGGCCGCGACAAAGGTCTACAAAGTCACCCTGCTTATACAGCGATAAAGCCTCATTAGAAGGAATCGATTCAATAATCTCTGCTTTGTAATATTCACCCTTTGACTTGAAAAATTTAACCGCCTCTTCACGGCTCATCTCCATTCTTTCAATCGGTAAGTTTTGCTTAACAATCGCGTTCATCTTTTTTTCAATCTTTGCAAGGTCTTGCTCTGAAAAACCATCTTTATAAGCAAAGTCATAATAGAACCCATTATCAATAACAGGGCCAATAGTTACCTGAGCCTTTGGATAGAGTTGCTGAGTGGCTTGCGCTAATAGGTGGGCAGTAGAATGACGAATAACTTCAAGCGCCCTCTCGTCTTTATTAGTGATAATTGCAAGCGCTGCGTCACTCTCAATAAGGAAAGACGTGTCAACCATTTGGCCATCAATTTCACCAGCAATAGCAGCCTTAGCGAGACCAGAGCCTATTGAGGATGCAACCTGAGCAACGGTAAGCGCTTGCTCGAAAGATTTGACTGTGCCGTCAGGCAGAGTTACGTTTGGCATACTACAATATTAAAAACAAAAAATCAATTTTACCTTGATAGCGCCGTTGTCTAAGTCAAAATTAAGACTTTAAATAACTTTTGAAAGCTTACTTTAAAGGTATATTAACACGCTATGAAAATTGCTCGCAAATCTCCCGAATTACTGATCCTCATTATGACCATTGGTGCAGGAATAAGTTGGGCTGTCTGGCTCAACCTTCTTAATAACTTTGCCATAGAAAAAATCGATTTCAATGGTGCAGAGATGGGGATATTGCAAAGTCTAAGAGAGGTCCCAGGATTTCTAGCCTTTACTGTCATTTTTGTTTTAGCCTTTGTGAGAGAGCAAAAACTAGCCTATATCTCCATAGCTTTAATGGGTCTTGGAGTAATGGTAACGGGCCTGGTTGAAATAAATATGACTTTTTATTTAGCAACGATTGTCATGTCAATTGGCTTTCATTACTTTGAGACAATCTCTAGCTCACTGACCCTTCAATGGATTGACAAAGATAAGACAGCGGAGTTTTTAGGCAGGGTCATTGCTACGCGCTCAGCTGCCTCAATTGCGGGATTTGCTTTAGTTTGGATTATGTTTGAACAGTTCAATATTGATTATTTTTGGCTTTATATCGTTGGTGGAAGTTTTGCAGTAATTGGAGCTCTTTTCTGTTGGCAGCACTTTCCTTTGTTTCCTCAAAAGGTAACCCAAACCAAAAAAATTGTTTTGAGAAAGAGGTATTGGCTTTACTATGCCCTTCAATTTATGGGAGGTGCAAGAAGACAAATTTTTGTCGTTTTTGCAGCCTTTTTAATGGTCGAAAAATTTGAATTTAGTGTTGGTGAAATATCATTACTATTATTGGCAAATGCTGCAATTAATGTGGTCTTGGCTCCAAAGATTGGAAGGCTGATTCATAAATTTGGTGAGCGCAATTCTCTAATCTTTGAGTATATTGGGCTGGTCTTTATATTTATTGGATATGCAGTAGTTGAAAGTAGTACCTTTGCAATATTTTTATACATTGCTGATCACTTATTCTTCTCGATTGCTATTGCCCTTAAAACCTATTTTCAAAAAATTGCTGATCCTGCAGATTTTGCATCAAGCGCGGGAGTGTCTTTTTCAATCAATCATATAGCGGCCGTTTTTATACCAGTTGTATTTGGCCTTATTTGGCTCTATTCGCCGTCGCTAGTATTTCTTGCAGGCGCTGGAATGGCAATCTTATCACTACTTCTTGCTCTAAATATGCCAGCTAAACCTTCAGCTGGAAATGAAGTTTTATTAGGAAAATTTTCATAACTTCTTTTTGAAAACTATACATTTTAGATTGATGAAGTAAATTGGTCACAATCAACAAAGTAAAGCCTTTCGCCTGATTAGATAAAGACAATTATAAATTTAACTCATCTATATATAATTATCTTATGAGAAAACTACTCCTAGCAATAAGCCTTGTCTTTACTCTTAATGCTCAAGCCGATAATAATGAATCCTTAATGCTTGATGACCAGTTAAACATTTCACAAAATATTTGGGTTGAAAGTGTTATCACAAAAATAAACACATACTGGCGTTACTCAGGCGCAAGAAGTGATTGGTTTTGTTATGTTTTTATCACTCAAGATAGAAATGGAAACGTCACTACTGTGGATGTTGATAACTGTGGAGATTCGATAATGAATATAGACGAAAATCCAAAACTAAACTCATTTAAAAACTCAATTGAAAGGGCTGTTTATAAAGCCTCTCCATTTCCTTTAGCGCCCTCTGAGGATGCATTTAGTGAGCAAATCATATTTGAATTTAGAGTTGATGGTATTGAAATAATGTAATGAAGTTATTAAATAAGTATCGACTCAATAATGAGCTAAGTTTTGTTACTAGTGAGTCCAACGATATTAAGAAATCTAAGAACCAAAACTGCCATAATATATATTTTAAAGAATCAAACGATGCAAAGGTTTTAGAGCTGTTCAAAGATGTCTTGAGTGGCACGGATTCTTTATTAGATTACTTGCAAAAATAATGTTTCAAGATGAATTAAATTATTTTGTTGTTATATTTTATAGTTTAAATTGATATACAATTAATTCTATGAACGAACAATTTAGAATAGCTCAAAAATTAGGCCTTATGTTTAGACCTGATAGTCCACTGCCTGATGACATAAAATCCTGGGCAATAAGCCAACTAAAGGCTAAGTCTCCTGCTCTAGGTGCAAGCACTACTGGAGCCAAAAAAATTCAAGAGTGGCCAGATCGCCTACAGCCCGACCTACTTACTCGAGACAATCGATACAGTGCATATAAATATAATAGAAAAAGACAAGAGATGAATCTTGCTGGCTATTCCTCTCAAGCCGCAAAAGAAGATAATAATAAAAAAAATTTGTTGCGCAATACAGATGAATTAAAATTTTCTCACAGAAATATTTTTGGAGAAGATCAAGTAAAGCTTCGATTTACTTCTTTTTGGACGAATCACTTTACAACAGGAAATATTTGGGACAATCAAAACCATATTGGCCACCTTATGGAAGAGGCTATTCTAGCAAATCTGAATGGTAATTTTTCTAAAATGCTTTATAAAGTCACAACGCATCCAGCAATGCTTTCTTATCTCGATAATTGTTGGAGCTGTGGAGAAAATTCTCAAACCGCAATATGGGCAAAAAAAGATGGTTTTCAGGCAGGCCTGAATGATAACTTAGGTAGAGAGCTACTGGAGCTCCACACAGTGTCACCGTCTATTAAATATACTGAAACTGACATTAGAGGTGCGGCTAATGTTTTAGCTGGATGGGGTATTTGGCCAGGAAGAATATCAGATGAAAATGAATTATTTTCGACCCAACAGAGACATCAGAAACTTCTAAAAATGGGTGGAACAATAAACTCTTGGGACTTTTTTAAACAAAACCATGCTGAGCCAGGTACAAAGAAAGTTTTAGGGAAAGTGATACCTGCGGGTAAAGGTGGACTTATAAAATTAACTGATTTTCTGGCGGCTCATGAACACACAATTAAGCATATCTCATTTAAATTGGCACAGCACTTTGTGAGTGATGACCCAAGCCAATCTGATGTTGACTTTATTGCAAATGCCTGGAGAAATAGTAATGGTAACTTGGATAAGATTCATTCGGCAGTGATTGAACGAGCAGTTATGTCAAAAGACCCTAAGTTTCAATGGCCAATGACCTGGCTATTCCAAGTTGTAAGGCTCAGTGATGCAAGATTTTTTCAGGGCTGGGGTCAACTAAATTCTTACGATAACAATTTAATGAGAGTTCGTGAAATTTTTGAAGAGCTTGGTCAAGGTTTTTGGCATGAAAGACAGCCTGATGGTTACTCAAGTGATAAAAATGAATGGCTATCTGGTGAAATGTTTGAGCGCCGGATTCGATTTTCAGATGCCATCTATAGTGCTGGAAAACCAAAATTTAAATCTGAAAAAATTATGGATCGAATTGATGCAAATGAATCAACTCGAAAGCTAGTAGCAAGAGTTGGCACGAATGAAAAAGCAAAGTTTATCGCCTTAATGTGTAGTCCTGAAATGATGGGGTTAGAAAATGCCTAAACTAAATTTAACTAGAAGACAGTTTTTAAAAGTATCTGGGGCCTCGTTGTTTCTTGCAGGCCTCCCTCTTCCTGGCTTTACTAAAGATAAACCTCCAGGTACGATTTCTGTGATTATGCTTGAAGGTGGAATGGATGGCTTGGCTGCTGTTCCTCCCATTGGTGATCCAAATTTCTCTAAAATGAGAAAGAACCTCATACCTGACAACTATCTAAAACTAAATTCTTTATTTGGACTTCACCCTTCGTTTCAATACTTTGGTGGACTGATGGCAAAAAATAATGCCGCAATCGTTCATGCAACTAACTTCCCTTATATCTTAAGATCACACTTTGAAGGTCAAAACTTAATGCAAGGTGGTGGATTAAGTCCATTTTCACAAACAACTGGATGGCTTGGAAGAGCCCTTGATCTTGCAAAACTTCCTGGAAGATCACTCTCACTTGATATGCCATTAATTCTAAGAGGAACAGATAAAAAAGATAACTTTTTTCCAGCAAGCGTTAAAAGTTCTAGCGAATTATCAACCCAACTTATTGATATGATTTCTATGTCGCATGCAAAGGAAGGGTCTTCAGTATTCAATAAAGTAAGTGTTAAAAGTACTCAGAAAGACTCAATCGTTCCGAGAGACCCTGCCAGTTTAGCAAAATTTGCTGGAAAAGCCATGGCACAAGAAGGTGGTCCATTATCGTCAGTTATTAAAGTTACGCAATTTGATACTCATGCAAATCAAGGGGCTAATGAAACTGGCTATCATGGCAAACAAATGACTTTGATTGATGACATTATTGCAGGGTACAGGGAAGGACTTGGAGATGCATGGGATAGAAGTATTATCCTGACTTTAACCGAGTTTGGAAGAACAGTCAGAATCAATGGAACTGGGGGCACAGATCATGGTTATGGCTCTGCTGGTCTTTTAGCAGGAGGTTTGATTTCTAATAGTAGGGTTATTTCAGAATGGCCAGGACTGGCTGAAGGTGATCAATTTGATAATAGAGATCTAATGTCTACAATTGATTATCGCTCTGTTTGCGCTGCCTGCATCGAAAATGCCCTAGGACTTGATCATGATATTATTGCGGATAAAGTTTTCTTTACCCCTAAATTACCTCGAGTCTACGACTATATCTTTTCATAAACTTAACTCACATTTTGGAGTGATATTGATTTGCTATAAGCAAAATAATTTAAGAATTATATGAAAAAAATATACCTACTCTTATCTCTAATATTGTTCTCAGTGCAAAGTTTTGCAGGATCATGTCCTGATGGAAGTGACCCAATCAAATCTGTTTCTGACGATGGAACATACTTTGTTTATAAGTGTGGGGGTGGTAGCTCAAACAATAATAACTCAACAGCTGAAACTTCATCAAATACTAGCTCATCAGTTAAAGGGTCAAAAATAGAAATCTATGATGTAGTGTTCTCTGCCAATACTAAAGAGGAATTACTTAATAGAATCGTCTCTAAACTGGATTACGATTTCAGTAAACACAAACTAGCAACACACATTCAGGACACTAACTGCAAATTTGTAATAAATAAGATTGGCTATGACAAATCAGAATTGGGGGTAATTGAAAATTGGTCGATGGCTAATGGCTTTGTTAACATAAAAGATGCCAATGTTGATTTTGTTAATGCATCTTGGAGGATGGCTGGACTATCAACTGATCCAAGCTATCTTAAAGACGAGATGAACATTAAGCTCACAGCAGATGGACACTTTGTTGGGAAAATGGCCTTCTTTAATAACTCGGTAAAAAAAGGTGAAGTCCCTATTAATCCTTTATACCCAACTCTCACTAAACATCAAAGATCGACTACAGCAAAATTTAACGATAACAAAATGACTAATGCTAAATTCTTTATTGATGTTGAGGATTGGGCTGGAGGAGTTTTATCTATTTTTGGTTGTAAAGATGGCATTCTTAAACAGAAAGAGGTCAAGAAGAAGGCTGTTAAAGAAAAAGAAGAATCTGTCATTAAAGAAGAAAAGGAAGATAAATTTAAATCTGAAAAGTCTGAACTATTTAAAAATATTAAATCTTCAGATGCTTTGGATGGCTATTATTCATTTACGCTTGTTCAGTCTCCTATGACTCAGCTTGGAGGTGGATCATTGGAGATCAATAACGGCATAGTCACTATCACTCGAGATAGCCAGGGTATTGTGAAGCCAAGTTATGCTAGTTTTGAGGGTCGAATTGATCAAAATGGAGACATTAAAGCTATTTTTTATTTTCACCCTTGTAGTGGTTGTGAAGACAAATTAGTTGAGTTCGATGGAAATCTCAATAAGAAAAAGCTAAGTGGGCAGTATAACAACTTACAGATTCATTTTTATTTAACAGGCAAGAAGGGAGATGTAATAAAAGTAGAGACGAAAACGGTAGAGTCAAAAACAGTAGAGACAAAAAAAATAGAAACATCTGATTCTGATCCAACAGTCTCTAAAGTTATAGAGGTGACGCATGGTGATAAGTTCATAGTTAATATTGCAGAACCTCATGAATTAGCAGGAAACGATATTAAAGTTAACTTACGTGATATTGATGCGCCAGATGCAACAAAGTCCTGCCCTAAGCAGCTAGAGTTGGGAATAAAAGTAAGGGATTACGTTTCTAAAAAACTTGAAAATGCATCGAGTATTACACTAGTCAACTTCAGAAAAACCAACACCAAAATTATTGCTCATCTTATTGTTGATGGTAAAGACTTAGGTGATGAACTCGTAGAAATGGGATATGCTTCTGAAGAGTATGGCTTCTGGAAACCATACTATTGCAGCGCACTTACTGCAGTACAAGCAGGCCAACAACTCTTTAATCAAGACCCAGAAAAGGCACTCTTTTGGCTTGAACGCTCTTTAGTTTTGGATCCTGAGGGAAGTAATAACACTAAATCAACCTATCTCTTAAGTGAACTATATAGTCTAATGGGAGATGAAAAAAAATCAATAGACTATCTGAAGCAATCTGCATCAATAGGATGGTTACAAGCCATGGAAAAACTGGGGGGGCTTTATTTGAATGGTATAGGTATAAAGCAGGATAAAAATCAGGCAAAAAAATGGCTAAAAAAAGCGCACGAAAAAGGGAGTCAGAATGCTGAATTTCTTTATTGTAGCTCCCTCCCTAAGGCTAAACAAAATAGCTGTAAGTTTTAGTTAAGAGCTTTCAATTGACTCAATCATCAGCTGCAAGGATTCATTCCCTCTAAATGAGTTCACATTAAGCTTATAAGCAACCCTAACCTTCTTAGAATTAAGCTTTTCTTGAAAGAATGCAATCCCTTCCAAAACTGAACTTGCTCCAAGCAACTTTAAATTGCACTTGAGGTGTTTTTCACCAACAATCCTTTGCTCCACAAGCTCAAAATCGCCATAAAAAATGGGCTCTTCAAAGCCCTGACCCCAGGGAGAAGCGCTTCGAAGCAGCTCTGCGTTCTTAAGGGTTATCTCAGAAGCCTCAAGCTCTCCGTCGGTCATCAGCTCAATGATTGGTTTCTTGCCCTCAAGATGTTTTTTGATCGCCTCAGAAAAGGCCTCACTAAAGCTTTCAAAGCTCTCTGGCGAAAGCGCCAAACCGGCGGCCATCGCGTGGCCTCCAAACTTATCAATCAGTCCTGGATTATCGCGATCAACCAGATCAAGCAAATCTTTAATGTGTACGTCAGGTATTGAGCGGATAGAGCCCTTTAGTACGCTGCCTGATTTTGCAAAGACTGCGCACGGGCACTGATACGTTTCCTTGAGCTTCCCAGCAACGATGCCGACAATTCCTTCATGCCATGTCTCTTCATAGAGAACGATTGCAAACTGACTCTCATCGATGGTCTGCCCCTCAACTATGGCTAGCGCCTCATCCTGCATTCGGGTCTGTTCCTCACGCCTTTTTACATTGAACTCCTCGAGCGTTTGAGCGTACCTTCTGGCATCATTCATATCCTCTGATAAGAGGCATCGGATTCCCTGTGATATGTCGCTTAAGCGCCCTGCTGCATTAATGCGAGGAGCAACCGTAAATCCGAGGTCGGATGCTTGCAGCGTATCAATAGGACGCTTGGTCAGCTCAAGTATCGCTAGAATGCCTTTTGAGCAGAGTTTTTGGCGAATGCGTTTAATTCCCTCATTAACTAGAATTCGATTATTTTGATCAAGTTTTACGACGTCTGCAACCGTTCCAAGAGCAACAAGATCAAGAAGCTCACGAAGGTCTGGAATTTGGATGTTGTGCGCTTCAAAATAACCCTTAGCAACCAGGTGAGTCTTAAGCGCTGAAAACAAATAAAAACAAACGCCAACACCTGCTAAGTTTTTAGAAGGGAAGTCGCAGCCCCTTAAATTTGGGTTAATTATTGAGTTGGCCTCAGGAAGAACTTTAGGGGGAAGGTGGTGATCGGTAATGATGACATCAATGTCAAATGATCTTGCAAGCGCCGCGCCCTCATTACTGGATATGCCGTTGTCAACAGTAATAATTAGATTTGGGTCTTTGTCCGTCTTTGCCTCCTGAACAATCTCTGGGCTTAAACCGTATCCATGCTTAAAGCGATTTGGAACTAAAAAGTCAACATGCTTTGCTCCCATTAAGCGCAGAGCCTTAATTGCAACGGCGCTTGCTGTTGCGCCGTCGGCATCAAAGTCTCCAACGATGAGAATACGGCGGTCTTCAAGAATGCATTTCTCAAGAAGGTCGAGCGCAATATTTAACTGATCAAAGCTCGGCTTAAGGAGTCCTGGAAGCGCCATTGAAAGCTGTGACTCAGAGACAGACCTAGCTGCATAGACCCTCTTAAGAATTAGCGGTATGTCGTCAGAATACGACTCAAACAGTTCGTTATCAAGCTCTCTAGTCAGCACTTCTTACAAGTCTTACAAAAGTATCGATCGTTTTATCTCGAGCTGTTGAGCCGCCAAAAAAGAAGGGGATCTCATAAGCAAGCGATGGATTGTCTTTTAACGTGGTTGAGGTCCAGTAAGTATCTATTTGAGTGTTTGGGAAAAAATCAGTATTTATGAGCGCATCGCTATCGCCATAATAATCAACGATCGAGTTTAATTCACTTCTGGTTGGCAGGCGCCAATCAGTAAAGCTACAAAGCTCACGCTTATTAATATCCTCGATAAAAGATTTTGTATTGCAGTTTTTACCCCAATAACAATTCTTAGTAAATGTTCCGCTATCTCTTCCACTCTGTCCATCAAACCAAGTGTAGGAATTAAGTGCGTATTGCAATCCCTCGTCTGCACTTTTAACTTCCCAGACTAGGGAGTTTTTATCATCCAGCACGCATGACCACTCTGAGCTGTCAGACTTTAAGGTTTCTCCTTCATCAGACATCTTCTGAAGTTCTGCACTTACAGAAATGCTGGTGAGCAAAAGTAATGAAAGTAGGAGGCCTGTCTTCATGAAAAAGTAGTTTGCATAAAACGTAAGTTAATATTCTACCAGTTAAGATCATTACCCAAAGATAATCCCCCTAAGCAGTTGATTTCCTCTCAAACAAAAGAAGCATAACGCCCAGGAAAATAAAGCTATCCGCTAAATTAAAGACCGGCCAGTAGAAGCCATTCACATGCACATCAATAAAGTCAACAACAAAACCGAACTGGGCTCTATCAATTAGGTTTCCAACAGCACCAGATAGCAAAAGGAACTGACCAAATAATTTTTGCAGATAAAGAGATGAGGTTCTTTGGATCCAAAAAATGACCCAAATAGAAACTAAAACAGATACCGACAGCAGAAAGGTTTTTTGGATAAACCCGCCATCAGCCATAATACTGAAAGCGGCGCCTGTATTTTGAAGATACGTCCAGCTAAGATATGAGTTAACAGCAACTGACTGCCCTAAATCATAAGAGGACATGAAAATTTGTTTTGAAATCTGATCAAGCGATACCAATACTAGAAATAAGAGGTAGTAAAGTTTGTGCTTCATTAGAGTTAGCATAAAAAAATAGATTTATTAAAAAGTTTACTTTAAATCTTGACCAGCAATGGCTAAGTAAACATCACCACTGTAATCAATGTGTTTATAATTTATCAGTAATTGTATTATAAATATTGCGGAGATTTTATGGGGTTTTTAACGGGTAAAAAAGCACTAATCATTGGCGTTGCATCTAATCGCTCAATTGCATGGGGTATTGCTGAATCTATGGTGGCAAATGGCTGCGAAGTTGCCTTTACCTATCAAACTGACAAACTCAAAAGTCGCGTCGAAAAATGCGCTGAGATCTGTAACTCCTCAATTGTCATTCCCTGTGACGTCTCTAGTGATGAACAAATTAATGAGACCTTTGCTGAGCTAAAGAAGTCTTGGGCTAATTTTGACATCATCGTTCACTCAGTTGCGTTTGCAGATAGAGCTGAGCTAGATGGTAATTATGTTGAAGTGACAACGCGTGAAGGCTTCCTTAAGGCTCATGAAATCTCATCATACAGTTTTACGGCTATTGCAAAAGCCGCCCTCCCAATGCTTAATGAAAATGGCGCGTTATTAACACTTAGCTATTTAGGTGCTCTTAGGGCAATTCCAAACTATAACGTCATGGGCGTTGCAAAGGCATCACTTGAAGCTAACGTTAGGTACATGGCTGCTGCCTTGGGCGGTGAGAAAGGCATTCGAGTTAATGCAGTATCTGCTGGCGCGATAAAAACGCTTGCTGCAAGCGGCATTAAAGGTTTTGGTAAGCTGCTTGATCACGCGGCTGAAAGCTCTGCCCTTAAAAGAAATGTAAGTATTCAAGAGGTTGGAAATGCTGCTGCATTTTTATGTTCAGACTTAGCATCTGGAATCACAGGTGAAGTCACCTATGTTGACGCAGGTTACAACTTTTACGAAAAAGGGCCTGACCTTTAAGAATCAAGCTTTAATTGATAGAGATAATTTAAAGAAGATCAGAAAATATTCTTATCTCAGCACTCTCTCTTAGCTGCTTAATCAAAGATACAAACATTTCACTGTTTTCTTGACTAAGGTAAAGTTCTGCAACTCCACTATCTAAAACTTCCTCTGGAAGCCTAACACCACTTACGTCAATAACTAAAGAAGTTAAATTATCAACGTTTCGAGCACTATAAGTGTGCTCTGAATCAATAGGTTTAGGTGTTGAAAAAGCGAAACTTGTAACGTTAAAAGGCAGCTCTTTAGCTCTTGAAATCCAGCCTTCGTTATTCCACTCTAGCCCATTATCAGTTAATAGCTTATTAGTCATCAACTCGTCACCACTCACTAATGCAGTAGCAATTGCAAGTGATAAATTTTCAATCAATTTTTTTGCAGCAATGTTATTTAAAATCGATGCAACCTGATCCTCAACCTCATCTAATTCTTTTTCGCGCTCTGGCTGAATAGATGAAAGAGCAAGAACAACAAACTTTTCAGCGCTAAGCTCAATCAATTCTGAGTTTTCACCTTCATCAATAACTCCCCCACTAAACGCAGCAGATACAAATGCATCATCATAATCCTGACTTCCATTTGCAAAATAGTCACTTGTCTTAAGTTCCAATCCAAACTGATCAGCAACCATATCAAGAGACTCCTCGTAAGCTAAGCTAGTAAACTCCTCTAATAAATCAAGCAACATTTTTTTGTTAACATTGTTCTTATTAAGAGCAACTAACTGATCTCTAACAGCTTCAAAAGACTGAACTGTTTCCGCCTCAATATCAGTAAGTTTTATTATATGAAAGTAGCCATAATCTGTAGAAACAACATCACTAACATCACCTATATTCATAGAGAATGCAGCTTCATCAAACTCTGCGCCAATGAGGCCTCTCTCATTAAATCCAAGATCGCCACCCTTCTCATTAGAAGAGGTATCTTCCGAATTAGCAACTGCCAGTTTATCAAAATTAGCACCCTGATTAATTTGATCAAGTAAGTCATTCGCAAGATCTTCACTTTCCACTAATATATGCTGAGTACGCCTTCTCTCTGGATTAGTATAAAGTTCACTATTATCATCATAAAGAGTTTGGAGAGTCTCTTCATCTGGAGTTTCAGGCTCTTCCATATCACCTAATGAAAGCTCCACAAAATCAACCTTTACTTTTCGGCCTTCTATAAAGCTTGTTCTATTCTCATTAAAATAGTCTGAAATTTCACTTTTTGAAACAGAAACCTGACTCTCAAAATCTGAAGTATTAAGGGCTATATATGAAACCTCTCTCTCCTGAGATGCAAGATCATCAAGCTGCTTAATTTGAGTTGAAGATATAAAAGCAGAACCACTCAGATTACGCTTAATTTGATCACGCGTTAGTGCCTTTGATTGAGCAATCTCATAGCCAGCTGGTGAATAACTATTCAGCCTTAAAAGCTGACTATAACGGTCTTCAGAAAACTTACCATCAACAATAAATGCTTGGTTCATCTCAATAACAGAGCGAACCTCATCATCTAAAGTCACAATACCTAAATTGTTCGCAAAATTCTCAATGAGTTTTTCATTAATCATTGAATCAATTAGTGTCTGCTTAAGAGCAGTATCAATCTCTTGCGAATATGCAGCACCAAGCTGCTGTTGTAAATTTCTTTGCTGTGTGTTTAACTCTTGGTAGTAAATGTTTATATCTACATCTTCACCATTAACTGTTGCGATCGACGTTCTTGCAGAACTACTTACATAATCATTAATACCAAATAAGGCAAATGGAACTATTATTAGACCTACAACAACATAGGCGACCCAACCTTTTGATTTATTTCGTATTGCAGTTAACATAATTATTTTATCTACCAATTGTGTTGAGGCTTGGCGCCATCAAAAATTTAAACTTAAACTCAAAAATAAAAATTGAGTTCCCTTTAAAGAGTTAATAGTTAACCCTTAATTATTAATTTACTAGCTAGGAGGATCTTACAATATTACCCATCTCACTAAACTTGTTCAGATGCATTATACAAGGCTAGGCTCTTTATCTATAAAAGATTTAATCCTTTATCAATTTCAGTATTTTTGAGCCAAAGTATCTAAAAGATCATTAATATCTTTCAGCTCAGAATTCCACGCAGTTACAAACCGAACCGCCTTACCATCAAGCTCCTCTTCGTTAATATCGTAACCAGAACTATTTAAATAATCTATAACATCACGCGGAAGATGAACAAAAACCTCATTGGATTGTGTTGGATATGCCAGCTTAATATTTGCAAATGAATTCAAACCCTCACTCAGAATTTTTGCCATGGCGTTCGCATGGCGCGCATTTCTTAGCCATACATCATCCGTTAAGTAAGCCTCAAGCTGTGACGAGATAAAACGCATCTTTGAAAGTAGCTGACCTGACCTCTTATGAAGAAATGGAAAATTACCAACCATCTCGGGCTTAAAAAATACAACCGCTTCAGCAGCGAGGCAGCCATTTTTTGTGCCGCCCAATGTAAGAACATCCACTCCAGATTTCCAGGTCATCTCTGCAGGGCTTGCATCAAGAGAGACAAGAGCATTTGCAAATCGAGCACCATCCATATGAACACTCATTTTATTGTCATGGGCTATTTTAGAGATAGCTTTTATTTCATCCAGCTGATATAAAGTGCCGGTTTCACAGGACATGGTAACGCTAACCACCGATGGCTGCGTAACGTGGACATTGCCAGACCCTCTTATAGTTTCAGCGAGATCAACAGCATCAATTCTTCCATTACTACTTCGCATAGGAATTAATTTAGCGCCGCCCGTAAAAAGTTCAGGCGCGCCGCACTCATCCGTATTAATATGAGATAGCTCATGGCAATAAATTTTTCCAAAAACTGGCGCAAGAGCTGAGAGCGCTAAAGCATTTGAGGCGGTTCCGGTCACCGCAAGAAAAACCTCTACCTCAGTTTCAAAAATCTCTGACAATCTATTTTTTAATGCCAAAGACCATTCATCATCGCCATAAGATCCAGCAATTCCTGAATTAGCAGCAATTACAGCGTCCATGACCTCAGGGCAAGCACTAGTTACGTTATCGGATGCAAATAATGCATTCATTCAAAACTCCTTAAAGTGTAATTCATAAAAAAATTTATCGCTTGAGATGAATAAACTCTAGACAGGCACTGCAACAATGCCAAGAAAATCTCCATTAACAACATGTCCTGGAAAATGACGGCCCGTATATATACCATCAATTCCAGCAAAATACTCAACAGGTTCTGTTCCTGTTCGCTCTATATTATGGACTTTAGCAACAAGCTGACCGTTTTTTACTTTATCACCAAGATCAACGCAGTGCTCGACCAGTCCCGTTGTTTCACTAAAAACATAACAACGCTCGTCGGGCATATCTAAATTCAGCGTTTCATCGACTTCCATCTCGCCTTTAGTAATGCCTGCATGACGAAGAATATTTCGGATTCCTTTTTTAGCAATACCGACAGTATAGGCAGATGTTGTTCCGCCACCAGCCAGTTCGGTACTAATAAAAACTTTACCCATATTTTCAGCTGCAGTGTCGTACATATTAACCGCATCTATCTCTAAAAGCATTACTGAGTGTGGTGCATTAAAAGCCTTCATAGCTGCGATGCATTTAGCCTGCTGCTCTTTGTCCTCTAATACATGAGCACAACAAAAAGGCAAAAAATCAAGCGTCTTTCCGCCAGAATGAAAATCTAGTACAAAATCAGCAAGTGGAAGAAGAGTACGGTTAAAGTAGTCCGCAATTTTCTCAGTAAAAGTACCCTCAGGATCTCCAGGAAAAACTCGGTTCATATTACCGCCATCAATTGGGGATGTCCTCTTACCTGCTTGAAAAGCAGGATAGTTCATTCCAGGAACAATAATGACGCGCCCAGAAATATCTTCAGCTTTGATTTGACTCGCCAAATCAAACAGAGCTATTGGCCCTTCGTATTCATCGCCATGATTTGCGCCAGTAAAAAGAATGGTTGGACCCTGACCATTTTTTGCCACCGTTATAGGTATTACAATTGATCCCCAAGCAGAATCGTCATGCGAATGCGGAAGCTTTAGAAAGCCATGCTGAACGCCATCTTTTTCAAAGTCAACGGTTGAACTTATTGGACTATCTTTCATGTCTAATTAAGATGTAAAAATAATATAGCGTCATTGTACTAGAGCGCTTTAATATTATCAATCTTGCGTGAAGGTTTGCCAGTGAACAAAAAATCCACTGGCAAGTTTTTAAAACTCTCCTACTTAGTTACAAATTCTGGATACGCCTCTAAGCCGCACTCAGAAATATCGGCGCCCTCATCTTCATCTTCTTCAGTTACTCGAATTCCCATAACAGTTTTAAGGGCAAACCAAACCACTCCAGAAGCTACAAATACCCAGACAAAAATAGTACCAGCACCAACTAACTGTCCAGTAAATGTAACATCACTATTTGTTAGTGGTACAGCCAAAAGACCCCATAAACCAACAACTCCATGGACCGATATTGCACCAACTGGATCATCAATTCTCAGCTTGCGATCTAACCAAACTATTGAAAGAACTACTAGAATTCCACCAACAGCACCAATTAGAGTTGCCACTAATACGCTTGGCGTATCTGGACCAGCAGTAATTGCTACAAGACCTGCCAAGGCTCCATTTAACGTCATAGTTAAGTCTGCTTTTCCAAACCACAATTTCGCAAAAAGAAGCGCTGCAATTACTCCACCAGCTGCTGCTGCATTAGTATTAACAAATACCATTGCAACTGCATCTGCACTCTCTTTACTAGCCATTGCTAATACCGAGCCACCATTAAAGCCAAACCAACCCATCCATAAAATAAATGTTCCAAGAGTTGCTAAAGGTAGATTTGCACCTAAAATTGGCATTGATTTTCCATCTTTGTCATACTTACCTTTTCTCGCCCCAAGCAATAGAGCGCCTGCAAGTGCTGCTGAAGCGCCTGCCATATGTACAATTCCAGAGCCGGCAAAGTCGTAAAATCCAAAGTCACTTAATGAATATAGACCGAAAACGCTTGCTCCACCCCATGTCCATGAACCTTCTAATGGATAGATGATTGTTGTAAATATTACAGCAAATGCAAAAAAACTAAACAACTTCATTCTCTCTGCAACTGCCCCAGAGACGATTGACATTGAGGTTGCAACAAAAACCACTTGAAAGTAAAAATCTGCTGCGTTTGAGTAGGACTCACCTTGCCCGCTAATCCCTGATAAGAATGCGCCACCTCCATACATTACGTCATAGCCATAAACCATGTACATCGAACATGCAATAGCAAATAAACCAATATTCTTAGTTAAGATCTCTGCTGTATTTTTACTTCTTACCAGGCCAGCCTCAAGCATTGAGAAACCCGCAGCCATCCACATGACTAGAGCACCCATTACTAAAAAATAAAAAGTATCTATAGCATATTGTAATTCTAATATTTGATTTTCCATAGCTACCTCCCCCTATACCGCTTCAGGACCAGTTTCGCCCGTACGGATACGGATGACCTGCTCTAAACTTGATACAAAAATTTTACCATCGCCAATCTTCCCACCATTGATCTTGCATGCTTTAATGATGGTCTCAATGACCTGCTCGAGCTGCTCATCAGTGATGGCAATCTCTAGTTTTACTTTGGGTAAAAATTCAACCACAAACTCTGCCCCACGGTAGAGCTCAGTGTGCCCTTTTTGTCTACCAAAACCTTTAACTTCAGTTGCAGTAATTCCAGTTACTTCTATCTCAGAAAGAGCTTCTCTTACGTCACTTAATCGCTTTGGCTGAATAATCGCTGTTACCATTTTCATATTAATACTCCATATAATAAAATCAAAAAAAGCCCACTTCCTTAAAAAAAAGAAAGTGGGCTTCTATACCAGTTCAACTCAACTTTAAGCTGACGAAAAAAAAACGCTTACCTAGGAATAAACCCAAATAAACGTCATTGTTCTTGCTTAACAACCAGCATTGGTTATTAACTGTAAATATTATAACATTTTAATTACGAGATATTTTTTTTTATGCCTCAAAACGTGGACATAATTTATATTGAGCCTTAGTTAGGGTAGAAATTGAGATGCTAAGGTATTTAACTCTTCATTTGTTTTTTCACTTTTACAAGCAATTAAACATAGTTCATAGTGTTTTGGTCTAGATCCACCTATCCATTTCTTAAAATCTGCAGCCATAAAGAAATTTAACAAAGTAGAGTAAGTAAACCCACACTTGTGAGCCATATAATGATTCCCTTTTTGAAGATCTCCTCTCAAACCATACAAAATATCTATTGGTGCAATTGGACCAGCTTGAGAGTCATATAGAGGATCATAAAGTTTATCTTGAACAACTGCCTCACAAGTACTTATAAGATCAGGACATAAAATAACAACAAAACCATCATCATTTAAAACTCTTAGAAATTCTTTTAAAACAATTGGAACCTCATGAGGATAGACATGTTCAATATTATGACACGAATAAATTGCATCAATACTACCAGTTTCAACTTGGCTCATATCTAACAATGTTCCCTCTATATCAGGATTTACATTTTTATCTATATCAAATCTAATTTCTTTCCAATTATCATTATTAAAGCCTTGAGCACTTGACTTATTTGAACGACCACAGCCAACATGTAGAAAAGTTTTCATTAGTCTATTTAGTAATTGAAAATTTTATTATATATAAAAAAAATTACAATATTGGGAGCTAACTATTGCAATAAACTTTTATAAAGCTATTTTAAGTATTTTTAAAAACACGCGAAGCTTTAAGGTCATCCACCCTCTAATTACGTAGGATGAATTAATAATAAAACTCAATTGATGAAACTGATAAATCAGATGTGAAATCACGCCCATAAGCGACTATACCAAAGGTCTTTATATCTTTAGCATTTATGTTTGAGTCTATATTACCCTTGAGCTTCTTAAATTTATTAAAAGGTATTTCAACTGTTTCCCAGTTTGGGCTTGTATCAAATGTAGCAATTTTATAGCTAGTAGGAAGCCTATAAAAGATAGTCGTCTGAATAAAAATATGATATTTTTCTCCATTACCTTTAACTTTTAGACGGATGCCTTTAAGTTTTTTTCCTTCTTTATTTGAATTATGAAGTAGTTTGAACATCAATGGTTTATTTGACAGTGATGTTGTGGTACGTAATTGAATAAAGCCACCATTATTATCAGTGCGAACATTCCCAGAGAGTCTTATAAAAACCTTGTCTCCATCTTGCTCAAGTGAGACCTGACCCTCGGAGACTCCTCCCATTACTTGGTCACTAAAATATTTCCAGTCGTTTACGTTGTCTGGAGTGAATGGAAAGCTAAGGACCTCCTCATTAGCAGAGGCTATCATTGTAAAAGTTAACAACATTAGGAGTAGTAGTTTTTTCATAGTAATAATTATAAACAATGGATATAAAGACTTGATGAAGATTAGGAGTTGATTAGATAGTTGCTTTTCTACTAACCTTTTGTTCTCGATGAAAAGTATAAATGCCTGTACTGACTATAATAAGGGTTCCAACTAAAGTCGGTTGGTCAGGCCAATCGCCAAACATCAAAATACCCAACCCAATCGCTCCAAGCATAGAGGTATACCGAAAAGGAGAAACGAAGCCAATGTCACCAATTCGCATAGCCATGACACTCAATAAAGTAGCGATCAAAATGGCAACAGCCGAACCAAGAATGAGCAACCATGACACTGCGCTAACAGTATCCCACTCTGAACCAACCATCATAATTCCAGCAAACAAGGTACTGCCAACAGCCGTTGATAGAACCACGGTGATGGTCGGGACTTCGCTTTTTAGTTTACGGGTGGAAATTTCTCTTATAGTAAGAAAAATAATCGCCATAAAAGCTGAAAGCGAATAAATATTAAAACCTTCCAGACCGGGCCGGACAACAATTAGAACACCAACAAAGCCAACAAGTATGGCACTCCAGCGTCGCCACCCAATAGGTTCTGCAAGGAAAAGTGCGGCAGCCATTGTTATAGCAAGTGGTAAAGCCTGTAAGATTGCGGTGACATTGGCTAACGGCATATGCTTGAGGGCTGTCAGGAAAGTGATTGTTGTAAAAATCTCAGCACCCACACGCACCAATATGAGACGCTTATCCTGTTTTGAAAGATTGCGTATCGCCACTTTAGTGATCCACACCATGATCAAAATTGGTGGAACAGTAATTATACTTCGAAGAAATACTGCCTGAAATAAAGCAATCTCAGAAAATAGAAGTTTCATAAAAGCATCATTAATAACATATGCAGATACACAAGCTGTCATCAGAGCGGCGCCTTTCATATTGCTGTTAAGGCGCATCATTAACTCCAAATTCTAGCAAACTCTCCCCAAGTCTTATATCTACAACTTGGAAATTTGCAAAATGGTATGCAAAAACTGCAGGAGAATTAAGATAGAATAGTGAGAGTAGAAGTAGGAGTGTTTTTTTCATAATTTATTGAAATAATTGGTTTAATGAGAGCTAATTATTTCAATAAATTTTGATCAAGTTCTTTTAAATATTTTAAAAATACTCGAAGCTTTTCAGGCATCCACTCTCTACTTGCATAGACTGCATAAACCGAGACTGGCTCAATTTTCCAGTCTGAAAAAATCTCCACAAGTTCTTTATTTTTTACTGCGTTAGATGCGCTATTTTTTGGTAAAAAACAAATACCAATACCGGCAATAGCAGCCTCCTTAATAACTTGTCCATCGTTTACTTTAAACCGATTATTTTTATTTGGAATTGTGTGTGAAATACCACTCTTAGACACTGTTATTTTAGGTCTTCCAGGCACATTAAGATCAAGCATATTTGCGTGATCAATTTGATCAAAATTATGAATTATTCCATTCTCTTTTATAAAGGATGGGGAGCAATAAAGTCCAATATCTCCAGTAAAAATTTTTATTGCAATTAAAGATGAGTCTTGTAAAGGTCCAATTGCCAATCTCAATGCTACATCAATGTTATCTTTATAAAAGTCAGTGGTTCGATTTTCAATAACTAATTCAACACTAATCTTTGAGTGTGTATCCATAAATGGTTTTATTGCTGACTCGATTAATGTTTGAGAAAAAGTATTTGTAGCTGAAATTCGAAGAGTACCTGACACCTCAACCCCCAAAGACGATGAAAATCTATCAGCCTCCTCTGCTATTTCAACTACCTGCTTACAATATTCATAGTATTTTGCACCAGACTCAGTCAGTGTAATCGTTCGAGTGCTTCTATTTAATAACCGAACACCTAGATGGCTTTCTAACTGTGAGAGTTTTGTGCTGATAGTGGATTTATCCATACCTAGATGATGCGCAGCTTTAGTGAAGCTTTTATGCTCCACTATTCTTGCAAAAATTAGTAGTTTATTTAAATCCATAGCCTATTTTATTGTTTACATATAAAAACATTGTTTTAATATTTTACTATATTGTTTATTTATTAGAAACAATAAATAATAAGTAAATAAAGATTTGACACGATTAGACGCTATTTATGCGCGCAGGCTTCTTCTTTAGTTAGTCCGCCAGAACTGATAATCACAATCTGGTTTTTATAACATTAAAGGAAAAAATGATGGATAACGTTAAAAAAGAAAATGGTACGTGTGGATGCGGTAGATCACCAACTGGAGATTGTATTGGTTGGCATGAGCTAACGCCAGAGCAATATGAGGCAAAAACTGATGCTGACAAAGAGGCGATGTTTGGTGACTCAAAGTAAGTAAATATAGCGTAGCCCTCTTTTGAGGGCTATTAATAAAAAATTAGGGGATATATGAAAGTAATATCAAACTTTGAAGTGACTAAGGGTTACGAGATATGGAAGAAAGCATTCGAATCTAATGAGGCTACGAGACAAAAAAATAACGTTAAAGTTTTAGCCTACGGTCATGAAAAGGGCAACGAAAGTAATGTATATACAGTTGTCGAAATGAATTCAATCGAGGATAAGCAATTAAAAGAGCCTAATATGATTGAAAGTAGAAAGAATGCTGGCGTTAATCACGCTTCGTTAAAAATCACATCACTGGTTGAATAAAGGCACTAATCAAAAATAACACGGCTCTCTTTTTAGAGAGTTTTTTCTATAAATCATAGGAGTAAATTATGAATAAAGTAAATAAATATTTAATACCGCTTGTAAAAATTCTTTTGTCGCTGGCCTTTTTAAGTGCAGGCGCGTTTAAAATTATGGGTGATGCGCAAATGGTTGGTATGTATGAGATGATCGGGTGGGGTCAATGGTTCAGGTATGTAACAGGTTTAATCGAAGTTACTGCAGTTGTATTGATATGGCTTCCAAACAAACAAGTTTTTGGAGCGGCACTTCTTGTATGCACCATGATTGGAGGTTTTATTACTCACATTGCGTTAAGCATGCCTGGAGCATTTGCACCTGTCATACTTGGGGTTTTAGCTGCCTATATTCTTTATTTTTATAGAGATCAGTTAGGCGATTTTGCAAAGAGTTAATTAGTTTTTTTATTAGCCTTCCTTTAGTTTAAGGAAGGCTTTTAGATCTAAACCTTTTATCAAATAAGTCGTTAAATATCTAAGGATTTACTATGAATACAAGTGCAAATAAAACGCCAATATGGAAGAAAGTAGCAATCATCGCAACAATGATGACGTTTATTGGCGGTCCACTAACAGGGGTAATGACCTACATGAATATTGGCTTGAGTGATAGTTTCGCCTTAGCATGGTTAAATAGTTTTGCCCTATCTATGCTAGTGATGGCACCCGTTGGTATCATTATGATGACTCTGTTCGAAAAATTAGTTACCAGCCTTTTGCCGAATCTATCCAAGTTGCAAACTAATTTGGTAATTGGTGTCATGATGGCCCTTGTGATGGAATCGGTCATGGTAACTATGACCACCTTAATTAACGTCGGAACTGCTGATATAACAGTCTACTTCAGTGCTTGGACGTCTGCCTTTACCGCAACCCTGCCACTGGGCTTGACTGTAGGACTTATTATGGCAACCATTATTAAACCACGTATTCAAAAAATTATGCGCAGCTAAAAAAATTGAAGCAGCAAACCAAGTTATTATTTATATTAAAAACTTTATAGAGACACTATGAAAAATGTTAAGTTGAAAGTAAAAGATGGTGAGTTTATTCGAACAGACTCTAACTTTAGAAATTGGATTACTAAAGGGACTAGAGTCACTTATTTCATTATCCATTGTTCACCCATTGATGCCAGTAGAAAGCTGGGTCTTTGGTGAATATCCTGGCTCTACAGAAGACCATCTATATGGGTTTAAATATTTATATGAGCTATACCAAAAAGCGGATAAAAATTTTAATCGTTTAGTTACTGTTCCAGTATTATGGGATAAAAAAAATCACACAATCGTTAATAATGAGTCCTCAGAGATTATTAGAATGATGAACTCTTCTTTTGATGATATTACAGGAAATAAGCAAGATTATTACCCAGAAAAATTGCGTGAAGAAATTGATGTAATTAATGAAAGAGTCTACAAGGATGTTAACAATGGTGTTTATCGTTGTGGCTTTGCAACAACTCAAAAGGCTTATGACAGAGCAATCACCCCACTTTTTGAAACTTTAGATTGGTTAGAGGGTAATTTAGAGTCAAAACGTTATTTAACTGGAGATGCAATAACAGAGGCTGATTGGAGGTTGTTTACAACACTGATTAGATTTGATCCAGTCTATGTTGGGCACTTTAAGTGTAATGTTCGTAGAATTGTCGATTATCCTTGTCTTTCAAATTATTTAAGAGACCTTTATCAGCAGCCAGGAATAGCATCAACTGTAAACATGGAGCAAATAAAAAAACATTACTATGGAAGTCATGAATCTATAAACAAATTTGGAGTAGTCCCACATGGTCCTGAGATTGATTTAAACAAACCACATAACCGTCAAAAAATCCTAGACTCCCATGGAAAATAAAGTTGAACTGCCTATTATCGCTGGAAAAGAGCCTGCTAGACTTTTTTAGAAGGATTACTTATTCGCCCATTCACAAAGATTTGTAAGTACTGGAATACCTGACTTTCCATAAGAGGTTAATGAGTACTCTACTTTTGGAGGGATAACCTCATAAACCTTACGATTAACAAGATTGTCTTCTGCCATCTCCTTCAATTGCTTAGAAAGCATTTGCTGAGTAATACCCCCAATTGATCTTTGAAGTTCACCAAAACGCATTTTTTTTTGTGATAAATGCCATAGAATACAAAGCTTCCATTTGCCGCCAATTAACTTGATAGCAACGGTTGTAGGAGATTCATTATTTATATTTTTACTCATATAAGTATGATTTTATATAGTAGTATTAAAAATATGTGTACTTGTATATTTGCAATATACCACTAAAATACCTATCTTACAATTTATTCAACACATAAGGGTATAAAAAATGAAATCACTAATGATGACAAAATATGGCGATGCAGGTACAAGCTTAAAAGTGCAAGAAGTACCTATTCCTAATTTTGGTAAAAATCAAATACTTATTAAAACTCATTCTGCAAGCTTTAATCCGATTGATTATAAGATTCTTAGAGGTGACTTTAAGGCTATGGGAAAGATACAATTTCCTAAGGGCATTGGAAGAGATGTCAGCGGCATTGTTGAAAAAGTCGGGAAAAATGTAAAAAACTTCAAAGCTGGAGATAAAGTATATTCAAGAATAGCAGAGGACTTTGTTGGAACTATGGCAGAGTATGTGATTTCAAATGACAACGATGCCGCCCTCATTCCTTCAAATCTTAGCTTTGATGAATCTGCTAGTATACCTTTGGCTGGTCTTACCTCATATCAGGCGCTTGTAGATGTGGCAAAACTATCTTCTGGAGAAAGTATTTTAATACACGCTGGATCTGGAGGAGTTGGCACTATTGCCATTCAACTTGCAAAACATCTAGGGGCAAATGTGACCTCTACCACAAGCACTAAAAATGTTAAATTGGTGAAGGATTTAGGCGCAGATAAAGTTATCGATTACACAAAACAAAGCTATCTTGATGAAGGTGCTAAGTTTGATGTTGTGTTTGATACTTTGGGAGGCGAACACACACTTAACGCATTTAAAGTTTTAAAAGATGGTGGTCGGGTAGTATCTATATCAGGAGCTCTTGATAGCATTACTGCAAAACAGTTTGGCCTAAACAAGTTTGTACGTTTAATTTTAGCTTTCCAAGCTAGAAAAGTTACCAAGGCGGCTGCAAAAATGAACGCAATGTATCGGTTTCTATTCATGTCATCGAGTGGCGCTCAGCTGAAAAAGATAGCAAAATTATATGAGTCTGGCTCAATCAAGCCAGTGATAGACAAAACGTATGATTTTAAGAGTAGCATCCAAGCGCTTGAGTATCTATCGACAGGCCGTGCCAAAGGGAAAGTTATTGTGAAGATAGTAGAATAAGTTTAAGCCCAGTTATAATCGAATTTCCCTCTAACTTATAGCTAGGGGGAAATTTGTCAATGCTAGAAATAATAATTAGCTATGCCGTATGTATAAAGCCCAGTAAAGATTATATTAATCCATTTCAGTTGTTTTTCAGAATGAAGCCAAGCACAGTAAACCCAGATTAAGCAAAAAGGAAGTCCAATAAACATTGTGTAGGGATACAGGTCATTGATAATTGCAATTGTACTGAGGATGCCTAGGAATAATGCTAACCACTTCAACTGTTGTTCATATTTAGCAAATCGCATCACTCAAGTCTTTCCTAGAAAAAATAGGATTATATGCCAACTTGGACTAGATTTAAAATTTAGTTTAATTTTTGAGAAATAAGTTATTGTTGATTACTCAGATTAATGTCCTCTACTAGTGTCTAAAAATTAAAAATTTGAGATCGTAATAGTGTATATTTTCCTTAAGTTAGATTAGGCATTAACATTAACTGAACTCATTAATGGATAAGAATATGAACAAAATAATTAATCCAAAGAATCACAAAAATCTATATTTTGCTATAGGATTTACTTTAGTATTTATCTTGTACATATCATTTGTTTGGGTGCCTCTAAGTAGCTGCTTCAGCATAGATATTGGGATAAAATCACTTGGTCTTGCTAATTATAATATAGAGATGGTTCAAGGTTTTTTTCAGGCAAGGGACCAGGCTCAACTTTTTTGCTATAGCCAATTCCTTAAGTTTTGGGACGTAATTTTTGCCGTTATTTCTACTGCGATGTTTGGCTCTTGGATTGTGTATTTCTTTAAAAGCAAGCGTCTATTATTAGTAGCTCCTACTGTCCTTGGTATGATCGCCGATTGGTCTGAGAATTTTCTTGAATTATTGATGTTAAAAACTTATTCAATTTCAGGCGCAATATCTGAAACTTTGGTTTCATTGGGCTCTGGACTTAACATATTTAAATTGACAATGTCAGGCCTGACTTGGTTGATCATCCTTGTTGGAATAATACTTGCCTTAAAAACTTTCCTAACCAAGCCTAAACTAACTTAATAAACCAGTTCAGACAAACGAATGAGGAGTTTATTTTCACTTTGGAGAATAAGAGTTTTAAAGATTATTTAACATTAAATTTAAATACAATCTCTCTATCAAATGCTGCCTCATCTAGAGGAAGTGGAAGAGGCGATGATTTGAAGACTGCTCTTCTGATGGACGCCCCAAATTCTTGTGCATTGTTTTTTGACATTTCAGGTAAAGCACACCCTAGAATTTTTACGCTCTCTACAGCGCCATTCTCAGCTTGATTAATTAGCACATCACAACTCCAACTGTCTTCAGCCCCTTCATAGCGCCAAAACGCCTTAATATTTGCTTCAACACTCTTAATGTAGGGTGACTTTAAAGTACTCATTCGAGATGAGCTTTGTTCTACTTCAGAATCTTTATTAAGCCCGTTCCTTTGTCTTTCAAACTCTTCATTTCTTTTTGTTAATGCCTCAATACGAATTGCTTGTTCTTCAGGATTTAGCTTTGACATTTGACATATGAAATTTAATAAGATTTCATAACCAGTGTTTGGCTCATAGTATTCCCAAGAACTAACCATATTATTTTCAATACCTTCACCCTCTCCCATAGGCATTGAAAAATTAACTCGTTTATTAACTTTAAACCCCTTTAAATTACAATCACCCTGAGCATTAGATTTGGCACTCCCATCAGTCCATGAATCCATATAAAGCCAATAAATGAAGCCTTCTCGCTCTTCCAGTGTTTCAAAGTCGATATATAAAGAGGAATTATTACCTGGCAGTACAGTTGTCCACTCACCATAAGCGCTGAATGAGAGTATTAGAGAAGACAATAATAAGAGTAGTCTATTTTTCATAGTGATTATTCTAAATGGAACATATAAATGATAGATGAAGATTAGGAGTTATTTAGATAAAGATGACTACTTAGATAAGTCTGAACAAAGTCTAAACTCTTTTCAAATACTTAACCTCTGGCAGCTGAGATAGCTTTTTGAGGACTGTATCGAAGGAATAGAGCTATAGCAAGGATAAAAGCAACACCTTCTGCGATTGAAAGAGCGGCAATAAAACGGAAATCGGATAGTAAGCTATAAAAAAGTATTAATAGACCAGTTGGAAGAATCAATCCCCGACTCATCGCTAGAAGCGCAGACTGAAAAGGAAGATGAATAGCCGTTAAGTAGCCAGTTATCATCATATTAAAGCCAGCAAAAATAAAAATTGGCCAAACATAAGTTACAAATTCTAAAGCCAATGCCACAGTCTGCTCGCTATCCTTCTCATTAACAAATAGATAAATCAAAGGCTCGCTTGCTGTTACCAATACAGTTATAAAAAATACACTTAATAAGGCAACTATAACGCAAGCAGTTTTAAGAAAGGCTCGAGTGCGCTGTGCATTTTGAGCTCCATAATTTTGAGAAATCATGACCTGACTTGTGTCCTCGATGGCAAAGAACATCATAAAGCCTGTCATCAACATATAGTTTACAACAGTAATCGCGGCAACGCCGTCAACTCCAGCGCGCTGAATCAGCATCCAGTTAAAAATAAAGGCAATAATAGCGCCTGATACCTCATTAATAAATTCAGAAATTCCGTTGTATGCCGCCTGGAATACTTCCATCCAGTTGTTCTGTCGAAAACTAAAACTTAAGGTCCTTTCTGGCATGAAAAAATAAAACAGAATAACTAATAGCGATAGAACTTCGGATATGCCTGTTGCCCACGCTGCGCCAGTTAATCCCCAATCATAAACTGCAATAAATAAATAGTCGAGTGCTATATTAACTACTGCACCAACTCCGAGCGCAATGGCCGCAAGGTTAGGTAAGCCATCCAAACGGATAAAGAAATACAGAGGAATAATAATCAACTGGAAAATGACAAATGGCATGATGATGCGGTAATACTCACTCATCACTGGGAATAGTTCTTTAGTAGCACCGAGACCCGAAAATATCTGCTCTTCAAATACTAGGGTCAGAGTAATGGATGCAATACCATAGAGAGTCATAAAAATTAGCGACTTACTGAAAATTGAAGATGCAGCTGTCTTATTTCCCTCACCAAGATACTTTCCACCTCGAACTGAGCCTCCAATCGACATCATCATACTAACGCCGAATAGGAGAGTAATTATTGGAATAATAAGATTAACTGCAGCTAGAGCAGTAATACCCACATAGTTTCCAATAAAAATGCCATCCACCAATGAGGAAGATGTCATGGCAATTAAGCCGAGAACAGAGGGAATCAGATACCTAACGAACGTAGGGAAAATCTCACCATTAAGAGCGTCATTATATTTGCTTAGATCAACATTCATCTGAACTCAAATCTGTGTTTTAAATGAATGCCATTTTCACACAATTTACTCCAAGTGATGAGATCTTGTAATTTATTTAAAAATAGTAGAATAGGCCCTCATAATAAAACATAACCTAATCTTATATATACTATAATAATCCGAAAATTAAATTTAAAAAAATGTTCATAAACTTAAAAAATTTTAAGAAATCTCTAAAAAAATACTCAAAAGAAGGTCCATTTGATCACTGTGTGATTGATGATTTTTTTGAATTAGAAATTGCAAAAAATCTTGAAAAGGATTTTCCTGAATATAATTCAGATTTTTGGTTTGAACATAACAATGCTATTGAAGTAAAAAAACTTTCTAATAATTGGAATGTTTTTCCACCTACTACATATCAAGTATTTAGTTATCTGAACTCTTCTAAATTTATATCTATATTAGAGAAAAATATTTCTATTAGTACTAAACTATATCCTGATATTGGTTTAAATGGTGGGGGCTGGCATATCCACAAACCAGGAGGAAGATTAAATACTCATTTAGACTACTCAGTCCATCCAAAGTTAAATCTCCAAAGAAAATTAAACATTATTGTTTATCTCAATTCAAACTGGGAGACTAGCTGGAAAGGATCTTTAGGGCTTTGGGGAAATGAAAGCCCAATAAAACCTGGAAAGCTAATAAAAACTATTACTCCAAAATTTAATAGGGCAGTTATATTTGATACTACTCAAAATAGTTGGCATGGTTTACCTGAATTAGTTCAATGCCCAGAAGGCGAATGCAGAAAGAGCATAGCGATCTATTATCTTTGCGATTTAACTCCTAGTATATCTAAAAGAGAAAGGGCTCTTTTTAGTCCAAATGAAAATCAAAAAACAGATCATGAAGTCCTAAATCTAATTAAATCAAGATCATTAATTAAAAATCCTAATAAAGTACCTTATTAGAAGCAAACATAATGATTAAAAGGTTAAAAAATTATGAATAAAGCGCTAATTTCAGTTGCCATACCTGCATACAACTTACCTGAATATACTGCAAAAACTATCGATTCTATAATGTCGCAGACTTATCGGCCAATAGAAATAGTAATTTCAGATGATAACTCCCCCATTAGTCTAAAACCCCTAGTAAAGGCAAAACAAGACAAATGTGATGCGGGGATAAATATAAAATATTTTAGGCAGCAAATAAATCTTGGGTACTACGGGAATTTACAGTTTGTTCAAAATGAAGCTGTTGGCAAATATTTAGTATTGTTGGATCATGATGATTGGCTAATTGATCATGATTTTTTTACAGAGTCAATAAATGCTATGGAGAGTAAATCGGACTGTTTTATTAGCTTCTGTAATTCACTACATGAAAAATCAACACATCCTTTTCTTGATATCTATTATGAAAATTGGCATTATATAAATGGTGGTGTTTATATTAAAAATAACCTATTTAATGACCTCACTCCTGCTCGAGGTGCTGTAATAATGCGGCTTGATAAACTCAGGGATCTTAACTATAAAAATTACTTTATTGATAATGCTTCTGTAAAAAAGATAAGCATCTATCCTGACGAGGCGTTTGTAGCAATTTACCTTCTTGCCTCTTTAGGTTCTGTTGCAGTATCAGGCCGAATGGTTAGTATAGAAGGTGAACCAATTGGAAGTAACTCAACAACTATAGAGTGGGAAAGTGAATCATATGGGATTAAAGCATTCGCTCAATACTTTATGTTGTACGAATATTTTAAAAAAATTAACTTCCATGAAGGAGCTGAAGTTATGTTTCAAAATTTGGTAAATATTCATCTAGTATCTAAATTTAATATTGCTTTACTTCGATACTTAAAATTTCAAAAGTTAGCCATAGTTTTTATGTCAATCAGTTTTTTAAAATATTGTATTCGACTCTTATTTTCATTACCAAAAAAGCTATTTATCAAGCTAAAAATCTTGGTAACAGGAATGATTCGTAAGATTTTTAAATTTTAAATAAAACTTGCAGTTGAGATAATTCCCACTATTTGTGAAACTCAAAGTACTCTTTATTGCAATCTTCGATTCTTATATCTTCATGAGTCCATAGAATGGTACTTGCATCAGAAGCATGATTGTAATCTACATAGTAGTTATATTTATTAATCATAATTACCTGTTAGAAATCTTCACAAAAATATCATAAGTTTCTAAAGTTTCATTATTATTTTTATTTGCATTTAAGCTATAATTTTGGTTTTCTTTTATCTACAGGTCGAGGTGGGACAGTTTGACCAATATTATCAAGCCTTTTATCAGCAGGGGTCCATGTAAAAAAAATTTGGAGTCTTTTTTTATGAATTTCTTTCATATTTTTAATTAAAAAAATTAAAAAGCCACTAAATAAGCTCCAAGATCATCATTGTATTAATGTGTGGAGCAAATGTTCGGAGGATTTTTGTAATATTCGGAATAATACTACTCCGAACATAATCAGTCTAACTATAGGAACTATAAGAAACTACAATTAAATTGAATAAACTATTACAGCCCTTTTAAACAAAGGACTGAGAAGTGGATTAAACTGGATTCAACTAGGCTAAAACTAGTAAGATGGCGGAGCGGACGGGGGTCGAACCCGCGACCTCCTGCGTGACAGGCAGGCGTTCTAACCAACTGAACTACCGCTCCAATTTTTTGGTGGGCGCTACAAGACTTGAACTTGTGACCCTCGCCTTGTAAGGGCGATGCTCTCCCAACTGAGCTAAGCGCCCAAAAAAAATGCCCGAATCACTTCAGGAATCGGGCATATTATACTGGCAAAAATCTATTTAGTTAACAGATTCCTTTAATAATTTTCCTGCTTTGAATGCTGGAGCATTTGAAGCTTTAATTTGAATTGTAGCACCTGTTTGTGGGTTACGACCACTGCGAGCTGCACGAGCTCTAACAAGGAAACTACCAAAACCTGTAATGGCAACAGAATCACCTTTTGCTAATGCACCAGTAATAGCACTAGTTGTTGCTTCTAAAGCACGAGCTGCGTCTGCCTTAGAAAGTCCTGAGTTATCAGCAATGGCTGAAACTAAATCTGATTTATTCATTGTTCGTATTCCTTATATGTTTATAAATTTAATAAAAACCAATATATATTATGGCGTTCAAAATGAATTATACATCAATAAACCCCTGTCTCAAGCCATATCTAGCAATAAAATATAAATAAAATATTGCATAGTATGTAATTTTAATAAAAATACTCTAACTTTCAATGGATTTCAAGTGAATAGCGAATTTTTCTTCCCAAACATTTTGATTAATTTCTCCAATATGCTTATAAAGAATAACGCCTTCTTCATTAACTAAGAAAGTCTCAGGTGTTGCATAGACCCCAAGATCCATTCCAATCTTACCAGTTGGATCAAATATAATTTCATCAAAAGGATTGCCCATTATTTCTAGATACTTTGCACCATTTTCCCTTGTGTCTTTGTAGTCAATCCCAATCATTTGAAGGTTTGTGTTTTTTGCTATATTCATAATCATTTGATGCTCTTTTCGGCAGGTAGTGCACCATGACGCCCAAACATTTACTAAAGTCATATTACTAGCAAGCAGTTCTGAAACTACAATGGTTTCATCTGTGTAAAAATCTTTACCTTGAATACTAGGAAACATTTTTCCTAGAAGTGGTGAAGGCAGTTTGCTTGGATTTGAGTTAAGACTCAAAAACAAGAACACTGCAATAATAATAAAAACAATTAATGGAATTAGTTTTTTCATTCTTTTGCCTCAATCGATTGTAATGCCGCAGCAACCTCAGGTGGCATATAGTTTTCATCATGCTTTGCTAAGACTTCAGTTGCTAAAAAAATATTTTTACAAGACCATCCTTTTCGCACGCAAGACACTGAACCAGTAGCAACTATCCCCTGCCCTTCCCTAAATAAGTCCGGCAAAATTCCATCATAAATAACTTTTATAGATTTATTGTTATCTGTCACCATAAAGCTCACCTTCATGTCCTGCCTTTGAACGCTATCATTTTCAACAAGTCCGCCAACTCTAAAACTTTTTCCAATTGGCGCCTTCCCATTAGCTACATCAGTTGGCGTATAGAAATATAAAAGATTTTCATTAAACGCTTTGATGCCTAAATAGCCAGCTGAAAACACGCCAAATAAAAGAAGCGCAACAAGAAGCATACGGTTTTGTCTTCGAGTCATTATTTTCTTGAATACTTATTTTGTAGATTGATTAAGGTTTTTTTATGATTCCTACTAGCACTTAAGAACAGCGTAATAACTGTTAACGCAGAAACGCCGTATGCTAGCCAAACATAAAATGCATATTTACCATAAGGAAGAAAGGAAAAATACTCTACCATTGTCATGAGACTGCTCCAGTAACTTCTTCTTGAACCCACCGCGAATTTTGCTCACGAATTAAAACCTCAGTTCTAGCTTTAATAGCCACTAATAATGCATAAAGGAATATAGAGGCAATGAACATTAGCGCTAGAGCAATTTGCATATCAGGATCTTTTAAACCACCAGTACCAACTGAGTAACCCTGGTGAAGTGTATTCCACCATTTAACTGAGTAATGAATAATGGGTAAATTTACCAAACCAACTAACGCTAGGATTGAGCTTGATTTAGCCGCAGTTCGTGGGTTATCAAACGCATTATTTAGAGACATATAAGCCAAATATAAAAAAAGCAAGATAAGCTCTGAGGTTAGCCTTGCATCCCAAACCCACCAAGCTCCCCACATTGGCTTTCCCCAGACAGCTCCTGTCACTAATGCAATAATTGTAAAGGCAGCACCAATAGGGGCTGAAACCTTTGCAACTACTTCAGCCATCTTAATCTGCCAGATAAGTCCAATACCTCCAGCAATAGCCATAATTGCATAAACCATCATTGATAAAATCGCACTAGGTACATGAATAAAAATAATTCTGTAGCCATCTCCTTGTTGATAATCGGCAGGAGAAACGATAAGCGCCCAGTATAGACCAATAACTAAAAAACCAATAAATGGCCAAAAAAACCAAGGGGTTAAGTTGGAACAGGTTTGGTAAAAAATTTTAGGAGACGACTGTCTTTGAATCCATTTCCACATAACTAAAAAAAGCTAAAAAAAAGATTTTATTTTAATGATTTTTGAGCGACGTTGTTTCGTAAATATATTGGTTGTGGGAGTTCAAATGTTGGGTTTTGGCCCGACTCAATTGCATGAATCGACAAATCTACCAATTCGGATGCCTCGGGGCATATAGTAAGGTCAGTTACCTCAACATTAGAGGCTGTATGTAATTGATCATAATGAACTGCCCATCCTGTCCCTACCCCCACAAAATCATCTCCTAAGCAATCAACATCTTCAGGGCCACAAATTTTCATTTTATTAATAGCACCATGATCATAAACTGCCCAGTAAACCTCTCCCATACGAGCATCAAGCGCAATGGCAATTTTCTCTTTTTTAAGTATTTTAGACGCCCTAAATCCTAATAATTCAAGTGTTGAAAAACCAATGGTAGGAATACTGCAAGAAAGCGAAAGCCCCTGCACAACGCCAATACACATTCTCACGCCTGTAAAAGCACCTGGACCTTTTGAATATGCAATTAAATCGATTTCTTTTAATTGTCTTCCTGATTCATGAAAAACTTCGTCACAGAGTTTCAGGATGTGTCCAGAACTTTTTTCAACGTTTGTTAGGACTCTACTGATCCTTACTCCAGAAGAATATAATGTCACCGATGCCACCTCAGTGCAAGTATCTATAGCAAGTATATTCATCAAATTATTTTTTTATAGTTTTTATGCATCGACAAAATCATTTCAACACGCTTTTTAAGGCGATCAGGAAAATTCGCAGGATTGTAATAAGAAGGGCCTTTTAATAAGGCAACAAGCGTTGCCATTTCCTTTAAATTTAAGCTACTTATATCTTTGTTAAAATAGTGCAAGCTTCCACTAGCAAAGCCATGAAAAGCAGTGGAGCCTTGTTGGGCTAAATATACAGTATTCATATATCTCTCAAGAATGAATTTTTTGTCATATGACAGCTCTAATAAGATTGCCATCAAAGACTCTTTAGTTTTTCTTGTTAGTGTTTGTTCTCTTGAGAGTAGTGAATTTTTTATCAGCTGTTGGGTTATTGTGCTTGCACCTCTAAGCTCTTTTTCATCGAATAAATACCCATATAAAACTCTTAATATTTCCTTAAAGTCAACACCGTGATGATTAAAAAATGATTGATCCTCAACCAATAAAAGCATATTAACTAAATCTTTAGGGTAATCATCAAAAGAATACTGAGCTTGAATTACATCCTCTATTGACTCTATATCTGAAGAAAATTCAGCCTTAACTAAACTATTTAAATACAAAGCATACGAAATAAAAATAACAACACATAATAATAGTATTCGTTTAATCCATGAACTAGTAATTGGTTTCATTTTTTATACTTATAATTTTATTAGCGTCAGTAAACACACTATTTTCAAGTAAGCTCGAGCAAGAAGAATGAAGCCAGTTAAAGTTAGAGCTCTTAGCAATCTTGTGAGCGTTTTTTGGATTAACACCAGAGCCAGGCATAATTTCGATTTTACCCAAAGCTCTTATGTGCATATCATTGAGGACTGATAGACCTTCATTAGCCGTTTTAAAACCTCCTGAGGATAAAATACAATCAAAACCTAAATTAGTAGCAATGTCTACTGCTTCGACTGGATCAGCTAATGTGTCAATAGCTCTATGTAATGTCTTTTTTAATCCAAAGGCATGCTTGACAAGCTTCTCAAGAAAAATTTGGTCAATCTCCCCATTGACTAACGTAGCACCAAAAACAACACCTTCAAAGCCAAAGGAACGAGCCATATCAATATCGCTTTTCATTTGTCTTAAATCTATGGAAGAATAATGAAAATTACCACGTTTTGGGCGAATCATAACACGCACAGGAATTTCAGCATGTGAAGCATGTTTCATTAAATTAACTTCTGGAGTTAGTCCACCATGAATTAGAGAGCTACAAAGCTCTATTCTATCGGCATTGCCCTGAATACAGGCCTCCAAACCAGCTAAATTATCAATGCAAACTTCCAGTTTAGTTTCCATATAGTCAAATATAAATAGAGTTATTTTAAACAGTTCATCTCAATGCCTACATAATACGATAACAACAACAAATAATTGATAAATATAGATTAAGTAGTATAAAATACCCCCTTCCTTGCTTGATCAGCTTAAGTTGGCAAGCTTTTTTTAACCCATAAGGAGATGTTAATGAGACATTATGAAATAACCCTCATTGTCCACCCTGATCAAAGCTCTCAGGTAACGACAATGATTGAAAAATACAAAGAACTAATCACTTCAGGTGGTGGCATGGTTCACAGAGATGAAGACTGGGGTCGTAAACACCTCGCCTACCCAATCGATAAAATCTATAAAGCACATTATTTAATGATGAATATTGAGTGTGACAAAGATACTCTCGATAAATTGAACTATAACTTCCGATTCAATGATGCTATTCTTAGAAACTTAATAATTTCTAAAAAAGAGGCTATCACTGAACCATCAGTTATGGTTACAGAATCTGACAAAGATAAAGATCATGGTAAAGACAAAACCAAAGATCGTGTTGCTGACAAGAAATAGGAGATTGTAATGGCTAAAAAACAAGTAACTAAAAGACGTAAATTTCAAATCCCTATCAACCGTTTTTGTCGTTTTACAAAAGCTGGTGTTAAGGAAATCGATTATAAAGATGTTGAAACTTTACTAAGAAACATTGACGAGAGTGGAAAAATAACTCCATCAAGAATAACTGGCACAACCGCTAGATTCCAAAGACAGCTTACTACTGCGATTAAACGAGCTAGATTCTTGGCGTTAATTCCATATACTGATAAACACAAAAAATAGGAGGCCTCATGAAAGTAATTTTATTAGAAAAAAATGAAAAATTAGGTAGCCTTGGTGATATTGCAAACGTTAAGTCTGGATATGCCCGAAACTATTTAATTCCTCAGGGAAAAGCTAAGCCAGCAAATAAAGCTAATATGGCTACTTTTGAAACAATACGTGCAGATCTTGAAGCTAAAGAACTTGCAGCAATGACAGATGCTCAATCAAAAGAAACTGCCATGTCAGATGTTGTATGTACAATTACAGCGAATGCAGGTGAAGAAGGAAAACTTTACGGCTCTGTTAGTCCGGCCGATATTGCTGAAAATCTTCTTGCACAAGGCTTTGAGGTTGAAAAAAGAGACATTAATATGCCTGAAGCCATAAGAAATATAGGTGAATATGAAGTTACAGTTTCTCTTTATGCAGAAGTTGTTGTAACAGTTAAAGTAATAGTTATCGCTGCGACCGAAGCAGAATAAGTTAATTCAAATCACATAAGTAAGTTAAAATAAAAAGCCCTTTTTGAGGGCTTTTTATTTTTCTAAACTGCACTAATGGATATTGAAAACCCAAAAATACCGCCAAATTCAATTGACTCTGAGCAATCAGTTCTGGGTGGTCTTTTATTGCATAATGATTCTTGGGATAATGTAGTTAACATAATTAGCTCCGATGACTTCTATCAAGCCTCTCATCGCATCATCTATGACGCAATAGTCATCCTTCTTGAGCATGACAAACCCGCAGACATTCTTACCGTTAAAGAGCAGGTTATTAAGACACATGACGAGGAATCTATTGGAGGTTTTGCTTATCTAGCTCAAATTGCAGAAAACACGCCAAGCGTTTCAAACATTGATGCTTATGCTAAGCATGTAAGAGAGCTTTCAATCTTTAGACAATTAATCAAGATTGGAAGAGAGCTTGCCGATACTGCCTTCCACCCAAAAGATATCGAAGTAAACAATTTACTAGATTTATCTGAAAGAAAAATCTTTGAAATTGCAGAGCAGGTAAGTCGTAATAAACAAGAAATTACAAATGTAAAAGATATTATCAAAGATGTGGTTAATCGCGTTCATGAAATGCAAGAAAAGAAAGGCTTTAAGGGAACTGAGACGGGTTTTTCTGAATTAGACAAATTAACATCAGGACTTCAAAATGGTGATCTTATTATTATTGCAGGAAGGCCAAGTATGGGTAAAACAGCCCTATCAATGAATATTGTAGAACATGTAGCTATTCATAATTCAACGCCTGTTGCGGTTTTTAGTCTTGAGATGCCGATGGAGCAATTAGTAATAAGGATGATTTCATCTTTTGGACGAATAGACTCTAGTAAGTTACGCGATGGTGATATGTCTGAAATTGATTGGAATAGTTTTAATCATGCAGTAAGAGCCTTTGAAGAGAATACAATTTTGATTGATGAAACCCCTTCAATCACGCCAACTGAAATTCGCGCAAAATGTAGAAGACTCAAAAGAAAATATCCTGACCTTGGCTTGATCATGATAGATTACTTACAACTAATGACTGTTCATGGAAAATCAGAAAATAGAGTTCAAGAAATCTCAGAAATTTCACGCTCATTAAAAGCACTTGCTAAAGAAATTAATGTTCCAGTGATTGCACTCTCTCAGCTTAATCGAGGTGTAGAGTCGCGCACAAAAACTGGGAAAGGAAGAATACCTCAAATGGCTGATTTACGTGAATCTGGCTCCATTGAGCAAGATGCTGATATTATTGGATTTATATATCGTGATGAAGTTTATCATGATGATGCTTATACTAATCCAGAAGAAGTGGGAAAAGCTGACTTAAGAATAGCGAAGCATAGAAATGGTGCGACTGGTAATATAAAACTAGCTTTTGTAGGACAGTATTCTAAATTTGAAGATTTAGCTTTTGAAGATAGATTTCAGGGTGTAAGTGATGATCAAATGGACGCATCCTATGTTAAAAATATGACAAATTTTGATCAAGGCGACTTCTAAAGCATCTTTAAAAAACCTTTCAAACTAGACTCCATGAACTACTCCTTTATTCAAATCAGTGATTGTCACATAGATGATGAAAGAAATGTATGGGGTACTGACTCTCAAAAAAATCTTAGCACTATAGTCAAAAGTATTTCTAATAGAAATTATAACGCACTAATAATTAGTGGTGACTTGGCTCATAATGGAACTACCTCTTCCTACTCAACACTTAAAGACATAATCCAGCCAATCAGTGACAATCTATTTATTCTCCCCGGAAATCATGATAATAAATTAAATTTATCCTCAGCATTTAGTGAGCATTATTTACCAAAACTAACAATTGCTGATTGGGAAATAATTTCTATAGATTCTGTTCAAGAAAATAAAACTAGTGGTTTTTTAAATAAAGCAAAACTTGAATTACTAACTAAAAAAATTTTATCTTCAACTAAAAAATTTATTGTTCTTTGCCTTCATCATCCACCAATTTCTATGGAAAGTGATTGGGATGATAAAAAATCCTTAGAAAATTCAGATGATTTTTTTCATACTATAGATAAGTTTAGTAAAATTAAGGCAGTTATTTGGGGTCACGCTCATCAAAGCTCTGAATTTAATAGGAATAATGTAAAACTCTTTTCATGTCCATCGACTACTCTTCAATTTAATGGTCCTGAAATGATTGGCTATAACCACTTCAATTTGAGTGATAAAGGTGAGATTAATTGTGAGACAGTGTGGCTATGACAAACGATCAAATACTAAATAAATTAATTTATAACCAAAAAAAAGTAACTTACTCAAATATATCTGACATTTTTGAACTTAACTTTAAAAAAATTTCTAGACTTATACCTCTTCTACCTTCTATTAAGGATGACTTTGTTGGAATAAAAAAACCATCTAATGACCTGTTTTTACTTTGTCATGATAAGGCCCCGTATACTGGTACATATACTTTAACTCACAAGATTAAGTCTCAAGAGGTAATTATTAACCGGCCAGATATTTGTTTCAAGATTTATTTTGATGCAAGACTTTTAGAGGTTACCTCAATCTGCAAAGAAACAAGAATTAATGACTCTCATCCTTTAATTACTGACTGTAGTGATTTAGCCTTTCAATTAGAGCTTAATCTCTTCATGCTAAGGTGGCTAGATTATTGTTTGGAAAGGTACAATGGTGCTGAATGGTCAAAAAGCAAATAAAAACTGAAAGCACGAAATTAGTCATTGCAATCTCCTCAAGGGCATTGTTTAATCTTGATTACTCACACCAAATTTTTAAAAATGAAGGCATCAAGGCATACGCAAAACACCAACAAGAAAATGAGCAAGTAGTTCTTGAACCAGGCGTAGGGTTTACTTTGGTTAAAAAATTACTTAAATTAAATAGTAAAACAACGCCAATTGATGTCATCTTACTATCAAGAAATAGTGCTGATACAGGCCTAAGAATTTTTAACTCAATCGAGCATTATGGTTTAAATATTTCAAGAGCAGCGTTTACTCGTGGTGAAAGTACCCACCCTTTTGTTGGTGCCTTTAAAGCGGACTTGTTTCTGTCTAGTAACTATAATGATGTTCAAAAAGCTTTAAAGTCAGGCTATGCAGCTGCATCAATTATTGAGTCAAAATCAAACCATAGTCATCCCTCACAACTCAGAATTGCCTTTGACGGGGATGCCGTTATTTTTTCGGATGAATCTGAAAAAATATTTCAAGAGAAGGGTCTTGAAGCTTTTCATGAAAATGAAGTCCTGTCTGAAAAAATTAAACTAAAAGCTGGTCCATTTAAATCTTTTCTCGTCTCTTTACAAAAAATTCAATCAACATTTCCTGAAGAAAATAATCCTATAAGAACTGCATTAGTTACTGCAAGATCGGCCCCAGCACATAAAAGAGTTATTCACACCATGAGAGAATGGGGGATACGCATAGATGAGTCATTTTTTCTTGGTGGTCTTGAAAAAGGTGTCTTTCTAAGAGAGTTTGGAGCAGATATTTTTTTTGATGATCAGCAGCAGCATTGTGACTCAGCATCTCAGTATGTTTCTACTGGTCATGTCCCAAGTGGAATTAAAAATTTATAGCATTTTAAATAGAACTTAATTATTGCTTAAACTCACCATGAGATTTAATTGGTAAAATACGAATTATTATTATTTAAAGTTTACTGATGTCAAATAAAATCCAAGCCATTCGAGGAATGAATGATCTGTTGCCAGCAGACTCCACCCTTTGGAGTTCTTTGGATGAAACTATTAGTAATCTCCTTATCTCTTACGGCTATAAATATTGCCGCACTCCAATTGTTGAAAGTACTGAAACTTTTTCTCGTGCAATTGGAGAAGTTACAGACATTGTAGAAAAAGAGATGTACACATGGGAAGACAATAATGGTAACTCTTTAACTTTAAGGCCTGAAGGCACAGCTAGCGTAGTTCGAATGATGATTGAGCATAATTTGCCGCGCGAAGGAATACAAAAGGTTTTTTATAATGGCCCAATGTTTAGGCATGAAAGACCTCAAAAGGGAAGATACCGACAATTCCACCAAGTAGGGGCAGAAGTTTTTGGAGCTTCTGATGCCAAAATTGATGCTGAATTAATATCTATTACAGATTCACTCTGGAAATCTCTTGGAATCAATGCAAGATTAGAAATTAATTCACTAGGTTCAAAAGAAAGTCGATCTGCTTATAGAAATATTCTTACAGCCTTTTTTAATGAAAATATAAGCCAACTGGATGAAGATAGTTTGCGTCGATTAAAAACAAATCCTTTAAGAATTTTGGATAGTAAGAATAAAGACCTTGAGTTATTAATTTCAAATGCCCCCAAAATGATTGATCATTTAGATGATGAATCTAAAGAGCACTTTACTATTTTAAAAACCTATTTAGATAATCTAGATATTCCTTATGAGGTTAACCCAAAACTTGTAAGGGGATTAGACTACTACAATCAAACTGTATTTGAGTGGATTTCAAACGATTTAGGGTCACAAGGCACTATTTGTGGTGGTGGGAGATATGATGGTTTAGTTGAAAAAATGGGTGGTAGTCCTACACCAGCAATTGGCTTTGCAATGGGCTTAGAGAGAATAGCTCTTCTAATTCAAGACAAAAAAAGTCAGATTGTTATCAAGAGATGTCAACTCTATTTTGTTACCCTAGGTGATAAAGCGCAGATTGAGTCAATGAAGCTGTCCAAAAAAATTCTTCAGGCACTCCCTAACATCACACTTAGTAATGACTTAAGCATGGGGAGCTTGAAAAGCCAAATGAAAAAAGCAGATAAATCTAATGCTGACTTTGCTTTAATTCTTGGAGAAGAGGAGTTATCAAATAATCAGTTGAGTATTAAGCCCTTAAAAGGCCAAGGAGTCCAGCAATCGATTGAGCTTGAGGGTATCATTCAGCATCTTCAGGAGATATTATGAAAAATTTTATAGAAATTAGCGACACGGAAGAAGAGCAAGTCGACAAAATTAAAAAATGGTGGAATAGTAACGGCAAGCAAATTATTGGTGGAGCTGTTCTTGGTCTTGCAGGAGTGTTTGGCTGGAATTCATATGGTGATTATCAAGATAATCAGGCTTTGAATGCTAGAACTTTATATTTAAGTTATGCTTCAGATTCCACTAATATTGGGGCTTATGATAAGCTTATTAAGGACCACTCTTCAAGCAGTTATACTGATCAAGCAACGTTCTTAATGGCGAAATATTTATTTGAAGCTGGTAATTATGCTCTTGCTCTTGATGCTCTAAAGCCTTTAATAAGTCGTGAAAATGTTGTTATAGCTTCAACTGCCATTTTAAGATCAGCTTCACTTCACTTGCAGCTTGGTGAACATAATGAAGCACTTACAATTCTTGATGTTGATGCTGGGGAAGGATTTTCTGGTCTATTTTACAATCTCACTGGTGATATTTATTTAGATCTTAGTAACAAAGAAGAAGCTAAAAAATACTATAGCCTTGCAATCGAAAATATTACTGCTAACTCAAGCCTTACCCAACTAATTCAGATTAAGTTAGACGATCTGAATTAATATAAATTTTTTAGAAAATTGTGAGCTACCCCATCATCTCATTGGTTGGCAGGCCTAATGTAGGCAAGTCGACACTATTTAATCGTCTTAGCAAGTCTCGTCAGGCGCTTGTTTCTGATTTTGAAGGTCTAACGCGTGATCGTCAATACGTGAATATCGAGCTTGAAGATGACATTCATTGCACAATTGTTGATACTGGCGGTATGACACACGAAGAATCAGTTATTGATTCTGGGATACATGCTCAAGTACTCAATGCACTTAATGAGTCAGATGTAATCTATTTTATTGTCAGCAATAAAGATGGCGTTACTTCTCTTGATCTAGATATTGCTTCTCAGCTGAGAAAACTCAGAAAAAACATTATCTTAGTATGCAATAAGGCCGAAGGGTTAAATAAAAGTTCAGGTGCAGAATTTTATGAACTCGGACTAGGGGATCCTTGCCTTATATCAGCTGAGCATAATCAAGGAATTCCAGATCTCATTGAAAAAACAATTCCTCTTCTTCCCGCTGCAACAGAAGACATAATCCCAGAAGTTAAGGGAATTGCAGTAGCTGTTTTGGGCAGACCTAATGTTGGTAAATCAACACTCATAAACCGTATATTGGGTGAAGAAAGGGTTATGGCGGTCGACCTTCCTGGAACAACTCGTGACTCGATTTTTATCCCTTTTGAGCGAGAAGGTCAGCAGTACACCTTAATTGATACAGCTGGAATAAGGCGCAAAAGAAGTGTCAGCCATAAAGTTGAAATTTTTAGTATTATTAAAGCTAAAGATGCAATTGAAGATTCACATGTTGTGGTTCTAGTTTTAGATGCACACGAAGGCGTGACTGAACAAGATGCTACTCTTTTAGGAATGATAGCGGACAAAGGTCGTGCACTTTTAATAGTAATTAATAAGTGGGATGGTTTGGATGATTATCAAAAAAGTGAAGTAAAAAGAAAACTTGATATTAAGCTTTCATTTATAAATTATGCCTCAGTTCATTATATTTCAGCCCTTCATGGATCTGGTGTTGGAAAATTATTTGGACCCATTAAAAGATCTTTTGAGCATGCTGGCGGAAGACACCCAACTTCACAACTTAATAGAATTCTAGAACAGGCTAATAAAGCCCACTCTCCTCCCCCTGTTGCTGGTAGACGACTTAGATTAAAGTTTGTCAATCAATCAGATGTTTTTCCACCAACTTTTACCTTTCATGGCAATCATGTTGATAGCGTTCCAAGTAGCTATGAGCGTTTTTTAAAGAATTTCTTTATTACATCTTTAAAGCTTACAAATACACCTGTAAAAATCCAGTATAAAAGTGGTGAAAATCCATTTAAAGATAGGAAGAATATTCTTTCAGCCCGACAAGTCCAAAAAAAGAAACGCCTAATGAGATTCGTTAAAAAGAAATAAACTTGAAATGTAACAAAGTTAAAGGTGTGATTATTATTAGAACCTTTTGACTGAGAATTCAGAAATTGGAATTGGGGGCTTAGACTTGGTAATAATCGACTCAACAATTTCTGCGGTAACTGGCGCCAAAGTTAGCCCAATATGACCATGTCCAAAGGCATAAATAATATCATTACCTTTACTAGATTGAGAAATAACTGGCTTACTATCTGGAATTGATGGACGAAAACCCAGCCATTCCCTACTTGGTTTTCCTAAGTCTGGAAAAAAACTTAAAGCTCCTTTTTCTAAGTGGTTTACTCTATGCCTAGAGATTTCTGGACTGAGCCCTCCAAGCTCAACAGTACCAACAACTCTTAATCTTCCAGTCATTGGAGACATATAAAATCCGCTCTCTGCGGAGCAACAAGGTCTATTTAATAATGGATCTTTCATGTCATATTCAACATGGTATCCACGCTCAGCATCTAAAGGAATATTATCCCCAGCCTGTTTTGCAAATTTCTTGGAGTATGCACCAGCCGCTATGACTAGATGTTTGGATATAACTTCTGATTTATCTGCTAAAGTTACCTTAACCCCTTCACTAGTCCTCTCAATTCTATTGGCTGCTTTCTTAATAACCTGACATCCTTTTTTAACACTTGCGTCTAACAATAGTCTTGTCATTTTTCCAGGGTCGCTCATATAAGCTCCATCTGGGAAATAAGATGCACCGCCCTCAGATAAATTCAAATTTGGCTCTAGCTTATTTAGCTCTGATGGGTTTAACATTTCGGCATTTAAACCATACTTCTTCCGATTATTAATATCCTTCAAGCCAGATTCATAGGAAGAATCTGTTTTATATAAGTAGATATTGCCATTACTATTTAATAAAGATTTGCCATTTATCTGATCTGCAAGGTCTTCCCAACGAAGTCGTGAGTTTGCTAAAAGATCTGAAATTGCCTGGGCGTTTTTAGCAGCTTGCTTGGGCATGGATTGGTATAAAAATCTAATCAACCATGGCGCTAATGAGAAAATTTCAGAGCGCCTTACAGAAATAGGGCTATTTTTATTAAACAATAAAGATGGCAGTTTTTTTATAATGTCAGGAGATCCAACAGGAAGGACAGCATATTCAGCTATTGTTCCAGCATTACCGAAAGAGGTTCCAGTTCCCGGCTCTTCAGGATCTAAAAGAATTGTCTCTCTGTCAGCATTTAGCATCTTTAGAGCAATGGATAAGCCTATTACTCCTCCACCCAAAATAACTACATCAGTTTTTATCATTGGACAAGATTTTTAATAACGATTGACAATGTTTAAAGTTTAATACAAATAAAACTTAAGAGAGTATTAGATTATGAGCTTGTTTTGCCGCCTTGATAAAACTTTCAAATAAAGGATGTCCATCTCTAGGTGTAGAAGTAAATTCTGGATGAAATTGGCAAGCGACAAACCAAGGATGGTCTTTAATTTCAACCATTTCAACTAACAAGCCATCAGAAGACCTTCCTGAAATTTTAAGGCCTGCCTCTTCAATTTTAGAAATAAGATTATTATTAACTTCGTATCTATGACGATGTCTCTCTACTACTTTATCTGAACCATAAATTTTTTGAGAATGGCTTCCCTTAACTAGCTTACACTCTTGACCACCGAGCCTCATAGTTCCGCCCAAGTGTGACTCTGAATCACGTTTTTGAGTTTTTCCATTTTCATCTTGCCACTCAGTAATAAGCCCAATCACTGGATAACCTGTGTTTTCATCAAATTCTGTACTGTTTGCTCCGTCCATTTGTGCCATATTTCGAGCAAACTCAATTACAGCAACTTGAAGGCCTAAGCAAATTCCTAAGAAAGGAATATTATTTTCACGAGCAAACTGAACTGCTTTAATCTTTCCTTCTATACCGCGTAATCCAAAGCCGCCAGGCACAAGCACTGCGCTCATTTTACTTAAGGCACCAGCACCATTTTTTTCGATCTCTTCAGAATCAAAATAATGAATATTTACCTTTGTCTGCGTATGAACTCCAGCATGAATTAGGGCTTCTGATAAAGATTTATATGACTCTGTTAAATCCATATATTTTCCAACCATAGCAATATCGACGCTATGATTAGGCCTCTCTAACTTTGAAACAACATTCTTCCACTCTGACAAGTCTGCTGCACCGCATTTAAGTCCCAATTTTGATACAACAACATCATCAAGACCCTGCTCATGAAGATCTTCAGGAACCTTGTAAATAGTATCCTTATCCAAAGACATAAAAACTGAATTTTCAGCAACATTTGTAAATAAAGCAATCTTCTTACGATCTGAATCTTCTAGTGCATACTCTGATCTGCAAATAAGGATATCTGGCTGAATTCCAATACCTCGAAGCTCTTTTACAGAGTGCTGAGTTGGTTTAGTCTTTAGCTCACCTGCGACCTTAATATAAGGAAGAAGCGTTAAATGAATGAATAAGGTATTCTCACGACCAAGCTCCAAACTCATCTGCCGAATAGCTTCTAAAAATGGAAGGGATTCAATATCACCAGCTGTTCCGCCAATCTCTACAAGGGCTACATCTGCATCTTCAACACCCTCTTTCATTAATTTTTTTATTTCATCAGTAATATGAGGAATAATTTGAACCGTTGCGCCAAGATAATCACCTCTTCTCTCACGCTCTATGACATTTTGATACACCCTTCCAGCTGTAAAGTTGTTCTTTTTCCCAAGTTGAGTTCGAACAAATCGTTCATAGTGGCCTAAATCTAGATCAGTTTCAGCACCATCATTTGTGACAAAAACCTCACCATGTTGAAATGGACTCATTGTTCCAGGGTCAACATTTATGTAAGGGTCTAATTTAAGAAGAGTAACATTAAGGCCTCGTGTTTCTAGAATTGAAGCCAGCGAAGCGGAGGCTATCCCCTTACCTAAAGAAGAAACAACACCACCAGTTATAAAGATGTATTTTGTCATGTAAAACTAACAAAGTTTGAAATAGTTATGATACACAAAATTAGGTAGAATATGGGCACATCCAAACAAACAAATCATGATGGGTTATAGACAATTTGTAAAGCGACTTTTTCCATATTTAAAAGATCACATTGGAAAACTTGCCTTTACCTCAATAATGATGGTTTTTGCTACGGTATTGGAGACTTCAATACCTGAGATTACGGGCCAAATAGTTGATACATTATTCTCTTCTAATCGCTCTGGTGATGCTGCATTTTCATACTCATTAATCCTATTCATTGTTATAGCAATCAGCTCTATATTTGCCTTGATATCAATAAGTGCAAGCTCTTGGATTTCTAACAAAGTAATATTAGACCTTAGAGTTGATATGTTTGAAAAACTTCTCAAGCTTCCAAAGACTTACTTTGATAACAATACAACTGGAGAGACACTTTCTAAGTTAACTTTTGATGTTGAGCAAATCTCTGCTGCCGCATCAACTATTTGGCTAGAATTTATAAAGTCTTCATTTACTGTTGTAATATTAACAGCTTATCTATTCTATAAAAATTCCCTATTAAGCCTTATTCTTCTAATCCTTCTTCCGCTTGTATATTTTGCAGTAAAACTATCTACTGCTAGAATCAGAAAAGGTTCAAAAAAAGTTCAAGAATCAATGGGGAAAATGACACATCTTCTTGATGAAAATATTTCAGGAAATGACCTAATAAAAATATATAATGCTCAAGCTAGTGAGCAAAATAATTTTTTTAATATTATTAATACGATTCGCCAGCAAAGATTTAAAGTTGATATGGCAAGCGGCCTTAATACTTCGATAGTAAACGCTTTAATTGGACTAGCTTTAGGCTGTGTTGTTTATTTATCATCTACATACTTAGTGATGACTGCTGGTGATTTTTTAGCTTACTTTACTGCAATGGGTATGCTAATCAAACCTGCCAAGACTCTTATTAATATTAACAAACCCTTACAACAAGCAATGATAGCTGGAGTCAGTGTTTTTAATTTAATTGATGAAAAAGCTGAGTCTAATCTTGGTAGTAAAAAAATGAATCAAGCAACTGGAGATATTTATTTTGATAATGTAAGTTTCTCTTATTCCAATAATAAACCCTCATTAAAAAATATCACTCTAAGTATCCATCAAGGTGAGACAATTGCACTCGTTGGCTCCACAGGAAGTGGAAAGACAACCTTGGTTAATCTATTGACTCGCTTTTATAGCCCAACAAATGGCAAAATTTCTATAAATAATGAAGATATTAATAGCTTTGATTTAGAATCATTCAGATCATATTTTTCTTTTGTTGATCAAAATGTACGACTATTTAATGACACTATTAGTGGCAATATTGCCTTTGGACAAAAAGACAAAATGTCAAAGGAGTCAATTCTTAATGCAGCGAATGTATCCAATTCAATAGAGTTCATTGAAAAACTAGATAATAAATTTGACTCTGACATAGGTGAAGATGGCGTAACCCTATCTGGCGGTCAGCGCCAAAGGCTTTCCATTGCTAGGGCAATTGCAAAAGACAGTGCTATTTTAATTCTTGATGAGGCAACCTCAGCGCTCGACTCTGCAACTGAAAAACTTGTTCAGTCAGCAATCACTAAAATGCAGAAAGGACGAACCACAATCATTATTGCTCATCGGTTAAGCACAATTCAAAATGCAGATCGTATTATCGTTCTAAAGGAAGGTGAGATTATTGAGCAAGGCTCCCATAAAGAGCTCATTAAGGCCTCTGGAGAATACGCAAAGCTTAACCAGCAGCAAATTTAATAAATTAACTTTACTTGTCTTTTATTCGATCTATTACGTCTGATAAATCTCTTTCATTAGAATAGGTAGCAAAGGGTATTTAATGAATCAAGCCACTTTTTCAAAGTGATCTAGAAAAGCGTCCATATTCTATTACTATCGAGCTCATCTCTGCACTGGGAAAGCTGAGTCTTATAAGTGTTAGATTTATTTTCAACTTTTTTTGCGATATCAATTAACCAAGCTTTGCTTTCATAACTTTTCTTATTAAAACCACCATGTCCCTCATGGTATGCAAGATACTGTCGATATGCATCTGTCTTACTTATCTTAGAGCGTAATGAAGACTGGTTAGCATACCAACCAACAAAATCAATTGCATCAGCAAAATCATCTCTTTTAGCAGTCTTGTTGCCAGTTTTAAGTTGATACCAGTCCCAAGTCGCTTTTTTAGCCTGGGTATAGCCAAATGAATCTGTTGGCCTTGCACCAGGTATGATTCCAAAAATTTTATTTCGTGGTGGTTTTGCTTTTGAAGCAAAGCGAGATTCTTGATGAATGATTGCCATCTGCAAATACATCGGCACTTTCCATTTGTCCTCACTCAGCTTAGCTGCTCGATACCAACTCACCTTCTCATCAAGCAAATTACAGATGTTAGTGACTTCTCTAGCAGGCGTTGAAAAACACCCAGAAACAGAAATTACAACTAACAAACTTAGGACAAACAGTTTTTTCATTTAAGCAATAAAAACAAAGTAAGCAATAATCAACTGAAAAACTAATAAGACTCCGAACATTGCTTTAATATCATTGTCAGTTAATGGCTCTGATTCTTCAACAACCTTCTCTAACTTGACATCAATAGCAACTAAACCTTTATCAGAGTTTTCAACTTTAAATTTAACTCTAGTATCACTTCTTAAACGTGATTTATTAAAAACATTTTTCTGATGAACGAAATACTTTTCATTATCGTCTCCCGTAATAAATCCATAACCTTTTGTACCAAATTGGGCCACTATGCCCGTCATTTTTTTAGCCATCACATTCTCACTTTTTGCAGACAATACACTGCTTTTTCAACAAAATCTACTCCTTGAAGTAGGAACATTGGCTCATTTTCAATATCACTAATATTTTGAAGTTCTTGACATTGAAACGAACCACCATAAAGTGAGTCAACCTCCAATTTACTAACAGCATAAGGCGGGCCAACCCATTGATGTTGAGGATAGTTCAAAGTTAACAATAACACCCTTACATCTTTGGATATTATATCATTTAAATGATTAACATATTTCTGTCTTAACGCCTTATCTAAGGCAATAAGTGATGCACGATCATAAACTGCTTTAACGTCAACTAAGTGGTTTGCTTTTAACGTGAAGAAGTCTCCACAGAATATTTGTATTCCATCACCCTCATAAAGTATTAAATCATCAACTTTGGCAACAGAATATTCTAATTTATTCTCGCTAAAAAACTGCTGAACAGCAATGTCACTCATCTCTACGCCGACAACTCTGAGGCCTCTTTGTAATAGATAGAACATATCAACACTCTTACCACAAAGTGGTACAAAAATCTTATCACCATTATCTAAGTCGAGCTTTGAAAAATAATCAATTAAATTCTGGTTAACTTGGTCTGCATGCCAACCGATTTTATTGCTCTCCCATCTACTGTACCAGTCTGTCATATTTATTCCTTGATATAATAGAAAGTCATATTAGTTAATCATCAAACATTATGACCCATTTTAAAAGTGACTGGTCAGATTATTTAAATCCTGAAAAAGAAAAGCAATATTTCATTGCTTTAGATTCTTATCTTCAATCAAAAATGAATTTAAATATCTACCCGCCCAGAGACTCTTGGTTCAAAGCGATGGAGTATTCAAGCTTTGAAAAAACCAAGGTAATAATCCTAGGACAAGACCCTTATCATGGAGAAGGTCAGGCAGAAGGCTTAAGCTTTTCAGTTCCAAAAGGTATTGTTATTCCGCCGTCACTTAGAAATATCTTTAAGGAGCTTCAAAGTGATGATGTGAGCTTCTCTAAACCTGAGCATGGACATTTAGTCTCGTGGGCTAACCAAGGCGTCCTTCTTCTTAATAGCGTTCTGACAGTCGAGAAAAATAGCCCTGCTTCGCATGCCAACCTGGGCTGGGAAAACTTTACAGACCAAGTCATTAAAATTTTAAGTAGCCATAAAAATAATTTAGTGTTTATTTTATGGGGCGCTTATGCAAACAAGAAATCTGAATTAATTGACAGCAATAAACATCTGATACTTAGCGCTCCTCACCCTTCTCCCTTTTCAGCTTATAAAGGCTTCTTTGGCTCTAGGCATTTTTCTAAAACAAACAGTTACCTTAAGTCAACAAATCAAGAAGCTATTGACTGGAGCATTAGCCCATGAAGCTAATGATTGATGATGCAGTATGGGGTTACAAAGAAATCTTCTCTGGTTTTGGTGAAATTACTACCCTACCAGGTAGGCTAATTACCCGAGAGAGTTTATTAGATTGTGAGATACTTATTGTCAGATCGAGAACCAAAGTCAACAAACAACTCCTTGACGGAACTAAAGTCAGGTTTGTTGGCTCGACAGTAGCTGGGCTTGATCATGTTGATGAAAATTATTTAAAAGAAAATGCTATTTCATTTGTATCTGCCCAGGGCTGCAATGCCAATGCAGTTGCTGAGTATGTAATTAGTGCTCTTTCCAATCTAGCGAATGATCATAACTTTGATTTATCAACCAAAACGCTTGGAATAATTGGTGTTGGAAATGTTGGTTCTAGGCTAGACTTTAAAGCAAATCAACTTGGGATAACGACTCTTCTTAATGATCCCATTCGAGAAGCTAATGAAGGAAAAAATAAGTTTGTTGACCTTGATGAAGCGCTAAGTGCTGATATTGTAACTTTCCATACTCCCCTAACATTTTCAGGGGCCCACCCTTCTCATAACCTTCTTGGAAGTCAAAACTTTAACCTCATTAAAGAAGATGCGATATTAATCAATGCAGCTCGAGGAGGCATAATCGATGAAAGCCTATGGGAAAAGACCAAAACAAAAGAAAATATAATAGACTGCTGGGAAAATGAGCCTAATATTAATCCTAGACTGCAAAGAAACTCTTACTGGGCAACACCTCACATTGCAGGGCACTCAATAGATGCAAAATTTATGGGTAGTTTTATGATTTATAAAGAGTTATGTAGCTTTAATAAAGCTCCAATTAACAATGAAATTGAGTCGCTTATTAACCCTGAAATAAGAGCCATTAATGAAAGCTCTCTTCATGATACACTCAACTCAATATACTCATTCTTTGATGACCATGAAGCTCTCAAAGACAGTTCAAAGTTTGAAGATTATAGACGTCATTACCCTGAGCGCTATGAATGGAAGCATTTTCATACAAATTTTATTATTCCTCATAAATTATAGAAAACTCATCCCCAATTATGTAAAATATTATTAACATAAAGTATGTTATACATTACATTAAGTATGTTATAATTTACATATTAAATAACTTATGAATATGAATATGAATATAAAAATTAGAAATACTTTAACCGAAATAATCTCAGTTGTCATAGCAATTATCTGGATGTACTCTAAATTAATTGCAGCAGCTAATATGAGTATCGCTTCAATTACTCAAGCGCTTGTTCAAGGCATTGGAATATCTATACTTGCAGCTATCTTTTTTGCCATAGTTATCGCCATAGTTTCAGAAATCATTACTGAGAGCAAAGAAAAAAATGTCGTAGATGAAAGGGATAATATCATTGAGTTCTATGCTTTGAGGGTAAGTAGTGTCATATTTGGTATCTCCCTTGTAATTATTCTTGCTCTATTAGGATGGTTTAACCTACATATTAACTTTGGAATAATTGCTATAACTTTTTCAGTGTTCTTAGCAAGCATCTGCAGTACATTTTTGAAAATATATCTCTATAAATAGTTATTTACAATGGCTAAGAAAAAAATTAATATAGAAAATTCTGTCAGAAAACTCAGATTTAATAATAACGAGATGACACAACAAGAACTTGCTGATTTGGTTGGTATTTCCAGGCAAACAGTTGTTGCCATTGAGAAATATAAGTACACCCCTTCTCTAGAGTTAGCTTTCAAAATTGCATTAGCATTCAACAAAGAGATACAAGAAGTTTTTTATATTGGTAAATAATTTTCTAAAAGGATTAAAAATGAAGCAATACCCAGTAAACCTTAAGATTGAATACTCAGAAACATCTAATAAATTAACAGCTCTTTTTAGATTAGTATTAATCATACCAATTATTCTGACTCTTGCTCTGATAGCTCCTGCTGAAGCATTTTCCCTTGCAATAGCTTTGATGATCCTCTTTAGAGAAAAATACCCAAAGTGGTGGTTTGATTGGAATGTCAGTATTACTAAATTTATCTATAGAATTGCTGCCTATGGGTTGTTAATGAGGGATGAATATCCTTCAACAGAGGATGAACAAGCAGTACAAGTTGATATACCTTATCCAGACACTAAGAAAGACCTAAATAGATGGATGCCACTTGTCAAATGGTTTCTTGCTATCCCACACTTCATCGCTTTAGTATTTATGTTCATTGCTGTTGTTTTTTGTACTATTTTTGCTTGGTTTGCTATTCTATTCACAGGAAGATATCCTAGAGGCATATTTGATTTTGTTGAAGGCTTCTTGCGCTGGTCATTAAGAGTAAATGCTTACGCATTTTTATTAACAACAGATCAGTACCCACCATTTAAACTCGGTTAACTTAAAGTCTTTAAAGTGTGGTCCCTTGAACTTCAATAACTCAACGAATATTAGGCTTTGTCAGATTGTCTACATGCAAAACTTCATTCACTTCCTCTTCTGTCATAAGCCCCTCTTGAATAATAATTTCTCGAACAGTCATTCCATCTTTTAGAGCTTTTTTGGCAATACGAGCTGACTCTTTATAGCCTAAATGAGGCGTAAAAAATGTTGCTATCCCAGGACTTTGTTCAACATATCTTGCGCAAACTTCAACGTTAGCTGTAATTCCGTCCACACACTTTGTCCTTAGCATAACCATCGCATTTGTCATATAGCGTAATGAGCGTAATATATTTACGGCTAAAACAGGTTCAAAAGCATTGAGCTGCATTTGACCAGCTTCAGCTGCCAAAGTAATTACTAAATCATTTCCAATTACTTGGAAAGCAGTTTGATTAACAGCCTCAGGAATAACAGGATTAACTTTCCCAGGCATAATTGATGATCCAGCTTGAACAGCAGGAAGGTTTATCTCATTAAAACCTGCAATTGGGCCTGATGATAATAATCTTAAGTCGTTAGATATTTTTGAAAGCTTTATAGCTACTCGCTTTAAAACAGATGAGAATGACACAAAGGCACTGGTGTCAGAGGTTGCAGCAATTGGGTTTGGAGCCAGCACTAAAGGCAATCCAGATAATTCTGCCAAAGCCTCTACTGCTATTTTTGGATAATCTAAATGGCTATTAATTCCAGTTCCAATAGCGGTGGCTCCTAAATTAACCTCTAAAAATAATTGTGACATCTCATTAAGCCTTTTAATGTCATCTAACAAAGTATTCCCAAAAGCAGTAAATTCCTGACCAAGGCTCATTGGCACAGCATCTTGAAGTTGTGTTCGCCCCATTTTAATGACCCCAGAAAATTCAATACCTTTGGCATGAAAAGAATCAGAGAGGGCTTTAATTGCCTCCAATAAAGGATCATATTCTTTTAAAAATCCAACCAGCAAGGCAGTAGGATAAGTGTCATTCGTTGACTGTGACATATTTACATGCATAAGGGGGGAGATGGACTCGTAGTCACCCTTCTCTTTCCCTGTCATTTCTAGTGCAACATTAGCAATGACTTCATTAGCATTCATATTTGTTGAAGTGCCTGCGCCTCCCTGGATTATCTCCACAATAAACTGATCATGAAATTCACCATTAATAATTCTCTCACAAGCGCTGACTATAGGCTCAAAAATTTCATCCTCTAATAAGCCCAACTTATTGTTTGCACGAGCGCAAGCAAGCTTGACCATTGCATAGGCTATAACTATATTTGGATAAACTGAAATCGCAACATCCGCTATAGGAAAATTTTCAACAGCACGCTTAGTATGGATTCCGTAATAAGCATCACAAGGTATTTTCATTTCACCTAAAAAATCTGTTTCTATTCTATATTCCATAATTTCCGATATTAAAAAATATTACCTTAATCACTAGATTGAGCAAATGATACGCTTAAGAGAATCTTATTTTTGAAAGCATTATATAATTTCAAGCCTTCTGTAATCCACCATCCCTCGCATAATTGTTCATACTTTCAAAGTATGGTTGTAATAGCATGACTTCTTTAGACAACTTTCAAGCCACTCTTTTTCAATACAGCTATACCTAAGTTTGCTTATTGACTTGTATCTGCCAAAGTCTCGCATATTGGCCATTGAGATCAAGCAACTGTTGATGTTTGCCTTGCTCGGCAATAGTGCCATTACCAAGCACAATAATTTGATCAGCATCGATGATGGTGGAAAGGCGATGAGCAATTACCAATGTTGTATGCTTATGGGCTAAACTGGCTAACGCCTTTTGTACCATTTTCTCCGAATACGAATCAAGCGCCGAAGTTGCCTCATCAAAAATCAATATTGGTGGATTTTTTAACAGCACTCGTGCAATCGCTAGACGCTGCTTTTCACCGCCTGAGAGTTTTAAGCCTCTCTCACCAACCAATGTGTCATAACCTTGCGGCAAGGAGTCAATAAAGCTGTCAATAAAACTGAGCTTTGCTGCCTGTTTAACTTCAGCTTCGGTTGCACCCGCATGACCGTAAGCAATATTGTAATAAATGCTTTCATTAAACATAACCGGATCTTGAGGCACTACTCCCATAACGCCACGAACCGAATCTTGGGTGAATTGTTTAATGTCTTGCTGGTCAATGCATATCTCACCGCTAGAAATATCATAAAAACGAAAGAGCAGCTTTGCAAGTGTTGATTTACCGGCACCAGAAGGACCAACAATCGCTACTTTTTGTCCCGGTTTAAGAACAAAGTTAATATTGCTTAGCACCTCTTGTTTTCCTGCATAAGCAAAAGAAACATTGTTAAATTTAACCTCGCCTTGAGTAACTTTGAGCTCTGCCGCATCTGCAATATCATTGACTTTAGAGGAGCGATCCAATAGGTCAAACATATTATTCATATCAATAAAATTATGTTTAATTTGACGATAAATAATACCTAAACCACCAAGTGGAATAAAGAGCTGTAAAAGTAGTGCTTGAATCATAATAAGATCACCCAAGCTAAGAGTTTTATCAACTACACCTTGAGCTGCCATAATCAAAACAATAGTTACACCGATAGCAATTACTGCGCCTTGGACAAAATTAAGCGCTGTCATAGAAGTAAAGCTTTTAGTGGCAAGATTCTCCCAGCGCTGCATCGTCTCACCGTAACGATCGACTTCAAATTTTTCTTGATTGAAGTATTTAACGGTCTCGTAATTAATCAAACTATCGACCGCATTGGTATTGGCCTCAGATTGCATATCGTTCATTTGGTAACGATACTTCATCCGCCAAGTAGTGATAGCCAATGTTAACGTAACATAGAAGAACACAGTCAATAAAGAAACACCAGCAAAAAGAAGGTCGTAATTTAGCCATAAAATGCCGATTACTAAACATATTTCAAATAATGAAGGCAAAATATTAAAGACAAAAATGGAGAGTAAGGTGGAGACACTTAGTGTACCCCGGTCAATATCACGAGTAATACCGCCAATGCGACGATCCAAATGAAAAGATAAATCCAAAGTATGTAAATGCCTAAAGACGCCAAGTGCAATTAAATTCATAGCATGATAACGAACTTTGGCAAAAATGGCATCACGAAGCTCATTAAATAGTGAGCTTAACAGTCGTAAAAGACCGTAAGCTAGCAACATTCCAAGTGGCAACACCAAAACTAAATTCGTCTTATCAAGTCCATCAACAATCTCTTTAAGCGCAAGTGGAACAGCAACATTAGCCAATTTTGCTAACATTAAAAAACTAACAGCCCAAATAACACGGGCTCGCATTTTAAGTAAATACGGCAAGAGCTTTTTTAAAACCTTGATATCTCTGGTTTTAAAATCGTAAGCCTTAGTTTGGTTAACGCTTGAATTCATCGAGTATCACTTTAGTTAGAAAAGTTTTGGGTTTAGGGGTTGATTTTAGAATGGTCGAATACTCTAGCAATAATAATATTCTTTCCATCTTTGTCAATCGACAGAAACAACATTATCATGTGTATTTGATTATTGATGGAGATATTGTTCAGAATCCAACAAAGTTACTTAAATAATTCAACGCTAAATCAGAGAAAACAAATACTGAGCAAGCATTGAAATTGACATAATGACAATTAAAAACCGAATAACAAATGGGTTAGCCTTCAATAAATAATGAGTACCAAAAAAAGCCCCTATTAATTGTCCTGCCATCATTACCAGGCCAATTAAAAAGGCTATATGGCCAAAACTAAAGAAAACTATAAATCCAGCAATGTTTGATGCAAAATTTAATGGCTTTGCTAGAATTGTTGCTTGAATAATTTCAAGTTTTTTTAGCATAACTGCTGTCATTACAAAAAAAGATCCAGCGCCAGGTCCAAACATACCATCGTAAAAACCAACTGCTGGAACAGCATATTTATCAAAACTTTTGCTGGATGCCGAACTCTTAGAGGTTTTTTTAGGTTTAGGTGAGATAATAAAATAAATTGAAATAAATACCAGCACTATTGGTATTGCAAAAGAGAGCGCCTTGGTGTCAATAAACTGAACTATAACTCCGCCAATTACCGAGCCAATAAAAGACACTAACATTAAATATTTAATAGCACTCCAATTCAGCTTTTTTTTACGAAAAAGAAGGAGTGTTGCAATTCCAGTGCCCATACTTCCTTGAAATTTATTTGTTCCCAGGACATAGATAGGCGGAATACCACTTAATAATAATGCAGGCACTGCTAACAAACCACCTCCTCCAACCAAGGTATCTAGAAAACCAGCGACCATGCCAACGAAAAATAAAAAAGTTAGAATCTCCAAAGAGTAATTTGCTAAATCCATAATCTTAATTACCCCAAATAATAGGGAACCAGTCCCCCCTTAATCGTTCACCATCTTTCTGGTTAATACCCGGAAAATTAGGTGAAGTTCGCCCTGGTCTATTATGATAAACCACATCATCTCCAAGCAAGCGAAACGAAAGAGTTCGGCTGACATCATCCACCTTATTAGCATTTGCACCGTGTATTGTCTTAAAATTAAACGCAATAACGTCACCTGGTTCAGTTTCCCATTGCTTAATTTTAAAATCACCATTATCAGTATTTGGCATATCCATAAAAGCTTTATTATCTTCATAAAAACTCTCATTATTAGCCCAGCTTGTTGGCCGAATCTCTTTATTTAAATGATGACTTCCTGCCAGTGATCTCAATGAAACGCTCTTCTCTCTTGACTCAAGAGGTAGCCAAAAACTGACCGTTTGATGGCCTGAAACGCAGTAATAAGGAAGGTCTTGATGCCAAGGAGTTGGGACTCCTGAGAGTGCCTCTTTATAAAAAAAGTGGTCATGAAAAAATTGTGCTGATTTTGACTCCATTAAGTCTGCTGCAATTGAAGCAAGGGGTGAATTCAATACAAAGTCTTTATACTCTGGAATCCTCTGCCAATTACAAAAGTCCTCCAAAAACTTGCCTTGAAAATCTTTTCCTTTGTGTAACAATGCACCTTCGCTTGGATTCTTAATATGAAAGTCAGCTCCCTTAGATAAAGTATCAATCCACTCATTAAAAACGCCCCTAAGAACAACAACACCATCATCTTTAAAGTCTTGTATTTCTGATTGAGTAAGAAGTGTTTTCATGAGGGCTGACTGGTTAATATTGATAATTTATGAGTTCATTTTCAATAAACCTATGATAATCATTAAAACTTGAAACTTAGAAGATAAATATAATAATTAATACACAGCACTAGAGTTGACATAAACAACTGTATTATTACTGTAATTTTTTACAGCCTCAATGATCCATGAAACTTTTTTCTGAGACCTTTACTATTAAAACAATTCCTAAAGTTGCTTGGAGCTCTGAAGACTCGTTTAATCTTAAGCCCAAGCCACTAACTTTTATATTTTTAGTATTTGGATTATTTTTATTTGGTCTTGGAGAAAGTCTTTTAATTACCAGTAGTGCTGGTGTTGGCCCATACACTGTATTAGCCCAAGGGATTTCAAACCTTACTGATTGGTCAATTGGCTTTTCTACTTTTGTTATCAGCATATTTGTATTATTCATGTGGATTCCGCTTAAACAAAAACCTGGGATGGGAACAATTCTCAATGCCTTCATAATAGCACTAACAATTGAGTTTTCAGTTTATTACTTGCCATACCCTGAAGCTTATCCATTGCAGGTTTTACAGGTCATTATTGGTATTCTTGTTATTGGGCTTGGAAGTGGGTTTTATTTGATTTCAAACTTAGGCGCCGGACCGAGGGATGGATTAATGATTGGCTTACAAAGAATAACTAATATGCCAATATATTCAATTCGAACAACGATTGAAATCAGCGTAGTAGTAGTTGGCTCTCTCTGTCTCCTTAATAACATTGACAAATTATTGGGTGAGGTTGTTGGGCTTGGAACTGCAATGTTTGCACTTGGAATTGGGCCATCAGTTGCACTAGGAATAACTCTTGTAGGAAAATTATCAAAGCAAAACTAGTTTGAGTCATTTTTAAATATTTAATTCCAGTAATAATCGTAATAAAGATAAAATCAAAGAATGGATAAAATTCTCATTCAACCCGACGACTTCGACTTAACCACTGAAGTTAAGCTTGCTAAGGCCAATAACTCTAGTATTGGCGCTGTTGTAAGTTTTGTTGGAACAGTTAGAGACCTTCAACCGAAATCGCTTAGCTCTATGACTCTTGAGCACTACCCAGGGATGACTGAAAAATCTTTAGAATCAATCGTTAAAAAGGCAAGAGATAAGTGGGAAATTGAAAATGTCACGATTATTCACCGCATTGGAACTCTTAATGTTAACGATCAAATAGTTTTGGTTATAACAACTAGTAAGCATCGTCAAGAAGCTTTTGACTCATGTAATTTCATTATGGATTTCCTTAAAACTGATGCCCCTTTTTGGAAAAAAGAAGTAACAGAAAATAATGAAGAGTGGGTTGGTGCGAGATCCAAAGATGAAAAGCAAAAAAAACGCTGGAAATCTTAAATATTAAAGTCTTCTGGACTGTTTAAATTAGTTAACAGCTCCAAATGACTTGAGACATTAACTCTTTCAGTTTGCTGCTGACGATACCAGAGAGCCATTTTACGACCCCCTTCTACTAAAAATTCATCGAGACTTTCATTAAGATTTGATTTCATAAGCGCAAAGGTTGCGTGCATTCTTTGCCCATCATGAGCAACACAAATATCACACTCACTAGACTCCATTCTCTTAATAAGAGAATCGATTAAGGTCACATTAATCATTGGACTGTCGCAGGGTAGTACTAACAAATAATTAGAAGTACAGACTTTTAAAGCTTTAGAAATTCCAGCTAGTGGACCCTGATAGCCTTCTAAGTCATCTTCTATTACTTTTCCATATTTAGAATAATCCTCTAAACTTCTATTTGCACTTATAAATATTTGACTTACCCTATCCTTAGCAACACTGGCTGCATATGAAATTAATGGAAGGTTTCGAAACTCAATAAGCCCCTTATCTTTTCCGCCCATTCTTGAGCCCATACCCCCAGCTAAGATGACAGCTGAAATCTCATTTTTTGATATTTTATTCACTTAGTGCTTGTGCTTTTTTCAAGTTATTTTTAATTAGAAAATTTACTTACAATTGTATAATATACCGTATGAATATTAAATCCATAGAACCTAATGAATAGTCAAAGCACTAACTCAAGCTCAGTAATGTTTAGTGATTCGCTGATGAGTGCAGATGATGCTTTGTCCTTTCTTATTGACTCTGCTTGTGTTACAGCATCGACAGAAGCCGTTTCTTTGGATGACTCACTCGGTAGAATTTTAGCAAGCGATATACATTCAACAATAAACGTTCCAGGTTTTGATAATAGCGCAATGGATGGCTATACTATTGCACTTAATGACAACCAAGTAGCACAGAAAAACTTAAGCTTTGACGTTGTCGATAGAATTGCTGCAGGCTCAACTGGAAATGACTTAAAGATAGGCAACGCTGCCAGAATATTTACTGGCGCTCCAATTCCAAATGGAGCTAATACGGTTGTAATGCAGGAAGAATGTACTCTCTCTGAGGATAAATCTCAGATCACAGTTAAAAGAGCTATTAATTTAAATGAGAATATTCGCCCCACTGGGAACGACATCCTTAAAGATAACGTTATTCTTAGCTCAGGAAGGCAAATCAAGCCTCAAGATATTTCTTTAGCCGCCTCAGTTGGTGTTGGTAAACTGGTCGTTTTTAAAAAAATTAAAGTAGGTGTTTTTTTCACAGGTGATGAATTAGTTGAGCCTGGAAACCTTTTGATACCTGGAAAAATTTACAACTCTAATCGTTACGCTCTTGTAGCGCTTCTCAAACAGGTTGGATGTGATGTAATAAACCTTGGAAATATAGAGGACAAGTTAGATGCAACCTGTGAAGCACTTGAAGCTCTTGAGAGTCAGTGTGATTTAATTATGACAACTGGCGGGGTCTCAGTAGGCGAAGAAGATCACGTTAAACCTGCTGTTGAAAAACTTGGAGAGTTAAATCTTTGGAAAATTCGAATGAAACCTGGAAAACCTTTGGCTTATGGTAAAGTTAAGCAGACTCCATTTATTGGGCTGCCAGGAAACCCAGTATCAAGCTTCGTAACTTTTTGTATTTTTTCATTGCCATTTATAAAAAAAATGCAAGGAAACAGTAACTATGAATCTAAAATTTTAAAGGTGAAAACAAACTTTGACTGCAAACGTGCTAAGCCTAGGCGTGAATATGCGCGCGTTCGTATTGACCATTCAACGGAGACTCCTTTAGCAAATCTCTTCCCAAAACAAGGTTCAGATGTTATGAGCTCAGTTGTTTGGGCTGATGGAATTATTGAGATACCTGAAAATACAACCTTTGAAACTGGGACTATACTCAACTACTACTCAATGAGTGAATTAACAAGATGAGTAAATTAACCCATATCAACGCAAATGGTGAAGCACAAATGGTAGATGTTTCTGATAAGAATGAGACTGCACGCGAAGCCAAGGCTTCTGCGCGAGTAGTAATGAAAGCTGAAACGCTTGACTTAATTGTCTCTGGCTCCCATAAAAAGGGTGATGTCCTTGCTGTTGCTAGGGTTGCCGGGATTCAAGCTGCAAAAAAATGCTCAGATCTAATCCCGCTTTGTCATCCATTAATGCTATCTAAAGTAAGCGTAGAGCTTACTTCTAACACTCAAAATAACTGCATTGATATTATTGCTACAGCAAAACTAACTGGCAAGACTGGTGTTGAAATGGAAGCCCTAACTGCTGCAAGTATTGCTGCTCTTACCGTTTATGATATGTGCAAGGCAGTTGATCGCTTCATGCTCATTGATAATGTCCAGCTTTTAGAAAAGAAAGGCGGCAAGTCTGGGCACTGGATATTACCAAAATGAACAAGCTAATTGATCCATACAATCGAGAAATCACTTATCTAAGGGTCTCAGTTACAGACCACTGTAATTATAGATGCCATTATTGTAGAGATGAGGATCACCAAACCCACACTAAAAGATCTCAGGTCCTCTCTTTTGAGGAGACTGCAAAAATTGTTCGTTTATTTTCAGAGCTAGGTGTTACAAAGGTGCGCCTTACTGGCGGAGAGCCCCTGCTACGAAAAGACATTCTTGAGCTAACTAAAATGCTTGGAGATATCCCTGGGCTTAACGATATTCCGCTCTCAACTAACGCTCATCTTCTACCCCCACTAGCAGCCAAGTTAAAGGCTAATGGCGTTAATAGAGCCAATATTTCAATTGACTCTCTTATCCCAGAGCGCTTTAAAGAAATTACGAGGGACGGTGACTTGGCAACAGTTATAAAAGGAATTGACGCGGCGATATCTGCAGGAATGAGTCCTATCAAACTTAATATGGTCGTCATGAAGGGTGTTAATGATGATGAAATTGAGTCAATGATAGATTTTGCTATTGGCCGAGGAATTGATATTCGTTTTATTGAGACCATGCCTATTGGGCTTGCTGGCATAGAAGCAGTCGATAGACACTACAGTGAAAAAGATATTCTTGAAAGAGTCTTTAAAAGGTTTGGAAGTAAGCTTAAATCCAAGCAAGCCCAGCAAACTGATGGACCAGCGAAAGCTCTTCATATTAAAGGCACCAACACCAGTGTAGCTACAATATCAGCTGTATCTAATAATTTCTGTAGTAGCTGCAACCGCGTCAGATTAACGGCTAAAGGTGAGCTAATTTTATGCCTTGGTCAAAAAGACTCAGTATCACTTCGTGATGCCCTAAGATCAGGAATGACTGATACAGAAATTAAGCAATTAATCGTTGACGCCATAACAAAAAAACCAGAAAAACATTTCTTTGACTCCGTAATTGATAATATTAGTAGTAGTCAAATGGTGGAGATTGGTGGATGAAAATTATCTACTTTGCTTCTCTAAAAGAAAACTTAAAGACAAGTCATGACTTGATGAACTTTGACGCGCCAGTTTCAATATCTTTTATCAAACAAAAACTTATTGAAAAACACGGGAGTGAACACTTTCCAAATAACATTTTGTGCGCTGTTAATCAAGAAATGGCGGCGTCAGATACCATTGTTAAAGAAGATGATGAGGTGGCTTTTTTCCCGCCCGTTACTGGAGGCTAGAAGATTATATGACCGATTCTAAAATTAAAATTGGATTCCTTACTATTTCTGATAGAGCTGCACGTGGAATCTATGAAGATATTAGTGGACCTGCCATGCAGGAATGGATATCAAAAGCAGTAACTAGCCCATATGAGGTAGTTTCAAAAATAATTGAAGATGAGCAGCCTTTAATAGAGAAAACTCTCAAAGAGATGAGTGACAGTCTTGGTTGTAATTTAATTCTTACAACAGGTGGAACTGGTCCAACTACTCGAGACGTAACGCCCGAGGCTACTAAAGAAGTTTGTGAAAGAATCTTTGATGGATTTGCAGAGCAAATGAGGATTGTTTCACTTAGGACCGTTCCTACAGCAATTCTTTCACGGCAAATCGCAGGTACTCGAGGTAATAGCTTAATTATCAATCTTCCTGGCAAGCCAGTCGCAATTTCTGTATGTCTTGGAGCAGTTTTTTTAGCTGTACCGAAATGTCTTGAGCTTCTTGATGAGTCCGTCATAACAATCGATAAAAATTATGTCTCTCAAGTGTTTGAGTAAATTTATTTGATGATCAATACAAGAGATTCAGCACTTGATTTAATGCGCGGCATTGCAATCATTATGATGATTGCCTTTCACTTTATCTATGATCTCAATTCTTTTGGCTTTTCTGATATTCCATTATTTACTCATTGGGCTGGGATAGCATGGCGCTGCTTAATTGTTTTTCTTTTCTTGAGCGCTGTTGGAATTAGCTTGGTTATTGCTCATAGCAAAGGCATTAAATTTAAAAAATTCCTTAAACGCTTATTATATTTAGGAATTGCTGCTCTTTTTGTTTCAGCTGGAACTTATGTAATGTTTCCTGATGGATGGGTCTATTTTGGAATCCTTCATTTAATTTGGTTTTCTACTATCATAGCAATTTCTTTTGTAAATCTTCCTAAGACCTCCTTGCTAATTGCTGCATTAATTCTTATTGGTGCGATTTTTGATCAACCTAACCTTAGTTTTATTTCATATTTCCTTGAACCTTACTTACCGTTTGGAAGTGTTGATTATTACCCTCTATTCCCGTGGCTATCTTTTGTCTTTATTGGAATTTATCTAGGGCACAATCCCTATTATCAGAAAATATTTATTTTTCGATTAAATTGGCTTGAAGTAATCGGAAAGCATGCTCTAATTATCTATCTGACTCATCAGTTAGTGTTGTTTAGTGTTGTGAGCTTGGCATACAACCTATTGAATTGATTGGCTTTGTAATACTCTAGCTTGATTGAAGCTTTGAATTGGTGATTCTTGTAATCGTAGTTAATATTTCTGCAGGAGAAAGCGACTATTCAGTAAGATCATTACTGTAATTAAAAATAGTATATTAAAAAGAGAGACGATTACAAGAAACCAAAACCTAACCGTAGTGATTCATTAAATTAGCAATTCTTTTTAAAAAAATTGCATGCTCACAGGCTTCTTCCGAAGAATATATTTCTTCTTGTATATCAACTGGAACACCACGAATTCCTGAAACAATTCCTATCTTATATTTTTCAAACATACGAATACAAACAGTAACATATTTGCCAGCCATTGGCGCTCTTCGTAATTTATCAAGAACTTTTCTAAGGTCATGACTATGTTCGATCGCGGCCCTTCCATTTGATGGAGCAGTTCCAACAGGACTATTTCTGTGCTCTGAAATCAATTTTCTGCGTGATTCATCATCAAACAAAAGAGGCATTACATAAGTCCTCGTAATATAATCATCTGTCTCAGCATAAGATTCGTTTGCAATTACACCTTTTTCTTTATTTGTCATAATATATTCCTATTTTGTAATTAATGGTTGCGACAAGGCACTGACTCTCCTCGCTCCTCTTTTAATCGTCCTGCCTCAATTTGGGCGCCTTCAGGGGTGTTAAAGATCTTATCTTCAAAAAGTATTAATGGCTTTGCTCGATCTGCATTCAACTGGCCAACACACCACTCTTTTCCTTCAACAATGCAAACTGCAACATAAGCACCTGCAATTGGCCCAATGTGTCTATTATTAAGTGTAAATAAATATTCTGACAAATCATTAACTTTATCCTCATCTAGAGGGCTAATTACTCTTTTCTCTAATTCATTAAGAGGCTCAGTGCTTGTTCCAACAACTGACTTACCAACTGGTGGATCCATCATATTAGGGTGTTTATTAGTAATCATTTTAATATAACTCCTTATCTATATTATTAAGGCAAAGGTCCATCTTTTAAAAATCCTCTTATTGCATTTTCTGTAATACGAGAAACATTATTATTGTAATTGTTATGCGAAAGACTTCCACACCACGACAAAGATCCTGGAGCAAAAACTCCACCATCATTTGGTGTTTTATAAAACACCATATCAGCTCGAACCATTGGATTCTCAGTACCACTTCCGTGATACCCACGAACAGAAAAGTGAATCTCTTCATTAACTTGCAACATTAAATTGGTATGTCCAACTGAATGCGCTAATAAATATGAATCATGTGGAGTTCCGAATTCAATGTCATACCGATCCAACTCTACACCTGCAGCCCCACCGCCAACAAGCCCAAAATCACCGATTTTTTCACCATTCCCTACCCCTTCCATTATCCAAGCTGTCTCTGGTCTTTCACTATCCTTGTCTCTAACATAGTAGGATGAAACATCAAAACCATAAGCCGTAAAAGTGAGTCCACAAAGCTTACTTGGAATTCTTCCTCGAGCGCGCCACATGCCTCCATATTTTCCATCAAAAGCATTATTATATTCCCCAGGATTTGCTGTCCAAGCTCTAGTTCCAGCCTCTCCTTTACGAACTTCAATAATATTAGAATTATCAGGATGATACTCACTACACCAGTAGAAACCATTTGCACCTAAATAAATCCATCGACCGCCATCTTGTTGATATTTTTCATAAGCAGAAAACATTTTTTCTGAAGTATATTCTGGATGACTTCCAGTGAGTACAGTTTGATATTTATTTAATAACCCAACTCCTTCTCTATGAAGGTCTTCATCAGTATGAATATCAAAATCAAAGTTTTTTTCTTCAAGCCAGTCAACAAGATGAAGATCACCATTAAGCTGCCATAAAGATGGAGAGAGCCAATGACGATATTTAGGGCGCATATTTAAAATTGGTCTAAGTCTTGATGAGTAGCAAACGCCACTTCCATCTGAATGAAGTGAATAAGTAGAAAGTCCGTATTCTCTATGCTCATTTAAATATAGATCAGCTGCAGTCATTACAGGAACCTTTCCAGCTAATAACTCAGCCACAACACAGTTGGTACAAAGATTATCATTTGAATATGCTAAATATGAATTTGTAGGCAAAATAAAAGCCAATTTTGAAGTAGTTTTACCTTTTGGAGGACGAACAACAAAAGGAATATAATCTTCTGTTTCTGGAGAGTCTTCACCACCAATCCTTAAGCGAGCAGCATAAATACCACTTTTTAAGCCATCAGGAATTTTAAGTTCAAAATCAACTTCCCAACGTGCGTCATCTATATCATCGTCATGAAAATGAATTGCACCATACTCTTCAGGCTTATGATGATAAACAATTTCATCTCCAGTCCAGTTAAAACCTGTCATAGCCCTAACAGGCATATTAATAATGACACCATTTAACATAGAAGGTGACGTATCAATTATGCAAGTTGAGGCGATGTTTGTAGTTATATTCGCATGAAAATCCCAAGCTCCAACCACATCGTTACGTAATTCTGCCTTACAACCCTGGTAACCACGTGCCAAAGATTCTATTTCAGACCTAGTTAAAGCTCTCCTTGAGAGTCTTGGACGATCTATTTTTCCGTTATATGTATGAACTTGCTCTGGCAATTCTATAGGCTCCAATACCTCTTTAAAATGTCCTCCAGAAATATGTCTTCCTGACCTCTGATATTTTGTACTTGCTGCCATTAGAAAAGGGGCATCATTGATACCTGGCTTTATACTATTAATAGACTCCACCACAGCAGTAGTTTCTTCTGCTGGATTTAATAAGCCTTGGCCTAATCCGCCATTAGTTGATGTTACAACAGGTTCTTGAAATAACGTAACTTTACCTGTGCGCGCATCATAACTAACTGCTGCAAGATACCAAACCTTCCTTAAAAGTTTTTTATCACTTGAAAGCTTCATAATCTGGCCACTGCCATCGCCTATTTCGACAGACAAACAATTATGCTCATCTATGAACAAACCATAGCCACTTTTAGTTTCTTCAACCCATTTAGTTAAAACGCCCTGGCGTCCTTTTTGTGGAGTACCAAGGCCAACAACAGGTGTTGTTGGAAATATATAACACTGAAGTGTAAAGCTTTCTAAATTAAGACGCTCATCTTGAGGGACGATCACATAAGAGCCGCCATGTATTTTTTGATTTTTTCCTGGATAATTTTTATTACACTCAGCCTGAATTTCTTCTTCTTTGTATCCAGGACCGTCAGGGTTAGTATCACCATGTATTAATCGGACTATTTGTGTTTCGTAAACTTCACTATCTTCAGAGTTAATATAAAATTGTATGTTATCTCCAGGACAAACAGAGTATTTGTCGCTATAACCAGTAATTCTCAACATAATATTTCCTTAATTTTTTATTAATTTAAAGTTAAACTTTTTTAGGCTTTATCGCCTTCTATATCGTCGCCTTTTTTTTCATCCTTCTTATAATCCCCAAGAATGTTTTTAATATTGCTTATCTCTTTAGATGACATTCCAATTTCATCAAGAAGATTGTCAACAAAAGGAGCCTGTGCGCGATAACGTAATGCTGAATTTACTACATTTTCAGAAAAATTTCCGCCTCCATTTACTGGTCCAACAAAATCTCCATTGGAACTATTTGAATTGAAGCCAGGCATTCCATTAAGTTCATAAATTTTTATGTCATCAATATTTTCCATTGGCTTAACAGCTTCACGAATAATTGAGTCAAGATTCTTAGCAATCTCCATTCTTAGATCGCTTTGACGACTTTCATCACTTCGAGCATTTTCAGCCTCATTTAGCATCAAATTTCCTGCTGCATCTACTTCATATCGAAGCTTACTTGCAAGAGAAGCATATTTATCAGTTTGCTCTTGCTCCTGTGCTGCTTCTTTTTCAGCTCTAGCAAGGGTGGTAATTTGTATTGCTTCACTCTCACCCTCTTTTTCAGCATTAATTATCTGAAGCTTCTTTTGTCGCTCTGCAACTTCAACCTCCTGTGCTGATTGAACCTGCTCCTCTGCGACAACAACTTGAGCCCTAATATGTTCTTTATTTTCTACTGCCTTTAATACTTCTACAGTTTTGGCTATAATTTCAAGCTCACGATCTTTCTCTTCAATCTCAAGATTTTTTCTCTTTTGTATTTCAGAAGCTTGAGACAATTGATCATTATTAATTCGAGAGATTTCAAGAGATCTCTTTTGATCTATTTCCATCTTTTTAACTTCTTCATTTGCTTTTATTTGGGCCTGTTCAGATTCTATATATTGCTCAGACTCAACTTTAAGAACTTCAGTTTTCTGTTTTGCTCTTTGAGAAGCAATATCTTCTTCCTGTTGAAGTCTTGCAAACTCATTTTCTTTTTGAATATCTAATGCTCTAATTTCAGCCTCAAGATTTTTTTGCTTAATGTCAGTTTCAGTTTGTCTTTCAATTTCGTTTCTTAATCTTTTTCGCTCTTCAATCTGAAGTGTTAACTCATGCTCCCTCAATGAACGCTCAACTTCAATTGTATCTTGTTGTTGAATACGTGCTTTTTCAATATCCTCTTCAGACTGGATTCTGGATTCTTCAGCTAAGCGCTGCTGTGTTGAGGTTTCAATAGCCATATCAGTACGCTCTCTATCTCGCTGTTTGGCAATTTCACGCTCCTGTGATAACCTTGAAAACTCTCTTTGTTGATCAATTTCCAGAGCTTTCTGCTCGGCTTCCAGATTTTTTGCTCTAATTCTTATTGTTGTATCTTGCTCAATATCATTACGCTTTTTCTTTCCTGCTTCAATTTGCTCTGTAAGCTGAGTAAGACCTTCCGCGTCGAACGCGTTAGATGGGTTAAATACCTCTAGTCCAGCTTGATCTAAACTAGTTAGAGAAACGGCTTCAAGCTCTAGTCCTGTCGCACTTAAAGATTCAGCAACAATAACCTTTACTTCCTTTATATATTCGCCCCTCTTCTCCTGTATTTCTTCCATTGTCATTTGTGCTGCAACAATACCTAGTGCGTCTACAAATCTACCTTGGACTAATTCTCTTAAACTTTCAGGCTCCATTGTTCGCTTACCTAAAGTACCCGCTGCAATTGATACTGCCTCCTTTGATGGAGTTACGCGTACATAGAATTCTGCAATTATTTCAACTCGCATTCTATTTTTAGTAATAAATGATTTATCACCACCACGCTTAACTTCTATACGCAATGTTCGCATTCCAACAGAAGTTATATTGTGAATTATTGGCAATACAAATGCTCCCCCACTTAATATAACCTTTTCACCTCTAAGTCCAGTTCTCACAAAAGAAACCTCTTTGGATGATCTGCGATAAAGCCAATGCAGCAAATATACAAAAATTGCAATTGCTAATGCCGTAAGAATAATGGCTGCAATAATATCTGCACCAGTCATAATAATTTCTCCTTATAAAATTTGTATGTATTATTTTTCATAGTTAATTGCTTTCATTTACTAGCTGAGTATCATTCATTGCAGCTTTATAAATTACGAATCCAAAAATTACTTTATTTAAAAAATCACTTAAGTTATAAACAATATTTAAGCTATTCACATCAATACCGCCCCCAAGATTGTTTATAAAATAACCAAGTGGGTAAATTGCCCATCCAATAGTTAAAATTAATCTGAGGCCATTAAATGCCATATGTGTGGCTTCATTACCACTCTCTAAATTTGCACGTCCTGCTTCTCCCATATAAAGTTCACCGAGAATATAAAGCCAACCCACAACTCCTATAATAAATCCTAACGTAGCGCTCATATAACCAGCCGCCCCTAGAAATTCGCCAATCACCATTACTAATGATCCAATTAATAATCTCCAAAACAAAGCTGATGAAACTTTTGTAACTGCAGACAAGATGACATAAAACAATACAATTTGCATCGTATGTGTGAGTATCCAGTCTAAATATCGTAGAATAATTGGTGCTGAACCAGTGTCCACCCACATTGTTTTAATATAGTGGTAGAAGACTGCTGAAACCAGCATTACCACACCTAGTAATGTCATAGTTGTATGCCACTTAGTAGCAACCTTTGTTCTTTCAAGAAGAAAGAAAATAGATGCACCAAACATTGCCATAGATAGGAGCCAAAAAGTACCTCCTACAATGTCTGTTGGTAATAATGTGCTGTTCATAAAATATCCTTGGTTTTAAATTCTATTTTTATTACTTCAATCTTTAATTCATTTTAAAAAATATTTTTAATAACTCTAAAAACTAAATGTCGAGCTTAAAATCCATAAGGCCCAGAAAAAAGTTTCTGGGCTTTATGAAGTTTATTTACTTATGAATTTGGATCGTATGCCTCTGGATCCGCAGGTCTCAGGAAGAAATTATCAAGATAGTCTTTACCACCCCAAATATCTATCCCTGGGTTGTACCAACCAGTAGAACCTCTATCACAATCAGTACCCATCATTGCCTCAACATCAGAGTAAGTAATTTTGCGAGGTGGTACTAAAATTGATTGAATCTTAGGACCTTGACCTTGCAATGTGCGCATCATGATGTTCCAGCCAAGCTCAACATCATCACCCGGAGGCCATGTTTGAATTGCCGCACTTATGTAATCTGGATTATTACGCCAGTAACATAAAGCACCTAACTCACCACCAATTGATAATGGAACCATCTCACGACCTGATTGCTGAAGTGCAGCTAATACTCCTGTTTCACCAGAAGACTGAACTGCCATTCCGTCAAGCTGACCAGGATGAGTTGCTAACCATTTTTGTGTTTCTGCTTGACCAACTTGTGATGTCCACATATGGGCAATCTGTCCAGTAACCTTAATTCCAGGATATTGAGACAAACCATCCAAAACTCCACGGTTCTGAGAATCAGAAGCAGAATAGCCAGGAATACCCTCTACTACAAGAACATTACCCTTGCCACCAATCTCTTCGGCCATCCATGTACCAACATCAAATCCTGCCTGATGATAGTTAACTGATGAACTGACTGAAAGTGGCGATGTTGTATATCCAGTAAATGAAAAGACGGGAACGCCTCTATCAAATGCATACTGAATAGCTTGATTAAGAGCTGTCGGGTTCGAGCAACAAATAATAATTGCATCTACGCCCTGATCAACTAGCTGTCTAATCTGCTGGATTTGTAAAGCATCTTTAAGATTTGACTGTGTAACAACAATATCATTAAGTAGTCCGAGCTCTTGCCATTTTGGCTTGATCTCATTCAATAACCGGTCCATTGCGCCTTTACGCCAAGTATTTCCAGCATAAGTACTTGCATAACCTACTGTCCAAGGTGGAGAGCGGTCACTCTTCCATTCCCTAAAAGCACTCTCACCTAATGGCTGCATTGAATCCATTAGATCTGGGTTATACACTGAATCAGTAATACTTTTTGGAATTTCATCTAGACCAGCAAGAGTCATTGTTGAAAATCCTAATGATAAAAAACATGCTAAAGTAAATTTTATAAATTTTTGCATTTTTATCTCCTTTTTTTGACAAGTATCATTACTTGTTTTGTGTACTTTAAAAAACTTTGATTTATAAGCTAGGTACGCTTTTAAAGCAAATTTACATAGTCTAAAGTATATGTGAGTATAGCATATTGTATATATTAGTCAACAAAAGTATGTATATTTTATTTATTACATTACATTAGTATGTATATGAGATTAAAGTATGCAGCCCTGCATTCTTATTAACCAGTAAAATAATGTACAATTAATGAGAAATTCTCATTAAAGCTTTAAAATTCAATTACTAAGAGAATAAAAAAATATGCAAAATCAAGTTCAAGATAATTCAATTCGTCATCAAATCGTTATTGCGGATGACCATGCATTAGTCAGAGGTGGGCTAGAATTAGTTGTAAAAATGGCTGTACCAAATTCAGATATATTTCAAACTAATAGCTTTGAGGAAACAATAAAAATTCTCTCAGAAAAGCCTTCTATTGATTTATTGCTTCTAGATCTTATGATGCCTGGAATGGATGGAGAAAAAAGCATCCTCAATATTATCAATTTGCATCCTGGCGTCCCAATAGTTATTGTTTCAGTTAAAGAAGATTTTGATTCCATCCATATGGCCATCTCTTCTGGAGCATCAGGTTACATACCAAAAACTTCCCTACCAGAAATTACTATTAGCGCTATTAAGCTTATCTTGGCTGGTGGTGTTTACATTCCTCCGCATGTCTTGCAATCAAGAATTGACATTAAGAATGATGTCTCCCAACCAGTATCAAATATTATTAAAAAGTCCGGCATCCTATCAAAGAGACAAGAAGAAGTCTTTAGTCTTTTAAAGGTTGGCAACTCAAACCAGTCTATTGCAACTGAATTGGGTCTTACTATTCCAACAATTAAAATGCACGTATCAGCAATATTTAAAAAACTCAATGTTAAAAATAGAACTGAAGCAGTTGCTAAATATTCCAATATCCAAAAAGTTTCGGAGTTAATTACCTAGAGGGAGGTTTATTGAGTTCTATTTTTAAAAATGATAACTATATTTTCTTTTTAGTAGAGTATTTTAAAAATATATTCATAAAATATTCAAGGCTTCCTTGCGCGTCTTTATTTTTTTTATTTTTCTTAATAAGTTATATTTCGCCCACTCAGGCCAATGAAGGTGGTTATTGGTCTCAAAGTGTAAACGTATTCAATTATTCTTGTACAGACGGTGACGTTGATTGCTGGACAGATAAAAGAAACTCTCTAGAAACGCTTCCCCTTCAAATTTATGCTCCTTTAAAACCAAACCAAGTTAATAATAAACATCACATATGTGTTTCATTCCCTCACCTTAAAGACTCTTATTGGGTTGGAGTAGCCTATGGGATTATTACTGAAGGTCGTCGTCTAGGTCAAAAAATCACATTGTTTGAAGCCGGTGGATATACCAATCTAGACGCACAACTAAATCAAGTCGATGATTGTATTACTAATGGAGGAGAGGCTTTAATTATTGGACCAATCTCAAGCAATGGTAACGCTAAACAGATAGAAATAATAAGAGAAAAAGGAATTCCTGTTGTTGTTCTTGTTACCGGAATAAATACAGCTGTTGATGCCAACTCTTTACAAAGTTTTATCGATATGGGTTATACCTCATGCAAATGGGTTTTAGATCAAGAAATAGATAATCCGAATGAAACCAACATAGTTTGGTTCCCTGGACCGCCTGGAGCAGGATGGTCTATTGCCTCAAACGTAGGCTGTTTAAAAGCTTTAAATGGATCTAAAATTAAAATACTTGAAACAAATTGGGGGGATACAGGGAAATCAATCCAATTGCAGTTGGTTGAAGAGACCCTTCAGAACTTAGCTTCAGGTCCTGAGCCAGAATTTAAATACATTGTAGGGACTGGAACAACAATTGAAGCTGCAGCAGGAGCCCTAAGAGCCAGAAAACTTCAAAACAAAATTAAACTAGTATCCACGTACTATACGCCTGGTATTGATCTTTTTATAAAACGAGGGTTAATTTCAATGGCGCCATCAGATCAAATGATTTCTCAAGCCAGAATTGCTGTTGACCAGGCAGTAAGGCTATTAGGGGGAATTGAAATGGCAACAGGAGGCCGCCCAGAATATAATACGGGTCGAATTACAGAGCACATACAGCAACCAATATTAATTGTAACACCTAAAAATTTTAATAAGTTTGACTCCTCAACAACACTAGCCCCTAAGGGATGGTCTCCTGTTTTTTCAGTAAACTAAAAGATAATCTTAGTAATTAAAAAAACTAAATTATGAATCAATCATCAATACCTCTATTAAAGCTTAATAATATATCAAAACAATTTTTTGAAACTTCTGTATTGGATGAAGTCAATTTTGATTTGTACCCTGGTGAAGCTCATGCTATCTTTGGTCCAAATGGAGCTGGAAAGTCTACTTTAATTAAAATTATTACTGGTGATTTACAGCCTACAAGTGGAAAAATTATTTTAAACAATGAAGAATTAAAAATTCATTCTGTCCATAATGCGAGAGAGCTTGGAATTAGTGCAGTGTTTCAAGAGTTCTCATTAGTTCCTCAACTCACTGTTGAAGAAAATTTATTTCTAGGCTCTAATGTTTCAAAAGGGCTATTTCTTAACAAGAAAAAATTGCATAAAATGGCTTGTGAGACCATGGATAGACTCGAGTTCTCTATTAAACCTGAAGAAAAAATAATTAACTTATCTCACGCCGAAAAAAGAATGGTTGAGATTGCAAAAGCATTCCACACAAGGCCCTCAATAATGATTCTTGATGAGCCAACTGCTTCTTTAGCGGAAAATGAAACAAACCATCTTTTTTCAATGATTAAAATTTTAAAAGAAGAAGGCATTGGTGTAATTTATATCACTCACCGAATGAAAGAAATTTATACAATATGTAATCGCGTAACAATTCTTCAAGATGGTAAAGTAGTTGAGACTGATAAGGTCTCTAAAATTGATGAGCAAAAATTAATTGAGCTTGCTACTGGCCGAAAAATCAAAAACTTTTTTCCTGAGATAAAAAGCCATCCTGGCAGGACGCTATTAGATGTAAAAAACCTAAGCATTCCAGATAGTTTCTTAAAGGATGTATCAATCAATGTAAGGGCTGGAGAGGTAGTTGGACTTGCAGGACTTGCTGGATCAGGAAAATCTGCAATTGGTCGAGCATGCTTTGGTATTAATAAAATTAATTCAGGCAACATAACTTACTTAGATGATGTTGTATATGACAGTTCTAAAAATATCAATGACATTAGTCCAAGAGCAATGCTTGATAGAGGAATGCTTTATGTACCCTCTGATAGAAGGGCTGAAGGACTTGTAATGGAACACAACATCAGAGAAAATATTTCTTTACCATCACTAGGGCTTCCAAAATTTTCAACTGGCTTCATGGTAAATAGAAAAAACGAAAAAGATATTGTTGAAAAGATTGGACAACGATTAAACTTCAATAAGGGTATTGAAAATAAAATAGAGCAGCTATCTGGTGGTACTCAACAAAAAGTAATGCTTGCTAAAAGTTTTGCTCGAGACGTTCAATTATTTATTCTTGATGAACCAACAATAGGAGTAGATATTGGTACTCGCGTGTCAATTTATGAACTGATAAGCAACTTTTGTGATGCAGGAGGAGCAGTTCTCATGATCTCTTCTGATTTAACCGAACTAGTTAACTTATCTCATAGAATCTATATTATTAATGAAGGCAGCTTAAGTGCTGAAATAAACTCTGAAGAGTCAAGCGAACTTCTAATCCAAAAATATTTTTTGAAATCTAGAGAAACTAAAATCAAAGTCTAACTTTTAAAAATAAATTGAGAGCTAAGAGTTAATCAAATGTGAAAGAATAGCTCTAAACTTTGCAGGTTGAATTGGTTTTAATAACACTGGCAGCCCTTTTTCTTTAATGCTTTGTATATGAGACCTTTCTACATCTCCAGTTATTATTATGCTCGGAATTACAGACTCTAACTCTTGCTGAACTAGTTTAACTACATCAACACCTGAAGCATCTCCTGGTAATCGATTGTCAGCCACAATAATGTTTGGCAATAGGTAATCTGGAGACCTAATGATATTTTTGATTTCGTCCAGGTCTCTTCCAGAATCGACAATACAGCCCCAAGATTCCATTAACTGAATTGAAGCTTTTAAGACATCAATATCGTCTTCAACTAACAAAATTCTAGCACCAGTTAAATCCATAATGTTAGAAATAGCTTCAAGTTGAACTTCACTATTCTTCGCTTCACCAATTTCAACTAATACAGAAAAGCATGAGCCACCTCCAAGACTAGATTTACATTCTATTGTATGGTTAAGGCTAAGAGATAAACGCTTGGCTAGGGCCAGACCAAGTCCTAGCCCCTTACTTCTATCTCGCTCTTTATTTTCAATCTGATAAAAGTCCTCAAAAATATTTGACATTTGATCTTCTGAGATTCCACAGCCCGTATCCCAGACTTCAATTGAAACCTTATTGCCTCTCCTTCTGCATCCCATCATTACAGATCCAGCTTTAGTATAACGAATGGCATTTGACATATAATTACCTAATATACGTTCCAATAAATCAGGATCACTTCTAACAGTAATACTAGAAGGAACGATTCGAAACTGTAAGTTTTTATCTTTTGCTAAAGGTGCGAATGATTGAAAAATACTAGTAAAAATATTATTAATTGAGAAGTCTTCATATCGAGGTTTAATAGCTCCAACCTCCAATTCAGAAACATCTAAAAGCGCGTTTAGAAGTCTTGCAGTTGAGGCTGAAACTGAATTTATATCTTCAATAATTGTAAGAATTTTTTCATCTTTAACTTTAGATTTTAACGCTGCTATGTACATCTGCATTGCATTTAAAGGTTGACGTAAATCATGGCTAGCTGAAGCCAGAAATAGTGATTTGGCTTTATTGGCTCTATCAGCATCTTCCTTAGCTTTTTGAAGTCCGACTCCTTGCTCCCATAAGTCCTCCTTCAACCTGTTAAAACTTCGCCCCATTCTTCCAAGCTCATCCTCTCTTTCTAATATATTTTGCTCATCTTCCAACCTTGTCACTTTTCTTAACGGGGTGTATCTATTTATTGAGTCAGTAAGTAACTGTAAAGGCTTTGAAATATTCATCCTTACAATAAGAAGAATCATTGAAATAGCAAATAAAATAGAAATAATTGTTGTTATAACTATATAACTAATAGCGATTCTTTCAACATAAATTATTTTTTCTTTAGAGGCATTAATAACATTTTCTAATTCTTTACTTACTTTTTCTGCCTGAATAATAAGAGACTCTTCAGTAGATAAAATTTCATTGAGGTTTTTGATATTTAGAGTAAGTATTTGCAAATTATTTTCAAGGAATAAGTTACTTACAACTATTTGATTATATTTTTGAGAAACTACTCTCAGCTCATAGAGTTCTAAAAGTAATTGCTCTTGATTATCTACAATTATGTCGTTATTTGAAGCTACGTCATTTTTAACTTTTCTAATAAAATCCTCAGTATCAGCAATTGACTCCTTCAATTTTTGACTAGCTAATAAAAATTTATCCTGGATTGATTTACCGCCTAAGAGCTGCACATATTTATCGTAAAAACTTGTTTTATCACCATCCTGTTTAACGATTTGGGTAACCGTTATATAGAGCTCATTGAGACTAAGTCTTTGGCTATAAACACTATCATCAATTCTATGAACGGACTCGATTAATGGAATTGTGATAGAAGACATTTGTTTGGTTTCGCTGCCAACTGTGTAGATTTGCGAAAAAGCAACTAGCATTAATGAAATAAAAGCAATAATTTCAATAAATATTAAAGCTAAGATTTTTTGATTAAGAGATAACCTATTAAAGAGATTTTTTTTAATTTTTTTCATATATCAATTGTGAATTTTTAGATCTCAGAATCTAAGAAAACATTCAAATTTAATGAATTATAAAAAATCATTCTTATTCGGTCACTATTTTTTTAGGGTTGATAGCATTTGCTGCCTAAAATACTCAGCACTAATAGCTACTATAAGCAACACACCTATAACAACCATCTGTAAGTATGAACCAACTCTCATTAGGTTCATTCCATTTTGTATTAAGATAATAAAAAATGCCCCTAAAACAACATTCTGAACTCTACCAACACCACCAAGAAGGCTTACCCCTCCAATCGCACAAGCAGCAATGGATAGCAATGGATAGCTTGCACCAATGTTAGGCTCTCCAGTTTCCAGTCTGGCAGTAATCAATAAAGCCGCAAAACTCGTTATAACTGCAGAAAAAACATAGGCACTCACTATATAAAAACGAACATTAATGCCAGAAAGTTCTGCTGCTCTGATGTTTCCTCCTATCGCATAAAAGTACCTCCCCATCTTTGTCATATTAATAAAAATATAAACCAAAATAATAAAAAATAGAGTAATCCATATAGTTAACGAAATACCTAGAAACGTGCCATAGCCAAAAATATTAGTGAATGATTCGGGCATTCCATAGATTGGAATTCCTCCTGTAATAGTAAGAGCTAACCCAAATATAATTGAAGACATGCCAAGAGTCATTATGAATGGAGGTACTCGTAAAAAAGCAACACCAAGGCCATTGACTAGACCAATACACGCTCCAACCAGAAGACCTGCTAAGCAGCCTATAAAAATTGCCTCCCAGCCGGAACCATATCCAGACCACAAAGCCACCATTGTCATCGAAGCAACTACAGAAGTCATTGCAAGAATTACACCAACTGAGAAATCCAACCCTGCAGTCAGCATAACTACCATCTGAGCCATAGCCACAAGAATAAGATCTGAAGAATGTCGTGCTACGCCTAGAATATTTTGTGTAGTTAAAAAATTATCACTAGCAAATGAGAAAGTAATTAGAGCTACACCAAGAAACCAGGGCAATACTCCCGCTTTAATAAATGAAGAGGACAAGAATTTCTTGAGTATTGAAAAATAATTAAAAAATTCACTCATATTTATATTTACTTAATAAACCCAAGAATATGACAATACATCAAAGAAAGTTAAAAAAAATAGTTTTAAAAAAAACATACTAACCATCATTTTTGTTCATGATTGTAACATTATTAAACATTACTTTACTAATAATATAAGAATTAATACATACTATTGACTATGGTATGTGATAGTAGTAAACTGCACCTATACTTTTGGATGTTTTAAAATAGAATTTCTGTATATATAAATTTCTAAATAAATACATAGCCATTAGTCTGAAGTGACTCCTATTTCAATTTAGAGGTGTATTTAATTGGCCGAACAAGTGCAAAAGACAGTAGAAGATGATCCTTCAGATTTACCAGAAATACTAACCAAATTTCCGGGTGAGCTTCATGTTAAAAACGTAAGCAAATCATTTGGGGTAACTAAAGCCCTTGATAATGTGTCCTTTACTGGATATTTTGGTGAAATCCATGCAATTATTGGTGGAAATGGCTGTGGGAAAAGTACATTAGCTAAAGTGCTAGCCGGTGTCTTGCCAATTGATTCAGGGAAAGTGTCAATTAATGGCCATCACCCATCCACACCAAAGGAATCTCGCGATTTAGGCGTTTCAATGGTATTTCAAGAGGTTCTTGTAGCAGATGAAGCATCGATAGTTGATAACTTATTTATTGGTATTGATGGTTTTTTCTCAAAATCAATGTCGGATAAAGATAAACAAGATAAAGCTAGAATTTTATTAAGTGAATTAGCTGATGAAGATATCGACCCCTTAATGCCAGCTGGAAATCTTCCACTAAGTACTAAAGCCTGGATTACCATCGCTAGAGGATTACTAAGTGAGCCAGATTTACTAATTTTAGATGAATCATCAGCTGCATTAGATTTCGACTCAACTGAGCGTCTTTTTAATAAGATGAGAGAACTACGTGATAAGGGTACAGCAATAATAATAGTAACTCATAGAATTGCAGAGTTAGTAAGAATCAGTGATCGTTGCACAGTTATGAGAGATGGGAAAGATGTTGGTGTTTTAGAAAAAAGTCAAATTACTGAAAAAAATCTTTTACAACTGATGACAGGAAAAGATCAAAGCAAAGACTCAACTAAACAAGATGCTCACAAATCATCTCACTCACAAGTAGCACTCAGAACTCAAAATATGAGGGTTTGGCCAACAAGTGATTCTTCAAATTTTGAATTAAATAAAGGCGAAATAGTTGGAATAACTGGCCTAGATGGCCATGGTCAAGATGACTTTGTTCGAATATTAGCTGGTATTGCAACAGCTGCAGAAGGAGTAGCTGAAGTCAGCACAAACCATGGTGTTGATTTTTCTTCGATTAACACTCTTGCAGATGCAAAAAAATTTGGAATTGCATTTGTTTCAGGTGATCGAAAAAGAGAAGGAATTTTACCAAATCTAAGTATTGTTGAAAATTTAGCAATTTCTATGTACGACAAAAATACCAATATACCCGGCGTTCGCCTTATTGAATGGGGGGGAATAAATGACATTTATGATTGGGAAGTAGAGAGATTAGCGATTAAAGCTGGCGCCAAAGAAAATTTGATTACATCTTTAAGTGGCGGTAATCAACAAAAAGTAATGCTAGGACGTGCTTTTTCCACCCATCCCAAGACTTTGGTTTTATTAGATCCTGCTCGTGGAATAGATTTACAAACTAAAAGAGATCTTTACAAACAACTAAGAGAATTTGCGGATGAAGGAAATTCAGTAATTTACATGTCAAGTGAACTTGAAGAGTTCATAGGGTTTTGTTCGCGTGTAATTGTATTTCGCAATGGCAGCATTTTTGAAACATTTTTAGATCAAAAAATTAATGCTGATGGAATTCTTGAATCAATGTTTGGACATATTCAAAATCAAGATAACTCTGATATAGAGCATAAAGAGTTGGTGAACTCAAAATATCCTGAAAACACAAAAATGGAGAATGAAATGAGTGAATATAACGTAAGTAAATATTTCAAAAATGAGATCAAAACAGAAGCCTCAACTAAATCTTCAAAGCAGGATTTCTCACCTTCTGATGAAGAAAATTTTAATTCAATAATCAATTCTTCTGAAAATCAAAATAATGATGGCAAAAAAGTTGAAAAGAAAACAGCTAAGGAATTAACCGAGTCTTTTGAATATTCTAAAGATGATTCAAATCAATTTGAAAAGTTAATGAAATTCAAAAAAAACCCTAACCAAAAAATTACTTTGGGTCAGGCAAATAAAGTAGATGGTTACTCAGCAGCCGATGAAGAGCTATTCAAAAAATTTGAAATTGAAGATGATAGTAATGAAAATAAAAATGAGCTAGATAGAGGCTTAAGCAGTCAAAAAATCACCTCCTCTAATAATATAGATCATAAGAGTGTTAAGTCAAATACTCAGGAATATAGTAAGGAAGATTTAGAAAAATTTGAAAAATTATTCTCTAAAGAATAGGACAATTTAATATAAATATTACAAAATGAACTTTTAACGATAATGGAATTAATCAAAAAACAAGAATCAAATTCTGGGGCTAGTACATATCTTATAGTTCCTATAGTCATATTCTTCCTATTACTTATATTTGCAGTTATTAGAGGCCCATATATGGTTTCAAGTACTGGATTTGGCGGTTTAATAATTGTGGTGGCTCCACTAATACTTGCAACCTATGCATTAACAGTAATAGTTATGGCTGGAAGAGCAGGAGTTGATTTATCAATTGGGCCATTAATTGGATTTATCAATGTTGGCATGATTCAGCTAATCGGGCTAGGTTTAATTGAATCACCAATTGCAATTTTTTTATACGCCATTGGTGTGGGTATTGCTTATCAAGTTCTAATGGCTTTAATAATTGTATTTGTTCGAGTGCAGCCAATTATTGTGTCATTAAGTGGCTACCTCTCGCTTGTTGGATTGAATCTCATAATTATGCCTCGACCATCTGGCTTAGCGCCTGATTGGATGTATAGCTGGGGAGCTGGCACTACTATTTTTTCTCCCGTTTTAGTAATATTAATAGTTGCAACAGCAGGATGGTACTTGCTTGCTCAAACAGCCTTCTGGGGTAATTTAAAAATGATGGGTTCTGATGAGCGAGCAACTTATACAAGCGGAGTTAATATAAATATGGTTCGTATTGGCGCTCATGTTATTGGCGGTATTTATGCAGGACTTGCTGCGATTACATTTACATCTCTAATTAGCTCTGGTGATCCAAGTCAGGGAACAACTTACACACTAATGGCAGTTACTGCACTTGTCCTGGGTGGAGCAAATTTAGCAGGTGGTCGAGGAAGTGCATTTGGCGCCCTTCTAGGTTCACTAAATATATTTTTAATTACCTTTGCACTTTCAACTTTTAACTTTGGAAAAATGCAGAGTTTCGTTACCGATTTCTCATATGGACTTATGCTGGTTGTTTCATTATTAATTAGTATTGCGATTCCATTTCTTCAAAAACGTGCTCGAGGACTATCGCCATCCCTAGTGTTTTTAGTAATGGGAATAGTTTCCTTAGGGGTAATGGTAAGCGTATCGATGGACAAATCATTTGGAGTAAAAAGATATAAGGCATTTGTAGCTGCTGTTGAGCAGGAAACTATGTCAGCAGGAACAATTATGTTTCTTATAATTATTGGGGTGGCATTGACTGCCTATATTATCAAAGTTGCTTTTAAACATATAAGCGGCCCAATGATTGGACTTATGATTGTTGTAATAATTACTGCTTTTGGTCTAATATTTAATCCTGATTCTACTTCAGAAGTAGTTTTCTCACCAGCTATGATTGATTATTCAATAATGATATTTAGCATGGAGGAAATCTCGAGCTCTTCATCATTCCTCTCTATTAATGCATTAAGTAAGACAACATATCTATTAATCGGTCTAGTAGGTGTAGTGCTATTGTCATCACTAATAATTCTGACAATGCTTCCAGGAATAAAAACTAGTATCAAGCGTTTAGCAATGATAATGTGCATCGCTATTGTTCCAGTTATTGCAATTGGAGCTGTATTTTTTCAAGATGCAGATAAGGGATATTTAACAAGTAGTTTCTCAGGTGAAGTTTTTGCAATACTAATGGTCTCAGCACTTCTCTTCACAATTACCATACCTTTAGTTCATACAAAAATAAAAAATATCAACAATATTTTTATTGGCGCAATATCTATTATTTTCTTAATTGTTATGTACTTCTTTATAGGCAATAGTGTGGTTTCAGTTGACCCAAATATGGGAGTATTAACAAACTATTCAATGCCAATTATTCCAACTGGAGTAGAAAGTTTACCGACCAAATTTATCGAATATACGGCACCAATAAGGATGAATGTTGATGCCAGTGGAATGGCACTGATTACTGAAATTGCCTACATTGCCATTATTATTGTTTTATTACAAGTATTTTTACGCATTGCTATGGGAGAAACTAGTTTTAATAGTTTTTGGAAATATTGGTATATAGCTGCTTTTGCTGTTCTAGCTTGGGGCAGTTTATTTTATGCAATAGGTGTGCCAATATGGAAGCTCATTGTCATTATTGGAATCACAATTATTTCTGCTCCAAATGTAATGCACATAATAAGCACATACATTATTGGCGATCATAAAGATGATGCAATAAGCAAATGGGAAGGATAAATAATGAAAATATTTCAAAATAATTGGGTTAAAAATGCGTATTAATAGAATGGGAAAAGCTGCCTTTTCATTTTATAAATGGCTGGGCTTTATTGTTGCTTTAATAGTTTCAGTTATCAGTGCTGTTTTAGGTTTTATTGATAACACTCCCTCACAACTTGTTATGCTTTATACAGTTGCAATCTTTGGTTCAATCTTATGGGGTTGGCATCACCTTTCAGTAAGATGGACATACATTGACGGCCTTGAAGAGGAAGATCTACAATTAGTAAAAAATATAGAAATCCAAGATAAAGAGTCTACTGAAAGCTACTTTAGCTTCCTTATTAAGAGTAACAAGGGTGCCATTATTGGCATATTAGCAATGATTATTGCATTTGTTGGACTTGCCTTTGCAATGGATGATTTTCTTCAATGGCAAAACATACTTTCATTGGTGGTATTTTTTCTAACTCTCTTAATATTAATCATCACCAACTCAGTTGCGAAAAATAATAAAAGTGCGCTTATGGGATTAGCAGTATTAATTGGACTTTTTATTATGGGTTCATTAATTGTAGATGGCTTTATCTCAACTTTGAATCTGAAATCAATGCTTCTTTTTGCATCATTTCTTGGGCTTGCATGTATTGGACAAACACTTGTAGTATTACTAGGCGGATTAGACTTATCAGTCAGCTTTGTAATTGGAGCTGCAAATATTGGCTTAATGTATTTAATCACGCTAGGAATTCCTCCATGGATCTGCATAGTTGCTGTTTTATTAATGGGATTAGGTGTTGGAATAGTTAATGGCTTATTAAGTTTTCGTATACAAGGTCAAGCACTTATCTTAACTCTGGGTGTTGGATTTGTAGTTACTGGCGCCGTTCAAGCCTTAACAACTATTGGTTCAGATTTTGGAGGAAGCGTTTTTGGTGTTGTGCCAAAGTGGTTGTCTAATATAGCTGCAACAAATGGAACTTTTATTGGCATTAGCATCCCGCCTGTTGTTGTAATCTGGGTTGTTTCATCAATCCTTATGATTATCGCACTATCAAATACAACTTGGGGAAGAAACCTATATGCAGTAGGTGGAAATCGGACAGCTGCAGCAAGATTATCAATATCAGAGAGGGCTTACTGGATAGGAGCATTTGCAATAGGGGGGTTTGTTTCTGCACTAACTGGTATTTTACTTTTAGGATGGAGTGGTGGTGGGTTTGTTGGCGTTGGTGGTCCTTATCTTTTTCAAACTATAGCTGCTGTTGTAGTTGGAGGTACTTCACTTCTTGGAGGAAAAGGAGGATATGGATTTACAGTTATTGGTGTTCTTGTTTTACAAGTTCTATCGTCATTTTTAGTAGGCATTGGATTAAGCTATGAAGGGCAACAATTTGTTTTTGGCCTGTTAATCCTCCCTATGGTAGCTTTATATGCCAGATCACCTCATATAAGAACACAAATTTAAATATAAATTAATCATGATGTCTAAAAATAATTCAAGGATACAAATAAAATGACTAGCGCAATAACATGGATATTTATATTTTTAGTCCTTTATTGGTCTTACTGTTTTTTTTGGGGAGTTCGAGCTTCAAAGCAAATAGCATCTGCAGATGACTACTTCCTATCTGGTCGAAGTTTATCGCCATGGGTATTTGCTATAGCAGCAACAGGAATATCCTTTGCAGGATGGACTTTTATTGCCCATCCTGGACTGATTTTTAGAGATGGATTTCAGTTTGCAAATACTTCATTTTTCGCCATAGCTGTTGCAATTTCTGGAGTTGTTCTTCTCAAAAGACAATGGATGCTTGGAAGGCGTTTTAGATTTACTACATCTGGTGAAATGCTTTCAGCATACTTTAAAGACGACACCCTAAGAGTTATTTCAGTTTGTATTGCACTTTTATTTGGTATTCCATTTGCTGCATTACTCTTTGGATCCTCAGGATTCCTAATAAGTGAATTAACTAATGGTATTTTTTCACGAAATGTAGCTATGTGGTCATTATCTGGATTTGTTCTTTTATATTCAATCATGGGTGGAATGCAAGCAATAGCAAAAATTTCAGTAGTGCAGACTATACTATTTTTCCTTGGAATGATTATTTTGGGCTTATTTGCTCTTGATCTTGCTGGAGGCTTTGATTCATTAAACCAAGGCTTAGCAAACATTGCAAAAAATATAACCAGTCATCTTGGAAAAACTAAAGGTATGGGTGGAGGAAACTTCCCAGGATACTTCGCAATTCCTGGTGTAATTCAATTTACAGATGGCATAGGAATTGAAACCCCAAAGGGAGGACCATGGACTGCAATTATGACTCTTACATTTATGATGTCAGTTATGGGAATTCAATCCTCACCAACATTCACAATGCTTGGGTTTACCAGTAAATCAACCAAAGGCTTTTCAATTCATCAGATATGGGGCGCGGCAGCATGTGTTGGTATTATCATGTTTTTATTTTCCACTCTACAAGGAGTAAGCGCAAATCTACTAGGAGCAAATAGTGTGGTTAATCAAGCAGGATTTGCAATTGCACAGCATTTGCCAGAACTATCTAAGGCGCAATATACTGAACTGGTAATGCATTATATTAAACTTGTAGGAAGCACTTCACCATGGATGGTTGGCTTCCTTGCTATCTGTGCTATAGCAGCATTACAAGTCACTGCAGCTGCATTTATGTCTACTACTGGAAATATTTTATCTCGAGATATTTATGTTCATTATTTTAATAAAGATGCGGATTATAAAACTCAAATTAAAGCTGCAAAACTCCTTACAGCGTTAGTGTTCTTTTGTGGAATGCTATTAGCTTCATTTTCGATGGAAGCCACTCTCATTCTTGGAAGTCTAGCAATTGCTTGCTCATTCCAACTTTGGCCATCATTATTAGGTGTCACATGGTTTCCATGGATTACAAAAAATGCAGCAATTGCAGGTGTAATTATTGGAATTATTGTAGTTATCTTCACTGAAACATTAGGACAGAAAATAACTGGCGGACGACTACCTTGGGGAGTGTGGCCCTGGACAATTCATTCAGCTGTATGGGGTATGTTTTTTAATATTTCAATCTGCTTAATTATCTCTTTAATGACCAGTCAAGATCCTGACAAACAACACAGGGATACATTTCACTCATTTTTCCAAAAACACTCTGTAACAGCTTCTAATGATCGCTGGTCTAAGCCAGTTGGAGGGCTTTTGTTAATGGTATGGATGTTTTTTGCTATTGGTCCAGGATCAATATTTGGAAACTTCACTTTTGGCAAGCCTAATGCTGGATATGATTCTTGGATGCTTGGAATGCCATCAATTTGGGCATGGCAAATTATTTGGTGGGCACTAGGTGTAGGATTAATTTGGTTTTTAGCTAATAAATTAAGAATGTCTACTGAGCCTGAAAAAGAAATTGAATCAATAAATCAATAGGCTAAGATTTTTTTCTTATTATTTTGAATAGATTTTGTAAGTTTTGGTGACACTGCAACCGGCTCTTGATTTGCATAGTCTTCATGGTTCTTAGCAACTGACTCTAGATCATATAAGTAATTAACCATCACTCCCCAAGAATCATCTAGAGCACTTTGATTAACATTGGCATATGTATGAATTTTATAAAGAGATGCTCCATTACCAAGATGAAAATGAGCAACTGGATTAATAGCTTGACCATTTTTACGTTTAACTTGAGTTAAATAATAATAAGTTAGTCGATTCAATACTAAAGGATTTGGCTTATTATCTTTACAACATTCGCTAATATCATTAATTATATTTTCAGGCAAATCTTTATCTTCCAATAGGTTAATTTTGTTAGACCATTTCTTCAGCCCAGGAACAGGCGAGAGAGTAACAAAATGCTTGATTTGTTTGAATTCCTTCTCAATTTCAGTGACTACTTGCTTAATTAAAAAACTCCCGAAAGAAACGCTCTTTAGTCCCATCTGGCAATTAGAGATAGAATAAAAAACTGCTGTTGTGGCGCTAAAAGGATCAATTGGTTTAACGCTTGTATCAAGTATTGGCATAATTGAATTTGGCGTATCGTCCATCAATGCAACCTCAATAAAAATAAGAGGCTCATCTGGAAGTGCTGGGTGAAAAAAAGCATATAACCTTCTGTCATCTGCAGCCACCCTATTTTGTAAATCCTCCCAATCTGAAATATCATGGACAGCTTCGTACTGCATGATTTTTTCCAACACTCTAGCACTTGTCGACCAATCAATGCGCTCAAGTCTTAAAAACCCCCTATTAAACCAAGACTTAAATAAATGAACAAAATCAGAATCAAGTGATTTAAGCTCTGGAGAGGCTTTAATGCACTCTAACAATGACTCTCTCATCTTTAAAAGCACTGATGTTCCATTTGTGACTTGATTTAACCTTCTAAGAAGCTCATGACTCTTAGGTTCAATTAATTGATGAAGTTTCCTGAGCTGGCCTTCATCATCAATATTTAATTCAATGAGAGCTTTATTGAGAATAGGCCGATCGACGCCAAACTGATCAAGTAACTGTAAAAAAAATGACTTTTTTTGCTCTTCTGAAAGAGTATTAAAATCTTCCAAAATTATTTTTGCAAGAGAAAATAATGTTGCCTCTCCATTTTTACTTACTAACTGATTGCAAAGCGTGATGATACTTTCAGGACTGGATACTTTCTTATTTGAACGCCCCATACGGATACGCTGAATAAGAGAGTTTAAAAAGTTTTGATGCTGAGTCATGTCTAAATAATAATTTTCGTTTAATTTTATACTACTTTTTCTTTCTAGCTTCTTAGAAAGAATTGGTTGAAAAAAATGAAAATATATACTTAATAACTATTCAATTGAACTAAATCGAAAAACATTAACAGCAATATAGTCATTATATGCAGCGCCTGATTGAAGCCAAGTTTTTGCCTTTAAGGCTGAAATTTTAGGGCTCAAATTATCTTCAAGGTTTAAGTATAGGCCATATTTAAAAGTATAGTCTTCTTCGGTTAAGACTAATAAATCGCCATTTGAACTAATGAGGGTTTTCTCTGGCATACCTCCTTGCTGAGATACAAATGCAGTTTGACCATACTCATCCATTAGGCTAGATAACTTAGCTTCGAAATATTCCTTACTAATAGGGCTATGTTTGTAATAATTCGCGTGAAGATCTCCAGCCTCTTCAGCCAAATAACTTCTTAAATCTTCAACTGAAGAAAACACCTCATCTTCAATCCAAAAAATTACAAATGCACCATTTGAACTCCCAAGACCCAATGATTGGTCTTCAACCATCAACAGCGCAGAGCCATCTAGTATCGATTGCAAAAAATCTTTATTTAAACTTGTTATCTCTTCATTGAACTGACTTAAATTCATAATTTTTTCATCCTAGCGTGTTTGAAAAAGGAGCGACTTAATAGTTTGATAATTTGTAGCAATATTTCTTAAAGCTTCTTCTCCTAGTTTATTACTAGTATCGCCCTCTTCAATCTCTTTTACTTTGTCAGCATACATTCTTTTAAGTGTATTTGTTGTAGCTAATATTTCGTAAACACTTGGGGAATTCTTTTCTTTCCAATCATCTGGCAAAATATAAGGATATTTTGGATCAAAATCTATTAAATTATCGTCTTCTTCAGCATCCATCATTTAGTTAATGAGATAAACAATTGAGGAAGTCTCTCAGGTAATTTTTGAATATTATCAATTACCATAAAACGATTTTTACCAAAAATTCTCGAAACATATTCATCAGCGTGAGGATCTAAACTAATACAGAACGTTACAATTCCATGACTTCGTAACTCTTCAACCGCTTTTTTTGCATCCATACGAAGATGCTGTGGATCATCAACGTCAATATCTGCAGGCTCTCCATCCGTTAAGATCAAAAGAATTTTCTTAGCTGAAGATTGAGTCAATAAATCGACCCCAGCGTGCCTTATTGCAGCCCCCATTCTGGTTGATAGGCCACCTTTTATTCCAGCCAATCGGCCTTTTACTTCATCATTAAAACTATAATGAAATGGCTTAAAGCGATAGTACTGAACATCGTGTCTTGAATCCGATGCAAACCCTGAAATAGTTAAATTATCTCCAATCTTGTCAATTGCCCATGAAAGTAATGAAGTTGACTCTTTCATTAGCTCCAAAATTGTTTTATCACTTCCAATAACCATATCATTGGTAGATTCAGATAAGTCCATTAATAAGTTCACAGAGACATCTCTAACATGCTGCACTTTCTTTACATAAATCCTGTCAGATGGGGTTATGCCGGATCTAATATCTGCTAAAGCTGTTACGCATGCATCAAGATCAAGCTCACTTCCTTCTTGTTGCTTCTTGAGTTTTACGAGACCTTGAGGCTGCATTCGATCAATCGCATTTTTAAGTTGATTGGCAATAGGTTTGTGAGTTTTTAAAATTTTATTAATTAACTCTGGATCCCCTTTTCTCAAACGTCTTTCATACAGAGTTGCCCAGTTTGGCCGATAGAGCTGAAGCTGATAATCCCACTCATTGTAATGAAAAGGCTCACTTACTGGCTCCTTACCCTCAATTTCATTAATACTTACGCCATCGAGCTCATCAGGAAAGTACTCTGACTCTAAAGTCCAAATTTCCTGCGCATCATCACCTGCGGTTTCAACATCAAGCTCGTTATACATCTCCATAATATTGACATTTTTACGTACCTGTCTTTGACTAACAGGGACATAATCATTGCCCTCTGACAACCAATCAAGCTCTTCGTACTCCCAAATATATCTATTATCATCTCTATATATAATTGGGGTTGATACAAGAGCAGAAGCGCTTATTTTCACATCTGTTTCAGTCTTAAGTAGCTCGTAATAATTCATACCCAACTCATAGCTCATTGCTGATGATTCAGGCATTTTGGTCATTTTTTTAATAAATAACTTAAGAAAATCACTGTTAAATGACTGCTTTACTATGTATTTTTGATCTAATGCAGCCCTTGAGAAATCAACCAGATCTACTATGAAAGGATTTAAATCTTTTAAGTCCTCATCTTCAGGATGAAGCGCAATCCAAGTTTTCTTCATACCTGGAAATTTTTTTAATGTATTAAGCTCAACCCTTAAGTCTTCTATTAGAGAAATGCATGCAACTTGCAAAGGATTTAAGTCATCCCCTTTAAAAGCCACTCTAGTTTCCATAATATGAGCTGCGGCATGAGCACAAACCGCCCTATAACAATCTATACCAGGGATAATTCTTCCAGAAGCATGCTTATAGTCATCATAAGCATCTGGAATATGCATAACTCCATATTCAATATAAGGTCTTAGACCTTTCTTAGTTTCGTAGTCACCTGAAGTCGGTCGTAGAAAAAAATCACGGTTATAAAACGCTCTAAGATAAAACTGCAACTTTCTTTGATTATCAATAAATAGCGTTCCGCGCCTCTCCTGCTCAAGTATTTGCATTGATTCTGCACTACTTAATTCAAAATAGGCGATTTGGGCTTTAAAATCTCGTTTGAATGATTCAGCTCCATAAAGAACCCATCTTCTTAGGCCGCCAAGAGTAAGCTTACTAGTCAACTGATCAATATTATTTAGCATTGGCCTCATACCTCTAGGGGCTAGAGCTATCATTCGCTCCATTAACCTAAGGTAGCCTTTTAATAAATCAAAGTCACTCATCCGCCTTGCAACGTTTGGAAGGCTTGCAATCATCAGCACCAAGACAGAAGAGGATGTTTGTGAAGACATTTTCATAATTGAAAATACAATCTCACCAATTATGGACTCGCCAACCTCCCTAACGACCATAGGCGTCTCTTCCAAGAAAGAGATAACCATGTCTTCACCTTTACCCATTGCATGAAGCGCACCAGCCCCATCTAGATAGACTTTAAGTCCATTTGGGGACATTACCTTAGAGGCTTCAACAAAGCTCCCTGCAAGCGCATCATGAAGAATGTCAGAGGAATCTCGAAACTTTTGTTCAAAATCGGAAAGTTGAACCGCACTCATTACTAATCCTTAGTCAAAAAAAGTGTCGATTGCAGCATTAAGAGTATCGACAATGTCTAAGTCATCGGTAATAGGATTAACCATTGCAATTTTACAGGCAGACTTTTCATTAACCTTGTTAGCAATTAATTGTCCTGCATAGATACATAATCTAGTAGATATTCCCTCATCCAGCCCATGGCCAACAAGATTTCTAGCTCTTTGAGCAATTTGGACTAGTTTCAATGCTATTTTTGGATCAACGCCGGACTCTTTAGAAATAATATGTGCCTCAGTTTTTTCATCTGGGTATTGAAAGTTAAAACCACAAAATCTTTGCTTAGTCGATTGCTTAAGGTCTTTCATTAAATTTTGATAGCCAGGGTTATAAGATATAACCAATTGGAAATCAGGATGCGCTTCAATCAACTCACCTTTCTTATCGAGCGGCAAAGTACGGCGATAATCTGTCAAAGGATGAATCACAACGGTTGTATCTTGCCTGGCCTCTACGACCTCATCTAGATAACAAATACCGCCATATCGAGCGGCCATTGCAAGAGGACCATCTTTCCAAATTGTACCTTCCTTATCAAGAAGAAATCTCCCTACTAAATCACTGGCTGACATATCTTCATTGCAAGCAACTGTAATTAAAGGCTTACCTAATTTATACGCCATATATTCTACAAACCTAGACTTACCGCACCCAGTGGGGCCTTTCAACATAACCGGCATACGATTCATATACGCAGCGGTATACATATCTATTTCATCATTTTGAGGTTGGTAAAAAGGCTCTTTTGCAATTTTATATTGATCTAATTCATTCATTTTTATATCCTCTTCAAAAAAAACCCCTGCACTTAGACAGGGGTTTATCCAATCAAGCTTACCTAATTTTACTTGATTATTTAAATCCTTTGCCTCTGTAAATAACCATTGAAGCGCCCTGTGATTGAGCGTAATTATCATAACCAATTAGTCGAACATGATTATCTGGGTTAGCATCATGGCACTCCTTACATTCAGCAAGAATTGTATCAACATCTGTCTCACCAAATAAAGGAAGTTTCCACATATACCAGTAATTTTCCATAGCATTTTCAACTTCAGTATGCTCTACGCCAGGGTTATAACCCTGATCAACAATGTACTGTACTTGTTGTCGAATTTGTTTATCATTCATTGCAGGTAAGTATGAAAATGTTTCAAACTTTCTGCTCGAGTTATCGCCAAGGCGTGATGGGTAATCTTGAACTTTGCTCATAATATTTTCCTTATATTAGTTTTTCTTGTAATAAAAGTTGATTGATGCATTACTTGTGCACTATGTCCAGCTTATCAACTGTATCGAACTCAAATTTAATCTCTTTCCATGTCTCCATTGCAATCTTAAGCTCAGGTGAGTGTTTTGCTGCACTAGTAAGAATCTCTTTAGATTCCTTTTCTAAGTCTTTTCCAGCGTTCCTTGCTTCAACACATGCTTCAACAGCAACTCGATTCGCAGCAGCTCCTGCCGCATTACCCCATGGATGGCCAAGTGTTCCGCCGCCAAATTGGAGAACTGAGTCGTCACCAAATATATTTACAAGTGCTGGCATATGCCAGACATGAATTCCGCCTGAAGCGACAGGTAGCATCCCTGGCATTGACCCAAAGTCCTGATCAAAGAAAATACCTCTTGAGCGATCTTCTTTAATAAAGCTATCGCGCATGCAATCAATCCAGCCCAAAGTGGATTCACGGTCACCTTCAAGTTTTCCTACTACCGTTCCTGAGTGCATATGATCACCTCCAGAAAGGCGTAAACACTTAGCAAGCACTCTGAAGTGAATGCCGTGATTTGGATTTCTATCTACAACAGCATGCATTGCTCTATGGATATGAAGCAATAAGCCGTTATCGCGGCACCAATTTGCAAGACCTGTATTTGCTGTAAAGCCTGCCGTAAAGAAGTCATGCATAATGATTGGAGTTCCTAACTCTTTCGCATACTCAGCTCTTTTGTACATCTCTTCTGGCGTAGGAGCTGTTACATTTAAGTAGTGGCCTTTCCTTTCACCTGTTTCTCTTTCAGCCCTTTCAATTGCATCCTGAACAAAACCGAAACGATCTCTCCAGCGCATGAAAGGCTGTGAATTTACATTTTCGTCATCTTTTGTAAAGTCTAATCCACCACGTAGTCCCTCGTAACATGCACGTCCATAATTTTTAGCTGATAAGCCAAGTTTGGGTTTAATGGTACATCCCAACATCGGCCGGCCATATTTATTCATTTTGTCTCTTTCAACCTGGATTCCATTTGGGGGACCTCCACACGTCATAACGTAAGCTATCGGAAAACGAATATCTTCAAGTCTAAGAGCTCTTAATGCTTTAAAGCCGAATACATTTCCTACGAGAGAGGTAAGAACGTTAACGATTGAGCCCTCTTCAAATAAATCAATTGGGTATGCAATAAAAGCATAAATTGCATCATCTGATCCTGGCACGTCTTCAATGCGGTAGGCGCGTCCCTTGTAGTGGTCAAGATCTGTTAACAGATCAGTCCAAACTGTAGTCCAAGTTCCTGTTGAAGATTCAGCTGCAACAGCGGCGGCAACCTCTTCTCTTGGAACGCCTGGTTGGGGCGTAATTTTAAAGCATGCCAGAATATCAGTATCTTTTGGCTCATACTCGGGCATCCAATATGTATCACGGTATTCCTTTACACCTGCATCGTAACCTTTCTTAGCCATAGTCCCACTCCCTGTTTAATATTAATATAAAAATGAAATCATTATAGTAGGTGAAATAAATAATGTAAAATAATATTTATTTAAATAATCATCAATTTATATTATGATTAATTATACATTAAAACAGCTCTATAGCTATGAATCAGTCATTAGATTAGGCGGATTTACAAGCGCGAGTAAAGAGCTCCATATCACTCAGCCTGCAGTATATATGCAGATACAGCAGCTTCAAGATAGTATTGGAGCAAAATTATTTGATATTAATGGAAAAAAAATCAGCGCTACATTTATTGGAAAAAAGCTTTATGAAACTGCAGTAAAAACGATCAGTACACTTGAAAATTCAAAACTTGAAATGGATGAAATACTCAGTCCAGATTCTGGCCATCTTCAAATAGCAGTTGCAACAACTGCAAATTCATTTATTAGCGCATTACTTGCAAAGTTTAAAAAAGAGTTTCCTAAAATGACTTTCTATATCGATGTTACAAATAGACAGTCACTTCTTAACAACCTAAAAAATAACAATGCTGATCTGGTAATTATGGGAGAGCCTCCAAAAAATATTCCATTAATTTCTCAAGCATTTATGAAAAATCCTTTGATTGCAATCGCTCACCCTGAGAATGAGCTGCTAAATAAGAAAAGAGTCACAATTAAAGATTTAGCCAAGGAAACTTTACTTACGAGGGAAGTTGGTTCAGGCACTCGCATAACAATTGAAAAGTTTACTGGTTTAAACTTTAATTCAGATATTCAAATTAACTCGAATGAAGCTATTGTTGAGGCGGTTCAAGCAGGATTAGGGATTGGTTTTGTTTCGATGCATTCTGTGAATCTTCAACTTAAAAACAATATTATCAAGCAGCTTAATGTTGCCCCCTTTCCGATTGTAAGGCAGTGGCATATTGTTCATCATGCAGAGGCAGAGCTGTCTCCAATTGCAAGAAAGTTTAAACAGTTTGTAATTGAAAATACAAAGGCTGAAAAATATCTATAAACCTTAACTGCGATATTCCGCATTAATCTTGACATAGTCATACGAAAGGTCTGTTGTCCATACACTCTCACTAGTGTGAGCAGCCCCCAAACTAATCCTTATTTTGATCTCAGGCTTTTGCATTTCCAAGCTTCCAGCGGCCTCTGTGTAGTCTTTACTTATCTCACCTGAGGAGATAATTTGTAAATTATTTAAGAAAATATCAATATTTTCAATAGAGATTCCATCTACTTTTGACCTTCCTACCGCAGCCAAGATCCTGCCCCAATTTGCATCACTTGCAAATAATGCAGTTTTAACTAGTGGAGAGTGGGCAACGGTATACGCAACTTCCAAACAATCATCAACTGAAGACAGACCACCAACTTTTATTTCTACAAATTTAGTAGCGCCCTCTCCATCTTTAATAATCATTTGGGCTAATGTTTTTGTTATTTCATTCAGTGCATTTTGAAATTCTTCTTTACAATCGTTGAGCTGAACGCTAGATTGATCGGTAGCACTTAAAGTGCAGGCATCATTTGTTGAAGTATCACCATCAACTGTAATCCGGTTGAAAGACTGATTTACTGCAATATCTAAACAGTCATAGAGCTCTTCTTTTGAAGCCCCAATATCACTAACTATAAAACTTAGCATCGTTGCCATATCCGGTCGAATCATTCCTGAGCCCTTAGCAATCCCTGATAGAGTGACATTATTTCCATTTATAACAAAGGAAATAGAGCAAGATTTTTCTACTAAATCAGTAGTTAATATGCCTTTAGATACATCACTCATATTACTTGATGAGAGGTCATCAACTAGCTTTTCTGTATTGTTTTCAAATGGCTCTAAGGGTAATAACTGTCCAATTACTCCAGTTGAAAATGGCAAAATTTGATCTGAATTAATATCCAATTTTCCTGCAAAAATCTCACACGTCTTCAAACAAGCCTCTAAGCCTTTTTGACCGGTTCCTGCATTGGCGTTTCCACTATTGATAAGAAGAGCTTTTACATTTGAATTCAAGTGATTTTTTGCAACAATAACTGGAGCAGCACAAAAAATATTTTGAGTAAAAACTGCAGCAGTTTGCGTGCCTTTGGTAAATGAAATTAGTGACAAATCTAAAGCATTATTTTGCTTTATGCCACTTGAGATTGAAGCGAACTTAACGCCTCTTACTTCGAGCAAATCACCAATCATATAAAAAATATTATGGAAAAAATAATTATTAGTATTTTACCCAATTCATATATCAGCTAATCATTTTAAAAAATTTATAGAGCTAGGCTTTATTTAGTATCTCTATCAAGTTTATTAAATAAAAGCATAATGACTGCTCCTAGAAATACCATAATCAAAGCTGGAATCGCCGCCCTTTCATATAAACCTTCAGCGCTTAACTCGTAAACCCGAATCGCTAGTGTATCCCAACCGAATGGTCTTAATAAATAAGTTGCGGGCAGCTCTTTCATGACGTCTACTGAAACTAATAAAGCTCCTGCTAATATTCCAGGAGTCATCATTGGCAAATACACCTCCTTAACTAAACGGAAGCGACTAGCACCCAGTAATCTTGCACTTTGCTCAAAAATAGGCTTGATTTGCTCACTAGAAGCGATAGTTGAGTTAAAAGCAATCGCCATAAATCTAGATACATACGCAAAGAGCAACAACGCAACAGAGCCAAAAAGTATGTGATTGATTGATGAGCCACCAAAATAAATACTAATTAATGAAATATTTTGGACTCCATAAAGAAGACCTACTGCCATTACTGAACCTGGTAAAGCGTAACCAAGTGTTGAGAATCTAATTAATATCTGGAGGACTTTGCTATTAGACTTTCTTCTGCTAGGGAGAGCCAGAAGTGTTGCAACAAAAACTGTCAAAACTGTTGCGCTAATTGTCAATATACCTGTAGAAGATAAATAATCAAGATACCTTGGGTTCCACTCTTGGGTGAATTTTTCAAAACTCCAAATTATGATCTGAAGCATTGGCAGTGCAAATGAAAGCATAAAGACGCCAAATACAAATACAAAAAGCAACCATCCAATTAGGCCATTTGCATGATATGGCTTTATATTAGAAACATCTGATGAGTAATACTTGGCCTTGCCACGCGCTTTTTTTTCAAAGTAAATAAGAAGGAATGCAACCAATACTAATAAGGATGCCAGCTGAGCAGCTACTTCAATTGATCTAAAGTCACCCCAGGCAGAATAAATTGCTGTTGTGAAAGTTGGGTAATTAAATAATGAAACAACCCCAAAATCCGCCAAAGTCTCCATTAACGTAACAAGCAATCCAGCAGCTATTGCAGGCCTTGCCAAAGGGACAGAAATCTTCCAAAAAACACTGATAGGAGATGCGCCTAACATCTTACCAGCCTCAATCATCTGTATCTTTTGTCGCTTAAATGAAGCCCTGGCCATCATATAAACATACGGATAGAAAACCAATACGAATGTTAAGATAATCGCCCAATGACCAGAACGAATATCAAATCCTGAAACTCCAGTAAGCTCTCGTAACCATACCTGTGCATACCCTGAATAGTCAAAAACTCCAAGATATACAAAAGCTAAGACATAAGCGGGTATAGCAAAAGGAAGAAAAAGAGCCCACTCAAGCCACTTTCTTCCTGGAAACTCAACCATGACAACTAAGTATGCAAGAACTGTCCCAAGGACACTAACTCCAATGCCAACGCCTAGAAGCAATATTAAAGTAGAGCTAATTAGTTCAGGAAGAAGATTTTCTGAGAAATGCCCCCAAAGCTCTGTCCCAGGTAATAACCAGGCAGAACATACAACTATTATTGGGAAAGCAACCGAAAATGCTAAGAAGCCCATTAAGATATTTGAATTATTCTGTTTAATACTCATTGGGCTATTTAAATTGTAATACCTACCTAATTATCTATAGCCTTCTCTCTGCATTAAGGCAACCGCATCTGCTTGATTTTTTCCAGCAACAGATAAATTCATTTTATCCTGATTAAAATCACCCCACTGCGCAATTAAATTATCAGCTTTTAATTTTTGACTTGCTGGGTACTCTTTATTTAACTCTACATAAATCTTTTGGGCTTCGATTGAAGATAAAAATTCTAACAACTTAATAGAGTTTTCTTTGTTACTAGAGTGTTTTGTAACTCCAGCTCCCGAAATGTTTACATGAGTTCCTGAAGAGCCTTGGTTCGCCCAAAATAGTTTAAGCGCAACATTTGGCTTTTCAGCTTGGAGGCGTCCAAAGTAATAGGTATTCACAATACCAACATCACACTGACCTGCCAGGATAGCACTCATAACATGATTATCCTCTGCGTTTGGAGTTGCGGCCAAATTATCAACCCAGCCCTTTACAACGTCTGTAGTAGTTTTTTGTCCGTCATGATAAATTAAAGATGCTACGAGAGATTTGGTATAAACTTTTTTACTTGTTCGTAAACAAAGCCTACCTTTCCATTTTTTATCCGCTAAGTCTTGATATGTAGATAATTCTGAAGGGTCTACTCTTTCAGTACTATAAATAATTGTTCTTGCTCTAACCGATAAACCTGTCCAAAATCCCTCAGGATCCCTAAGATGATCTGGAATATTATTATTAATAATTTCACTTTTTACTTGCTGAAATAAATTTTGTGAAGCTGCATACCAAAGATTACCCGCATCAACAGTAATAAACATATCTGCCTTGGTTCTTTTGCCTTCTAGTTTAATACGTTCAATCAAAGCTCCACCATTGCCTGTTAGATATTTAACCTCAATTCCAGTGTTACTAGTAAAAGCATCAAATAGTGGTTTAATTAAGTGCTCTTTCCTAGTGCTATAAACGGTAATACTATCACTAGTCGCTGCTAAAACAGCAGTTGAAAAAGATGTAGAAAAAATTGCAAAAACCAGCACAGAAAGAATTAGTTTTAATTTTGTCACTTTGCACTCCAAAAAGGTTAAGTTAAATAACTTTAAAAGGTAAATTTATGATCCAACAATTAGATTCTTAAGGTTATGGGCTGCTTCAGATTGCCCCTTAACTCCAAATTCAATTTGCTGATCTTTATTGGACGTTAAACAACTTCCTCCAATAGTATCCCATATTGAAAGAATCGCACCAAAATTACAATCAAAATGCTTTGAGTTAATTGAGTGGTGAAGTTGATGCTGAGCGGGAGAGACTAGAATTTTTTCTAGCCAATTCCAGTAACTAATACTCACATGAGAATGCCTAAGATTAGAACCTAGGGCATGAAATACTACAACAAATAAGCTTGCTCCAAAAATTTCGATCAGAGAAACGCTTCCAGAGAAAAAGAAAAAACAAACTCCTAGACATAACGAGTGAACCACTAAAGCTCGAAAGCTAAAAAGAACTGCCTCAATAGGGTGAGTTCTAAGTACTGTTAATGGGGTTAAATTAGTTGCCGAGTGATGGGCTTTATGAAATCGCCATAATATAGGAACACGATGCATCAGTCTATGGACTAAATATCTTGAAAAATCATCTACAACAAAAAGAGTGGTAGTAAAAATTATCATCACCATCCAAACAGGAATTGATTCTAAAGGTCTCGAAAATAACAGGTGCATATTTTCAAAGACAAATAAGGTTAGAGCAAGCTGACCTAGTAAGATAGGTGCTAAAAGCTTTATGAAAAATTGATTGAGAACCATTAATTTATAGTCGCCAATTGCTGATTTAGAAAACCAAATTTTAGAATTGAAAAAACCACTGACAATAGTTGTCAGTGGTTTTTTTTGAACTGCCCTAAGCCAAATTACTGCTATAAAGGCAGCGCTTATTAGGTATCCAACAAATAAGCGCTTTTCAGGGTTAAGAAAATTTGCGAAAAAGTCAGTCATTCTCCGCGCTAGATTTTCCACCAAGAGTTTTCACTAATTCAGCTAAACCTGCAGTCTGATCATGAGATTTTGCAACAACTGCAAACTCATCAACCATTAGGTTTTGAACTTTCAACATGTGCGCCATATAGCCACCCCATGACTCAGAATTACTCTGGATATACTCTCCATTTGAATCAACTCCAGTAACTTGGGTGTTACCTAAAAGTAGTGGGCTGTGTCCAATTAATCGGTTTAGCCTAACAGATACTGCGCCCATGTCTTTTCCACCAACTTGAAGCGCTAACGCAAAACCTTTTAGCTCACCCCAATGCTTCGCATAGTTACGCCATGCTCTAGCAACATCTCCATTAGATTCAAGGATTGCCTCAATTTTAACCATGTCCTCATAAGTCTCACCTGCGTACTTGAATACTGCCTCAGCTATTACTTTTTCCCAGTTAGTCTTAATTATTTTAGCGTAAGCTTTAAGTTGATCACGTTGAGAGTCACTAAGAGCGTTAGCATCTGCCTCCACTAGCATATCTCTTCCATCCATGTATGCCCCGACAATGTCATGAAGGTAAGTTGTTTTTCCACCCTTATCAAATGAAGATGCATAATAGGCATGACCAAAAGCCATTTCTTTATATAAGTCTACTTTGCCATCATAGTTATAATCAGCAGCAGTTACATCTTTTTGTTTAGCAATATTGTAAACATCTTGAGCTGAAAGAGTTAGTGTGTGCGATGGAGCGCCAAAATAGCCAAATGCCTCATCCCAAACATGCTCTTTACCCGTATAGGCAGCACCATCTTTGTATGGCTTATTATTAGGCTTAGTATCTGCCTCAAGCTTTTCATCAAGATAGTTATCAACTGCCTGGTTATACATCACAGCACCCATTAAAAATTTAGATACTAATTGAGTATAGTCATAAGCATGTGCAGCATCATAACCAGCCTCAGCATCAGCAGCTTTCTCAAACATAAAAGCGACAACTTCAGGGCCAGTCATATTCCCAGGCCAGCCTGGAATTAAACCTTTATACGTTTTTCCGCTAAGATTTTTACTAGAGAGTTCACCAATGGTAGACTGCATAATAACAAAATCACCTTTTGTTGCTGGAGCAATAATCACTCGATCTGCACTTCCACCAGAATAATAGCTTTGCATTGCAGATACATCACCCTTAGAAATTAATTTCTTAAGAGAGCTTTCAAGAGCATGTCTCGCCATTTGTCCTTTATATGATGTAGAGGTTGTTGCACTTCCAGAGTAGTCTTTAAGTGTAATTGGAAAATCAGCATAGACATTTGATCTAGCAAATGATGCTGATGAAATCAAAATTGCTGACGTAAGAACGACAGTTAGTGGAACCGCTTTGGCGGTAAATCGCTTTATAAACATTGCTTATTCCTTAAAAAAAGTTAAAGTTAAAGTATTTCTTATTGCAAATGATAATCACTATCATTTGCATATGATACCTATTTTCATTTAATAAGCAACTTCTTTTTATGAATAATTCCAACCCTATCTGCAAAGGCTTCTGCTTCGCTTTCATCATGTGTCACAAGGATAGATGTGACCCCAGCATTTTTTAAAATAACCCTAACTTCTTGGACTAATTGATCACGATGAGATTTGTCTAAACTTGAGAAAGGCTCATCAAGTAGCAATAGTTTTGGAGAGGTTGCAAGTGATCTTGCAAGAGAAACACGTTGTTGTTCACCGCCTGAAAGTTGGTGAGGGTATTTTTTTTCGATTCCTTGAAGGCTAATTAACTCTAAAAGGGTTTGAACTCTTTCAATTTTGTCTTTTTTAGATAGATAGTCAATCCCAAAACTAATATTTTGAAAGACTGTCATATGAGGAAATAGAGCATAATCCTGAAAAACCATTCCGATTTCTCTTAACTCTGGTTTGACAGAATGATTTCCATCTAAACTTAAGTTATTACCATCTAAAGCGACTCTTCCGTTACTAGCGCTTTCAAGTCCAGCTATGAACCTAAGGGCAGAACTTTTTCCGCTTCCACTATCGCCCAGAAGTGCAAATATATCACCACTTTGGAGATCCAAATTAAAGCCATCTAGAACATGATTTTCATCAAATGAGACTGATAAATTACTAACACTAAGCATTGTTTAAATACAAATAATAATGATTCTCATTATTATATAAGAGTAATTCTCTTTATGTAAACTTATGAAACAAAAATTTAACTCTACTGAATGATTGGTAATTCCTCTGCAGCCCTTATACTTAACCACTCAGGTCCGTTTTCAGTAATGACAATATTTTCTTCGTGAACCATTTCTTTACCTGGAAGAAACGCCATTCCTGGCTCTAAAGTCAAAACAACACCCGGCTCAAGAACAGTATTGTCAGTTGAAGTATTTGATGGCCACTCAGTTAACTGCATTCCGAGCCCATGCCCAAGCCTGCCAACTGTGTTGCCTAAAGCTCCACCTTTTTGGAGGATATCATTCATTGCATTAAAAATATCTGAGGTTGTGTTTCCGACTTGAGCAGCATTAAATCCTGCCTCAGTAGCATCATAGGCAACTCTATAAGCTTTTTTAGCTTCATCTCCTATGTGTCCAAATGCATAATTTCTATCAAAGTCACAGAAATAACTGTCAAAAACTGAGCCAGTATCTATTATAAAAAGATCACCCTCTTCAATGATTTTCTCTGTTGGCCCCATAATAATTGAGCCATATCCTTCTTGTCCCGAACCTGAAACAATATAAGGAGTGTCATCTGCCCCCAAAGAAAGAAGGTGCTGCTTGAATCTCTTACAATTTTCACGCTCACTTTCACCAGCCTTAAGAAAACCTTCTAAATCTATAAAGCCTTGAGAAGTTAGCTGACAGATATGTTTAATCTTTGCAATTTCTGCTGCTGATTTTACAAACCTTACTTTTCTGAGAATTTTGTTTGCATCTTTAATCTCAATACCATTTAAAGCGTTTATTAAATATTCGTAATCACCCAGTGGCATCCTTAGAGTGCTTTCGAGGGTTTTAGGAACACCAAGACATTTATGAGTCTTCGTTAAGGAGTTTATTGAAGACAAGAGAATACTAATTCCATCGTCTTTTGGGTTGGGAGAAGTCCACGTCTTTATATCATCAACCCATGTTTCTCTCATTCCAGACTCACCGATCGTAGGAATAATTGCTTGAGGTTTGCCACTGACTGGAATCAGAACATACCATGGCCTTGTTGGACTTTGAAAGAATTGAGTTTTAAAACCTGTGTAATACTCAATATCAACCTGAGTAGTCAATAAGATAACATCCATCTTAGACTCAAACATAAGTTTTTGAATTTTATTAAGCCTATTTTCATATTCAGAAACTTCAAAGCCTCTAGTTGGAATAATCATTTCTTTATCTCCTGTCAAATTAAAGGCCGCTTAAAACTTCGGATGAAGACCTGCCCACTAATTCTTCGTACATCGTTTCATCGGTGTCACCCTCTGTCCCAAAAAATAAAATCTTTGAACTCTCATTAATTGACAGTTTTTCTTTAAGGTCACTATCATTACATGCTATGAGGAATCCTGCCAGTCCAGTAACAGCAGACTCTCCAGCAACAATAGGTTTGTCTCGATTGGCAAGAAGTTGCATCACTTTAGGGATTGATTCATCAGTTATTGACATAAAGTGGGGCACATAACTCTCAAGTATAGACCATGCTAATAAAGATACTTCTCCACAAGCAAGACCGGCCATTATGGTATCTAGATCACCGTGGATAACAGTTGGCTTTTCATTAACCGCACTCTGAAATAAGCAATCAGCATTTGTCGGCTCTACCATCACGAAAATAGGAGGAAATTCGAGGCTCTCAACTATGAAGGAAACAACAGCTGCTGGGAATCCTCCAACGCCTCCTTGTAAAAAAACATGTGTTGGCATTTCATCCAGCTGTTTGAGAGACTCATCCACCATTACAGTGTATCCCTGCATTACATCTTTTGGAATATCCGTATAACCTTCATAGGAAGTGTCAGATACAACCGTATAATCATTTTTATCGGCCACTTCAGCAGCTAAACGAACTGAGTCATCATAGTTCCCTTTAATTCTATTAACTTGTGCTCCATATTTAGCAATTGCCTCTTCTCGCCCAACACTGACATTTCGATGAATATAAATTTCACAGTTACAACCAAAATGAAGAGATCCCCAAGCAACTGACCTGCCGTGATTTCCATCAGTTGCGCAGCAGACAGTAATTTTTGAAGTTTCATGTTTATATGTACCAGCAATAAGATCCTTTGAGCTAGCTGTAATTCCAATTTCCTTTAGTTTCTTAATTAAAAGATTGGCTACTGCATAAGCACCTCCAAGGGCTTTAAAGCTTTTGAGAGAGAAACGAAAGTTTTCATCCTTGTATGCAATTGATGAAACGCCGGCATCTTTGGCCATATCAGGGAAAAAATGGAGCGGTGTTGGCTCATAATTATCCCACGTGGTGATTTCTTTATTTGCTCGTTCAAATGCCTCTAAACTCAATATATGCTGATGCTTATATTCAAAGTCAGCTTGAATGTTTAAATTCTCAAAATGTTTTGTTGAATGAACTAAGTGCTTGTATTGTTTAATCATAATCGTAAAAATATTTGGTAGGTTTAGTATTAATTGACGTTGTTAATAAATTTTTTAAGAAATTCTTTAGTTCGTCTCTTTTCTGGATTTGCAAAAATATTCTCAGGCTTTCCAGACTCCACTATTTGACCCGCATCAAAAAATAAAACTCTATCTGCAAATTCTCGTGCAAAGTTCATTTCATGAGTAACCGTTAACATCGTAGTATCCGTATCAGATGCTAACTTACGAAGAACAGTTAATACCTCATCAACAAGCTCTGGATCTAGAGCTGAGGTAACTTCATCGAACAACATAATTTTTGGCTCCATAGCTAAAGCTCTAGCTATTGCTACGCGTTGCTGCTGGCCACCTGATAATTCATGAGGATAATGATCTTTTTTATCGTTTAGCCCAATTAAATTAAATAATTCTTCAGCCTTATCTTTCGCCTCAGGCTTTGATCTTTTCTTTATTAAGATCTGGGGCTGTTCAACATTTTCAATAGCAGTTAGATGAGGAAATAAATTGAATTGCTGAAAGACCATCCCAATATGATCACGCATTTTGTGAAGATGATTTTCAGAGGCTGGGATAATTTTTCCATTATTTTTTTCATGCCATAAATATTCACCATTAACTGAAACAAAACCATCATCAATAGTTTCTAATGTCATCAAAATTCGTAAGATTGTTGTCTTTCCAGAACCACTTGGCCCAATCAAAGCTAATTTTTCACCATCTTTCACTTCCAAATTTAACTTATCTAAAACCTTTAAATCACCGAAAGATTTTGAAACATTTTCAAACTGTATAATATTATTCATAGTATTAAATTTTTAGTTAGTTATTAATTTTGTTTAAGTATCTTTATCAATTAAGGGTTTCTGGAGTTTTAAAAATATTCACATCCACAATTTCCTCTCTCTTTGCTTTTCTCACTTGTACTAAAGTTGTATGGCAAGTTGGTCCTTGACTTAAAGACGAAGTTCCAACATCTTTTGTGAGAACATTAGGGTTGCCATGTCTCTCTAAATTTAAAGCATAGTCTGGATCAAACCAGGCGCCAGTTGACAGCACAACAACTCCAGGCATAACACTATCAGAAATATTTGCGCCAGCCAATACCCTTCCTCTTTTGTTAAATAACATCACAATATCACCATCCTGAATATCTCTATCTAGAGCGTCTGATGAATTAATCATCACTGGCTCCTTGCCTTTTATTTTACTGTTCTGACTATTAGCAGCGTTATCAAGCTGGCTGTGGAGTCTATGCGTTGGCTGATTTGAAATTAAATGCAATGGATATTCATCTATGTTTCCTAACCACTCATATGGCTCAAACCAGTAAGGGTGTGAGAAGCAATCACTTAATTGAAAGTTAGATATAGTTTCAGAGGATATTTCTATTTTTCCTGAGGGGGTCTTTAGAGGAAAATTAATTGGATCTTTTCTAAAATCATTAAACATAATTTTTTCAATCTTTGGGGCTGGAAGTTCAAAATACCCTTTTTTCCAGAATTCTTCAAAACTTGGAAAACTTATATTTTTTTGATTCGTTTTTGAGCTGTTATTCCATATAAATTTTATCCAATCCAATTCACTCCTATCTTCAGTAAATGATTCTAGAAAGCCCAGTTTTTTTGCTAACCCTGAAAATATTTCAAAATCAGTTTTTGAATTTTTATAGCTTTTCATAGCTTTTTTATTCGCTACAACTGTTGGATCTCTTGGATTCAGCATTAAATCATTTCTCTCTAAAGCGGTATTGGCTGGGAAAATAATGTCAGCGTGACGAGCTTGAGAATTCCACCAAATTTCATTAACAATAATTGTATTGGGTTTTTGCCAAGCTTTAGTCAGTCGATTTAAGTCTTGATGATGATGAAAGGGATTTCCTCCCGCCCAATAAATTAATTTTATATCTGGGTATGTTAATTTCTTTCCATCATAATCAAACTCCCCTCCTGGGTTTTCCAGCATATCGGTTACTCTTGCAACTGGAATAAAATCTTTAATCTTATTTTTACCTTGAGGTAGGCTTTGCCAAGGAATTTTATCAAATGAATCACCTGTACTATTTACACTAGAGTATCCAAATCCAAAGCCACCACTGGCAGTTCCAATTTGGCCTAGCATTGCCGCAAGAGTAATTCCCATCCACAAAGGCTGCTCCCCTCTCGATGCTCTTTGTAGGCTCCAAGATAAAGAAATCATGGTTTTTTTTGTTATTATTTTATTTGCTAGCTCGTAGATTGTTTTGACAGGAATATTTGTAATTTTTGATGCCCATTCAGGGCTGCATTCTTGATTATTTTTTTTGCCTAGTACGTAGTCAGAAAAACTATCGAATCCCACAGTATATTTATCTATGAAATCCTTATCGTAAGATTGATTTTTAATCAAAATATGAGCTAGAGCCAACATTAAAGCGGTATCAGTATTTGGCCGAATAGGAACTTGCTGTGCTTTTAAAAATTTAGGCGCGTCATCCATAAGAGGGCTTATATTAATGAACTCGACCCCTTTATCAAAACACTTTTTCATGCCCAGCTGGGTAACGTGCTTTCCTACGCCTCCAGCTGAAACTTTAGAGTTTTTTAATGGCATTCCGCCAAACATTAATATTAACTCACACTCCTCAGATAGAGCATTCCAGGTCGTATGCTCCTCAAGTGTTGTATATAAGTCTAAACCAATTATATGAGGAAGGAGGGTTTGCGCTGCAGCGTATGAGTAACTTTGAAATGATGAGCTAAAGCCTCCAAATAAATTAAAGAAACGATTAACTTGGCTTTTAGCATGGTGAAATCTTCCAGCACTTGCCCATCCATACGACCCGGCATAAATTGCTGAATTACCATAGGCATTTTTAGTTTTTAATAGCTCTTTAGATGCAAGCTCAAATGCCTCATCCCAGCTGACAGGTATAAACTCATCTTGGCCTCTTTTGCCATCACTTTTACCTATATTATCTAGCCATCCTTTTCTTACATGAGGCTGAGTGATTCTTAAATTATCGATAGCAGCATCAGCTAGACCTAAACCAAATTCTGTTGGAGAAGAATCTAACCCCCAATTATCTAATTGTATTTTTTTATTCTTATCTACTGAAAATTTATAAGTTCCCCAGTGCGAACTTACGAAATTCATCGATTCACCTTTATTGGCTTAAATTTCTTTTCTAATTTCATTGCTATCATTGCTGATGGAATAGATACGATTAAAAAGAACACCCCAACAAGGGTCATAGGCTCAAGATAAGTGTAATAACTATTACTATATTGATCCGCTGCTCTAAATAATTCAACTACTGTAATAAATGCCAACAATGGCGTCTCCTTAAACATTGTGATCAAATAGTTTGCAAGTGGTGGAATCATAGGGGGGATAGCTTGAGGCAAAATAACATGCTTCCAAGCTTGATATGGATTATAGTTTAGAGACTTTGCAGCTTCCCACTGCCCTTTAGAAACATTATCAATGCCGGCCCTAAAAACTTCAGACGTATATGTACTAAAGTGAATACCTAATACAATTACCCCACATGTAAACGCTTCTAGGAAAATTCCAAAATCAGGAAGGACATAAAATACAACATACAACTGCACTAGGATTGGTGTTCTTCTAACAAACTCCGTCATCCAATATAAGGAAACACGCACAAACTTGCTTTTAGACATCTTGAAAATAGCTATTGCTAATCCTAAAATATAAGCAATTAAGGATGCAACAATGGTAGCTTCAATTGTAATGACTAAGCCTTTAAGAAGCTGAGGTAAGACTGCATATGCATGATCCCAATTCCATTCCATAGCTACTTGTCTCCTGCAGTCATAATATTTCTACCTTTAGAAAACTTCTTAGCAATCATGTCTACTATCTGAACTAAGACTGTAGCAATAATAAAATAAATAATGAGAATTAATAGGAATGGCTCTAATGTTAAAGCAGTCTGAACCCTGATTATTTGTGCCATGAAAGTAAGATCTGAAATAGTAATAAGAGAGCATACTGCTGTTAATTTCATCAGCTCAATAAGTAGATTCCCAAATGTAGGAATCATAATTGGAATTGCCTGAGGAATAATAACGTATCTATATTTCTCATAGCTTGAGTAGTTTAAAGCTTTTGATGCCTCATGTTGCTCCTTGCTAACAGCAAGTATAGCTCCTCTTACAGCTTCTGATCCATAGGCACCAACATTCAGGCCACAAGCAATAACACCCGCAGTTATGGCATCAAAATAAATGCCCCACATTGGCAAAACAAAATAAATAAAAAACATTTGAACAAGAGCTGAACTGCCACGAAAAAATTCTAAATAAATAATTGCTATTACTCTTACCGAGGCAAATGAAGATATTCTTGCAATTCCAACAATAAATGAAACAATGAGTGCTAAGATTGCACCCATTACGGTCAACTGTATGGTTGTGATAGTTCCTTTAATAATTAATGGGTAAAACTCTAGAACTTCATTCATAAAAAACTCTAAAAAAACTGCCCTGTAAAAAATTGACAGGGCAGATTAGGTTACTAAATAAACTCTAAAAACAAACACTGCCACTAATATTTAGAGGGCAGAATAAGGTTAAAGAATAAATTTACATTCCATCAGGACATTGAGTCAAATAAGACTTCGAAGCAGTTGCAGCTGCAGAGAAACCATAAGGCGCAATAATTGCCTCAAACTCTCCAGTAGCCTTTAACATAGCTAAAGCCATATTGTATTCAGACCTGAACTCTAAATCATCCTTGTTAAATGCTGCACCAGCACAACCCATCGGAACACCTGTAACAGGCATTATTAACTCAAGGTTTGGATCATTAGTTTTATTAAGTAGATCTGCTGTACCTAAACCTGATAGAGCAAAGACGTCAACTCTACCTTGTTGAAGCATCTTAATACCACTTGGAGGCGCATCAAAATAAACAATCTGATCAGCACTTACACCGCGCTCTAAAGCATATTTCTCTTCAGCACAACCAGCACATGTAGTCATTTTTAAAGCTGGGTTCGCAGCAATGTCTTCATAAGTTAATAGGTTGTTTGGGTTTCCAGCTGGAACAGCAAAAGCTTCAGCGCCACATAAATCAGGCTCAGAATAAATGATAGACTCACATCTGCCAGGCTTAATGTAAAGACCAGAAGTTGCCATATCTACTCTTCTTGCTTGTAGAGCAGGAATCATAGCACCATACATAATAACCTCAGCTTTTAACTCTGGAACACCTAGAACGGCAAGCACGGCACGCGCAACATCTGGTGCAGCACCAGTAACGTAGCCATCAGATTTAATATCACTGTAAGGTGGTTCATTTGCAACAGCAACTGTTGCATATCCTTGTTTCTTAAGTCTTTTTAATGTATCAGATTCAGCAGAAGACGTTTGCGCTAAACCTAAAACAAGAAAAAAACATGTAAAAATCGAAATGATTTTTTTCATAAAGTTCTCCTTTTTTATTTATGGAAAGAAAGTTTAACACTATCATTAAGATTAGAAAGATTTACATTTGCTAAAATTTGCATAATTTACGCATTATTTTGATTTTTTTAAATAAATTATGTGATAACATCGTATTATGAATAAATTAGATAGTTTTGATTACAAAATTCTAAAAATTGTCCAAGAAAATAATAAGATTACTTCTCAACAGTTAGCGAAAGAAGTGGGATTATCGTCTTCAGCCTGTCAAAGACGATTAAATTCAATGCGTAAAACTGGCATTATAGAAAGAGATATATCAGTTTTAGATCGCAATCAACTGGATAGAAAAATTACCATTATAGTTCAGATACTGAGTGATATAGAGGGCACAGAGCCTGATATTCAATTTAAAAAAACAATGTTTGATGCCCCAGAAGTTATGCAGTGTTACTACGTTACTGGTGATTATGATTATGTCTTAATGGCCACCTTTAAAGAAATGGGTGATTATGAAGATTTTACAAAAAAATATTTTTTAGAAAACCCAAATATCAAACGCTTTAGTTCAATGGTGGTTATGAATAAAGTTAAAGAAAATTTATCTATTCCAATTGACTAGCTTTGTTTCTCAGTTAAAGATAAATGAGCTATTAGCTTCTAAAGGATAGTTTACATCTTAAGTCGTTTATCTTGCTTCAATTGCCTCCTCTCAATTGTAATTGAAGCAATTGCTACCATGATTACCCCTATTCCCTGAGTAATAGTAATTGCATCTGAATATGCCATAAAACCGAAAACTAACACCAATAGAGGTTCTGTATAGCCAATATTAGCGGTTCTTATAGGACCATATTTACGAACAGACATGTGATAAAACATCATTCCTGTAGCAAAAAAAGTTCCCGAAATGAGAGACAGAATTATTCCTTCATTTTGCGGCCAATAAAAACCAGTTTCATTTATAAATAAGTATAAGAAGGTAAGCGCTGGAATAAGAGTAGTGTATTTAACAATTTCCCAGTTTTTTAAACCACTCACTTTTGGCGTTGTAATTAAAATTAAAGAATAGGTCATTGCTGAAAGTAAGGCTAAAACTATCCCAATTACCATGGTGTAAAAGCCTTCTGAGCTCTGAGAGAGCGCAGCAATTCCTAGAGTTGCAAGTATAAACATAAGTATTGTTATTAAATCGAGAGATCTTCGCTTTGTCAGTGATATTATTAAATAAGTAATTAAGGGATAAGTAAAAAGCACCACACTAGCAAGGCCTACCGACATATATTTTACGGCTTCAACATAAAGCCAGGACTGAACACCAAATAAAACAGAAAGAATAAGAATCCAAATGCCCAGTTTTTGATGTTTAATTTCACTAAATGAGAAAAGACTTTTGGTAACAAGCAGTGAAGTATAGAAAGTTGTGCCAAAGCGAACAAATAAAAATAAAAAAGCGCTAATCTCAAAAGTATAAATTAACGGCACCATAGTTACATTAAGTGCATAAAAAAAAGAGGATAGAAGTGCAAACCGAATTACAAACATTTTGAATCCAAAACAACAAAAATTTATAAATTTGATTTTATAAGATAAATTTATAGCCAATTTAGTTCATTTCAATTCAAAACTGGTATTTTTTTTCCAATTTTTAAACACTTTAGGATATCATTGCCGCTTCATTTTATTTTAAGGAGAGGAAATGGATTTTGATCAAAATTTAATAGCACCTGCACTTGGTGTTCTGGGCTTACTTATTGTTGTATTTATATATCAATGGATAAGTAAACAAGATGGTGGAAGTGGTGACGTTAAAAAAATTGGTGAACAAATTCATATTGGCGCGATTGTTTTCATGAAGCGTGAATATCAAATGCTAAGCATGTTTGCTTTAGCCCTATTAATATTACTTTATATATTCCTTGGCCCTTTAAGTGCCTTATGTTTCTTTGTCGGAGCTGTTACTTCTGCCACCGCTGGTTATATAGGTATGAACACAGCAACTATTGCTAATGTAAGAACAGCTCAAGCAGCTCATGATAGCGGAAGCTCTGCCGCCCTAACTGTTGCATTCTTTGGTGGCTCAGTAATGGGCTTATCAGTTGCGGCTCTTGGTTTATTAGGACTAGGTGGACTTTACTACTTTTTTGGAGCAGAGCATTCAGAAGCTCTCCATGGTTTTGCAATGGGCGCCTCAGTTGTTGCACTATTCTCTCGTGTTGGTGGTGGTATCTTTACTAAGAGTGCTGATGTTGGAGCTGACTTAGTTGGTAAATTAGAAGCAGGAATCCCAGAAGACGATCCTCGCAACCCTGCAGTTATTGCGGATAATGTTGGTGATAATGTAGGTGATATAGCTGGTATGGGATCAGATATCTTTGAGTCATATTGTGGCTCAATGATTGCAACAATAGCAATTGCCTCTACTCTTGCTATTGATGGCCTTACTTCACTTGGTGGAAACCGAGCTGAGTTAATGTCTCTTCCTTTAGCGCTTGCTTCACTTGGCTTAGTTTGCTCAATTCTTGGAATTTTATTTGTTAAATTATCTTCAAATAAATCACCTGAATCTGCTTTGAGAATGGGAACAATTGGCTCTGCTTTATTATTTATCGTTACATCTTATTTCCTAATCGATTTTTTAGATGTCTCAAATTCTATTTGGGTAGCTGTGCTAATGGGAAGCTTTGGCGGAATCATTATTGGTCTTGTTACTGAATACTACACTGCTGGAAAACCAATTAGAGATATTGCAGAATCTGGAAAAACTGGCGCTGCAACGGTAATGATTAAAGGCTTAGCAATTGGAATGCAATCTGTTGTAATCCCAGTATTGATGATTTGCTTAATTATTTATGTCTCTAATCTTTTTGTTGGCTTGTATGGTGTTGGTATTGCTGCAATTGGAATGCTTGCAACAGTCGGCATGACTATGGCAATTGATGCTTATGGACCAATTGCAGATAATGCAGGCGGTATTGCAGAAATGGCTGGACTTGGAGAGGATACTCGTAAGATTACAGATTCTCTTGATGAGCTTGGTAATACAACTGCAGCTATTGGCAAGGGATTTGCGATCGGCGCTGCTGCTCTTGCTGCTCTTGCGATTATTACTGCCTATACTGAGACGGTTAGTGCTAATTATGCAGCAATGGGAATGAACTTTATCCTCGAGTTAAATAGTGCAGATGTTTTAATTGGCTTATTTATTGGTGGTACGATTCCATTCTTAATAGCTTCTCTTACGATGACTGCTGTAGGTGATGCTGCTTTTGAAATGATTGAAGAAGTAAGGAGGCAGTTTAAAGAGATAAAAGGACTTCTAGAAGGTAAAGCAGAGCCAGATACTGCTAAATGTGTTGACATTGCTACAACTGCAGCACTGAAGAAAATGATTCTTCCAGGAGTCATTGCAGTAGCAGCACCAGTTGTAGTAGGATTCCTTATTGGTCCTGAGGCACTTGGTGGAATGCTTGGTGGTGCTCTTCTTGGTTGTGTTCTAATGGCTCTAATGATGGCTAATGCAGGCGGTGCTTGGGATAACGCTAAGAAGTATGTTGAAAAAGGAAACTTAGGTGGCAAAGGTACTGACACTCACGCAGCTACTGTTGTAGGTGATACAGTTGGGGACCCGTTCAAGGACACCTCTGGTCCAGCGATGAACATTCTTATTAATGTAATGGCGATTGTAAGTTTAGTTATTGCACCATTATTGTAAAAAGATACTCTATCGGCCCTGCCATCCTGGTGGGGCTGATAAACTTATTAATGCCTCCAAAAAGCTCTATGAAAAATGGCAATAATAGTCAAAACCTCAAGCCTTCCAATCAGCATTGAAAAACTCAAAACCCACTTAGCAGTTTCGCCCAGGGATCCATAGTTTTGTGCTACTTCTCCAAGGCCTGGTCCAAGATTATTCATGGTTGCTGCTGTTGCAGAATAGGCAGTTACCTGGTCTAAACCTGCAAACATTAACAACATCATAATAAAAATAAAAGAAATAGCGTAGAGTGAAAAGAAACCAAGTACTGAAACTAGGGCTTTTTCATTAATACTAGCCTTATTTAGCTTAATACTGACCTGAGCATTAGGGCGAATAAACTTATGTATTTCTTTCATTCCTAATCTAAACATGACAAGTACTCGAACCACTTTAATTCCGCCTCCAGTAGATCCAACACATGCACCAATAAAACTAACCATTATTAGGAAAACGGGTATTGCTGCAGGCCAGTTACTGTAATTTTGTGAGGTAAAGCCAGTTGTGGTAGCTATTGAAATAGTTTGAAATAAGCTGTGTCTTATTGTTTCTGAAGTTGAGCCATACTCACTATTTAGAGAAAGAGCAATTACTACAATAGTAGATGCAGAAAGCAAAACTATTGCATAGGTTTTAAATTCAGAATCTTTAACATAGTCAACAAGTGAGCGGTTATTCCACGCCACAAAGTGTAATGAAAAGTTAATACCCGCTAAAAACATAAAAAACATAGCAATCATTTCTATTGGTACCGAGTTGAAATAACCAATAGAGCTGTCATGGGTTGAAAAACCTCCAATTGCAACTGTAGAAAAACTGTGGCTAATCGCATCAAAAATAGACATTCCTGAAAAGAAGTAAGCAAGTGCACAAAACACAGTCAATGAAAGGTAAATTTTCCAAAGAGCTATCGCAGTATTTCGCAACTTTGGTGTAAGCCTATCTTTCGCAATACCACTAGACTCTGCATGATAAAGCTCCATTCCTCCAACGCCTAATAGAGGCAGGACTGCTACAGCAAGAACAATAATTCCCATGCCTCCAAGCCACTGAAGTTGCTGCCTATAAAAAAGAATACTTTTGGGTAAATCATCAAGTTGGCTTAAAATAGTAGCACCCGTTGTTGTTAAGCCAGACATTGACTCAAAAAATGCATTAGAAAATGTAAGATTACTAATCGATTCAGTTATTAAAAAAGGCAGTGTTCCAAAAAGAGATAAAACAATCCAAAAGCTAACAACTATTAAAACGCCCTCTCTAAGCCGAAAGCTTTTCTTTATTGCTCTAAAAGGCCACCATAATACGAGGCCTCCAAACACTGTCAGGATAAATGAAAATACAAAAGTTAGATACTCACCTTCTGAGTATACCAAGTCTACTAATATTGGAGGTATCTGCGCAAAACTGAAAACCATCAAAAGAAGACCTAAAGTTTTTGCAACAATACTTAACTGCATTTAAACCATACCTTTTTAGTATTTGATTGGAAGCAACTACTAATCATTCTCAAGGAATAAAGCCTCAACTTCATGAATTTTACCAACATCCATTAATACCATTAACACGTGGTCTCCCTCTTCTATAACTAGTTTTTTTGAACCCATTAATAATTCATCATTTCTTACAATAGCTCCAACAACTACATCTTCAGGTAAAGGCAAATCTTTAATTTGAACACCAACTACCTCAGATGTTTTTTCATTGCCATGAACCACTATCTCTATAGCCTCAGCTTTTCCATGCTGTAAGGAATGAACCTTCATACAATCGCCCTTTCTAAGATGAGATAAGATTCCACTTACTGTAATTTGGTCAGGAGAAACAATAATATCTACATCTCCACTTTGCTCAGCGAGAGCTGCATAAACATCACGCTTGACTAGTGCAATAGTTTTATGAGCACCTAAACGCTTAGCTAAAATTGATACAATAACATTTACTTCATCTGAGTCCGTTAAAGCTAAAAATAGATCTGTATTTTCAATGCCTTCTTCCTTTAGCAGATCTTCATCAGAAGCGTTACCTTGAAGCACTAAAGTATTATTAAGCTTCTCACTTAAATACTTAGCTCTATCTTCACTTAGCTCAATAATTCTTATATTGTGAGTCTCCTCAAGAAGTCTAGCCACATTAATACCAATACTTCCTCCTCCAGCAATGAAGATTTTTTGATAAGTATTTTCAGCACGTCTAAATTCTTTTAAAGCTCTAGAAATATGATCTTTTTTAGCTAGGAAGTAGACTTGGTCTCCCTCTCTTATGATCGTATCACTTTTAGCAGGGATAGCTTTTTCATTTCGATAAAGGCTTACTATGCGTATTTTGACATCAGGCATATGCTCATGGAGCTCTTTAACAGGCCTATTAACAATTGGAGTACCAATGAAAGCGCGCGTTTCAACTAGTTGCACTAGCCCATTTTCAAAGTCAAACACTTGAGAGGCTCCAGGCTGCTCAACTATGCCCTGAATATATTCAGTAATTAAGTTTTCAGGAGTAATTAAAAAGTCAATTGGTAACGCATCATTAGAAAATATTTCAGGCCTGAGCAAATATTCAGTGGTCCTTATTCGAGCAATCTTTTTCTTTACATTATATAAGGTATGCGCCATTCTGCAGGCAACCATATTTCGCTCATCAGAGCGCATTACAGCAATAACCACATCCATTGATTTAATACCAGCTTTTTCTAAAACGCTGGGATATGCTCCATAGCCAATGACAGTTTTTATATCTAAATGCCTCTGTAATGAGGTCAACATTTCTTCTTTTTGATCAACAATTGTAATATCGTTATCGTCATCTGAACAAAGGTACTTTGCAAGAGTTGATCCAACTTGACCAGCACCTAGAATTAATATTTTCATTTCTTGTCAATCCCTAAATCTTTAAGTTTTCTATATAAGGTTGTTCTTTCTAGGCCCGCAATCTCTGCAACAACTGCAATATTATTATCATTAACTGAAAGGTGGTGAAGTAAATATTGACTTTCAAAAATATTTCTAGCCTCTTTAAGTTTAAGTGAGTAATCAATACCACTCACCTGCTGAGTTGATTGTTCTGGCTCTTTACGAGTCATAATATTTCTCAAAATTGGTAAAAAATCATGGAGAGGTTTTTTTAAAAAATCTACAGCGCCAAGCTTCATAGCTCTAACGATATCACTTGGCTCTGCATGGCCTGACATCATTACTACAGGGGTAGTCATTCCATCAGAGTACCATTCTGATAAAAGTGAAATACCATCTTGACCAGGCATCCAAACATCCATTAGTATTAAATCAAAAGTGTTAGCGGCTACTATTGCTTTTGCTTCAATAGCGCTTCTAGCTAGCATGGTTGAATAACTTACATCTTCAAGAATATCTCTAATAATTTCAGTGTTGTCTCTCTCATCATCGATGATTAATATTTTACCAAATGTAGATTCTTGTTTCATCTCATCTCCCTAAGAGCATCAATTATACTGAACTCAATTGTTATTCTAGCGCCATGAGGTTTAACATTGCTTGCAAATATCTGGCCATCATGCTGCTCAATAATATTTTGTACAATAGCAAGCCCAAGGCCTCCACTTTTTTTCTTTGTTGTAATATAAGGCTCAAAAACTTTATCAATAATATCTTTAGAAAAACCATTACCATTATCAATAACTGTTAATCGAACGATTCCTTCCTTTTTTCTAATTCTTGATTTAATTTCTATATTCAGCTTACCTTTTTCTTTTTTTGCTTCGATTGCATTTTTAATTAAATTAATTAATACTCTAGAAATAGCATCTTTATCAAGCTGAAGTTTAGGTAAATCTCCACTCAAATCTAGATCAACCCTAATGCCATCATGATTATCATATAGTGAGGCCGATTTATTTATTAGAGAATTTAAAGATGACGAGGTCTTTTGAATTTCAGGTGTATTTGCATAATTTGCAAAAGCATTAACCATAGAATCCATTGATACAACCTGGTCCATAATGGTTTGAGTTGTTTTATTTATAATTGCAGAGTCTTTCTTATCTAGCTTTTCTAAAAATAAATTTCTAAGCCTTTGGGCAGATAACAATATAGGAGTAAGAGGATTCTTGATTTCATGTGCCATACGAACAGCAACTTCTCCCCATGCAGCTTTCTTTTGCGCTCTATTTAGTTTGGAAATATCATTAATTATAATTACGTAGCCAAGCGTTTTATTTTCCACCTCCAAGATTGCGCCCTGACAGTAGATAAGACTACTTCTATCATCAAGTGTTAACTCAATTTCTTTATTCCACTCCATTGAATTTTGCTCAATTTTCTCTTGGATAAATGAAAAAAGCGGCTTAAGCTTGGCATAGTTTTTAACAATATCATCATACGACTGGCCAATAAATTGCATCTCATCTTTAACTTGAAGTATTTTGCCAATAACTGGATTAATAATTTGTATCTTTTTATCTTCATTAAGCGCAATAACGCCAAAAGAGTACTTTAGAATAGTTTCTAAATATAGATTATGCGTATCAAGACCCTCTCTAGATTGCTTAATTCTGTTACTCATTTCGTTGAAATGCCCTATTAAGTCATGCATATCCTTATTTTTAGGATCCCGCTCAATTTCTACATCATAGTTTCCAGAAGAAATTTCTCTAGTTGCAACTGATAAGTTATGCATTGGCCTCATTAACTGATCAATCATTCGAAAAACAATAAGTAAAGCACTTAAGACCGATAATAGAATTGTTGAGGTAAAGTCGATCAGAAAACGAGTTTTAATAATAGAGGAATTAAGTGACAACTCAGCATCTTTTGCAGCAGCACGAAAGCGAGTCATCCTTGCAACGAGACTCTCAATATTGATATCTGAAGAATAGTGTGCAATTAAAGTAAACTCATCAGTTGAAGCTGTATAACCATCCAATAAGCAGGTTGAATTGTCTCTTTTACTTGTTGCAGCAAGATTCATTTGAGAATCATATAGCTTTAACTCACAAGCCCAAAAGTCAGCAACTAAAAGGTCTAGTACTGACTGCATTTGCGCAACAGGTTTCCTAGGCGCATCAAAATAATTGACAAGCTTTCCTATATTGCGTGTTTTATCCTCATAATACTTAGTAGCAAAATTATTAGTATTTCTATAGAGTTCATCAACCTCACCACCAACCTTTAAGTTAAATTCATCAAATTGAATTTCAGCAATTTGAAGGTTATCTCTTATTGATCCAAAAGAAAATAAATAAAAAGATAGCACTGGAAGTAAAACTAAAACTGGAACAATTTTTATAAAAGACCAGGTAAATCTTGATCCAATTACTCCTTGCTCAGTATTTAGTTTTAACTTTCTCATGGAAAGTACAATGTAATATATCGCAATTAAGCTCATTAAGACATTAAATCCAACCAAAACTAAATACCACTTCTCAATTAACTCAGGATTTAAACCGAGATAAAACATTCCAGAAAATGAAATCAAAAAGGCGCCTATCCAAAACAAGGCACGAGGAGCTTCTTTTATAGAAAAAGCTTGATTTAGCAACATAAATTTTGTTGATAAAATATTAAAGTGTTTTGATTATCTCATAAATGAATTATTACTAGCATGAGTTGTTGATAAAATACAACAATCCATATGAGACAATTCCTTTGATTTCAAGCGAGCCACAACTTAACAAATACCTGCAAAGCATTCAAAATGATACTCTTCTTGCAATTGACACTGAGTTTAGAAGAATTGATTCATATTTCCCTGAACTTTGCTTAATTCAAATTGCAGCTGGAAGTAGCTTAGAATGCATAGATGTTCTTGCAATAAAGAATCTAGAGCCTCTTTTTGAAAAACTATATGATAGTAAAACCATTTGTGTTATTCATTCCGCCAGACAAGATATCGAGGCTCTTTATCATCTATCTCAAAGGATGCCTCACAAAATTTTTGATACTCAAATTGCGGCTTCACTGTTAAATTACCCACTTCAGGTGTCATACCAAGTATTAACAGAAACGCTGCAAAATGTTTATCTAGAAAAAAAATATACGCGTTTCGACTGGAAAACCAGGCCTCTACCTGAGGATGTATTACAGTACGCTCTTGATGATGTTAAGTACCTGCTTCCTCATTACACTTCACTTAAAGCTGAGTTAATTAAAAGTGAAAAACTGCAATGGCTATGGGAGGAGACAGGCTTTTTATTGGATAAAAATCTTTATGAGCCTAATTTCAAGCAAATTATTAAAAAAACTAGTGGGATTTTAAAAATTGACTCTGATTCACAAAAACAGGCAATAAGTCTCCTGATGTGGCGAGAAGAAACTGCAATGAAAAAAAACAAACCCCGTAAATGGATCATGTCTAATGAGCGCCTAATAGATTACGCTACTGGTAAAAATAAGCTATCTTCAGGCTCTAAAGAGCTTTTTAAAAAATTTCTAAACACTAACCAGATTGAAACAAACTTTCATGCCCCTCTTGTAACTCAAAAACCATTATCTGCTGATGAGAAGATAAAGAAGAATCAAGCACAAGAATATATTAAAAAAATTTCAATTAAACATGACATTGCCCCTGAACTTATTTGCTCTTCAAAAAATCTTGTTAAATTTATTAGAGGTGATAAAGGGGTCTCTATTAACAGTGGATGGAGATCAAAAATAGTTAAACTAAAATCACATCTGAAACCTTAGCTTAACATCTAATTACTTCTACCTTATCAAAGACAATACTTTTAAAATAATTGCAGGAAATCTTAAAGGAAGGAAATTTAACTTTCCTGACGCTGAAGGTCTTCGCCCTACTCTTGGCAAAACAAGGGAAACCCTTTTTAATTGGCTCCAATTTGATATTGCTGATAAAACAATTATTGAGCCTTATGCTGGAAGTGGTGCTCTTAGCCTGGAGGCAATATCTAGAGGAGCCAAAAAAGTCTGTTTGATTGAAAAAAATAGAAAGGTTTTTAAAAACCTTGAATTAAATTTTAAGCTCCTTAGTAACTCTCAATATCAACTTAATAATACTGATTCAGTTATCTTTCTTGATAAACAAAATATCAAGCCCTTCGATTTAGTTTTTTTAGACCCTCCATTCAACCAAAATTTAATACCAATGACCCTTGAGCTCTTATCTCAAAAAAATTATTTACATTATGAAAGCCAGATTTATATTGAGTCTGAGTTCGAAATAACACCTATACTCTTAGAAAATCATCTTGAATATGATTGTAAAATCAGAAAACAGAAAAAATCAGGCAATGTTCACTATTGTCTGATAAGCTTAGTGGCAATATGAAAAAAATTGCAATATATCCTGGCTCTTTTGATCCGATTACTAATGGGCACGTTGATCTAATAAAGCGTGCATCAAAGATTTTTGATGAAGTAATTATTGCAATTACTCAAAATGCTAACAAATCTAGCTTTTTATCAATTGAGCAGAGGGTTGGGGCAGTTGAAAGCTCAATAAAATCTCTAAGCAACACTAGAGTCTTGAGCTTTAATTCCCTTCTAGTTGACTTTGCAAGAGATCACAATGCTCAAATAATAATTAGAGGCCTTAGAGCTGTATCAGATTTTGAATATGAGTTTCAACTTAGCGGAATGAATAAACGCCTTAACTCTGAAATTGAAACTTTGTTTATGACCCCCTCTGAAGAGTTTGCTAATATTTCATCTTCTTTAGTGCGTGAAATTCTATCTCTTGGTGGTGATATCAGTCCATTTGTTCCACCCCAAGTTAAAACAATACTCCTTGACACGCTTCAAAAATAATTTCATTAATACCTTGAAATAATATTTTAAATCCCTAAATAGGGTTTATATAAAAATACAAGGAGTATATGGAATGTCAAAAATAATTGGAATTGATTTAGGAACAACAAACTCATGTGTCTCTGTGATGGATGGTGGTGTTGCTAAGATCATTGAAAACTCAGAAGGTAATCGCACAACACCTTCTATTATTGCTTACCCAAAAGATTCAGATGAAATCTTAGTAGGTCAGCCTGCTAAAAGACAAGCTGTTACAAATCCAGAAAACACGCTATATGCTATCAAAAGGTTAATTGGGCGTCGCTTTGATGAAGAAGCCGTTCAAAAAGATATTGATCTTGTTCCTTATAAAATCATAAAAGCTAAAAATGGGGACGCCTGGGTTGAGGTTAAGGGTAAAAAAATGGCAGCTCCAGAAATATCTGCTCGTGTAATTCAAAAAATGAAACAAACAGCCGAAGATTATTTAGGATCAGAAGTTACCGAAGCAGTAATTACTGTCCCAGCCTACTTTAATGACTCTCAGCGTCAGGCAACAAAAGATGCTGGAAAAATTGCAGGACTAACTGTTAAAAGAATTATTAATGAGCCTACTGCTGCTGCATTAGCATATGGCGTTGATAAATCTACGGGTGACAAAAAAGTTGCAGTTTATGATTTAGGTGGTGGTACATTTGATGTTTCTATCATTGAGATGGAGGATATTGATGGTGAAAAACACTTTGAAGTTCTTTCAACCAATGGAGATACATTTTTAGGTGGTGAAGATTTTGATCATAGAATCATTAACTATTTAGTAGAAGAATTTAAAAAAGAGCAGGGTTTAGATCTTTCCAAAGATGCGATGGCTCTTCAAAGACTTAAAGAAGCTGCAGAGAAAGCAAAGATTGAACTATCTTCATCAGAGCAAACCGAAGTAAGCTTGCCATACATAACTGCGGACGCCTCTGGTCCAAAACATCTTAATATCAAAATGACAAGGTCAAAGCTAGAATCTCTAGTTGCTGATTTATTAAAGCGGTCAATTGATCCCTGCAAAATAGCACTTAAAGATGCTGGACTATCAAGTGGTGACGTGGATGAAGTTATCCTTGTTGGTGGGCAAACTAGAATGCCTAAAGTTCAAGCAATGGTAAAAGATTTTTTTGGAAAAGAGCCTAAGAAAGATTTAAATCCTGATGAAGCTGTTGCTATGGGCGCAGCCATTCAAGCTGGTGTTTTAGGTGGAGATGTTAAAGATGTCTTACTGCTTGACGTAACTCCTCTATCGCTAGGCATTGAAACTATGGGCGGCGTAATGACTAAGTTGATTGAGAAGAATACAACAATTCCAACTAACCAATCTCAAGTCTTTTCAACTGCTGCAGATAACCAATCGGCAGTAACAGTTCATGTTCTTCAAGGTGAAAGAGAGGTGGCGAGCGCAAATAAATCACTTGGTCAGTTTAACCTTGAAGGCATTCCAAATGCACCTAAAGGCCAGCCTCAGATTGAAGTTTCTCTTGATTTGGATTCTGATGGTATCTTGAATGTATCTGCCAAAGATAAAAATACTGGAAAAGAACAGTCTATAACAATCAAATCTTCAAGTGGTCTTTCTGATGAAGAGGTTGAGAAAATGATTAAGGATGCTGAAGCACATGCTGAAGAAGATCAAAAATTCCATGAACTTGTAACATCAAGGAATATGGCTGACTCTTTAGTGCATTCTACAAAGCAATCTCTAGAAGAGCTAAAAGATGAAATTTCTGACGATGAAAAAAGTGCAATCGAAACAGCGCTTAGTGAGCTTGAAGAAAGTATCAAGGGTGATGATAAAGAAGCAATTGATACTCAAGTTCAAAATTTAAGTGAAAAAGCGCAAGTTTTAGCTCAAAAAGCTCAAGAAAAAGCTACAGCAGAAGGTGGTGAAGCTGATAAATCTGAAGGAAATGATGATGTTGTAGATGCTGACTTTGAAGAGGTTAATGAAGAAAAGTAAGTAATATAATAAGCGCAATAAAAATAAAACCTCCCTTGTCCTGTGCATGGGAGGTTTAATAATATAAGGGACACATGGCAGAAAGAGATTATTACGAAATTTTAGGCGTTGATAAAGGTGCAGACGAGGCCAAAATTAAAAAAGCCTACAAGCGTCTTGCAATGAAATATCATCCTGATAGAAATGCTGATGATAAAGCTGGTTCCGAGAAAAAATTTAAAGAAGTCCGTAAAGCATATGATGTAGTTTCAGACCCTCAAAAAAGATCAGCTTACGACCAATTTGGTCATGCAGGAGTTGAGCAAGGCGGCAATGGTTTTGGTGGTGGAAATCCATTTGGTGGATCTGGTGGTGGCTTTGGTGATATTTTTGGTGATATTTTTGGTGGAGGCAACGCAAAGCCAGATAACAGAGGCTCTGACCTTCGCTATGACCTAGAAATAGATTTAAAGCAAGCCGCAGAAAGTGATACTGTAAAAATTCGAGTTCCCAAAAATGATACCTGTGAGCCTTGCTCTGGAAGTGGTGCCAAACCTGGCACTTCAGTAAAAACTTGTGTAAATTGTCGCGGAACAGGGCAAACAACTATGCAACAAGGTTTTTTCGCTGTCCAAAGACCTTGTAATCAATGCAATGGCTCAGGTGAAAAAATTGAATCTCCGTGCGGTACATGTCGTGGACAGGGCGTTGTAAGAAGCCAAAAAACCCTTTCAGTTAAGATTCCTGCGGGCGTAGATACTGGAAATAGAATTCGATTGAGCGGTGAAGGTGAAGCTGGATTACGTGGTGGACCTCATGGAGATCTTTATGTTCAAATTCATATTAAAGAACATTCAATTTTTGAGCGTGATGGCAATGATTTATATTGTGAAGTCCCTATTGATTTTGCAACATCCGCCCTTGGTGGTTCAATAGAGGTTCCAACACTTCAGGGCAAACTGAAAATTAAAGTCCCTGCAGGAACGCAATCCTCTAAATTATTTAGACTGCGCGGCAAGGGCATGCCTGCAATGAGGCATAATGGATCTGGTGATTTGCTATGCCAGGTGAAAATTGAAACTCCCATTAATCTAAACTCTAAACAGAAAAAATTATTAAAAGATTTTTCAGACTCTTGTGAAGCAAAGCATCACCCTGAGTCAAGTTCATTTTTTGGAAAAATGAAGTCATTCTTTGAGTAAACTTGAAACAATTTGTAACATAGTATTAATTACTCAAGTATAAAATTACTTTTTCTCCAACTTAAAAACCTTTTTTAAAGATGATTAAAAAAATTATTGCACGTGAAGTACTGGATTCAAGAGGCAACCCTACGGTTGAAGCTGATGTTATTTTAACTAATGGTATTCTTGGAAGGGCTATTGTTCCATCAGGAGCATCTACGGGACAAAGAGAGGCTTTAGAGCTTAGAGATGGTGATAAAAGCCGCTATCAGGGCAAAGGTGTTTTAAAAGCTGTTAATTTTATTAATACTGAGATTAGCGAGTCACTTAAGGGTATGGACGTATCAAATCAAAAAGCTATTGATCATAAAATGATTGATATGGATGGCACTGATACAAAATCTAGATTAGGTGCAAACTCAATATTAGCTGTTTCTTTAGCCTGCGCTCATGCAAATGCGCAAAATAAAAACCAATCATTATTTCGTTCATTTGACTTTTCAGAAACTTTTCAAATGCCTGTTCCTATGATGAATATTATTAATGGTGGTGAGCATGCCAATAATAGTGTTGATATTCAAGAGTTTATGATAATTCCTGCAGGTGCTCCTAGTTTTAAAGAAGCATTACGATATGGCACTGAAGTATTTCATCATTTAAAAGCAGTACTTGAACAAAAAGCATTAAATACTGCAGTTGGTGATGAAGGTGGATTTGCTCCAGATCTAAAATCAAATGAAGAAGCGCTAGAAGTTATTATTGAAGCGATTAATAATGCCGGCTATACCCCTGGAAAAGATATATTTATTGGGATAGACGCAGCAAGCTCAGAATTCTATAAGAATGGAACTTATAATTTGGCCTCAGAAGGCTTAAAACTTACTAACTCTGAATTTACAGAATACCTTGCATCATGGGTTGAGAAGTACCCAATTATTTCGATCGAAGATGGTATGGACGAGAATGATTGGGAGGGCTGGGAGATGCTTACTCAAAAATTATCCAATTCTGTTCAACTTGTTGGTGATGATTTATTTGTAACAAATAGTAAGATCCTTGCGAAAGGTATTAAAAATAATATAGCAAACTCTATTCTAATAAAAGTTAACCAGATTGGCACTCTAACTGAAACCTTTGATGCAATGAAGATGGCTCTAGATGCTGGCTATACATGTGTTATGTCTCATAGAAGCGGCGAAACAGAAGACACCACCATTGCAGACCTTTCAGTTGCAACAAATTGTGGTCAAATTAAAACAGGGTCTTTGTCTAGATCTGACAGATTAGCTAAATATAACCGACTCCTTCGAATTGAAGAAGAGCTTGGTGATGATGCTAAATATCCTGGTCTAGCTGCGTTTAAAAACCAGTCATAAATATCTAAAACAAGTTGTTCAGAGACTTTTGACTAATTTAAGGTTAAAATAAACTTTGATTGATTATTTTGGGTGACTAATTGGAATCACTTTCCACTTTTTGGCTTAGTGTTTTACTGTTTGTACTAATTCTAGCTTCGGCTTTCTTTTCCGCCTCTGAAACTTCGATGATGGCATTGAATCGCTATCGCCTAAAAACCTTGAGCTCAAAAAACAATCTTCGGGCACAAAGAGTAGAAAGGCTTCTAAAAAATATTGATTATTTAATTGGTGGAATCCTTCTAGGAAACAACTTTGTTAATATACTTGCTGCAAGTATAGCAACCCTTATTGCTCTGAAGATTTGGGGCGAGGGATCAGTAATTATTGCCTCTTTAGCTTTAACATTAGTTATTTTAATTTTTGCTGAAAATACCCCAAAAACATTTGCAGCAAAAAACCCTGAAAAAATTGCTTTGCCTGCCTCCTGGCTTCTTGATCTTCTAATTAAAATTTTTAAGCCACTAATATATCTAATATCTTTGATATCAAAATCTATTCTAAATTCTCTTGGACTGAAGAACATTAGTAAAGATATTCTCAACTCTGAAGAACTTAGAATGGCTGTTGTTGATTCAAAATCAGTATTATCCAAAAACTACCAAAATATGCTTCTTAATATTATTGATCTTGAAAAAGTTAAAGTTGATGACATTATGATTCCTCATCACGAACTCGTAAGTGCAGATATTAATGATGAAGAAGAATTATTTGAACAATTGAAAAGAATCCAACATACTCGCTTACTAATTTTTGATGGCTCTGAAAATAATATTATAGGAACTATTCACATGAGGGATATTGTGAATATATACGCCAGAGATGAAATCAATATGGCCAAAATTAAAGAGATAATAAGAGAGCCTTATTTTATTCCTGAAGGCACCCCTCTGTCTCAACAACTTGAACACTTTAAAACTCAAAAACGAAGACTTGGTATTGTTGTTGATGAATATGGAGAGGTTCAAGGTATGGTTGTTTTAGATGATATTTTGGAAGAAATAGTTGGCCAGTTCACTTCTTCCCAAGGCGAAAGTATAGATGAAATCAATATACAATCTGATGGAAGTTACCTTGCAGACCCTAGAATTAGTATTCGCGAGTTGAATGCAAAGCTTAAAGTCAGCCTTCCTTTTGACAATGCAAAAACACTTAATGGTCTTATCCTCGAGCAACTTCAAAGCTTCCCTCAACACAATGTTTCTTTTAAAGTGGACTCACTAATTATTGAAATTGTTCAGGTAAATAAGCAAGGTGTAAAACTTGTTAAAATCACCAAAGTTAATTAGGTATTATCATTACCAACAAATAACTATCTCCAAATCAAAAAGGAAAAATAATGTTTAAATTTTTTACTGAAAAAAAATGGTTTCTTTGGGCCTATCTTGGCTCTGCAATTATTCTCAGCTCATTATGGATAACAGTTCAAATTGATGTGATGATAAATGAATGGTTTGGTGAATTTTATGACATGATTCAAAAAGCACTTGGAGCTCCAAATGCAATTACAATGGATGAATATACTGGTGGATTATGGAGCTTTGCAAAACTTGCTGCAATAGCTATTGCTTTAGGCCTTGCAACCTCATTCCTTACTGCTCACTTCTTATTTAGATGGAGAGCATCAATGGTTGAGTTCTACCATAGTGTTTACGAAAAAGCACGAACTATTGAAGGAGCCTCTCAGCGAGTTCAAGAAGACACTGTTAGATTTTCTAGAATCATGGAAAGTCTTGGAACAGCTTTAATTGAATCTATCATGGTTTTGATAGAGTACTTTCCGTTATTAATGGGATTAGCAGTCGGTATTCCAATTATGTGGTTTGGTGACTGGGAATATGGCCTAGTAACTGGCGCCCTTATTTGGGCTGTAGGGGGAACCCTTCTAATGATTGGAGCTTCATGGATCTTAGGTCTTGTAGGCATAGAATATGACCTTCAAAAAAGAGAAGCTTCCTATCGAAAAATACTTGTTATTGCGGAGGATGATGGCACCGTTAGGCCAAAAGATATTGATGAACTTTTTGAAGGCGTTCGAAAGATTAATTATAAAAACTACTTGTACTACTTATACTTTAATATTGTTAGGCTTGCCTATCTTCAAGCAAATGTATTAGTTGCCTATGTTATTTTAGCCCCTGCTATAGTAGCTGGAGTTATGACATTAGGAGTAATGCAGCAAATAATTAGGGCGTTTGGAAGAGTAGAAGGCTCTCTCCAATACCTTTTTAAAGCATGGCCTACTATTATTGAGCTCGCAAGTGTCTATAAGCGTTTAATGGAGTTTGAGACGCAAATTGAGGCTATGGATAAGTTAGAAACTGTATAGTTAACCTGTAACTGATTGGCCCATTTTAAGGGCCTGTCCAACCTCAAGATTAAGCTCAGGGGAGCCCTCTGGCATCAACATGATAACTGTAGAGCCCATGTTAAAACGGCCCAATTCATCGCCTTTTAATAGCTTAATCTGATGATCTTTATAATCATAGTTTTTAACTGCTTTAGAATAAGGCGGGGTGATTAAACCCTCCCATGAAGTTTGCATCGATCCTACAAAAATTGCGCCAACTAATACAAAAACCATAACGCCAAAATCAGTTTCGAATAAACAAACTAAACGTTCATTTCGAGCAAAAACCCCATCAATATTATCTACGGTATTCTGGTTAACTGAAAAAAGGTCACCAGGTATATATTTCATCGAAATCAAAGCACCATCACATGGCATATGAATGCGATGATAATCTTTAGGCGATAAATATATTGTTGCAAAACTTCCATTTTGTATTTCTTTAGACGGCATATCATCAATTAATGCTGAAATGCTATATTTACGGCCTTTAGCTTGGACAATTTGGGAATTATAAACTTTACCAGACTGAGAAACAACACCATCAACAGGGGAGATAATATCCGATTCTGATATTGGTCTCAAACTTGGCTTAATTGCACGAGTAAAAAAATCATTAAAGGAAATAAAATCCTCGATATTTTCGATTTCAGCTTCTGAAAGATTGACTTGATATTGTTTAATAAACCAGCGAGTAAAATTATTTTTAACCCAAGAATTTTCTATTCTGGCAAATCGGAACATCAGCCTTGATAAAAAATGCTGAGGAAGAAGATATTGAAAAAATGCCATCAATCAAGCTTATCAAGAATATAGCTTACTACTTCATTAAAATCCACTTCAACTTTATCGGGCATTTTTCTTGATTTATATTCAATTTTCCCATTATCAGCATGGGTGTCACTAATGACCAGTCGATGTGGTATACCAATAAGTTCAGAATCTGCAAACATTATTCCAGGACGCTCTTTTCGATCATCAAGCAATACTTCAATATTTTGCTCTATACAGTCCATATAAAGCTGATCTGCCAAAGCCTTAACTCGTGATGACTTGTTATAATTAATTGGAACAATAACAAGCTGGAATGGAGCAATAGCCTCTGGAAAAATAATCCCCCTATCATCATGGTTCTGTTCAATACTTGCTGCAATAATTCTTGTAACACCAATACCATAACAGCCCATATTCATATTAACTGATCGACCATCTTCTCCAATAACATTGGCATTCATTGAATCTGAATACTTAGTACCTAATTGAAAAATATGTCCTACTTCAATGCCTCTTTTAATTTCAAGATTACCCTTTCCATCAGGAGAAGGATCACCCGAGACAACAATACGTAAATCACTTGCAATAATTTTTTTAGTGTCTCTCCCCCAGTTGACCCCGACAAAGTGTTTATCATCTTCATTAGCGCCGCAAATAAAGTCTGACAAAGCTGCGGCCGCAAAGTCAACAATAACTGGAATTTCAAGATTAACAACACCAATTGAACCGAAAGAACAACCTAATTGCTTCTTAACCACTCCTTCTTCTGCCATTTGAAGAGGTTGTTTAACTCCATCAATCTTTGAAGCCTTAACTTCATTTAACTCATGGTCACCTCGTAAAACCAGTGCAACTAGATTATTATCATTTCCTTCAACAATTAATGTTTTAATAGAATTAATTGGTTCAACTTTTAGCAAATTACAAACATCAGCAATAGTTTTAACACCTGGTGTCTCAACAAGTTCTAAAGCTTTCTCAGCTGATTTTGACTCTCCTTGAGGCAGAGTCTCTACTCGCTCAATATTAGCAGCATAATCAGAGCCATCAGAAAAACAAATCGCATCTTCTCCAGATTCTGCAAGTACATGAAATTCATGAGAGCTGTCTCCTCCAATAGTTCCTGAATCTGCTAAAACAGGCCTATAGTCAAAACCAATTCTATCAAAAATATTACAGTAAGTCTGGTGCATTAATTGATAAGTCTCATTTAGTGATTGCTCATCAATATGAAACGAATAAGCGTCCTTCATAATAAACTCTCTAGAGCGCATTACCCCAAAACGAGGACGAATTTCATCTCTAAACTTAGTCTGTATTTGATACAAATTTATTGGAAGTTGCTTATAGCTTCTAAGGTACTGTTTAGCAATTTTAGTAATAACCTCTTCATGAGTTGGACCCAAGCAGAAATCTCTATCATGCCTATCTTTAAATCGAAGCAACTCAGGGCCATACTCTTCCCATCTTTTTGATTCTTTCCATATTTCTGCAGGCTGTGCAACTGGCATTAATACTTCCAATGCTTTAGATTTATTCATCTCCTCACGTATTATTTTTTCTACCTTTTGGATTATTCTTAAACCCATTGGGAGATACGAATACAGTCCCGACGCTAACTTAGAAATCAAACCAGCTCTTATCATTAATTGATGAGATATGATTTGAGCATCATTAGGCGCTTCTTTGACTGTTGAGATTAAAAAATCACTGCTTTTCATATAAAATGGTTTTCATATCAATAAATAATGCAATTTTACCTAATGCCTGATTTTCAAACTTTATTAATTTATATTATTCCTCTTCTTTTTGCAATAACCCTTCATGAGGCAGCTCATGGCTGGGTAGCAAGTAAATTAGGTGATCATACTGCAAGAATGATGGGGAGAGTTACCCTTAATCCAGTAAAACATATCGATCCAGTAGGCACAATTGCCATTCCGTTGCTTTTATTAATATCTTCATCTGGATTTATCTTTGGCTGGGCTAAGCCAGTTCCCATTAATTTTAATGCCTTGCGCTCTGGAAAATCTGGAATGATCTGGGTTGCTTTAGCGGGCCCAGGAGCAAATTTATTTATGGCTGTGTGTTGGCTGTTTATTATGATTCTCGCAATTAATATGAACATTCCTGTTTTAATAGAAATGGGCCGCATTGGAATAATGGTAAATTGTGTTTTAGCTGTTTTTAATCTTCTACCAATACCTCCACTTGATGGATCTAGAGTAATCAGTGCCCTTCTTCCAAATCGTCTTGCCTATCAATATAATCAACTTGAACAATATGGATTATTTATATTACTTGGGCTTATGTTTATTGGTGGCTTTAATTACTTAGTTCTTCCAGTCGTGGGACTACTTTTAAGCTGGTTTCAGTTCGCTTTGGTATTACTAGGATGAGCAACTAAGCTCTAAGTTTTGAGCCCACTCAGGAGGCTCACTATCATAAGACTCATATCCTTCATGGCTGTCAAATGGTTTTTTGAGTAATTGAAAAAGAGTTTCAATTTCATCGTATTCATTTAAATCTTCTGCTTTTCGAATTGCAACTTCAGCTAAATAATTTCTTAAAACATATTTAGGATTAACCTTGTGCATCATAGTTACCCTTTGATTCATCTTTGAAGTCTCTTTCTCAAGCCTAGCCTTATAACGAACAAACCAAGAATCAAAATTATTCCCCAATGTATGCTCACTCTTACTTGAAAGTTGCCTCATAGAGCGATGGTAATCTTTTTTATTAGTATAAAGCAACTCTAAAAACTCATTAATTAATGAGTTATCTTCATCATTAGCCTCTAATAATCCAAACTTTCTTTTCATTAATGAAGAGTACTCTTTAACTAAAGATGGCTCATATTCTGCAATAGCTTCTTTCAACTGAGTTTCATCAACAAGCGACTTAAAAGCATCAGCCAAGCGGTGCAAGTTCCATAATGCGACTGATGGCTGCTTTTCAAATGAATAGCGGCCCTGAGTATCAGAATGATTACAGATAAAACCAGGGTTATAAGTCTCCATGAAGCTGAATGGGCCATAATCAATAGTCAAGCCTAGGATTGACATATTATCCGTATTCATTACGCCATGTGCAAATCCTTGGCCCTGCCATCGCGCAATCATTAATGCAGTTGACCTAACTACCTCCTTGAATAATTCTAAATAATTTTCTTGATCGACATGAGGCAAGTAATGCGTAATAACAAAATCAGCTAATTTTTTTACGTTTTCTGTTTGACCTCTTGCTGCAAAGAATTCAAAGTGACCAAAACGAATATGGCTTTCTGCAACACGAGTCACAATTGATGCATTTTCTAGGTGCTCACGGTAAACACCGGTATCACTTGTAACAAGAGCTAGAGCCTTCGTGGTTGGGATATTTAAAGCCTCCATGGCTATAGAACATAAATACTCTCGAATACTTGATCTAAGGACAGCGCGTCCATCAGCACCTCGAGAAAAAGGGGAAGTTCCAGCGCCTTTTAAAGAAACCTCATAGTTACTAATTTCACCAATAAGGCATGAGCGGCCATCCCCAAGCTGTGGCACAAAGTAGCCAAACTGATGGCCTGCATAAACTGTAGAAATAGGATTTACATCACCCAATTTTTTTTCACCTGAGCAAATACTTAAAAGATTTTCATCACTCATGTCTAAGTTAAGATCTTTTTTAAGGCTTTGATTTACATGAACTAATTTACTATTTTCAAGCTTTTTAGTCTCAACTTGAGCAAAGTAATCATCACCTAAACTTAAGTATTTAAGAGAGCCTATCATTTAAAATTTGATTAACTTGTTTTGGATTTGCTTTTCCCTGAGTAGCTTTCATGACTTGGCCAACAAAAAAACCTAAAAGCTTAGTATTTCCATTTTTAAATTGCTCGACTTGATTAAGATTTTTTGCAATGATTTGATCAATGACTAACTCTAAAGCGCCAATATCTGTCATTTGCTCTAAATCTTGGTCTTTAATTATCTCATCTACACTTCTTTTTTCATCCCACATGAGCTTAAAGACATCCTTAGCTATTTTTCCTGAAATAGTATTATCAGTAATTCTTGAAATTAGATTAAAAAGCTCAGAGGCTGATATTGGTGAATCCTGAATATCAATTTGATTTTTATTAAGGGAGGCTGAAAGCTCGCCCATAACCCAGTTTGCTGAAAGCTTAACATCAGCACCCTTATCAATAATAATTTCATAGTAATCAGCCATTGCCTTTTGCGAGGTTAGGTTCTCAGCATCATATTCACTCAGCCCAAGCTTATCTATAAACCTAGCCTTCTTTTCAGTAGGAAGTTCAGGTAGTCGATCTTTAATTTCTTTAAGAAGCTCATCATCAACAACAACAGGTAGCAAGTCAGGGTCGGGAAAATATCTGTAATCATTAGCTTCCTCTTTTGAACGCATAGACCTTGTCTCATTTTTAATTGAATCATAAAGTCTAGTTTCTTGAGCTACAGAGCCTCCATCTTCTAAAATATCTATTTGCCTTTCAACCTCGAGATTGATAGCTTTTTCTAAAAACTTAAATGAGTTAATGTTTTTTATTTCAGCTCTTGTGCCTAAGCCCTCACCCACTCTTTTAACAGAAACATTAGCATCACACCTAAACGATCCTTCCTGCATATTTCCATCACAAATATCAATATATTGAACTAACGCATGAATTTTTTTAGCATATGCAACTGCTTCTTTAGCACTACTCATATCAGGATCAGATACTATTTCCAATAACGGTGTTCCTGCTCTATTCAGGTCAATTGCTGTGTAATCATCATATAAATCATGGATTGATTTTCCTGCATCTTCTTCTAAATGAGCGCGGGTAATTCCTACCATTTTCATTTCACCATTATCTAGTGGGATATCAATTGTTCCATTTCCAACAATTGGAATTTCAAACTGTGAAATTTGGTAGCCTTTTGGGAGGTCAGGATAAAAATAATTTTTTCGCGCGAAAATAGAGTGCTTATTAATAGTTGCATTAACTGCTAAGCCAAATCTAAGCGCCATTCGAACTGCTTCTTTATTTAAAACAGGCAAAACACCAGGAAAGCCAAGATCAACAGCACATGCCTGGGTATTTGCTTTTGCACCAAACTCAGTAGAAGCGCCAGAAAAGATTTTTGATTTTGTTTTTAATTGCGTATGTATTTCCAGTCCAATTACAGTTTCCCAGGTCATAATAAACTCTCCCCTATAACTCAATTGGTGAGGAAGTATGCCAATCAGTTTTCAATTGAAACTGATGGGCAGTATTAAGCAAAAGCTCTTCAGACCAGTGATTGCCTATCAACTGAAGACCTACTGGCAGTTCTTTTGAGAAGCCTGCAGGAATACTCATTCCAGGGAGTCCTGCTAAGTTTACTGAAAGAGTATAAATGTCCGCTAAATACATCGAGACAGGATCCTTAACAGAACCTAAATCAAAAGCAGGTGTCGGGGAAACTGGTCCCATTATGACATCAACACTTTGAAAAGCTTTTTTAAAGTCCTCACTAATTAGTTGTCGAACTTTTTGAGCTTTTAGATAATATGCATCATAATAACCAGCAGAGAGTGCATAAGCCCCAATCATAATTCGTCTTTTAACTTCCTTGCCAAATCCTTCTGAGCGAGACCTTAAATATAAATCATCTAAATCTTTAGGATCTTTACATCGATACCCATACCTTACTCCATCAAATCTAGATAGATTAGAAGAACATTCGCAAGGCGCCACAATATAGTAAGTTGGAATTGCATGCATTGAATTAGGAAGTGAGACCTCTTGAATCTTAGCACCCATCGACTCATATTCTTTAATTGCATCCATAACAACTTTTTCAACTCCCTCGTCTAAACCGCTGGAAAAAAATTCTTTAGGAAGTCCAATCTTTAATCCATCTAAAGAGTTTGTTAATTGATTAGTGTAATCAGGGGTTTCTTTAGTGGCACTGGTAGAATCTTTACTATCAAAGCCAGCCATAGCATTTAAAACGATTGCTGCATCTTCGGCAGTCCGAGTCATTGGGCCAGCTTGATCAAGACTTGAGGCATAAGCAATCATCCCATATCTAGAAATTCTTCCATACGTTGGCTTTAGCCCAGTAATACCACACAAGCTTGCAGGCTGGCGAATACTGCCTCCAGTATCAGTTCCAGTTGCAAATGGAGCAATACGTGATGCAACAGCAGCAGCAGAGCCTCCAGAAGAACCTCCTGGAATTTTCTTTAAGTTCCAAGGGTTTTTTACTGGTCCATAATAAGAATTTTCATTTGATGAGCCCATAGCAAACTCATCCATATTTGTCTTTCCAAGCATTACCATATTTTCTGAATTAAATTTATGACTCAGTGTTGCGTCGTATGGAGAAATAAATGAGTCTAGCATCTTAGAGCCTGCAGAGGTTTTTACGCCCTTGGTGCAAAAAATATCTTTGTGCGCGTATGGAATTCCGGTCAAAAAAGTATTATTACCTTTAGCTATTTTCAAGTCCGCTTCATTTGCCTGTGCAAGCGCAAGATCGTCAGTCACTGAGATAAATGCATTGAGCTTAGATTTATTAATTCGATTTAGATAATGTTGGGTCAACTCTACAGATGAAAAATCTTTATTTTTAAGTCCCTTGATTAGACCCGCAACAGATAGGTTATGCATCATCATTCAATTACCGTTGGAACAAGAAAGTGATTCTTGCCTGTTTGGGGAGCAATTGCTTGAAATTCTTCAGCCAAGTTCTCTTCAGTCACTTCATCATCTCTTAAGCGCTGAGACATATGCAAAGGATGTGCCATAGGCTCAGCTTCGCCAGTATCTATTTCATTAAGATCATCCATCAAGCTAAGTATATTATTTAATTCTGACGTACTTTGTTCTAACTCTGCATCTTCAATACTTAGTCTCGCTAAATAGGCAATCTCTTTAACTTGTTTTTTATCTAATGACATGTTTAATTAATATTTATTAACAATAATTTGATATAACTTTTTGAAAGTTTTCTTTTGAATATGATCCAGTAACAAAAGAGCTTCCTAAACTATTTAAAAGTACGAGACGTAAACTACCATCAACTGCCTTTTTATCGAATGACATTGCCTGAATTAAGCTTTCACTCTTAACTCCTTTGCTTATGCTAATTGGTAAATTAGCCTTACTAAGAATATTCTGAATTCGCTCAAAGTCAGTTTGGGACAATTTCCCTTCGAGCTGCGATAGCATTGAAGCCATACACATACCAATAGAAACAGCCTCCCCATGCAAGTAGACCCCATACCCAAAAGTATTCTCTATAGCATGCCCAAAAGTATGCCCAAAATTTAATAGAGCCCTCTTCCCATGCTCAAATTCATCCTGAGAAACGATGATCGACTTATCTTTACACGAGCGATAAATTAAATCAATAATCAAACTATTATCACGCTTCATAATTAGATCAACATTGGCTTCAAGATGGGATAAAAAATCAATATTACCCAGTAATCCATATTTTATAACCTCAGCCATTCCTGCTGAGTATTCACGATCATTCAATGTACTTAGGGTGTCAACATCAATGATAACTGCTTGCGGCTGATAGAATGCACCAATCATATTTTTACCTAACTCATGATTAACACCGGTTTTACCGCCTACACTAGAATCTACTTGAGACAGAAGAGTCGTTGGAACCTGGATAAAATTAATACCACGCTGGTATGACGCTGCAGCAAAACCGGTTATATCACCAACCACACCACCGCCAAGAGCAATCAAAGTGGCACTCCGATCAAACTTTTCTTGAAGAAGTGCATCAAATATAAGGTTTGTAGTTTCAAGCGTTTTATATTGCTCGCCATCAGGCAATATAACGACCTTCACAGTAAAGTTATCTAGTAACTTAGTCACTCTATCTAAATACAATGGGGCAACTGTTGTGTTAGAAACAACCATAACTTGCTGACCGCTTATATGGTCTTCAAAAAAAGATTTTTGAGACAATAAGTCATATCCAATATAGATTGGATATGACTTATCGCCAAGCTCTACATTTAGAATTGTTTGATCATTCGTCATTAAGCAAATATCCTAGTTTCTCCGTCACCTGTAACATTTTCTATGCAGCGACTACATAGCTCTTTATGCAATTTATTTTGACCTATTTCAGGCCTATGATGCCAACATCGAACGCATTTTTCATACTCACTTTTTCTAACTAAGATTGCCAGTGAGTTATCAATATTAATAGCATTTACTGGCTTATCCTTCAGCTGATGAACTTTTGCATCTGAAGTAATAAACAAAAACCTTAATTCATCTTTTAGTTCTAACAGAGCATGAAAATTTTCATCTTCACAGTAAATATCGACCTCAGCATCTAGTGATGAACCAATAGTTTTACCGCGCCTCATCTCTTCAAGTTCTTTTCTTAGATGGGCATTGATGTCTCTAGAAACATCAATTGAATGATTATTGAATTTAGCTTCCAGCCCTTCATACCAGGTCTGTAAAAAAATACTTTCGTTTGAAGCGCCTGGTAAAAATTGCCATATCTCTTCGGCGGTAAACGTCAAGATAGGAGCCAACCAACGAACCATGGCATGGGAAATATGAAATAGTGCACTCTGAGCAGAGCGTCTCGCTAAAGAATCAGATTGAGTAGTATATTGTCTATCTTTAATAATATCTAAATAAAAACCACCTAGATCATTTGTACAAAAATTTAATATTGCCTTCATTGCAAAGTGAAAATTGTACTCATCATATTCACTAATAACATTTTTTTGTAATTTAGCAGTCTTAGAGACAATCCACTTATCTAAAACGAGCATATGATCTATCTCTACAAGATCTTTACTTGGATCAAAGCCTTCCATGTTTGCCAACATAAAGCGCATTGTATTTCGAATCCTTCGATAACTATCAACACTTCTATTAAGAATCTCATCAGACACTGTCATTTCACCAGAGTAATCAGTACTTCCAATCCAGAGTCTTAAAATATCTGCACCAAGCGAGTTAACAACTTTTTGGGGGGGAACTACATTACCAACCGATTTACTCATTTTATGACCATTTTGATCCACAGTAAAGCCATGAGTAAGAACTTGCTTATATGGCGCTCTGCCATTAATTGCGCATGAAGTTAATAGAGATGATTGAAACCATCCTCGATGCTGATCAGAGCCCTCTAGATACATATCAGCAACATCACTTAAATGATCACTTGCCTTCAATACTGCATAATGACTTACGCCAGAGTCAAACCAAACGTCCAATGTATCGGTAGTTTTTTCGTAATCAGGCGCTTCATCACCTAAAATATCTTCAACTTTAAGTTTAAACCAGGCCTCTATACCCTCAAGTTCAATTTTTTTAGCGACAATTTCAAATAGTGATTCTGTCTCAGGATGCAACTCTCCAGAATTTTTATTAACAAATAAAGTAATTGGAGTTCCCCAATACCTTTGGCGTGAAATACACCAGTCAGGTCTATTTCCAACCATTAATTCAATGCGTTTCTGACCCCAATCAGGGAACCATTTAACATTTAGAATCTCTTCATTGACTTTATCTCTTAATTTCTTTTGAGTCATTGAGACAAACCACTGAGGTGTCGCACGAAATATTACAGGAGTCTTATGTCTCCAGCAATGAGGATAAGAGTGAGTAATGGGCTCGTGTTTGACTAAAGTGCCTTTATTTTGAAGTAGGTTAATAATAGTGCTGTTAGCTTTAAAGATAAACTCTCCAGCAACACCATTAGTTGTCTCTATGAAAACGCCCCTTCCATCAACAGGACACTCTACTGGTAAGTTATATTTAAGGCCGACTATGTAATCATCTTGGCCATGCGCAGGAGCCGTATGAACTGCACCAGTTCCAGCTTCTGTTGTTACATGATCACCTAAGATAATTGGCACCTGCTTATCATAGAACGGGTGTTGAAGCATTATGCCTTCAAGGTCAGAGCCTTTATAAACTTTATTTATCTTATTCTTTGACTGTAGGTCAAATCTTTCAAGAGCAGACTTAAGCAAATCTTCAGCAAGAATAAAGTATTGCTCTCCTACATCAACTAAAACATAGTTTAACTCAGGATTAAGAGCAACCGCTTCATTTGCAGGTAAAGTCCAAGGCGTAGTTGTCCAAATAACAATAGAAACAGGCTTATTCAGATCAAAAAAATCACCAACAATCTTAAAAGCCACATCTACTGTATCAGAACCTTTGTCTTTATACTCAACCTCGGCCTCTGCAAGCGCTGAAGAGCATTCTGTGCACCAATGTACTGGCTTAAAACCCTTAGCAATGTGTCCATTTTTAACAATTTTCCCAAGGGAGCGGACAATGTCAGCTTCATACTTAAAGTTCTTAGTTAGATATGGGTTGTCCCAGTCTCCAAGAATCCCTAAACGCTTAAAATCAACTTTTTGTTTTTCAATCTGTTGGTCTGCGTAGACCCTACATGCAGCTCGAAACTCATCAGCATTGATTTTATGGCCAACCTTTCCCTTCTTTTTTTCCACCATATGTTCAATCGGGAGTCCATGACAATCCCAACCTGGAACGTACGGAGCATCAAAACCTGACAAGGTTTTGCTTTTGACAATAACATCTTTGAGCACTTTATTAACTGCATGGCCAATATGGATATCTCCATTCGCATAGGGAGGCCCATCATGAAGCACAAATAATGGCTTACCTTTAAACTTGTGACGAATTTGTTGGTATAAATCTTGATCCTGCCATGTTTTTAGGAAGCCGCCTTCACGATTTGCTAAATTAGCTTTCATCGGAAAATCAGTTGCAGGTAAATTTAAGGTGTTTTTATAGTCAGACATTAAAGCGTTAATTTTTTCTATATAAAAACGCCATTATACTTGACACATAAGGTTTAACAAGATTGATAATGCTTTTGAAAAGTAAATTAAAGCGTATAAAAAAACATTAAATTAGCCTTTCAATTTAACTGCGTTAAGTAACGCTTGGACTTGTTTGGGCTTGAGAAGTTCAGACTGATTTGCGCGTAAGTTATCTGGCATCCGAATGTCACTAAATCTTGTTCTAATTAGCCTTGAAACTTTGAAATCTAAAGCCTCCCAAAGCCTTCTAACTTCTCTTTTTCTGCCTTCCCTTACAACAACGTGATACCATCGATTTGCGCCATCACCACCACCAAGGGTTACTTTATGAAATTTAGCAAACCCATCATCAAGCTCTATTCCATTAATTAATTGTTTTATATCCTCGTCACTAACCCTTCCTAAGACGCGCACCGCATATTCTCTATCTATTTCTGAGCTCGGATGCATTAGCTTGTTCGCTAGATCCCCATTGTTAGTAAATAGTAATAATCCAGATGTATTAAGGTCTAGTCGACCCACCATAACCCAACGCGTATTTTCAGGTAGGAAGTCAAATACACTTTTACGGCCCTCTTCATCTTTGTTTGAACAAATAACGCCTGCTTGCTTGTTAAGCATCAACACCTTAGTCTCTTCTTCTGAGTAACGTTTCAGGTCTATCAACCTTCCATCAATTGTTACCTTGTCAGCGATTGTTGCTTTATCACCAAGCGTCGCTTCTTTGTTATTGACAGAAATTCTACCCTGTTCTATTAGCCTTTCCGCCCATCGTCTTGATCCATAACCAGCATTGGCAATAAGTTTTTGTAGTCTTTCTGGCATTTTTTTATCTCTGTTTAGTAGGTTATACCCATCGCATCGCGAACCTCTTCCATCGTGCTACGCGCTACAGCTCTAGCACTCTCTGAGCCCTCAAAGATGATTTCTTGAATAAGGTTTGGATTGGATTGATACTTCGCTATATTTTCTTGAATAGGCTCTAACTCAGCGTTAATTGACGCTACAACAGGCTTCTTACATTCAATACAGCCTATTTTAGCTTTTGTGCATCCTTCATTCACCCACTTGAGAGTATCTTCTGATGAATATATTTGATGTAACTGCCATACTGGGCATTTTTTTGGATCACCCGGGTCAGTCAGTTTGACGCGAGCAGGATCTGTTGGCATTCTATTAATCTTTTGCTTGACAGACTCAGGATCTTCTCTTAAGGAAATCATATTATTATAAGATTTTGACATTTTCTGTCCATCCAGGCCAGGCATTTTAGATGCTTTGGTTAAAAGAGCCTCAGGCTCAGTTAAAATTATCTTCCCTAAGCCTTCTGCATATCCTAAAAGCCTTTCTCTATCACCAAGAGTAATATTTTGCTGCTCACCAAGCAAAGCTTTTGCCTTAACCAAAGATTCATCATCACCCGTCTCTTGATAAGACTTTCTTAATGCTCTATAGAGCTTTGATTGTTTTTTACCCATCTTAGTTACAGCAGCTTCAGCTTTCTCTTCAAAATCAGCTTCGCGACCATAAATAAAATTAAAGCGTCTTGCAACTTCTCGGGTAAATTCAACGTGTGCGACCTGATCTTCACCAACTGGAACAAGCCCAGCTTTATAAATTAATATGTCAGCACTTTGTAAAAGAGGATAGCCCAAAAAACCATAGGTCGATAGATCCTTAGTTTTAAGTTTTTCTTGCTGGTCTTTATAAGACGGCACCCTCTCTAACCAGCTAAGAGGGGTGGTCATTGAGAGCAACAAATGCAACTCTGCATGTTCTGGCACTTTAGATTGAACAAAAATTGTAGAAGTATTAGGATTAAGACCAGTTGCGAGCCAGTCAACAACCATATCTGAAACATTTTCTTCTAGATTAATCCTGTCAGAATAGTGCGTTGTAAAGGCATGCCAATCTGCAACAAAGTAATAAGAGTCGTACTCATTTTGAAGTTGGATCCAATTTTTTAAGACCCCATGATAGTGGCCAAGGTGTAATTGGCCTGTGGGCCTCATTCCAGATAATACTCGATGATCTTTCATAGTGCTTAATAGAAGGCTTAAATGTTAATGTCTCAATTATCCCATAGATTGGCTATAGCTTTCTAAGCCATCTAAAACCAAATTATCAAAGGATTTAACCGACACAGGAAGCTCTTTAATTATCTCTTTTACAATACCACCACAGATAGTTATAACGCCGCCTGGGTATTTTAATTCAAAATTATCTATTTGAGAACTAACAGCTGACACAAGCATTGCATGAGTTCCACTTTGCCACGCCCCCTCAGTACTATTTTTCAGCTCAGAAGTGCTTATAGATAAATCATTTGTTGAAAACTTAGCAAAGCTTTCTCTTAACGCCTTAATGCCAGGCATTATTAGCCCACCTTGGTGTTCTCCTTTAGCGTCAATAACGTCAAATGTAACTGCACTTCCAGCGTCAATTACTAGTAAAGGTGAATTTGGGAAGCGCTCAACAGCTCCCAGCATAGCAAGAAATCGATCAACGCCAAGCTTAGATGGATCATCATAGGACAAGGTTAATTTTCCGTACTGCTTTAATGTCTTAACTAGATTAACGGAATCAAAGTTAGCCTTTATCTCTTCAATAATACTTAAATGCGCAACAGCACTTATCCAAACCAAATCAGCTTTAGGCAATAATTTTAATGAAAAAAGATCTACACCCTCAGCAAAAACCTCAGAGTCGCATGTACGCCACTTAACAGCAGAGTTACCTATATCAATAAAGAGACTAGATTGGGACATCAAAGAGGGCTGCGTTTATCCATAAGTGCATGAAAATACTTGCCACATAGCCTAGAGCAATTGCCCATATCCATTTAAGGTGGGAGACGAATGTATAGTGTCCTTTTGATTGCCCCATCAACGCAACACCTGCCGCTGATCCGATAGAAAGCATACTTCCTCCAACGCCTGCGGTGAGTGTTACCAAGAGCCATTGACCCAGAGACATGTCAGGCGTCATCGTTAAGACTGCAAACATTACTGGAATATTGTCAACGATGGCAGAAAGGATGCCTACTAAAACATTCGCATAGGTAGCGCCCAACTGAACATACATCGCCTCAGAAACTAATGCTAAGTAACCCATAAAGCCTAAACCACCAACACTCACAATAACGCCAAAGAAAAATAGCAGCGTATCCCACTCTGCCCTAGAGACCTTTCTAAATACATCAAACCTCTCTGAAATTGGGTCATTCGGGTTATGTTTAACTTTAACAAAGTAGCCAACTACCATAAGGTATCCAAGTCCTGTCATCATTCCCATCGCAGGCGGAAGATGTAGGAAATTATGAAAACTTACGGCCGTTGCAATCGTCAACAAAAACATAAAAGTTATTAAAATGCCACCATTCTTAATATCAACCACTTCATCAACAACCTCTGGCTTCTCATTTTTAATTGCAAAGTGCATGATCGCAGCGGGTATAAGAAAATTAACCAGTGATGGAAAGAACAAGACAAAAAACTGCTGGAAGTCAACCAGGCCTTTCTGCCAGACCATAAGTGTAGTAATATCTCCAAACGGACTAAACGCACCACCAGCATTAGCAGCAACAACAATATTCACAAACGCTACCGAAATAAACTTTGCATTCCCAGCGCCAACTGCCAAGACAACTGCACCCATTACAAGAGCTGTAGTAAGATTATCAGCGATAGGTGACATAAAGAACGCTATAAAACCTGTCAGCCAGAATAACTGTCTATAACTGAATCCTTTTGATATAAGATAAACCTTCAATTTCTCGAAAACAAGGCGCTCTCGCATAGCCTCAATATAAGTCATTGCAACTAGAAGAAATAGGAATAGCTCAGCATATTCTAAAAAATTATGTCTTAAAGCATCTTCCGCAGCATGAGGTATTCCTTGAGAGGCATAAACCCAGCCAATAATTCCCCAAATTAGTCCAGCAACAAGAATTACTGGCTTAGATTTACGAAAGTGAGTGAACTCTTCAAGCATCACAAAAGCGTATGCAATAACAAAGAAAGTTAACGCTAAATATCCTGCCCAATGACTTGTCAAATCAAGATTTACAATGTCTGAAGAAGCAAAAGTTAAACTAGGAATTAAGGTAAGTATAATTATTATTATTTTATTCATTTTTTTATTCTTTTTAGTTTTGAGCCTTGTTCATTATTAAGGGTAATTTTTTCATCTTTGAGTTCAACATCTAGAGTAGCTAAACAGTAAAAATGCGAATTGTATTTTATCCTAAATATTACTATTCCGCTGGATTTATAACGGTCACCTCTAGCTTTTGCAGACTTAGAAGAAGGGCAATAAAGTAAATCACCAATATTTATTTCAAAGCTTGACTCAAAGGCAAAAAGACGACGTTTGGCAGAACCCAGATAATGAAGTCTTGCAACCACTTCTTGACCTGGATAGCACCCCTTTGAAAAATTTACACCAAATTCATCAATGTCCAAGTTGAGCATTTGAGGCACTAACTTTTCACTAGTTATTGAAAAGATTTCTGGTAGCTCAGAGTCAATACAAGCCTTACGCCATATATCTATTGAGTTAGTTTTAATTTCACCTTTGTGATTAAATTTCTCTATTACAACAGACAAATCCCCTTTAATAGTAAAAGCACCTTCATGGGTTTCATTTATTATGCCAAACTGACAAAAATCTTTTGTTACATCTTGAATAATAACATCAGAAATAATAATAAACATTTTAAGTCGAGATTGTATTTTTTCAAGAAGATCTAATGGAAAGGAAAGAAGGAAATCACCCTCATAGCGCATAACCCAAAAAAGTGAAATAATTTTTCCCTGATGTTGACAAAAAGCATTCAGTTGGGCGCTTGATTCATCAAGTTTCTTTATGTCATTACTCAGTTGATTTTGTAAAAATACTTCAGAATCAGCTCCTGAAATTTTTAAAAGTGCTCGATCATTTAAAATTATTTTCATTAGTCTTTAATAAATTTATATCTTTACATTTTAATCAATTTATTTATCAATTTTAGTTTCATCAGATATAAAAAAACCCAGGGCAAGCCCTGGGTTTTAACACTAACTTATTCCTAAGTTAACTATTACATCTAAATGAATTTAGAATGCAACAGAAGCCTTAAGTGTAAGTGAACTATCGAAAGTGTTATATGTTGCACCTAGCGCAGCACCTGAAGTCAGGTCACGTGCAACTGCAATTGTAGTATAAGCATCTTTTTGAGATACTGGATGCTTAGTAGCCGTAGTAGAAAGTCTAGAAGCACGCTCAGACACGTGAGCTACTGTTACTGTGTTTCCAGTTACACCAAAAACTGCAGAAATAGACTTATCACTACCAACAGTAATTGCTGTACCAGCAACTGTTGTACCGATAGTCCAAGTAGTAGAACCAGCGTCATTAGTCAAGCTAACATCCATACCTGCAATACTTGCAGAACCAGTAGTTGTATCAGCACCTTGCTTAACAGTATGAGAAACAGTAACACCTGAGAAAGTACCTGAAACAGTTACGTCACCAGAGTTATCTAGACCAATTGTAGCGTCACCAATTGGAGCGTCTAAGCTTACTGCAATACTTCTGTTATCACCACTGTCGTCAATTAGACCACCAGTAGTAGATACTGTAGCTTGATCATCTTCATCAAACATATCAGCAGCAATAGTCAAAGGACCAATAGTAGTTGCCATTGAAACACCAGTTAAAGCAACAGTACCACCTGCAGAACCACCACCGTTAGCACCAGCTGAACGAGTAGTAGAACCACCGTCAACGTCCATAGCGATAGTAGCTGAAGTAGCGCCTGCTGTTCCAACTATTGATAAATCAGCGTCATATGTAGTTGCTGAAGCCAAAGATCCGTTATCATCATATGATACAGAAGCTGAACCACTTATAGCAACGGCTGCAATAGCTGAAGTAGAAGCTACTGCAGATACTGCGAATAATGCGATTAGTTTTTTCATTTTATTCTCCATTTAGAATATTTAATTTGCTAAGGTCTCCCTTAGCTACCTTTTGTTACTCTTACGAATAACAATGACACAATAATAATCACTTCTAACGTCAATGTCAACAATTATTTGTAAAAATAATACATTTAGTTGTTTTTTTTCAACAATTAGGCCATATTTTTCATTTTAGAGCGCTCTAATAGGATTTCTAGCAACTTAATTTTTTATTAAATGTTTTTTTATTATTGATATTTAGTTATTTTTAGTATTCAAATATGTTTTTGTTATTTTTTTGCAGTTTTGTTGTTTTTCTACCAGGTAATAAAAAACCAGGCAAGCCCGGTCTTTTATAATCACAAAATTTTATACCTTAGAACAGATACCCACCATGTCCTGCGCCAATCATACAAAGAAGCATTGGGACCGATAAGACAACATTTGTACGTGAAGCCATTGCAGCAGTAAACTTTGCCTTAGCTATCTCTTCAGCACTAGCCTCAACCATACCAAGAATTTTTTTCTGGTTTGGCCAAATAAGAACCCAAACATTAAATAGCATAATAGTTCCTAACCATGAACCTAAACCGATCATTTCAGCACCAGGCTTCAAAAGGAATGCATTTGTAAAACCATAGCCTAATGAAAGAGCCCATGCTCCTGTTAACCATGTTACGGCTGCTGACATGCGAAACCATAATAAGGCTTTTGGCGCAATATACTTACCAATTGCAGCTGGACCTGGTCCGCCTTCATCTGCTAGTGCATCTGCCATAGCAGGCACTTGAACAAAATTAAAGTAATAGAGCAGTCCAACCCAAGTAACACCTGCAAGAGTATGAATCCATACGCTTAGGTTACGTTGAATCAATGACGAGCCTTCAGGAGACAAATAAAATGCAACAAGAATTGCTAAAACAAAGCCTGATGCAATAGTACCTTTAACAGAGGTTAATGGATTCATAGTATTTAAATTAGTTAGTTATAAAGTTATCATTATAAATAGTTCATTATTAGTAAAGTATTTTTTTATCATTTATATTTATATACATATATATATTTATAATAGAGGGCAAACATTTCACAATAAATATTTAGGACTATATTATGCTTAATAATTTCAAAAAAACACTGCCAAGTTTCCTCTTGCTGTTTGGTTTATTTTCAATAACACCATCCTTTGCAGTTGAATTGCCTAGTACGATTGTGTATCAAGAAACTAAATTAATACTAAATGGGCACGGAACTCGAGTAAAGTTTTTTATGAAAGTTTATGAAGGTAGTCTTTATTTGGAGTCTGCTAACAATAATGCTGAGGAAATAATTAATGATGATGCACCAATGTCAATTCGAATGGATGTGATATCCTCATTAGTAACTCCTGATGCCATGAAAACTGCTTTAAATGAGGGGCTAGAAAAATCTACTGAAAATAATACCGCTCCAATTATTAAAGAGATCAATCAACTTAATGCAAGCCTTAATATTGAAGTTGGGGCTGGTGACTTTTATGAATTTATTTATCTACCAAGCTCAGGGACAACGGTTTTAAAAAATTCTGAGTATATTGATTTAATTCCTGGAATTGAATTTAAAAAAGCTTTTTTTGGAATATTTCTTTCTGATAATCCAATTCAAAAAAATATGAAAAAAGCTATGCTTGGAGGTTAGTATGCATAGCCATCTGATTTCCTTTGAAGTCTGGCAGAGTGATCCATTTACTCTCGACCCAATACATATAGCATGGCTCAAACAAGCTAAAAAGTCAAAAACGGACTTTGGTAAAACTAAAAAGATTGTTTTAGCTAACGACCAAAAGTAGTGTCTTATGCCTGAACTGCCAGAAGTTGAAACCACCAGACGAGGACTTGAACCTTTAATTATTGAAAGGAAAATATTATCTGTTCATGTCTACAAAAGAAAGCTGCGATGGGAAATACCTTTCCACCTTGTTAAAACATTAAAAGATCAAACCATTAAAAAAATATCACGACGTGCAAAATATTTATTAATAGATTTTAATGGTGGTCAGCTTGTCATGCATCTTGGAATGTCTGGATCCATTTCAGTTGTTCCTTCAATTGAGCCATTAAAAAAACATCATCATTTTGAAATTAAACTTGACAACTCAACAAGCATGCGCTTCCATGATCCCCGCCGCTTTGGTTCAATTCTTTGGCAAAAAAATAATGAGCAACTAAGCTTATTAAAAAAACTTGGGCCAGAGCCTTTAAGTTATGAGTTCGATGAACAATCACTATTTAATTTATCAATTGGTAAAACAAAAAATATTAAAACATTTATTATGGATAGCAGTATCGTTGTGGGTGTTGGCAATATTTATGCATCAGAAAGTTTATTCCTAGCAGGAATTTCTCCAAAGAGAGTATCTGGAAAAACTTCAGCTAATCGATATAAAACTTTGACTCAATGCATAAAAAAAATATTGTCAGAAGCTATTAATAATGGTGGCACTACTCTAAATGATTTTTCAAATGTTGATGGTGAACCTGGGTATTTTTCTCAAATATTATCTGTCTATGGGCGCAATGATATGCCATGCATTAGATGTAATGGTACAATTAAAAAAATTGTACAAAATCAACGTGCCACTTATTATTGTCCCAAATGTCAGCATTAGATAATCCCAAGGCTTTATTTCAAAGCACCTGCTCAACTAATTCAGAGCCATATGCACTTCAAAACATTGGCGATATGATGTCACCTGAATTTAGTGAAAATTGCATCATCATTGTTGATCCTGGAATGCCAATTCATAATGAAGCCTATGTCATTATTGATTTTAATGATGAGCTTTATTTTCGTCAGTATATTATTAAAAATAATAAGCATCTATTGAGATGTATTAACTCTTCATATGGTGATATTCAGCTAAATAATGATTTTGAAGTTCGTGGGTGTATTACTCAGCAAAAACAGCGTAAACAGAAATCACTTCACTATTACTTACTTGATAAAGAGAGTGGGGAAATGAAATTTAGTAAAAAGGGTAAAGAGAAAGAAATACTCTCTTAGAGGCTCTCCATCCATATCAAATGTGCCATCCTCCCTGAGTACTTACCGTCTCTTCGGTATGAAAAATAGTCATCTGACTCATTATAAGTACACCTGTCACCCCCACTAATTGAACTGACACCAAAACTTTTTAGAACCACCCTTGCCGCCTCATACAAATCAAGATAATAGTTATTATTTAAACAAGTAAAACACTTTTCAAAGTTTTTATTTTTAGAAATATATTGAGATTTAACTTCGCCACCCACTTCAAAAGAAAATTGAGAAATTGCCGGCCCTAGGTGAACTAATAAGTCCTCTCCATTACAGTCAAAAGATTCCATTAGAGATTCGATTATTCCATCAACTAAACCCCTCCACCCAGCATGGGCAATTCCAACAGCAGTGCCCTCTTTATTACATATAAAAATTGGTAAGCAGTCTGCTGTAAGAACTCCACAAACTGTTCCAGATTTTTTGCTATAGCTTGCATCAGCATCAACTATTGATGATATTGAATCAGCATTGACGCTCTTTTTAGAGTGCGTTTGATTTATCCATATTGGCTTAGAAGGTAAATTATAGTGACTCAATAATAGGTCACGATTTGCTAACACTGCGCCCTGCTTATCATCAACATGTAGCGCTAAATTAAAGTTATCAAAATTGCCTTTGCTGCTCCCACCCTCTAAAAGTCTTGGTGTCGAAAGTAATTTAATATTTTTTGGAAAAAAATTCATAAATTTAAAAAAATCACAATTTTTAGGAGTCGAATTTTTTTAACACTTCTAATAATGCTGTCATGTCATCTGGTAAAGGCGCCTTCCATGACATTGACTCCCCTGAAATGGGATGGTTTAGAGTTAACTTTTTTGAGTGGAGCGCCTGTCTTTTGAAATTAAGTAGAGCCTCTTTTAGTTCTTCACTTGCTTTCTTTGGAAAACGCACTCGGCCACCATACATTGGATCTCCAATCAATGAATGTCCAACATAAGAAAGATGGACACGTATTTGGTGAGTTCGGCCAGTTTCTAAAATTGCCTTCACATGAGTGTGGCTTTTAAATCGGTCAATTGCTCTGTAGTGAGTTGTTGCGTCTTTGCCACTCGTTGAAACTGCCTGCTTAACCCTGTCTTTAGGATCACGGCCAATAGGTTCATCAACCGTTCCACCAGCAATCATATGACCATAAACTATGGCAGAATACTCTCTATCAACAGAGTGATTTTGTAATTGTTCAACCAAATATTTCTGTGATTTTTCATTCCTTGCAATAACCATTAGGCCTGAAGTATTTTTATCTAGTCGATGTACAATACCTGCCCTATCGAGTTTTGATAGTGCTGGGTCGTAATAAAGAAGTGCATTTGCTAAAGTACCAGTCCAATTTCCTGCGCCTGGATGAGTTACAAGACCAAACTGCTTATTTATTACAATAATGTCTTCATCTTCATAAAAAATATTTAATGGAATTTTTTCAGCAATCCAATCGTTGTTTTGTTTTTGATTTAAAGTTAAAAAGACAGCTTCAGTGCCATTAGACTTATCTTTTGGCTTGAAATTTTTATCATTAATTAAAGCATCGCCTGATTTAATCCATGCCGTTATTTTTGAACGAGAATAATCAGGAAGCATTTCTGAAAGCGCAGAATCTAGCCGTGATCCTGACATTCTATCTGGAATTATAATTTTAAGCATTTTCATATCACCTGAATTACACCCTACAAAAATATTAAAGTTTATTTTACAATAGCTCTTTAGAAGTATTTAATTTGAATACTAGACATAAATATGATCAGCCTCTAGTCCTTGTCGATGTCTCTCATACATCGTGGTATAAGCAGACTCAATATTTTTTGTAAACAAAGGAGTGTCAAAAAGAGGCGCTGTGGATAAGTTACTTGTTAACTTATCTTTAAGTTTTTTAAACTTCTCTGGGTTGGTTGCCAGTTCAATTGCAAGCGCTTCATACTCCTTTGAAGTCGTCGTAATGAGTTCGGGTAAGTTAAGTGAGCTCAATATGCTTGCGCCCATTCTTGCCGAGTAAGACTTTCCAATACACGTAAGAACTGGCAAGCCCATTCGAAGCGCATCACTTGCTGTTGTTCCAGCATTGTAAGGGGTTGTATCTAGGAACAGGTCAGCAGCCTTATATCTTGCTAAGTATTCTGGTCTTACTAGACGTCCACCAAAAATAAGTCTACTCGGATCAATTTCTCTCAGAGCTATTTCTTTGACTAAGTTTGCTTTTGAAGACTCATTACTTGCATAAATAATAAGAACACTACCTTCAACTTGCTTTAAGATCCGCGCCCAACTGTCAAAAACAGTAGGTGTGAATTTGTAAGTATTATTAAAGCAACAAAACACAAATCCCTTCTCTGGAAGGCCTAATTCTTTGCGAGTAAGCGTTATCTCTGAAGGAGAGTCTTTGGAGTCATTGACTTGAAAGTTTGGCAGATAAACAATTTTTTCAGAGTAATCTTTTTTATTTTTTTCTGGAATCATTATCGGGTCAGCAATCAAGTAATCATAATAATCTGCGCCCATGGTTCCAAGAAAGCCAATATAACTGAGCTGAATTGGAGCTGCTGACATCGCAAATACATCCGTTCTAGACTCTGCAGTATAGCCCGCCAAATCAACTGCAATATCAATCTCAAGAGACCTTGCAAGAACCGCTATTTTTTTATCAGAGTTGTTTCTGACATCATGGAAATGATCAACGCCTGCTTTAATTCGAAGATTCATCTCATCGCTTGTATCAGGACCTAATGAGAATGCATGGACTTCAAAATGCTCTCTATTATGCAGCTCATAAAGTCCAGCAGTTAGATATGAAACTGGGTGCTCCCGAAAATCTCCAGAAAAATAACCGATACGAATTTTTTTATGTTTTGGGTAAGGCTTTATATTTTTTAAGGTATAACTTTTAGGGTGCTTCTTTGAAGAATAGATCTCCGAAGCTTTTCTTTGAATTTTAGGGTCATCAGCCAGTCCCATTAGATCAAATGGAGTAACAGATGGCTCACTAGTATTTGTTTTTATTATTACTTCTTTGAGATCAATTAATAAATTAGTCCATAAACAAAGATTCATTTTTGTCCCTAATTTACTTCCTAATAAGTAATCTAAATCTGGATTAATAGAAATAGCTTCCTCATAACTTTCAAGCGCTTTATCTAATTGTCCTATAGCCTTTAAGGAGGTACCAAGATTATCATGTGCTTCGGCTAAACTCGGTTGAATAGATATTGCTTTTTTATATAATTTAATCGCATTAACCTTATCATATTTTTTAAAGTAAACAAACCCCAGATTATTATGTGCTTCAGCTAAATTCGGTTGAATAGATATTGCCGTCTCAAGACTTTTAATTGCAGTATTAAATTGACCTAACTCTTGAAGACAGCTACCAAGATTATTATGTGCTTCTGCAAAATTGGGATTTATAGAGATTGCTGTCTCAAGGTTTTTAATTGCATCATCTATATTACCAAGTTCTCTTAAGGAAATACTAAGGTTAATATATGCATCAGCGAAATTTGGATTTAAAGATATTGCCCTCAAAAAACTTTTAACTGAATCTTGAAATTGCCCTAATTCTTGATACATGATGGCAAGATTGTAATTTGCATCGACATAATCAGGCTTCAAAGATATCGCTTTTTTAAAACATTTAAATGCGTCATCTAAATGATTAAGGTCCTTAAATACTGTCCCTAGATTATTATGCGCCTCAGCATAATCAGGTTTAATATGGACTGCAGCTTTATACATCTGAATAGATTCCTCTAATTTTCCTAAGGCTTTATAACAAGCCCCAATAAGATTAAAAAGTAAAGGTACATTTGGATACTTCTCATTTAGGACTTTTATTTTATCTATCGCTTCTTGATACTGGCCTTTTGAATAGAGCGCTAAAACAGAATCAATTTGCTCCTTAGTAAGGACTGGGTGTTCACTTGAGTTTTTCATTCACTCTTTGACATAAATATGATCAGCCTCTAGTCCTTGTCGATGTCTCTCATACATCGTGGTATAAGCAGACTCAATATTTTTTGTAAACAAAGGAGTGTCAAAAAGAGGCGCTGTGGATAAGTTACTTGTTAACTTATCTTTAAGTTTTTTAAACTTCTCTGGGTTGGTTGCCAGTTCAATTGCAAGCGCTTCATACTCCTTTGAAGTCGTCGTAATGAGTTCGGGTAAGTTAAGTGAGCTCAATATGCTTGCGCCCATTCTTGCCGAGTAAGACTTTCCAATACACGTAAGAACTGGCAAGCCCATTCGAAGCGCATCACTTGCTGTTGTTCCAGCATTGTAAGGGGTTGTATCTAGGAACAGGTCAGCAGCCTTATATCTTGCTAAGTATTCTGGTCTTACTAGACGTCCACCAAAAATAAGTCTACTCGGATCAATTTCTCTCAGAGCTATTTCTTTGACTAAGTTTGCTTTTGAAGACTCATTACTTGCATAAATAATAAGAACACTACCTTCAACTTGCTTTAAGATCCGCGCCCAACTGTCAAAAACAGTAGGTGTGAATTTGTAAGTATTATTAAAGCAACAAAACACAAATCCCTTCTCTGGAAGGCCTAATTCTTTGCGAGTAAGCGTTATCTCTGAAGGAGAGTCTTTGGAGTCATTGACTTGAAAGTTTGGCAGATAAACAATTTTTTCAGAGTAATCTTTTTTATTTTTTTCTGGAATCATTATCGGGTCAGCAATCAAGTAATCATAATAATCTGCGCCCATGGTTCCAAGAAAGCCAATATAACTGAGCTGAATTGGAGCTGCTGACATCGCAAATACATCCGTTCTAGACTTTGCAGTATAGCCCGCCAAATCAACTGCAATATCAATCTCAAGAGACCTTGCAAGAAGCGCAATCTCTTTATGAGACATTGATCGCACATCATGGAAATGATCAACACCTGCTTTAATTCGAAGATTCATCTCATCGCTTGTATCAGGACCTAATGAGAATGCATGGACTTCAAAATGCTCTCTATTATGCAGCTCATAAAGTCCAGCAGTTAGATATGCAACAGGATGAATTTTAAAGTCTGAAGAAAAATAACCGATACGAATTTTTTTATGTTTTGGGTAAGGCTTTATATTTTTTAAGGTATAACTTTTAGGGTGCTTCTTTGAAGAATAGATCTCCGAAGCTTTTCTTTGAAGTCCAGGATTATCAATTAATCCTAATAAAAAGAATGGACTAATGACTTTCTCACTATCAACAATTTTTTTCTTTACTTCTTTAAGAAGATTTGCCAAATCAAACCAGTCAGAAAGGTGCATTTTATTATTCAATATATCACCTAAAATAAAATCCATTTTTGGCTTAATCTTATAAGCCCTTTCATAACTCAACCTTGCCTTATCTGACTGTTTAAGCTTTTTATAAATATGTCCAAGTTTGCTATGCGCCTCGGCATAATTTGGCTCGATAGCTATTGCTTTCTCAAAGAATTTAGCAGCTCCCTTAGTTTTTCCAAGTGAAAAAAGATTAAAACCAATATTCTTGTGTGCTTCAGCATAGTCAGGTTTGAAGTTGATTGCCTTTTCAAAACAATCAATTGCTTCAACCATAAAGCCAAGTGAAGTAAGACACTCACCAAGATTATTATGTGCTTCTGCAAAATTGGGATTTATAGAGATTGCTGTCTCAAAGTTTTTAATTGCCTCATCAAACTTTTTAAGCTGCCTAAAAACTACTCCAAGATTGTAATAAGCTTCTGCAAAATTTTGGTTGATATCTACTGCCTTATTATAGCTTTTAATGGCATCATCTAACTGATCAAGATCTTTAAGGGCGTTACCAAGATTATTATGTGCCTCAGCAAAGTTGGGCTTGATAAGTATTGCTTTTTCATAACTATTAGCTGCATCATCAAGCTGGTTCAGTGCTCTAAATGTAATAGCAAGATTGTAATGTGCGTCTAAGTAATTTGGCTCTATAGTTATTGATTTCTTAAGACTATTAACTGCAGCATCTAACTGCCCAAGATCTTTAAGAGTAATACCAAGGTTTTTATATGCTTCAGCATAATCTGACTTCAGAGTGATTGCTTTTTCAAACATTTGAGAAGCACCTATAAGCTCTCCTAAGGCTTTATAACAAGCCCCAATAAGATTAAAAAGTAAAGGTACATTTGGATACTTCTCATTTAGGACTTTTATTTTATCTATCGCTTCTTGATACTGGCCTTTTGAATAGAGCGCTAAAACAGAATCAATTTGCTCCTTAGTAAGGACTGGGTGTTCACTTGAGTTTTTCATTCACTCTTTGACATAAATATGATCAGCCTCTAGTCCTTGTCGATGTCTCTCATACATCGTGGTATAAGCAGACTCAATATTTTTTGTAAACAAAGGAGTGTCAAAAAGAGGCGCTGTGGATAAGTTACTTGTTAACTTATCTTTAAGTTTTTTAAACTTCTCTGGGTTGGTTGCCAGTTCAATTGCAAGCGCTTCATACTCCTTTGAAGTCGTCGTAATGAGTTCGGGTAAGTTAAGTGAGCTCAATATGCTTGCGCCCATTCTTGCCGAGTAAGACTTTCCAATACACGTAAGAACTGGCAAGCCCATTCGAAGCGCATCACTTGCTGTTGTTCCAGCATTGTAAGGGGTTGTATCTAGGAACAGGTCAGCAGCCTTATATCTTGCTAAGTATTCTGGTCTTGGCAAGCTATCTCCAAAAATAAGTCTACTCGGATCAATTTCTCTCAGAGCTATTTCTTTGACTAAGTTTGCTTTTGATAAATCATTATTTACAAAAATGATGAGAACACTACCTTCAACTTGCTTTAAGATCCGCGCCCAACTGTCAAAAACAGTAGGTGTGAATTTGTAAGTATTATTAAAGCAACAAAACACAAATCCCTTCTCTGGAAGGCCTAATTCTTTGCGAGTAAGCGTTATCTCTGAAGGAGAGTCTTTGGAGTCATTGACTTGAAAGTTTGGCAGATAAACAATTTTTTCAGAGTAATCTTTTTTATTTTTTTCTGGAATCATTATCGGGTCAGCAATCAAGTAATCATAATAATCTGCTCCCATGGTTCCAAGAAAGCCAATATAACTGAGCTGAATTGGAGCTGCTGACATCGCAAATACATCCGTTCTAGACTCTGCAGTATAGCCCGCCAAATCAACTGCAATATCAATCTCAAGAGACCTTGCAAGAAGCGCAATCTCTTTATGAGACATTGATCGCACATCATGGAAATGATCAACACCTGCTTTAATTCGAAGATTCATCTCATCGCTTGTATCAGGACCTAATGAGAATGCATGGACTTCAAAATGCTCTCTATTATGCAGCTCATAAAGTCCAGCAGTTAGATATGAAACTGGGTGCTCCCGAAAATCTCCAGAAAAATAGCCAATACGAATTTTAGAATGCTCAGGATAAAGAGTTATTTTTGGCAGGAGATGACTTGTAGGATGATCACTGTTTGCTCTTAATTCTATGGCTTTTCTTGCAAGTTTTGGATCATCAATCAAACCAAATAGGGTAAATGGATCAATAATTTTTAAATTTTTATTAATTTTTGCCGTTGTTTCATTAAGTAATTTTGTCAAACCATCCCAACTACAAGAATTCATTTTGGCGCTCAATATATTACCCAATACATAACTTAAATCAGGCTTAATATCAGATGCCTTTTCATAAGCTTTTAAGGCATCTAAATATTGATTAAGCTTACTGAAAACATGTCCTGAATTGTTATAAGCTTCAGCAAATTCTGGGTTGACAAGTATTGCCTTTCCATAAGATTGGATTGCATCATCCAATCGCTCTAGCTCAGATAGAACGATTCCTAAATTATTATAGGTATCTGCGTCACCCGAATTAATAGCTAGTGCGCTTTCATAGGACTTAATAGCAGCATCCAACTTTCCTTGTTTTTTTTGAACAACACCAAGATTATTATATGAATCAGAATATGTTGGATTAATAATTAAGGCTCTCTCATAAGACTTCACTGCCTCTTCTAATTGTCCTAACTTGTTAAGAGAGACACCAAGATTATTATGTGCTTCCGCGTATTCTGGATCTATAGTCAATGCTCTCTCATAAGACTGTACTGCCTCGTCATACTTCTTAAGCTCATAGAAAATCACTCCAAGATTATTATGTGAATCAGAGTAATCTTGATTAATAGTAAGTGCATTTTGATAAGATCTAGCAGCATCATTAAGTTGGCCAAGCTCCTTGTACACATTTCCAAGGTTATTATGCGTCGAAGGATAATCTGAATTAATAGCTAATGCTTTCTCATAGGATTTGACAGCATCCTTAGGCTGACCAAGCTCCTTAAATACATTTCCAAGGTTATTGTAGGCTTCTAAAAAATTAGGCTGAAGCGCAAGGGCTTTATTATAGGATTTAACTGCATCATCTAGTCTTCCCAACTCTTTGTATCCTCCTCCAAGACTATGATGTGCCTCAGCAAAACCTGGATTTATATCAATCGCTTTTTCTAAATGTTCAATCATAAGGTCTAATTTATCAAAACTAAGAAGAACCAAAGAGAGACTAAAATGAGCCTCAACATAATCTGGATTAATAATTAGTGCTTTTTCATAACTAATAGAAGCCATATCTAGCTCACCAAGCTCTCTAAAAACATTACCAAGATTATTATGGGCTTCTGCATAATTTGATTCAATGGCTATTGAACGCTCATAACTTTTAACAGAATTCTCAAGTTGGCCTAACTCATGAAAAGCTGCACCAAGATTATAGTGCGCTTTAGCATAGTCAGGTTTTATTGATATTGACTCATTATAACTCTTTATAGCGCCATCTAAATGACCCAAGCCCGCAAGACTAGCGCCAGTAATATTGTGCAAAAGTGAATCGTCAGGAAAATTCTTTATTAAAGGCCCTAATAAATCTAATACATCTTGGTAAGAGCCTTTAGAAAAAAGGTTAATGATAAAGCTAATTTCTTTTTCTGATGGTTTTTTTGATAACATTATTATTTTTTAGTATTTGTTCAAGCCATTAATTAGTGGTTGCAAATAAGCCTCATATTTTCTCCAAACCTCAGAGCTTCCCTGATAAATTTTTTCCCTAACTTGAAGAGCACTTGTTGTTTTCATAACTTTTTTGTTTTTATGGAAATCTAAACAGCTTTCATCCCATTCTAAATCACAATATTGTAATATTTTACGAGTTTCGAGTTCTTGGTTTTTTGTTAGATCCTCATAGCAAATATCAAATATTTTATTCGGAAATAATTTATGCCAAAAGCCCATAAGATTTTTATACAAACCATAATAATTAGCAATATCCTTTTGGCTGTATGAGTATGCATTTCCAGGGAAATAAAACTTATAGATTGACCAGCATGTGGCAATTGGATCTCTATTCATATGAAGAATTTTTGCCTCAGGAAATGCGGATAAAATAAATCCAATATAGCGAAAGTTCAAAGGCATTTTATCTATGATAATATTTTCAGAGGCATTTAAACTAGAAAGTGCATCTAAATAAGATTCTCTAATAGTTGTCAAATCCTTTTGAGTAAAGCTTTTTTTATCTGTATATTTTCTTAAAAATGGAGTAACAGCTTTATTTAGATTTCTTAACTCACCAGCACCATAGACTTCATTATGGCTATCAATAATTTGATGAACTAAAGATGTCCCAGATCTAGGCATTCCTAAAATAAAAATAGGTCTTATAGATGTTGTCTTAGATAATGGTTTTGAAATAATAGTGGGAGGATTTTCAAACACTTCTTTAATAATAGAAAATAATTTTTGGTCTTTATCAAAAAAATAATTTGCTTCTTTCTTTCTAAGTTTATTTGCCTCATTTAAAAATCTAAACTGCTCCTCATGATTTTCAAGATCCTCATAAACTTTAGCTAAGGTGAAATTATAATTTATACGATCTTTTAAACTAAGGTCAGATGCATTCAAAAATGAGTGAATTTGCGCTAATTGAGGGTCATTTTTTTTATACTTTTTAACACGACTTAAATGGAGATGAGCATCACTCCAGTCGGGTTTAATACTTATTGCTTTATTTATATTTTTAAGAAAGTCTTTTTGATTTCCAAGATCTTTAAAAACTAATGCAAGGTTCAAATATGCTTTATCGTAGTCAGGGTTATGTTCCAACGCCTTTTCAAAACTCTTTATAGAGTCCTCAACATTTCCATATGCGTTTAAAGCATTTCCTAGATTATTATGTGCCTCATAAAAATCATATTTATACGCAACTGCCCACTCTAAACTTTCAATTGCTAATTTATATTGACCATCCTCAAAGAGCAATTTTCCAAGATTATTATGGGCATCTGGATAATTTGGTGTAATAATTATAGCCTGTTTATAACTCTCAATAGCAGCCTCAATTTGACCTAAATCTTTACGAGAGACCCCAAGATTAAAATGAGCTTCAGCATAGTTTGGTTTAATAGATACTGCCACTTCAAACATTTTAGCCGCACCCTCTAATTGACCTAATTCCTTATAACATGCCCCTATAAGGTTGAAAAGCAAAGACTCCATAGGATAACTTTCATTTAAGCTTTTAATTTTATCTACAGCCTCTTGAAACTGTCCATTTGAATAGAGGTTGAGAACAAATCTAGCTTTTTCTCTTGGCAATGAAGTTTGATTATTTTTCATTTTTAATTTCTTATTTTGAGCAACATAAATTCTTTGAAATTTTTTTAGTGCGAGCTAGTAATCGCTGAGTTTTTATTGTCATATAAGAGGTTATATTAAAATATTTTATTTCAGTCAATATCAATTTTAAACTAGGTTTTTATTGGTAGCTCTTTATTTCTAATTTATATTAATATTGAAATTCTTTAATGAAAAGTTTAATTAAAGTTAAAGTTTTTTATTATTACATTAATATATTTTAGTATACTCAGTAACTTAATAAATTTTGACCACTAAAATGAATACACCATAATGTCATTAAAAACTCAGCGATTACTAGCTCGCGCTAAAAAACTCACAAAAAAAGGACATGGTAAAGAAGCTCAAAGTATATATTTAAAGGTTCTTGAGTCTTTTCCAAGTAACCAGGAAGCAAAAAAAGAATTATTAATATTAAACCAAAGAAAAGAAACTAGTCCTTCGCAAAAACAATTAGATGAGGTTATGCAGCTTTACTCTTCTAATCGAATGCAAGAGGCTCTATTTACCACTCAACATTTAATCAATGATTTTCCAAATGAGCCACTACTATTCAATCTAAGTGGTGCTTGTTATAGCGAAATAGGTTCGTTTGAATCAGCAATTGACAGCTTTGAAAAAGCAATAGCGCTTAACCCAAAATACTCAGAAGCTCATTATAATCTTGGAGTTGCGTTTCAAAGAACCCATCAACTTGATAGCTCAATCATGTGCTATGAAAAAGCAATAACTCTTAATCATGCTTATCCTTCAGCTCATAATAATTTAGGGCTTATTATGCTAGAGAAAAATCAGCCAGATTTAGCAGTTAAGAGTTTTGAATGGGCAGTTGCCTATAGTCCAGAATATGCTGAAGCATATAACAACCTTGGCTCAGCATTTCAAGCACTCAATCAATTTGATTTAGCAAAAATACAATATAAAAAATCAGTATCTATCAATCAGGATTATGCTTTAGCATTTAATAACCTTGGTAATACATGTAAAAGTCTTGGCCTGCAGGATGAGGCTATAAATTATTATGAGGAGGCAATTGCCATTAACGCTGATTTTGCAGAGGCCCATTTCAACTTAAGTAGTGTAAAAAAATATACACAAAGTGATATTCAAATTTCTACAATGAAATCAATTCTTTCTTCAAAGAATCTTAATAAGTCAGATCAAATATTTATAAATTTTGCTTTAGCAAAAGTGAATGATGACTTAGATAATAAAGATGAGCTATTTAGATTTTTAGATGAAGGAAACCGACTACGTAAAATACAATTAAATTACTCTGTTGATGATTATCAACATAAGCACTCAGTAATAAGAAAAATTTTTAGTAATAGTCTACCTACTATTGAAAAAAAATTATTAAATGGGGAAAATTCTAAGCGTCCAATTTTTATTATAGGCATGCCTCGTTCAGGTACAACACTTGTAGAACAAATCATCTCAAGCCATCCTTCAGTGTATGGAGCAGATGAATTAAGCACAATCAGCGAACTTACTAATTCAATACTCAAGGATTTATCAGGCCAAGCGAAAAATGGTATAACAGAAAAATCTTTTTTATCTATGCGTCATCAATACTTAGAGAGTCTTTCAAATTTTAATATTAATGAAGAAATCATTACTGATAAATGGCCTTTAAATTTTCAATACATTGGATTTATTTTGTCAGCATTTCCAGAAGCAAAAATTATTCACTTGAAAAGAGATGCAAGAGCAATATGCTGGTCAATTTATAAACATTACTTTAGTGGAAATGGAAATGGGTGGGCCTATAACTTTGATGATTTAGCCAGTTTTTATGGTGCATATTTAGATCTAATGAATTTTTGGCACAAACTATTTCCAGATAAAATTTACGACATTAGTTATGAAAAATTAACAATTAATCAAAAAAATGAGACCAAAAATCTATTGAAACATTGTGATCTAGATTGGAGTGATAGTTGCTTAAATTTTCACACTAATAAACGTGCAGTCAAAACAGCAAGTGCGTCGCAGGTTAGAAAAAAAATTTATCAAGGCAGCTCTAAAGAATGGTCAAAATATGAAGAACATATTAAGCCCCTGATAGAAAGTTTAAAGTCTTACTAATACCTTTCAAGAAACTAACTTTTTAATATATTTTCTTGAAGATAGCTAAGAATTTTAGATATTGACTCGTCCAATGATTCTTTATCAGTATTAATAATTAATTCGGGATTCACTGGAGCTTCATATGGAGAATCTATGCCAGTATAATTTTTAATCTTTCCTGCTCTTGCCTTCTTATAAAGACCCTTGACATCTCTTTTTTCACAAGTTTCTATACTTGCCTTGCAATATATCTCAATAAAGTTATCATTTTTAATTAAATTTCTTGCTGTATTTCGATCTTCTGTAAATGGACTAATAAAAGCAGTCATAACAATTAGTCCAGCCTCTAACATTAACTTACTCACCTCACTAATTCGACGAATATTTTCACCTCTATCGGCATCACTGAAGTCAAGATTAGAATTTAACCCATGGCGAACATTGTCTCCATCTAATACAAAAGTCCTGCATCCTTTTTGAAATAATTTTTCTTCTAATGCATGAGCTAGAGTCGATTTTCCAGACCCTGAAAGACCAGTAAACCAAAGAACAACTGAGCGATGCTTATTTAACTTATTTCGTCTTTGCCGAGTAACGGATGCTTGATGATATATAACGTTTGAGCTTTTCATTTTAAATATTAGCTAAAAAATATTGGATTATATGAAAGTATTATATAGGTCAATCAGATAAATATACTCAGGTATCTAGCGACTTTTTAATAGCGATACTACTGTCGAGCCCATATCAGAGGGAGTAGGTGCAACCATAATCCCAGCATCTTTTAGAATAGCTACTTTTTCCGCAGCACTTTCCCCACTTGAGTTAACAATAGCACCTGCATGTCCCATTGTGCGTCCAGCGGGTGCTGTTAGTCCTGCTATATAAGCTGCCATAGGCTTATTCATATGTTTTTGAAAATACTCAGCTACTTCGGCTTCCTGCGGGCCACCAATTTCTCCAATAATCATGATAGCTTCAGTTTCATCATCCTTTTCAAAATATTTTAAAATTTCTAAGAAGGAGCTTCCGTTAATTGGATCACCACCAATTCCAACACTAGTACTAATTCCAATACCCATCTCCTTCATCTGAGAGGCTGCCTCATAGCCTAGCGTTCCTGAACGTCCAATCAAACCAACATTACCTTGTTTGTAAATATGTCCAGGCATAATACCTAATAAAGACTTGCCTGGACTTATCGTGCCAGCACAATTAGGTCCGGTTAAAACCATGCGTTTTTCCTGAGGAGCGCTATTAATATAGCGCTTCACTCTTATCATGTCATGTGTTGGTATTCCATCAGTAATACTGACGCAAAATCTTATGTTTGATTCTGCTGCTTCCATAATTCCATCAGCGGCATATGCTGGGGGCACAAAGACAATACTTGCTTCAGCGCCTGTAGCCAATATGGCGTCCTCAACTGTATTAAATACAGGCCTTCCTAAATGCATTGTTCCACCTTTGCCTGGAGTAACACCTGCAACAATATTTGTACCATATTCAATCATCTCTTGAGTATGAAAAGAGCCAATACGGCCAGTTATGCCTTGAACTAAAACTGGGGTTTTTTCATCTATAAAAATACTCATAGTTAATCCTTAATCCCTTTTGCTTGTTTCCATGCAGACACAACCTTGTATGCTGCATCAGATAAGGTATCAGCTGTTATAACTTTCTTACCACTGTCTTTTAATATTTTCTGCCCTTTATCGACATTGGTTCCAGATAAGCGAACAACTAAAGGGATGACAATATCTCGCTTATTTAGTAAATCCACAATGCCTTGAGCTACCCAATCACATCGGTTGATTCCAGCAAATATGTTAATCAGGATAGCTTCAACTGATTCATCGGATAGGACTAGTTCTATAGATGTAGAAACCCTTTCAGCAGAAGCGCCGCCTCCAATATCTAGAAAATTTGCAGGCTCTCCGCCCGCATGTTGAATCATATCCATTGTCGCCATCGCAAGACCTGCTCCATTAATGAGGCATCCAATATTTCCATCTAAACCAACATAACTTAAATCATGCTCGGCAGCATTAGTTTCGCGGGGCTCCTCTTGTGTTTTATCACGAAATTCTAGAATTTCTGGTCTACGATAAAGTGCATTCTCATCAAATGTCATCTTCGCATCAATGGCCATAATTTTATTGTCAGTTGTCAATATTAATGGATTAATTTCCAATAAATTAGCATCAGTATCTCGAAATGCACGATAACATTTCATAACTGCTCGACTTGCAGCGCCAACAACTTCATTAGGTAAATCTAATGTAAAAGCCAACTGACGAGCCTGAAAAGGCTGCATTCCAACAGCGGGGTCAATCATAATTTTTGAAATTTTTTTGGGCGTCTCTTCAGCAACTTTTTCAATATCCATTCCGCCTTCAGTAGAGGCAATTAAAGTGACTTTTTGGGTTGCTCTATCAAGAACAATGCTAAAGTAAAGTTCTTTAGCAATATCACTTGCTTCTTCAACATAGATACTTGAAACCATTTTTCCCTCTGGACCAGTCTGGAGAGTTACAAGCTTATTACCAAGAAGATTATGACAAAAATCTGCAATTTCTTGATGATTATGACATAGTTTTACACCGCCAGCTTTTCCGCGTGCGCCTGAATGAAGCTGAGCTTTAACAATCCATTTACTTCCTCCCAACTCACTGGCTTGGTAAATTGCCTCAGTTGCAGAGTGCGCAATGCCACCCTTTGGAATTGGAACTCCATATTTACCCAATAGCTTCTTAGCTTGGTACTCATGAATATTCATAATTACGCGACAACTTTCCCATTTATTGCATTATCTGTATTGACAATATTTTCAGCCATCTTTGCAGAAGCAGCATCAATCATTCGCCCATTTAGTTGAGCTGCACCTCGACCCTCTTTAGCTGCCTCATCTAATGCAATAAGAATTTGTTTCGCATGCGAAACTTCAGATTCTGGAGGTGTATAAATCTCATTAGCTAACTCAATTTGTGAAGGATGGATTGCCCATTTTCCCTCAAAGCCAAGAGTAGCACCTCTTCTTGCAGCATCTTTATAAGACTCAGGATCATTAAAATCCCCAAAAGGTCCATCAATTGGACGGATTCCATAAGCTCTGCAGGCTACTAACATTTGAGATAAGCCAGCATGCCATTGATCACCTGGATAATTAGGATTTAAACCACCTATAACAGTTGTACGCGCTCGACAACTTGCAGCATAGTCTGCAACACCAAAGTGCATCGCCTCAAGTCGTTCTTCACGGCCACATTTAGCAATATCCATAACATTAGCCATACCTAACGTAGTTTCAATAAGTACTTCAATTCCAATTCGATGTTTAATGCCCTTAGAAGTCTCAATTTGATTAAGCATTGCTGACAACATATAAACATCAGAAGCTGTACCTGCCTTAGGAAGCAAAATAGTATCAAGATGTTCACCTGCCTGCTCAACCACCTCAACTACATCACGATACATATAGTGCGTATCGATACTATTGATTCGAACAGAAATAGTCTTACCATTACCTTTCCAATCTAGATCCTGCAGCGCGTCAATAACATTTTTACGTGCCTTCACTTTATCGTCTGGTGCTACAGCGTCTTCTAGATCTAAAAATACAAAATCTGCCCCACTTTTTAAGGCTTTTTCAAACATATTAGGACTGGATCCTGGAACTGCTAATTCGCTTCGCTGAAGCCTCTGCTTGACTGGTTCATAGATAATATGGCTCATAATATTTCCTTATATATATTTTTTTTAAAGCACTTCTAAAATAACAATATCTTTCAAATTAATACAAAATTATCAATTTAAATTTGATGTATTAGGCACATTAAATAACCACTATAGCAATAAAAAAACTTAGTGAGTTGAGTAATAATCAAAGGAGATATAGGTCAAATCAACTCTTATAATATTGATCAACATAAATTTTCACAACTAAAGTTTAAAACTGATAAAACTTGAAGTACTAATTAAAATTTCAAGCAAGAAAAATTATTGCTATAATAAAGTACGCATATCTATTTAGCCCCAAATAAAGAGGCTAAAACAACTTAATAAGAATGAATCATAGTTTAAATATCAAGTCAATGAAGCTCTACAATAACGTAGAGAGAATATTTAACGAACTCAGAGAAATAGGCAAATCAACATCTGACAATCTAATGGTTAAAGATTTATCTAAGTTTGACCAGTTTCACTATCATGGAACAGATGCAATTGATATATCTATAAAAAAACTTGGCATAAATGACAAGTCTAAAATATTAGATATTGGCTCAGGTATTGGTGGTCCAGCAAGATATATAGCCAATAAAACAGGAGCAAAAATTACTGCAATTGAGCTGCAATCGGATCAAAATCAGTTAGCTAATAATCTAACTAAAAAATGTGGATTATCAAATAAAGTGAATCATATTTGTGGGGATATTCTTGATTATGATTTTAAAAACGAAAAGTTTGATGCTGTTGTTAGCTGGCTTACTTTATATCACATACCCAATCATGAAATTTTATTAAAAAAGTTATATAACTTACTTAATCCGCATGGCATTTTTTATACAGAAGACATAACGAGTCGAATAGAACTAAGTGATGATGAGATTAAAGAAATAGAAAAAGAAATTTATGGAAAACATCTCCCTTATTTTGACAAATATATTTCAAATCTAGAGAAAAGTGGGTTTCAATTAATCTATAGTGAAGACATGTCTAGCTCATGGACAGAGTTTACAAAAGATAGATTAATACAATTCAATAGTGAAAAAGAAAGAAACATAAGAGTTCATGGAAAAGAGGTTGTTGATAGCTTAAATTCATTCTACAATTTTGTTGGTAAATATTATTCAAATGGAAGGTTAGGTGGAATAAGGTGTCTTGCCAAAAAAAATACTTGAGTAAATCAAACTCTAACTCTAAACCAATTTAAGGTGGCGTCCCGTAGGAGATTTGAACTACCTGTTTCCAGGATGAAATCCTGGCGTCCTGGGCCACTAGACGAACGGGACAAAGGGTTTTAGATGGTATTACTTTAGAGCATTAAATTAAAATTTGCCCTTTTTAATTAAAATAAAATGGCATCGCGTAGGGGAATCGAACCCCTCTTGCCAGGATGAAAACCTGGAGTCCTAACCGATAGACGAACGCGACATTAAAACTATTTTGCTTGGTGGAGCTAGGCGGGATCGAACCGCCGACCTCTTCACTGCCAGCGAAGCGCTCTCCCAGCTGAGCTATAGCCCCAAGAAACTAGGATGTTTAGCAAATCGTAGATTATAATCTGTATCTCATTTCAGTCAAGTCAAAATTGGTAAAATAATGCATTATGGAAAAAACATACAACAGTAATCAATACTCAATCGACGTGCTTTATCATATTGGTGCCTATGAAAATTCAATTCATTTTATATTTGATGAGGCAACAAAGACATGTGCAATTGTAGACCCCGCATGGGAGCCAGACTTATTTTTAGAGAAAATAAAGAATAAAGGCTATACCCTTACTGATATTTGGATTACGCACTGGCATGGTGATCATACAAATGCGGTCGATGACCTAGCCAATAAAACAGGCGCAAAAATTACTGCTGGCGTTAATGAAGTTCCTTACTTAAATATTGAAAATAAAGTTCACACAGTTAAAGATGGTGAAATCATCAAGCTAGGTGAAACAAAAATAAAAATTATTGAAACCCCTGGGCATACTGCTGGTGGTATTTGCTATCTTTTAGATGAGCATCTTATTGCTGGTGACACATTATTCGTTTATGGCGTTGGTATATGCAGCCTTGCAGGCTCCAATCCAGTGACATTATTTCATTCACTTAAAAAATTATTGACTGAAGTGGGAGATGATATCCACTTATTATGTGGACATAATTATGGATCAGAGATAACAACAACAATAGCAGAGCAAAAAAAAGCAAACCCTTTTTTACTTATCAGAGATGAAGATACCTTTGTCCGATATAGGATGCATGTTCATGACTCAACTAGAACGTACCCTATGTCTCCAATGACACTAGATGAAGTAAATGCCTTACTATGATAGGAATTTATGGCGGCTCCTTTGATCCCGTTCATCTTGGACACCTTCAAACAGCTACATCAATAAAAAATGAACTCAGTATTGATCGACTATTTATGCTGCCTTGCTTCGTGCCAGTCCATAAAAACTCTCTAAATTACACCTCAAAAGAAAGACTTCAAATGCTAAATCTGGCTATTAAGGAGTTCACGAGTCTTGAAATAGATACGAGAGAAATTTTACGCGGTGGAAACTCTTTCATGATTGACACCCTACTCGACTTAAAAGAATCATTTAAAGATGAATCAATTTGCTTAGTTATTGGGATGGATAGCTTTATCAATTTTAAAACTTGGAAAAACTGGGATGAATTTTCAAAGTTGGTTCATCTTGCTGTGCTTCCACGAATTGGCGATCAACCAATTAGTAAAACTCTAGAAACTTTTGACATAGCAAAGAATGCTCATCAACTTAAAGCAAAACCAAATGGATACTTATATTTTTCCAATTCTCAAATGATAGATATTTCATCGAGTGATATTAGAGGTAAAATTGCCGCCAATCAAAATCTTGATAATTTTTTACCTACTTCCATAATTAGCTTTATAAAAAAATATGACACTTGACAAACAAACAAAAATTGTTGAAAACGTAATTGATGATTTAAAAGGTGAAAATGTTATAACCCTAAATGTTATGAAGCAGTGTGATGATATAGAGGCGATTATTATAGCTACCGGCAGATCGATACAACATGTCAAAAGTATGGCTACTAATGTCAGTACGGAAGCTAAGAGAGTTGGCATGGTTGTCCTAGGAATCGAAGGCAAACAACAAAGTGAGTGGGCCTTAGTTGACCTGGGTGAGGTTGTTGTTCACTTAATGACTGAAAAAACAAGAGACTTCTATAAATTAGAAAAATTATGGTCTACCGAGGAAGATGAGGATTAACCTAATTACGATTGGCAAAAAAATGCCTAATTGGATTAACCTTGGCATTGAGCACTATCAAAAACAACTTCCTAGTTACTATAATTTCACAATTACAAGCTTAGAATCTCAAAACCGAAAATCAAGCAGCTCAGAAAATTCAAAAAACCTTGAAGCAAAATTACTTCTAGAAGTCGCCAGCGATTCAACCCTATTGGTGGCCTTTGATGAAACTGGGACTCAAAAAACTAGTAAACAAATTTCTAAGTCAATTGAAAGCTGGCAGCTTGATGGTGAGAACGTTGCACTTTTCATTGGAGGTCCAGATGGGCTTTCTTCAGAAGTTAAACAAAAATGTCATCAGGTTTGGGGGCTGTCCAATCTAACAATGACACACTCAATGGCAAGACTATTAGTAGTAGAGCAAATTTACCGTGGATATAGCCTACTTAATAATCGCCCGTACCATAGAGAATAAAATCAGAGAATTGATTGAATGTTCTCTGGAGGTCTTCCAATAGCAACCCCCTTCTCTGTTCTGACGATTGGTCGCTCAATTAAAATTGGAAACTCATGCATTGCTTTAATTAACTCATCTTCGCTTAAAGATTTATTAGATAGCTCCAATTCTTTGTACTTCGATTCACCCTTTCTAAGAAGTTCTCTAGCGCTTATACCCAAATCACTCAAAATTGCTCTGAGTTCTGATTCACTGGGAGGCTCAATCAAGTAATTAACAACATCAAAGTCAACTTCATTTTGTTCTAAAATAGCAACAGTTGCTCTTGATTTGGAGCAACGAGAATTGTGATAAATCTTTGCATTCATAAAACTAACTAATGAAAAAAATTCTAATTATACTCTGGCTAATAACTCCATTTCATGCAAGCCAAGCATTAAGTTTTAACGATATAGTAGACTGGGCAAAGCCTCTAATGCCATGGTATGAATCTGTTCCAGAGCTTTCATTTAGCCTAATAGATACAAAAGGTGTCATTTTTACAGAGAAAAATACTCGCGGAAAATATCTTGTTATTAATTTTTGGGCAACTTGGTGTACTCCTTGTCTAAAAGAGATTCCTGCATTTGTAAAATTTTATGAAGAAAATTCTGATCACGTTGAAATCCTTGGACTGGATTTTGAGCCTGTAGATCTAGAAATAATTAATGACTATGTGGGCCGCTTTTCGATTAACTACCCTATCGTACTTTATAACGAAGATAACGACTCTGAATATTCAAATTTTGGAGAAATTGTAGGCATGCCAACTACTCAAATATATAGCCCAGAGGGTGAATTACTTCATACTTTTATGGGTGAAATTACAATAGACGATTTAAGCGAATTTATAGTACCAACCTCTTAGAGTAACCGCCTGCATCACGAACCATTCTTGGCACCAAATAACCCGGCAATAAAGTTTGAAGTGTTTTATAAATCTCTTTAGCTCTTTTATCTTTAACTAAAAAACGCTCAGCGCCAGAAACCTTATCAAGAAGGTGGACATAGTATGGCAATATATTAGATTCAAAAAGCTTGTTAGACAATTCAGATAAAACCTTAGCACTATCATTCACGTCCTTAAGTAATACTGACTGATTTAATAAAGTATGAGTCTTTAACCTCTCTACATTTTTCATAAACTCATCAGATATTTCTCTCGCATGATTTATATGAAAAACAAAAATAACTTTTAACCTAGTTTTGTTAAGCATACTACCCAGTTCTTGACTAATCCTTGATGGAATTACTACAGCGGTTCTAGTATGAAACCTAACTGTTTTAATATGACCAATAACCTCAATTTTATTTAGTATTTTGCTAATTTTTTTATCACTCAATGTCAAAGGATCACCACCGCTCAAAATAACTTCACTCACCTCTTTTTTTTTCATTAAATAATTTTCAATGGCGAGCCAGTTTTTTAAAATATCATTTGATACATAATCAAAATTCTGTCTAAAACAGTATTGGCAATGAATTGCACACACACTAGTTGCTATTAGGAGAACTCGTGAGGGGTACTTATGAATTAAACCCTTAACTGGAGAATATTCTTCATCTGAAACAGGAGAATCAAAAAAACCCTCAGTAGCTTTGGCTTCTTTTGGAAGAATTTGAAGCATTAGAGGATCCAAAGGGTTAGACTTATCAATTCTTTCTGCAAATTCAAGTGGTATTTTGATGGGAAAGTGAAAATCTTTAAAAGTATTTCCTTCAAAATATTCGTTGCACTCGTTAGCGCTATTCAATGATGAGCGAACACTCTCATTCCAAGATTTATTCATATTAATTTAGTAGTAAGCCAGCTTAACTGTGACAAAGAAATCAGTCATCATTATAATGACTCACAAACTGATTATAATTTATCTATACTGCCATACAGTAATAACCTTTTTCAAATAATCAGAATAAAAAACCTCCAAATCTAATTAAATACCTAATATGAATTCTGAGCCAATAGTTGATGGACTAAACGAAAAACAACAGCAATCTGTCACTCTAAGTGAAGACATAAATGCATTAATTCTTGCAGGTGCTGGAAGTGGAAAAACGCGCGTATTAACTCAAAGAATTCATTATTTAGTGACAACAAAGAATCATCATGTTGACGACATCCTTGCAGTTACTTTTACCAATAAGGCTGCTAATGAGATGAAAGAGCGTTTGAGTGAGCTTCTCAGGAGGCCAATTGGCAGGATGTGGGTTGGCACTTTCCACTCACTTGCTCATAGACTACTTAGGACTCATCCAGTAGAGGCGAATCTTTCGCCCACATTCCAAATTTTAGATGCACAAGATCAGTTTCGAATTGTTAAACGCTTGATGAAAGATAATGGTATTGATGAAACAAAGTTTCCTATAAAAAAGGTGCAGTGGTTTATTAACCAACAGAAAGATGAAGGCATATTGCCCCATCAAATTGATGCAGGTTATAACTTTTTTGTAAAGCAGAGCACTAAAATTTTTGATCTTTATGAGAAGCATTGTCAGGCAAATGACTTGGTTGATTTTGCAGGCTTACTCGTTAAAAGTTACGAGCTTTTAAAGAATAATGAATCCCTTTTAGATCACTACCAAAAAAAATTTCATCATATCTTAGTTGATGAATTTCAAGATACTAACCGAGTCCAATATCAGTTTATAAAAATACTTCATAATCAAAGTAATCATGTTTTCTGTGTTGGTGATGATGATCAATCAATTTACGGCTGGAGGGGAGCAAGAATTGAAAATATTCAAAAAATAGAGAGTGACTTTAAACCAATTCAAGTTATCAAGCTTGAGCAAAATTATCGCTCAACAGGAAATATTCTTAGCGCATCAAATGCATTAATTGCAAATAATCAAAACCGTCTTGAAAAATCACTCTGGACAGAGTCAGGAGATGGCGATCTTGTCAATGTATTTAATGCAAGAAGCGAAACAGAGGAAGCTCAATATGTAATTGGTGAAATCCAAACCCAATTTAATCAAGGTAGAAATCTAGATGAATGTGCCATACTTTATAGATCAAACGCGCAATCTAGAGAATTTGAACAAGCACTTAGAGGGCAAAATCTTAACTACAAAATCTATGGAGGTTTGCCATTTTTTGTACGTGCAGAAGTAAAAGATGCAATGGGTTATGTTCGACTCATTGAAAACACTTCTGATAATATTGCTTTTGAGAGGATTGTGAACTTTCCAACTCGTGGGATTGGATTATCAACTATTGAAAAAATTAGATCTCATGCTATTGAAAACCATACTGACCTTTTTCAGTCATCTATTGCTATTATTAATAGTCTGCCAGCAAGGGCAGCAAATGCTTTGCAATCGTTTATCCATTTAATTGAAGAAATTAGTGATAGCACTAAAAATCTAATACTTAGTGAAAAAGTCGACTCTATTCTACTTCAATCTGGATTAATGACACACTATGCTAATGATAAGACTGATAAGGCTGGTACTAAAAAAGCAAACCTAGGTGAACTAGTTACAGCAGCAACTAAATATACCCATGAAGAAGATAATGAACTAAATGAAACTCAGGGCTTTATTGCTCTTGCAACTCTTGACTCAAGTGGTGAGTCTAATCAAAGTAATCAAGGGTCTGTTCAACTTATGACTGTTCATTCTGCAAAGGGATTAGAGTTTCCTGTAGTCTTTTTAGTAGGCCTGGAAGAAGATTTATTTCCCTCAAGACAGCGAGAGGGAGAGGCTCCTAATACTGATGAAGAAAGGCGTCTTTGTTATGTGGGTATGACTAGAGCAATGAAGTCTCTTACTCTCACCTATGCAAGTAGGCGTTTTATTAATGGACAATCCTTTTACGCAATGCAATCAAGGTTCCTTGATGAAATTCCAAAAAGTTTTTTAAACTATATTAAAAACCCTAATAGTGAAAGCACTCATCAAGGATATGAAAAAAATACTAGCGTTAGTAAGAAGATGGTTGCAACTTCAGATTCAATTTACTCAATAGGTCAGGTCGTTAAGCACGCAAAATTTGGACTTGGCACTATTTTAAATTATGAGGGAAGTGGTGACTCAATGCGACTGCAAATTAATTTTCAAAAAGCTGGAACGAAATGGTTGATTAGCTCATACGCTAACCTAGAGATAGTTTAACCTTGAGACCAAGGCATACGGTCGTGTCGCCAACCATTAAGATTGCCACGATGATCGTTTTCATCCAAGTCACCCTCAAACCCACTAGCAACATGGGAAAGGCAAGTAAAACCATTACTTTGCAGACACTTTAAAGCCTCATTTGATCTAAATCCACTTCTGCATATAAAAATCAGTTCAGTATTTAGTACTTCACTTCGGTCTCCAAGTTCATTCAGAACTGATTCGTAAAAAGCCTCTGGATCAGATTTTAAATCCGGCTCATCAAACCAAGGAATAAGAATTGAATTTTCTGGATAGCCTACATACTTATGTTCAGCAAGTGTTCTAACATCAATCAATACAGCCTCTGGATTTTCCTTAAGTCTTTCCATAGCCATTTTTGGCAACAAGTTACGCTTATAGCTCATTAATCTTTCCAATAGAAATTAAAATCTTATTTAGTATTATCATACGTTAATACTTATTTTTTGCGAGTAAAAAGTGCAATTGACTCTACGTGTGCAGTTTGCGGAAACATATCCATCACGCCCGCACTCACCAAAGTAAATCCCAACTCAATTAATCGAGCGGTATCTCTAGCTAAGGTTGATGGATTACATGAAACATAAACTAATCGCTCAATATTTAATTTTGGTATAAGCTCAACAATTTCAATTGCCCCAGTTCTAGCTGGGTCAATTAAAGCTTTATTGTATTTTTGACCTCTAAACCATTCAGAGCCTGATACATCTTCAGATAGGTCTGCTTTATAAAATGAGGCATTAGTAATTCCATTAGCCTCAGCATTCGCTTTAGCTCTCTCTATCAAACCTTTATCACCCTCTATTCCAACAATTTTTTCCACATATTTTGAAATAGGAAGCGTAAAGTTACCAAGCCCACAGAAAAGATCAAGAACGCTATCTTGATCATTCAATTCGAGCAATTCAATCACAAGGTTAATCATTTTTTGATTAAGCGCAAAATTAACTTGAGTAAAGTCATTCGGTAAAAATGCCATTTCAATCTTATGATCAGGAATAGAGTAAGTTAAAGTTACAGCTCCAATCAAAGGCTTGATGGTTTCTAAGCCTCCACTCTGCATATACCAAGTTATTGATAAAGTTTCACCACATTCTTTAAGTATAGCTTCATCAGCCTCAGTTAAAGGTTGGAGATGCCTTAAAATTAATATTGTATGTGACTCCGAAATTGCAGCTTCAATCTGAGGAATATGCTCCCTAATACTAAGCTTACCAATACACTCTGCAATTATTTCTAGATTGCCACCAAGCGACGGATGTAAAACCTCACAGCGGCTCATCACAGTTATAAATGAAGACTTTCTTTCTCTAAAACCAACGAGAACTTTTTCTTTTTTGGCAACATAGCGAACGCCCAATCGGGCTTTGCGGCGATAACCCCAGCTCTCAACCTGCATGGGCTCGAGCCAGTTTTTAGGTTCAGTCTTGGCTTGACCAATAAACGCACTTTGAAGCCAACTCTGCTTTGCAATTATTTGATTTTCAGATGAAAGGTGCTGAAATGAGCAACCACCACATATTCCATAAACAGCACACTTTGCCTCAATTCTATCTGGTGATGATTTAATTATTTCAACAACATCAGCCTCTTCAAACTTTGCTCTGGAGAGCGTACGGGATGCAATAACTTTTTCTCCAGGTAAAGCCCCTCGAGTAAAGATAACTTTGTTGTCACTATGAGAAATACCTCTGCCTTCATGGGATAATGACTCAATATCTATTTCATAAATTTTACTCTTTAACTTTCTACCTCTAGACATCTAACAACTCCACCCAATGCTTCACAGGAATTGAGCTGCCTTTTTGAAGATGCATCAAACAGCCTATATTGCTAGTAACTATAATCTCTGGCTGAGAAGCATTTAAATTTTCAAGTTTATTTATCATTAATTTATTCGATATTTCAGTTTCAAAGATTGAATATGTTCCCGCAGAGCCACAGCATATATGTGAATCCTTAATTGGAGCTTTAAGATAGCCAAACTGAGAGAGGATTGACTCAACAAGTCCACCTAATTTTTGGCCGTGTTGTAAAGTGCATGGCTCATGATAGGAAACATTTAACTCTGATAATTGCAGTCCACTTAAATCTTGATTTGCTAGATATTCTGCAATATCTTGAGTTTTTGATGAAACTTTTTTAGCCTTCTCAAAATATGGGTCTGACTCCTCAAATAGGCTTGGATAATCCTTTACCATGACCCCGCATCCACTCGCGCTGGAAATAATAACCTCTGTATTTGATTCAAGCTCTAGAGTCCATTTATCAATATTACGCTTCACTTTTGATAAAGCATCTTTTGGTGCAGCCAAGTGCTGATCTAATGCGCCGCAACAATCACTTTGCCTACCCTCTAGAACTCTTACATCTAATTTAGCTAAAATATTTTTTATACTATGATTAATGTTAGGAGCTAGTGTTGGCTGCACACAGCCCCCTAAAAGTAGCACTGTGGACTTTACCTTTTTAGGCTTAATTGGTTTTGAAATAATTTTAGAGTGTCGAAAAAAATAACCTACTGGTTTAAAAATTAAAGGTGTTGAAAGAACCTTTCTTACTGAAAATCGATAAAGTGTTTGCAGGATTGATCTTTTAGGCTCTATAAAATTACGCCCAACCTCAAGCATCTTGCCATATTCAACACCTGAAGGGCAGGTTGTTTCACATGAGCGACAGGTAAGGCACTGATCCAAATGCTTTAGAGATTTAGAGCTATATTCATTATTTTCAAGTGCTGACTTTATTAAATAAATTCGACCTCTTGGAGAATCAAGCTCATCTCCTGAAATTTGATAGGTTGGACAGGTTGGTAAACAAAAACCACAGTGCACACATGAGGCAATTACTTGGCTAGCAATGTCATTTTCATGTTGTGTGATCGATGGCTGTTTAAGCTCTGCATGCATTAGATAAAAACTCCATAAGGATCAAATACTTTTTTTAACTTAATTTCAACTTGCTCTCTTAATTGAGACTCTTTATTTTTTATTGATGGTTTTTTATGAAACTGTACTGCTACCTTTTCAGGCAAGATCTTTAAGCTAATTTGGGTTATTACTGCCAAACGACCCATTGAGCCAACCAAGAGGCGAGATACATCATAACCAGCAACATTCTTCATAACCTGGCCACCAAAATTTAGCAGTTCACCCTTGCCATTAATTATCTGAACGCCTAGAACACTATCTGAAAATTCTGCTCCAGATGTTGCATACAATGAGCCAATTGTTTTTTTAGAGTCATCGGTAAAAAAAGCTAAAGCTTGATTATTTTTTGACAGAATTTTATTAACTTCATCAATAGTTGTTCCCGCCTTTAAGGAAATGACTAACTCTTCTGGGAAGTATTCGACTATCCCGGAATATGAAGACATATTTAATTGCTCTTCTTCACTATCTTTAACATTATTAGTAATTCTGAGCTTATTAGCTTGCCTTACTTTATGCTGCATTTCTGAAATTGAGCTCATAGCTAGAAGCGCTCCAATTCAGGGTGAGGTAAATTGCCATTATGAACATGCATATTTCCTAATTCAGCACAACGATGAAGCGAAGGCACTGCCTTTCCAGGATTAAGAAGAGAATGAGGATCAAAGACCGCCTTAATTTGATGAAAAATCTCTAGCTCTGAACTATTATATTGATGACACATGGCATCTAATTTCTCAATTCCAACGCCATGCTCACCAGTAATTGATCCACCCATATCAACGCATAACTTAAGGATGTCATTACCAAAGTCTTCTGCTTTTTTAAGCTCTCCTGGCTGAGCGGCATCATATAGAATTAAAGGGTGTAAATTGCCATCACCGGCATGAAAAACATTTGCAACTCTTAGATCATATTGCTCTGAAAGACTGCTTATCTTTTCTAGAACATCAGCAAGATATCTTTTTGGAATTGTGCCATCCATACAGTAGTAGTCAGGAGATAACCTGCCAACCGCAGGAAATGCTGACTTCCTTCCTTTCCAAAAAAGTAAGCGCTCCTCTTCATTTTCTGACACTCTTACAGAAGAGGCTTTAGAAAGTATATTAATAACTTTATTTAAATCTTCCTTTACCAAGTCTTCAGAGCCATCTAACTCACACAGTAATAGTGCCTTAGCGCCTAATGGGTATCCTGCCTGAGCAAAGGCCTCAGAGGCTTCAATAGCAAATTGATCCATCATCTCCAGTCCAGCTGGAATAACTCCAATCTTAATAATTTCTGCTACTGTATTAGCGCAATCTCTAACACTGTCAAAACCAGCCATTACAAGTTTTGCTACTTGTGGCTTTTTAGTCAGCTTAACAGTAACTTCAGATATAACACCCAAAAGACCTTCTGATCCCGTCATTAATGCCAATAAACCCATGCCTTCATCTTGTCTCGAAAAAAGCAACTCTTGGCCATCTATTGTCAATATTTTTACTGCCTCTAAGTTTTGAACTGTTAGTCCATACTTAAGGCAATGAACACCGCCAGAATTCTCGGCAACATTTCCACCAATAGTGCACGCTATTTGAGAAGATGGGTCTGGCGCATAATACAAACCATATTCTTCAACTGCCTCACTAATAGCAATATTACGAACTCCTGGCTCAACTATTGCTGTTTGAGCTTCTGGATCAATAGAGAGGATGCGGGTTAGCTTTGAAAGCCCCAGAACGACACTATCTTTAAGCGGTAAAGCGCCTCCAGATAGCCCTGTCCCCGCCCCTCTTGTAACCACAGGAGTGTTATTTTTCTTACAAATTTCCAAAACTTTTTTAATTTGATCAATACTACTAGGCAAAGCAACAGCTAAGGGCTTTTGTTTATAGACACTAAGACCATCGCATTCGAAAGGACGAGTATCCTCTTCCCCAGATATGACTGAATTTTTTGGCAAAGCCTTGGTTAACTGCGAAATAATAGACATATCACTTACATTTAAATAATTATTGTTAATATTGATGCACTCTATTAACTTATCCCTATATTATCTTAATTAAATAGTAGCTCAATTAATATAGTTCAAGTTGCTTTGAATATTATTAAAAACTATTTAGACAGCTTCTATGATAATGTTCAGGACTGAAAACATTATAAAGAGTTATTAATTATATTTCCTTTAAAAAAACTTATGAAATCATTCAACCCTCCTTCAAGAACTCTTATGGGCCCTGGCCCTTCAGATGTTCACCCAAGAATCCTTAATGCAATGGCAAAAACAACCATTGGCCATCTAGACCCTGCTTTTATTGACATGATGGATGAAATTAAAGAGATGCTGCAATATGCCTACATGACTGAAAATGCACTAACAATGCCAATCTCAGCGCCCGGCTCAGCTGGAATGGAGGCCTGCTTTGTAAATCTTGTAGAGCCTGGAGATAAGGTTATAGTTTGTATCAACGGTGTCTTTGGATCAAGAATGAAAGAAAATGTAACTCGAATCGGTGGCCAAGCAATAATCATTGAAGATGACTGGGGAGCACCCGTTAGCCCTCAAAAACTTGAGCAGTGCTTGACTGAAAATCCTGATACTAAAATTGTTGCATTTGTTCATGCAGAAACTTCAACAGGAGCCTTGTCGGATGCAAAATTACTTTGTGAGATTGCCAATAAGCATAATTGCTTAACTATTGTTGATGCAGTGACCTCACTAGTAGGCTCAGAATTAAGGGTGGATGACTGGGGTATTGACGCAATCTATTCTGGGTCTCAAAAATGTCTTTCTGCTATGCCAGGGTTGTCACCAGTTAGCTTTAGTGAAAAAGCAGTTCATAAAATTAGTAATCGAAAAATGCCTGTAACAAGCTGGTTTTTGGATCTTAATTTAGTGATGGGTTATTGGGGTAAAGGCTCAAAGCGGGCATATCACCATACAGCTCCGGTCAATACTCTATATGGCCTTCATGAATCTTTAGTTATGCTTTGCGAAGAGGGACTTGAAAATTCATGGGATCGACACCAACAAAATCACCAGTTACTTAGAGATGGTTTAAGTGAACTTGGGATTAGTTACTTGGTTGAAAAGTCTAGTAGACTGCCTCAGCTTAATAGCGTATTCATACCTGAAGGAGCAAATGATGCTGAAATTCGCACCACTTTATTAAATGATTACAATATGGAAATCGGCGCTGGCCTTGGTAATTTGGCAGGAAAGATATGGCGAATTGGACTTATGGGCTATACTTCAAGAAAAGAGAATATAGAGCTTTGTTTGACCGCACTAAAAAAGATATTATAGGGCTTTAACTTTCCCGGTCTTTAATTTTTGCTAAAAGCACTTCATCGGTCTCAACCCTGTCAGGATCTGGGAGACAACAATCAACTGGGCAAACCTCAACGCACTGAGGTGTATCAAAATGCCCTACACATTCTGTACAAAGATCGCCATCGATTTCGTAGATCTCTTCGCCCATATAAATAGCCTCATTCGGGCATTCAGGAACACAGACATCACAATTAATGCATTCATCTGTAATTAGCAAAGACATAAACGATCCTCAAGTTAGATAATAATTTAATACAACCAAGGCAGCTGTATCTTCTATTTATTAGATGCATATTTTAACGTATCAGAGTAAAAATAAAGATGATTTTGGGTATCATTAATCATTTTATTTCTAGGGTTATTATGAGAGTACTTTTAGTTGTTTTTTCATTGTTATTTTCTTCTATGTCATTTGCTGCAACTAATGATGGAATTTATGCACATTTGCAGACCAACAAAGGAAAAATAGTTGTTGAGTTGGCTTATAAAAAAGCGCCGCTAACTGTAATCAACTTTATTGCATTATCAGAAGGCACTAAAAAAAGTAACAAGGATATTGGCGTTCCTTTTTATGATGGTATATTTTTTCATAGAGTCATAGATGACTTCATGATTCAAGGTGGGGATCCTAAAGGAGATGGCACTGGTGGTCCTGGGTATAGATTTGCAGATGAATTTACTGATTTAATGCATGACAAACCTGGAATCCTATCAATGGCTAACTCAGGACCAGCAACGAATGGATCACAATTTTTTATTACTCATGTGCCAACTCCATGGCTAGATGGCAAGCACACCGTTTTTGGTCATGTTGTTGAGGGCATGGATGTTGTAAATTCCATTCAAAAAGGTGATACTTTGGAGACTGTAAAAATTGAGCGTGTTGGTGACAATGCAAATGAATTTATTGCTAATGAGGGTTCATTTAATGATCTTTTAGCAAAAGCAAATGAAGGAATTATTGCTCAACAAGCTTTGCGACAAGTTGACTTTGAAGACTTTGCTACTTCCACTTATCCAGATGCTACAAAAAATGATTTAGGTTACTTCACAAGAATTAATAAGGAAGGTAATGGCAATCTAGCAAATCAAGGTCAGCAAGTTTCAGTAGATATAGCATTAAAAGCTAACAGTGGACAAATAATGCGCGCGCCAGGAAGCGCAATTGACTTCACGCTTGGAAGCGGTGAGATAATTAGAATTGTTGAGGAAAATACTCAAGCAATGTCCATTGGAGAAGAGCGCACTATTATTGCAACCTATGAATATGTATTTGGTGATGCTCCAAGTGGCAACATACCTCAAGACTCATTCATAATATTTGAGCTAATTCTGATTTCTGCAAAGGATAAATAATAATGTTTTTAGAAATATTAAGCTTTCTTTCCTCATTAGATACTGGCTTTAATGTTCTAAGCTATCTAACTGTAAGAGCTGTATTTGCAATGATGACCGCCCTCCTTATTACATTAGTTCTTGGCAAATGGATTATTTCAAAACTTCAGCATTATCAAATTGGCCAAGTGATTCGTAATGATGGCCCAGAAACACATCTAGAAAAAGCTGGGACTCCAACTATGGGTGGAGTCCTAATACTTTTTGCTTTTTTTATCAGTGTCCTTATTTGGGGAGATTGGGACAACCCATTCCTCTGGATAGTAATTGTTACAGCTCTTCTTTTTAGTGCAATTGGCTTTATTGATGACTATCTAAAAATTAAAAAACAAAACTCAGATGGTCTAAGTCGAAGACAAAAAATCCTGGCGCAGTCAATTAGCGCAATATTAATTTGTGTTTGGCTACTGAGCTTAAATTCTAAAACTATTGGTGCAGAGCTATTGATTCCATTCTTCAAAGACCTTATTATTCCTCTTAATGCGCTTGCTTTTTTAATTATTGGCTGGTTTGCACTTGTTGGAAGCTCAAATTCTGTCAATCTTACAGATGGTCTAGATGGCTTAGCAATCATGCCTGTTATTTTAATCAGCGGAGCCCTTGCAGTTTTTGCTTATATTGGGGGAAATTATAATTTCTCAGGTTACCTTAATATGCCATTCATGCCAGGAACAGGTGAAATATTTGTACTATGCGCAGCATTAGTAGGAGCTGGCTTTGGCTTTCTTTGGTTTAATACCTACCCAGCTGAAATATTTATGGGTGACACTGGATCGCTTTCTTTAGGTGCAATCTTAGGTGTTATTGCTATTATTGTTCACCAAGAGATACTGTTAATTCTAATGGGTGGTATATTTGTTGCTGAGACCTTATCGGTAATTATTCAAATAGGCTACTTTAAACGTACTCAAAAAAGAATCTTTTTAATGGCGCCACTGCATCATCACTATGAAAAAAAAGGACTTAAAGAGCCAAAGATTATTGTGAGGTTTTGGATAATTACCCTCATTTTGGTTTTAATTAGTTTAGCCAGTATAAAGATTCGATAATTTTGATTGTTTACGCACTGTAAAATACCGATTCATGAGTATAAAATCAGATAAGTGGATTCGTAAAATGTCCTTAGAAAATGGAATGATTCATCCATTTGAGCCAAAACAAGTTCGGCAATCAAACGATCAAAAAATAATCTCTTATGGCACCTCTAGCTATGGCTATGATGTTCGCTGCTCAACTGAATTCAAAATATTTACCAATATCAATCATAATATTGTTGATCCTAAAAATTTTAATGCCAAAAGCTTTGTTGAAATTGACTCAGATGAGTGCATTATTCCTCCTAATTCTTTTGCGCTTGCAAGAACAGTTGAGTACTTTAAGATTCCTCGCTCTACGCTTGTTATTTGCCTTGGTAAGTCCACTTATGCAAGGTGTGGTATTATTGTTAATGTCACTCCACTTGAGCCAGAATGGGAAGGACACGTAACACTAGAGTTTTCTAATACAACGCCTTTGCCTGCAAAAATATATGCCAATGAGGGGGTTGCTCAAATGCTCTTTTTTGAGTCTGACGAGGTATGTGAAACTTCATATAAAGATAGAGATGGAAAATACCAAGGCCAAACTGGCGTAACTTTACCAAAGGCTTAGGCAATATGTCTGAAACCTCCAAACGTCGCACTTTTGCGATCATTTCGCATCCTGATGCTGGCAAGACTACAGTTACTGAAAAGTTGCTCCTTTATGGTGGAGCTATTAAAACAGCTGGAAGCGTAAAGGCAAGAAAAGCTGATAGTCATGCTACAAGTGACTGGATGGAAATGGAGAAGGAAAGAGGCATCTCTATTACTTCATCCGTGATGCAGTTTCCTTATGATAATCATGTTATCAATCTATTAGATACACCTGGACACGAAGACTTTTCTGAGGATACTTACCGCACTTTAACTGCTGTGGACTCTGCTTTAATGGTTATTGATGTAGCCAAAGGTGTTGAGCAAAGAACAATTAAATTAATGGAAGTATGTAGACTTCGTGATACGCCAATCATAACCTTTATCAATAAGATGGACCGTGAAGGACGTGAACCTATTGATCTTCTGGATGAAGTTGAATCTGTACTAAATATTGAATGTTCACCAATCACATGGCCAATTGGAATGGGAAAGGGCTTTAAAGGAGTTTTTCACCTGCTTGAAAATAAAGTTTATTTGTTTGAAAGTGGTAAAAATGCAAATATTGGTGATAACACAATTATCGAGGGAATTGATAATCCTGAATTAGATAAAATACTGGGTGAAGATCTTGCACAAGAAGCCCGAGAAGAAATTGAACTCATTAGCGGAACAACAAATCCTTTCAATTTAAATGATTTTCTTGAGGGTAAGCAGACCCCCGTATTTTTTGGATCAGCAATCAACAATTTTGGTATCGAAAACTTACTAGATGGGTTTATTAAATATGCCCCTTTACCTCAAAGTAGGCAATGTGATACTAGAAATGTTTCTCCTGAAGAAGGAAAACTCACAGGATTTATCTTTAAAATTCAAGCAAATATGGATCCTAAGCATCATGATAGATTAGCCTTTATGCGAATTGTCAGTGGTGAATATCAAAAAGGAATGAAGGTTCTTCAAGTTCCAACAGGCAAACAAATAAAAATTGCAAACGCTGTAACCTTTATGTCTCGTGAAAGAAGTTCAACTGAAGTGGCCTATGCAGGTGATGTTATTGGTATTCATAATCATGGCGGGATAAGTATTGGAGATACATTCACTCAAGGCGAGAAAATTAACTTCCAAGGCATCCCTAACTTTGCTCCAGAGCTTTTTAGAAGAGCACAACTCAAAGACCCTCTCAAAGCTAAGGCATTACAAAAAGGGCTTGATCAGCTTTCAGAAGAAGGAGCAACTCAAGTATTCAGACCAATTTCTAATAGTTCTCAAATTTTAGGGGCTGTTGGTATTCTGCAATTTGACGTCGTTGCGCATAGACTCAAATATGAGTACGGAGTTGATTGTCAATTCGAAACGATAAATGTAGCAACAGCAAGATGGGTTACTGGCCTCGATAAAGATATCGATCAGCTCAAAATAAAAGCTGGGAATAATGTTGCAATTGACAGCGCAGGAATGCTTTCTTATTTAGCCCCAAGCATGGTAAATCTTCAGCTTACAATCGAACGTCACCCAGACTTAACCTTCAGCTCTACAAGAGAGCATTGACTCTTAAGCTTCTAATGGCTTAACAACTTCAGCTATATCTTTCTTATTTAAATAGCCTACAACTGAGCCGCCTGAGTCTTGAACTATGCAGCAATCAGCATTTTCACGAAGCATCTCACATAAAGCGGAGTCAACTGAATCCGTCTCCTTAACAGCGATACTTGAAGAAGCTTTTGCTGGCTTCTGATTAGTCATTACAGATTTTGTTTGAAGGACATGAGAGCGATTTACTTTTTTGACAAAATCCTTCACATAATCATCAGCAGGAGTCATTATAATTTCCTGTGTTGTTCCATGCTGAACCAGCTCGCCTCCATTAAGAATAGCAATACGGTCTCCAATCTTTAGTGCCTCTTCAAGGTCATGAGTAATAAATACAATAGTCTTGTGGAGTTCTTTTTGGAGCTCCAGTAACAAATCTTGCATATCACTTCGTATGAGTGGATCAAGCGCACTAAAGGCCTCATCCATCATTAAAATTTCAGTATCACACGTTAAAGCTCTCGCCAAACCAACACGCTGCTGCATTCCACCAGAAAGCTGAGACGGATAACGATTTTCGTATCCAGATAAACCTACTCGATCAATCCATTTCTTCGCTCTTTTTACTGCTTCATCGCCCTTTACTCCTTGTAAATGAACACCTAAACAAACATTATCCATAATTGTTTTGTGCGGAAGGAGTGCGAAGCTTTGAAATACCATTGCAGTTTTTTGTTGTCTAAATTGCCTAAGTTTTTCCATTGGCATTTGAATCACATCTTCACCACCAATCATGATTGAACCAGCAGTAGGCTCAATAAGTCGATTGATATGTCGAATAAGTGTGGATTTTCCAGAACCAGAGAGGCCCATAATAACTTCAATATTCTTATTTGCTAGATCAAGGTTAATATTACTCAACCCAAGAACGTGCTGATACTCCTTAAGGAGAGCATCTTTCCCAATTCCATTATCAACATGTTTTATAACAGACTCTGCCTTAGGTCCAAAAATCTTAGTTAAATTTGAAATTTTAATTTTTATATCCTGCGTCATAGAACATCTCCAGAACGGTGTTTTTGAATCCGAGTACCAAATGCTTGAGAAACCCTATCGAATATAACTGCTAAGGCAACAATTGCAAGTCCATTTAGCGTACCCATTGATAAATATTGATTTTGAACAGCTTGCAGCACTGGAAGTCCAAGTCCTGCAACTCCAATCATTGAAGCAATAACAACCATCGCTAGCGCCATCATAATAGTCTGATTTATCCCAGCAAAAATATTTGGTAGAGCAAGCGGAATTTGCACCATAAATAAACGCTGCGTATAGGTTGCACCAAAAGCATCTGCAGCCTCCATAGCCTCCTTATCGACCAACCGTATACCTAGATTTGTTAATCGTACAATAGGTGGCATAGCGTAAATACAAACTGCAATTAATCCAGGTACCTTACCAATACCTAACATCATAACAACAGGAATAAGATACACAAAGGGTGGAATTGTTTGCATAATATCTAATACAGGGGTTATTATGGATTGCGCTCTATTAGACTTTGACATCCATACACCAAGTGGCATTCCTAACGTCAAACATAAAAGTGTCGCAGCTGAAATCATTGTGACAGTTGATATCATAGGATTCCACATATCTAGAAATCCAATTGCAAAGAATGCTAGCATTACTGAAATTGAAACCTTAATACTTCGAGCACCAAGCCATGCTAGAATTCCTGCAACTCCCAGAAAAACTGGCCAAGGGGTTGATAATAATAATCTTTCCAACCAAACTAAAAAAAACATTAACGGGTCAAAGAATGCTTCAATATTACTTCCAAACTCTCTTGTAAAGTCTTTAAAGGCGGCGTCAACACAGTTACGAGAACTCATCATGACATCCCCTGGTATTGATATTACATTATTTACAAATAAGGTAAAGTCTGAAGTAGTTATTGAATCTCCAACTCTAGAAGCCATACTACTAAAGTGTTGAATTTGAGACTCAGGGTTAACTGAGCGAATTGAGTTAATACTTGATCCAACATCGTTAGCATACTCACTTATATTTGCAGCCAGAGCCTCTGGATCAGTTGATCGAATGGAGATATATTGCCTATCCAGTCTTTCAACAGTTTTATCAAAACTAGCTACTGCTCTTACTTTTATGTCACTGTAATTACCAGACTCATAGAGACCAGCCAACTCATTTACCTTTATACTGAGTTCATTTGCCTTATTAACCAACGGCATTAAGACATTTTCAACGGTTGAAACATCCGTTCTAATAGCAGCTTCTTTGACCGCTCTAGAAAGGGCCTCAGGATCGTTTATATAAGGCATTAAGCCTGAAACTATCTCATTACTTTCAGACATATCCTTGACTTTTGCATGAGTAGAAATACTTAGCGTATCTAAATTGTAAATCATGTCTCGAACGCCAGGATAATTCTTATATATTGAGGCTGAAGCATTAACTTGCTCTCGGATTTGTGATAGCTGTTCTAAATGATTTTGAATAGTAGAATTTGAGCTAAGGAAATCAATGTTTCCTTTAAGACCAGTAATTTTTTGATTTAGTAATGCAATTTGAGATCCCATCTCACTCATAAAGGAGTCAGTGTATTGATCTGCTTTATCAAAATAACTACTTGAAAGTTCTTTAACTTTAGTTAGTAACTCTTGAGCCTTTGGATTATTATTTATATATTGCGCATTTTCACTAATAGCTTTTAATAAAGCCTCTATTTCAGGAAATACCGAAACAACTTCATTAGGATTACTTATAGAGTCAACTCTATTAATAAGCTCCTTAACAGAGCCACCATAGTTTTCTAATAATGAATTTTCGTTTGAACTATAGAGACCAGAAAGTTCTTGTGTTTTGCTCTCAAGGACTTGAGCTAATAATTGAACCTTTTCAAGCAGTTCTGCAGAATTATTAACCTCAGTTAAAGGGTTTGAGTCATTCGCTAACTCTTTTAACGTTTTTGTTTTAGCTTCGGCTCGATCAGTCAGCTTTGAAAAGCTATCCGTTATTTTAACCAACTGAGAATAATCTGTAGCGCTTAGAGCCTGACTTGTTAGGTCATCAGCTCTTTTTGTCATTGCTTGAATAAAGTTTAAATCTTTACCAAGTATTCTTAGATCTGCTATTTCAGATGCTGGGGGAATGCACTCAATTATTGACTGTTGTGGGATTGGCCTAACTGCCGCCATGGTAAAACTCCTTTTAAACTTTTACAATTTAAACATTTTTTACTTCAAATTAACATTCAATTTGAACTTAAATTTATACAATATTTAAAAAAAAATTAAACACTAAAAAATAATTTTTATGATTAAAGACTAATTTCTACTCTTTAATCATAAAAATTGCCCGTAATCAAAGGATCTACGGGCAATCTGTATTTACTTGAAACTAGCAAAACTTAATAGTTTTACTAATTTCTTAGAAACTTTATAGAGAAGCTTCTACTGAGGCAGCAACATCAGCACTGACCCAAGCTTTCCATACATCTCCATGTGAAGATAGGAATTCAACAGAAGCGTCTGCTCCTGTGCCTCCAGTGTCTTCCATCCAAACTAACATTTGATTCATTACACTACCAGGCCAAGTGCGAGCTTTGAAATACTTCATCGCTTCAGATGGTCCGTTGTAATACATGTTGTCACTTAGTAGTGTATTGACACGTGAATTAATCCAAGATGAAGGCTCACAACCAGTACTAGCTAGAGCAACACAACCCACCCAGTTATCATCACCGGCATAAGAACCCATGTCGATAGCCTGCATGTCAAATTTACCAACTAATGATGTTGGGTTCCAGTAGTAGCCGAACCAGTTATCACCACTTTCTGATGCTTTTGCAATTGAACCATCAAGTCCAGCAGCTGAACCTGGATCAATTAGCTTCCAACCTTTGGCTTCCATATCAAAAGCGTCATAAAGAGCTTGGTTTGATAGTTGACAACCCCAACCTGCAGGGCAGCCATGGAAAGCACCCATAGAAGGATCTTCTTTGTCTGGGAATAAATCTGGACGCGCCAGAATTGCTTCAGCTGAAGTCAACTCAGGGTGAGCATCAAGCGTTGCAGGTAAAACCCACCAGCCTTCACCAAGTCCTGACATTGGAGCTATATTACCAATATGTAAACGACCTGCACCAACGGCACTATCAACTAGGTCAGCCATTGCGTTAGCCCAAATTTCTGGGGCAACATCTGGTTGGCCTGTTTCATTCATTGAAGTAAATGTTGGCATAGTAGAACCAGCAACTAGCTCAATTTCACAGCCCATTGCTTCCAACATAGCCTTATCAACATTAGCCATCAAAGAGGCTGATGCCCAATTCATGTCTGCAACTGTTATTTTTCCACATGCAGCATTTGCAGAAGTGCTAAGCAATAATGCTCCAGCAATAGCTCCAAATAGCTTAGTGGTAAAGTTAATTTTCATACTTGTTTCTCCTAAGGATTAATTTTAAATATATTAAATAGAGTGAAATAATTCAAACTCTATAAGAATTATAGCAATAGAGGGGTAATAGGGGTGTGTTTTTTTTGAGAAAAATTGGTTTTTTTTAATTTTTTTTATCAAAATCAAAAACAATAAATCACAATGAACTATTATTTAATAAAAAATTCGTGCACTTTATGAAAAATCAAACTCTTCTTTCTATCTAATCATCTTCTTGAGCATCATTCTTTTCTATCGGAGCACTTTCACCTTCTTCTTGAGTTCCACCATCTGCTGATGAAGTGCCACTATCTTCTAACTGGTTCTCACCCTCTTCCTCATCATCCGTTTCAGCTATTTTAGCTACTGAAACTAATTTTTCATCATCAGCAATATTAATTAAAGTAACGCCTTGAGTATTCCTTCCAATAATTGAAACATCAACTGCGCGTGCTCTAACTAAGGTCCCTTTATTAGATATTAGCATCATTTCATCTTCATCAGTGACCTGAATAGCACCGACTACTTGACCATTTCTATCCGATGTTTTTATTGAAATAACACCTGAGCCACCTCTCGCTTGGGAGCGATATTCATCCAATTGAGTTCTCTTACCATAGCCTTTTTCAGTCGCTGTAAGAATAGGGTCACCTGACTCTGCAACGATCAAGGAGACCACTTCATCTTTATCAGCTAAACGAATTCCTCTTACACCTATGGCTGTTCGGCCAACTGAGCGGACATCAGACTCTTTAAAGCGGATAGATTTTCCCGCTGAAGAGAAAAGTAGAATGTCATGCTGACCAGCAGTAATTTCAACACCGACTAACTTATCATCATCTCTTAACTCAATTGCAATAATTCCACCATTTCTTGGACGTGAAAAGTTTTTAAGTGATGTTTTCTTACATGTACCTGAGCTGGTGACCATGAATACGAACTGATCGTCAGTAAACTCTTTGACTGGCAATATTGCATTTATTGATTCGTCCTTTTCTAAAGGAAGAAGATTAATGATTGGTTTTCCTCTAGAAATTCTTGAGGCCATTGGTAGTTCATAAACTTTCAGCCAGTGTACTCTTCCCCTAGATGAGAAACATAAAACTGTGTCATGAGAGTTTGCTACAAACAACTGATCTACAAAATCCTCATCTTTCATCTTAGTGGCAGCTTTACCCTTACCACCTCTTCTTTGCGCTTGATAATCACTAAGAGATTGGGCCTTAACATAACCTCCATGAGATAAAGTTACTACTCTATCTTCTTGAGCAATTAAATCTTCAAGTGTAAGGTCAATTTTGTTTTCAATAATCTCAGTAATTCTAGGAGCGCCAAAATTATCTCGAATCTCAGTAATCTCATGACGTATAACGTCCATTAATTGGTCTGGATTTTGAAGAATATCAAGTAATTTTTTGATTTCCTCTAGTAAGCCATTAAATTCATTAAATATTTTGTCCTTTTCAAGACCTGTTAGTCTATGGAGTCTTAAATCAAGAATAGCTTGCGCTTGTTTTTCAGATAATTGATAATCCCCATTCTTTTGAAGGCCAAGATCAGCGCCTAAATCTTGCGGTTTGAACTGAGCCATGTCTCTATCACCAATAAGCTCTTGAATGACAGAGCCCTTCCAGACTCTTGCAACTAAACCTTCTTTTGCCTCACTAGGATTCTGTGCAGCCTTTATAAGTGCAATTACCTCATCAATATTAAAAAGAGCAACGGAAAGTCCTTCCAATAAATGGGCCCTATCTTTTGCCTTATTAAGCTCAAAAATAGAGCGGCGAGTTACTATCTCTCTTCTGTGCGCGATAAATGCACTCAAGATAGATTTTAGATTCATTAATTTTGGCATCCCTTTGTCAATTGCAACCATATTGATACCAAAAACAGTTTGCATTTCAGTCAGCTTATATAAGTTATTCAGCATCACCTCAGGCACTTCTCCCCTTCTAAGCTCAACCACCATACGCATACCATCTTTATCTGACTCATCTCTAAGACCAGTTATTCCGTCAATTTTTTTATCTTTAACAAGCTCTGCAATTTTAGTAATGAGTCTTGCTTTGTTTACTTGATATGGAAGCTCTGTTACAACAATACTTAATTTATCTTCGCCTTCAACATGCGATCTTGAACGCATATAAATCTTTCCCTTACCAGTCTCATAAGCTTCACGTATACCAGATGCGCCATTAATTATTCCAGCTGTAGGAAAATCAGGTCCAGGCATAATTTCTAAAAGCTCATCAATAGTTATGTCTTCATTATCAATAAATCGAAGGCAAGCCTCAGTAACTTCAGTTGGGTTATGTGGAGGAATATTTGTGGCCATTCCCACAGCAATACCTGAAGAGCCATTAACTAATAAAGTGGGAACACGTGTTGGTAATACTGAAGGCTCACTTTCAGAGCCATCATAGTTATCAATGAAATCAACCGTTTCTTTATCTAAGTCTCTTAAAAGTTCATGAGAAAGCTTTGTCATGCGTATTTCTGTATAACGCATAGCAGCAGCTCGGTCTCCATCTACTGATCCAAAGTTTCCTTGACCATCTACTAGGATACATCTCATCGAAAATGGCTGAGCCATTCTTACGATTGTGTCATAAACTGCTGTGTCACCATGAGGGTGATACTTACCAATCACATCACCTACAATTCGGGCAGATTTTTTATAAGATTTATTGTAATCATTACCTAGAACTTCCATGGCATAAAGAACGCGTCTATGAACTGGCTTTAAGCCGTCTCTAACATCAGGCAAAGCCCTTCCCACAATTACGCTCATTGCGTACTCCAGATAAGAGTCACGCATCTCGTCTTCTATAGTAACTATTGGGAACTTTTGCTCGAGAATTTCATTAGAATCGATATCGTCAGACATACAATAAACCTATAAAAATAACTAAATTTAATTGTACCCTAGATGAGGTAAAAACACACCAATAATTTGGGTCTTTTTGAAGGCTAAAAACTACAAAAAATCCCTAAGAATTTCGAGTTTTTATAGATTTTGCAAGATCTCTTAAAAGAGTTTCTGTATCTTCCCATCCAATACAGCTATCGGTAATACTAACGCCATACTTTAAAGATGGCAATGGTCCAACTTTTTGGTTCCCCTCATTGATATGAGATTCAATCATTACACCAAAGATTGACTCTGACCCTTCTTCAATCTGAGCTGCAATATTTGCGCCTACTTTTAATTGATTTTTAAACTGCTTCTCAGAGTTTGCATGAGAGAAATCTACCATAACTTTAGAAACTAACCCTTTTGCTTTTAACTTTTCACAGGTACTTTCAATATGTTCTTTGGAATAATTTGGCCCATCTTTCCCGCCTCTAAGAATGATGTGAGCAGTATCATTACCTAAAGAAGTAAAGTGGCTAATACCCCCGTCCTTGTTCACTGACAAGAGATGATGAGGACTATTGGCAGACTGAATTGCATCAAAAGCAATTTCTAAAGAGCCACCTGTGCCATTCTTAAAGCCAACAGGGCAAGATAACGCTGACGCTAACTCCCTATGAGATTGGCTCTCCGTTGTTCTAGCACCTATAGCACCCCAAGAAATCAAATCAGATAAGTATTGCGGCGTTAAAACATCTAAGTACTCAACACCAACTGGTATATTGATTTCACCTAGATCGACTAAGAGTTTCCTCGCAGTCTCAAGGCCTTTATCAATATCAAAGCTTTCGTCTAGGTATGGATCATTAATTAAACCCTTCCAGCCAACTGTTGTTCTTGGCTTTTCAAAATACACACGCATAACTATCAACAAATCTTCAGATAGCTCTTCTTTTAATTTAAGTAGATTGTGTGCATACTCCATTGCTGCCTTAGTGTCATGAATTGAGCATGGGCCAACAAGAACCATAAGGCGGTTATCGTTACCATATAGAATATTTTTGATAGCATTTCTAGAGCTTACAACTCCTGATGCAGCTTTTTCAGATAGAGGTAATTTCTCAATAAGAGCATTAGGCGACACCATCGGCGCACTAGATACAATTCGAACATTATCAGTATTATGATGCATAAACCTTACTTTTGGTTTGTAATAACAGCGTACGCAGAGTGATTGTGGATTGACTCAAAGTTTTCTGACTCTAAAGAGTAATAATTAATTTTATCATCAGCATTTAATTCAACAGCAATATCTCTTACTATATCTTCAACAAAAGCAGGATTTTCATAAGCTCTCTCAGTAACAACCTTTTCATCATCACGCTTAAGTATGGCATAAAGCTCACTTGATGCTTTTTGCTCAGCTAAATCAATTAAATCTTCAAGGAAAACAACTGATCCCTCAGAAGGTTTTGCTTCGATAGTTATGTGGGATCTTTGGTTATGGGCACCATATTCTGAAATACTCTTAGAACATGGACACAAGCTAGTAACTGGAACTACAACTTTCACAGACATATCTGCCTTACCATCAACGATACTACCAATTAATGTTGCTTGATAATCAAGTAAACTTTGAACGCCAGAAGATGGAGCTGATTTGTTTCGAAAAAATGGAAAATCCACTACAATACGGGCACTTGAAGAGTCAAGCTTTTCAGCAACTGTTTGAACAAGTTCCATAAAACTTTCAACACTAAAGCTGCATTCATTAGCATTTAAGATTTCAATAAATCTAGACATATGGGTTCCCTTTACATTCGCTGGAAGCCTAACTGTCATAGTAAAATTAGCAACTGATGGTTGCACCACTTGTGCTTTATTAACAAAGCTAATCGGATGAAGAATATCTTTAATTCCAACTTGGTTAATAACAATATTACGAAGATCTTTAATATTTTGAGTATCAGGTAGTAGTGATTTTTTCATAATTAATTATTCCGAATAAGTAACTGCAGATCTGGGCGTTTCCCAAATCATAACTTCTTTAACCTTGACATCTTTATTGGGAATTAACAAGGCAATTTCATCAAAAAAATATTTAGCAATATTTTCAGCAGTAGGGTTTAGAACATCAAAAGGCTTTATCTCATTTAAGTATTGGTGATCCAGCCTTTTAACCACCAACTTCGTTTGTTTTTTAATTTCACGAAAATCTATTGCAATACCAGAATCATCAAGAACTTGTGAACATACAGAAACTTCCACTTGCCAGTTATGGCCATGAAGTCTTGCACAATCACCAGGATAATCTCTGAGTGAATGGGCGGATGCAAAGTCTGTAACAATTTTTAGGACGAACATATTCGGAAAAATTGATAAAAAAAATACGGATTATACCTATTTGATTGTAAATTACCAACTTCATGAACTATGAAATTAACCCGGTAGATACTAAGTGTAAAGCATTTTGAGCTATATTGAACACTAACTAATCAACAGCTTCAATGCTATCAACTTTTTTGAAAACGCCTGGAAGAATTAAACCTTTGCGTGCGCGATGGCTTACAAAATTAACTAACTCTTCAAAAGAGTATTTTTTATGTTTCTTTCCATATTGAACTCTTAATTTTTGATTATCTTTAATAGCACAAACGCCAATAACAAACTCCTCTCGATCAATGAAGTCCTTGTTTGCAATCTGAATAAGCTTATTGCCCTTTCCTTTAGAAAGATGTGGCAATTCAGATATTGGAAATATCAATAATCTAGCTCTATTAGTAGCTACTGCAACATAATGATTATCAACATCTTCAACCATAGCAAGCCTATTTGCTCTTGCTTGTTTCGATAATGTAATCAAATGTTTGCCAGATTTAGTTTTTGAATTTAAATTACCCAAGGTTGATACAAAACCATATCCAGCATCTGACGAGAGAATTACAGCTTGTTCATCTTTTCCCATGACTACATCTATAAATTCTGAGCCTAATGGAGGCGTTAATTTTCCAGTTAGAGGCTCTCCCTGGCCCCTGGCACTTGGAAGGCTATTGGCTAGTATAGAATATGACCTTCCTGTGGAGTCAATAAAAAATGCCATTTGATTACTTCTACCTTTGGCATCTTTTAAGTATGTGTCTCCTGACTTGTAGTTCAGTGAAGAGGAATCAATTTCATGACCTTTAGCAGCTTTAACCCAGCCTTTTTCACTTAAAACGACAGTAACGTTTTCAGCTGGAATCATGTCTTGGTCATTAAATGCCTGAGCAGAAGAGACATCAGAAATAATTTGGCAGCGTCTTTTATCTCCAAACTCCTCAAGGATTACTCTTAGTTCTTTTTTGATATAAGTCTTTCGCCTTGTTTCACTTGAAAGCAAAAGTTCAATTGACTTTCGCTCTTTTTCAAGCTCATCTGCTTCACTTTTAATTTTAACTTCTTCAAGTTTAGCTAGGTGACGCAACTTTAATTCTAATATAGCTTCGGCCTGTATTTCACTGATTTTGAATTGCTCAATTAAAACAGGCTTGGGTTTTTCTTCACGGCGAATGATTGCAATAACCTCATCAATATTAAGATAAGCTATTAGTAAGCCATCAAGAATATGCAGCCGATCTAAAATTTTATCCAATCGAGATTGGAGTCTATTAACAACAACCTGCATTCTAAATTCTAGCCACTCTTTAAGTAAAGGAATCAATGGCTTTACTTGAGGCTTGCCATTTAAACCAATAACATTCATATTGACTCGATAATTTTTCTCAAGATCCGTAGTTGCAAATAAATGAAGCATTAATTGCTCACAATCGACTCTATTAGACCTTGGAACAATTACTAATCGAGTTGGGTTTTCATGATCTGATTCATCGCGAAGATCCTCAACTAATGGAAGTTTTTTATTACGCATCTGTGCAGCAATTTGAGTAATAACCTTAGCTCCTGATGTCTGGTAGGGAAGAGACTCAATAACAATTTCTCCATCCTCTTTAATATAGCCAGCCCTCATTTTGACTGAGCCATTTCCAGTTTCATACATTTGGCGGAGGTCTTCTTTTGAACTAACAATATAAGCATCCGTTGGATAGTCTGGAGCTGGAATAATCTGCATAAGCTCATCAAGCTCAGTTGAAGGTTTTTCTAGCAGCTGAATACACGCAGCTATAACCTCCAGAAGATTGTGTGGCGGGACGTCAGTCGCCATACCAACAGCAATTCCAGATGTTCCATTAAGCAGTAAATTTGGCACCTGAGCAGGAAGTTGAAGGGGCTCTTGAATGGTGCCATCAAAATTATCAGTCCAGCTTACTGTGCCTTTATTAATTTCAGCAAGAAGTAAATCTGCATAAGGCGATAATTTAGACTCGGTATAACGCATCGCTGCAAAAGACTTAGGGTCGTCTGGGGCTCCCCAGTTACCCTGTCCATCAATAAATGGATAGCGATAAGAAAAAGGCTGAGCCATTAAGACCATTGCTTCATAGCACGCACTATCACCATGAGGATGAAATTTACCTAAGACGTCACCAACAGTTCTGGCAGATTTTTTAAATTTTGCAGTCGATTTCAGTCCAAGCTCACTCATCGCATAAATGATTCTTCTTTGGACTGGCTTTAAACCATCTCCAATAAAGGGTAGCGCTCGATCGAGTATGACATACATCGAGTAATCAAGATAAGCGCGCTCACTATATTCTCCAACGCTTTGTCGCTCAATGCCGTTTTGGCTCATTCTTTCCTTAGTTTATATTTCGAAAATTTAACTCAAAAAAGAGTTAGAGTTGGCGTTATTTTAATTCAACTCTGAACTCGTTTAAGATTAATTATTTATCTTCCTTAAAATGCCTAACCTGGAGGCCAATTCAACTGCCTTCCACCCAAGCAATGAAGGTGTATATGAAATACACTTTGACAGCCATCACCATTACAATTCATTACAAGTCTATAACCACTTTCAGAAAATCCACGCTCTTTAGCAATCATAACTGCAGTAGTATTTAGTTTGCCAAGCAGAGACTCATCAGTCGCATCATTCGGTGTAGAAATATGCTCTTTTGGTATTACTAAAAAATGCTCAGGAGCTTGTGCATTTACATCCTTAAAAGCCAACACTTTGTCATCTTCATAAAGTTTTTCAGAGGGTATATCGCCCTTAATGATTGAGCAAAAAATACAATTTTTCATAGTTCAGTTTTTTATATCTTTCAAATTCTATTATTAAAGATACACTAGAAGAACATATAATTAATAATTAATAATTAATAAGGTCAGGCTATATGCTCTCCACTAAAACTCTAGACACAATCTTTAGAACAGCACGCAGTCATAAGGGATGGTTAAATAAAGATATTACTAATGATCAAATTCATCAAATCTATGATTTACTAAAATTTGCACCAACCTCTGGCAATTGCTGTCCTGCAAGATTTACATTTATCCAAACTGCTGAAGCAAAAAATAGAATCAAACCATCCTTAGATGAGGGAAATATTGACAAAACTATGGAAGCTCCTTCTGTAGTAATCATTAGCTATGACACTAATTTTTATGAATCACTACCAACCCTTTCTCCACATAATGATGCCAAATCTTTTTACGAAGGCAAAGATAAAATAATAAAAAATGTTGCAGAATTTAACTCAGCGCTCCAAGGCGCATACTTTATTATTGCAGCTCGCTCTATAGGTCTAGATTGCTGTCCAATGCTTGGATTTAACAAGGAGACACTAAATCAGGAATTCTTCCCAGATAATAAGAATAAAGCTATTTTTATTTGTGGAATTGGTTATGGAGATGAGTCAAAATTACGTCCCCGAGCACCACGATTAGATTTTGAGGAAGCTTGTAACATTATATAACCACTAACTCAAAATAAAATTTAAAAAAAATTGTTACCAGTATTTAGGGTAACTTCTATTTTTAGATAAGTTGTTATAAAGCATTGCTACCATTACGATTAATACTGAGCCTATGAGGGTTGGCATCCATAAATAATCCCAATTAGCACCAAGCAAAAAAACAATAAATGGGTTTGAGCCTGCAGGTGGATGAGGAATCCTTAGAAATTGCATTAATGCTATTGCAAAAGCCAAAGCTAAAGCCATACTCCACCAATCAGAACTAACAAGATGGTAAAAAATAAGCCCCACAAGAGTTGTAACAAAGTGACCAACAATGACATTTCGAGGCTGCGCAAATGGAGAATCAGGAAGTACAAATAAAACAAAGATTGATGCACCAAATGAGCCCATAATAATAGGCTCATTGGTGAAGTACGCTAAGAATCCAATTACACTAGCTGCTAGGAAAACACCTAAAGAAATAAAGCTTATTTCTTTGAATGATGGTCTTAGTGGAATGGATGCCGGAGAACCTTTAAGCTTAGTAAGGTAAGACATAGTCCATCCTATGAAAAAAAAATAAATTATATATTACTTACTTACTTTAATAAAAATCAAATAGTACTTATAATATTAAAAAAAATTTAAACTAACATTGTTAAGGAGTTAATCTGATGAATAGGTTGATGGGTAAGAAAGTTTTGATAACAGCTGCTGGACAAGGTATGGGACGCGCAGCTGCAATAGCTATGGCTAATGAAGGTGCTAAGGTTTTTGCGACAGATATAAATACAGATGCTTTAGAAACTCTATCTGCAGAAAATAAAGAAATTAAAACTTTTGAGTTGGATGTTATGGATCCAGATGCAATTGCTAAAGCTCCAGAAAAAACAGGACCTTTGACTACCTTATTTAATTGTGCAGGGTTTGTACATAATGGCACTATTTTGGATATGTCTGATGATGACTGGGACTTTTCCTTTACATTAAATGTTAGATCCCAATTCCGTCTTATCAGAGCCTACTTACCTGGAATGCTAGAAAAAAAAGACGGGTCTATTATTAATATGGCATCTGTAGCCTCATCAATAAAGGGCGCTCCAAACCGCTGCCTTTATGGCTCCACAAAGGCTGCTATTCTTGGACTTACGCGTGCTGTAGCTGCTGATTATGTTAGTGAGGGTATAAGATGTAATGCACTTTGCCCAGGAACAATATTGACACCTTCTATAGAACAAAGAATGCATGATAGTGGAGACTATGAAAAATCAAGAAAAGAGTTTTTAGCCCGCCAACCAATTGGTAGGTTTGCATCTGCAGAAGAGGTTACAGGCATTCTTATTCACCTTGCAAGTGATGACTCAAAATTCACTACAGGTACCTTTCAGATTGTGGATGGTGGATGGAGTCTTTAGTAAAAATCATATAAAAAAATGGATAAAAAAAATAAAATTGGATTCATTGGCGCTGGAATTATGGGCCAAGGTATGGTTCAAAATCTACTTAAAGCTGGTAATGAGGTAAGTATTATTGCTAATAAAAATAGGCGCCCTATCGAAGAGCTTGTGGCATTAGGCGCGATGGAGATGGCGTCATTATCTGATATGGTAAGTTGCTGCAATAGCTTTATTTTATGTCTTCCAAGTTCAAAAATTGCAATCTCAGTATGTGATGAGTTATTTCCCTTACTTTCTCCAGGAACTCTAATTATTGACTGTACAACCAATGAATTAGTATCAGTAGAGGAGTTGGGCAAAAACGCAAAAAAAGCAAAACTAAAATATGTTGAGGCACCTCTTACGGGTGGTCAAAAACAGTCATGGGATGCTATGCTGGGAGCAATAGTTGGATGCGATGAGGGTGATTTTAAAATTGCTAGTAATATTCTTAAACCCTGTTGTGCTCAAATTGAGTGGCTCGGTGAGTTGGGAATGGGAGCAAAAACTAAACTCGTCTCTAACTTTCTAGCACTTGGCACCGCAACTTTGGTTGTTGAGGCAATGAAAGCAGCAAATAACCTTGGAGTTGATTGGGAGAAATTTTATAAACTTGCATCACAAGGTTCTGGGCATTCAATGAGCCTAGATCGAATCGCACCCAAGGCAATTGCAGGAAGTCATGATGGTTATGTTTTTACTATTGCTAATACGGTTAAAGATATGGAATATATATCGGATCTTTTGAAAGATCAGCCTGATGCTTCTGCTATTACTGAGGTATTTTTAGAAATTTATAAAAATGCAGCAAATGCAGGAATGCAGGACTCATTCTTAAGTGCTCGACTTGAAAATAAGTAGCTTTATCTTAAATGGAAAGAACTGAAATCATACTATTTATATAGTTACTTGAAATAAACATAATTGACAGTTTATACCTTCTTGAGTGTTGTATTCTGAAGTGTGTCGCTCAATTTGAATCCATAACCCAGAATTTTCTAGATCTCTAATAATTTTTTCATAGGGCGATGCCTCCCATTCTTGTTTTCGAACAGTAAAACTTATATAACCTCCACTTTTAGTTATTCTTATGATCTCATTAAGAGCTTCAGGACCAACATGACCACATGTGAAAGTACCTGCACAAATAACTGCATCAAAAGTATCATCTTCAAAATCAAGTTTTTGAGTTAAATCACCTAGACTTAGTGATTGATAAACATTTTTTTTAAGCGCCCTATTGAGCATTTCCTGTGAAAAATCTATGCCAACAATATTTTTATAGCTTTTGTTGAAAAGAATATGGCCAACTAGTCCTGTTCCACAACCTGCATCTAAGATTTTAGCTTTTTTATTATCTAGATATCTAAGTAAAATTTCAGTTGTGACAAGATGCCCAACGTAACCAGCCAATTGAATAACGTCATGCTCATAGTCATCCCAATTTTTATAAAGCTCTCCTAATTCATCTAAATTTGACACATGCAATGTTTTAAAAATTGTAGGAATCATATTTTTAGTATTTTTCATCAAATTCTCAATATAAGGCGAATATCAGCTAGCTAAGTATTAATATTCCCTCCCTCAAAGATGAAACGAAGTTTGGACTTTAGTTTCAGTTGATATAAACTTATTTAGCTTAACATGGATATTTAAGATTTCAAAAAATATTTTAAGTAGGGGAATTCAGCCAATTAGGCAGCTCATCATTAACAAACCCACTTAAAGCAGCCATTGCACAGTCGCTCAAACTTCCAAACCGTATATTTCGCCCTGTCAAACCCTCACCATAGTGAGCGTATTTACCAGAATTAGTAATTAATGATTGTGTCTTTGATGGAAAAACTGGTTCAGTTATTGAGCACCAACAAATATCAGGGACAACTTGAACTCCTAATTTGGAAAGTTGATTTAAATTCCCGTTATCTCTTAATTTTGCAAGAGTTTCTCGCCCAACAGTCAAAATAGTTGGAACAATAACAGTTTGATTTTTTTCCAATAACAATTTCAAAAACTTCATACACTCGGCAAAAGATGCGTGCGGACTCCCAATAGCAACTAGATCTATCTTGTTATTTCCAGTATTAAATTTTTGCCACAAATTTAACAGATCATTAGGCATTATAGTTGAAGAAATAGCATCTTGAGTGCTTGGCAATTCACCTTCTGGCGTATGCCCTTTAATATGCAACATTGGAGATGCAGATGTTGTACCAAATGCTGCACATAAAGCTTTTAAATCATCATCACTCAGTGAAATATCTTCAAGGCCAATTAATACTGGAATTCCATTTGGTGATTTATAGCCAGCCAGCCAACCTATCATTGGCCAAATAGACTCATCAAATTTCAAAGGTAATGATATTCTAATTTCACAGTTAGGCTTTCGATTCTCTTCTAAATAAACACCAGTATTCGGAGTACGCCCAGTCATTGCTATGAATAAATCTAAATAATCTGGATGCTTCTGAGTGCGAGCTCCAATTACAGAATTTGCATAAACAACAGCATTTGACTCAGACCACCCAATAACTTCGTCTCTTATTGGTTTTTCACTTAAAAGATAAGGCGCACATGTAAATGTAGGATGAGCACCCATCTTGACATATGCATCAGCAAGTCGGCTAGCTTTATTACCCAGTTCAGGAGCTACACCTTGTGATTTCCAATTATCCCTGTCTACTGAGATTGCATTCATTGTAGTTGGAATAATAACGCGCGCACCCATATCAAGCATTTTTTCTGCAAAATTAAGATTAGCATCATGCGCTAAGATACAACCATCAATATGGCCTCTAGAAATATCGATTAATTTATCTGCATTTTGAGAAGCAGCCATCAAACATAATATTTCCATTGCAATTTTTGTGGCTTTACCATGATTGCCAGCCAACATTTTTTTATCTGACTTATTCAAGTAAATTCTACTTAAATCAGGCTGACATAAATTAATTAAAGTACTTGAGAAATATAATTTGAGATTATCAATTTTTGCTGACTTCTGTTCAGATAATAAATTATAAATGTTCGGCTTCAGACGTAATATGGCAATTTTTTTGTTAAACAGTTTTTCAGCAATCATTGCTCCAAGAGTTAAAATATCTTCAGTTTCTCTAAATATAAGTGCTGCTGGTGCATTTCCATTTTGCACAAGCTGCAGCAATACCCCACTTCCACTGCATGAGCCTCGAGAAGTTGGCATTAGTACAATTTTTCCAGAAAGCTGCTCTCCACAATTAGGATGATGAATATCAATAATTACTCCTGTGTCAGGATCAACACCCCCCCAGAAACTCACCCCTTCATTACAAACTATAACATCACCTTCCACATTATTTTGTACAAAAATAATGGCTTCGTTATTGGAAAGTTTTTCCATCGATAAACTCCAGTAAGTAGTTAAGCTCTATGTTTTAACTTTTGATAGAAACTTTTGTAGATATTTAGATTTCGGAGATCCAAATAGTTTTTCAGCTTGGTTTATTTCTTCAATCTTACCTTCGTGAAAAAATGCTACCCTATCAGAGACCTCACGAGCAAATCCCATTTCATGGGTCACACAAATCATCGTCATTCCCTCATCAGCAAGAAGTCTAATAGTATCAAGAACCTCTCCAACAAGCTCAGGATCTAGAGCAGATGTTGCTTCATCAAATAACATGCATTTAGGCTCCATTGCTAGTGCTCGTGCAATAGCAAGACGTTGCTGCTGCCCGCCTGATAATGCAGAAGGGTATTGAGAAAGCTTATCACCCAGACCAACGTGACGGAGTTGCTTTTCAGCAATTTCTAGAGCCTCTGATTTAGAGTGTTTACTTACTATTTTAGGAGCTAGGGCTACATTTTCAAGGACTGTTAAATGAGGGAAGCTGTTCCATTGTTGAAACACCATACCCATATTTTGGCGAACTGAGTTAAGGTTTGTATCACTTGCATGAACATCGATATCATCTACGATGATTTGCCCTTTTTGAATGGGCTCAAGCCCATTAATACAGTAAAGTAATGTTGATTTACCTGAGCCTGAGGAGCCTATCACACTTAAGACTTCTCCTTTTGGCACTTCAAGATCTATGCCCTTTAGTACTTTAAGTTCACCATATTGTTTATGTAGGTTAGTAATTTTAATCATTCAGACCACCTTTGTTCAAGTCGAGTAGCATAATAAGAAATTGGATAAGATAAAGCAAAATAGAACGCACCAGCAATCGATAGTACGAGGATAGCCTCTTGGGTTCGAGTCATAAGTATTTGGGAGGCCTTTAAAAGCTCAACATATCCAAGTATTGATACTAGTGCACTATCCTTTAAAACTCCTAGTGCAACTCCAACCCAAGCAGGCAATACAGCACGAAGACCAATTGGCCAAACAACATAACGCAAATCTTGCCAATAGTTCATACCTAAACTTCGTGCTGCTCGCCTCATTGGGATTCCAACTGCCTCAATGCCAGCTCTAGCTACGTTTGCAACATAAGCTGAGGTATATACAGTAAGAACAATTAGTCCTGCTTCAAAGGGATTAAGTCTGAGGCCAATAATTGGTGCAAAATTAAAAAATAAAACTAGTTGAATAATTAATGGAACTGAGCGGAAAATATCTAGTACTGTTCCAAGCGTAAATGCTAATAATCTTGATACACTGAGAGCTAAACCTAGAAATATTCCAAAAATAGATCCAATACTGATTGCCCAAAAAGAAATCCATAGAGTCCTTAAAGCCGCTTCACCAAGAAACCATAAATCATTAGGGCTGAATCCAGAAAAATAAGTTGCTGCTGATTCCATTAATAGGCTCTTAGTATTTAAAAAGACGATTTGCCATTAATCTTGATGCACCAAGAATAATTTTAACAAGAACGTAGTAAATTACTGCTGTAACAGCAAAATATTCGAAAATTCGATAAGTTTTAGATGCAAAGAATTGTGTTTCGCCTGAAAGCTCACGAAATCCAACCAACATACCTAGGGAGGACATTAAAACTGCCCAAACCATTTGGTTGGTCATAGGATGGTAAACAATTCGCAGAACTTGAGGAATGATAATTCTAGTGTAAGTTTGGAAACTGTTCATTCCAAGACTTAGTGAGGCTTTTATTTGGGTATCTGGAATAGCATTAAATCCACCACGAAAATTTTCAGCTAAATAACCAGCATTATTAAATGTTAAGCCCATCAATACTATAAGGAATGGACTAAAGTGAATTCCAAATGCTCCGAGCCCAAATCCAAAGAAAAATAATTGTAATAGTGCTGGAGTATTTCGAGCCAACTCAATCCAAGAAACAGCAAACCATTTTAATGGTCCTGTCATGTTAATTCTGATGAGAGAGAGTGCTAGTCCAAATAATATACCCAAAATCATTGAAAGAATTGCAACTTCCAAAGTTAATACTGCTGATTGTAATAAATCAGGAAGGGTCTTGAAGACTGGTCTCCAATGGAAATTATAATCCATAAATGACTTTTAAAAAAATGGCCGGCAAGCCGGCCATATTAAAATTAACTATTAGTAGTAAACACCAGGAATACGTAATTCAGGCGCTTCGCCACCAACATACTTACCCCAAAGCTCTTGGTAACGGCCAGAACGAACTTGCTGCGTTACAAAAAGGTTAAGGTAGTTAAGCCAAGTAACATCCATACGCGGACCAACTACAGAAGTATAGTCAGTGCCCCATGGCATACGAGGACCAGCAATAACTGTATCAAATTGCTGAGTTATTGGTAATACTGTTGTATTGGTAGTAATACCAGCATGAGCTTTCCCTTGAGCCACAGCTAAGAATACTTCATTCTCAGATTGATAGCCTTGATAATTACCTTCAATTCCAAGTTCTTTTGCTATCTTTAACCATTCCTGTTCGGGAACAGTTCCAATAGCAGCAGCAACTTTCTTGTCATACATATCTTCGACAGTAACAATACCACTATCAGCTCCAACAATAGCTTGAGCATAATAAATAGCATAAGGGATTGTAAAGCCAACTGTCTTAGCACGAGATAAAGTATCTGAAGTACCTCCAAATACAACATCACCACGATTAGTAACAATTAATGGTAGACGTTCAGCCCAAGTAATTGCAATAATTTCATGATCAACCTCTAATGCAGCTGCAAGATCTTTACAGTAATCAACATCAAAACCCGCAGGCTCATTGTTTGCATCACGGTAGCCAATTGGTGGAAAATCTAGTACTACTCCACATCTTAGAACTCCAGCATCAATAACATCATCTAGTTTATCTGCAGAAGCTGTAGTTGCGCCTGTAAGCAGCAAAGCTGCAGTAGTAAGCGATACTAATGTTTTAGAAAACATTGTCATATATTTCTCCTATTAATTTTAAATATAACACTGAGTTGCTCATCTGAGTAATCCAATGCTGGCAATATCTTATCACTTTTAATTTAAAAATGGAAGTTCAATTTCTCTATTTACATTTTTATATTTAATTGAAACTTTTAAATTAAATACAAAGTATCGATTAAAGTGAAATATAGTATATTATTTTCAAAATAAACAATTTATAAGGAGAGTCTAAAATGAGATTTAAAGGAATTTACACACCTATTATTACCCCTTTTGCGAGTAATGGTGAAGTTGACTGGGATGTTTACGCAGAAGTAATAGATTGGCAAATTGAAAATGGTGTTGCTGGAGTTATAGTTGGTGGATCAACTGGTGAGTTTTATGCGCTTTCGAAAGAGGAGCGTATTCAGCAATTTAAATTTGCATCAGAGCGTATTAATAATCGAGTTGAATTTATGGCAGGAGTGAATGATATTCGAGTTGATGAGTGCCTCGATATTTCTATGGCGGCAGTTGATGCAGGCGCTAAATCACTTTTAGTCGCCGCCCCACCATATTCTTTACCTTCAGAAGAAGAGTTAGCACATCATGTTATTACAATAGCTAAAGCAACGGAATTACCAATTATGCTTTATAACTATCCTGGAAGAACTGGTGTTGAGATGGGTGAGGATTTTCTATCCATAGTTGCAAAAAATCCTCTAGTTGCAGCAATAAAAGAGTCAAGTGGTGACTATTCTAGGCTTCCGTTATTATCAAATAACTATCCTTCAATTGAGTTAGCTGTTGGTGGTGAAGAGCAAGTTCTTGAGTTTGCTGCTTGGGGGGCAAAATCTTGGGTATGTGCTACAGCTAATTTTTTCCCATCAGAGTGTGTCCAGTTAATGGATTTACTTGGAAAACAGTCTGATTTTGAGAAAGGAAGAGCTCTTATGAGTGCTTTTATGCCTCTTATGCAGGCTTTGGAGCAAGGTGGTAAATTCCTGCAATGTGTTAAGCTCGGATGTGAACAACAGGGTCGTCCAGGTGGAAAGGTTCGATTACCTTTGCTTCCAATTGACGACGCCCTTAAGAGGGAAATGATTAGTGTAATAGATAAAACTCGTGCTTCGCTTCACTCAATTCTAAATTAAAAGGAGTAAAAAATGTCAAGCCTTCTTAGTAAAAATGATTATATAGATATTGCTGCGAAAATACAGTTTCCAACAGATCCATTTATAAATGGAAGATTCCAGAAATCAAAAGCTGGAAAGGTTATGGAGTCAATTAATCCTGCAACTGGATCTGTTATTACTAATATTTCGGCCTGTGATGATTCTGACGTTAATTATGCTGTTAAAGTTTCACGAGATGCCTTTAATTCTGGTGAGTGGGCTAATAAACATCCCAGCGAACGTAAAGCAGTTTTATTGAAGTTAGCTCAACTTATTGAAGAGAATAAGACAGAGCTTGCAGTGCTTGAAAGTTTAGAAAGTGGAAAGCCTATTAGTGAGTGTGAACTTACTGATCTTCCTGAAACGATAGTCACTATTCAGTGGCATGCCGAGGCTATAGATAAAATGTATGATCAAATCTCACCAGCGAATGTGGATGCTGTTGGCCTCATTACACGTGAGCCATTAGGTGTTGTTGGTTGTGTGTTGCCTTGGAACTTTCCTTTAATGATGCTGGCTTGGAAAATTGCCCCAGCACTCGCCGGTGGTAATAGCGTTATTGTTAAGCCAGCAGAACAAACATCAATGACTGCACTTAGAGTTGCTGAACTGGCAACTGAAGCTGGAATTCCCCCAGGAGTTCTCAATGTCCTCCCTGGTGAAGGACCAGATGTTGGTGAGCCAATGGGGAGACATTTAGATATTGATGCAATTTCTTTCACGGGGTCAACTGAAGTAGGACGATTATTTTTAGAATTTTCAGGACAAAGTAATTTAAAGAAAATTATTCTTGAGTGTGGTGGTAAAAATCCTGCTGTAGTTCTTTCTGATGCCAATAATCTTGATGGTGTTGCTGAGCATATTGTTTTTGCTGCTCTTTGGAATATGGGACAGAATTGTACTGCTAATTCTCGCCTAATAGTTCATAAGAGTTTGAAAGATACATTGCTTGAAAAGGTCAGAGAGAAAATGAAAGATTGGCATACAGGTGACCCTTTAGACCCAGAAAACCAGTTGGGGGCAATAATTTCCAAAGAGCAATATGACAAGATTTTGGGTTACATTGAGGTAGCTAAAAGTGAAGGAGCTGAATTAATTGAAGGTGGTAATGCAATTAATTCAGGAGAAGGATTGTTTATTGAGCCTACCCTCTTTAGTGGAGTTACTGCAGAAATGATCATTGCTAAAGAAGAGGTTTTTGGCCCTGTATTTGTAATGATGACTGTTGATAGTGATAAAGAAGCCATCGATCTTGCGAATGATACATGTTATGGACTTCAAGCATCATTATTTACTTCCAGTGTGACTAAGGCTCATAAATACGGCAGAGCTCTTCAAGCGGGGACTGTTTCTGTAAATTGTTATGGAGAAGGTGATATATCAACCCCTTTTGGTGGCTATAAGCTATCAGGGTTTGGTGGTCGTGATAATTCACTTATGGCTCATGATCAATATACTGAGACTAAAACTTTATGGATTGATATCAGTGAGGACATTTAATGAAAAGCAGTAAGTTGATTCATATAGTCTCCTGTCATGCAGAAGGTGAAGTAGGAAATGTGATTGTTGGAGGCGTCGCTCCACCTAAGGGTGATAGTCTGTGGGATAAAGCGCTGTGGATTAATCAGGATCAAAAATTGCGTCAATTTGTTTTAAATGAGCCAAGGGGCGGTGTTTTTAAACATGTAAACCTATTAGTACCAGCACAAAATCCAAATGCTCATCAAGGCTTTATAGTGATGGAGCCCGAACATACACCACCAATGTCCGGCTCAAACTCGATTTGTGTTTCAACTGTTTTACTTGATACAGGAATGATTGAGATGAGAGAGCCGATTACTGAGTTTGTCCTTGAAGCTCCAGGAGGACTAGTTCCAGTAAAGGCATATTGTGAAAATGGGAAAGCTAAAAGTATAGAGGTTCACAATGTAGCTTCTTTTGCTGACCAGCTAGATATTCATATTGAAGTTGAAGGCTTAGGCTCTCTTAAGGTCGACACTGCCTATGGAGGAGATAGCTTTGTTATTGTTAATGCTGCTGAACTTGGCTTTGAAATTAAGCCTGATGAGGCTAAAGATTTAGCTGAAATTGGTTCAAAAATAACTGCGGCTGCTAACCTACAGCTTAACTTTAATCACCCAACTAATTCTGACTGGAAGCATATTTCATTCTGCGAGCTTGCACTTCCTTTATTTGAAGAAGAGGGTGTGAAAGTTAGTCGTAATAGTGTTGTAATAGACCCAGGTAAATTAGATCGCTCACCGTGTGGAACTGGCTGCTCTGCTCGTATGGCAGCTCTTCACGCAAAAGGTGAACTTCAAAAAGGAGACCGCATGATTGGTCGCTCAATTCTTGATTCTCGCTTTGATTGCAGTATAGTTGAGGAGACGATGGTGGGTAAAAAGAAGGCTATTATTCCTTCAATTCGTGGAAGGGCTTGGATTACTGGAACTCATCAGCTTATGCTTGACCCTGAGGACCCTTGGCCTGGAGGATATCGCCTTTCAGATACATGGCCAATTAAACAATGAAATTACTTTTATTAAAAGCCCTTAGATAATGCGCTGGAAAAAAACTATAACTATGGTTGAGGCTCATGCAGAAGGAGAGGTGGGTCGAATAGTAACTAGTGGGGTAATAGATATTCCAGGTAACACTATGCTGGAAAAAATGAATTATATTAATGAAGTTGACGATAGTTTGCGTCGTTTTTTAGTATTTGAGCCCCGTGGCTATGCTCAAATGTCTACAAATCTCATTTTTGATGCTCCAAATAAAGAAGCGGATATAGGTTTTTTGATCTTGCAAGGCGACAAGGCTCATGCCATGTCAGGATCAAACAGTATTTGCCTTGTAACAGTTCTTCTTGAAACTGGAATGATAGAGATGAAGGAGCCTGAGACTATTGTTACAATTGATACTCCTGCTGGACTTGTTCGAGCAAGTGCTGAATGTAATAATGGAAAATGCGAGAGAGTGACTTTAGATATGACGACTTCATACGCAGATCAACTTGATGCGATTATTGAAGTAGAGGGGTTAGGGGCAGTAAGTGTTGATATTGCTTTTGGTGGTATTTTTTATGCCTTAATTGACCCTGCCCAGTTTGATTTGAAAATTTTGCCAGAAAATGCCCGTCAACTTGTTGATATAGGGACCAGAATTCATAAGGCGGTCAATAGTCAGTTAGATATAAAACATCCTGAGCTTGAAGACTTAAAAGGCATTTCTTACACAATGTTTGTTGGGCATGATGATGATGGCGTAATGAAGGGTGCAACAATTCTTCCACCAGGTCGAATTGATCGCTCTCCTTGCGGCACTGGTAATTCTGCTCGTCTTGCTGTAATGGAGGCCCGAGGTCAAGTTAAAGTTGGTCAGAGCCTTAAAGCAAGATCAATCATCGATAGTGAGTTCCAAGTTGAGATAGTTGCTAAGAAGACTATTGCAGGAAAGAGTGGCATCCTTCCAAGAGTCTCTGGTCGAGGCTGGATTCATGGAATTCATCAGGTAGGCGTAGACCCCAGTGATCCATACCCATTAGGCTTTAAAGTTTCAGATTGTTGGGGTGACGCTTTTGATTTACTTAGCTAGTAATAGATAGTGCCAAACGTACAAATATCTTCAAGCTCTTCAGTGGCGATAATAGGGGCGGGTATTGTAGGTATGGCAAGCGCATGTGCCCTTAATCGGAAAGGCTACGAAGTTACTGTATTTGATCCTTATTATCCAGGAGAAGGTGGGTCATCAAAAGCAAATGCAGGCCATATTGGAGCTTCTGATATTTTTCCTTTGAGTACACCTGGAATTCATTGGAAGGCATTAAAAATGCTCACGGATTCTGATGCGCCATTAAAAGTCCCACTTAAAGATTTTTGGCCACAAATTCCCTGGTTTTGGCGGTTTTTACTTACCTCAAATGTAAATCGCTTCAAAAGGGCAACAGATGCATTAAGCTATCTTTGTCATAACTCTATTAGAGACACTAAAGAATTATTAGAGTATTGTAATATCGCCGAAAAGCTTGAGCAAAATGGATGTGCATTCATCTATGATAATGAGCTGAGCTTTAATAAAAGCATCAAAAGTTGGGATGAAAGAAATACTCGAGGCTTTAGTAGCGAAGTATTAAATGCTAAAAAAATAGCTAAAATTACTCCAACTATTAATGAAAAATTTAAGTATGCATACTTATCTCATCATTGGGCTAAAGTAAGTGAGCCATTAGACATAGTTCGGGGCCTTGCTGATTCAGCAAAAATGAACGGAGTTACCTTTCGCCAGGAGCGAGTTAATAGTGTAAGTGGAAAATTAAATTCCATCTTAATTAATTTTGACAGAGGAAATAGTAAATATGATGCAGTAGTTATTGCAGCAGGAATTAATTCTGTTTCTTTAGCAAAATCTTTAGGTGACTTTTTACCCATTACAGCAGAGCGAGGATATAACTTAACAATTCCTTTATCAAATATTAATATTGACATACCAATTGTATTTGCAGATCGAGGTATTGTTGCAACAAGTTTAGTAAGTGGACTTCGAATTGGTGGGTGGGCCGAATATGCCCATCTTAATAGACCAGCAAATCCAAATTATTTCAATTCTCTTGCTCGCATTAGCCAGGATTTGTTTCCAGGGTTAAATGTAGAGAATGCAAATTATTGGATGGGAAGTCGCCCTTCAACTCCAGACTCTGTGCCAGTGATATCTAAATCTCTAAAAATAGACAGAGTTTTTTATAATTGTGGTCATGGTCACTATGGATTAACTCATGCAGCAACATCAGCTAATTTATTATGTAGCTTAATAGAAGGTGAGCAAAATTCAGCTGAAATTAAAGCATTATCAATTGATCGTTTTTTATAGTAAAGGGGGGCTTCATTAAGTTAACTATTTCTCCTTTATAAGCGCATAACAATAAACAATAAGTCCAATCCAAACAGCCATAAATCCTAATAATTGATTGAAGTTTACAGACTCATCATACAACACATAGCCAACTAAAAATTGTAACGAAGGGGTAATTAAGAATAATATGCCTACAGTTGTCATGGGAAGCAATTTTGTTCCAGCAGTGAATAATGCCAAAGGTATCACAGTAACAATTCCTGCCAAAATTAATAAAATATCTGTTGATAGATTTACATTAAAAATAGCCAAGTCATAATTTACATAAAACCATAAACTAAATATCAAAATAAATGGCAAGAGTAGAAGTGTCTCGATATAAAGGCCTGGAACTGCTGATGTCACCATTGCTTTTCTAGCAACCCCATAAGATGAAAAAGTAAGTCCAATGAGAAGGCCAAGCCATGGGAAAGAGTCACCACTGAAAACATAATAAAGGGCGCCTATTGTTGCAAAAAAAACAGCCCACTGCTTAAGTTTTGAAATCCTTTCATGGAAAAAAATATAGCCGCCCAACATACTTATTACAGGTGATAAAAAATAACCCATAGAGGCTTCCACAACTCTTTCTAAATTTACTGAAAGAATATATGCGCCCCAATTAATGGTGATGAGGATAGCCGTTAAAAATAAGAAAAGTAGCTCTTTTTTTGAAGATATTGAAGATTTGAAATTTGCTAGCCAAGATGGCTTGAAGTAGACTAATATAAATAATACAGGCACTGACCAAAGGATCCTGTGAACCAGAACTTCAGACGGGTTAACATGATTCAGTAATGTCCAATAAAGAGGGAACGCTCCCCACATCAGATAGCCTGAAAGGACAAGTAGGATGCCTTTATTCATAAAGCAAAAACTTACGTAAGAAAAACGCCTATTGTAGACTAAATAATCTAATATTATTTTTATTAATGCTTGTAGTAATCTTTTTCAAAACTAGTGCTACTTAGAGAGTCATTCTCACTAGTTTTTTCATTAATTTCATTTAAGTTTTCATTAATTCTAAATAGAATTACCACCATTTCACAGGCTACTCGAGAGGCTAAAGAACCTCCAATTACCCAGACTAGGCCACGCCAGAAATCGCCCTCAAGAAATATATCTCCAAGCCCTTTTGTTATAAAGGCAAATAACAGTATCCAATAGAAAAGAGTTATAAGCTTAGGAGTAACCATCTCATCTAGATAAAACATGTAATGGTTATCAAGCTTATCCACTGAAAGTTTAAAAGCTTTTTTTATACCTTCTAAGATCTCATTATTATTCATTTTGATTACCCTTATTTTTCTTCAATCTAAGTTAATATAATACCAGTCTAAGAAAATGTTGTAAATTCATAAATAAATAGAAATTTTAAAAATAAAAAAAGCCCATCATAAGACGGGCTTTTTTAGTCAAAATTTAAAGCTTATTACTTGTGGATTTTTACGTTAGTAAATGCACCACCAATAACTTCACGCTCTGCATATGAGCCATTAGCTGTTCCACCTGCATCTAATTCAACACCAGTAGCACCAACATAGTCAACAACAACGCCGCCTGAAATCATTTTCAAGCAAGTTGCTAATTCACCAGCTTGACACTGGAAACCTGGACCGTTAGCAATATTCAATACTTGTGCTTGAATAGCTGCTCTGTCTGTTGAACCTGCAGCCTGTGAAGCAAGAATAATCAATGCCATAGCATCATAAGATTCACCTGCATATGCACCAGAACCATCAACACCACCAGCAGAAGCTACTGCTGTCCAGATATCAACTAAATCTGCATCTGGAGATGCAATTGTGCCCCAAGAACCATCTCCAACCGCGCCTGAAGTTAATTCACTGATCATACCGTCACCAAATACATAGTCAGAAAATGCACCAGTATCTTCAGAAGCAGCAATAATTCCTCTACCACCAGTATCAGCATAACCTAATACAGCTAAAGTAGCTGAGCCACCTGCAGACAATGCAGCAACATCAGCTGAATAGTCAGCCTTGTCGTCGTCATGTCCAGCCATAACTGTCACTGTTCCGCCCATAGCTTCATAAGCAGTTACGAATGCATCAGCCAAACCTTTACCATAGTCACTGTTTGAGTGAGTTACAGCCATATCAGTTTGTCCTCTTGACATTGCAATACTTGCAAGTACTGGACCCTGTCTAGCATCTGAAGGAGCAGTTCTAAAGAACCATCCACCGTCTTCTAGAGTTGTTAAAGCAGGTGAAGTAGCTGATGGTGAAATTGAAACAATACCATTAGGTACAAGCACGTTGGTTATAACTGCACCAGTATTACCTGAACAGTTAGGACCCATAATAGCCATAACATTATCATCATTAATCATTTTTTCTGCTTGAGCAATCGCAACGGCTGGATCGATACATACTGAATCGCCCTGCACAACATTGATTGTTCCTTGGAGGTAGTTACCAGAAGCATTAGCCTCAGTTACTGCTAAGTTTGCACCACCAGACATCGCGCCAATCATTGATTCAAGCGGTCCAGTAAATCCTTGTAGCTCTCCTATAGTTACATCAGCATGTGATACTGATGCCATCGTAGCTGATAATACAAATCCAGCTGTTGTTTTTAAATAACCTTTCATTTCGTCTCCTAAAATATAAAAAAGAGTCCCTACACCTAATAAAGTATTAAAGCGTATTTCTTATGGGAATCCCCTTAATGATAAACAGTTTCCTGTAGTTTGTGTTAAAAATATTATAAAAAAAAATGAACTAAACCTTTCTAGAATAGTTCATTTCAGCCCAATTTAAAGAGCATATTACAGTTCTTTATTTTTCTCTGGAAGAATTCCGCCAGGAGAAAATCTCATAATCAAGAGCATTATGCTGCCCATAAAGATAAGTCTTAGATAGTGGACTCGATCTTCTATAAATTCTAGTGATGTATTTCCTTCTTGAACATAATTACCAAGCATTTCAACCACCCAAAGACCTATAGGGCCAGACTGAATCCAAATAAACCACATAATAAAAGCCCCTAGAACCGACCCTAGATTATTACCTGACCCTCCAACAATAACCATCACCCAAATTAAAAAAGTAAATCGAAGGGGCTGATATGCAGTAGGAATAAATATCCCATCATAAGTTACTAATAATGCACCAGCGACACCGACAATTGCTGATCCAATAACAAAAATTTGTAGATGTTGACGCGTAATATTCTTACCCATCGCAGAGGCTGCCACTTCATTATCCCTTATTGCCCTTACTTTTCTGCCCCATGGAGAATTTAAAGCAAGATTAGAAAGAATAATAAAGGCGACTAAAATTACAAGAAATAAACCTGAATAACTTAGCTTTACAAATACGACTGATGCCTCTCGAACATAGTCACCTAGCTTATCAATTTGCTCTGATTGAGACAAAAACTGCAACTCTGACTTATGAATCCAAGCAACAATATTTTGAAGCCATTCTGATTTTTGCATATCAACTTCGTAAGGAACAGGTCTTTGAAGTCCATAAACATTTTTAAGTCCCCGTACAAACCAGTCTTCATTTTTGATGACATAAATAATAATTTCAGAAATTCCAAGAGTTGCTATCGCAAGATAATCAGATCTTAAGCTTAAGGTAATTTTTCCAATCCACCATGCCGCTGCAGCTGCAGCTAAGCCACCCACTATCCAAGAGAGCATTATAGGAAGTCCAAAACCGCCTAAATAACCTGTAATTGCAGGATCTACTTTTTCAATTAATTTTGAAGCCTCAGAGAAATAAAATCTTGTAAAGAGATAGCCAATAACTACGATTAGAGATATTAACCATTTATTGATTCCCCTTCTGTTTAATAAAACTCCTGCGGCAATCGTTGCAGCTCCTAGAGCCAAAGCAAGAAGCATCTTTATACCGCCAGCATCTATCGCCTCAGTTACAGGTTGCTGAGAAATTAAAACAACACTAACGCCTCCCAAGGCGGCAAACCCCATAATTCCAACATTAAATAATCCAGCATAACCCCATTGGATATTTACACCTAAGGCCATAATAGCTGAAATCAAAGACATGTTAATAATGCCTATTACAAGTGCCCATGACTGATTAAAACCAACAAATAAAAGTACAAAACCCATAATGGAGAAAGTAATAATTGCTCTATACGATTGCCAAATATTATTTAGATTATTCATCAACTATCACCTTACCTTTAAATAACCCAGTAGGCTTTATTAAAAGAACAATAACCAAAATAACAAAGGATATTGCATATTTATACTCAGTACCAATAAGCTGAACCAAAGACGAAGGATGCATCGATAGTGGTAATAAATATATTAAAAACTTTTTGTAGGCATAAGTAAGGAGTATTTCAGAAAATGCTACTAAGAAAGCACCTGCAATAGCCCCAATTGGAGAGCCAATACCGCCAACAATGACAGAGGCAAAAATTGGTAAGAGTAATAAATGATATTGTTGAGGTGCGAAGCCTTTATCTAATCCATAAAGGGCGCCAGCAATTGTAGTAAGAGCTGCAACTATTAACCAAGTTATTTGAACCATCTTATCTGGATCAATACCAGAAAGAAGTGCTAGTTCTTTATTGTCAGAATAAGCTCTCATAGCCTTACCCGTTTTAGTTTTTTGTAAAAAGTAAAATACAAAAGCCACTAATAAAAAAGCGATGGTAATAGTTAAAAATTGAGATGTTTTAAAAGCAATTCCTTGTTCAAGGCCAGTATAAGCCTTAAACTCTCTAACAGAAAAAATAAACCTCTCACCATCTTCAAATTTTTGCGCAGTCGCGCCTAATACGAACCTGACTATTCCGCCAGTAACAAACATAACTCCTATTGAGGACATTACGATCGTAATTGATTTTGCTTTTATTTTTCGATAGTGCCGATAAATCAGTCTATCGATTGTAAGCAAGTACATTGAGGTAAAAACTATAGCTATAGGGATTACTAATAGAGCAGTGGGAATTCCTGAAATTGTCCACCCTCTACTAATCATAAAACCAGTAAGTAATATAACAATCATGGTCCCAAACGCCATACTATCGCCTTGAGCAAAATTAGAAAACCTCAATACTGAATAAACTAAAGTTACAGCTAGTGCTCCCAATGCTAATTGTGAGCCATAAGATAATGCAGGAAGAATTACAAAATTAGTTAGTAAGGCAAATGCATTAATAATATCAATTGAGTCTGATGTCATCTAACCTCCTAAAAACTTTTTTCTAACTTCAGGGTTATTTATGAGCTCTTTACCAGTTCCAGTATGCTCATTACGTCCAGATACTAAAACGTAGCCCTTATCAGCTATATTAAGAGCTTGCTGTGCATTTTGCTCAACCATAAGAACAGCCATACCAGCATTTCTAACGTCCAAAATATTAGAAAAAATCTCATCCATCACTATTGGTGAGACACCTGCTGTTGGCTCGTCTAAAAGCATAATTGAAGGTTTCGTCATCATAGCCCTTCCAAATGCAACCTGTTGTCTTTGGCCACCCGAAAGCTGTTCTGCAAGTTGTTTGCGTTTGTCATAGAGAATTGGAAAAAGCGCGTAGACCTCTTCAATTGTTTTATTGATGTCATCTTGTCTAATAAAACCACCCATCTGAAGATTTTCTTCAACTGTCATTGAAGGGAAAACATTTTTTGTTTGTGGAACAAATGCTAATCCATGGCTAATTCGGTCCTGAGTAGAAAGCATTGAAATATCTTTTCCATCTAGCGTTACTGAACCTGAAGTTGCCTCCAGCATCCCGAGCAATACTCTCATTACAGTAGACTTTCCTGCACCATTTGGACCAACAATTACTGCAAGCTCACCTTTTTCAACTTCAACAGAGCATTCATGGAGTATTGGAACTACTCCATATGATGCAACTAAATTTTTACCTTCAAGATAAGCCATTAACTCGTAGCCTCGGTCTTAATTCCTTTACCTAGATAGGCCTCAATAACCGCATCACTACTTTTAATTTCATCAGGGGTGCCGCTTGTCAAAATTCGACCCTCAGCTAAAACTACTACTGGATTGCAAAGTCTTGAAATGAAATCCATATCGTGCTCAATCATGCAAAATGTATACCCTCTTTCTGAATTAAGCCTTAATATGGCATCACCAATCTGATTAAGGAGTGTTCGATTAACGCCTGCGCCAACTTCATCTAAAAGAACAACCTTAGCATCAACCATCATAGTTCGAGCCAACTCTAGCAATTTTTTTTGGCCACCAGAAAGATTACCCGCTCTTTCATTCTTAAGGTGGCTAATACTCAGGAAATCGATAACTTCTTCTGCTTTTTTTTGAAGCCCTCTCTCCTGAACATGAATTTGTTTGCGCTTTAACCAAGTATTCATCAAGCTTTCACCTAACTGATTTGCAGGCACCATCATTAAGTTTTCCAAGACACTTAGGGTTGGAAACTCATGGGCTATTTGAAATGTTCTTAAGAGTCCTTTATGAAAAAGTTGGTGAGAAGTTAAGCTTGTTACGTCTTCACCATCTAATATGATTTCGCCTTCTGTTGGCTGATAAAGTCCAGCGATAAGGTTAAACATTGTAGTTTTTCCTGCACCATTAGGACCAACTAAGCCTGTAATAGAACCCTTATCAATATGCAGGTCAACACCGTCAACAGCCTTGATTCCACCAAAATGTTTTGATAAATTTTTAACTGTAATCATTATTCAAGTTTTTGATTGAGCTACATTTGTCAAAAAAGTCTAAATTATCCAGCAAAGAATCTCCTTTATGGAAATCATTTAAGGCAAAACCTTATTGAAATTTTTAACAACAACGCTTGAATATACGCCAGCAGCAACATAAGGATCTTCGTTAGCCCAGGAGCGCGCCTCTTTAAGATTTTCAAACTCAGCAACAATAAGTGACCCTGTAAAACCTGCATCACCTGGATCTATTGAGTCGATAGCAGGATGAGGTCCTGCCAAAATAAGGCGACCTTCATCTTTTAATTGAATTAAACGAGCAACATGATCAGGTCTAGCGCCTATGCGTTTTTTAAAACTATCCTCTACATCTTGAGAAATAATTGCATACAACATTAATAATTCCTAAAGCTCTAAAACATCTTGCATTGAATATAGACCACTAGGCTTGTCACTAAGCCAGTTAGCTGCTCTTACAGCACCATTAGCATAAATCATTCTAGAAGATGCTTTATGTGTTATTTCAACGCGCTCACCTTCCATAAAAAAAGTAACAGTATGATCGCCTACAACATCACCGCCCCTAATCGATGAAAATCCAATGGTATTTAGATCTCTAGGCTCATCAATACCTTCACGGCCATATACTGCGCAGTTAGCTAAGTCTCTTCCAAGCGCATTTGCAACAACCTCACCCATCTTGAGCGCCGTTCCTGAAGGCGAATCAACCTTATAACGATGGTGGGTTTCAATAATTTCTATACTAGAATCTTGCCCAATAACTTTTGCAGAAGTCTCCAACAACTTAAGCGTTAAATTAACTCCAACACTCATATTAGGAGCAAAAACAATTGGTATCTGAGTTGAAGCTTGCTTAATTACTTTTAGCTCATCATCACTAAACCCAGTAGTTCCAATGACCATAGCTTTTCCAGAATTTTTACAAATTGAGATGGCCTTCAGAGAAGCCTCGGGTCTTGAAAAATCAATTAAAACGTCAAAATCTTGGAGTGAATCATTAAGGTTATCGTCCTTATCAACAGCTGCAGCTGATGTCGCACTATTATTTAAATTGACAGCCTCAACAAGGGTTTGCCCCATCTTTCCTTTAGATCCGTTTATTGCAATTCTAGTCATTTATAGAATCCTCTAATAAATCATTATTTTTAGTTACTTCATCAATCTTCTTGAGAGTTTCAAGTAATGTAAACATTAAGTTCATTGGCATAGAGTTAAGGCCATCACTTTTTGCAAGCTTAGGATTTGGATGCGTCTCCATAAAGACACCAGAAATGCCAACTGCAACAGCTGCTCTAGCTAAAACTGGTACCATTTCTCTTTGCCCACCAGAGGATGCTCCCTCTCCACCAGGCTGCTGAACAGAGTGAGTTGCATCAAAAACAATTGGACAGTTTGTTGACCTCATACTGGATAAGCCTCTCATATCTGAAACAAGTGTATTGTATCCAAAAGATGTCCCTCTATCACAAACCATAATTTGTTGATTTCCTGTTGCCTTGGCCTTCTCAACAACATTGACCATATCCCAAGGCGCTTGAAATTGGCCTTTCTTAATATTCACAGGCAAACCTTGACTACACACATTTTGAATAAAATTAGTCTGCCTTACAAGAAAAGCAGGAGTTTGAAGCACGTCAACTACTGAAGAGACCTCATCTAGAGGCGAATCTTCATGAACATCAGTTAAAACAGAGACCTCAACTTCAGACTTTACTTTTTCTAAAATACGGAGCCCTTCTTCAATACCTAGACCACGGAAACTATCTGCACTTGTTCGATTGGCCTTGTCATAAGAAGACTTATAGATAAAATTGATATTAAGCTCGCTACAAACTTTTTTCAAATAGCTTGCGCTTTCCATTGCCAAAGACTCTGACTCAACAACACATGGGCCAGCAATCAAAAAAAATGGGTGATCAATTCCAGCCTGAAAATCTAGTAAATTCATGTACTTCACTCATTACTTAAATATATACGTAAATTATATTCGTTTAAAATAAGCATTGTTATAAATTCATTAAAACCATGGTACAAAAAACACCTGACATACTTAAAAAAATTGTTGCTCGAAAGCAAGAAGAAATAGCAGAGTCAACAAAACGACTTCCAATTGAAAAAATGATTGAGCTAGCAAATAGTGCAGATACCCCCCGAGGTTTCTTTAATTCATTAAACAAAAAAGTAAAAGAGCGTCAAAGTGGAATAATTGCTGAAATTAAAAAAGCCTCTCCAAGCAAAGGTGTTTTAAGAGAAAATTTTGAGCCTGTAGAAATTGCAAAAAGCTACGAAGACGGAGGTGCAAGCTGCCTTTCTATATTAACAGATCGTGATTTTTTTCAAGGTGATCCTTTGTATTTGATAAAAGCGCGAGCTGCAGTTTCATTACCAGTTATTCGTAAAGATTTTATTATTAAACCCTATCAAGTCTATGAATCAAGAGCGATGGGGGCAGATTGTATTTTACTAATTGTGTCTTGTCTAGAAGATAATGAAATCAAATATTTAAGTGACCTTGCTTTATCTTTCAATATGGATGTATTAGTTGAAACTCATGATTTAAATGAACTACGTCGAGCGCTTAAATTAGATTTACCAATGATTGGAATTAATAATAGGAATCTTCGAAACTTTGAAGTTAGCCTTCAAACTACCATTGACTTGCTTAGTGAAATTAGCGGTGATAAACTTGTGATAACTGAGTCAGGAATTGCATCTAAAGCTGATGTTGAGTTGATGCACAAGAATGATGTATTTGGTTTTTTAATTGGCGAGGCATTTATGAAGCACTCAAATCCTGGCCAAAAACTTAAGGAGTTTTTTGAATGAATCTTTCTGTAAATTGGGTTGATGGCATGTTAATGGTTGGTAAGTCTCATAGTGGTCACTCTATTACGATGGATGGTCCGATAGAGATTGGCGGTGAAAATCTTGGCATTAGGCCAATGGAAATGCTCTTACTTGGGGTGGCAGGCTGCACTATGATTGATGTCGTCACAACACTTAAAAAAATGCGTCAAGACCTATCGCATTGTGAAACTAGAATTAGCGCTGAAAGAGCCAATGAACACCCAAAAGTTTTTACTGATATACACATTCACTTTATTATTAAAGGGAAAGACATAGACCCTAAAAAAGTTGATAAAGCGATTTCACTCTCAGCTGAAAAATACTGCTCTGCATCTATCATGCTTGGTAAAACTGCAAAGATTACTCATGATTTTGAGGTCCTTGAATAATATTTTATTAAACCGATATTACTAAAATACTCATTTAATATAATTCCAGTATAATATTCCTTCTTCGGAGAGATGGCCGAGTGGCTGAAGGCGCTCCCCTGCTAAGGGAGTATAGGCTTTAACTCCTATCGAGGGTTCGAATCCCTCTCTCTCCGCCATTTTAATTGGCACGTCCTTTATTACAAATACATTTTAAAGAACAGTAAAAAACAAGAGGTAAAGATAAAGGTTATTTTGATTAACATAATTTGATACTGGGTAAAATAGGGTCATGACATACATACAAAAAAGGCTATTACTCTGGAGTTCACTTTTTATTATTCCTTTTCTTATTTTGTTTTCTATTGAAATGGGAACACGTGTTGTGCAGTCATTCAAGGCTGGAAACTCTGGGCCATTATTCTATGGAGTTACAGAACTTAATAGGTTTTTATTTGAAGATATAGATGATATTTTGCAAAAGCAGGGTACTTTTTATGTTCAAAAGAAAGATCTTAATCTGGAGATGTTTGACTTAACCCGAGGTGATATCTACAGAGACCAGTACTATACTTTTAAGAAAAAAGAGGGAACTTATCGTATTATTGTGCATGGTGGCTCCTCTGTTTTCTCAGTAACCACTTCAAAAAGTAGGTCGTTCCCAGCTGCGCTGGAAAGCCTCATCAATAATTCAGAAGAACAAAATCGATACGAGGTGATTAATATGGGTCGAATGGGTTCAACATCAGCCCATATTAGCGGAAATGGATATATGTTAGGAGATATTTTTTGGGACAAGTGGACCCAATCAGAAGGATTTTATTTCAAGCACAGAAGATATAAATGGACACAACCAGCTGCTTTTCGATTCGAGCATGATATGGAGATATTTTATCAACTCAGTAACGATTATTTTAGACCAGACTTAACAGAAAAGTTACAACAGGACTCATTTTTAAATCGCATTAATAATATTTTATACCGTTTAAGTGCAGCTTATTCTGCGAGTAGAAATATATGGGCACGCAACATGGGTAAAGGATTTACTTCAGAACATCTACAAGCACAACACAAACAATATTATGATAATGTTGAAACAATGATTAAGTCAGCAAAGATGCGTGGAATAACTCCAGTGATTGTTAAGCAGGCCCTTGATTTGGAAGTTATCAGCACCACTTCTGGAAGTTATCCTGGATTTGTAGAAATTTACGAACAGTCCTTGTTTTCATTAGATGAAATTGCGAAAAAGCACAATGTACTTATTATAGATGCTGCAAAAATGTTAACTCATGAGAAAACCTCTGCTGAAAGAAAAGAGATCTTCCATGATGTTGTTCACCTGACAGAAAAGGGGAATGCCGAGTTGGCTAAAATTATTTACACCGGTCTCATTGATGAAATTAAATGGTAAGGATGAGCTTTTACAATCTCAAAAATCTCAGTCCAACCATTATTTCCGCACTTGCATAATGCATAGTCTTTCTCTCTATCGCTAATCCAGTTTTTAATCCAACTTGTACTTGTGCTTATAATCCTCGGTCAATGACTTGTCTTGCCTCTCTTTTCTAAGTACACAATTACCGATCACTAGTACATCAAGCTCCGTTCCCATAAAACACTTAAATGCATCTTCTGGTGAACAGACAATTGGCTCACCTCTAACATTAAATGATGTATTTACTACAACTGAACACTCTGTTTTTTCTTTGAATTTAATAATTAAAGCATGATATTTTGGATTGGTTTCTTTATTTACGGTTTGTATTCTTGCAGAATAATCAACGTGAGTAACTGCGGGAATGCTAGAGCGTTTAATATTAAGCTTATCAATGCCAAACAAAGACTCTTCTTCTTTAGTCATTTTGATTCGCTTATCTTTTTTAACATCATCAACCAAAAGCATATATGGACTGTCATAATCTGCTTCAAACCATTCTGACACATCTTCCCTTAATACTGATGGTGCAAATGGTCTAAAACTTTCACGATACTTAACTTTAAGATTAAGAGTTTTTTGCATTTTTTCTGAGCGTGGGTCACCCAGTATTGAGCGACCACCAAGTGAACGAGGGCCAAACTCCATCCTGTCTTGGAACCAGCCAACTGCCTTACTATCTGCCAGTGCTTGTGCAGTTTGCTCAATCATCTCATCTTCACTAACTGATTCAAACCTAGCACCACACTTTGTTAGTTCAGCCTCAATGCTATCTTGTTCATATGACGGGCCAAGATAAGAGCCTTGCATAGCGTCATTAGGATTAACTACTCTTGGGTTATTAAGTTCTTTATGCCATACTGCCAAAGCGCCGCCTAATGCACCACCAGCATCTCCTGATGCAGGCTGAATCCAGATATCTTTAAAAGACTTATCCCTTAATATCTTACCATTAGCAACACAGTTAAGCGCAACACCACCTGCCATACATAAATTTGGAATATTATATTCTTGTGCCAATGATCTGGTCATTGTCAACACAATCTCTTCAGTCACAGCTTGCACTGATGCAGCAATATCCATATGGAACTGAGTTAATTTATCAGTATCTTGCTTTCTAATTGGTTCGCCAAATAAATCAGCAAACTTTTGGTTGACCATCGTTAAGCCTATTGCATAATTAAAGTAGGATTGATCAAGCCTAAACGAACCATCTTCTTTTAAGTCAATTAACTTATCAAGGATTAAATCTTTGTATTTAGGCTCTCCATAAGGTGCTAGGCCCATCACCTTATATTCACCACTATTAACTCTAAAGCCAGTATAGTAAGTAAACGCTGAATAAAGCAAGCCTAATGAGTGAGGGAAATGTATCTCTTTAACAATATTAAGCTCATGACCTTTACCAATAGCAACAGTAGTTGTTGCCCATTCACCTACACCATCAAGAGTTAGTACTACTGCCTCTTCAAAAGGTGAAGCATAGAATGCACTGGCAGCATGACTAAAGTGATGCTCACCAAACATTAGCTTATTATTATCAAAGTTTTTATCAACTTTTTTAATTTCTTTAATAAGCATGTCTTTTAAGAACAACTTTTCACGCAACCAAACTGGCATTGCCGTTCTAAAAGATTGTAAGCCTTTTGGTGCAAATGCAACATAGGTCTCTAGAAGGCGTTCAAACTTTAAAAAAGGTTTATCATAAAAAGCAATATAATCTACTTGTTCTAATAATAACCCTGCTTCTGTCAAACAGTAATTAATTGCATTAATTGGGTAAGATGAATCGTGCTTACTACGGGTAAATCGCTCTTCTTGAGCGGCAGCAATTATCTTACCATCAACTATAAGTGATGCTGCACTATCATGATAAAAGGCTGAAATACCTAATATAACTGACATTAACTAAAATAAGGTATAGATGAATGGCGCTACAGCAGAGCCCTGACTAAGTACAATTAACCCACCAAATAATGCCATCATCAGCATTATAGGAAGCAGCCAAAACTTTTTTCTAACGCGCATAAACAGCCATAACTCTTTAATAAAAGACATAATTCAAACTCCTAAAATTGATTTTTCATTGAACCCATAGGTTCGGTTCGCTTGATCCAATATGACTTAGCATTTTTATCTAACTTTTGTTTAAGTAAATCTTTACCCAAAAGGCGCATAATTAAACCTGTGGGTAATACCGTTAAAAAGTAAACGAGTGCCATTACAATTGGCGCAATAATAGAACCAAGTAGCATTCCAAACTTAAACCAAAGTTTGTTCGGCACTAACAATACATTAGGTGCTAGAAAAGCCAGTAATAAAAATATAGCTGATAAGAACAATGCCCAAGTGCGAATGCCCTCAGAATTAATCAGGGGGTAAAGAGCAACCATTAATAATACAATCGAGAAGACTACACCAAATGACTTTGGTGTAGATTGCTCAGTAGAGATATGAGAGGTTATTTCGGACATTGAAAAGGCAGCTCTTAAAATTATAATTTTAAGTAAATTCAAACAGTATTTTACTAATATTATAACTATCTCAAAAGAAATTTAGACTTTCATTCTTAAAATTTATATTATCAATGCCTTATTTCAACTAACAAAGGATATTTAAGTGATAAGTAATAAAGTATTGTCAATGGATTTTAAATACTAAATTAACTTTAACATTTCGATATATCAACGATTATGCTAATCCATATTGTTTTAGCAATATATAATGCATTACATCGAATAACAAAGAGTCTCATTTTTTCAAGACTCTCTCCAACAAAATTTTAAACGCTTTATGAATAAACCTAAAGTTATACATTGGTTTCGCCAAGACCTCAGATTATCAGACAACCCTGCACTCTTTGAGGCAGCAAAAAATAGCTCAATACTTCCCATCTACATTTTGGACGAGATAAATTCAAAAGAACTTACGATGGGTGAGGCAAGTCGATTTTGGCTGCATCACTCTTTAAATTCTCTTAACAAAAGCCTAGATCAAAACTTATCAATTTACTCTGGTGATCCAATTGAGGTAATATTAGATATTATTGATAGATTAGATATTAATGAAATATTTTGGAATCGTTGTTATGAGCCATGGCGCATCAATCGTGATACTCATATCAAGAAAAAACTTGGGTTGAAGGGCATTAAGGTGAATACTTTAAATGCTTCTTTGCTTTGGGAGCCTTGGACAATAAAAAAGGGAGATGGGACTCCATATAAAGTTTTTACACCATACTTTCGAAAAGGCTGCCTTCTATCAGATGAGCCTCGAAAACCACTCCCAGCTCCAAGTAATTTAGATTTTTTAAATGATAGTAAGAAATCTTTAAAAATTAATGATCTTGCTTTACTGCCTTTAGTTAGATGGGATATTGAAATGAAGCCGTTTTGGAATATTGGAGAGGATGGAGCGCATAAACGCTTAAAAGAATTTCTTGATAATGGAATTGCAAACTATAAAAATGGTAGAAATTTTCCTGCAAAACCTTTTGTTTCTAAAATCTCACCTCATATTCATTTTGGTGAAATATCACCTAACCAGGCTTGGTATGCAGCAAAAGATAAAGGCAATGATGCGAGTATTGATCATTTTCTAAGCGAACTAGGCTGGCGCGAATTTTCATACACGCAGCTCTACTTTAATCCTGAACTTCCTAAAAAGAATTTGCAACCCAAGTTTGATCTATTCCCATGGGATAAAGATGAGAAAAAATTAATTGCTTGGCAAAAAGGTCAAACTGGAATACCGATGGTTGATGCAGGCATGAGGGAGTTATGGCTAACTGGCGCAATGCATAACCGTGTAAGAATGGTTGTAGGTTCATTTTTAGTTAAAAATCTTCTACTTCACTGGCATCATGGTGAAAGATGGTTTTGGGACTGTTTAGTAGATGCAGATTTAGCTAGTAATAGTGCAAGCTGGCAATGGATTGCAGGTTGCGGCGCAGATGCAGCCCCTTACTTCAGAATCTTTAATCCAGTAACCCAGGGTGAGAAGTTTGACCCTGATGGCGAGTATATTCGTAATTACATCCCAGAAATTAGTAACCTATCCAATAAATATTTATTTAGCCCATGGGAAGCTCCTCAAGAAGAATTAGATAGGGCTGGGGTTGTTATTGGAAAAGACTATCCAAAGCCTATTATAGATTTAAAATTATCTCGCCAGAATGCGCTTGAAGCATTTAAATCTTTAAAAAAAGTGGATGATTAATTATCAAAGCTCTATTAAAGCCCCTACTCTAAAAAATCACTAACTGACTGACTCCAATAAGGGTGGGTGTGTTTGTCCCAATAACTCTGGTGAAGTATTCTGGTAATTTTTCCAGGGACACCTTTGCCAACTAATTTATTATTTATTCTTGTAATTGGCATTATTCCACCCGCTGTTGAAGTTGCAAAAACTTCATTTGAATCTTGAAGCTTTTCAAGTGATATTGAGCTTAACTGAAAAGGAACGCCTAATTCTTGCGCTAAATCAAGAACTGTTTGCCTAGTTATGCCTTCTAAAACCCCCTGATTAGGTGAATGAAGCCCATCCTTATCTACACAAAAAATATTAAAACCTGGTCCTTCTGAAATATTATTTTCTTCATCCACAAGGATTACCGTGTCATGATCTAAGTCATAAGCTTCATACATTCCACTTACCAAATCAAGCCAGTGATAATTTTTAATTCTTGAATCAATAGAATTAGTTGGTATTCTCCTTCTAGCACTTACTAAAACGTCCAAACCTTTCTCAAAATCTTCGGGCTTCAGAATCCAGCCAAATGGAACAGCAAATGCAATAAACCGAGGCTTAGATTTGCGTGGATCTCTGTCAAATTTAGGGGACATTCCTCTAGTTTGAATCATTTCCACATAGACATCATCCAGTCCAGATCGATGAACACAACCAGCAAGTATTTTTTTAAGCTCGTCACGGCTAACTATACAAGGCATTCTTAATTTTTCTGTTGATTCAAAAAATCTGTCAATATGCTTATCTAAGCGAAAAAAACGACCTTTCCAAACATGAACAACATCATAAGTTGCATCAGACCTTAAAAAACCCCAATCTAAAATTGGAATACGAGCTTCAGATAGTTGAATGAATTCACCATTCATCCAGGCTGCTCCTTTTGGAAAAATATCTTCTTCCAAGACTATTTACTTAGTTCCAAAAATCTTATCACCAGCATCGCCTAGTCCAGGAAGAATATAGCCCTGCTCATTCAAAGAGTCATCTACTGCAGCTATAAAAAGATCTACATCAGGATGAAGTTTAGTTACCCTTTCTAACCCTTCAGGAGAGGCAACTAGAAATAAACCAATAATTTTTTTACAGCCCTTCTGTTTAAGAAGGTCAATTGTAGCAAGGAGGGTTCCTCCAGTTGCCAGCATAGGATCAATAATTAAGGCAGTTCTTTGATCAATATCTGTAATAACTTTATCAAAGTATGCAACTGGATTTAAAGTTTTCTCATCTCTGTAAAGACCAACGACACTAACTTTAGCATTTGGCACCAAAGTCAACACACCATCAAGCATTCCCAAGCCAGCTCGCAAAATAGGAACAATTGACAATTTTTTTCCAGATAACATTTGAGTATTGATTGGCTCTCCTTGCCAGCCATTAATTTCACGGTCTTCGAGTGGTAAATTCCGAGTAGCTTCATACGTCAATAGACTCGCAACTTCGTTAGCTAGTTCACGAAATTGTTTTGTGCTAATTCCATGTTGTCTAAGTAAGGCAATCTTATGGGCTAAAAGAGGATGTTTAATTGCATTTAGGGGCATTGATATTCCTTCAAAAAAAACTTATTAAGAAACCAATTTTACATGTTAATACAATTTGTAATATTTTTCTAAAAATCATATAGAAAGAACAAGTATTATTATCTCTTCATTAACAAAAATAAAGGGTTTAAATGAAATTTGGAATTTTAGGTGAAGCAAAAATTGCTCGCGAATATGTTGTTCCAGCAATATTAGCTGCAGGACATGAAGTCACCCATGTTGGAAGAAGAAATCCTGGTCAAGTACTACTACCAAGTATCTATAAAGATGCTATTGAGACTGACTATGATGCTCTTCTATCAGAGCCATCAATAGATGCAATTTATAACCCACTCCCAAATCATCTACATGTGCCCTATTCTATTCAAGCACTTAAATTAGGAAAGCATGTTCTTTGTGAAAAGCCAGTTGCCCTTAACATGAGTGATTTAAAGGAATTAGAATCAGCAGCTGCAAGTAGTGAATCTTTTTTTTATGAAGCTTACATGGTAAGAAGTCACCCGCAATGGGCCTGGCTCAAAGAGCTTGACATTGGAAAGCATCAGTCATCTCACTTTATTTTTAGCTATCCTGATCAGCCTAAAGGCAACATTCGAAATCGCAAAGTGGATGGTGGCGGTCCATTATACGACATTGGTTGTTATGCAATATTATCAGGATGCATGCTATTTACAGGCGCCCCTAAAGTTCTTTCAGCAACTGCAATAATGAGTAATCACTATGATATTGAGAAGCAAGTTGATGCAACACTTCAATGGCCAAATGGCGAAACACTGAGCTTCACTGTTTCAGGTAATGCAGCACTTTGCCAAGCATTGACGGTTTTAGGGTCAAGTGGCTGGGCAAAACTAAGCGTTCCAGTTAACCCACCTGAAATTACTCACGCTTATTGGGCTAATGGAGGCTTGCAGGAAGGTACTAAAGTTAGCTTTCCACCATGTAATCAGTACCAACTTATGATTGATGACTTTGTATCGCTTGCAGAATCTAAATCTAAGTCTGCTTTTTTAATTTCTCAGATTGTTACGAAAGCTATAAATGAGATCCAACAAAAAGCTGGTTTAATCATATAAATAAATCATTTGAAACTTCAAAAGAATACTATGCGATAGAGTAATTTTTGTTGCATCACATGGTATCTTATAACGCTATGAAAAAAGACACTCCATTTACTATAGCAGGCAGATCTTTTAATTCTAGACTCCTTGTAGGCTCTGGAAAATATAAAAATCTGAAGGAAACTAAGTTAGCGACTGAAGCCTCTGGTTCAGAGATTATTACTGTGGCAATTCGTCGTGTAAATATTGGCCAAAATCCTAATGAAGAAAGTCTTCTTGATGCTATCTCACCTAAAAAATATACTATTCTTCCAAATACTGCAGGCTGTTACAACGCAAAAGATGCAGTGAGAACTCTCCTTCTAGCAAGAGAATTATTAGACGGGCATAACCTCGTTAAATTAGAGGTTCTGGGTGATGAAAAAACACTTTATCCTAATATTGTAGAGACTCTTGAAGCATCTAAAATACTAATAAAAGAAGGTTTTGATGTCATGGTTTATACCTCGGATGATCCTATAGTGGCTAAAGAGCTTGAAGAGATTGGTTGCTGTGCAATTATGCCATTAGCCTCTCTTATTGGATCAGGCCAGGGAATAGCTAATCCTTTTAATATTAAGCTAATTAAAGACCAGGCTAATGTTCCTGTCTTAGTTGATGCTGGGATTGGCTGCGCAAGTGATGCTGCAGAAGCAATGGAACTTGGGTGTGACGGCGTACTTATGAATTCTGCAATTGCAAATGCAGAGAACCCTTTACTAATGGCAAGTGCAATGAAGCATGCTATTATAGCTGGGCGTGAATCCTATCTTGCAGGCAGAATGATTAAGAAAAGTTATGCAAGCGCTTCCTCACCAATGGAAAATTTAATATAGCCTTAAGATGTTAATGCAATGAACTTCTCAAAAAAAATAAGTGATATTGAGCAGAATCACTTATTACGTTTAAGAAGAATTGCGAATAGCCCCCAGGGCGCTATTATGGACATTGATGGCAAGAAAACTGTGAATTTTTGCTCAAATGATTACCTATCTCTAGCCAATCATCCTAAAATTAAAGAGGCACTAATTGAAGGGATAAAGATGTATGGAGTTGGATCAGGAGCGTCTCATCTAGTAAGTGGTCACTCAAAATCACATCATATATTTGAAGAAGCATTAGCTGAGCATACTGGCCAGCAAAGAGCGCTACTTTTTTCATCAGGATATAGTGCAAATCTAGGAATATTTTCTGCTCTAAGGGATGAAATCAAATGGTCACTTCAAGATAAATTAAATCATGCATCATTAATCGATGGCGCCAGACTAATTGGCCATCCAATTCAAAGGTATCTCCATAAAAATCTTGTCTCACTTCAAAAGAAGTTAATAAAACAAACTGGCCCTGGCCTGGTTGTAACTGATCATATTTTTAGTATGGATGGAGACGAGGCAGATATTTATGAAATTGATAAAACTCTAAGTCAAACTGATGCAATATTAATGCAAGATGACGCTCATGGATTTGGCATTTTTAACCCAACAATCCCTAAGCATTCCATTTATATGGCTACGCTAGGAAAATCTGCTGGTGTTATGGGGGCCTTTGTAGCTGGAGATGATGACTTTATAGAATTTTTAATCCAAAAATCAAGGCCGTATACCTACACTACTGCAATCCCTCCTAGTTTTTGTCATGCAGGCCTTATGAGTCTGAAGTTAATTAAAAAGGGTGAACAAAAAAATAAGTTATTAGCAAATATTAGTCACTTTAAGAATATTTCTAGGCAGTTAGATATTCAATTTGAAGACTCTGATAGTGCAATTCAACCACTTGTTATAGGCACAAGTAATTTAGCCCTTAAGCTAAGTAACAGGCTATTTGATGAAGGTTTTTTTGTTAGCGCTATTCGGCCTCCTACAGTTCCTCCTAACACCGCCCGACTTCGATTTACATTATCAGCGGGGCATAGTGAAAAGCAAATTGAAACACTTTTAAAAAAGGTAAAAGATGTTATGGCATAAAACTATAGGCGATGGCCCAAGTCTAGTCTTATTACATGGATGGGCCTTTAATAGCGATATATTCCAAAGCTTGATAGATAAATATAAGACAAACTATCGAATAACAGTTATTGATCTTCCTGGCCACGGAAGAAGTAGAGATATAGATGGAAATATTGAAAGCTGGTGCAATGAACTAACTAAGATAATCCCAGAGCAATCAATCTTACTTGGTTGGTCTTTAGGTGGCTTACTTTCAACCTATATTGCAAGTCAAATTGAGATTAGCAAGTTAATTCTAGTTGCCGCAACACCCTGTCTTGTAAATAATGAAAACTGGAATTATGGAATCAGTAGTGAGGTATTTGATCAATTTGCAATTAATTTAAAAAATGACACTACTAAATCACTCAAACGTTTCGTATACCTTCAAAGCAAAGACAAGTCTCAACTTCAAGAGCTTTACAAATCAATTCAAAAATATCCAGCCTCTCATAGTGCGCTAAATACTGGATTAGAAATAATCATTAATTCTGACTTGCGAGATATTTATAAAGATATTGCAGTACCTAAAACTTCTATCCTTGGCTCACTTGATACTCTAGTCCCAGTAAAAATTAAAGAATGGTATGAAGCAGTTGGCTCACAAACCTCTATTATTCGCTCTGGCCATCTTCCTTTTATTGATAAAGACTTTAAACTTTAATCACCAGCTGTTTCAAGATTAGTTTCAATTCTAATAACTATCTTGTTTTTGGTATAATTTAAATAATTTCCTCACCAAAATCAAAATGAGTGCACTAGTTGGAGTTATTATGGGCTCAAAGTCAGATTGGCCCACAATGAAAATTGCCACAGAAATGCTTGACGAGTTAGGTATTCCTTATGAAGTCAAGGTTGTCTCAGCCCATCGTACTCCTGATTTAATGTTTGAATACGCCGAAACAGCTCAAGCAAGAGGCCTTGAAGTAATTATTGCTGGTGCTGGTGGCTCTGCCCACTTACCAGGGATGGTTGCTTCAAAAACAATTATTCCAGTCTTAGGGGTGCCAATTCAGTCTAAGGCATTAAGTGGTCACGACTCTTTATTATCCATTGTTCAAATGCCTGGTGGAATTCCTGTGGGCACGCTTGCTATTGGGGAAGCTGGTGCAAAAAATGCTGGAATTTTAGCAGCCCAGATTGTTGGCAACCATAATGAAGAAGTAAGACAAAAGGTTGCTAAATTTCGTTTAGAACAGACCCAAAGTGTTCTCAATAATCCTAATCCTGACAAATAACTTATGAAAATTGGGGTTCTTGGTGCTGGTCAATTGGGGAGAATGCTTGCGCTATCGGCCTATCCGTTAGGTCACCAAATGAGATTTTTAGCATTATCTGAAGAAGACCCGTCTTCACTTCTTGGAAAAACATTTATCCATAATAATAATTCAGAAATGGTTCGTAATTTTGCTGATAGTTCGGACATCGTGACCTATGAAAGCGAAAATACTGACGTAACTATTGTTAATGAAATTAGTAAAAATACTAAAGTTTTTCCTAGTGACAAATCTCTATATATTTCTCAACATCGTGGCAGAGAAAAAGCACTTCTAGAAGCATTAAAAATACCTTGTGCACCCTATCAAATGGTAAATAGTCTTGATGATTTAAAAAGTGCAATTAAGAATATTGGAATCCCTTCCATACTAAAAACAGCAACAGATGGCTATGATGGTAAAGGCCAGTTTTTAATTAAATCTGAAAACCAGATCCATGAAGCATGGGAAAAGATGGATGGTGCTGACTCAATCCTCGAGGGCTTTATCAATTTTAAGCGAGAGCTATCTTTGATTGCAGTTAGAGGTATAGATGGTAGTCTAGAATATTATCCTTTAGTTGAGAATTCTCATCATGAGGGAATACTAAGATTAACTATAGCGCCTGCACAAAATATCTCAGCATCTCTTCAAAAAAAAGCGGAAGAGTATATGAGCTCTATTCTTAAAGAAATTAAACATGTTGGAGTTTTAACAATTGAACTCTTTGAATCTGGTGATCTTCTAGTTAATGAGATAGCACCAAGAGTTCATAATTCTGGCCATTGGACAATTGAAGGAGCACAAACCTCTCAATTTGAAAATCATATAAGAGCTATTACTGAATCTCCCTTAGGGCAAACAACTATTACTTCAAAGTTCATTGCTATGATCAATATAGTTGGAGTCCATGGACCAATCCAAAAAGTACTTAAAACTAAAAATGCTCACCTTCATTTATATAATAAAGAAGAGCGAACTGGAAGAAAGTTAGGCCATATAACTTTAACTTCTAACTCAACAGATGAATTAAATAAAACGATTAGAAGCTTAAAAGAGTATTTACCTTAATCCTCATTCAGATCTGAAAGACTTCCATTAATACTCCCGCCTAGTTCTTCTTGATAAAACTGCTCTGCTAGCTCCTCTTCATAGTGATATGCTGATAGCTCACTGACTTCAACACCTGCTAAAAATTGACACACATGTATCATTTCATGACATAGGGTAATAATGAATTTTTTTCTATCTAATGATTCTTCAATTTCTATAAAGAACTTACCATCGCCCTCATAGTCTGTCCAAGCAAGCGCATCATCTACTTTTTGGATAGTTAAATCTATATTTGGAATCTTATTTGCTTGAAACAAGCCGTTACTGCAGAAACTAAATAACTGCTGCGAAAGTACTATTTGTTCTTTATTGCCGCCACGAATATAAAGCATTTTTATAAAAAATTAAATGGTTTATGAAAAGCGCTCATCCAGGTATTTAATAATATCATTCGATTCATAAATCCAAGTATCTTCACCAGCAATCTCTAACTTTAAGCATGGAACCTTGATCTTTCCACCACTTATTTCCAGCTCTTTTCTGAATTGACCGGCAGTTTGAGCATCACGAGTCTCAACTTTAAGATTTAAACGTTTAATTGCTCTTCTAGTCTTAACGCAAAATGGACAAGCATAGAAATGATAAAGCTTTAGAATTTTTGTTTCTTGGTCAACCTTAGCTTGCTCTTCATCATTTCTTTTTACTACTGAAGGCTTAAATAACCAGTCAATTAATATCAATACTCTGCCAGAGCCTTCTCTTAATAATCTTAGAAAAAATCTCATAAACTTTGCCTGTAAGCTATTAATGTGTTTTCTAAAAGCGTTGCAATAGTCATTGGCCCAACTCCACCAGGAACTGGTGTTATAGCTCCAGCTTTATCTTTGACTGCATCAAAGTCTACATCTCCAACTAGAGAGCCATCTTCCAATCGATTAATGCCTATATCTATAACGATAGCTCCATCTTTAACCCAGTCACCTTTGACCATTTCGGGAATTCCGACACCTACAACAACAATGTCAGCTTGCCTAACTTTTTCAGCAACATTTTTAGTTTTACTATTGCAAATAGTTACAGTTCCTCGAGCATTTAGAAGCTCCATTGCCATTGGCCTACCAACAATATTTGAAGCACCAATAACTACACAATTCATACCTTCCACCTTACAACCAAATGATGCCAACATAGTCATAACGCCCTTTGGAGTGCATGGCCTTAAATGGGATTTATTCTGCATTAACTTTCCAATATTTTCACTGTGGAATCCATCAACATCCTTATATGGTGAGATGTGCTCAATAACCTTATTTGCATCTATATGTTTAGGCAAGGGAAGCTGCACTAAAATGCCATCTATATAAGGATTATTGTTAAGTCTCTCCACCTCTTCTAATAACTGTTCTTCTGTGATATTCTCCGATTTAATAATCTTATCTGAAAAAAATCCTGCCTGCTTACATGCTAGTTCTTTATTTCTTACATAGACTGCTGAAGCAGGATCTTCACCTACTAGAATTACAGCAAGACCAGGAGGTCGTTCAAGCATTTTTACTTCTTCAGCAATTTTTAAACGCAGATTTTTTGCAATCTCTTTTCCATCAATAATATTCATTTTTTTAGTTCCTCTTTAACTTTTTTCAAATCAAATTCTGTATCAACACCATAGCTTGTTGGAGCGCAAGAAATATCAACATTAATATCGATTCCTTGGTTTAATATAGTTAACTGCTCCAATTTCTCAGCTAGTTCTAGCTCAGATTTACCCATTTGCAAATATTGCTTTAAAAAACTAACTCGATATGCATATAAGCCAACATGGCGAAAACAAAAATCCAAATTAATCTCACTATTATTCCTAAAAGCAGGAATCGGTGATCTTGAGAAGTACAATGCTTTGCCGCGCGAATTATATACGACTTTAACGCAATTAAGATCAAAGTAAGACTCTTCACTTTCAATTTTTTCACACAACGTTGCAACACTCATTCCACTTTTAATCAAGTTAGAGGCAACTTGATTTATTGCATTAGGACTCATCATGGGCTCATCACCCTGAACATTAACAATCACTTCATCCTCATTAAAATCTAGAGAGGTTACTGCCTCTGATAAGCGAGAAGTACCAGATGTGTGAATTGAGTCAGTCATACAAACCTCAGCACCAAAATCCTTAGCAACCTTGCTTATTCTTTCATCATCCGTTGCAATAATTACACGCTTAGCAGAACTCATAACTGCATTTGAATAAGTATGCTCAATAAGTGTTTTGCCATTTATTTTTTCTAATAGCTTTGCCGGTAAACGGCTTGAGGCATATCGAGCAGGAATAATTACTGAAAAATCCATTACTTTTCAGGATTAGTTTTTCGAGCCTCTTCTAAAAGCAGAATTGGAATACCATCAATGATAGGGTAGGCTAACTGACTTTTTTCACACACTAATTCTTCACCAACCAACTTTAGAGGCGCTTTACTTTCTGGGCAAACTAACATTTTTAATAAATTTTCATCAATCATAATTTAGACTCAAGTTGCTGATAAAAGTCAGAACTAATTTGTGCATCCACAGACAAACACCACATTTGGCTTGTTGCAAATTGTTTACATTTTACACAATCCTTGGCTGTCATTAAGATTGGATAGTCGCCCTTAAATTCAAAATCCTTCTCAATAAATTTATGATGATCTGCAAATGTTTTAGTAATTAGATTAACTCCAAGCTTTTTAAGTAATGAATAAAAATTATCTGGATTTCCAATTCCAGCGATAGCAAAGCATTTTTTACTTTTAAAAAAATCAAGATCTTTTTTTTCGTTGGTAGCTAGATTAATATAACAGTTTGCTTCAATTTTGCTTGATATCTCTCCTTCCATATGAGAGCCATTATTGATAATAAAATCAACTGACTTGAGCCTTTTTTTAGACTCTCTTAGAGGTCCTGCTGGAAGAAAAAATCCATTTCCTAATCGATTGTGTCCATCTATAACTGCGATTTCAATATCACGTCCCATAGCATAATGCTGAAGACCATCATCACTAATAATTAAATCTACTAAATAATTTTCAGTTAAAAACTTTACTGCATTGCTTCGTTTTTTAGCCACTACAACAAAAGCTTCAGTTTGTTGCTTTATTAACAAAGGCTCATCACCGCAATCAACTGGATCACTTGTCGAAGTAACCTCTAATGATTCTTGGGTGAACTCTCCTCCATAACCCCTGGAAACAACTCCTACTATTTTATTGCGAGATGCAAAATAATTAGCGACTGCAATCACAATTGGCGTCTTTCCAGTGCCACCAGCTGTTATATTGCCTATAACAATAACCGGAACTGATGACACGCTTACTTTTAATAGCCTTGCTTTGTAAAGACAAAGACGTATAAAACTAAAAATGAAGAAAATAACGGAAAAAGGCAAAAGCAAAAAATTAACCAGGCCAAACTTACTGTGATTGATAAAACTTGTAATACTTAGCATTTTGATAATTTTAATCACTTTTAAAACATTAATTATGACAAAATATTCCGACCATGAGTGTTGAATTTCATATTTCTAACCAATATTTAAGATCCAATCGAAAAAAAGGCTTTGTTTCTTTTATTTCTGGCGTTTCTATGGTTGGTCTAGTTCTAGCTGTTATGTCTCTTATTACTGTCTTGTCAGTAATGAACGGCTTTCATGAAGAGTTAACAAATCGAGTTTTAAACACGATTTCTCACTCTTATATAACAGAAAGTGATGATACTCTTGATAACTGGCAAGATCTTAGAAAAAAAATTGACGCGCAGGACCAAATTATTGCATCCTCGCCTTTTGTTGAAGACTTTGCCTTGATGACTTCAAAAAATGCCTCACAAGGAATCAGTGTTAGAGGCATCCTTGTAGATTTAGAATCAACAACCTCTGCTTTATTAGATGATATTAAATATGGAAGTCTTAGCCTTAATGAAGACGATTCATCAATATTAATTGGTGTTGGCCTTGCAACACTTATGGGAACTGGAATTGGGGATAAGTTAACTCTGATAGCCCCCTCTAGAAATTCAATCGGCTTACTAGTTCCCCAGTCACAATCTTATACAGTGAGCGGTATATTTAATGCTGGTGTAAATGATTTCAACAATAATCTTGCATTTATCCACCTTTATGACGCTCAAGATTTATTCACTCTTGGAAATCAAGTATCTGGAATTCGTCTTAAAGTAGACGACTTATTTGAAGCTAATAAAATTACAGATAGTGTAATTAAATCCCTCGGCAATGGTTATTATGGGGTTGACTGGATGCAACAACAGCGAAACTTTATCAGAGCTTTAAATCTTGAAAAGCAAATGATTGCAATTATTCTTTCTTTGATAATTGCTATTGCTGCTTTTAATATAGTCTCTATGATGGTTATGGTGGTTACTGACAAAAAGTCTGACATTGCGATCCTAAGAACCATCGGGATGACTCCAAAAAGAATTGTTAGAATATTCTTCTATCAAGGGCTCAGTATTGGCTTTATTGGTATTACTATAGGAACAATTCTTGGGTTAATATTAGCTCTTAATATTGAATCTGTAATTTCTGGAATTGAAAGTATTATTGGCTTCCAATTTTTCCCTAAAGATTTATTTTATATTAGCCGATTTCCATCAAAAATTCTACTTAGCGATGTGGTTAGTATAGTCCTGGGAGCTTTTATATTAGTAATCATTGCCGCTATTTACCCAGCAAAACGTGCTGGAAAGGTTAATATTTCAGAGGTTTTAAGGCATGAGTAATATAATTGAATGTCGCTCTGTTAGCTTTTCATATAATGAGGGCAGTAATCAAACATCTGTTTTAAAAAATTTAAATTTTGAAATTAAGTCTGGAGAAACAACTGCAATTATTGGTCAATCAGGATGTGGAAAATCAACGCTACTTAATTTAATGGCTGGCCTTGATACTCCTTCGGAAGGTGATGTGCTCATTGCTAATACCAATATTTCAAAAATTAGCGAAAAGGATAGGACAGAGTTACGAGCGAAAAACCTTGGCTTTGTTTATCAATTTCATCACTTACTAAATGATTTTTCATCAGTATATAACGTTGCCTTACCACTGTTAATTATGGGTGTTGATAAAAGTGATGCACTCTTAAAATCTAAAAAAATATTAACAAAGGTTGGGTTAGAAAATCGATTGAATCATAAACCGTCAGAACTATCAGGTGGAGAAAGGCAAAGGGTTGCAATTGCAAGAGCTATGATAACTGAGCCAACTTGTCTCTTGGCAGATGAGCCAACAGGTAACCTAGATGCGGCAAATGCAAAGGACGTATTAGAACTTATCATAGAGCTAAATACAGATAAAACTACCGCACTGTTAATTGTTACTCATGACCTGTCTATTGCAAATAAAATGAGTAGAAAGCTGACCTTAACCAATGGCGAAATAAGCGAAACATAAAGCTAGTTTGTTTTATGGGGTTAAAAACATAAGAGTTCTAAATTATTTACTAGCCTAGAAATTGAATCATTATACCTGCAGCGATTGCTGATCCTATAACTCCAGCTACATTAGGTCCCATTGCATGCATAAGAAGGAAATTATTTGAATCAGCTTCAAGGCCAACTTTATTAGAGACACGAGCAGCCATTGGAACTGCTGAAACTCCTGCAGAGCCAATTAAGGGATTTATTTTATTTTCACTAAACACATTCATCAATTTTGCCATCAACAAGCCGCACATGGTTCCAATTGAAAAAGCAACCAAACCTAAAAGCAATATTCCTAAAGTATCAAGTTGAAGAAACTTATCGGCCATAAGTTTTGAACCTACTGCAAGACCAAGAAAAATCGTTACTATATTAATTAAAGCATTCTGAGTAGTATCACTAAGGCGATCAACAACTCCAGATTCTTTCATTAAATTACCAAAAGCAAACATACCTAATAGAGGAGCTGCTGCAGGCAGAAGAAGAGCAACAAGTAATAACAAAATAATTGGGAATATAATTTTTTCAACCTTAGAGACCTCACGTAACTGAACCATCTTAATTTTTCTTTCTTTTTCAGTAGTCATTGCTCTCATAATTGGCGGTTGAATAAGAGGAACTAATGCCATATATGAATACGAAGCTACAGCAATTGCTCCAAGTAATTCTGGGGCAAGAATTGAAGCAACATAAATAGATGTTGGACCATCAGCGCCCCCAATAATTCCAATTGCAGCAGCTTGCTTCAAGCTAAAGTCGAATACACCAATTACTGATAATCCTACTGCCCCTAATAGTGTGGCAAAAATTCCAAACTGAGCAGCGGCTCCAAGTAAAAGAGTTTTAGGATTTGCAAGAAGTGGGCCAAAATCTGTTAAAGCGCCAACACCCATAAAAATGATCAAAGGAAAAGCACCAGACTCAATACCGACAACGTAGAATAGATGCAAAATTCCACCATCAATAGCTAAATTAGCGCCTGGAATATTGCTTAAAAGAGCGCCAAACCCAATAGGCAGAAGCAAAAGAGGTTCGAATTTTTTTACAATTGCTAGATAGATTAACAATATGCCCACAAGAAGCATAAGAGCTTGGCCCCAATCCATCTGATAAAGGCCTGTATTAACCCAAAGTAGCTTTAGTTGTTCCATAGTTAACCTAAAGAAAGAAGGAGTTGACCAACAGTTACCGAATCTCCCTCTTTAACGCCAACATTTAAAACGACACCAGATCGTGTTGCTTTGATTTCAGTTTCCATCTTCATGGCCTCTAAAATAAGCAAAGTATCACCTTTTTTAACATTCTGATTAGGACTAACTAAGATTTTCCAAATAGTGCCCGATAGTGGTGCTGAAATATCCTCTTTTCCATTCACCAAAGGCTCTGAATTCACTTGGGAATCTTCAGAGCTTAATTGTGAGGCATCTGAGGAAGTACCCACAGATTTTATCGTACCACCTGCTGAAACGTTAACTGTGTATGACTGCCCTTTAAATGAAACAGTATATATTCCTTCATCTTCGTCGTTAGTTGAAGAACTGATTGGCGCCTGAGGAACTGGCTCAAAGAAATCTGGATTATCTCTATTTTCTAAGAACTTAATTCCCACCTGAGGAAAAAGAGCATAAGTCAACAAATCATCAATTTTCTCATCTGCTACTCTAATACCCTTCTCTAAAACAAGCTTATCAAACTCAGATTCAAGAACATCGAGCTCAGGCTCAATATTATCTGCAGGCCTGCAAGTAATTACATCTGCACCCTCCAAGACTCTCTCCTGAAGCTCTTTGTTTACTGGGGCAGGAGCAGAACCATATTCACCTTTAAGAATTCCAGCTGACTCTCTGGTAATAGTTTTATAGCGCTCACCAGTTAAAACATTGAGCACGGATTGAGTGCCAACAATCTGAGAAGTAGGAGTTACTAAAGGTATATAACCTAAGTCTTTTCGAACTCGAGGTATCTCTAACAAAACTTCGTCCATTTTATCAAGTGCATTTTGCTCTTTTAATTGGCTCTCCATATTAGTCAGCATACCGCCAGGAACTTGAGATGTTAGAATTCTTGAATCGACGCCTTTGAGTGACCCTTCAAACTTAGCATATTTAGTTCTGATTAGTTTAAAGTACTGATCAATTTCTTCCAATTTTTTTAAGTCTAAGCCAGTTTTACGTGGGCTCGCCTCTAAAATAGAAACGACAGAATTAGTTGCAGAATGACCATAAGTCATACTCATTGAGCCAATAGATGTATCTATCCGATCTATGCCTGCTTCAACTGCTTTTACTATGCAAGCAGTAGAGAGGCCAGTAGTTGCATGAGCATGCAGCTGAATAGGAATGTCAATCGCTTTTTTTAATTTTTTAACTAAGTCATAAGCGACATAAGGCTGCAATAAACCAGCCATATCTTTAATGCATAATGAATGAGCGCCCATGTCTTCAATTTTTTTTGCCATTTCAATCCATAGTTCAGTTGTGTGGACTGGACTCACTGTATATGAAATCGTACCTTGAGCGTGCTGACCAACTTTAACTGTTTGATCAATGGCAGTTTTAAGATTGCGCGTATCATTCATAGCATCAAATATTCTTAAAACACCAACACCATTATCAGCACATCGATCAACAAATTTTCTAACTACATCATCACTATAATGACGGTAGCCTAATAAATTTTGAGCCCTAAGGAGCATTTGTTGAGGAGTGTTAGGCATAACCTTTTTGATTTCACGTATTCTTTCCCAAGGATCCTCTCCAAGAAAACGAATACAAGCATCAAATGTAGCGCCACCCCAAGACTCCATTGACCAATAACCTATTTTGTCTAATTTTTCTGCAATAGGAAGCATGTCATCAATTCGCATTCTAGTTGCAAAAAGCGATTGATGCCCATCCCTAAGAACTAACTCAGTTATTTCAACTGGTTTATTATTTTCTTTGTTAGACATATAGTTACCTCTGTGTATGCATTTTTATTGCCGCTTCAATAATTGCTCTTGTTTTTTCGTCAATCTCAATTATTGGATCAGAATCTAAAGCAGAAGCGTCATTAGTTACAGGCTGGATTTTTACTACAAGTAGCGACATTATATTTGTGACAACAACCATCAGTGCAAGAAATACAAAAACAAAACCCATACCAAAAATGGTTAGAGTTAATGCATCAGTTACAAAGTTGTTATCCATTTTATTACATCCTAAACAATTTTGGTACCAGTGGCCGGGCTCGAACCGGCACTCCCGTGAAGGAACCGGATTTTGAGTCCGGCGTGTCTACCAATTCCACCACACTGGCTTATCTAAGGTTTATTTATGTCTGAAAGTAATTCTTCCTTTAGTAAGATCATATGGAGTCATTTCAACAGTTACCTTATCGCCAGGTAGTATACGTATATAGTGTTTACGAATCTTTCCAGAAATATGAGCAAGAACGCTATGTCCATTTTCTAATTCAACTTTAAAAGTTGTATTAGGTAATTTTTCTTTTACGACGCCTTCTAACTCAATGTAATCACTTTTTGACATATTTATTTAATAAGAATATTAATTTAAAAACCAAGTAGCATTATACCTAATTACTTTTCATTTTTACAAAATGAATCAACGCGAGAGCGACTCATCAATAGTAATAAAAACTAAAAATTAAAGATTAATGGAAGTGTCTTTTTGAATGAACCCAGCCCTGGAGTTTTTGAAAGTCAGTTTTCTTACCAGGCTGTACGATTTTTTCTAACTCAACTAACCTCTCATTTAACTCATTAAAAGCATTCGTGTAATGCCTGCTTTTAATAGACTCTTGATATAATTTTGATTTCAAAGTAGCAATTACAGATACTAGATCTTGATCATTAGTGACATCACTAACTGGCTCTCCATGACTTAATTTGACTTGAGTATCTTGAAAGCGCTTTAAATGATGTGTAGATTCTGAATGGTGAATGTTATGAACAGCTAAATTGCTAGGATTAAAAGGAATAATCCTTTCAGAAATATTTAAATCTTGAAGGGAACCACGAGTTGTAGGTTGTTGAACAGTAAAACCACTGACGCCTAATAAGCGTGCTACCCATGAAATACCGAATCTAATCACTTGAACTCCCGATATAGTTTAATGTATGTTACCCAATCATTTTCTACTTGTGAGTTTTTTTTAAATTATTAATTCATTTATTAGATCTTGGTCAGAAGGATTTAGTGTGACTTTTATATTTTCAAAACCTAGACTCTCTGCCAAAACCTTAATTTTTTGACTAAAAACAATAAGTTTTCTAGTTTTAAATTTATTAAAAGTATCAGATGAATCAAGATTTAATAGGCGAACAATATTGGAAAGACTTTCATTACTGCCTGCCATTAGAACGCCATTCGAAGAATTTAAAAATACTTCAATCGACTGAGCATGAAGTGATGTAAACTCACAAGGCACTCGCTCATAAACTTCAAGATAATTAATCTGATTAAATTTTCCCAAATTATCCTTTAAAGTTTCTGATCCTCCCTTTCCTCTTACAATTAAAATTTTCTTATCAATCAATTCTGAGCACTCTTGCATTGTCAATAATTCCACACTTGAAGCATTAAATTTAGGAAAGCAATCAACTTTAATATCTTTATCAATTAATCTTTTAGCGGTAACAGGGCCCACTGCAAATACCTTAAATATCCCAGTAAAGATTTTATTAAAGTAATCTTCAGCGAAGTTAACCGCATTAACACTTACAAAAATAATGACATCATAATGCTGCTTTAAAACTTCAGATCTTATTTTTTTTACTTCAAAAGTGGGGAACAACTCATACTCAATATCAGATGCTTCTAAAAGCATTTTAAGATTTGTAGTCTGAGCTATTGGTCGAGTTATAAGTATCATTGACTCATTATAAATATATGCTTTTGAGATTGTCTTTAATGTTTATTAAAAAATATTAACCTATTATTACTTAATTAGAAGTTCTGTTTTCTAAATTCTTACTTAGATAACTTTATAATAGTCAACATAATCATTCTATATAACAACATGTTACTACCAATTTTATCTCTGCTAGCAGGGTTTATCTTACTAATGTGGAGCGCAGATACTTTCACTGATAATGGCGCCAAAATTGCACGAATATTTAACATCTCGCCTCTAGTCATTGGACTACTCATTTTTGGATTTGGCACGTCGGCTCCTGAAATGTTAGTCTCTGGCCTTGCAGCATATGATGGTCACCCTGAGATGAGTATTGGAAATGCATTTGGTTCAAACATTTTTAACATAGGCTTGGTTCTCGGAGTTACAGCAATTATCCTTCCAATTACAGTTGAAAAATCTGTAATAAAAAAGGAATGGTTATTCTTATTTTTATCAACTCTAATTGTAGGTTTTTTATTATTAGATGGTTTTTTAAGTTTTACTGATGGCTTGATACTCATATCTTTATTAACACTATTCCTTATTAATGTATTCAGAGAATCTAAGAAAAATAACCTAACTGATAGTGATAGTCTCGAAATTAACTCTCAGAAAAATGACAAGGGAAGGACTTGGCTCCTCTTAATTGTGTCTCTTATAGTATTAGTTTCTAGTGCACGTCTTGTAGTCTGGGGCGGAACTAGTCTTGCTCTATCTTTTGGCGTTAGCGACCTAATTATTGGCCTAACCGTTGTAGCGCTTGGAACAAGCCTCCCTGAACTTGCAGTTTCTATAAGTAGCGCATTGAAAAAACAACATCAAATGGTTATTGGAAATATTATTGGATCAAATCTTTTTAATACTCTTGGAGTCCTTGCAATCCCAGGTTTAATTCTGCCTTTTCAAATCCCACCAGAAGTAATGAGTCGTGACTACTTCTTTATGCTAATGTTTACTCTTCTTGTTGTCATTCTTTCAATGAGACTTAAAATTAGTCGCTTTGGTGGCTTCATTCTATTAACTGCATTGGCTATTTACTTGTATCAATTGTTTTGGATTTAGTTCTTAAAAATCTTCAAGAAACCCAAAAGCTTGCTAAAAAGCTTGCTCAATGCTGCTCTGACTTACAAAACTCATGCGTAATATACTTAATTGGTGATCTTGGGGCTGGAAAGACTACGCTAGCGCAAAGTTTTATTGGGCACTTTGGGTTTGATAAAGTAAAAAGTCCCACTTATACTTTAGTTGAAAGTTATCAAAATGAATCAATAGATATTCACCATTTTGATTGCTACCGACTCAGTGATCCAGAGGAATTAGAATACATTGGTATTCGTGAATACCTTAAACCAAAAAGCCTTCAACTGATCGAGTGGCCAGAATTAGGCAAAGGTGCTATTGCACATTCTGATTTATCAATCAATATTAGTGGGAATGGCAACATAAGAACAGTAAATATCACACCTCAAACTAAAGTAGGAAAATTAATTTTAGAATGCGCTATTGGATAAGTTTAATTATTGCTGTATTTGCTTCCTCTTCATTTAGTGAAGAAAAGACTACACTTTATGATTTTAGGTACTGGACAGCGCCAGATCAAACTCGAATTGTTATTGATAAAGAGCAGGACACCCTCTTTAATATAACTAACACTGACAAGGTAGTAATTATCAGTTTTGATGATGCTGAAGTATTGTCTGAAACTTTTTCAAATATTTTTTTTAAGGATGACAGGATACAAAAAGTTCTTATAAAGCGTGATAAAAAAACTATTAAGTTAATCGTGCATATTAATAAAAAATTTAGAGTAAAGCACTTCACCCTTAAGCCTAATACAAAATATAAGTTTCATCGACTCGTAGTAGATATTATTGACCTCGAGTCTCAGATAAAAACACAAGACATAAAAACTACAAAAGCAGTAAAAAATTTAAAAAAATCAGCTCAAATAAGTCAAAAAATTATCTTAGTTGATGCCGGTCATGGCGGTGAAGATTCAGGAGCTATTGGTAAAAATAAATCACAAGAAAAGTCTGTAAATTTGGCAATTGCCAAAAAACTTGTAGCGATCATTAATAAAAATAGCGATCTAAAAGCTGTTCTAACTAGGAGTGGGGACTACTATATACCGCTGACTAAAAGAATAACAATAGCACAAAAAGAAAATGCCACCATGTTTATTTCTATTCACGCAGATTCTGTAGAAAGTACAACTGCGAAAGGCGCTTCGATCTACACCTTAAGTGAGAAAGGAAATAACAGCAAACTAGCTAAACAATTAGAACAATCTCAGAATCTAGTGGATCAGTTTGGAGGCGTTGAAACTGTAATTGATAATGATCAATTTTTGAAAAATATTTTGACAGATTTTTCAAGAAAAGATCGAGACATGCAATCATTTAACCTTGCCAAGGAGATAATCGGTGAACTTGAAAAAATTGGGCCAATCCATAAAAAAGTACCTCAAAAGGCTAACTTTGTAGTTCTAAAATCTCCCGCCATACCTTCAGTTTTAGTTGAAACTGCCTTCATATCAAACCCAACTCAAGAGAAACGTTTAACCAATAACAAGCAGCAGCAAAAGATTGCGGCCTCAATATATCAAGGAATACTTAATTACTACCAAAAACTAGAATAGTTATTTATAGCTTCTAGCTTAAGCTTCTGGATCTTTAGTTAAAATAATTGCATCACTTACCAATTGATGAACACTTACAATCATGTATGGATCAAAATCATAATTAGGCAGTACCTTAGAAAACTGTGATTTACATATAGCGCAGATTGCAGCCAATGTGTTAACACCATTGTCTTGTTCACTTTGCTTTAGGGCATGCATTCTTGGTTTTGCTCCCTTTATTCTTAAATCAATAAGATCATCGGTAAGAAGTCCACCGCCGCCGCCACAACAAAAGGTAGCAGACTTTATTGTGGATTTATGCATATCTGAAAAGTTATTACATGCGGCCTTAATTACCTCTCTTGGAAGAATAAACTGGCCATTTTCAATATCACCCATATTACTTCCACGCGCAACATTACACGAGTCATGGAAAGTTACAACTCGATGATCGTTTTTAGACTTATCAAATGACAATTTATTTCTTTGGATTAAATCATACGTAAATTCAATCATATGTTGTGGCTGAGGATAATTACTATCTAATTGGTTTTGAAGTTTTAATGAATATTCATCACTTCCTCCACCACCCAAGCCAGTAAGGGTATTCCAAAAACTATAAGCTACTCGCCATGCATGTCCACACTCACCAACCACAACACGTTTAACATTCAAGTCAAGTGCTGCCTTACGAATTCGCAATGCTCCCTGCCTCATAACATCATAATTACCAATAAACATCCCAAAATTTGCAGCCTCAGAGGCATAAGAACTTAATGTCCAGCTTACACCGCTTTGATGAAAAACTTTAGCATAGCCAATAAGCCCATCAATATGGGGTTCAGCAAAGAAGTCTGCTGAAGGAGTGACCATTAAAACTACAGAATTTTTAATATCAAGAGGCAACTTAATACTGACACCAGTTTCCTCTTCAATCTCCTCCTCTAAGTCAGCTAAAGTATCTCTAAGAGCTGGCTCTGGCATCCCTAAATTATTGCCAATTTTATTAATTTTTCCTAAAATTTGGTTAGGGTATTTTTGTCCCACACCAATTGCATTCATTACCTCACGAGCTGCCATTGAAATTTCAGCAGTATCAATTCCAATCGGGCAGAATACCGCACATCTTCGACATTGTGAGCACTGGTGAAAATAGTTATACCAATCATCTAGCATATCCTCATCAAAGTCTTTAGCACCTACTAGTTTTGGAAAATACTTCCCAGCAAAAGTAAAGTGCCTCCTATAAACACTTCTAAATAAATCTTGCCTAGCAACTGGCATATTTTTAGGATCAGCCGTTCCTAAATAATAGTGGCACTTATCAGTACAAACACCACACTTCATACAGGAATCCAAAAATACTTGTACAGACCGATATTTAGATTTAGTTTCCGCAATTTTATTGATTGCTACTTGCTGCCAGTTATCTATTTTTTCGCCTGGAAATCCTAGGTCTTTTTGAATATCTATACTCGCCTTAAAAGGACCTTTACCAGCCATTGAGTCTTTTTTTAATGGCGGAATCGCAAGATAGGTAGGAAGTTTTTCAATACTATTTTTAGACATAATTAGCTCCCTTTATCCTTAGTGTGCTCGATATCAATTTTGGTATTTTTTTCTTTTTGCATAGCCCAATGGGAGATATGCCTCTTTTTACGCGCATCATCCACTTGATTAAGCGTTGGAGCAAAGAATATACCTGGACCATGTAATAATTTTGATATTGGGAAAATAGCTATAAGAAAAAATACTGGAAAAATATGAGCTAAGAAAATCCCTTCTGATGGCAATTCAGACCACTTAAAAGTAATTAAACCTTCTGCAAAATTTTTCACAAGGAGCATGTTTGGATGATTATTTGCAAAGGTCATTATCATTCCACTTGCACCAATAAAAATTATTAATAGCAACATAAGATAATCTGATGGTGCAGAAATATATCTAACCCTATCCACAAAAATCCTTCTACCTAGTAATCCAAGTAAACCAAAAATAAGAGGATAAGCAGCGTATTTTAATGATTCAGTTTTAAGTAATATTAATGGAATTTCACCAGGCCAAAAATAAACCAAATGACGAAAAAAAAGAAGGACTAGAGCAAGATGAAAACTCCAACCAAAAAGCCAAGTCCACTTACTTGATTTAAAAAGAGTTGCAAATAAAAAAACTTCTTTAGTAAGTCTTAAAAATACTCCAGATTTTGTTAATGGAGCAGGCGCAATAGGTATTTTAAGCGGTGCAGGGGTATTCCAATATTGAACAATCTTATAAGAAAGTCCTGTAATAAAGATTAATACAGAAAAGTAGAAAAAGAGTGTAAAGAAAATGCTGATTGATGACATATGACTTATTTTTTATCTCAAAATGAAAGTCAAGATTAATTTTTCATTCTAAACACAGCCTGTTGGTTTAGGGAGACCAGCGAATCGACATCCCTGCTTAGCAGGACCATATGGAAAAAGCGAATAGAGGTAACGAGAATTTCCTTTGTCATTACCCAGTTTTTTAGCTATTGCCTTTGTAAGAACTCTTACTGCAGGGGCAAACTCATATTCTTTATAATAAGCCTGAAGAAAATTAATAACCTCCCAATGCTCAGTGGAGAGATTTATACCATCCTCTTCAGACATCGTATTGGCAATCTCAACACTCCAATCTGAAACATTTAACAAGTAACCCTCTTCATCTACTTCTGCGCCTAGTATTTCAGCCATAGTATTTCTCAATCCTTTAAGAGTTTACTAGAAAATTATTTACACTATTTGCAACGCCACGGCCTTCATTGATTGCCCAAACCACTAGTGACTGACCTCTTCGGCAGTCTCCAGCTGAGAAAATTCCTTTTTGGGAAGTAGTATACTCACCATGCTCAGCTTTATAATTTCCGCGTTCATCAATATCAATATTTGCATCTTCACTTAGATAGTGCTCAGGAGAAAGAAAGCCCATTGAAAGGAGAACCAGCTCAGCATCCCAGGTTTTTTCAGTTCCATCAATTTCATTTAATTTACCATCTACAAGTTCAACATTAACTGTTTTAATTCCACTCACATGTCCATCCTTATCTTTAATGAAAGACTTTGTGAGAAGTTGATATTGCCTTGGATCTTTACCAAAAACTTTATTAGATTCTTCATGCCCATAATCAACACGAAAAATTACTGGCCACTCTGGCCAAGGATTAGTTTCAGAGCGAACCTCTGGGGGCTGACTCATTAATTCAAAATTGGTTATAGATTTAGCGCCCTGTCTTAGGGAGGTGCCTATGCAGTCAGTTCCAGTGTCGCCACCACCAATTACAATGACATTTTTGCCTTTAGCAGAGAGCTTACTTTTGTCTGCATAGCCATTATCCAAAAGACTTTTAGTATTGGAAGTCAAGTACTCCATAGCAGGATAAATCCCAATAGCATTTCGATTTTCAGCTGGCAAGTCTCTTGCCTTTGTTGCGCCAGTTGTAAAAACAACAGCATCAAATGATTTTTTCAAATCTTTCGTTGAAATATCTTTACCAATATCAGTATTAGTAATAAACTCAACGCCCTCTTGTCTTAATAAATCTACGCGGCGATCAACAACATCTTTGCCTAGCTTCATATTAGGAATGCCATACATTAGAAGACCACCAATTCGATCACTTCGCTCATAAACAGTTACAGAGTAACCTATTTGATTAAGTTCATCAGCAGCAGCTAACCCTGCTGGTCCAGAACCTACTAAAGCTACTTTTTTTTCAATTCGAGTATTAACTGTTCTCGGCTTTATCCAGCCCTCTTCAAACCCTTTGTCAACTATAGCTAACTCAATATTTTTGATTGTAACCGCTGGATTATTTAATCCAAGAACACATGAACCCTCGCATGGAGCAGGACAAACTCTTCCAGTAAATTCTGGGAAATTGTTTGTCTTTTCTAATCGCTGTAATGCCTCTTTCCATTCATTATTGTAAACAAGGTCATTCCATTCAGGAATCAAATTATCTATTGGGCATCCACTTGAAGACTGGCAGAATGGAACTCCACAATCCATACAACGTGCCCCTTGCTCTTTAAGCTGATCTAAATTATGGGTATCAGCAAATATCTCACCAAAATCCTTTATACGAATTTCTACTTCACGATAGGATTCGACTTGCCTATCTAGCTCTAAAAATCCCGTTACTTTGCCCATTATTTGTTTTTTAAAAATATTATTTTGATTATCTCATATTATGGTTAAAGCATTTAAAAAATAATATGATTAATATCTATTTAATAGCCCTTAGCTTCTTGTGTAGGATAGAAAAAATATGTATAATTACGGCTTTTTCAGAAACGCTTAAAAGGTAGAAACGTGAATTTAATTGATCAAATCGAAAGTGAGCAACTAAGATCGGACATTCCTGAATTTTCTTCAGGAGATACTGTAGTAGTTCAGGTAAAGGTCCGTGAGGGAACTCGTGAGAGATTACAGGCCTTTGAAGGTGTTGTTATTGCAATAAAAAACCGTGGAATAAGCTCTGCGTTTACTGTCCGGAAAATATCTCATGGTGAAGGAGTTGAGAGAGTCTTTCAAACTCATTCAACTATGATTGATAGCGTAACAGTTAAACGAAGTGGTAAGGTTCGTCAAGCAAAATTGTATTATCTTAGAGGACTTACTGGAAAAGCTGCCCGTATTAAAGAAAAACTTAAAAAGAAATAATAATTTTTTTTAGTTCTAAATGCCAGTTTTTACTGGCATTTTTTTTGCCCCATTTACAAAATACTCACGTAGAATAATCCCTAATGAATAGTGATCTGATAGACAAATTTATTGATTTCTACTGGCTAACAACTGGCGCAAGTAAAAATACCTTAAGTGCGTATCGCTCTGATCTTAAAATTTTTAGTAAGTGGCTTAATAATAATTCGCTTATAGATGTTGATAAGAAACAGATACAAGATTATTTTTCATATAGAAAAGATTCAAATATAAGTGCCTCAACTCAGTCTAGAATGCTAACTTGTCTTCATTCTTTCTATCAATATTTATCTGACAAACAGAACTTAAAAATTGACCCAACTGAACAATTAGATTATCCAAAATTAGAAAAAAAATTACCAGTATTTTTAAATATTCAAGAAGTTGAACGCTTGCTAGAGGCGCCAAATAGTAAATCATTATTTGGTCAGAGGGATCGAGCAATGCTTGAATTGCTATACTCATGTGGGCTACGAGTCTCTGAGCTAATTAATTTAAGTTATCATAACATTAATCTAAAAGATGAATTTATACGCATTCATGGGAAAGGAAATAAAGAAAGATTACTGCCAATGGGCGAAATTGCAATTGATTATTTAACAAAATATGAACTCAATTCAAGGCCAGCACTATTAAAAAATGGTCAGAGCGATAGCTACTTTTTATCAAATAGAGGAAGGGCAATGTCTCGACAAAATTTCTTCTATATTATTAAAGATTATGCATCAAAAGCAGGAATAGATAAGCCACTCTCGCCTCACTCTCTAAGGCATGCCTTTGCTACTCACCTTGTTCAAAAAGGAGCTGACCTTCGCTCTGTTCAATTGATGCTTGGACATAGCGATATTTCAAGCACTCAACTCTATACACATATTCAAAATGCACAGCTTAAGGCGCAGCATCAAAAGCATCACCCAAGAGGATAAAACACTAGACTAAAGTTTACGAGCAATCAAGATTGTCTAGCTTGTATAGCAGGGGCTTTGTTAAAGCTGAAAGTGAGACTATTGGCAACCCTTGTTTATCAAAATTGCTACTGGATAGGTACTTCTTAAAGCAATCTTCAACTTTTTCCCAATCCTTATCAATAATTGCAAACCAAGCCGTATCACGATTTTGACCCTTTACGATAGCCATTTGCCTAAAAACGCCTTCGTATGAAAAACCGAGTCTTTGAGCTGAGTTACGTGATCTTAGATTAAGAGCATTACACTTCCACTCATATCTTCTATAGCCATTATCAAATGCCCACTTCATCATTAAAAACATTGCTTCAGTTGCTTCAGTCGTTCTTTGAAGAAGTGGGGAATAGTTTATATGACCCACTTCAATTAAACCATCAGCTGGATTAATTCTTAAATAACTTGCAATACCAATCGCTATATTGAGTTTTTTACTAATAATTGCAAAAAAGACAGGATCGTCTTTTTTTTCAAATGATTCTATCCATTTATGATATTCAGGCTCAGCTTTAAAGGGACCATAGGGAAGATAAGCCCAGTTAATATTCACCTTATCTAATGCATTAGACAAAAAAAGCTCTTTAGAAAACTTGTCTGCAATCAAAGGCTTTAGACTAACCAATTTTCCTTCAATTGAGATGCCTCTTGGATGTGGAGGCTCTGAAAAATTATTTACAATTTCACCAAATTTCATAAATAAGTCCTTGAAACTATTTTGACTGCATTTGATAAGTTACAAAATCGATTGTTACTGAAATCTTATCATAAACTGCTCGCGCCCTATGATTATCACTTGCAGTAATCCACCTAACATACGGCCAATCTTTCTTTTCAGCAAGTGATTTAAGTTCTTTAAATAAAGACTGAACTACACCAGACCCCCTATGATCTGGATGAACATATAAGTCGTCTAAAAAACCAATTAGTGTGCCCCTTAATGGAGATGGCATTTCTCTAAAATGCATAAAACCAACTAAATTTCCCTGAGAAGATCTAGCGCCAATAGCATAAAACTTATTTTCTTCATCAAATATCCATGACCAGACTGTATCAAGAATATCATCATTCATTGGCATTTTATAAAAGTCAGCATAACCTTGATAAAGTTTACACCATTGTTCTTTATCATTTATTTTTAGACTCTCTACTCTCATTATGCCATTAATTGTTTAAAGGCAACCTCAAGCCTGTCCACAGCAGCATCAACATCTTTAAGTTTATCTAGTCCAAACAAACCAAGTCTGAATGTTTGATAATCATCTCCTTCATCACACTTTAGAGGAACGCCAGCTGCAATTTGCATGCCCATATCTTTAAATTTTGCACCATTGTGTATTTCTTTATCAGAGGTATAACTCACAACAACTCCTGGAGCAAGAAAGCCATCAGCTGCAACACTAATAAAATTATATTTACTTAGTAGCCCTCTTACTCTATCTCCAAGCTCTTGTTGTTTTTGACGCGCAGTATCAAAACCAAATTCAGCAGTTTCATTAATGGTATCTCGAAAGTGCTTAATTGCATCTGTAGGCATTGTCGCATGATAAGCATGCCCACCATTTTCATAGGCCTGCATAATCTGAAGCCACTTAAGAAGGTCACATGAGTAGCTTGTACTTTGTGTCTCATGTATCTTTTTAGAGGCATTTGATGAAAGCATTACCATTCCAAATGATGGCGATGCACTCCAACCTTTTTGAGGTGCACTCACTAAAATATCAACTCCAAGTTTCTTCATATCGATCCATATAGCGCCTGAAGCAATGCAGTCTAGAACAAACATTCCACCAACTGAGTGAACCGCTTCTGCAACAGTTTGAATATAGTCATCAGGAAGAATAATTCCGGCCGATGTTTCTACATGAGGTGCAAAAACCATAACTGGTTTTTGACTTTTAATTTGATTTACAACTTCATTAACATCTACAGGAGCAAATGGAGCTTGAGATCCATCAGTGATTTTGCTAGCTTTTAAGACTACTTGCTCAGAAGGAATATCGCCCATTTCAAGAATCTGTGACCAGCGATAGCTAAACCATCCGTTTCTCAAAACTAAACAACTTTTATCAGTTGCAAATTGTCGAGCTACAGCTTCCATTGCATAGGTGCCTCCGCCAGGAACTAAAACAACTGCTTCAGCGCTGTAGACCTTCTTTAGTGATGCAGAAACCTCATTCATTACGCTTTGGAATGAATTAGACATGTGATTAAGCGATCTATCCGTATAGACTACTGAGTATTCTAAGAGTCCATCAGGATCAATATTTGGTAATAAACCTGGCATTTTATAACTCCATTAATTGTAATTAAATAAAAGAATACAACAATTCTACACAGAATTGAAAAAAAAATATGAGGAAAAAACTGAAATAACTAGAGAGCTAAAAGATGAATTAAACTATATATAAAGAACTTCAAGAATTTCATAAAGAATGTCACCTTTAGGAGCCTTAACAGTGACCTCATCGCCCTCTTCATTTCCAAATAGAGCATTAGCTATTGGTGAATGACAAGAAATTTTACCAAGCTCAATATCAGCTTCGTCTTCTCCAACAATTTGGTAAGTAGTTTCAGTATCATCAGAAAGATTCAAAAGTTTAACTGTGGTTCCAAATACACAACGGCCATCCTGGTTAAGCTGCCTAACATCTATGACTTGTAATCGAGATAACTTAGATCCAATATCTTGAATTCTTCCTTCAATGAAGCCTTGTTCTTCTTTAGCAGCGTGATATTCAGCATTCTCTTTTAAATCACCATGTTCTCTGGCCGTAGCAATGTCACTTACTATTCTTGGGCGCTCTTCATCTTTAAGTCTTAGTAGCTCAACTTCAAGAGCTTTGGCTCCACTAACTGTTATAGGTATTGTGTCCATAAAATTTATTTGTGAATTGATTGTAAAGAGCGAACTTCAAGTTTATTTGGAGACATTAAACCATCAAGCATAGCAAAAGCTGCTGCAACTGTTGTCGTACATGGAATCTTATGAATCAATGCTTGACAACGAATAACTGAGGCATCTTCTAATCCTTGTGAATCATCAGTTGAATTAATAATTAAACTGATTTCATCATTTTTAATCGCATCAACAATATGCGGCGAACCCTCTGAAACTTTATTAACCATTGTACATTCAAGGCCAGCTTGTTTGAGAATTTCTTGATTTGTGCGTGTTGCAACAATTTCAAAATTGTGATTAATTAGTCTTTGTCCTAACTCCACAAGCCTTTCCCTATCAAGAGTTCGAAGACTTACTAACACTTTGCCACTAGTAGGAATTATATCGCCTGCTGCAAGAAATGCCTTATCAAATGCTGAAGGGAAATCTGGACCAACTCCCATGACCTCTCCAGTTGATCTCATTTCTGGGCCTAAAAATGGATCGACTCCTAGAAATTTATTAAATGGAAAAACTGATTCTTTAACTGAGTAATGCTTGGGAATGATCTCTGATGTAAAGTTTTGCTCTTCCAAGGATATTCCAGCCATTACACGTGCTGCAATATTTGCAATTGGAGCGCCAGTTGCTTTAGAAACAAATGGAACAGTTCTAGAAGCTCTTGGGTTTACTTCAATTACGTAAATCTCACCATCTTGATATGCAAGCTGAGTATTCATTAAACCAATTACATTAAGCTCCTTAGCCATTAGCTTAACTTGCTTTCTCATCTCATCAAGAACATCATCAGGAAGTGAATGCGGCGGTAATGAGCATGCAGAGTCTCCAGAATGAATTCCCGCCTGCTCAATATGCTCCATAATTCCGCCAATAACAATATCTTTGCCGTCACTTATTACATCAATATCAACTTCGATTGCATGATCTAAAAATGAATCTAGCAATACTGGAGAATCATTAGAAACTTGAACTGCAGTTTTCATATAACGCTCTAAATTTTCCTTGTTATACACAATCTCCATTGCGCGGCCACCTAGAACGTATGAAGGCCTAACAACCAGAGGGAATCCAATAGAATCTGCAATCTCTGCTGCTTCCTCTTGTGATCGGGCAGTTCCATTAACAGGCTGCTTAAGGCTTAGTTTTTGAATCATTTTTTGAAAGCGTTCTCTATCTTCAGCCAGATCAATCGAGTCTGGACTAGTTCCTATAATTTTTGCCCCACTTTTTTCCAGAGCTGCAGCAAGCTTGAGCGGGGTTTGTCCACCGTAATGAACAATAACACCTTCGGGCCTCTCAATGTCTATTACTGCCAAAACGTCTTCAAGTGTTAGTGGCTCAAAATATAACCGATCCGAAACATCATAATCCGTAGATACAGTTTCAGGATTACAGTTAACCATAATAGTTTCAAATCCATCTTTTTGAAGGGCTAAGGAGGCATGAACACAGCAATAATCGAACTCTATGCCTTGTCCAATTCTATTTGGACCGCCGCCTAAAATCATAATCTTTTTATTATTTGTTGGCTTTGCCTCACACTCAGACTGATAGGTGGAATATAGATAAGCCGTTTGTGTATCAAACTCTGCAGCACAACTATCCACTCTCTTAAAAACTGGCTTGATATCTAAAGATAATCTTTTATCTCTAAAAACTTCTTCAGTGCATTGAAGCAGATCAGATAATCGTTTATCCGAAAAACCTTTTTGCTTTAATTTATATATTGTTTCAGAGCTAAGTTTGCCTAAATCAGAGCCTTCAATTCTTTTTTCTGATAGGACAAGATCTTCTACTTGGGATAAAAACCAAGGGTCAATTTTAGAAAGATCAAATGCATCTTTTAAGCTCATACCCATCCTAAATGCATCAGCTAAATAAAATATTCTATCTGCTCCAGCAGACAAAAGCTCACTTCTAATTTTTCCCTTAGCATCTTCAGCATTAATATCTACAATTGGGTCTAAACCTGATTTGTCTGTCTCAAGACCTCTTATGGCTTTTTGAAAAGACTCCTGAAAAGTTGAGCCCATTGCCATCACCTCGCCTACAGACTTCATTTGAGTTGTAAGTCGGTCATCGGCTTGAGGAAATTTTTCAAAAGCAAATCTTGGGATTTTTGTAACAACATAATCAATAGATGGCTCAAATGATGCAGGTGTTTTACCGCCTGTAATATCATTATCTAATTCATCTAGTGTGAACCCAACTGCTAATTTAGCAGCTACTTTTGCAATAGGAAATCCAGTTGCCTTTGATGCAAGTGCTGACGATCTAGAAACTCTCGGATTCATCTCAATGATTGTTAGCCTTCCATTCTCAGGGTTGACAGCAAATTGAACATTAGAGCCTCCTGTGTCAACTCCAATTTCCCTAAGAACCATAAGTGAAGCGTTTCGCATTACTTGGTATTCTTTATCAGTCAAAGTTTGAGCTGGAGCAACTGTGATTGAGTCACCTGTATGGATTCCCATTGGGTCAAAATTCTCAATAGCGCAAATGATAATACAGTTATCCTTACTATCTCTAACAACCTCCATTTCAAACTCTTTCCAACCTAAGATTGATTCTTCAATTAAGAGTTCATTAGTCGGTGATAAATCAAGTCCTCGCTGACATATTTCTATAAATTGCTCTTTATTGTAAGCAATTCCACCACCAGACCCGCCCATTGTAAATGACGGCCTAATAATGGTTGGATAGCCAACTTGCTCTTGAACCTTAAGAGCTTCATCAATAGTATGCGCAATGGCTGCCTTTGGCATATCAAGGCCAATTTTTAACATGGCTTGGCGAAATAATTCTCTATCTTCTGCCTTATCAATGGCCTCTTTATTTGCACCAATCATCTCAACATTATGCTTTTCTAATACGCCATGACGATCCAGATCTAATGCACAATTAAGTGCTGTCTGGCCACCCATAGTTGGTAGCAAGGCATCAGGCTTTTCTTTTTCAATAATTTTTTCAACTGTCCTCCACTCGATTGGCTCGATATAAGTCGCGTCAGCCATTTTAGGATCAGTCATAATGGTTGCAGGATTTGAATTTACCAAAATTACTCGATATCCCTCTTCTCGAAGAGCCTTACATGCTTGTGCACCAGAATAATCAAACTCACAGGCTTGTCCAATAACAATTGGCCCTGCTCCAATAATTAAAATACTTTTTATGTCTTGTCTTTTAGGCATCTTTATTCAGATTTAAGGTTTAATTTCATTTTGCCATGAGTCCTATAAATTCATCGAACAGGTAACTTACGTCATGGGGCCCAGGTGATGCTTCGGGATGACCTTGAAAGCTATAGGCAGGTTTATTCTTTACCCTTATACCTTGAATGCTTTTATCAAACAATGATCTATGACTTACTTCAATATTATCTGGAATGCCCTTTTCTGAAACCGCAAAGCCATGATTTTGGGAGGTGATCATCACTTTTTTTGATTTAAGGTCTTGGACTGGATGGTTTGCCCCATGATGACCAAATTTCATTTTCTCTGTATTAGCCCCAGACGCAATTGATAAAAGTTGGTGACCTAGGCATATTCCAAAAATTGGAATATTTTTTTCTAATAATTGTTTAATACTTGTAATCGCATAATCGCATGGCTCAGGATCTCCAGGACCATTTGAAAGAAAAACACCATCAGGATTTGTTGCTAGTAAGTCCTCAAGAGGAGCCTTTGCATTAAAGACTGTAAGCTCACAACCTCTATCAACCAACATTCTTAAAATATTTTTCTTGGCTCCATAGTCATAGACTGCAACTTTAAATTTTGAAGATGTCTTGTTAAAAGTAGAATTTTTTATGTTGAAAGATCCTTGATTAAAGGAGTAAGTTTTAGGAGTGGATACCACTTTAGCCAAATCCATATTTTTAAGACCAGAAAAATCTTTTGCTTTTTGAATGGCCTTATTCGAATCTATTTTATTAGAGGCCATTATGCAGCCTTTAAGGGCGCCATGTGTTCTTAGGTGGCGAGTCAAAGCTCTAGTATCAATATTTGAAATTGCAACTATATTATTACTCAATAGGTAGTTATCAAGACTCATCTCAGAGCGCCAATTGCTATAAGCAAGTGGTAAGTTTCTAATAATTAATCCAGCAGCATAGACACTTGATGATTCTTCATCAACTATATTTATTCCAGTATTACCAATATGAGGATAAGTGAGTGCAACGATTTGTTGATTGTAAGATGGGTCAGTTAGTATTTCTTGATACCCCGTCATTGCAGTATTAAAGACCACCTCGCCAACTGTTTCGCCAATAGATCCAATAGATTCTCCCCAGAAAACAGTACCATCTTCGAGTGCTAATATGGCAGTTTGAGGCAAAACTTTACTCCTGGTAGAGGTCAGAAAACTTGAGAAATTTTACCATGTGTTTAAGGTTAACTTATCCTGAATTTTATATTCCAATGTTATAATGAACTTGCTTATAACAATTCAGTGCATTTGTGAAAATTCTAGTAAACGGTGAAAAAATATCACTCCCTGAAGATTCAAATATTGAAGATCTAATTGTTCATCTAGGTTATCAAAATCAGCGAATTGCAATCGAAATCAATGAATCAATTATTCCAAAATCTAATCATTCTTCTTTTCTACTCAAAGACCTAGACAAGGTTGAAGTGATTAATGCAGTTGGTGGTGGCTAGGCAGCTGTGATAAATTTAACGATGGTTTTTATTTTCTTTTTCCGGAAATTCTAAACCATTCACCCTTATTGGCAACTTCAATATTAGAAAAATTGATTGAATAGTATTTAACCACCCTATCAACTTGTTCTTTTAAAATTCCAGATAGTAGAAGCATTCCATTAGTATGAACTAAATCGGAAAATAATGGCTCCAACTCAACCAATGGATTGGCCAAAATATTAGCTATTAATAAATCACATTTCCTATCATTCCCCTGGTTTATTGAATGAATTGTTGTAATTGTATTTTCACACTTATTTTTAGCTACATTTTCTTTGCTTGAAAGTACCGCTTGAGGGTCATTATCAATAGCGATAACACTTTTAGCACCAAACTTTGCAGCTGCTATTGCCAATATCCCAGTACCACAACCAAAATCAATAACATTAAGATTTTTTGGTGGATTTGAATCTAAATATTCGAGGCATAGACTGGTTGTTTGATGTGTTCCAGTTCCAAAAGCCAGCCCTGGATCCATATGAATTACAATAGAGTCATTTGAAAGGATAGATTCAGTATCCCATGAAGGGCAAACCCAAAGTCTTTTACCAAAGCGCATTGAAGGAAAATCTTTTTGGCACTCCTCTTCCCAAACTCTATCTTTAAGCGTTTCAGTATCTATAACAACAATATTACAGATGTCTGAAATTGAAGTTTCAATAGATTTTTGATTTACCTCTGAAGAAAATAAAGCATTTACTTTAACGGTATCCCACAAAGGAGTTTGCCCAACTGGAGGCTCATAAATTGCATCATCAAGAGCGTCAGAGTAGGATATTGATACACTTCCCAAACCCATCAAAACCTCTGAAACAAGATCTGTTTCAGATTTTTTAACTTCAAAAGATATTTGTTTCCAAATCATAAAAAAATTATATCTAGCATTATGTTTGGCTTAATTAATCCGCTTAGAGTAAATCTTTAATTGAACTTAATGCCATTGGCAATTTTTCAGGCTCTGTGCCACCGCCTTGAGCCATATCCGCTCGGCCTCCACCTTTACCGCCAACCTGAGTAGCAACATGGTTCAAAATATTACCCGCTTGGTATTTATCCGTCAGGTTTTTTGTAACCGCTGCAACAAGAGACACTTTTTTGTCAGAAACAACTGCCAATACAACTATAGCTGAGCCAAGCTTATCTTTTAGTTTATCTGCCAAATCTCTTAAATCTTTTGCAGGAATATCTAAAACTTCAGTGGCCAAAACCTTAACACCTTTAACTTCAATAGCTTTGGATAAAAGTGAGTCACCTTGATCACTTGCTAATTGTTTCTGAAAAACTGCTATCTGCTTCACAAGGTTTTTTTGATTACTAATTAACTGCTTCACTTTATCTAAAGCCATTGAATTGCTTGATTTTGTAAGACTTGCAATCATACTAAGAGTATTTTCATTTTTTTTATCAAGCTGATAAGCGTCAATCCCTGTAACTGCCTCTATTCTTCTAACTCCAGCAGCAATGCCGCTCTCAGAAATAACTTTAAACCTACCAATATCTCCTAGCCTTTGAACATGGGTGCCCCCACAAAGCTCAACAGAAAAATTATCATCGCCCATTGAAAGAACCCTAACTGAATCTCCATATTTCTCCCCAAAAAGAGCCATTGCGCCTTTCTTCTTAGCGGTCTTGATATCAGTCTCTTCAGTGATCACTTGTGAGTTGCCTAAAATTTGCTCATTAACTATTGCCTCAACTTTGTCTAAATTAGCTCTTGATACGACCTCATCATGTGAGAAATCAAATCGTAGCTTTTCAGATTCAACCAGAGAGCCTTTTTGATTTACTTGATCACCAAGAACCTGCCTTAAAGCTTCATGTAAAAGGTGAGTTGCTGAATGATTGTTCATGATTTTCTTGCGTCTATTTTGATCAATTGCTGCTTCAACCGCATCTCCAACTTGGAGCACGCCTTTAGCTTGAATGCCATGATGTTCAAATGCATTTGAAGCCTGCTTTTGAGTATCAGTAACTTTAAATTGCGCACCATTTTTTGACAAAGTCCCATGGTCACCACTTTGACCACCAGACTCGCCATAGAAGCTACTTTTATCGATAACCACAATGGCTTGCTCACCCTCACTGAGTGAATCTACAGATTTATTGTCTTTAATAATAGCGCTAATAATTGCGCTATTTTTTAATTGCACATAACCTAAAAACTCAGTTGAATTTTCGATGATTATCGTGGATTTTTTAGAGTCAAAATCACCCGCTTTTCGGGCACGCTCTTTCTGGAGCGTCATTTCAGTCTCAAAGCCGTCCATATTGACATTAAGGCCTCGCTCTCTTGCTACGTCTGCCGTTAAGTCAACTGGGAAACCATAAGTGTCGTAAAGTTTGAAGGCCACCACTCCGCTTATCTCTTTCCCAGAAATTCCCTCGATTGCTGATTCAAGAATTCCCATGCCCGTGTCTAAAGTCTGTATAAATCTGTCTTCTTCCTTTTTGAGAACTTTTTCAACATGGGATTGATTAGCACTCAATTCTGGATAGGCATTCTTATTTTGACTTGCTAAGAATGAAGCGAGTTTATAAAAAAATATTTCTTTAATTCCTAATTTATGACCATGCCTTATTGCCCTTCGAATTATTCTTCGAAGTACGTAGCCTCTGCCTTCGTTAGAAGGAATGATGCCATCAACAATCATAAATGCAGTAGAGCGGATATGATCAGCAATTACTCTAACAGATGCATGGCTAGCTTGGATTTTTTGAGCCTTGGGTGTAAGATTTACAATCGCGCTTGTTAGCTCTTTAAAAATATCAATATCATAGTTATTATTTTGGTGTTGCAAAACAGCGGCTAATCTTTCAAGACCCATTCCTGTATCAACTCCTGTTGACTTAAGGGGTACCAATTCTTCGTCTTGCTGGCGATTAAACTGCATAAAGACCAAATTCCAAATCTCAATAAATCTGTCACCATCTTCCTCAGGTGTTCCTGGGGGGCCGCCCTGTATATGTTCACCATGGTCATAAAAAATCTCACTGCATGGACCGCATGGACCCGTATCACCCATCTGCCAAAAATTATCTTTAGCACCGCAGCGTGAAATTCTCTCTCTAGGGAAGCCTATCTCGTTGACCCAAATATCAGCTGCCTCATCATCATCCTCAAAGACGCTAACCCAAAGCTTATCTTTTGGAAGTCCAAGCTCTACTGTTAAAAAGTCCCAGGCAAAGCGAATCGCCTCACTTTTAAAATAATCGCCAAAGCTAAAATTACCAAGCATTTCAAAAAATGTGTGATGGCGAGCTGTATAACCAACATTATCTAAATCATTGTGCTTTCCACCTGCTCTAACGCACCTTTGAGATGATACAGCACGATTGAATGAGCTTTTTGTCGCTCCAGTAAAAATGTCTTTAAAGGGTACCATCCCAGCATTAACAAATAACAAAGTGTTATCGTTATGCGGCACCAAAGACGCGCTCTGCTGAATTGAATGTCCATGGCTTTCGAAGTAGCTTAAAAATTTCTGTCTTATTTCATCAGTTTTCATTTCAAAATTGATTTATTAAAAGTAAAGATTATTATACTCATGGGCCAATTAGAGGGCAAAAAACTCTTGAAGACAGCCACATAGATTTACCTGAACACCTAATTCAAGCTTACCTAATTTTTTGATAAAGCAAAATTTTTCTACAGCTCTAATCTGGTCAACCATAATATACCCTTTTAAGCCTTCAAATTCACATTCAACTCTGCTTGGAAGCTCTTCACTAGAAGTCGTCATTGGGGCAACCATAAGGCTTGGTAAATCATTTAATTCATCAGGAGTGACAATGGCGCATAAGCCAAGATTATCAACCACTCTGCCATGTTCAGGATTTTTCATGACTAGCCAAACATCAAAACGTTTCATTGATTTTTTCGCCATTCCCAAGTGGCAGTTAACTGATCTTGTTTAATGTTATTTGTCCACCCTACACGCGCTTTTTTATCGGGAGTAATAAGTAAACCACTGTCTAGAACAACAAAATCTAGCTCTATATTTTCAAGATTAGCCAGCGCAATTATTGGTTTAGGAATCCTTATTCCCTGTGAGTTGCCTATTTTAATTATTTTTGCCATAATGTAATTATATTGTAATTACATTACAAAAACAAGTTGGATTAATTTAAAAAATCAATACTACCGGCGCCCTCTCTTAAAAATACAACTCCATCACCCGTTAAGTCAATTACAGTAGTTGGCTCTGGCGGGCAATGGCCTGCATCAATTATAAGATCGGTCGAACCATTAAGTGCAACCTTAACATCATTACAATTATAAAATTCATAACCCTTTATTATTAATGAAACACTCATCATAGGCTCAGTCAAATTTTCGAGTATTGCCTGAACTATAGGATTATTTGATACTCGGATGCCAATAGTTTTACTTTTTCCATTAAGTAAACGATTAGGAATATCTTTTGATCCTTCCAAAATAAACGTATAAGCGCCAGGTAATATTTTTTTTAATAGTCTAAAACCTGCATTATTTAATTTTGCGTATTCGCCAACGTGAGACAAGTCTTTTAGCATCAAAGTAAAGTGGTGGTGCTTACTCAACTTTCGTATATTAACAATTTGATCCATAGCTTTTTTATTTCCAAGGGTACAGCCCAAGGCGTAACCTGAATCTGTTGGATAAGCTATAACGCCTCCCCTTTCTAAAACATCAATAACCTGCTTAATGAATCGTGACTGAGGGTTTTCAGAGTGAATACTTATAACAGCTGACATTAGAGGTATCTCCAAATAGCCTTTTCAGGGTCCGGTAAATCTCTTAAATTACCTATCCGCACTCTTTGATTTGGCCATCCATGAAAGTCAGAGCCACAAGATGCAAGTAAGTTATAGTCTTTAGTCCATTGACTGCTTAAATTAATCTCATCTTGAGTACTAGTTCCAGTCACAACCTCTAATCCATCACCCAATACATCTTTGAAATCAATTAGCATATTTTTAATTTTAGTATTAGTCATTCTATATCTAAGCGGGTGGGCTATTAGAGCTTTTCCACCAGCTGCATGAATCCATTTAACAACATCATCATAGCCCTCCCACTGAACACCAACTCCTCCGGGCTTCTTACCTGTCAGATAGTGCCTAAATACTGATTTCATATCTTTACAATATCCCTCACTAACTAGCATTTGTGCAAAATGTGTTCGGGTCAACATGTTAGTTTTGCTGAAGGCTTGAGTCTTCTCTAGTGCACCTGTAATTCCAGAGCGCCAAAGTCCAAGAGCTATTTTTTCCGCTCTTTCTTTACGTAGTTCTTGATTATGCTCTAGCCCAGTTTGAAGAGTGTCATTATTAATATCGACACCTAAGCCTAGAATGTGGATGGCCATATTTCGCCAAAGTGCTGATATTTCAACGCCATTAACAAGGTTTAAGTTTAATGAATCCGCCTCTAATTGGGCTTCAGCAATTCCGTCAGTAGTGTCATGATCTGTTAATGAAAATAAATCACATCCAGCCTGGCTAGCAAGCCTAACAACCTCAGTAGGTGAAAGAACGCCATCTGAATAGTATGAATGATTATGTAGATCTGCTTTCATTATTTACTTTATTATAATCTAAAAGTTGATTTAACTCGGAAGCCCTTTAATTTCTAGAATGTAGCTAAAAACTAAATGACTTAAAGTTAATTTACAATAGCTCCATAAACTTATTATTAACTATAATATTAATCATTATTGTATTAATATGTACTTATGTGTGGAATTGTTGGTGGCGTTACAAATAATGATATTACAGCACTATTATTAGAAGGTTTAAACCGCTTAGAGTATAGGGGTTATGACTCGTCAGGACTTATAGTTCTATCAAAGAATAATACTTTTGATCGGGCAAGGTCAGTTGGTAAGGTTAAAAACCTTGAAGATAATTTAAAAGCAAGGGATCAGAAAATTTTAGGAAATATTGGAATTGCTCATACGCGCTGGGCAACTCATGGCGAGCCTTCTATTTCTAATGCACACCCCCATATATCAATGAATTCAGTTAGTTTGGTCCATAATGGCATTATTGAAAATTATATCGATCTTAAAAATGATCAATTAAATAAAGGCTACTCATTTACTTCTGAGACCGATACTGAAGTTATTGCTCATGCGATTGATTTTGCAATGAAATCATGCAACACCCTAATCTCATCTGTTCAGCTGGCGATTAAATCTTTTTCAGGATCTTATGGCTTAGGAATAATTTCATCTAAATATCCAGATCAAATTATTGCTGCTAGAAAAGGATCTCCATTAATAATAGGAATTGGAAAAAATGGAAATTATATAGCGTCAGATCAAATGGCACTTTTATCTGTAACCAAAGAATTTATTATTCTGGAGGAAGGAGATATTGCAGAAATAAAAATAAATAAAATTACTATCTATGATCTTGATGGTATTTTGGTCAATCGCCCAATCACAATTTCCAAGTTAAAAGAAGGTCAGGTTGACTTAGGAAATTATGACCATTTTATGCAAAAAGAAATTTTTGAACAACCTCAAGCAATTAGAGACACATTGGAGTCTCGTATTACAAAGGACTCTGTTGTGATTTCAGCTTTTGGGCATAAAGCTGAGACTATTTTTAAAGAAGCCAAGCAAGTTCAAATTGTCGCCTGTGGAACGAGCTTTAATGCTGGCTTAGTTGCAAAATATTGGCTAGAAGATATTGCCAAAATATCCTGCAATATAGAAGTAGCAAGCGAATATCGCTACCGTCATCCTATGCTCTTAGATCACACCCTCTTTATCACCCTGTCACAAAGTGGTGAAACAGCAGACACAGTTGAAGCCCTTAAAACTGCTAAGATAATTAATAACAATATTAGCACTCTTTGTATTACAAATTCTGCAGAATCTAGCCTTACCAGGCTTTCTGATTTAACTTTTTTAACTCATGCTGGGCCAGAAATTGGAGTTGCAAGTACAAAAGCATTTACTACTCAGCTTGTTTCTTTAGCGCTCTTAACATGCACTATTGGTAAATTAAAAAATATAATTAATAAAAAACAAGAAAAAAAAATTATTGACGGATTAAAACGCCTTCCAGGATTAGTTAATGAGGCATTACTCCAAGAAGTACAAATTAAGGACTTAGCAATTCGCTTTAAGGATACTAATAGCGCTCTTTTTCTAGGTAGAGGCACAATGCACGCCATAGCCATGGAAGGTGCTCTCAAACTTAAAGAAATTAGTTATATCCATGCTGAAGCATACCCAGCAGGAGAATTAAAACATGGCCCAATTGCACTTATAGACCGGGACATGCCGGTAATTGCAATTGCACCAAATGATGAGCTTCTAGGTAAATTAAAGTCTAATTTACAAGAAGTAAAATCTAGAGGATCTCAAATGATTGTCTTTGAAGATACAAACTCTAAAGTAGAAGCCATGGATGCAATGGAAGTAATCCCAGTTACCTCAAATCTAGGAAGAATTACGGCTCCAATTATCTTTACAATTCCTCTTCAATTACTTAGCTATCATGTTGCACTTATTAAGGGGACAGACGTAGACAAGCCAAGGAATTTAGCAAAATCAGTAACAGTTGAATGAATTTAATTAAGAGAGCGATTTTGGCTTACAAAACTCTAGGGCGAAAAGCTTTTATATATAGGGTATTTAACTTCCTTTATCTAAAAACCCAAAATGCCAACAGCATAAATTTTTCAAATAAATTTAAAAATCATGATGATGCTATCAAAACGCAATATGGTACACCAGAACCCTTAGTTGTCGATAAAATAAGTAATGAACTTTTACGTGATCTAAAAAAATTAATTCAAGATACCGGAGATGAATCAGTAATCACTACCCTGCTGAATTCTAAAGATGATAAGTATTTATTGATAGATAATCATGCAAATTCTGTGATTCAAGAATTAGACAGTAATTTGATAGTGCATCCAATTCACTCAATTAATCCGATGCAAGAAACGATAAGCAGACTTCATAAAGAGTTAAGAAATACATTTAAGGCTTACATTAAGTCACCTTTTATGTTTGTAAATACTCGTGCATGGTCAACTAAGGCGAACTCATCTAAATTTGGGCCAAGTCTTATGCATAATGATGGTTTTGAGCCCGGCCACATGAAGATAATGGTTTACCTCACGCCGCTAAATGATGAGTATGGTTATTTCATGGGCGAGGGCAGTTCGATTAATAATCACCCTGCTGGAACTTCTATATGCTTCCTAAACTCGGATTTAGAACATAGCGCAGTACCGGGTAATACTTATAATAGAATATGTATTGAAGTCACCCTAATGAGGGCATTCATTAATGCGCCTCAACTCAACATGGGAGCTTTTTTTGGCAGGCATGCTTTAAGCCCAGAGTTTGTCTATGATGCAGCAACAAAAATGATCAGTAAATAAAAAATAACCCCATGAATTAGCAGTTGTCTGGTTTACGGAAACTTTATTAGAAAATACAGGAAATACTATGAATAAACCGCTAATTTCAGTCGTCATACCTGCTTATAACCTACCAGAATATACTGAGAAAACTATTGATTCTATAATGTCGCAGTCCTATCGACCAATAGAAATAATTATCTCAGATGATAATTCTCCAAATAGCCTGAAGAATCTTGTTGATGAGAAGAAAGCTAAATTTGATCCAGAAATAAATATAAAGTATTTCAGGCAAAAAGATAATCTCAACCACTATTGGAATTTACAATTTGTTATAGGTAAAGCTTCTGGGGAATATTTAGTTTTATTAGATCATGACGATTGGTTAATCGATTTCAATTTTTTTTGTGATTCCATAAAGGCTATTGAAGATCAACCAAATTGTTTTATGAGTATTGCTAATAGTGTTTATGAAAACAGTCCAGAGACTGTTTTTAATCTAAATTATAGTAATTATCATCATGTAGATGGAGCTACTTTCATGAGAGACTATCTTTACACTTCAATTCACCCTTACAAAAGCTCAGTTATGCTTAACTTTAATAAGCTCAAACAGCTCGACTATGAGCACTATTTTATAAATAAGGAGTCCGCGAAAATAATGAAAATTATGCCGGATGAGGCATTTATTTTGATATGTCTGCTCGCTTCAGAAGGTAGTATTGCATTAACGGGCCGAGTAGTTGGTGTTCATGGTATGCCTCCGATATCACTTGGAAGGACCGCCTTATGGAATAAAAATAGGGGGCAAGAGATGTTTATTCAGCATTTTTTATTACACCAGTATTTTGAAAAAATAGGATGCAATCCTGCAGCACAAGCGATGCGTCATAATTTAGTTCTACGATATCCATGTAAGAGTATCAATTTGGAGATACTTAAATACCTAAATTTTAAAAAAACAGCAATTTTCTTTATGGTCTTAGGTGTTGTGAGGTTAAATCTTAGCCTTATTACTTCGTTTCCAAGAAAAATTTTAGTAATGCTTAGAACTATGATTATGCATGGAGTACGTCTAATTATCAAAGGTTTATAATTGCATATCAAGAAAAAATAGATTATGAAGCATTGGAAAAAATGCAAAATAAGATCAAAATGAGTAAAATTATTTTATGCTGTCTGCTTTTTTATCAGGTTTTATTCATCAAGATAATCTAGGGCAATAAGTCTGAATAACGTTTAAGAAATTTCTCTCCAATTTGAGACGCATATCCAAAGCCATAGTGTCCAGGTTTAAATAAATTTTTATATTTTTTTTGTAACAATCTATTATCTTTATCCTGAATGAATGAATTAGTAACTTTTTGAAATTGTTCGGTTGCTAACTCTAGGATTTCTTCTTTTGAATTTGGAATAAGCTTAATTCCAGCTTTTTTAAAATTATTTGCTTCTCTATAATGAGCTATGTCACTATTCATAATTTCTGAAAATGAAAGTAAGTCATTTTGACCAGATTTAGAATGCATCATTGGAATACTTAAATCTTTCCTTCCTCTAGGTAATGATGATAAAGGACTCATATTTGTAATTGCTACTGGCGTTCCAAATCCAGTAGAAACTTCAATAATTCCAGAATTAGAGCCAAGAAAAAATAGCGATTCGCTACATAGAAAAACATCCATAAGGTCTGACTTGAAGGGGCTATTAGCATAATCAATTAAACCATCTATCTTTGGGCAGGGTGACATTGAACTATCGCCCATACGTATACATTTTCCACCTTGATCAATAATATATTGTATTGAAGGTATAAAAGTTTCAATATCTATATTTCGATGATCTGCAACATGTCCTCCTTTGTCTTTATCAAACCCACTTTCTCTAGCATGCACACAAACAAACCAGTCATTCTCTTTTAATCCCATCTCCATTAAAAGATTTTGGCCAGCCTTAAAATCTTGTGCTGTAATTTTAAGTAAAGGGTCTCTGTCCCCCCATTTATTATTAATTTCATATATGCTAGAAGTATCATGCTGAGTTGCAGCGTATTTTTCCTCAGATTTTAATAAAGGATGGAAGCATAATGGCAGAAATATTCTTGCTAGAAAAGGGTTTTGGATTACAATAAAATATTTCTTCCAATAGTCTAACATTGTTTGGTTAATTGGAAGGCCATCAAGACTCTTAGGGGCAATTAAAAAACATCGTGGAAAGCTCCCATTTAATAAATAGTATTCTTTTAAAAAGGAATCTGGATCAGCTAATAAATGTCCAATTCTATCAACATAAAAGTGAGGGGTCTTAATAGATAGCATTTTAAAAATAGCAGCAATTGGAAAATAAATCAAAACTGAAATTGTTCTTTTAATTGATATAATTATATTTTGATATACTAAAGACATTAATTAATTTTAAATAACTAGCTTTAAGAGCTTAACTTATTGTATAGTTGAATTTTATCACTAATGTTATCACTCTTTCACGATGTTCTAAAAAATTGATGAAAAATGAATCCTCCAAAGAAATAGAGTCTAAATTTAGATAAATATTTTAATTAAAGACTGATTAGGGTATCTTTTAATCTATTTTTTCACTCAATAAATTTAATTAGGCATATGAAAATATTAGTTACAGGTGGTTGTGGTTATAAAGGTCACGTTTTAATTCCAAAGCTCTTAAATCAAGGCCACCATGTGACTTGCTTTGATATTCAATGGTTTGGTAACTTTCTTAAAGGTCATGATAATCTTACAATTATTAAAGGTGATATAAGGAACATTGAAGAGATCCCATTAAATGGTGTTGAATGTATTATTCATTTAGCATCTATTGCTAACGATCCATGTGGAGATCTAAATCCAAAGTTGACGTGGGAAGTAAGCGCACTTGCAACAATGCAATTAGCAGATAAAGCAAAGCGTGTTGGTGTAAAGCGATTTATCTATGCATCTTCTGGAAGCGTCTATGGAATAAAAGATGAAGAGCAGGTAACGGAAGATCTTGAGCTTGAACCTATCTCTGAATATAATAAAACTAAAATGGTTGCTGAAAGAGTTTTACTAAGTTATCAAAATGATATGGTAGTTCAAATAATCCGTCCCGCTACCGTTTGTGGATATTCTGATCGAATGAGGCTTGATGTATCGGTAAATTTACTAACAATGCATGCCTTATCCAAAGGGAAAATTACTGTTTTTGGTGGCGATCAAGTTAGGCCAAATATTCATATTGATGATTTAACAGATCTTTATATTCATCTTATCGATAATCCACAAATTACTGGGGTCTATAATGCTGGATTTGAAAATATATCCATTCTTGATATTGCAGAAATGGTTACTAAACACTTACCTGTAAAAATTGAAGTTACTGCCTCCAATGATCCAAGATCATATAGAGTAAATTCTGATAAAATTCTTGCAACTGGCTTCAAGCCAAAGAAAAAAGTAGAAAATGCAATTATTGAAATTATTGAAAAATTTAATTCTGGTTTATTAAAGGATGAAGAAAAGTTTTATAATCTAAAATGGATGCAAACAAATAAACTCGTTGGATAATAAAATTTTATGTCAAATGTCTTTTTTTCAGATTACGCAAATAAACTAACGTCAGTTCTTGAGAGTTCAGACTGGTCTCAAGTCTCTAAACTTGCAGTAGATTTATTAACTTGTTGGCAGAGTGGGAACCAAGTTTTCTTATGTGGAAATGGTGGCAGTTCTGGCAATGCTTCTCATTTAGCAAATGATTTTATTTATGGCATTGCAAAAGCTAAAGGTCGAGGCCTCAAAGCAATTTCACTAAATGATAATAATTCAGTCATAACATGTTTGGCAAATGATGTTGGATATGATAGTATTTTTTCAGAGCAACTAGCAGTATTAGCTAATCCAAATGATATTATTATTACACTGTCTGGGAGTGGAAATTCACCCAATATTGTTTCGGCAATCAATGAAGCTAAAGTACTCGGTGTGAAATCCTATTCTATTCTAGGGTTTGATGGTGGTATGTGTAAGAAAATTGCAGATCATCCGATTCATTTTCAAATTAACGATATGCAAATATCTGAAGATTTACAATTAATAGTTGGCCATATGTTAATGAAGTCGCTATATAAATCTATAAAAGAAATTTGATCCTATAACCTCACTACCAAGACTTAATAATTAATTGAACCACATGATTACTCAAAAAATAACCTCTTTAAATGAACTAGAAAATATTTCATTAAACTACAAAAAAGAGGGAAAGAGCATTGTGCTTTGCCATGGCATGTTTGATTTAATACATTTGGGGCATATACGTTATTTCCAACAAGCAAAAAAAGAAGGGGATATTCTTATTGTTACTTTAACCTCAAATGAATTTTGTAGAAAGGGCCCTGATAGACCAATATTTTCTGAGGATTTAAGAGCTGAAAGTTTAGCTGCATTAGAAATTATAGATCATGTTGCAGTATGTCCATTTCCCAGTGCTATTGAAGCTATTAAAATAATTAAACCCAATATATATGCTAAAGGAAAAGAATATGAAATAGAGGGCGATGATATTACTAAAATGATTTCTAAAGAACGACAGGCTGTTGAACTTAACCGAGGTAAAGTTTTTTTTACTGACGATCTAGTTTTTAGCTCTAGTAATTTATTAAATCGTAGTTTTGAGGTCTTTACTCCAGAAGTAAAAGAATATATAAGTAATTTTAAATTAAATCATACTTTATCTGAAGTCCTAGAATCAATTAATGCAGTCCGTAAATCAAAAGTTTTAGTTATTGGTGAATCAATTATTGATCGCTATACTTTTGTAACCCCATTAGGACAAACTGGAAAAGGAATTCACACATCTGTAAGTAAAAAATATTCTCAAGATTACCCTGGTGGGTCTATTGCTGTTGCCAATCATATTGGTTCTTTTGTCGATAATGTAACTTTATTTACCGGGCTAGGAGGTAACTCTGACTTAGAAAATTATAATACCTTTATTACTAATAATCTAATGTCGAATATTACTCAAGAGATTTTTAATTTTAAAGAATCAGAAACTATTATTAAAGAGAGATTTGTTGACGATGAAATGGATAAATTTTTTGAAATTTATCATTCATCAGATGGGCAAAATGCATCCGAAGATGAAAATATTAAATTAACAAAGTGGTTAGAATCGAATTTAGAAAAGTTTGATATTGTTGTAGTGCCAGATTATGGAAATGGCTTTATAACTGAATCAATGACTGAAGTTATCTCAAGAAAATCTAAATTTTTAGCTGTCAATACACAAATTAACAGTGGAAATAGAGGGTATCACGTCGTAAATCGATATAAATCTGCTAACTTTATTTCACTTAATGAGCCAGAAATAAGGCTAGCTAGGCATAATCGTAAAGATTCAATAGCTTATTTGAGTAAAATTACCGCTAAGTCGCTTAATGCTGATTTCATATCAGTTACACAAGGATCTAATGGTCTTCATACTTATCAAGTAGATGAAAACCACAGCTTTAAAGTACCTGCATTATCGTCTAATGTTATCGATAGGGTTGGTGCGGGAGATGCTTTTTTATCACTTGCATCAATATTTCTAGGTAGTGGAATAAATACTGAAATATCAGTATTTATTGGCGCGACAGCTGCAGCAATTGATGTTCAGATTATAGGCAACCAAAATACAGTGAATAACATAGATTTAATTAAATATATTTCCGCGCTTTTAAAGTAAGTAAAGTTTTATCCCTCATAGGACGCTCTAAATAACTAAAATATTAACTGGGAATATTATGTGTAATTTTTATAGTAGTCTTAATTACAACGACGTGCTTAATAAAATCTCACTATGATAGAATAAATAAAACTATTGGGGTATACAAATAAGTATCGTAGGAATTTTTAAAAAATATTAAGAAGATAAACTTATTTTTTATTTAATGTTCCATTTTTATAAGTGGCCTTAGAACTTTTCCAGACTCTAAATCATCTAAAGCTTTGTTTATATCAAATAACGAATAAGGTGAGGTCAATAAAGAATTTAAGGGAAAGCTAGAAGAATTAAAATTATGGAACAAAATGGGCATATCTCGATCTGGATCAATACCTCCTCCCCAGCTACCAGCTATATTTTTTCCACTAATAAGTTCATGCGGAGCTATTCTAATTTTGTCACCTTCTGGTGGATGCGAAGCGAATAGTAATTTCCCTTTATGCATGTCTAACAATGAAAATCCAAGCTCAATAGTTGATGTTTTCCCTGCAGATTCAATACAAAAATCTGCTCCGTCTGGAAATATACTATAAATTATCTTTTTAAGATTAGGATTTTTTGCATTGATGACATTTCCAACGCCCCAGCCCTTAACTAAATCTAATTTTTTAGTAGAAATATCAATTGCAATTATTTTTTTCACATTTAAAGCTATTAACATCGCTATAGCGGATAAACCAATCCCTCCTAATCCAATAACAATGACTAAAGAATCTTTATTAACATCAATTTCATTAATTACCATTCCTGCGCCTGTAGGAAGAGCGCAACCAAATAGAATAGCAGTGTCAAACTCTAAATTCTTAGGTTTACTAATTAGTCTATTCTCAGAAACTACTGAGTAATTACTAAATGTAGTAACTTTGCCAGAGTTAATAACCTCATTATCTGAATCATACAATGCTCCTTTAGCCTCAATTCCACTAGCTTTAATCCACGAAAGTATCACCTCATCGCCTTTACTAAATTTCTTAACATCAAGAGCAGTATCTATAACAATTCCAGATCCTTCATGCCCCAGCAAATGAGGAAGCCATTTATCCTTGCCTCGGAGACCACGAACCTCCATCAATTGACTTCGACAAACGCCACTATAAAGTATTTTTACAAGAACCTGACCCGATTCTAATGGTCTCAAATCAAGACGTTTTATCACCAAAGGTGAGTTAGGTTTAGTAAGAACTGCTGCATTTACTTTAAGCATATTAGAAGTTTTATATTAAATAGATTAAGCCGCATAAAAAATATTAGTTTAACTAGAATTAAGCCCTATATATTATTTGCTTCAAAATTTAGCACTACTAATTTTAGTTAAAAGGAAGTTATTTTCTACTCGTAAAATTACATTGTAGGTATAAAAATTATTATTCAGCAAAAAACCAATAGTAATCACCTTTATAGTTAACTTCTTTAAAAAGTTTTTTCCAGTCATCACAACTCATATAAGTAAGCGCAGTCAAATTCCAATTTAGCATTGATTGCTCTCCTTTTTCATCCCTCCAAGCATCATTCATAATGAAAGAGTTATTTTTTGTTACTCTATTTATTTCTCTAAAAGCTTGCTTACAGTCAATTAGGGGAAGGTTATGAAGAGTATTTATAGCTATCACTAAATCAAAATAATCATCTGGAAAAGGAAGGTTATTAGCATTAGAAACCGTAATATTTTCTTGCATTGATTTAATTGCATTATTTTTTGCATACTGAGAAATATCAATACCTTTAATTTCTGCTTCAGGAATTAATAAAGACAAATCATGCATCATATAACCCTTTGCACAACCAATATCAAGAATCTTAGAATTGTTATTTAAGCTATAAATATCTACTATATGTGCAACTGTATCAGTCCAGAATCTTGGACTATAGCTATAGCCTCCATAGCCAGTTAGCCTATCTCCATCAAAATACTCAATATCAAACTTTCTAGCTACCGCTCTATCCATTTCAGTTATTAAATTTCCTCTCTCCTGAATGGGTCTACTGGATTGAGGATAAAATTTTAGAATATTTTCTTCTTTTCCCATCCTGTTAACACCAAGTATTATTTTTAGAAATAAATATCGACCCTTCTCTGTGAGAAGTTGGTAATTCTTCTATTGATTCAACTTTTCCCCAGGAAATTTTTTGAGAATAAACAGGGATTTTTAAAGATGAAAATAAATTCCAAAATTCTTGTCTTGTAGGCTCTGTAGATATTTCAGCAATAAAATCAGATGTATCAAAATCTTCTTTTTGAAAACTTTTTAAAATATCAACCTCTGATCCTTCTACATCTAGTTTAAATAAATCAAACTTGCCAGCTAATTTATTAGCATTTTCCACTTCAACTTCATAAACTTCTGTTGGCCCATAAGAATCTTTTTTATCATTTATATAACTACCAGTAGAGTTATTAATAATTTTGGTAAATTGAGCTTTTCCTTCATACGAAGAGACCGCTTTCTGATGAAATTTATTATTAGAATAGCCGTCAAGATAATTTTTTGCTATCTTAGAGTGAACTATGTCTGGCTCATAAGAATCCACTGAATAATTTAATTCACAGAGTATTTTACTGTGAAGACCAATATTTGTACCTATGTCACAAACTTTCTTATATCTATCAACATTATTTTTATAAAATTTATAAATTAAAAGTTCATCAATTCCAAAGAAATGACGGGAATTTATGCTCCCTAAAGAAATAAAAGGGAAGTTAATTTTTATGTCAAAAATAGAATCAACTTCATCATAAACTTTATATATGGCTGCATACTTCAAGATAAGTAGATTTTTAAAGAAACAATAAACTGATGATTTTGGGTTTTGAAATTCAGGATTTTTCCATATAAAATCAATAATCTCCTCTACATTGCAATCCAGATCTAAAACACTAAAATTATAATCCTTCACCTCGGGTAGAGTTCTTTTTAGCTCTTCGAATTCTTTATTTGAAATTTTCATATATTTTATTTTAAATTTTTTAAGAGAACAAATTATATAATAACTGCATTTCCTTTTCTTCTAAGTTTGTACATATCTAGGTTTTTTTTAAGCTCTACTTCAAGTGCTTCTTTACCCCAAGAATCATGAACTACAGAGAAATTTCTTCCACTTGTTACTTTTTTTTCTGATGAGTCTATCCATTTCAGGCATCTGTATATATCTTCAAAAGAAGTTCCCTGTTCTCCTGATTCCATAAATTCTTTAACCCTTTCGTAATTACTTCCTGCCATTTGTTTTGCTTTTAAAGTTTCTTCATGAGTTTTTGTCCTTACAAATCCAGGGCCAATAATTTGAATTTTTAAATCTTCACATTCGGCATCTAGTAATTCACACATTTTAATTAAACCTATCTTGGATACACAGTAAGCTGAGTAATTTGACATTGCTGAATTTGTTCCACCACCAGCCATTAAATTTACACAAGCCAAACTATTTTTATCTCTTAATTTGTATAGTCCATGAATAATTGATAATTGACTTGTAAAATTTATAGAAATTGATTTTTCCCAAGTAGAAAAGTCTAAATCAAAAAAATTTCCAATGGGTTTACTTGAACCAATTGAACTAAATATATTTGTCCACTCAAATTTTTTTATTTTTACTTCTTCAAATAAATTCTTTATATCTTTTTTAGATAAAACGTCACACCGGACGAGAGAAATATTTTTTTTTGATCTGAGAATCTCTGTATTCTTATTTTCAGATCTGAAAGTGCCTAAAACTTCAAACCCATCATCAAGATATTTTAAGGAAATATTGAATCCAATATCAGCATTGATTCCTAATATAATAATTTTACTCATAATTTTTTCAATCTACGGCTGCATTTCATTCAACGGAAGAGGGGAAAAAGTACCATCTCCATTCGATTGATAACCTTGTTTAAATAATTCTTGAACATCTTCATCCACTACTACTTCGCATATGATCGGACCATCAGAATTTAAAAGCTTACCAATTATTTCTTCAGTATCCTTCTTGTTATCTAATTTGCAAAACGGAATGTCAAATCCATTTGCTAACTTTTCGATAGAAGGCATTTCTAAGGACCAATCTGGATGAGTTCCATATAATTTTCCAGATAAAAATTCGGACTGTGTATGTCTAATTGCTAGATATCCATTATTATTTATTACAGAAATAATAACTGGTATTTTCTGAGATTTTATAGTTTGAAGATCTTGGATGTTCATCAAGAAACTTCCGTCTCCAATTATGCAAAATAATTTTTCGAACACCCCAGCATTATGAACTCCTATAACTTCTCCTAATCCAGTTCCCATTGCAGAAATTGCAGAAGAACAAATAATTCTCTGTCCTTTTTTTATATGTGCACTCTGAAAACCTGCATACAATGCAGTCCCTCCTCCGTCAATTATGAAGGCAGAGGATTCAGGAGAATTTAGTGTCAGTTCTTTAAAGAATATATTTGGATTAGGCTTGGAGTTCTCTTTAGGATAGTACCAATTGAGATCTTTAATTCCTTTAAAGATTTCTTTAGGTGATTCTTCTAATTGAATTTCTACCAGGTCCTTAATAAAATAATTTATATCCTGGTTAATAATTAAATCAAAATTAAGATTTAAATTATTTAGCTGTTCTTTATCAATATTAACAATTATCTTCTTAGTTTTTTCTGCGTAAGTATCTATTAAAGTTGTTGTGTGAGGGATAGAAAGATGAGTACCTATACAAATTATTAAATCTGAATCAAAAACAGCTTTGTTTGCTCCTTTTTGCCCTCTCATCCCTATAATACCTAAGTTTCTTTCATAGTCAGTAGGGAAATAATCCGAAGCTGTCCAGGTAGTAACAAAATTAAAATCCTTTTCAATCAGAAAAGATTTAAATTCCTCAAGAGCTCCCGAGAGTCTCAACCCATAACCTAAAACAAACAATGGTTTATGAGATGCAGAAAGCATTTCTTTAAATTCTGACAACGAAGACCCTTTATTTGTTCCAACTATTTCTTTATTTACTATCTTGATATCTTCTTCAGAAATATCAACCTCTTCTCCAAACTGATAATCAAGTGGTATGTCCAACCAAACAGGACCTGGCCTTCCTGAGATAGATATTCTTAAAGCATCTTCAAGCACATCAAGTATTTCACTTTTTTCTTCGAGGACTTTTGAATATTTAGCTATAGGCTTAACAATGTCTATTATGGGCACTTCTTGTGTTCCAAATTGCCTTACATTCTTTCCATAAGACATGTGTGTTGATCTGACTTGCCCGGAAATAAATATACAAGGTACAGAATCTTGCCATGCTGCAAGAAGCCCTGTAATGGCATTAGTGCATCCAGGTCCTGAAGTTACAACAACACAACCAGGTTTTCCTGTAATTTTTGAATTGGCCACTGCGGCTAATGCCGCTGATTCTTCATGATGACAGTAAGTTACATTAAAATTATTTCCTTCTAAAGAATCAAAAATATGAACTACAGCGCCCCCTTGCAATCCAAATGCTGAATTTATCCCATTCTTTTTAAGAAATTTAGCTATAACTTCAGTTAATTTCATCATTTAGCTTACAGTAATTGTTGAAGGAATTCTTTTACTCGCTCGAGTCCTATTTTTATATTTCTTTCGTCTGTTGCGAAACAAAATCGAACATAACCTTTGCCGCCATCTCCAAAAAAACTTCCAGGGCATGTTGCAACTCCTTGTTCACTTAGAAGTCTTTCAGAGAACTCTTCATCGGACAGGCCTGTTTTTTCAATATTTACAAAAGTGTAAAACGCCCCCTCAGGCTTCAAAGCACTAATTAGAGGCAAATCTAAAATTAGTTCATGCATTAGATCCCTTCTTTTTCTAAAAGTTTCTACCATATCATCTATATAATTTTGATTCGACGAAAGTGCTTCCTCTGCTGCTAATTGTAAAAAAGGACTAACACACGAGGCTATTGTTTCTAGAAGCAATGTCATTCTTCTAACAAGTTCTTTGGGAGCCGTAACTGCACCAATACGCCACCCTGTCATTGCATAAGATTTACTAAAAGAATGAATTATTATAGTCCTTTCGAGACACTTATCATAGACGGAAGGTGAAGAAAAAATAGTTCTATCATCTGAAAAAACTATTCTTCCATAAACTTCATCGCTAATTAACCAAAGATTATTTTTCTTTGCTATATCGTAGACTTTCTTTATCTCTTCTTTTGTCATTATTGATCCAGTAGGATTATGTGGAGAATTTATTAGAATTGCTTTAGTTTTCTTTGTAATAAATTTTTCTATATCCTCTGGATCTAATCTAAATTTATTTTTTTCCTTTAATTTTATAAAGACGCCCTTTAAGCCCAGAAATTTAAAGATTGATTTATAAGACACAAAACATGGATCTATTGTTATAACCTCATCTCCAGGATTTCCTATACAAGCCAGAGCATAATAAATTTGTATATTCGCTCCTTGAGTAACTAAAATCTGATCAAGTGAAGGTTTAAAACCTCTTGATTTTAGGGTTCTTATTGAAGCAACTTCTTTAAAACTTTCTAACCCACCTGAGTCAGTATAGTGAGTATTTCCTGCTCTTAATTCCCTTACACATCTTTCTACAATGTGTTTAGGAGTATCAAAATCAGGATCTCCAATTTCAAAATGTATTATGTCCCTTCCTTGCTTTTCAAGTTTTTTACATTGGGAAAGAACTTGGAACATTTTTTGCCCTTCTAAGAGCTCAGAAACTTCTGAATACATAGTCATTAATTTATAAACAATTGGGTTATATAAAACTTCTAGCTTGTCTGGTAGAATCTACGATTATATCATCATACAAAAATGAAGTACGAAAGTCATTATTAATTAATTTTTTTGAAACTTTAAAAGACACTTAAGCAATGTTGAATCATTAATACCTATATTTATTAGGTAGGTTTCATAGAAGTTATAACCTTTTGAAATAGGAAAGATACAATTATAAAGCTCATCAATGCAAACAAAGAAACCTTTATTAGAGCAAAAACAAGGACAAACTGGTTTCATAACTTGAACTATTTTCTCAAAGTTTATATTATTTTTCAATTATTTATTATAAGACTTTATAAGAACAAAGTCTTATAACTAAGGAACTAAAATGGCCCCTTAAACCAATCACCAGGCACATCATGAGGATGCTTCTTGGCAAAGTTCTTACTATTAATTTTTGCATCTACACCTAATATTTTTAACACTCTTAATGCTATTTCTTTCGCTCCAAAATAATATTTATCAGTTAACCCAAAACTAGTTGGGGAAGGTTCATCAGCTAAAGCAATTCTATCAGGGGGGCTTTTTAATTTATCATATGAAGCCATAGAAACTCTAGCAATTATTTCGCTTGCAACTGAAAAACTTTCTGAAGCTGAATCTATAGCCAAAAGTCTACCAGTTTTACTTAAAGATTTGATAACTGTATCGCTATCTAGAGGGCTTGTTGATCTCAAATCTATTAGATCACAAGTGATACCAATTTTGTTTAGCTCATCTACGGCATGCAAAGCCTCTATGGTCATATAGGATAATGACACTAAAGTTATATCAGATCCTTCTCTCATTAGTTTTGACTTCCCTATAGGTATTCTATAAAGTCCCTCTGGTACATCACTTTCCAAGCCATGAAGCCATCTATGTTCTAAGAATATTACGGGATCATCGCTAAAAATACTTTCCAACAAAAGACCTTTAGCATCATAGGCAGTTGTTGGCATAACAACTTTCAGTCCAGGTATTTGAGAAAACATAGACTGCAAGTTCTGGGAATGAGTAGGGCCTTGCCCCCAGCCATGTCCAACAATTAATCGAATAGTTATAGGGACTCTGCAAACACCGCCAAACATGAACCTCCATTTAGCTGCATTATTAATTAATTGATCCATGGCTAAAAGAAAGAAGTCAACTCTCTGATGGACCATTACTGGTCTCAACCCATTAAGAGATGCTCCAATTCCGACGCCAGTCATAGCATTTTCAGATGTAGGGGTATCAAATACTCTTTCAGAACCAAATTTTTCTTGCAATCCTATGGTAGTTCCAAAGATACCTTTTGGGTCAGGCACACCAAGACCAAAAGTGATAACATTCTTGTCTTTATGCATAGCAATACACATTGCCTCATTGATTGCCTCTGCAAAAGTTATTTTTCTCATAATATTAAGAATTGATTATTTGTTGAAAATCCTTATCTGAAGGAAATTCAGAATTATCAGCAAAATGATGTGCTTGATGAATTTCAGCATTAAATTTATTAAAAAAAACTTTAACAAGATCTAGATCTTTGTTTTCAAGAACATCCTTAAGTGGGTCCTTTTTTTTCCATTTTAAAAACTCTTCTTTTTCTCTGTATCCTATATCATTATCATAATTTGGGCCACAGTGCTCTCTCCACCGATAAGTATCAAATTCTAAAAACTGGGGACCGTTACCCAACAGTATCTTATCTCTTGCTAATTCAACATAATCACTTACTTGTTGGACATTATTTCCATCACCATGATTTGATTCTATACCAAAAGCTCTAACCATTTCAAATATCTTTCTTCCCTTTGGCTGCCTAACTTCTAAGCCTGAGTAGACTGAATATAAATTATTTTCACAAATAAAAAGGATAGGAAGGTTGTGTATTATTGCAAAGTTAATTGATTCATAAAAAACACCTTCTTCAGTAGCTCCATCTCCAAAAAAAACACAGCTAATTGATTTTTTTTCTTGGATTTTCATTGCAAGAGCGGAGCCAACTGCTACTGGTATTGTATTCCCTACTATAGCAGTACTCCCCATAAAACCAACTGATTTATCAATCAAATGCATAGACCCACCCATTCCTTTAGAGCATCCCGTGACCTTTCCATAAATTTCAGCTAACATAGAATTTAAACAACCTCCTTTTGCAAGGTAATGAGCATGAGCTCTATGAGTACTTAAAACTTGATCTTCATTGGTAAGATTAGAGCATACTCCAACAGCTATTGCCTCCTGACCAATTGATAAATGAGTTGGACATCTCATTTTTTGCTCAGAGTATTTTTTAGCTATAGACTCTTCTACTAGCCTTATTCGTAGCATTGAAGTCTGAAGTTCAGATAATTTCATTTTTGTTAAGATTCAACATTCTAAATATTGCAATAATTTTACCTATTTAAATAAAATCATATGGCATATTGTTTTTAATAATTAAATCTTATGAAGATACTCATAAGGAAGTAACTTCAGATTCTCTAGATTATTGTCAACCCAAGTTAAAGTCTCTTTAAGGCCTTCATCTAAATTAATGTGGTCTATCCAGGCAAACTCATTTCGTAATTTTGAACTATCCAAAAGATAAGATTGATCTTTACCTAGTCGATCATCTGTCATTTCAACTACTTCTTTAAATTCTACTTTTGTCATATCACAAATCTTATGAACTAATGCCTTAATAGAAATAGTTTGGTTAGTCGAGATATGATAAGTTTCACCAGTATTTCCCTGAAGTGAAATTTTATAAATTGCAGAAGAAACATCTTCCATATGAATGAAAGAGCGAACTGAAACACCGCCTCCATGCAGATTTAACTTGCGTCCTAATCTTGCTGAAAGCATTGCTCGGGGAATAATTCGATATAACTGTTGCCCCTGCCCATAAACATTTGCAGCTCGAGTGAAAACTACTGGAAAACCATAAGCCTTATAGAAACTTAAAAGATGCAAATCACAAGCAGCTCTGGATACCGCATAAGGGGTACTAGGCGAAAAATTATAGTTTTCCTTTAGCCATCCTCCATCTGAACTTCCATAAGCTTCTGGAGTACTAATATGCACATATTTTTTTATGCAATCTATTTTTCTTAACTCATCATGTAGTTTGACTTGAGACACAACATTAGTTTGATACCAGTGTTCTGGAGTTAACCAACTTTCAGCAACCATACCTTGGGCTGCAAAATTAATTACATACTCAGGCTTTATAGACTTTATTAGTTTTTTTATTTCATTGAGGTGTAAATTAAGATCTAACTGGATAAATTCAAAATTAACATCTAAATTATTAGTCCATTTATATGGTAAAAAAACCTCATTTGGCTCTTCAGAGCGGCTAACTCCAAAAACATTATGTCCTTTTTCTAAGAGATACTTTGTAAAGTATGCTCCAGAAAAAGAGTTACTTCCAATTACAAGAAAATTATTTTTCATTTTTTGAATGCATGGTTAATTTTGCAATGACTCGCTATAAAAATATTTATGCTATTTATTAAATTGAGTGGGCAATAGAAATGCATATTTTACATCTAAATTAATATTATTAAATATTTTGATAAATAATTAAATAGGCAAATCATATATTAGTATGAAGCCTTTATTTAGTAGCCATTTGGGTTCATAGATTGCCAACGCCACGAATCCTCACACATCTGATTCAATTTATATTCAGCACTCCATCCTAGAATTTCTAATGCATAACTGGGATCAGCATAGCAAGTTGAAACATCTCCTGCTCTTCTGGAAACAACCTCATATGGAATTTTTATACCAGAAGCCTCCTCAAATGCTTTAATCACATCTAATACAGAGTATCCCTGTCCCGATCCTAAATTCACAGTCATCAATTGAGATTTATTTTTCAAAACTTGTAAAGCTTTTACATGTCCTTTTGCTAGATCAACAACGTGGATATAATCTCGAACACCAGTTCCGTCTGGTGTATTGTAATCACCCCCAAAAACACGAAGTTTTTCTAAGTTTCCAATAGCTACTTGTGAAATATATGGCATTAAGTTATTTGGGGTATTACGAGGATCTTCGCCTATAATTCCGCTATTGTGAGCTCCCACAGGATTGAAGTATCTAAGAAGTCCAATACTCCAGGAATTCTCAGAAATAAAAACATCTCGTAAAAAATCTTCAATCACCAGCTTTGATCTTCCATAAGGGTTAGCTACTGACAATGGAAAATCTTCTTTGATAGGAACTTTATGTGGATCACCATAAACAGTAGCTGAGGAACTAAAAACTAAAGCTCGACAATTCTGTTCTTTCATAACCTCCATTAGTGCTATCGCTCCACCTACATTTGAACTATAGTACTCAATTGGCATTGAAACAGAATCCCCAACAGCTTTTAAGCCAGCAAAATGAATCACTCCATCAAAATTATACTGATCAAAAATACTCCTCATTGCCTCTTGATTTCTTACATCTTGCTTATGAAATGGAATTTTGCAACTATACAAATTTTCTATGCGCTTTAGTGACTCTATAGATGAATTACAGAGATTATCAACAACAACTACCTGATACCCAGCCTTAATTAATTCGATACAAGTATGTGAACCAATATACCCAGAACCTCCTGTAACTAATATTTTCATTCTATTTTTTTATATAAAATATCAATAATATCGCATTGTGGTTTAAATAAAGGAACAGCTTGAATTAAAAGTTCACGAAGTTTTAGATAATTATTTTCATTAATAGCAATTCTTAATTCATCCAAAATACCCTCTAGCCTCGTCCACTCCATCATCTCTTCTTTAGCACGCATTATTCTAGGATTATCAGTTTCACTAGTATTCTTGCCAATCAATAGCTCTTCAAATAGCTTTTCACCCGGCCTCAGACCAGTGTATTTAATTTCAATGTCACCATCAGGATTCAAATCATCTTTTATCTGAAGACCACTAAGCTTAATCATTTTTTTAGCTAAATCATCAATTTTAACCTGCTCACCCATATCTAATACAAAAACATCTCCACCCTCCCCCATTGAGCCTGATTGAATTACTAATTCAACAGCTTCAGTTATAGTCATAAAATAGCGAATAATATTTGGATCTGTTACTGTTACAGGTCCACCATTTTTAATTTGTTTTTTGAATAATGGAATTACTGATCCACTAGAGCCAAGAACATTTCCAAAACGAACTATCGAAAATAGTGTGTTATTATTTTTACTTGATAAGGCTTGCAATACAAGCTCTGCAAAACGTTTGGTTGCCCCCATAGTATTGGTTGGACGAACTGCTTTATCAGTTGAAATTAGTACAAAGGTTTCTACTCCAGTACTAATAGCAGCTTGGGCACAATTTAATGTTCCAAATATATTATTATTTATCCCCTCAGTATTATTATATTCAACCATTGGAACATGTTTATAAGCTGCGGCATGATAAATGGTGTTAACGCCAAAATGACTAAAGATATTTTCAAGACGTGCTCTATTATTAACACTTCCAAGTATTGGATAAATAGTTATGTTAATAGTCGTACTAATTAATAATTCTTTTTCAATTTCATATAACGCAAACTCACTCATTTCATAAAGAATTAGTAACTTAGGCTTTAAAAATTTTATTTGACGGCAGAGCTCTGATCCAATTGATCCACCAGCTCCTGTAACCATTACAACTTTATTGGTAATATTTTTACCTAATAATTTTTTATTAGATTGAACAGAATCACGACCTAATAAATCATCCATACTTACTTCACGCAAATCTCCAACGCTTACTTTTCCCTTAGCCAATTCAGAGACTCCCGGTAGCATTCTTACAATAACAGAATATGGCTCTAATGCATTAATAATAGAAACCCTTTTACTTCGAGAGGCTGAAGGTATAGCAAGTAGTAATTCTTCAACTTTAAGCCTCTCAATTATGTTACAAATATCATTAGCAGAATAAATATTTAGCCCTCTAATATTTTTCCCATGTAGTTCTTTAGCATCATCAACAAATCCTACAAGATTAAACTCTGATGAATGTCCTAAGGCTGATGATAATTGAATTCCAGCCTCTCCAGCTCCATATATTAATACTCGTTTTTGATTGTTTTTATTTTGAATATTAAGTACTGATAATTTAAAATTACGACTGAATATAGCATGGGCAAAAATTCTAAGACCTCCAATTAATAATATAGATAAAACCCAATTAATTAATATAACTGATCGAGGAAGACTATCAATAGCGGCCATCAAAGTAATTACTCCCCATATTAGGGCATACAAAGATACTGCCTTTACAACAGACCACAGCGCTTTAAAGTCAATATAACGAATAATGGCTCGATACAAACCAAACTGAATAAAAACTGGGATAGCTATAAGAGGGGCACCAAATATTATTAAACTTACCTCCCCTTCAGGAGCATACCACTCACCAAGACGAAGAGAGAAAGCCATAAGTAACACAAAAACAATAATTATTGCATCACAAAATGACATAATTATTTGTTTTTTGACTCTTGATAAATGGATAATTTTTCTTAGCATATATTGAACTTTTATACCTTAATCTAACACAAAATTAACAAATTAATGATTCACCCCAGTCCCTTTAACAACCTTTACAAATGTCATCCCTAATATTTTCATATCAAACCAAAATGATTGTCGCAAAATATATTCTTCATCAAATGCAACCTTATCTATTATTGTTAATTGGTCTCTGCCATTCACTTGAGCCCAACCCGTTATTCCAGGGATTGCACTCTCTATTTTTTTTTCAGTTCTCAAAGCAATCAAGTCATCCTGATTAAACAAAGCAGGTCGAGGTCCAACAAAGCTCATGTCACCCCTTAAGACAGAAATTAGCTGGGGAAGCTCATCCAAACTTGTTGAGCGTAAAAAAAACCCGATAGGAGATAAATAAGAATCAGGTTCTTTTAATAAGTGACTTGCTAATGACGGAGTCTCTTCTATCATTGACCTAAATTTTGGCATTCGAAAAATTCTGTTATTCATACCAACCCTATCTGACCAAAAAATTATTGGACCTTTCGAAGTTAATTTAATAGTAATAGCTATTATTAACATTAGTGTGATTAAAACTAAAAGCAAAATAATACTAAAAGATAAATCAAAAAGACGTTTCATTCATTTCCTTTAATTTTCTTTTGGGAGTAAACCCTAATGCTTTTAACTTATTTGAAGAATAACATTGATCGCCCAGTAATTTATCAATTTTATATCTAATTCGTGGACTTATTAATGCAAGTGATAAAAATACTGACTTTGGGACACTCCATTTTAATGGCCTCTTCCCAGCAATATCACGCATGATATTGTAGATGTCACGAGATGAGTATTTCTCTCCATCAGTTGCAATATATATTTCACCATTAGTAATATCATTTTCTGAAATTAATAAAATCGCATTAACTAAGTCATCAACATGAATCATAGATCTTATATTTCCAGTCTCAGGAAGTGGTGGAAAAAAACCTTTTTTTATTCCTGAGAGCATTAATTCTAAATTGCCCTTCATATCAGGACCATAAACCAATGCAGGTCTAATGATAGAAATATTCATATCTGAATTTTCTCCAATTTTTAAAAGTTTTATCTCAGCTTCTCGTTTAGTTTTTCCATAAACTCCTTCAGGTTCAAACTGATCACTTTCATCTGCACAATTTCCAAAAATTGGATTTCCACCTGCCTTAGTACTACTTACAAAAATGAAAGACTTAACACCACTTCCAGCTGCAGCTTCAGCCAAGTCAATCGTAGCAGTTACATTTATATCATAATAAAGTTTACTAGATGTTAAGGGATTTTTTACATCATGCGCTAAACCAGCAAGATGGATAACAGTATCTATAGAATCAAAAGCGGTAGAAGGAATTTTTTCACTACCTAAGTTACAGATAAATGTTTTATATTTATGATCTTTTTTTCTTGCAATAACTTTAATTTCACTTTGATAAGTGTTTAATAATGCAAGTAAGTGCTTACCAATAAATCCACTCCCTCCTGTAATTAAATATTTTTTCATATATTGAATATTTATATATATTTTCTTAGTATAAGTATTAAGAATAATAATTCAGAAGTCAGAATAAATTTATTATTAATTATTTAACTGCTTTACAAAAAAGCCCATCAGGCACCTCTCTAACTTCAATATATGAAAAATTTATATCCTGCAATAACTTTATCATTTCAGATTTTGTTAGCCTTAAATTTATTGGGGCATATAATCTATCTAGTAAATCTAAAATTATATCATTAGGCTTTAACCCCCACCATAAAGGAAATTTTTTATACATTTGCTTACTACCTAGTAACTTTAAAAATTGAGCAGGGTACGAAAAAAATAAAAGAATAAAAGGCGTCATTAAGTAACATAAAAATTTGATGTGAGCATAACTTTTTTTTTGAAATAACTTTAATAAAATTGTTTCAATAAAAATACCGAATCTCTTAAAAAGGTTTTTATGTTTAATGTAATTATAAAAAATTAAAACTCCATCTTTCTTTAAAGCCTTTTTTGCTTCTTCAATAGATAATTTAAGACTTGGAGTGTGATGAAACACACCATAACTGTAGATAACATCAAATGATGATTTATTAAAAGGCAAACTTAAACAATCGCATCTACAAAAATTGACTCCTTGAAATTTATCTAATTTGGAAAGCTGAAAAATATTTTCTCCAATATCTACAACATAAGTATTTTTGATTTTATAATTATTTTGTAAATAATTTACATCAATGCCTTCACCGCAGCCTATTTCAAGATAATTATCAATACTATCTTCAATTGGATACTCTATTAATACTTTTTCTATGTGGGTATCTACAGCAATATGTTTAGTTTTATTTTTTTTATGATTATTTTTACCCCATAAATTAATTGTTTTTTCATAATGAAAGTCATTAATTAATTGTTTTTCATTAATTAAATTAATAAAATTCTTTTTAACTTTTCCTTGAAACTCTTCTTTTAATAATTTCATAATAATCGTTTAGGCTAATGCTCTATTTGATAAATCTTCATAAATATTCATATGTTTTTGAACTACTTTGTTTATATCAAAAATTTCTTCTGCTCGAATCCTGCCAGCATTTCCCATCTTCCTAGATAGAAAAGGGTTGTCTAACAAAAAACTAATCTTTTTTGCTAGCTCTATGTAATCTTGAACAGGAACAATAATACCAGTAATATCTTTATCAATTGCATCTCGACAACCCGGCACATCAGTTGTAACTATTGGACGACCACAAGCAGCAGCTTCAATTAGTATTTTTGGAAATCCCTCTCGATATGAAGGCAATACAACGATAGTTGATAATGAAATTACTTTCTCCATATCCTCTCTATGACCCCAAAGCTCAATAATCCCTTCACTCTCCCAATTCTCCAGCTCATATCGTTGGATTGAAGCTGGATTATCAAAATCAGGCTCACCAACTAATGCAAAACGAGCACGATTATTATTGATATTTACTAATTTTGCTGCCTCAATAAACTCTTTAACCCCCTTATCTTTAAGGAGGCGTGCTGCTAGAATAATAATAGGTACACCAGAATTAAAAGGCTGCTGAGTAAATACAGATAGATCTACGCCTGAACCATTTATTAACTCCACTTCATTAGATGATAATAGTGAAAGTTTAGATAGCATTGATTGATCACTATCATTTTGAAAAATCACACATTTGTTTTTATGTCTAAAAGCTAATTGATATAAATATATTATAATTTTCCGAATAATAAAAGCTGTAACACCTTTTTTTAAAAAGACATACCCGAGGCCAGACACTGCATAAACAACAGATGGAACATTAAGTAATCTTGATGCTAGACCTCCCAATAAAACTGGTTTTATTGTTACTAAGTGAACAATATTAGGAGCAACTAATCGAATAATATCAAGAATCTCTTTAAATTCAAGTAATACTGATAACAAACCAGTACGGCTTCTATGAAGGTTGATTGGATGAACTATGAGTCCATTTTTTTTTAATGTATCAAGTTCATTAGTAATAGTCGTTGCAATATGAACTTCATATCCTTGGCTAATAGCTTCAATAGCAATTGGAAGACGATGAGACAAAAAAAACCAATCTGCATTAACGATGAAAAGTAATTTTTTCTTATTCATTATTGACGATATTACTCTTTTTCAAGCCAAGCCTGAAACATTAAAACTCCCCAAAGCTGATTATGCATATTATTTCCTTTTAGATGCTCTTCCCATGCTTTTCTGATTGGCTCTGGATGAAAAAAACCTTCATTTATAAGTCTTGATTCTTTAAGAAGATTCTCTGCCCATTCACGTAATGGCCCTCTCAACCATGCATCAATTGGTAATGCAAATCCTTGCTTAGGTCTGTCAATCAATTCTTGTGGAACATACTTATACAATAACTTTCTTAAAATCCATTTACCCTGTCCATCTCTAATTTTCATATGAAGTGGAAGTTTCCAAGCTAACTCCAGAACATTATGATTTAGAAGTGGTACACGTGTTTCAAGACTGGACGCCATTGCTGCCCTATCAACCTTACAAAGTATATCATCTGGCAAATAAGTTGATGTATCCATAAACATCATTCGATGTTCAATATCTTCAAACATTTTTTCAGAACTCTCTGAAGTAATTTGGAGATCCAGCTCATAGCCACCTATGACAACATCAGCTGGATTTTGCCATTGAGAAACTAGTCCACGATATAAATCAAAATCACTATTCACAGTTAAATGTCGCGCCACTTTATGAACTTTTTCTCCCATTTGTGTTACCTTATATTGGGATGGAAGCAGCCCAGAAAATGAATTATTAATCTTATCCCAAGTAGGTGCAGAGATCTTACCAAGACTAAATCCTACGCCCTGAAGAACAGATTTTGGCAACCAACTAGTCTTATTGCGTATTGATCTACTCCATATATATCGATTATATCCTCCAAATAGCTCATCACCTCCGTCACCTGAAAGTGCAACTTTCACATTACTACTTGCCATCTTTGCCACAAGAAATGTCGGTATTTGTGATGAGTCAGCAAATGGCTCATCATATGTTGAAGGTAGCTGAGGGATAACATCAAGTGCATCTTGTGAAGAAATATAAAGCTCAGAATGCTCAGTGCCAAGATGTTTTGCCACTGCTTTTGCATAAATTGCTTCATTGTAATCAGAATCATCAAACCCAATAGTAAAGGTTTTTACAGGCTGAGATGATCTTGTCTTCATCATTGATACAATTAGTGATGAATCAATACCACCAGACAAAAATGCCCCAAGCGGGACATCTGATATCAACTGCTCTTCAACAGCACTACCAAGACAATTTTCAAGTAAAGAAACTGCTACTTCGTCATTACAATTTAGAGGACTACTTTGCCCATTAAAGACAACCTCGGACAATGACCAATAAGGTATGACTGAAGTTAACTCTTTACTGTTAATTGACAATTGAATAAAAGAGCCAGAAGATAGCTTACTAATTCCTTTATATATAGAATATGGCGCAGGAACGTAGTTATAACGCAAAAAAAGCGTCAATGAATTTCTATCAATTTCACAGGTAAAGTCAGGATGAACTTTTAAAGCCTTTAGTTCAGAAGCAAACATAAATGTATTACCTTGCCAGCCATAATATAGTGGCTTTTCTCCTAATCGATCTCGTGCTAATGTTAGAGTTCCTTCGTTTTTATCCCAAAGTGCAATAGCAAACATTCCAACACACTCATTTAATGTCTTCTCTATTCCCCAACTTGTAAATGCGGCTAATAATGTCTCAGTATCTGACTGCCCATTCCACTCAAGTGATTGCTCATTAACTTCTTGCAATTTATTTCTTATATCATTATGGTTATAGATCTCTCCATTAAATATAAGCGAATAGCGGGAACACTTTGAATGCATTGGTTGATGCCCTGCCATAGATAAATCAAGTATTGACAATCTTTTATGGCCAAAGGCAACTTGGGATGTTTCATCGACCCAAATACCAGTATCATCTGGGCCACGGTGGCCAATCATGTCAACCATTTTTTTGGCGATAGATTTTAACTCGAGCTTATTTTGAGAATTGGCAATAAAACCTGCTATTCCACACATAATTTAATATTAGAAATAATTTTTTCCATAATTGTAATACGAATTAAAATAATTGATCATAAATAATTATGATAATAATCACCAATGTACTCTTTTAAACAAACCCTCCAATTTCTCATAATATTAAGGCCACGAATATCTAACTTCTTGTTAACTAGTCTTTCAGATGGTGGACGAACTGCGAAATACTCTTTCTTCCAATAATCAGAATCTACAAGGGTTATATTCACTTCATTTTCGAGCCCTAAAATATTCAAAAGCTCTTTGGCAACCTCATCACGCCCTGTAATGCCTCCACAAGCCATGTTATAAAGACCCCAAAATTCTTTTTCAATAAGCAGCTTTACATTAGCAGCAAAATCATAGGTATAGGTTGGAGTTCCCAGCTTGTCATCAACAACATAAAGTTCTTTATTGCCATCTTTAAGTTGCTTCATAATTTTTTGAATAAACTTTTTATCTTTATTAGGGCCTGCACCCATCATCCATCCTGCTCTACAGATTAAATGGCGTTGACAATTCTGCTGAATAAAAAGTTCACCAGCATACTTACTTCGAGCATAGTGCCCAAGTGGATTAGGCAAGTCCCAATCATCAAAAGTGTCTTGTGTACCATCAAAAATCCCTGCAGTACTGATATAAAGAATTGGTATATCAAGAATATTAGCAATATGTGCTGCATTTTCAACTGCAAGTGTATTTGTAGCATAAGTTTCATCTTGATTAGTTTCACAATACTCAAGATCAGTAAAGGCACCAAGATGAAAAAGATAATCAGGCTCAAACTCGGAAACATCTGAAAAGTATGCTTCATAATCACGAAAATCAAGATAGTTTAGCCATGACTCATTCAAGTCAATATCTGAACATTTCAGTTCATAACTATTGCTAAAGACATTATGAAAAGCATCGCCAAGCATTCCACCACAACCAGCTATATATATTTTCTTTTTTTTCATTTTAATTTTAAGTAGTTTTTTTAAGATTGAACTATATTGAAATTTAATTAAATTTTTTATATCAATAATAATTTAAAAATATTAATACTTGGTATGAAATAGTCTCATAGGGAATCTATTATAAAGTAGCTGTAGCCCATACATACCATATATATAAAAAGGAATCATATACCCTTGTCGCATTCTAAAAAGGGCTCCAATAACGGGGACAACATATGCCAGTATAATAATAATTGAAACTGAAAAAATAAAAACTGGGATTAGTTGACGAAAAACTGATAAATTGACAAAGAGGCTATAAAAGAATCCAAACAATATGAAGTACCAAAGGAGCATTTCGGCGCCAGATAAAATGTAACCAATTCTCCCAACTGAACTTCCAGAAGTCAAAAAATCTTTTGGAAAAGGTGCTAAAAATCCAATCTGTATTGCCCTTGGTAAATATTTAAGTGCAGAATAAAAATCATAAATTTGAACATTAACGTCAATTACTGACCCAACATTAGCACCCATAACTACAACCCTGGCCCAATCATAACGAATAGCTCCAATATGATGAGAAAGCAAATTTAAGGAATAAACTACTGGATTGGAGGAATAGGCTAATGGTGGAAATTTTTTCATTAAAAGAGCTTCTTTTGATAAATTCTCAGAATTAGGTAGATTCAAAAAAAGTTGATAATCTTGCTCATCTTGAACTTCTTTCGCAAGGAGCTGTCTATATTGAATTTCAGCTTCAGCCTCCTTAAGGGCTGCTATTTCTAATTCCAATAGATCCTTATTCTGCTGATCTTCTTCTAACTGTTTGGATGCCTCTTTAAGCGCTGCTATTTCTAACTTCAATAGATCCTTATTCTGCTGATCTTCTTCTAACTGTTTGGATGCCTCTTTAACGAGTAACTCAGCATCTTTAGTTTCTGCTTCAATAGCGCTTTGCTTAACTTCAGCTAATTTAATTTTAATTTCTAATGCGACACGCTTTACTTCTGCTAATTTTAATTTCAGCTCTTCAGCAATTCGTTTCGCTTCAGACTCCCGAAATTCTTTTTCAGCATTCTTTGCTTTAGCCTCTTCATTTATGCGTATTTCCTCAGCTAGCTCAATCTTTTTAGCCACAGCCTCAACAAGAATCTCAGCCTTAAAGTTCTCTACCTCCTCAGAGATATTGATTTCTGTACGAGTATTAATATAAGATGACTGGAAAATAACTAATAAGATAACCAATGCAGTAGATGGGAAAAACATCCATCTTTTATGATAAACAACCCAAGTCATATAAATGAGAGTAGAAAAAGCAAAAATAGGAAATAAATATTGGCGCATCGAGACAGTTAAAATGAAACCTAATAGCATATAAAAAAACCACTGCCATCTTGAATAGTTCTTCTCTAGAATTGCCCACCCATAAATAAAGCTGCAAATGCCTAAAATAAAATATGGATCTCTAAGCAGTTGAGTAGACTGGCTCAAAATGGAGGGATGAAAGAAAAAAGTTGATATTAAAAAAGGTAGGAAAAAATTCTTTGGAAAAATTAATTGCGATGATCTAAAAATTAGAACTATCGAAATAAGCCATATTAGGGCATTAACTATTGAAACTGAAATTGGATTAGGGTTTCCTAAAATCCAGTATGACAAAGATATTATTTTAACATTTGCATGGTTTGTATAAGAATTAAGCCAGCTTATCCAGTCTGAATTTTTTAAGTATTCAAGCTGAATTATGGCTTCATTATGGTATTTTATGGAGTCAGCCGCAAAAAACCAAAAACCTTCACCATTATGAAGATTAGAAAGAAAGTCACTATATGCAATTGAGTTAAATGTCCAACTCAAGGCAATATGGAACAAAAATAGTAACAAATAAATAATTTTTTTGTCTAGAGTCATCTTTTATTTGAAAATATTTAAATAGATTTTTATGTATTCTCTCACCATTTATTTAATAAAAATAATCATTTTTAATTGAAAAATATCTTACACTTATAATTTTTTTCAATACTTTAATCTATCAGATATCACTTAAGCATGAATAAGCCAAAAGATAGATATTGTATTAATAACTATAGTAGCTTTTAAACCATTTTGCAAAATTGTCCACCCCTTTCTTAATTGGCATAGTTGGCTTATATTCAAAATCTCTAACTAAATCATCTATATTAGCATAAGTATTATGAACATCTCCTGGCTGCAAAGGAACTAAATCCTTATCAGCAATAACATTTAGTGATTTTTCAAGAGAGCTAATATAATCTAATAGTTTGACAGGCGAATTACTACCAATATTATAAATTCTCCATGGAGCTTTAGATTTTGCAGGATCAAGATTCTCCTCTTTCCAATTTAGACTTATAGTGGCAGGTTTATCTATTACTCTGACAATCCCCTCTATAACATCATCAATGTATGTAAAGTCTCTTAAATGATTACCATAATTAAAAACTTTAATTTTATCCCCATTAATCATAGACTTTGCAAATTTTTGCAGAGCCATATCTGGTCTATCCCAAGGCCCATAAACTGTAAAAAATCTAAGGCCAGTAGTGGGAAGATTAAATAGATGGCTATATGTATGTGCCATAAGTTCATTAGCTTTCTTAGTTGCAGCATACATACTTAAAGGATGATCGACATTATCATGGACAGAAAAAGGCATCTGGCTATTTGCCCCATAAACTGAACTACTTGATGCATAGACGAGGTGAGAGATATTATGATTTTTGCAACCCTCTAATATATTTGCAAAACCAACAATATTAGTATTAATATAGGCCATTGGATTTTCAATTGAGTACCTTACACCAGCTTGAGCAGCTAAATTAACAACACAATCAAATTTATACTCTTGAAATAGTGATTTAACTCTCGGCCCATCTTCAATATCCATACGAATATGTTTATAGTTATTCTTATTAGAGTGTCGAGCAAGCCGATCTTCTTTGAGGGCTGGGTCATAATAATTATTATGGTTATCAATGCCAACTACCTCATCACCTCTCTCTAGGAGTCTTAATGAAAGTGCTGAGCCTATAAAACCTGCTGATCCAGTAACTAATATTTTCATACTTTTCTCTTAATCAGAATTAAATAAATCTCGTGTATAAATTTTACCTTCAACATCTCGAATTTCATTTGTCATTCTATTGACAATAATAATATCAGACAGCTTTTTAAACTCATTCAAATCTTTGACTACTCTCGACTGAAAAAAATTTTCCTCTTTAAGCACTGGCTCATAAACAATAACTTCAATGCCTTTTGCTTTAATTCTTTTCATAATTCCTTGAACAGATGAAGCCCTGTAGTTATCTGAATTACTTTTCATTATGAGTCGATAAACTCCAACAATTTTTGGATTTTTACTTATGACTGAATTAGCAATAAAATCTTTTCTTGTGGAGTTGGCATCAACAATTGCGGTAATTAAATTATTGGGTATATCTTTGTAGTTAGCCATCAATTGCTTAGTATCTTTTGGTAAGCAATATCCACCATATCCAAATGATGGATTATTGTAATGAGTGCCAATACGTGGATCAAGCCCTACACCTTTAATAATTTCTCTGCTATCTAGATTATGAACTTCAGCATATGAATCAAGCTCATTAAAATAAGCCACCCTCATAGCAAGATAAGTGTTTGAAAATAATTTAATCGCTTCAGCCTCTGTAGAATTTGTTAAAAGTACATCAATACTTTCTTTAAGGGCTCCATTGACTAGTAAATTTGCAAACTTTTCTGCACTTTTGGCATTTCCCCCAACAATAATTCGAGATGGATAAAGATTATCATAAAGAGCAGTTCCCTCTCTTAGAAATTCTGGAGAAAAAATGATGTTATCAAAATTTAATATTTTTTTGAGATTTTCTGTATATCCGACTGGAACTGTAGATTTAATAACAATAGTTACATTAGGGTTAATACCGATGGCATCCTTAACAACTGATTCCACTGATGAAGTATTGAAATGGTTCGTTTCTATGTCATAATCAGTAGGAGTTGCTACAATTACAAAATCAGCACTTCGATAAGCTTCTAATTTATCTAGTGTAGCTCTAAAATTAAGTTTTTCATTTTCCAAAAACTCCTCCATCTCTTTATCAGAAAATGGAGACTCTCCTCGATTTAACATTATGATTTTTTTAGATGACAAATCTAAAGCAGTAACATTATTGTGCTGGGCTAAAAGCAATGCATTAGAAAGGCCTACATAACCAATCCCTGTAATTGTAATATTCATTTAAGAAAAGTTGAGAACATATATTTGTATTTTAACAATATCACCGCCATTTATCTTTGTAATTCAATAATCATTTCAATTTAGCAATAGAATTTTTAATAAATCTTCATTCATTTTTTGATTATCAAATAAAATTAAAATAGAGTTAGTTTATATTCTAAATAATTAACATTAATTCAGCAATTTGAAAGCAAAAATATAGAATTAATCTATTAAAGTTGTTTATTTACTTTAGACTTTCACTTTATCCAGATGATAAGAGTGATTTAAGAAATAATATAAACTTATGCAGATTTTATTAAGATAAGAAATATGATTAAAAAACCAAAAATATTATTCATCATGTATGACGGTTTGACTGATCCATTAGGCCAATCTCAAGTTCTTTCATACATCAAACACCTCTCTAATGATTATAGTTTTGATATTATTGGTTACGAAAAGTCAGAAATATATGAGTCACAAAAAATTTATATATATAAAGAAATTGAAAATTTAGATATCAGATGGCTTCCAATAAAATACCATAAGAAACCCCCAGTAATCTCTACTATTTATGACTTATACCTAGGCTGGAAAAAAGCTAAAAAATATGGTGATATAGATAATTATGATTTAATTCATTGCCGAAGTATAGTCATTGGAAGTGTCGCCTTGCTTTTAAAAAATAGGTACAAGTCTAAATTGATATTTGACATGAGAGGATGGTGGGCTGATGAAAAAAAAGAAAGTGGGTCGTGGGATTCAAAAATATATATCCCTATTTATTTGTATTTTAAAAACTTAGAAAAAAAACTTTTTAAATATAGTGATCATGCTATTTCTCTAACTAAAACAGGTTATGAAGAAATCATAAGTAAAAACTTAAAACCTGCAAATAGATTAAGCGTCATACCAACATGTGTTGATTTTAATATTTTTAAACCTTTTGACAATGAAATTAGAAAAAGTATTAGGTCAGAGCTAAATATTGAGACGAATGATACTGTAATTATATATAGTGGCTCTCTTGGTGGAAATTACAATATAGATATTATTATTAATCTATATAAAGCTTCAAAAAAATTAAATATTAATACAAAAATTTTGATTTTATCTCATACAGATTTCGACTATATTTCATCTGAGATTAAAAAAAATAAGATCTCTATTGATGATGTAAGGATCAAAAGTTGTAATTATTCTGATGTTCATCGTTATTTAATAGCTGGAGATATTGGAGTTATAAATTATAAAAATTCCTATTCTACAATAGGACGAAGCCCAACTAAAATGGGCGAGTATTGGGCGTGTGGGCTTCCAGTTTTATGTGAAATAAATACTGGTGATGTTGATTATTTTATAAATAAATATAATAACTCTGGCTACCTAATTGATACAGATGATAGTGGCTCATATAACACGGCTTTAACTAAAATATTGTCACATGCTACTAACAAAAATGAATTAAGAGATTTCGCAATGGATTCCTTCGATCTTTTAAAGGGAGTCGCAATATACAAAATAGTCTATGATAAAGTTTTAAATGGTAAAAAATAAAAACATGCCTATATCTGAAAAAATTTTGAAAAATTTTATTTGTCCAAAATGTAAATCTAAGGTTCATACTGATAATAGTATTTATAGCTGTGAAAATTTAGAATGCAGCAGTAAATACCCCATCATTGATGGCATTCCGATCTTATTAAATGAAAAAAATAGTATCTTTAATATAAGTGATTTTAATATTCACAATAAAACAACTATAACTTCAAAAAATAATACTCGACTTACAAGACTTAAATCTAAGCTCTTGCCAAAAATTGGAATAAATTTAAAAGCAAAGCAGAATTACTATAATTTTCTTAACACTCTCATTAAGAATTCATCGAGTAGAAGTGTTTTAGTTATCGGAGGGGAGGCAACTGGGAGTGGAATGGAGAGTTTAATTAACACCAATGAAATAGAACTTATAGAAACAGATGTTTCTTTTGGCTCTAGAACGATGATAATATGCGATGGGCACGACATTCCATTTGAAAATGATACTTTTGATGGGGTTATAGTTCAAGCTGTTCTTGAGCATGTTGTTGACCCCTATAGGTGCGTTGAAGAAATACATAGAGTATTGAAAGATGATGGGTTAGTATATTCCGAAACACCATTTATGCAACAAGTACATATGGGTCGACATGATTTCACTCGTTTTACGCATTTAGGTCATCGAAGATTATTTAGAAAGTTTGAAGAGATTGAAAGTGGTGCGGTTTGTGGCCCAGGAATGGCTCTTGCGTGGTCAATACAATATTTCTTTTTAGCATTTACAAAATCAAAAATAATTAGAAAACTAATAATATACTTTACTATCTTTACATCTTTTTTCTGGAAATATTTCGATTACTATTTAATTGACAAGGAGGGATCTTATGATTCTGCATCTGGATATTATTTTCTTGGTAAAAAGAGTAAAACTACTTTATCTGATAGAGATCTGGTAGAAGGTTACCGTGGATCTCAACAGTAATAATTTTCTTTAAAATCTCAATGCAACTTTTGCTAATAAATATTCGATAGAAATTATATAATTAGCATTCAAAATAAATTATTTTTTAATAGCTTTGTAATTACTCTTTAACTGATACAAAAGCCCTATGGGCTAAAATTTTTCTATTTCCATAGAAGTTATAAAAGCCGCATAGCAGAAACCATTACTATTATGAAGGGAATGAAAGAAATCACTATAGGCGATTTAAGTAAGAACTGGGCTTATAATGAAATGAAAAATTAATAAAGAAAAGAAAAGAAAAGAAAAGAAAAGAAAAGAAAAGAAAAAATTTATTATTTAATATAATACTATTTAATGATCTCATTATTATAAAAATCTTCTATAGAGATATATTTAGTACCTTTATTAGTATTAATAATATTCCTTATAAAATTCAAAAATGGAGAAATAAAATAAGATTTTTTACAAAATTGTACTAAAAGAATTCTAAACTTTTTCAGCATAATTCTTTTTATCAGTTTTTTAGCTAGAACTTTAATTTCTTTACTTTCATTTTGCAAAGATGATTTCCATAAATCCAGCTCTTGCTTCATATCTATGCCCATACTAATGCGCCAATAAATCTCATTTAAAGTAAAAAAATAATAATAGGAGGTTCTAATATTCTTTGAAATAATATGATCTGGATTTACCTCATAAAGACGCATGATAGAATATAAATCCTTTAATATTAGATCCAAAACAAAATGATTACCAGTAATTGGCACATCTTTAAAAGTTTTCATTTTCTCAACCCAGTCGTTATTATCTTTCATGAAATTGCTTGCTTGACTAGTTTTTTTCATAAAACTACTTCCATTTCCATAGCCATTATCTTGATCTTCATACCTCATTACGCTTAGCGAATCACCAATTAAATGAATTTTATCAATATTCATTAATACTTGGTAAGACATTGTATAGTCTGGATTAAGTTGCATACATACGCGACCAGTCTTAGATTTTATATTTTGTATTACTTCACAAGATATAGCAGAATTGCAATGGAAAGCAGAACTATCAAATGAAATCATATCTGACTTTAAAATGAATTTTAATAGGTCCTCTGAAGATATTGTCCTATTATTTAATTGGGTTGATTTATCAAAATAAGTTGAATCTTGATCAATAAATGCATCAATATTCCATGTAACGCAATCTGGGTTATTTGTATTTATAAATTCTTTTAGAAATTTTAACGATCCTTGCTTTAAGATCATTTTATCTGAAAACAACAACAAAAATTTTCCTGATATAGCGTTAATTGCTAAATCCCAATTATCAGCCATATTTAATCCGCCAGTACGAATATTACGTATACAATTATTTTCTTTTAAATCAGCTAAAAAAATTTGCGACAAATTGTCTGTACTATTATCAGCTACAATAATTTCAAAATCTTGGAAATCTTGATTAATAATACTATTAATCAAACCCTCCAGGAGAAATGCCCTATCCCTAGTTGGAATAACTATACTAAAAAAAGGCTTTTCTATTTTTTTCAATGACATGGACTTAATCCTTTAAAAATTAATCTTTATATATTATTCCAATATACTTTTCTTCAGATTTAGTAATAGAGTAATTTAAGTTTTGCTCTTCAACAAATTCTTTAAAAGCAAAGTTATCTTGGATATCATCTGAAATAAAGACACCCTTCTTTTTAAGAGCTTTCCACAAAATAGGATAAGCGTATCTTCTTCCATAATATGATTTATCAGAATCATAATGACAAAAGTCGATATTACCACCAAATTTTTTTAGCGCTTTCTTTATACCATTTCTATCAGGCTCCCTAATTAAAGTCCATTTAGCTTTTAAAGATTTTGGAACAACTATTCCTACAAAGTCTTCATTATTCATTTTTGGGTATGGCATATCAATACTAATAAGTTTTGCATTCTTTAAACTAGAAATACTCTCAAGAATAGCGAGACTTGACCACCCGTAAGCAACTCCCGTCTCAAGAGCTTTATGTGCACTTGATAATTTAGAGGCAGCAAACAATAAATCTAAATCTCCAGCACCACCCATTACTACTTTAGAATTTTTTGCTAATGCTTGGGCTTGTTTAATTAATGACTTTGATAAATATTCTATCTTAGTATTTTTATTAGAAAGACCAATTGAAATAAGAGCATCCTCAACAGAAACATACTGATTTGAAGCCCATTGTGTAGCCTTAAATCTTAAAGTATGCGTATCTTTATTTACATAAAACTTCCTGGCAACTAATGCTAATGCATGCCTCCAATAATTAATTCTTTTAGAAAACCATAATAATGTTTTTAATTTTTCAATCATATAAGATTACTCTTCAATTAAACCAAAATATTCTAAATATTGCCTTGAAATACTTTCAATTGAAAAATCCTTTGCTCGCTTCATCAAAAATTCTTTGTCATGATACTCTGAAAGACTCGCTTCTATCGCACTTGACAAAGCATTAATATCGTTAGTAGGCACTAATTTACCATATCGCCCATCCTCAAGAATCTCTTTTGGACCACTTTCACAATCTGTGCTAACAATAGGCAAACCTGACTCTAAAGCCTCAATAAGAACTGTTGGCAAACCCTCCCAATCTGATGATAATACGTAAACATCTGCAGTAAGGTACCAAGGATAGGGATTATCATTAAATCCAGCTAATAAAACTGAGTCTTTGAGATTTAACTTCATGATAAGCTCTTGAAGTGACGAACGCAACTTGCCTTCTCCCAAAATTATAAGCTTTGCATTTAATTTTTTTGAAATTTTAGAAAATGCTTTTATAAGCAAATGGAAATTTTTTTGAGGTGTTAAAGATCCAACTGACAAGATATAATTATCGAAACTATCACCCCAAAGATTTTTTTTAGTTTTCTCGGTAATAGTAATATTATCTGGAATACCTGTTGCAGCAGGATTATAAATTACTCGCACCTGATTATCATTCAATCCACCCAATTTACATATATCATCCTTAACACCATTTGAAACGGCCATTATTCCATTTGCAAAAGGATAAGTAAGTTTAATCAAAGTTTTTAATACAAATGGATAAACGCCTAACTCCTTAATAACAGATTGACTAAGCTGATTATGATCAATAAGGTAAATTGCACCTTGTTTTTTTGCCAATAACCATGAAATAACTGAGGCTGTTGTTAATGGCCACATACCAACCCAAATGACATCTGGCTTACTAGTGTTTAAGTATTCATAAAGCGCCTTGACACTATTTCGTATTCTTTTAGAATTTAAATTAATAACTAAAATATCCGAACTAAGTAGCTTCAAAAGCTCACCTTTTTTTTGCATTAAAACTATTTCAACTGCAAAGCCACGTTTTATCCAATCATGGGCAAGGTAAATAGCTAGTCTTTCAGCTCCTCCTCCAACAAGATTAGGAAGGACGATTGATATTTTTTTCAAGAAATTTCTCTGTTATTAATTTGAATTAAAGTATTTCTTTTTTGCTAAATTCAAAAAAGCTAAAGGCAAGAATAATAACACCATACCTTTAGCAGTAAATTGATTTAAATCATTTATTGTCCTTATTATTGAAATTTTTGAAGCACAAGAATACAAAGTATAGTTAAAAATAAATACAATAAAAATACGTGGTCTTATAATTACATTGTTTGCATGTCTATTTAATAGCTCAAGATACATATGGCGAAAACCTTTTGCATATTTAAATGAATCTAAAAAACTTAAATGATTATTCTCTAGCTTTGGTTTTGTGTAAATACGTAAAGATTCATTAAAAAATAAGGTTTTATATTGTGCTGATATGTTATACATCACTGTACTTTCTGGGACATACTCATCTACTAAGGGAAAATTATAATTTTTCATAATTTTAGTTTTATAGCAAAAAAACTTCTCTCCTCTTACCTGATCGTCAAACATCAGTTCAAAAAAACCATTAATGTATGGTGAAAATGGAAACAACGTACCAACAAGATTTCCATCCTCATCATTACAATTAGAAATCATACCAGCTAAAGAAGATTTTTCAACAGAGGGAATTTCGCTCCAATGAAATAAAAACCGCTCAAGTGCATTAGTTACAATTGTGTCATCATGATCCAATAATAATAGAAATTCACTTTGTGATTTTTTTACAGCTAGATTATAACAATAGGTAGCCATTTTATTTTCATTTAAATTATAGAAATCAATATCAACATTTGACTTACTAATAATTTCTTGAATAATTTCAAATGTATTATCTGATGAAGCATCATTCACAATAATCCATTCAAAATCTTTATATGTAAGATTCTTTATACTTTCATAAACCCTTTCAATAGTCTTTTCACTATTAAAGCATGGCGTACAAATTGAAAATTTATATTTTTTGTTACTATCTGATTTATTAGTAAAGTATTGCATCATAAATATTTTTATCTATACGAACTTATTACTTCAATCGACAAATTGCAATTTGACAAAAAGCTCCATTCAGGTTGTTTTCTTTAATTTTGCTAGGTGGATTTGATTTATCTGAATTCTTATTAAGTAATAATTTACTAAGTTGCTTCCTTATAATTTTTGGCAATAATCTATGCAATCCAGTATTTAAGAGTTTTAATATCGAAATACCCATTATTTCTTTGCTAGCCCTCTCTGATACAATATTCGATTGGCCAAGCCATTGCTCAATATAAAACCCTATTGATTCTAATTTTTTCTTGAACTCCTCATTTGAATATTCTCTAATATGATATTTAGTAACATTTTCTTTATATTGAGTTTCATTAAGAGGAGTTGAAATAATTAATTTTCCATTTGATTTAATACTTCTAGCAATTTTTGTTAAAAACTCATCACCATCCTTTTCACTCATATGCTCAAGTGTTTCGAGTGAAACAACTAAATCAAATTTTATATTTTTTAACTCCTTTATATTTTTAAAAGACACATTCTCTCTAGTAAAGTTAATTTCAGCATGCTTTAAAGCCTCTAAGGACAAATCATAGCCTATTACCGAATTAGCAAATTCACCCAAAATATAGCTACCATAACCAGCACCACATGAAATATCAGCACAATTAGAGCCTTTACTAAAGCTTGAAGCAAGTAAATATCTTTGCTTATGCTCTGGATATTCTTTGAGATATTCTTCTAAGTTAGATTGTTTTGGCCATATTCTTTCAGTAGTCATGAAACTCCCTTTTTTAAATATAAGTACTATTTATCTTACTTATCAAATAATCTAAATCTTGTTCAGTTAGATGCGGACCCATTGGAAGGCTAAATAACTCATTAGATAATTTTTCAGTTATCTCTAAATTATTATTCAAGTAATCATTTCTATATATTTTTTGTTTATGGGGGGGGATTGGATAATGTATTAAAGTTTCAATTCCTTTATTGCCTAATTTTTTTTTGATCTTATCTCTACTTTCACTTCGTACAGGAAAAATATGCCATGCAGAGTCTGCAAGACAAATCTTACTTGGTAAGTATAATTGGTCATTATGAATTTCTTCTAAATACGCACAAGCTATAGATCTTCTTTGTTGATTCCATAAATCTAAATACTTTAGTTTGACATTTAATACAGATGCCTGAATTGAGTCGAGTCTACTATTTATTCCTTTTTCCTCATTAATGTATTTTTTTCTCGAGCCATAGTTGCCAAGAATTCTTACCTTTTCAGCCAAATCTTTGTTATTTGTAGTTATTGCACCAGCATCCCCAATTGCTCCAAGATTTTTTCCAGGATAAAAACTCCAAGCAACTAAATCGCCATGTGAGCCAATTTTCTTATCCTTGTATGTTGCTCCATGTGCTTGAGCGGCATCTTCTACTATATATAAATCATGATTTTTAGCAATTTTTATAATTTTGTCCATGTCGGCTGGCTGGCCATAGAGATGAACTGGAATGATTGCTTTAGTTTTTTCTGAAATGACTCTCTCTATCTTGGAAACATCAATAGAATAACTATCTATATCTGGTTCAACTGCTACTGGAACCGCTCCAAGGCTACTTACAGCAAGCCAAGTTGCAATAAATGTATGAGAAGGAACAATAACTTCGTCTCCTTCTTTAATATCTAGAGCCATAAGTGAAAGCTTAATAGCATCGAGGCCGTTACCAACTCCAACACAGTATTTACAATTTAAATAGCTCGCATACGAAGCTTCAAACTCATCAACTGAATCACCTCCAATATATACTCCAGAATTTAGCGTACTAAAAATAGCGCCCTGAATTTCTTCTAGAATTCCGTTATGAGTAGTTTTTAAGTCTAAAAATTTTATTTGCATAATTATCCGACTAAACTTAAATATTCTTTGTAATCATGAATATAGTCATCTTCTTCATACTTTCTCGAAGCAAGAACAATACAAACACCATTATTTTCTAGTGGGGTCAATTCTCTCCAAATCATAGGAGAAACATATAAGCCTTTATTTGGCTTATCCAGAATGATAGTCTTAGAACTATTACCATCATCTAATTTAATTTCAAACCTGCCACTAACTGCAAAAATAATTTGCTCTAATTTTTTGTGCGCATGAATACCACGAATATGTTTAGCTTTAGTATCATAAAGATAATAGACTCTCTCTATAGGAAAAGGCACTCCACGACCTTCCTGAAGATAAGATAGACCTCCCCTCTTATCTAAAAATGATTCAATCTCGAATATTCTACAGTTTGACAACATAAATTTTTTATTTTTTAAAAGCCGTATATATTATAACTTCAAATATCCAAATCATTTTTTTATTAAAATTACACATCGCTAAAAGAGCCTCTTAATGAGAGAAATTTCTCTATAACTACTTTGGACATTTAGAGTTTAGATTAATGGTTAGCAGGGGATAGTTAATTATTCAAAAAATTTTCAAACTCAGCAAGCCTAGATTGTATTGTAAAATTTTTTTCTACTAGCTCTCTTCCTTTTATTCCCATTTCGATTTTAATTGGAGGATGAGAATAGATCTTATAAAAACAATCATACCAATCGCCTGAATTTTTTACAATAAAGCCATTCTCATAATTACTAATTATTTCAGAATTCATGCCAACATTACTAGCAATAACTGGCAAAAAAGAGGCCATATATTGAATTAGCTTGAAAGCACATTTTCCTTTTTCCCACGGATTATCATAAAGAGGCATAATGCCTACATCAAAAATTTTAAGCGCCTCTTGTTCGTTTAGCTCTGACCATGGAACGGAGACAATTTTAACATTATCTATGGATAAGTCATAATTACTATCAGCCCCTACAAGATAGAGCAAAATAGGGACTTCTAATCCAAGCTTTGATAAAGGCTCCTTTACTATTTCTAAGTATTTTGTTGTAGAAGGAGAGCCAATCCAACCTACAGTGAATCTATCTTTTATTTTGATGTTAGGTGCATTAGTAGCATACTTATCAATATCGATAACTGTTGGCATTTTCAATACCTTCTTAGCACCTGCATTTTGAGCATATTGAAGAATATATTGATTACCTGCAATGACGCCTGCTGACATTTTCATTAAATATTCTATCTTATTAGACAAAAAGAATTTTATATATAAATTATCTGATAAATCATAGTTATGGAATATTGCGTCGTCATAGTCAAAATAAATATTTTTGTTACATTTAAATAATACCCATTCAACTAATGGAGGAATAAAAGGAAATAATTCAAAATGAATTATAATTATGTCATTATTTTTCAACTTCAACAAAAAAAGAGTCTTACAAGGAAAAGATAAACTACATGAAATAAAACAAATACATTAAATGAATTATTTTTAAACCTGTTTTCCAAATACTTATTACTTAATAAAGACTGAACCTCTATATTCCATTTTGGTGAATTAATTTTATCTTTATATTGATAAGCTCTCAGACGAGAGCTTGCTGCAAGATTTCCATATTTAGTTAGGAAAATTATATTTCGAGTCTTTTTGTTATTCGAAGATTTATTTGAATAAACCATTTCATTTGCAAAATCTTCTTTAGATGTTTTTCGGACGCTATAGGTATCAATAATTTTATAATTAATCCCAGAATATAGACCTATGAAAAAACCAACAACGGGGCCAATACTGAATGTTATGATAGATGAATAAATAGCTTCAAAAAATAAGCCAACCATTAGCCAAATAACAGAGAGGTAAGAATATTTTTTATGTTTATTTTTTTTATAAAGAAGAATAAATTCATTTGTTTTTCTCATCCAACGGGGCTGTAAAACGTCTCTATTAATATTAGACATATAGTGTGCTAAAAAAATATTTGTAGCTATAACAAAACGATTTCTACCAAAAAAATCAGAAGCTCTAATTGAAAAATCAATATCTTCACAATAAAAAAAATTAGTACGTAAATCATATTCTATCGATTCAAAAACTTCTCTCCTATATGATGATATGCCGCCACTTAGGTGCGTAGAACTTATTAAGATACCCTTTCCATCAGAGTCTTTATATTTAACAGCATCAACTCTCTTATCAAAAAAAAGACCCTGATGGAAAAGCTTAAACATGATTTCATAAAAAAAACTTCTACGAATATTACTCACTATTCCACAGCAACCTAAAATATGCTCATTTTTATCAAAAAGATTAATAGTATTTTTTAAATAATTTTTATCCAAAAACTCGTCATCCTCAAGGAAGCTAATAATTTCACCATTCGATTTTTTTACCCCATGGTTTTTTGCAGACACTAATCCTTTAATAGAGCTGTCATGAATATAAACTAATTTAGTGTTAGGTTTTAATTTGGAAAATAAATCCTTGATATTGTTATGTGATTTTGAATCAACACTCTGATCAACAATAATTAATTCATATGGTAATTCGTTTTGTCTTAGTATTGATGTTACTGCTCTAACCAGATCATCAGGCCTATTTATAGTAGGGAGGACAACAGATAGATTTAAATTATTACTCATAAGATAGATATTTATTAATTTAAGAGAATGTGAATAAGTGGTTTGACATCTAAATTGCTATACTTGTTATTACAATATTTTAATATTTTTTTAATTAGTATATTTTGTTTATCACTATTCGTAACTTTAAGAATATCAAAAAATTGATTTGTTTCGTTCAAATTTGGCCTTATATCAGCTATTTCAAAAAGTGGATCAATGGACATAGATTTTTTATTACCAAAAAAAACAGGAAGAGTATTATATGATGGAGCTAAATAAATTGCGTTTGTTGCTCGATATAATGCCAAATCACTAACCTCAAAATCATCTTCTAATGAAGAGTATGACCAGTTAATGTTTGATTGTAATTTGCCTAATATTGGATTTTTTTTAATTAGAGAATTTTTATCTGTAACTGGATGCAGTCTAAATATAAAGTGCACATTAGGATTCAATCTTGATAAATCAACAGCAAAAAGCAATATTCGACAACATTCTCTAATATCGCCATCAGCCAATACTAAACAAGTATTTTTTTGTAATTTAGTATTTGGACCAGTTAAACATGGTTTCAAAAATTTCTTTGAACTGCCAATATTGACTTTTATTATTTTGTTATTTTTTATTTTTTTTTCTAGATTTTTTAGATCAATCGTTCCAGATGTTGCTATTAAATCTGGATCATAATTCTCACCTAGATCTCTAAAAATAGCATATTGCCTCTTAATTAATGCATGTTGATAGCCAATACACTTGATTTTAGGGTCAATTTTCCTTGCTTCTAAAAATATTAATCGCTCCCAAGCATGTCCTTCATAAGTAACCATAATAAATCTCGGCTTAACTAACCTAAGCAAATCAGATATTTGCATCTTAAGACGTAAGTTATTTGCCGTACTATTTGATAAAGCCTGAATTGCAGCCTCCCTGTAAACTTTATTATGAAGTTCATTTACATTTTTATTTCTTATTAGTTTTAGTGCTTCTAGAATTTGAGAATAGTAAATTTTTACCTCATTTATGAGTGATAGAGATTTACTTAAAACAATTCTTTTAATGGGGCCAGTTTGCCACTCTTCTGGAATTAAATAAGACTTAATACCAATATGATTAATCATAGCAATCGTTGAACTTAAGCCTAAATCATGTAAATTATTTGGAATATCTCCATAATAAAAATCATTTTTTTTGTTAATAAATTCTTTATTAACCAGATGAGAGATAAGAAGGAAATCTGACTCAGAGCCTGTCAAATCTTTGTTAATATAAAACTTCTTTGCCCAAATTCCTTTAATTATTCTTTTTAAGCTAATAATGCTATAACGCACTAATGTAAGAAAAATACGTATACGCTCGCTCATGTTCATTTTAACAAACAAGACATTGTAATTCTCTAACCAGGTTGGGTCCCATTTGAGGATATGAAGCCATGATATTGCCATTCTGCTATCTGAATCATCTTCCAGCAAAACATGATCACAGGCATCACATAGATCCTTATATTCTTTATCTTTCATTTTTTAATGCATAGTTCTCTATATTTTTCTTGTTTTTTTAGAGTAGCAAGTTGCGTATTTAGATTAGGCATCGCCCTCCCCAATGTTTCAAGTAATTTAAGATTAGATAAACTCATATCTTTTGGTCGCAATACAGAATTTAGTTGCTCTTTATATTTAATAGATTTAATTAATGAAGAATTCAGTCCAAAAAAATTTGCAACTTTTAAACCAAAATCATATTTAGAAAGTCTTTCACTTCCTACAACATGGAATAGACCGCAATGATTATTCTTTAAAAGTTCATTTATGCATAATACTAACTCATCAATAATTATAGGCGAATAGAATAGATCTGAATATAAATTAACTTTATGGTTATTTCTCAAATTACTTAGAATAAAGTCACTAAATGAATATCGATAATCAGTACCCCAACCAAAAAAATTTGTTCTGATAATTAATGAAGTTGGATTTTTATTTTGAACTTCAACCTCAGCTTGGTATTTTGTTATTGCATAATTATTTAGAGGGACTGGTGTGCAAGATTCAGAACTAAACTGATCTTTTCCAGAAAAAATATGATCGCTTGAAATATGCACTAGCTTTATTTTTAATTCCTCACATACAATAGCAATATTAGAAGCCGAAACTGTATTAACACTCTTAGCTTTTTTAAAGTTTTTCTCGCAATCTTCTACACTAGTAATAGCTGCTGCATTAACAACGATTTCAGGGCTAATTCTATTAAAATCTGATTGCAAACTCTTTATAGAATCTATTGAAACTCTCTCTGTCTCAACCTCATCCATAGATATAATTCTATTATGAAGACCCAAGACCACTTTAAAATCATCACGGACTAAGCAAGCCCAATTTATTGCCAACAATCCAGAGCCGCCAATAATTAATAGTTTTTTTTTCATAAAGGTATTGTTAATTTTCTATCGTAATTAATCATAATTTTTTATATTAATTAAAGTCTACCTAACTCTTTTTAAATATCCATCTGGAGCAACAGTAATTAGTAATTTATTCTCAATACTCTTATCAATTTCAAAACCTGAGTGACTCTTAAGGTATTCCCATACAGCTGTTTTTGGATTATCACCAGGCCCCCACGGTCGATCTGTGAATGCATTTAGTGGCAAATCTTCCACAATTGTGTCAAATACAACACAAAAACTATTAATTGAAGTAAGCTCTGCATATGCTTCTAATTCAGCTAAAACATGCGCATGAGTATGGTTTGAATCTAAAAATACAAGTATAGTTTCATAGTTACTTGCAATATTTTTAACTTGATCAATTATTTCTGAAGAAATACTTGAGCCTTGAATCATCTTGATGCGACTTGACAAGTAATGTTTTTCGATTTCAATTTTATTATGTTCTCGTATATCTATATCAATTCCTAATACTTTTCTTTTGGATTGATTTGGATTCATAGTTTGTCCAGACTCTATTGCTTCCATCATATCAATCTGAGCTAGCATAGAGGCACTTAAAATTAAAGAACCACCATGAGCAATCCCTGTTTCTATTATTAAATCAGGCTTAACATCCCAAATTATCTCTTGAATAGCAACCATATCTTGAGGGTACTGAATAATTGGCCGACCTAAACAACTAAAGTGATATGGATACTTTTTCCTAAAAGAATAAGTTAGCCATTTTTTGGTGCTTTCGAGCAGAAGCTCGTCTTCACCTTGAGATAGTATTTCTTTAGTACATTCCTGTTTAAAAATTTTCTGCTCATTCATTTAAATTTCTCCGATAGCTCTCTATATCTAGTTAATTAAATATCTGACATAGTAGAATTTTTTAAAACAAAAAACTTGTTAATCAAATATATTTTTTTACTACTCTTTCTAACCCCTCATCTAAAGTATATTCTGGCCTCCAGCCTAAAGACTTTAATTTAGAATTTTCTCCCACTAAAAGACTTGGTTCACCTGGCCGCTCGGTAGTCAAATCTAAAATAATTTTTGGATTTGCATTAAGAAGTATTGCAATTTTATAGACAACGTCAATTATTTGAACAGGTTTTCCACTGGATACATTAAAAATACCAGTTTTCCCCGACAACAATAGAAGTATAAATGCTTCTGCAACATCAAATGCATACAATAAATCTCGATATTGACTACTATTTACTCCAAATGATGGCCTTTCTCCTCGAAAGACAGAAACCAATGAAGGGATTAAACGATGTGGATGCTCTTCTTTACCATATGGAAAAAATATTCGCCCCCAAACACAAGGAACATTATATTTTTCACAAATTGACAAAACCAATTTACGAGTTTTATCTTTAGCTTGGCCATATAAAGTCTCAGGCTTAATTACAGTCGTCTCTTCACTACAATACCCATGGGACCAATCATATTCTGCACATGTTCCAGCGGCTATAACGCCCCGCCCTCCTGAGTTACAAAAAGCTTCGACTAACTTTAATGTGGCTTCTGCCCATTTATCATTTAAGGGTGATGTCCAATATTTTCCATGCTCTGCATACCAAGCTAAATGAATAAGATGAGTGGCTTGAGCCGTTTCAAGTATTTGATCAAAATTATTAGTTAGAAGCAAGTCAGCATTTATATGCTCATTATTTATATTAGGGGAATTTCTACCAACAGTTACAAAGTCAATACCCTTAATAATTAATCTTTCAGTAACATACTTTCCTATAAAACCAGTTGCCCCTGTTAAAAGAATTTTCATTTTCTTATCAAGTTAGATAATTTTTAGCTCTGGGATTAAAATTACAAACTCTCCACCCCATTCTTTAATAAATTCTAACTGCAAAATTATTTCATCTTTTAAGTTCCAAGGAAAAATAATTATATAATCTGGTTTTGTTAATAAAATATTTTTTATATCAACAATAGGCACTCTACTCCCAGGCATAAACTTGCCTTTTTTAGCAGGACTTTTATCAACAACATAAGAAACAATATCCTCTCGGACCCCAGAAAAATTCATCATGGTATTTCCTTTTGCAGCAGCACCATATCCAACTATTTGCTTACCTTCTGTTTTCACCTGAAGAGCAAATGTAAGAAACTCTATTTTGACTTTTTCTATTCTACGTTGAAAACCTTTATAAAAATTAATATCACTCATTCCTAGTTTATCTTCTTTCTTTTTTAGCGTTATGACAGCTTTAGATTTTATATGCAATCCCAAGTCACTTCTTTGCGCATAAATTCTTAAACTCCCACCATGAGTTGATAATTCTTCAATATCAAAAATCAATAATCCATTAGCTTTGAATATTTTTTGAACTGCTGTTAGAGAGAGATAAGAATAATGTTCATGATAAATTGTGTCAAATTGATTCAACTCTACTAGATTTAAAAGATGAGGAAATTCGAAAGTTGCAATACCATTTGGCTTTAAAAGAATCGATATGCCTTTTACAAAGTCATTTATATCTGGAACATGCGCAAGCACATTATTTGAAATAATTAAATCAGATTGTCGCCCCCCTCTTAAAAGCTCATTTGCCCTTTTAACAGAAAAAAAATCTTCAATAATCTCAATACCTTTATTTCTTGCCTCTTCAGCAGTGCTATGAGTTGGCTCTATTCCATAACAAGGAATGCCTTTATCTTTAACATATTGAAGTAAATACCCATCATTCGCAGCTATTTCAACTACTAAACTTTCACTATTAATACTAAACCTTGAGGTAATCTTTTCTACATAGTCCTCAGCATGTTTAAGCCAGGTCGATGAAAACGAACTAAAGTAAGCATAATCTTCAGAAAACATTTCACTAGCACCCACAAAGTCCTCTGTCTGAACCAACCAACACTTATCACAAACCAAAACTTTAAGTGGATACCATTTTTCTGGCTCATTAATGGTTTTCTTTGTAAGATAGGAGTTTGATGGAGGAGAGCTACTTAAATCTACAAATGTATGCTGTAAGTCGTAAGAACAATGTCTACATTTCATAAAATTAAACCTTTAATTATTTATCAAGTAGAGGGCTATTTCGATCACGATCTGACATTTCAGTAACCTCAAGTGGCCAGGAAATATTTATTTTTGGATCAAAAGCATTTAATACTCCCTCTGCATCTTGCTGATAAAGCTCGGAGTGAATATATAGTAATTCACAATTATTAGTTAATGTTTGAAAGCCATGAGCAAAGCCCTCAGGTATATATAAACTAGTGCCTTTATCTGCAGATAATATTTCACCATGCCATTGTAAAAAAGTTGGTGAATCTTTACGAATATCTACTGCTACATCAAAAACCTTGCCTTTGATACATCTTACTATTTTTATCTCTTGAAACGGTTTACTTTGAAAATGCATGCCTCGTAATGAGCCTTTTTTCTTTGTAAATGTGTGATTCATTTGTTTTATTGATTGACCAAATCCAATTTTTTTATACTCTTCTTCACAAAAAAAACGACTAAAAAAACCTCTATCGTCCTCTATCAGAGATCTTTCAATAATACAGAGTCCCTCTATTTTTGATTTTAAAAATTTAAAGTGCTGACTCATACGAAATATATTTTTCAATTTGTTCTAATGTAAATTTACTCATATTCTCATTATTATAAAATGCTTTATACCATTTCACTGTTTCAACTAATGCTTGATCCAGTGTCCATATTGGCTCCCATTTAAGGATATTTTTTGCTTTTGAACAGTTTAATTTTAAGTAGTTTGCTTCATGAGGATGCTCTCCATTATCGTATTTCCATTCAGCATTATCACCCCAAGACTCAGAAATGATATCTGCAAGGACAGAAACTGGCTGAGCATCTTCCAGGCTTGGTCCAAAATTCCAGGCACCAGAAAATGTATCTGGATTATTAATTAACTGTTGGCAAAGCATTAAATAACCAAATAAAGGCTCTAAAACATGTTGCCATGGCCTAATTGAATTTGGATTTCGAATTAATAACTTCTCATTATTGGCAAATGCATTCATTGCATCAGGAATAATTCGATTTTTAGCCCAATCACCCCCTCCTATAACATTTCCTGCTCTTGCAGAAGCTATTGCCACTCCTGAATCATTAAAGAATGATTTCCGATAGGATGCTGAAACTAACTCAGAACAACCTTTACTCGAACTGTATGGGTCATGCCCTCCCATTGGATCATTTTCTTGATAACCTACCAACTGCTCTTTATTTTCATAACATTTATCAGTTGTAACATTTAGCACCGCCTTAACTGAAGAGCAACTTCTAACTGCCTCAAACATATTTACTACGCCCATAACATTAGTTGAATAAGTGCTTATAGGATCTAAATATGAATCAATAACTAATGGTTGTGCAGCAAGATGTATCACAATCGATGGCTCTGCTAATTGCATTGCCTTTTTAAAAGCATCCAAATGACGAATATCTGAAAAAGTATTACTCAATAAAGAATGGCTTACTGAGGTCTGAGTATAGAAAGAATGTCCTGCATTTGGAGGCAAGGCATAACCATTAACATGCGCTCCCAGATTTTTTAACCAGTGAGATAGCCACCCTCCCTTAAAACCAGTGTGGCCAGTTATTAAAACTTTACGATCTTTCCAAAATAATGGATCAATCACCAAATTTTCCAAGGCGCCTTGCCATTATTCCAGAGATGCTCTAAAAAAATTTTCTCTCTAAGCGTATCCATTGGCTGCCAAAAGCCATCATGCTTATATGATGCTAATTCATTGTCCTTTGCTAAACCATCTAAAGGCTCAGCCTCCCAGCTAATTGTGCTGTCTTTGATGCGGTCAGTAACTTTTGGTGAAAGCACAAAGTAACCACCATTTATCCAGCTACCATCACCATCAGGTTTTTCTTGAAAATCAGTAACCATATTATCAATGATTTTTAAAGCACCAAATCTTCCTGGAGGTCTAACTGCAGTCATTGTTGCTTGCTTACCATGTGAGCGATGAAAATTAATCAATGATGTAATATCCACATCACTTACTCCATCGCCGTAAGTAAAACAAAATGCCTCTTCATCTTTTACATAGTCATAAACAGCTTTAAGTCGACCTCCAGTCATGGTATTTTCACCAGTATCAATTAAAGTCACAGTCCACGGCTCTACATCATTTTGATGAACGATCATTTCATTATTTTTCATACTAAATGTTACATCTGACATATGAAGAAAATAGTTAGCAAAATATTCTTTAATAATATAACCTTTATAACCACAACAAATAACAAAGTCATTTACATTATGTGCTGAAAAAGTTTTCATAATATGCCAAAGAATTGGCTTATTCCCTATTTCAATCATTGGCTTTGGTTTAATGCTTGTCTCTTCACTTAAGCGTGTTCCAAGGCCTCCCGCTAAAATTACTGCTTTCATAGATTAATACTCCTAATTACTTGATAAGCTTAAAAATTTAACGCCAGCATGTTTTTCTAAATACCTTAAAATTGACATCAGCCCCTCTAGGGTATTATTATGAAAAAATCTCACCTTCATAAGATTTTTAACAATAAATCCTGTTGTGCCTATTAAAAGAACTTTCATAAAAATACTATTCTAAGTAATTATTTTGGGTACATCAGTTTAATTTGAGCTTCCAAATCATCAATTGACATCCAATCAATATTATTTTCTGATGAATATATAAAATTTGAGTCAACTATTTCACCTAATTTAGTTGATTCATTTTTCTGGCTTTGGGTATAAGTCGCAGGAATTATTTTGTAATAATCTTCATACTCATAAGTGTATGGAGCATCATCTACACTAATCATCTGTTCGTGTATTTTTTCACCTGGCCTAATACCAACAATTTCAAAGTTAGCCTCTGAATCAATTGCTTTAGCAATATCAGTTAATAACATTGATGGAATTTTTTTTGTATATATTTCTCCACCATGCATATCACTCAAAACATGCCAGACAAGAGCTATACTCTCTTCCAAGGTAATCATAAAGCGAGTCATTCTTACATCAGTAATGGGCAGTGAGCCTTTTCCTTTTAATGATAGAAAAAAAGGTATTACAGAACCCCTAGAGCCAATTACATTTCCATAACGAACTATGGAAAATTGAGTTTCATTTGAATTTCCGGCTATAAATAATTTATCAGAAGCCAGTTTTGATGCTCCATACAGATTTATTGGGTTACTTGCTTTATCTGTAGATAAAGATACTACTTTCTTTACCCCACTATTAATACAAGCATCAATAAGGTTCATAGCTCCAATAACATTTGTTTTAATACATTCAGCTGGATTTGTTTCAGCCATAGGAACAATCTTTGTTGCTGCTGCATGAACTACAAAGTCGATACCATGCATTACTTTAAAAAGATTTTGGTAATCTCGGATATCACCAATAATGAATTTTAACTTTGGATTATTATTAAATTTTGAAGCCATTTCCCACTGCTTCATTTCATCACGAGAGTAAATAATAATTTGCTCAGGATTATGGCTCTCTAATGTCATTTGAACAAATTTATGTCCAAATGAACCAGTTCCTCCAGTAATTAAAATACGCGAACCTGTCAACATAAAATCACCTCAACCCTGTTGTAAATAAAGCATCACAATTCCTTAAAATCAATAACCGTGTCATTGCCATATTTTTTTCTATAAATAATATTAACTTCCTCTATGATACTCGGCTTCGATTTTCCAGTTAAACTCAATATTAATTGTATATATTCTGTTATTCTAAATTGTGCATTTCCATCAACAAAAGGATCTACGCTGGAATTCTTATCAACGATTTCAGAGGCTTCATCCAAGGCTTTTAAGCATGGAACTAAGTCGTTAAAGTTAGTAATAATTTGGCCATTTTTTTTTGAAAACATACTCTCATTAACGAAACCACTTTCATCATAAAAAAATGTTTTTTTACCCCAGATTGAAGCTATAGTCCCCAGACTACTTAGATGGAAGGCGTATGTAAAGTCAGATTTAAGTGCTGGAGACAAGTCTGCTGTCTCACTGTTTATTATAACTTTTTCACCAAAACTAAGAATATCATCCATTAAATTCTTGTCTAAAGTTTTAAAAAGTAAATTCAGTCTTTTAGTTTTGATAACACAAGCAAATGAACCTTCTCTTAATAAACTGAGAACCCCTCGATAAAAGTTGTTGAATTGTGTGAAAGTCAGTAAATTATCTCTACTAGGTACGTTGTCATAAACTGCAATAACTTTATATCCACAATTTTTTAACCTTTCAATTTCATCATCTGGTTTATTTTTCATAAAATTAATGGCATAGTCCCCAATATATCCTACATTAACTAATGATCTGAATGGGCTTTTGCACTTAATATAATTAAGGCTTTGCCTATCACCCCATGTAAAAAAAATATCACAACATTTATATAACTCATTTAAGAAGTGAGGTATATATCCAAATGACCAAGTGGCTCCTAAAGAGAGAACTTTACTACTCCTATACCCAGCTATATTTAAAAGATTAATAATTGGAGACCCTTCATAACAAGTGTAAATAACTTTGACATCTAAATCATTTATGATTTTATTTAGAAAAAAAATATCTTTAGATTTTTCAATCAAATGAATAAAAAAAGAAAAACTCACTTTTCTTTTGGATGATAACTCTTTATAGATTTTATAGATACCTTTGACTGTTTTAAAAATTTTCAAAAAATTAACAGTGTATAGATGGTATATTTTTCGTCTTTCACTTGTATAAATTACTGAAGAAATCGGATCAATAACTGCATACTCTAACTTCAAATTATCAAAGGCATATAAACTATTATAAATAAATGAATCTTTATCTAATACATTTTTTTGAGTAGATGCCACTAACACATCGAACGTTAAAATCTCTTTAGAACTAAAAGTAAGATTCACTCTGAAAATTTTGACTAAACTAATTACATATTCTCTAAATAAAAACCTAATCTTTTTTAGATAGACATACCTAAAGTCGTAATTTTCACTCTTAAAGCTGCATAAAAGAGGAAGGCTGTAATACTTAACTTTCTTATAGAAACCTTCTTTTTTTAATAAATAAAAATAGTCACCATAGTTCATTAATACCCTATCGATATTTAAACTACCAAAAAAAACTTTTAATTCAACTATTGGATGGATCCGCTCATAGAAATATTTTTTAAATAAATAATTCTTAAGTAAATCTTGGCCAGAATAGACAAGGTCACTAATATAATCCTTTTCAATAGCAATTTGATGATAGTTCTCATAGTTGTCTGATGGATAATTAATTTCTAGATAGGCTATTTCAACATTTAAGAACCTCAAAAAGTAAACATAAATATTATTTAAAAATTTATGCCTATATATTAAGTAAACAGAACTATATTTTCCAAAAACAATAAAGAAAATTGTATAAAAGTTTAAATAATCTACTAATATTGATTTATTTTTCATTAGTAAGCTCTTAATCAATTGGTTATTTTGCAGTAGAAAGTCATTACTTACTTTTAGTTCTTTTCAACATTCAGAAAATATTTTGCATAATGCAAGTCCTCTTCAGTGTCTATATCGATTGACTCAATTTTAGAATTTATTATCAATGGTATTAATGGATTAATAAAAAAAGATTTATTTTTTCTTAAATTCATAGGGGAAATCAAATAAAAACTTCCATTGACAATATAAGCTGGCTCATGGTCTTGTGAACGAATATTGAGTCCATTTTTATCAAAAAGAGGAGTCAATGCTCCCTGTTTAATTTTGAATATCCAATTCGAATGTTCATGAGTCGGTGAAACACCTATCACTGTGTTCGACTTAAATTTAGAATAAAGCTTGATTCCCTCTTTTATTGAAGTTGAAGTTCTAAATGGAGAGGTTGGTTGTAATAATAGCAAACCATCGACCTTACCATGATTAGTTTCATACCAATCTAATGCATGTATTGCTGCATCTGCAGAACTTGATTCATCACTAGATAATTTATCGGGGCGAAGCCATGGCACGTATGCACCAGCTTCTTTAGCAACCTCTTTAATTTGATCACTATCTGTAGACACCATAATGTCACAAATTTCTGATATAAACTTTGCAACATCTATAGTCCATTCGATTAAAGGCTTTCCGCCAAGAAGCCGAATATTCTTTCCTGGGAGTCTTTTTGAACCTCCCCTAGCTAGTATGAGAGCAAGAATCCTCACAGAGCTAAAAAGTTGCGTAATATTGTCAAACCAACTTCCCCACTTTTTTCTGGGTGGAACTGACAACCAAAAACATTTTTATTTCCAATTACAGCGGAGATTGTCCTCCCACCATAAATACAATTTGCAATATGATGTTCAAGATTAGATGGACTAGCCATATATGAATGATCAAAATATCCTGCCTCGCCGGGTTCGATATCTTTAAGTAATGATCCTATCCAACTATTTTTTTTCTCAGGAGTAACTAGTGCATTCCATCCAATATGTGGAATTTTTTGAGGTTCTCCACTAATTGTAGTCATAGGAATAGCAATAACATTCCCAGAAATCAAACCTAAACCTTTTGAATTACCAAATTCTTCACTTTCTTCAAGCAACATCTGCATTCCTAAACAAATCCCGAGTAATGGAACTCCTTTATTAGCTACTTCTTTTAAAGTTTCAGTGAGGCCTTGACGATTTAACTCGCTCATCCCATCAATAAATGCACCTACACCAGGTAAAACTACCTTTGATGCTTCAAGTATAACTTTATGATCTGCTGATACAGTTACAGAAGCACCACAGTATTCCAAGCCACGTTGTACACTAAGTAGATTACCCATACCATAATCAACCACAACGACTTCATCCACAGTCATAATCTCTTACTTCAATGCCTGAGTCAAACGCAATACTACGTACATCACTAATTGTTCCTCGGTTGTAATGCAGGATGTCAGCCATTGCAACTGCATCTGCACCAGATTTTTGGACAGCCTCAATAATATCCTCAGGTTTACCCATTCCACCACTTGCAATTACTGGGACGTTTACTGCTTCTGTTACTGCTTTTATGAGGGCAAGATCAAATCCTTTACGAGTGCCTTCTTTATCAATAGATGTAAGCAATATTTCACCGGCTCCAAGTTCCACGCCTCTTTTTACCCATTCCACTAGATCTAATCCCGAAGACTCACGACCATTATCCGTATATGCCTCCCAATGATCATTTCCATAATGTTTCGCCTCAATCGACAACACCATACATTGACTACCAAAACGTCTTGATATTTCACTAATAAGCCTAGGATTTGCAATTGCAGCAGTGTTAACTGCTACTTTATCAGCACCACTTCGTAATAGATGTGCTGCATCTTCTATAGATCGAATCCCACCGCCAACAGTCATTGGTATAAATATATCTCGAGTTGCATTTTTTACAATATCACTAAGATTATTTCTTCCATAAAGGCTGGCTACACAATCCATGTATATCAGTTCATCAGCACCTTGCATATAATATCGTTTTGCATATTCATTTGGAGAGCCAATAATACGTAGACCTTCCAAATGAATTCCTTTAATTAAATTTTCTCCCTTTATATCTAGTCTAGCTATAAGTCGCTTATTTGCCATAAGGTTTTAACTCTATTGATTCCAAGGGGTATGGCGTAACTTCCACTTCTCATCCTCAATCTTCCATAAATGAGGAGAACGGAAATCATCACAAAGAGCTAAAAACTCTTCTTGTGTCATAGAGATATAATCCAGAAATTCCTTTTCATACCGTTTAGGATATTCACCCTCATAACGTTGCATCAATGCATTTGCTTCTTGTTTATCTATATGATGATTTCGAATTTCTTGTGCTGAATCCATCATCGTTCTGCCAACGCCAAACTTTATCCAACGCGTATAGTAGAAAAAACCATCCACTTTATCGTCTAAACTATTGTACTTTGAGTAAGTTCCCTCGGTACGTAATGGATTAGCTTCAAAACCGGCATTTTCAACAGCATAGTAATATGCCTCTTGTGGAACCCATTTTGTATAGTATCCAAGGTATGTCCAATCAACTCCCTTAGAATGTAAAACTTCTGGGGACATGGGCAAATAACTTTCCAAGTCAACCAATTCAATGCCTTCATCAAGATATTCACCTACCTGTTTACCCCCTAGATAAATATCACGGACATCTGTTTTGCCAATATAATCTAGCGAATAACCTTTACTTTCTGCTGGTTCTGTATTAGATGCAAAATTAGATGCCTCATGGGAAATTTTTTCACCATATTCTCCGGGCATTTCTCCGGTAACTATCAAAGGAATATTCAATTTAGCAGCCATTTTTGCCACAAATGTTTTTTGACCCAAGATAAAAGGTTGAAATGGGTGAAGCAAATTAATTGTTGCATTACGTGTTAATAAACGGTGAATTTTTCCATTAGGTGTATAAAGAAAATTATCAAATCCACCAACATGCAACCAACTCTGGAAGTTTTTCCACCCAATATCCGTGTAGAGATGTGGTGACCAAGTTACTGTAAGTGGATGCATTCCATATTTGTATTTTAATAAATGTGACTGCATGACACTGTCTTTACCACCACTGCCTCCAACAATACAATCATAACTGCCATCATCTTTACGATGTTTATTACAAAGCTCGATAAGTTCTTGTTCTCGTTCATCCCAATTAATTTCACCAGATTCTTTTAAGTTATTAAAATTACAGGCATGACAGACTCCTTTTTCATCAAAGCTTAATGTTGATTTTGTGGATTCTTTATTATGCAAATATTCATTACTTGACATTGGCTGTTGGTTTGACATATTACAAATTTTGCAGAACTTTATATCGCGTTGTAATCCATAATAAACCTCAAGTTTTTCCTTAGGCTTATTGTATTGAGAAACGTCAACTGCTGAACTTGGACCAATATTCATTTTATTTCCTTTTTAATGTATGTGTAAATGCATGCCTATTTATATTAAGCAGCCATAAAATATTTATTACTGAGATACTTGGGTCTTAGATGAAAATAAATAATTATACTTCATTAGTATTAGCCCAATACAAATCCTCTGGACGACCAATATCCAACCAGGGCTCATGCATTGGGTAAGCAATAATGCGCTTAGATTTATCCTTAAGTCGTTCAAATAGTGATGGCATATCACAAGCGGTATTAAGAGCTAATTCATTCAAGGCATCAGGAGATAGTACATATACTCCAGCATTGATATGGCTTCGCGCTATCGGTTTTTCTTCGAAGCCAACAACTTCAATATCTTGAGTTAGCACTACACCAAAAGGATGTTGCCATTCATGTAATCTTACCGCCATTGTTGCAGATGCATTATAACGGTTATGAAAGTCAAGTAAATCTCCATAACGAATGTCAGTAATTACATCACCATTCGTTACCACAAATGAATCACTAGGCTTATGATCTAATAAGGTTAATGCACCAACTGTACCTAAAGCTGACTGTTCACGCAGATAATCTATTTGAACACCTAAATTCTCACCATTTCCAAAATAATTTTCAATCATATGGCCTAAATAATTAATAGCTAACACGAAATGACTAAAACCTTCTAATTTACCTCTCTCAATAATGTGTTCGAGGATTGGTTTTCCTGAAACCATAACCATAGGTTTCGGACAATTTTCGGTATAAGGAAGCAGACGTGTCCCTTTTCCTCCTGCCATAATAACCATTAGATTGGAACGTGTTGGTTGAATCGCTATGTTATCCCAAAGATGTAAACCTAAGACTTGAAGAGACTCATCAACCACCGGAATTTGTTGGATCTTATTCACAGTCATCAGTTGCAGAACAGTCTCACGCCCCATATCCGGGGGAACAACAAGCGGTTTTCTATAAGTTACGTTTTTAATCTGGCTATTAAGGCCCAACCCTTTGAGCAAGCCTCGGCGTATGTCTCCATCAGAAATGGTGCCTACAAATTTATCCTGTTCATTTACAACCAAGACAATTTTAATCGCTAGCTGATCAAGGTTACTTATTGCTTGTTCAATGGTGGCATCTGGGGGTAGTATCGCAGAACGCCAAAGCTCGTCAGTCATACTATTCAAATTTTTATCATCCATACGAAATATCCAATAGGTTGAAAATCACAACCTTTCACACAATAATTCAAAATATTCAACCACTTTGTGAAATACCCTCGAGGTCATAAAAAGATTTCTTAATAATATTCTCCAAGCTAATATTTTTTATTATTCCTACAATTATTTTGCTCGCCGCCATTCCGTCTTTTTCATAAGGGTTTTTAACAGTCTCAAGAACGCTTATAAACTGTTGAGAGGAAAGCTTTTCGAATGCTTCATTGATAGATAATTTTATAGGTTTACAATTTATAACACTATCCGCCATTAGTCGGCCTTTTTGCCTATCTCCAATATTTATAGTTCCTATATTAAAACTAGGTGCCTCTCCTAATCCACTTGAACTATTTCCCACTATTGCATCAACGTATTGCAATGCACTTAGATATCGCATCTGACCCAATGATGTAAAACAAACAGATTTAATATGGTTTTTAGTCACATATTCATCAATCATTTGATTTATGATTCTTCCATCTGTATCACTATTAGCCTTTGTAAAAATAATATTTGTATTTTCAAGCTCATCTATAACATTTAATAAATTCTGGAATTGCTCTCTTGCAGTCAATTTCTCAAGTGTTACAGAATGAAATGTCACTAAAATATTTTTTTGATTGAGTTTAAAGTTAATTGATTTTTCAAACTCCTCTTTTGAAAGCAGCTCAAGCCTTTTAATATTTTCCATTCCCATGCCGCCAACATTAAAAACTCTTTCTGGTTGCTCACCAAGCTGAACTACTCTAACTCTATATTCTTCAGTAGCTGTAAAGTGGATATGACTCATTTTTGTTATACTATGCCTTATAGACTCATCAAAAGCACCCTCTGTTGTCTCTCCACCATGAAGATGAGCAATAGGTATTCGTGCAATCATTGCAGCACTTACTGCTGAAAATATTTCATATCTATCGCCTAATACAACTAAGATATCAGGCTTTAAATCTTCATAGGCTTCTGAAAAAGAGATTTGCGCTAGTCCCATTGATTTTGTAATTCCAACTGATGAATCAGAAGAGAGCAACATCTCGATTTTTTTATTAATTTTAAAATCTTTTTCTATTACCTCGTAAGTCAATCCAAATTCAGGACTTAAGTGCATTCCAGTAACTATTAGTTGGAGCTCTAACTCTTTATCTAACTCAACCTCTTTCATAAGCCAATAAAGAAGACCATACTCAGCACGAGTACCTGTAATAATACAAATTTTTCTCTTATGTTTCATATACTAAAACTGGTTTCATTTTAACGTTCATTCCTTATTTATTTTAATTGCTCTCGATATGTTTGGATATACAATACTATTTGCATCGACGTTATTTACTATTACACTTCCTGCACCAATTGTGGAGCCTGCGCTTATTTTTACGCCTGGTAATACAACGCAACCTGTTCCAAGTAGAACATCATTTTCAATTTCTACAGACCCACCCAAAAATACCAATGAAGAGATAGTGACATTATCACCTATATGAACATTATGGCCAATAATAGCAGAAGTATTAACAATTGAATTACGCCCAACAACAGCATCAAAACTGATCACAACATTATGTGCAATATATGTTCCAAAGCCAATTTCCACACCTTTAGATAAAATGGCGTGTGGAGATATCAACTTAGCCAATTTAATTTTTTCAGATTCTAGAAAATTTATAATGTCTTTTCTTTTTAGAATGTCTTTTGAACTGAAGGCACCAATCCCTAAAAACCCTAAATCAAATTTAGACATAAACTTATGTAAATCCTCTTCTTTTGTGCAAAAATTAGGATAATTACTACCTAGTGTGTTTTCTGGGGAGCATACACCAGTTATCTCAAATTTATTCATTTCGGCAACTTCTAGAGCCTCTTTTGCAAAAAACCCTCCACCAATCATTACAATTCTATTAGTCATATCATTTTTTTATACAAAGTTATCATGCCATGTAACGACACAGCCAGACCACGAATAACCCACACCAAAACCCATTAAAACAATTTTATCTCCACTATTAAAACGATTACAGTCTTTTAATAGTCCTAATGGTATTGTTGATGATACTGTATTACCAAACTCTTCAAAAGAGGTTAAAAATTTTTCATTTGGAATTTTTAATAATCTTTGTAATTGTGATAGTAGAAATTTATTAGCTTGATGTAGAACAAAATAGTCAATATCTTCTATTAATAAATCATTTTTTTTTAATATATCTTTTAAAAGCTTGGGAAGGATTTTTAATGTAAAAACTAGAATTTCTGGCCCATTCATATATAAATTATTTAAAGCCCTAGTATTACCATTTTGATCAGTAGATTCAATTAATGAAGAGTCATGTATTGGGTTACAACTCCCCCCGTGAGGAACAATTAAATTACCTGAACCAGATCCATCAGTCCCAAAAATCATGGAGTCAATAAATAATTCATCTTTATCACTTGCACAAATTAAAGTGCTTGTTGCCCCATCTCCAAATAAACTTCTAACGCTTTTATCACCTTCATTTATATATCGACTATAGCATTCTGAAGTAATTAATAATATATTTTTTGCTTGACCAGACTCAACTAAGCCCTTTGCAAGGCTTAATCCATAAATATAGCCAGAACAACCCAAATTAAAATCTAGTGCACCACAAGTATTGCTTAAACCTAGTTTATTCTGCACAATGCATGCGGTAGTTGGCAATAGGTAGTCGGGACTTTGAGTACATAATAGAATATAGTCTATATCCGACTTCTTGGCAATTTCACGAGCAAAGATCGGATTTGCTGATGCTGTAGCCATATCTGAAACAGTTTCATCCTTAGCAATAATATGACGTTTCTTAATGCCAGTCTTTTCCTCTATCTTTTCAACACTCCATTCTATATTATGTTTTGCTAAGTCCTCATTACTTAGAATTGCTTCAGGCAAATAAGAAGAAATATATTTTATATATGCTTTCATTAATCAACCTATTGTGTAGCCGCCATCAACATTCAAATTAGTACCAGTAATCCAACTAGAGTAATCACTTAATAAAAAGGCAATAGGGCCTACAATATCGCTAGTTTTACCAATACCTAAAGGGTGTCTATCTTGAATTTTTTTAAACTGTTCTGAAGTTAACCCTTGTTGAAATTCTGATAACATCTTTGTTTCAACCACACCAGGAGAAATGCAATTCACTCTAATTTTTTGTTTTGCTAATTCAATTGATAAAGATCGTGCAAGCCCTTGAAGTGCCACTTTAGAAGCTGAATATTCACTGATACCAGCTTGACCAGTTAAAGCTGCAGTTGAACTTAAAAAAACCACACTACTGCCATTTATATTGTATCTACCCTTTTTTCTCAAACACTTAACTAAAAACAGCGCACTTTTAACATTAATATTGAATAATTTATCAAAAGTACTCTCTGAAATTATTTGTACTGGCATGGTATGCTGAATACCAGCACAATGAATTAATCCGTCCAATGCTCCACATTGAAAAAACAACTCATCCATTAACACTGAAATATTATTTACATTTGAAATATCAGCAATAATCTGCCTGTGCCCACCCCCAATTAGCAAGCTAAATGTTTCGTTGAGTCGAGGAACATCTCTTGCAGTAATTATTACCTTAGCCCCCAACTCGGATAAAAAAATTGCCACATCCCTACCAATTCCAGATGATGCGCCCGTAACTAATACTGTTTTATTATTTAATGATTCTTTTAACATTATAATTCTATAATATTTAAAATCTTAGTATCACTTAAATCAGCAATAACAGAACTCCATGACAAGCCAACCCCAAAACCAGCCATAAGAACCTTCCCCTTAATTATGCTCTTTTTATGGCAAATAGTTAGAGGTATTGAAGCTGAGCTGGTATTACCATACTGGTCAATACTCACTGGGAACTTCTCAAAATCAATACCAATAGATGAAGCTAAAGTTTTCAGCATGAACAAATTTGCCTGATGAAAGACAAAATAACTAATATCATCTTTTTCTAAATCAGAGAAAGAAAGACTCTCCTTAATTAATTTAGGAATACACCTCAAGGTAAATGCAAACACTTCGCCGCCATTCATTGTTAAATAATTATCTTTATATGAAGTTCTTTTGGCATACTTATTATCAATAATAATAGCTTCAAAACCGGATCCATCAACACCTAGAACGCAACTAATACTGCTATTTTTTTTTCTGGTTAAAATTGTAGCACAACCCGCATCACCAAACAATAAGCTCGTACTATTATCATTTTTATCAATAGTTTTACTAATAGTATCTCCAGTAAGTAATAGAATATTTTCCACCCCTGACTGAATCAAACCTGATGCTAAAAATAAACCGTGCGTATATCCAGAACAACCTAGATTTACATCATACGCAATAGTATCATTAGAAATTCCTAAAATACTTTGAATGATACAAGCTGTTGCAGGTAATTGATATTCTGGCGTCTGACTAACAAATATAACTGCACCAATATCTTCTGCATTAAGAGATGTTTGATCGAAAATATCTTGTGCTGCAGCAATACATAAATCCATTGCACTTTGATCATCATTAACTACATGCCGCATCTTAACACCAATGCTTTTAATTACTTTAGAATTGTTATCATTAGCAATATTTTTAATTGTATTTTTTGGCACACATGCCGCAATACTATGAATATGAACGTTAGAAATTTTATACATACTTAATTTTATGAGTCTATTACAAGTTGAACTAACTGCTGTACATTCTTAACATCGTATAGTTGACTAGGGTCTAGTATTTTGTTAAATGCATTATTAACTGAACCAATAAAAACTACTACAGCAAGAGAATCCCATATCCTCTCGTCTAACTCCATTGTGATTTCAATCGAATCCATTTCTAGCGTTTCTGCAATTAGATCTAATATTTGATTTTCATTCATTGTGTCTCTCTCTTTGTGAGTATGTATTTTAATTTTTCTCTAAAATGATTGATTCGTAACTCTCCATCTTGGCAAAATTTTAATGGCTCAACATTCCATGCATCTTCATAAACCTGAGAACAAATATTTTCATCTTCAGAAAAAATTTTTCGATTAGTTTTGATAGTTGAATTTAAAAAATACTCGGTTAAATCATTTTTATTAACTTTACTCGAGAAAAGCCTACTATGGAAATTTGTTTTTTTTGAAGAGTTGCCTGGAAAAAAGTTTTGCAATGAGTAAGTGAACCCATATGTAAAAGACAAGAAAGAGAATGGAAAAATTAAGATGCTTTGATAACCATCATATTCTACATCTACATCAAAGTCATTATGAATTTTTTGCATACCAGCTTCAATTCTTTTATTGTTAATACGTGCCTTCCAAATGGAGTTTTCATTATAAAATAAATCTTGCTCTTTTTTTAGTTTAAGTAAGGACAAGGTATTTGGATGAACTTTTGCAATATGATAAGGCTCTAATGCATTCTCTATAGCAATCGGCCAATCGCAACTCCATTCATAATAGTCCAAATCAATACGCGAAACCATTTTAATAGATATCTCTTCAAGAATAGGCTTTAACTTCGATAGTTGCTCATCAAGACTTTGTTTAGGATTAAAACTAACAAAAATAAAATCTCCACAATAATCTAAATTTAACTTATTTAAATCAGCCTCATCTAAATTACAATTACTAAATTCCTTTTTTTTTGGTATTTTTAACTCTCCTTTTCTATAACTCCAGCCATGGTAAGGACATAAAATATTTTGGTTTCCAGAATCTTCTGAGAAAAATTTTGTACCACGATGAGGACAAATATTATCAAATGCAAGTAATTCTCCATCATCATTAAAAACAACAATATTTCTATTTAATAAATCTAGTTTAATATAGTCTTTATCATTCATTAACTCTGATTTATGTCCAACCAAATGCCAATAATTGTCAACTAAAATTTTAGATAATATCTGAGAGTCTTTCATTTACATATTTTATAAGTTAATAATCTGATCTTTAGTAAAAAATCTCTTTGCTTTTGTGCCTATATGATCCCAGTAATGTATTGAAGATATTCCAGTTCCAGGTCTTTTACTAATTAGATTTTTCTCAGTAAATGTGTCACCTTTTTTAATATCGATAGCAGCCACTAAACTTCTTCTTGCTATTTTCATATTATGCATTTCAGCAGACGCAGGAATTTTTACACCATGACCTATAGACTCTTCTATCGCCCTAATACCAAGAACCAAATCTTTCAACTCTTCAGGCCCTAAAGATGCTTTGTGATCTGGACCAGGTAGATTTTTATCCAAAGTAAAATGTTTTTCGATTATTGTCGCTCCTCTAGCAACTGCCGCTATCGAAATATATATTCCTGAAGTATGATCAGATAAACCTACAGGAAGATTGAATGCAGCTCTAAGTGTATCCATTGCTTTTAAATTTACACTTGAATAGGGAGCGGGATATTCTGTCGTGCAATGAAGAAGCTCAACTTTTTTTTGCAAAATTTCTTGACCCTTAGGTGAGCAAAATACATCTTTTGAATTTGAAAGTAGTGGTCTTTGATTAGGATATAAATATCCATGTGCTAATATTCCAAGAGCAACTTCCACTTCTGCAAGAGTTGACATACCTGTGGATAAAATAATCTTTTTATTAGTTCTTGCGGCGTAATACAATAACTGTGAATTGGTAACCTCTCCAGATGCAATTTTTAATTGTTGCAACTTCATAGTATTTGACAACAAACCAATACTCTCTATATCAAATGGTGTTGCTAAAAATTCAATGTGTTTTGTCTTGCAATATTTTGCTAACTCAAGATACTCTGAATCCTTCAAGACTAATTTTTTTACCATCTCTAACTGAGACTCATCATCACCAGTAGACTCTATTTGGTAATTTGCTTTAGGGGCTTTTTGACTAATAACATTTTTAGGGTTTCCCATTTGAAATTTAACCACATCAACGCCAGACTCTATTGCAACATCAACCAACTCATAGGCCTTATTAAGAGAGCCATTATGATTCACTCCTATTTCGGCAATTATTTTTGTCATTTAATTGTATTTTCCATGAAAATTAATTTTACAGATGAATATGACATAGATAAGTGATAATACAAATTATAATGGACTGATGGGGTATGAGCATTTTGAGCTGCAATCTTCCTGCACCCTTTTGAACAGCTTAAATAAAGAAATTGTATTGTATTATAAATAAATATTAAAGGTATTTTAGACCTCACACAATCAAGGTAAGATTGAAAATATGGAGCTCTCGATATTGAAAATCGAAAAAGTATATGTATTTAATTTTCAATTCATATTTATTACACTACTAGGTATATTAACAACGCGCTCTTCTAACCATTCTGAATTTGTTAAATCATCAAATTGGGCATACTCAAACATTGGTAATTTATTCATTAATGTCCAAATTGGACGGGACATTATATTCTGTGAGTTAGCTTCATTCAGAAATTCATCTCGTTGCTGTTTATTCTGAAGAAGAATTGAATTTAGCCAATAATTTGACTTACATTCTGCTAACTCTTTAACAAAAGTATAATCAGTAGCTTTAAAAAAATCTTCATACATATTCGCCAATTTGCGTTTGCTGTGTATAAAGTTATCAAGATTTTCTAATTGTGCAACCAATAAAGCAGCATTTAAATTTGGCATGCGATAATTATAGCCAACCATATCATGATTAAAATCCCATTTATGTGGGACTTTAGCAGTCATAGTTAAATGCTTAGCTTTTTTTGCAAGTCTCTTGTCACTTGTAACAATACACCCACCACCACCTGCCGTGATAATTTTATTTCCATTAAAACTCATTACACCGACCTGCCCAAAGTTTCCAGTGTGTTTGTCTTTATAAAAACTACCAACACTTTCAGCTGCATCTTCAATTAGAAATATATAATACTTATTACAAATATCTTTAATTTCATCTATCCTGCAAGGATGGCCAAAAGTATGCATAGGCACACAGGCTTTAATCACTCTACCTGTTTTATTATTTACACACTGTTGCTTTTTGACTGTTGTATTATTTTCAAGAAATCCTTTCAATGCAGATGGTGATAAACCCATAGTGTCTCTATCAACATCAACAAATATAGGCTGTGCACCACAGTAACGTATAGCATTACAAGTTGCAACAAAGGTAAGAGCCTGGGTGATCACTTCATCATTCTGCTCCACATTAGCCAGTAGCAGTGATACATGTAATGCCGAAGTTCCATTGCTAGTTGCGATGGCATATTTAGCGCCAGTATAGCTTGCAATTTTTTCTTCAAATTCATCTACAAATTTCCCAGCAGACGATACAAAAGTAGAATCTATACACTCATTTAAATATTTTTTTTCATTACCTATAAACCTTGGCTCATGCAAAGGAATAAACTCCTTTGTTTTATAAGTATTCTGAATAAAGGAAATAACATCTTCAAACATTACATTTTTCCATCTAAGTATCTACCAGTATCATAATAATCAAATTTTGGAATCATCTTAATAAATTCACTAACAATCTCTTTTTTAGTCCATTTCATATTCAACTTAAACCCTTGAATTGTATTCGAAAAATTATTCAATTGATTTTCATTAAATTCTGGACTATTCTTGATTATTCCTAAATTTTCAAATCGATCCATATCAAGAGCCTCTTCATCAGTATAAAACTCTTCAAAATCTTTCTCTCCAGTTGTGCTAGTATCTGTAAATAAACAAGGCCATTTCCCTTTTTCTGGTAAAGTGTTAATTAAATCCCTAGCCTCATCTTCTGAAGTACAGATGTGAGCTTCATACCCCTTATCTTTTAGATATTTAATCGCGATATCAGCAAAAGATATTAAATGTAAAGCTTCACTCAGTTTTGGAAAAAATATATCTCTATTTTCTCCAAAAATACAGCTCATTAAGCATAGCTCTGCACTTTCTTGTGAGGTTATAAAATAGCGTTTTATATCATTAGGTGCAGCGATTGGCTGCCTTTTCTCAATTCTCTGGTTAAAGCCATGCAACAGTGAGCCATCACTAAAAGCAACATTGGCAAATCTTGCTGTTGAAATATCTACATCTAAAGATCTACGCATTAAAAACATCTCCATAATACGCTTACTTGCACCCATCATATTGATTGGATTGGCAGCCTTATCAGTGCTTACACAAAAATATTTCTTTGTTCCATTTTTAATAGACTGTCTAATAGTCTTATCTGTATTAAAGATATTTACGTCAATCATTCTCATTAGTGTAAATGGATCTTCTTCACTACGAACATGCTTTAAAGCTGAAAGGTTTAATACATAATCATACTTCCCATCTTGCTTAATAAAGGCATCATATTCTACGGACCCTATATCTAGTGCAAAGGTTTTAAAATCACCCTTAATATATCCAAAAGAGCTTCTAATATCTCTCACAAGCTCAACCAGATTATTTTCACTAATATCAACTGCATGAAGTTTACTTGGATTTCTTTTAAAAATTTCTTTACATACAGCTTGGCCAATTGAGCCTGCCGCACCTATAACAAGAAATGTAGAATTTTGAATTATTCCATTTAATTCTTCTGAGACATTAGCAATATCAGAAAAAAATAGCATTTTATTTCGTCCAATTAATTTAAGTGTACTTTGCATATTAATTTATCAAAATTGATTGTAGTAAAAAACTAACTATTTTAAGGATTAACAAATATTTAATATTATGTGCATTTAAAAAGATTTGGAGAAGTTTTTCTTGCTCTATCAAAAGATTGATGAGTGTCAATATCTAGAACACCAGCTTTATCTTCCAAATTCTTAATAAAAGAAATGATAAATAAACTTACCCATTGTTGTGTATAAACCTTAAAACCTTTTTGAACTAAAGCCATAGCTGCTTGGAATCCAATAAAACTATCTTCGATAGTTATTAAAATTGTGGAATTATTTAACATTACTACTCAGATCTTTTGATTCATTTATAACTTCATTATAACTACCTGTTTGCTTAATACCATTTTCATCTAACTCTATAATTTGCGAACATTTTTTTAACGTAGAAAGACGGTGTGCAACTATTAATAGAGTTATATTATCACTCAAAGCATCAATAGCCTGCATAACTAAAGATTCTGTTAAATTATCTAGTGAGCTTGTTGCTTCATCAAAAATAATCACATCTGCGTCTTTATAAAGAGCACGTGCAATACCAATTCGTTGGCGCTGCCCCCCAGATAATTGAACACCTCTCTCACCTACGCGCGTTTTATACTGTTTTGGCCATGACTCAATGTCATTAGAAATTTGAGCCTGCTCTGCAACAAGCCTTACTCGTTCTGAATTAATATTTTTTTTAGGAATCCCAAATGCTATATTCTCTTCAATACTGGTATCTGCCAAATATATAGCTTGAGGCACATGTGCAATATGCTCCTGCCAAGAGCGTACATTTTGACTGGTTAATACCTTACCATCAATCTCTATAACTCCATCAGAAGGCTCCAAAAGTCCGATTATGATATCAATTAGAGTGCTTTTACCACTTCCAGTAGTTCCAATAAAACCAACTTTTGATCCCTTCTTAATATCTAAGTTTATTTTATTTAAAGTCATAGGTAATTTTTCACCATAACGAAAATAAATTTTTTTTAGTTTAATATTTTTATTAAAAATCATAGGAGAGGGGTTTGGCTTGTGAGCATATTCTGGGATAGGTTGTTCAATAAGTTCAATTACATCTTCTAGTAATCCTTGACTACCTTTCATGCTTGTCCATGATTGAAAGATTATTTGGATTGCTGGAAGTAATCTTTGAGCCCCCAATGCCAATGCTCCTAAAATAGGGATAGCTGAAGCAACACCCCCTGGTCTCAGAGTAAGAAAATAAGCAAGTAAGGCAATTAATATCATACCAATAGCTTCCATCAAGTAACGTGGTGCAGCGCCAATAATCAAATTATTACCCTGTGCGCGTTTAAGCCTAATATCAGATTTACGATATATTTTTTGATATATTACTTGGGTTCCATCTAAAAGAACATCACGTATACCACCTAGACCCTCTTGAATAGTCTTAACTAGATTTGTAGATTCACTTGCAACTACAATACTATCTTTAATTAATTTATTTCGTTTTGAAAAAATAATAATTCCATAAAAGATAGAAAAACTGATAATAGCTGCTAATGCCACAGAGACATCTATAAAAAGAAGGGCAATAAGAATTGTTGTCGTTACAATAACTGAGTTAATAATCGATAGGATTGGAAGAATAATTGTAAAAATTACTGAATCAGTTTTCATAATACCACTAATAATTTCACTACTATTTCGACTACAATGAAAGGAATATGGTTGATAAAGCATCCTCTGGTATATACCAATACTAAAATCAGCACCTGTTGCGAAACATAGTCTTGTAGAAAACCATAGCAAAATTAAGCGCAGCATACTAGCAATAAAAACTGTTAATCCAAAAATTACAGTTAAAGGAAGTAGGAGTTGAGATGGTTCAGATATTTCTAATATTTGAATAAATGGTTGGGCTATTGGATTTTGAAAAATCTGCTCTGGCGCAACTAATACCGCAAGAAACGGCAAAACTGCACCAATACTTATAACTTCAGCAAAAGATCCAAAAACCATCAAAATTAATAGAATGAAAAATTGTTTTCTACGTCGATTATTTATATGTAACCAGAGTAATTGAAGTAATTTTTTAAAAGGTTTTTGCATAATTAAAATATACGATTTTTTAACCCATTTAATGCAAATTTAAATCGACCTAATGGACTTTGTGTATATGACCTACCTCCTAGATCAAATAGGCTAATCTTATCAATAATCTCTTGAGTCGGAATTTGTTTAAATTGCTTGGTGTAATATTCCCTGACTTGTTCAATATCATCAAACTTGATATTAAATATATTTTTAAAATTTTCCATATTAACGGGCTCCATATTTAAAGTGACAATTTTCCAATTTTCTGATTTAAGCTCATCAATTGATGCCATCACTTTTTCCAAATTTAAAAATATTATTCCATAGTATGGATCTATTACTGACCATTTTCCACTCAGCTTAAAAAAAGTTAGAGAACTTTGTAATTGATTGTCTTTATAATTCCAAAAAAAAGAATCTATATCTGCATAAACTATTAAAACAGATAATAAGTCTGCAAATTGATCTTCGATTCCCAGGCGTCTTTCTATAATTGTCATAGGATGGCTATCAACAATATCTACGCCTTTAGGTATTTTTTGTATATTATTAATTATCCATTTTGACAGCTGAAGAACTTTATCTGAATCATTTTGACTATTTTTAATTATTTGAGTAACCAAAGAATCATAATTAAAATGCCGGCCATAAAAATTATAAATCTTTAGAAATAATGGAATTTCATATTCAGTCACTTTAAAATTAATGCCTATTAGCTGTGTTGATGTTTTATTTAATCCAACTAAAATTGAAATTAGTAAGAAAAATAAAAGAAAAAACAGCTTATTTTTTATTTTAGAAAACAATCTTTATCTTTGCTTTGATAGAGATTTTACATACCAATCCAATGCCTCATTTAAGCCCTCATTAATATTATGACTTGGCTTGTAATTTATCAATGATTTAGCTTTATTAATATCAGCCAACGAATGACGGACATCACCAATTCTAAAATCTCTATAGACTGGATCTTTCTTTTCCAAACCTTCTATTCTTTGCATCAGACCAGACTCTATAATTTGGTGAAGCTCATTTAGACTTGTAGAATCGCCATATGCAACATTGTAAACCTGGTCAGTTGCATCACTGTTATTAGTTGTTGCAGCAAGCAAATTTACTTGAACTGTATTATTGATATAACAAAAATCTCTACTTGTTTCACCATCACCATTAATAAATAGTTCTTCTTTATTTAAAATTGCCAAAACCCATTTTGGTATTACAGCTGCATAATCACCATTTGGATCTTGCCTTTTACCAAATACATTAAAGTACCTAAGGCCAATTGCCTTAAACCCATAAGTCTTAGCAAAGACGCTTGCATAAAGCTCGTTAACCAATTTCGTTACTGAATATGGGCTGAGCGTATTTCCAATTTTATCTTCTACTTTAGGCAAATCAGGGTGATCACCATAGGTAGAGCTCGAAGCTGCATAAACAAAGCGCTTAACCTTAGCATCTTTACTAGAGACTAAAATATTTAGAAAGCCATCAACATTTGCCCTATTAGTATTAATTGGATTATCTATTGAGCGAGGAACTGACCCAAGAGCAGCTTGATGTAAAACATAATCGACGCCACTGCAAGCTTTCTGACAATCTTTTAATTCACTAATATCACCTTTGATAAATTTAAAATTAGATCTTAACGACTTCCCTGTAAATCTTTCTGCATCATTAATTGCCTCATCAATATTGGCTTGATAGCCTGTTTCAAAATTATCCAACCCTACTATTTTTTGATTCAGAGTAAGTAGTTTTTCTAAAAGGTTTGAGCCAATAAATCCAGCAACACCTGTCACTAACCAAGTGCTTTGATTACTTATTAAATAGTCTTGTAGCTCTTCATATTTAGTCATTTACAGCCTCCCATCACTCTCACTTGCTTTTAATAAATATTTAACGTCATAAATCACATGCTTATCCTTACAAAAAGCTTTTAACTTATCTATAGATAGTAATTTAAATTCATCATGTGCTACAGCTAATACAATTGCATCATACTTCTTTTTAGTTGGCTCCTCGATTAGTTTAAAACCATGTTCAATAAAAGCCCCTTCTTTATTGACCCATGGATCATAAACATCAACACTACATCTTAGATCTTCAAATGATGAAATCAAGTTAATAACTTGAGTATTTCTTATATCAGGACAATTTTCTTTAAAAGTAAGGCCCATAATTAATATTTTAGACCCATCAATAGAAATATTTTTTTTGGTCATTAACTTAGCAACTTGATGCACAACATATATTCCCATATTATCATTAATTTTTCTTCCAGAAAGAATCATCTCTGGAACGTATCCAATCTCAATGGCTTTATGAGTTAAATAATAAGGGTCAACACTAATACAATGACCGCCAACCAAGCCTGGAGAAAAGGGAAGGAAATTCCACTTAGTGCCTGCCGCCTTTAAAACTGATTCAGTATCAATATCTAGCTTATTAAATATAAGAGCAAGCTCATTAATAAGTGCAATATTTACATCTCGCTGAGTATTTTCTATGACTTTTGCAGCTTCAGCTACTTTAATACTGCTTGCCCTATGGGTTCCTGCAGTAATAATTTCTTGATAAAGCTCATCAACCTTAATTGAAATTTCAAGGGTAGAACCTGAAGTAATTTTTTTAATCGAAGGTAATCGATGATTTTTATCTCCTGGATTAATTCGTTCAGGAGAGTAGCCACAATAAAAATCTTGGTTAAATTTTAAATTTGAATGCTTTTCAAGTATTGGAACACACACCTCTTCAGTTGCGCCAGGATAGACGGTTGACTCATATATAACAATGTCACCTTTTTTAAGGATTTTAGCAATTGTTTTGCTTGCTTTTTTTAATGGATTTAGATCAGGTTTTTTTAGACTATCAATTGGGGTTGGAACGGTTACAATATATATGTGACAATCCTTAATTTCATCTATAGAAGTTGTAAAGCTTAATTGTGTTGCCTCTAGAAGCTCTTGACGCGTTGTTTCAAGTGTAGTGTCAGTTAAATTTTTTAATTCAGCAATTCTTTCTTGATTAATATCAAAACCAATTACTTTTCGTTTTTTACCAAACTCTACGGCTATAGGAAGCCCAACATATCCTAATCCAATTACACAGATTTTTCTATTTTTCATTGCTTTCTTTTAATTAATTATTGGTTGAAAATTTTTATAACTAGTCGCCCACTCATAAATATATATCACTCATTTCCTTTAATAGAGTTAGCAAGCTCATAAGCTGATAAACATTTTTTTAATGAGTCTTTCCAATTAAAAGCATCTATATTGTAGTCATTTTCAATTTTCTTGTTATTTATGACGCTATTTTTTGGTCGTTCAGCAACTACTAAATATTCTTCAGTAGTAATTGAATTAAGTTGAACTTTATCATTAATATTAGCTAATTTAAAAATCTCTTTAGCAAAATCAAACCAACTACAATAACCTTTGTTAGAATAATGATAAATTTTTGTACTATGATTTTTATTGAAAAAATGACTACTATTTACAATATTTAATATTACATTAGCAAGATCTATTGCATAGGTAGGAGTACCTATTTGATCATTAATCACATTAATCTCCCTCCTCTCTTGCCCTAATCTTAACATTGTAATGACGAAGTTATTTCCAAACTCTGAATATAGCCAACTAGTTCTTATAATAATTGCATTTGTTAACATTTCTTTTATTATAGCTTGCTCACCAGCTAACTTGGTTTTGCCATAAACATTAATTGGATTTACTTGATCATTTTCTCTATATTTCTTATTATTTTTACCATCAAAAACATAATCAGTAGAAATATGAATTAATTTAGAGTTTTGTTTTTTTGCAATGACTGATAATTGAGCAACAGCCAAATTGTTTATCTGATTTGCAGATAAAAATTCCGCTTCAGCCTTATCTACTTTTGTATAAGCAGCGCAGTTAATAATTAAATCGAAACTGTTATTTTTAAAATAATCATTAATACTACTTTTTTTGCTTAGATCTAAACTTTCTCTTCCAACAAAAATATATTTGTTATGTTGCACGCTATTAGCTAAAACTTTTTTTATAGATTTACCTAATTGGCCATTCTTGCCTATAACTAGTATCATCATAGCTAATCAAACAAATGAGAAGAAATAATTAACTTTGGATGCTTTTTATCTTTATCTGAAAGGAGTAAGTCAGTCAGAGGCAGGCGCCAATTAATTCCTAATTTAGGGTCATCAAAAGCAATTCCATGATCAAAATTTTGAGAATAGTAATTATCTACTTTATATGAAAAAGTAGCACTTTCACTAAGAACTACATAACCATGGGCAAAACCGCGAGGTATAAATAATTGATGGTTATTTTCTTCAGTTAGCTCCACGGCAACATGCTGACCAAAAGTTGGACTACTTTTTCTAATATCTACAGCAACATCTAATACCCTTCCCTTTACCACTCTTACCAATTTAGATTGGGCATATGGGGGAAGCTGATAATGTAACCCCCTTAAGACACCTTTGATTGATTGTGACTCATTATCTTGAATAAAATCTACTTTATAGCCTACTGCACCTTCAAAAAGATTCTGTCTAAAAGTTTCAGCAAAATAACCACGAGAATCCTCATGAATAGTCGGTTTAATTAAAATTAAATCATTAATTAACTGAGGTATAAAGTTCAAATTAACTCCTCTACACGCTTAAGAATATACTTACCATATTGGTTATTTGTCAGCGGTTCAGCCAGCTTTATTAATTGTTCTTTAGAAATATAGCCTTGCTCAAATGCAATTTCTTCAATACATGCAACCTTTAATCCTTGTCTTCTCTCAATAGTTTCAATAAAAGTAGAGGCCTCTAATAGGCTCTCATGGGTTCCAGTATCAAGCCAAGCATAACCTCTTCCCATTAATTCAACATTTAGTTGGCGCTCCTCAAGATACATTTGATTAATAGACGTAATCTCTAGCTCGCCTCTATTAGAAGGCTGAACTTTGATCGCCTTAAGAATGACATCATTAGGGTAAAAATACAAGCCTGTTACAGCATAATTGCTTTTAGGACTTTGCGGTTTTTCTTCAATACTAAGTGCCCTGCCATTTTTATCAAAATCTACCACCCCATAACGCTCTGGATCAGTTACATGGTAACCAAAGACAGTAGCTATTTTTTTATCTGAAGCATTTAATACAGACTTTGATAACATTTTAACCATGCCATCTCCATAGAAAATATTATCTCCCAAGACCAAGCAAACGTCTTCTTTACCAATAAAATCTTTTCCTAAGATAAATGCCTGCGCTAATCCATCAGGAGATGGCTGAACTATGTATTCAAATCTCATTCCAATTTCAGATCCATCCCCAAGTAGTTTTTCAAACCTCGGAAGATCTTCAATTGTAGAAATTATTAACACCTCTTGAATACCAGATAACATTAAAATTGAGAGAGGATAATAAATCATTGGTTTATCATAAATAGGCATTAATTGCTTAGACATACCTTTTGTAAGTGGGTAAAGTCGTTTTCCTGAACCACCAGCTAGAATAATTCCTCTCATGATTTAATCACTCCCAATCTCTCACCCTCATAGCCTTTAACCTGAGCATTCTTAAGCCAGTTAGTATTATCAAGATACCACTGAACTGTTTTTTTAATGCCTGTTATAAATGTTTCATCAGGAAGCCATTTTAATTCATTAGCAATTTTACTTGCATCAATAGCATATCTAACATCGTGTCCAGCTCTGTCTCCAACATGTGTAATTAATTGAGAATAATGTTTAATGCCCTCAAAATTACTTGGAACAAGTTGATCAAGGATCAAACAGATCTCTTTAACCACTTGAATATTTTGCATTTCATTATGTCCACCAATATTGTATGTTTCTCCAATTTTCCCTTTAAGCGCAACATGAGTTAATGCCCTAGCATGGTCATCGACATAAAGCCAATCTCGAATTTGTTTACCATCGCCATAAACTGGTAACTCTTTTCCTTGCAATGCTTTCATTATAATAAGTGGTATAAGTTTTTCAGTAAACTGGAAAGGGCCATAATTATTCGAACAGTTTGTGATTAATGTGGGAAGCCCAAAAGTTCGGTGCCAAGCTCGAACCAAATGATCTGAGCTTGCTTTTGATGCAGAATATGGAGAGCTGGGAGCATAGGAAGTTTTTTCTGTAAATAAAAGGTCTGTACCTTCTAAATCACCATAAACTTCATCAGTTGAAACATGATGAAATTTAAACTCATCTTTCTTTAACCCCTCCAATCCTGACCAATAAGCTCTTGCCTCTTCAAGCAATAAATATGTTCCAACAATATTGGTCTGTATAAACTCATTAGGGCCATCAATTGATCTATCTACATGTGATTCAGCAGCTAAGTGAATAACAATATCAGGTGAATGTTTTTTAAAAATATATCTTAGTTCAATAGCATCACAAATATCCACTTTTTCAAAACAGTATCGATGATTATTATCAATAGATTTTAAAGATTCAAGATTACCCGCATATGTAAGCTTATCAACATTAACAACACTATTTTTAGTGTTATGAATAATGTGCTTTATCAGAGAAGAGCCAATGAAGCCAGCACCACCAGTAATTAAAAATTTCTTCACATTTTCTCTCATAGTAATATCAAATTGTTAAATTTATAATATCTAGAAGTTTACAAGCACTTATAAAGAAAAAATTATTAGATTAAACCTTCGGCTTTTGCAAAATAGTTTGTAGCAACAACAAAGCCCTTAACACTTCCACAATCAAATCTTTTGCCTTTAAACTTATATGCAATCACCTTACCTTTTTTCGCAAGAGCCAAAAGAGCATCTGTAATTTGAATTTCACCATTATTATCTGGATTAGTTTTTTCTAATATATCAAAAATATCAGGAGTAAGAATATAACGCCCAATAATTGCCAAATTACTAGGTGATTCTTTTTGAGTTGGCTTTTCAATCATATTGGTTATTTTAAAAGCAAAGTTTTGCATATTTTTTGCGATGTTGGAGATAGCTTCAATCTCTACGATTCCATACTTTCCTACTTCTTCTTTTGAGACCTCTTCTACCGCCACAATACAACAGTCAGGATAATCTTTATGAAGTTCAATCATTTGCGCTAAAACAGAGTCTCCACTGTTTGCGCATAAGTCATCGGGCAAAATTACTGCAAATGCTTCATTGCCTATTAGAGTTTTTCCAGTTGAAATAGCATCACCCAAACCAAGCATTTTTTTTTGGCGAACATATGAAAATGTAGCTTTTTCAATAACATTCCTAATATCTTTGAGATAATGCTCATTTGGAGTATTTTTCAACTGCGCCTCAAGCTCAAAAGCATTATCAAAGTGGTCTTCAATAGCTCGCTTTCCTCTTCCAGTAACAATAGCCATATTATTAATGCCAGCGGATAATGCCTCTTCAACACCATGTTGTAATAAAGGCTTATTAAGGATAGGAAACATCTCTTTAGGAATAGCTTTAGTGGCTGGTAAAAAGCGCGTACCATATCCAGCTACTGGGAAAAGACACTTATTAATGGCTGTCATAGCTTTCTTTCAAAAATATATGAATACTAGAAATAAAATACCAATTTAGTTTGTGATTAGTTTTAAGATACCGCATATTTTTAAAATCAAACAATTTGATATAATTATACTCATACTTGCTTTAATTAAGTCAATCACTCAAGTGCGCTTTGTATTAAAATTAATTTAATGATTATAAATTTAATAACTTAGATGGCTTATAGCAATATTGATTTCGATAACAAAACAATTTTAATTACTGGTGGAGCAGGCTTTATTGGAAGCAATTTAGCATTTTATTTTCAAGAAAATTATAAAAACTCACAAGTTGTAGTTTTTGATTGCTTTAGAAGTGGCTCTACCTTCCCTAATGGTAACCTCAAAAGTTTTGGACATTACAAAAATTTAATTGGCTTTACTGGTAATGTTATATGTGGGGATATAAATAATAAAGATGACTTGGACTTACTAGATGCCTATACCTTCGATTATATTTTTCATCAAGCAGCAATTTCTGATACTCGTGTAGATAATCAAAAGATTATTATGCAAACCAATGTTAACTCCTTCTATGATTTACTTGAGAAAGCAAAGGTTGATAATTCAGTTATGGTTTATGCAAGCTCAGCCGCAACTTATGGAAATTTACCTTCGCCACAAACTGTAGGTAATGAAGATCCTGAAAATCCTTATGGTTATAGTAAGTATATGATGGATCAGATTGCTACACGTTATTCTAATGAAAACCCTGAAATGGCTATATTAGGATTAAAATATTTTAATGTCTATGGCCCTCGGGAGTATTTCAAAGCTAAAACATCTTCAATGGTAATTCAATTAGGACATCAAATTATGGATGGCAATGCTCCGAAGTTATTTGAAAATTCTCATGAAATATTTCGTGATTTCATTCATGTTGAGGACGTGATACAAGCAAACGTCAAAGCCTGCTCCTCTATAAACAGCGGGGTCTTTAATGTTGGTACTGGCAAACCAAGAAGTTTTCAAGAAATTGCTGATATTTTGCAAACAGAATTGGGGACTAATTTAGGAACTGACTATATCCCCAATCCACATATCGGATATCAAACACACACACAAGCTAATATTAACAGCACTCAAGATAATTTAGGATTTACACCAAATTTATCATTAGAAGATGGTATTAAAGCATATATCCCTGAAATTATGCGCTTACATAAAAACAAATATTAGAACTATGATTGATTTGCAAGGAAAAAACCCTAAACTACTTGTTGTTGGTGATTTAATGATTGATCACTACTTATGGGGGTCTTGTGAACGAATATCTCCTGAAGCACCTGTTCAAGTTGTAAACGTAGATAGTGAAAGTATGGTTCTAGGAGGCGCTGGAAATGTTATTAATAATTTAAAAGCTCTTGGTGCAGAAGTTGAGGTAATAAGCGCAATAGGTGACTGTAAAGTATCCAATGAACTTGTTCAATTACTGAATGATGCTGGTGTGAGTAATAAATTTTTAATCTCTGAAAAAGGTAGGATTAGTAGTAAAAAAACTAGAGTTATTGCCTCACAACAGCAAGTTATAAGGTATGACCGTGAAACGACAAATCCAATTAGCAATAAATCACAAAAACTAATTCTTAAATACTTTGAAGAAAATATAGCAACCTATGATGCCTTACTATTATCAGACTATGGAAAAGGATTGTTGACCTTTGATTTAACTCAATCTTTAATAAAATGTGCAAATAAAAATAATAAAAAAGTACTCATTGATCCTAAAGGACGTGATTACTCAAAGTATAAAGGGGCGTATCTTCTTACCCCAAATAAAAAAGAAGCAAGTGAAGCAACTGGTATTGAAATTATTGATGAAGAGTCACTTAACTCTTCAATACAGAAACTAAAAAATGATTGTAACTTAACAATATCTTTGATTACTCTAAGTGAGATGGGAGTTGCAGTTTATGACAATAAATTAAATACTTATCCCACTGTTGCAAGAGAAGTATTTGACGTTACAGGCGCTGGTGATACAATGCTGGCTTCACTTGGGTTTGCAATATGCTGCGATATTGAAATTGATGAAGCAGTTAAATTTGCTAATCTAGCCGCAGGTGTTGTTGTTGGAAAAATAGGAAACGCAACAGTATCAATAAATGAAATTATTGAGTATGAATCTAGTCTAAACATATCAACGAGTGATGAACACATTAAAACAGTAAGTGAAATTTCTTTTCTTAGTAGGGAATTAAAATCTAGAGGAAAAAAAATAATATTTACAAATGGCTGTTTTGATATACTCCATGCTGGACATATTAAGTACTTAGAATCTGCTAAAGGATTTGGTGATATCCTTATTCTTGGACTTAATTCTGATAAATCTGTTGCCGCGCTTAAAGGTAAAAATAGGCCAATTAATAATCAAGAAGATAGGGCTTATATTCTGGCTGCACTTGAATCTGTTGATTATGTAGTTATTTTTGATGGTGATACTCCTTATGAATTAATTAAAGCCATTAAACCTCATACTCTTGTTAAAGGTGGTGACTATCATGGAAAAAAAGTTGTAGGACAAGATCTTGTTAATGAACTAAAACTAGTTGAATTTATTGAAGGAAAGAGCTCGACCAAAACTATTGAAAAAATTAAAAAAGGTTATTAACATGCAGTCAATCATCAAAAACGAATTTAATGCGCATTTGAATTCCAGCCAGAAAACTCTAGAAAATATTGGCTTAAATATTGAAATTGCAGCCAAAATTTGTGTTGATTGTCTTAAAAAAGGCAATAAAATCTTGATATTTGGAAATGGAGGAAGCGCTGCTGACGCACAACATATCGCGGCTGAAATTGTGGGAAGGTATAAAGTTGAACGAAAAGGACTACCTGCAATTGCACTTACAACAGATACTTCAGTTTTAACATCAATAGGCAATGATTTTGGTTTTGAACATTTGTTTGATCGTCAGGTTCAAGCATTAGCCAATAAAAATGATGTTTTGATTGGAATTAGCACTGGCGGAACAAGTAAGAATGTAATTAGTGCTCTAAAGCTTGGAAAAAGCAATGGATGCAAAGTCATTGGCTTTAGTGGAAAGAGTGGCGGAGATTTTAATAATATTTGTGATATTAACCTTGTTGTAGCTTCAGAAGATACTCCAAGAATTCAAGAAATACACATTCTAATTGGTCATATAATTTGTCATTTAATTGATCAAGCCTTCATCACTTCAATTTAATTTAAGAGAATTAACGGCCTCTATAACATCATTTGCTTTTATAAGTTTCATGCAATTATGATGCTTTAGAGGACAAACTCTTTTCATACAGGGCTGACATTCAAGGTTTTTTTTCACAATAATGCTTTTTGTAGCCATCCACTGAGAAGTCTCATTATCTTTAGTTGGTCCAAAAATTGTAATACTTGGAACTTGAAAACTTGCAGCTATATGCATTGGTCCACTATCGCCAGTAATAAAAAGATCTAAATTTGAAATATATTGAATTAACTCTGAAATACTAGTCTTACCTGAAATATTTGTAAAGTTTGTTACTCCTTTTTCTATTAATAATTTCTCAATATCCATAGAAATATCTTTTTCACTATCGCCACCAAATAAAATAATATCAAATTGATTTGATAGTTTTATAGCAACCTTTGCAAATTCCTCTGGATACCATCTCTTAGCATTCCCATAGGATGCGCCCGGATTTAGCCCAAGGAGAGGCTTATGTTTTTTAATTAATTCAGAAGATTCTTTAAATAAACTCTTGGAATGGATAATTAACTGTCCTACTAAAAAGTCTGTACCTAAAGAGTTATTAATAAAATGATTATATTTTTCAACTTGGTGACATTTTTGGAACTCATCCCTCTTATACTGATATTTATTTCCACTTGAGATGAAAAATTTTAATAAAGTTGAGCGAAGAGAGCTTCTAAATGAGAGAAAAATATCAAACTTACCTAACTTTCTTGCTTCCATAAGTAATGATATATGGTTCTTACTCAAAATATGCATTTCAGATATATTTGGGTGATTTTTAAATACCTCAATGGGAGTTGGCGAGCCAATTAAGACCACATCTGAATCTTTATGAAAATTAATCAAGTTCTCAATTGCTGGTGTTGCCATAACTGCATCACCAAGCCATGTAGGAAGCTCAATTAAGACTCTCATTAGATTAACTTATAATGTTTTTTACTAAAATCATTGCTAAAAATATTTTCAATTTTTAACAATATTTGATGTTTTTTTTCTTTTGAACTAAGCTTATAATCTGAGTCTGCATTAAAAATTCCGATATCTTTTGGAAGCCAAGATTGAATAATTTTTGGATGAGAGCCTTTAAATTCTTTAAAAATCTTTGAATTAATTTGAGTGTAATCAACCTTAACATATTCTTTCCCCCAATATTTTTGAACCTTTTGGCTCTTTAGATTCATTTCTTCTTCACTTCTAACCCAACCATAATGAAAGCAACTTACCCCTGTATGCTTTGCCCTTGGATATCTACCTTTCTTATTTTGATCTAATACAACCCAAAATAGCCCATCAGGAGCATAGGATCGAACTGAATTTTTGATTATTCTAGCTTCAGATCGATACCAGCCTGGAGAATCTAGATAAGTATTCGCATTTCCATAAAAATGATAAAAGTCAAACACAAGAGCCTCTACACTAGGGTTTTTTAAATAGTTTTGCATTGTACTTTGAATTTGACTAAGGTCATCTTCATGATAAATCTCATCACCTTCAATATAAAAAGCCCAATCACCAGTACAATTAAACTGGGCAATCATTTTTTGCTGTCCATAAACATACCCTCGATCTTTCATACTATCATTCCATTTAGATTTAATAATACGAATTTTAGAGCTGGAGATTGACTCAATAAGTGACAATGTATCATCTTCGCTTTCACCTACATTTATAACAAATTCATCAACTATAGGCAACACAGATTGAATCGACTGAATGAATGGATATCCTAATATTTGCCCATTCTTAATAAAAGTAAATGCACTAATTTTCATACTAATTCCTTTTTACTCTATAACCTTCTATAAAAAGCTCGTCTATATTACAATCGATAAAGTCAATAATAGCATCTTTTGGGGTTCTCACAATAGTTCTGCCATGTAAATTAAAGGAAGTATTGAGGCTAACTCCATAACCAGTAATATTTTTAAGGGCCTTTAGATAACGATAATAATTTGGATTATCTTTTTCTTCTACAAATTGTGGCCTAGCAGTGCCATCAACATGAACTGCACAAGGCAAATCATTTATAAATTCCTCTTTCATTCTGAAGGCAATAGCCATATGTTTATGTGAAAAACTATCTTTAAACAACCTAACCCTCTCTTCTTCTAATATAGATGGACAAAAAGGTTGGTAAGATGGCCTTCTTTTTATAGTTGAATTAATTTTTTGTCTCGTATCTTCAAGCATTGGGTTTGCTATAATTGATCGATTTCCTAAAGCCCTCGGTCCAAATTCCATTTGCCCATGGAATAAAGCACATATTTTTCCTTTTGCAACAGATATTGCTGCTTTTTCAGGCCAATCATCTCCTAGATCTTCATAGGAAATATTAGCAAATTTATTAAGTACTTTTTTAACTTCTTCACGACTATATGAGTCGCCAAAATAGGGCATTGGCATATCTTTCAGCCATTTAATATCTTGATCTAAGTTAATTGCAGTTAATATAGCGCTTCCAATAGCCAATCCATCATCTGCCATTGCTGGATAGATATAAATATTTTTAAAATTAGTCTTTTCATAAATCGCAAGACTCATAATAATATTAGCTGCAACACCACCAGAAATACACAAGTTATTAGTAGGATATTTTTCATAAGCGAGATTAAGATAATCAACAATAATATCCTCAAGATAGGTTTGAATTGAGGCGCAAAAATTTTCATCCCCAATCCTTTCTCTTTGTTTTCTCAGCCAATCTATATCATAAAAAGACTCGATAAGTCTTAAATCAAAATTAATACTTAACAAATTCTTGTCTATGTGAGTTGCAGACATTAAACTCCCATATAAATCTTTATCTGCTTTCCCAAATGCAGCTAATGCCTCCACTTTACCCTCATCACTATTAGGACGAAGACCCATAGCTTTTGTAAAATAATTATACAATCGCCCAATTGATAAGAACTTATCGCCCTCACCCAAGTAGTCTGCTGATGACTCACCAATCAGTTTGTAATCATCTAATCCATTAAAATAAAATAATTTACTAAAATAACCATCTCCCTGGCCGTCAATCGTCAACGCAATAGCCTTTTCTTCATTAAAAGGAGATAAATAATAAGATGGAACAGCATGGCATAAATGATGATCATAAAAAAATACTTTTTTTGGCATTAAGTTAAATTTAGCTAAATTTTTCTTTATATAACTTGTAAATGCTTTTTTATTTCCTTCAGGAGTTTCTCTGACCAAAGATCTTTTATATTTAGCGCTGTAATATTCTTTAACTGCAGAATAATTAATAAATAATGACTTAAAAATAATTAAGTTTTTCTGAACTCTTGTTAAATTTAAGTCTGCGATATAATTTGGCTTAATAATTCTCCTTAATGCTTTTTCAATATCCTTAGTATAAGTCATTTTTTCTCGCAACTCTCCATCATGACCTTTGTCTTCAAAATCACTATATGAATGGGCAATAAAATCAATATTTTTAAAATCATAGGCATTAATAATTGGAGTTATGTCTATTGAATCATGTTTGATTCTAGTAACTCTTTCAGTGCTGATAGCAAATATTTTTTTCTGCGTAGTATCTAAAACACATAGCGCACTATCATGGCCACAATACTTTGTTCCCATTATTCTCATATGTCTAACTCTATAATTTTAAGAAATTCACAAGCTGACTCAATAATATCATCAACACTATAATTAACCAGCCCATAACTACTCGAAGCAAAAATTGTTTTGCTAAGGGTTGAAGTGGGGGACCACAAACGAAAACTATCTTTATTATTTTCATGAATTGATACTATAGGTTTATTAAAAGCTGAAGCTATATGAACTATTGATGTGTCCGGAGTAATAATTAAATCTAGTTGTTCAACTAATGCAGCGGCATCAATAATTGATTCAGTGCTATATGAAGTTTCAACATAATCAAGTTCTAGATCTAAAATTAGTTTTTTCTTTTCTAGTAACTTCTCAGGTTGCGTTAATATTATAATTTTTATATTTTTGAAGTTTTTATATAAACCAATACATATTTTTTCAAGCTCTTTTTTTTGTATACTTTTTTCTGGAAAGGAGCCCTCCATATTGATTCCTATTTTTATTTTTTTACCCAGTGATATTGCAAAAATTTTTGCTTTTTCTCTTTCATTATTACTAAGAAAAAAATCATAACTATAAGAAGTAGGACTAATACCAAAAAAAATTAAAGTTTCTAGCCAAATTTTACCAAAATGACTTTTATTATCTTTTTTTGTAAAATAATCATAAAGCTTTAAATTACTCCCTTTAACCCCATATCTTCCATCTTTATGAATAGTTATAGTTTTTTTTGGATTTATTATTTTTAACCTAACAATAGCGTGAGGAATAACTGAATGCTCTAATTCAATACAAACATCAAAATTTTTCTTCCTTAAATTTAATAGAGTTGGTAAATCATTAAAAATTTGGTTCTTGTAATTTGTATAAATTTTATCAATATAAGGGTTATTTTTAATTACATCTCTATTTTCTTTACTTGCAAGAACTGAGATGCTTATATCTGGATATGCTAGTTTTAATTCTCTAAAAATTGGAGTTGATACAACCATATCACCGATTCTGTCATACTTTAAAATCAAAACACTTTTTGATTTTTTTATATCAAAAAGTGTTTTTCTTTTATTTGTTAACAGCTTGAGTAAAAAAGCTTTTATTTTTTTATTTTTTTTCATTTATATTTTAGAGCTCTTTTTTTATATGCATTTTAATTAACTCCAAACTTTTATTAATGACGGTATCTATATTAATATAATTTAAGCTCTCAAAATCTTCTGAAAATACAACATAATTACATTTTGATTTTGGTTTCCAGGCCTCAAAGCCCTCCATATCTCTCTTGTATATAGCAATTAAAGGCTTATTTAAGGCGCATGCCATATGTACTATTGATGTATCTGGAGTGATTACTAAATCTACTGCATCAACAATTGCAGCAACATCCAAAATAGATTCAGTTGGATATGATGGAAATACATATGAAGATTTATCATTTGATATTAGTTCATTTACCCATTCTTTATCTGATGGTTTATGAAGCAATATAACAAAAATATTATTACTAATAGAATGTAAACCTAATAAAATTTTTTTAACATCATTTGCTGAAATTCTTTGCTCCATGCTAGAGCCAGTGATATTCAAACCAATAATTATTTTTTTTGAATCAAAGGTTGACATAAATAATTGAGATTTTTGACGATTTTTTTCTAAATAAAAGAAATCATACTTTTTATTTATACAATTAATTTTGAGAAGTCTTAATATATCAATACAGGTATCCCTCTGGTGATTTATTTTTACATTTGTATAGTAATCATATGGATGAACTCCTTGAGGATCAATACCATACCTTCCTTCGCGCTTACTTACCGATAAGATGCAGCTAGGTTTTATAACTCTTAACATAAGAATTACTTTGGTAATAATTTTCGCCTCGAGTTCAACTGCAAAATCAAATTTATTATTTCTAAGTTTTATTAATAGTGGCAATAATCTATGCCATTGATTTTTATACACAATAACATTATCAATATAAGGATTAGCTTGAGCTATCTCCTTATTTGTTTGGCTGGCTAGAACCTGTAAGTTACAGTTTGGAAATGCTAATTTTAATTCTCTTAATATTGGACTACATACAATCATATCTCCAATATTTTGATGCATTAAAATTAAAAATTTTGGTGAGGTATTGACATATATTGGTCTTATTTTATGATTACTGATAAGTTTTAAAAATGATGCTTTCAACCTTAGTTTAATAATCATAAGAAATGTTGAATTCCCATTTCACACCAGTCAAGATTTTCATCAATTGCTTTTTGCAATAGTTGGTCATTTTTTAAAAGTGATTTTCTGCTCACCACCTCATGCCAAAGATGATATTGAATGGCGTTAAATCTCAATGTTTTACGCTTAACTCCTTTATTCATTAGTCTTACAAAAAATTCACTATCCTCTCTTCCCCATCCCTCAAAATTATTATTAAATCCGTTTACACTAATACAGTCTTTTTTATAAAAAGATACATTACAAGTTTTAAGTCCACGCAAATAATTTTTTTTTCTTGAAAATAACTTTGATAATAAATTAGAGTGTAGCGCATTCTTTCTATTATTTAAACCATTAGATAATATGTTGAAAGCAAGATAACTACCTCCCAATACTTCATCACTCTTTTTTTGACTTAATAAAGCCCTACTGCCCTGAGTAAAATACCCATTCTGCGCATTTTTTTTGTGATCATAAATAAAGTTATGATGAAGAATCATATCTCCATCTATTAAAACAATATAATCACCAGTTGATTTTGATATTGCCTTATTTCTAGACTTCGCAGCTCTAAAGCCTTTGTCTTTTTGAAAGGAGTGAATTATATTTAAATTTGAATGAATAATAAAGTTATCAATCAATTCTTGTGTTTTTTTGTTACTTCCATCATCGGCAATAATTACTTCGTTAGGAACTAAACTCTGACGTTCAACACTCTTCATGACAAGCAGTAATGCATCAGGTCGATTATAAGTAGTAATGATTAGACTTATTTGCATTATATTTTAAAACACTCAATATTTCGGTAACATTTAACCACATATTATAGCTTATGAAGAAAACCATGAAAATTTCAGCATATATTATTGCCTACAATGAGGCTGATAAAATTCGTGATTGTATTAATAGCGTGCTATGGGTTGATGAAATTATTGTTGCAGACTCTCACAGTAATGATGGCACAACAGAGATTGCTGAAAAATTAGGGGCAAAAGTTTTTCATATTCCATTTAAGGGATATGGAGATCTTCGTAATCAAGCAATTTCTAATTGTCATGGTGATTGGATTTTTAGCCTCGATTCAGATGAGCGTTGTACAGAAAAAGTGAGAGATGAGATATTACTATTAATTAAAAATGCCCCTCTTGATATTTATAGAGTGCCGAGAAAGAATTTTTTTATGGGGAAATGGATTAAACACTCTGGGTGGTATCCAAATTTTAGGCAGCCCCAACTCTTTAGAACTGGAATGATGAGTTATGATTTACAGCCCGTTCATGAAGGCTATATAAACCATAGTAATAAAGTAATTGGACAAATAAATAATGAAATTTGGCAATTTCCTTTTAAAAATATAGAGGAAGTTATTTATAAAGCTAATAGATATTCAACTCTTGGCGCAGAAAAACTTCTTGCTGATGGGAAAAATGGCACTGTTATGAAGGCTTTTTTTCATGGTATATGGGCGTTTATTAAGCACTACATTTTTAAACTTGGAATTTTAGATGGAGGTGCTGGCTTTGTTATTGCTTTTGGTAACTTTGAGGGCACTTTTTATCGTTATCTCAAACTAGCAGAATTACAAGCCAACTGGAAGCCACCTTCTACTAAACCAATTCAAAAAATAAAATAATGATTATTCCTATTATTTTATGTGGAGGAAGTGGAACAAGACTTTGGCCGCTTTCCAGAAAACTTCACCCAAAGCAGTTTATTAGTTTAGTTAATAAAAACACGCTTTTTCAAGATACAGTTTTAAGGCTTCCTAAAGATGTTGCAAATCCAATTATTGTTTGTAATGAAGAACATCGATTTCTAGCTGCAGAGCAACTTCGACAAATTGAGAGCAAATCAAATGGAATTATTTTAGAGCCTATAGGTAAAAATACAGCGCCTGCAATTGCCTTAGCAGCAATGCAGGTAATAAAAGACTTCAAAGATGCACTAATATTAGTCTTACCTGCTGACCATCTAATCAATAATCTTCAGAAATTCCATGAGGCAATCAAAGTAGCAAAAAATCTAGCTAAAAATAACAAACTAGTGACATTTGGTATTCCACCTACTACAGCTGAAACTGGATTTGGCTATATTAAAGCTGAAATCACTGAAAAATCAGAATATTACAAGATTAAATCATTTACTGAAAAGCCTAATCAGAAAGATGCAGACAAATACTTAGATTCTGGAGACTTCCTTTGGAATAGTGGAATGTTTATGCTCAAACCATCAATTTATCTTGAAGAGTTAAATAAGTTTCAACCAGAAATCGTTGACATTTGTAAGAAATCTTTCCAAACTTCGAAAGATGAAGACTTTATTCGAATTAACAAAGAAATTTTTTTAAAATGTCCAGATAAATCGATTGACTTTGCAGTCATGGAGCACACACAAAAAGCTGTTGTAGTTCCTTATGATGGGCACTGGAGTGACGTTGGCTCATGGACATCACTGATGAATTCAAAAAATAAAGATAAAGATGGGAATGTTTGTGAAGGTGATGTAATTTTGGATGGTGTGAAGAATACTTTTGCATACAGTTCTAGCAGGCTAGTCTCAGCAACAGGAGTGTCAGATTTAATCATTATTGATACTCAGGATGCATTACTAGTTACTGATGCAAAGAATGCCAGTAATACGAAAAATATCATTAATAAATTAAAATCTAGTAATCGGACTGAAGCTGAATTTCATCGCAAAGTATATAGGCCATGGGGTCATTATGACTTGATTGATAGTGGTATTGGTTTTCAGGCTAAACGCATTTTAGTTAATCCAGGTGCAAAACTGTCCCTTCAGAAACATAATCATAGAGCTGAGCACTGGGTTATTGTCAGAGGAGTAGCAACTATTACTTGTGGTAAAAAAACTTTTGAACTTAACATGAATCAATCTACCTTCATACCGTTAGGTGAAATTCATAGGCTTGAAAATAATCAAGAAACTATATTAGAGATTATTGAGATACAAACAGGGGATTATTTAGGTGAAGATGATATTATTCGTCTTGATGATGACTATAAACGAGTTTAGCTAGTTTCTTATAATTCAAAATTACCTCTTCAGTTGTAATATTATTAACATCATACTCATCAAACATCGAAAATGCAGTAATAGCTTTAGTTAGTTGCATTTCAGATGATAGTTTGGCAAATAAAGCAACAATAGGAGTATTAACTGAATTAGCTGAATGCATTAGGCCTCCATCACAGCATAACAATATTTTTGCTCTATTAATAATTTCGGCAGTTTGATTAAAAGTGAATTGATTAACGCAATCAATAATATTAGGATAATGGTATTTATTTTTTATTTTTTTAGTTATATCTGTTGCATTTCCAGAACCAACTAAAACAATGTTCAAATCTTTATTATCTAAAATTAATTCTTCAATTATGTATTGCCATTTATTATAAGTCCTATAATTCCACTCACCTCCAAGCGCAATCGCAATATAGTTAGAAGGCAAATTAGAATTTAGAATGACACTTTTGTCAGCACTTGAAACTTCAAGCGAGCATTTAGCAATGCTATTAATCTCTATTTCATTTTTTGAATAGCTTAGAAGCTGATTTAATCTATGAAAATTAAAAAGTACACGATTAACCTCAGGCCCATTATAGAATCCAAACATTCCAACATAGTTAACTTGAGATGCAACATGGGCCTTTATATTCATACTCTTAGTTCCAAAAGAGTCAATAATTACTAGATCATAATCAGAGGAATTAACCTGATTTTTTTTAGTAAATATAGATTTAAAAACTAAATCATTTTTATATAAATTAGCATTTTTAGTATCTGTAAATAAATCTACTACTCTGTCTTGAATTAGAACTCGACTAGATAAGTCCATTAAGCTATCACCTAAGCTTGATGCAGCAACATTAATCCAAAGAATTTTTTTATGCTCCGGCAAGATTTTAGAAATCTCAAGATTCTTTTGTTGTTTAAATAAGATAAATAATGATCGCTTAAGATACTTAAAATTACGCTTTTTTAAAGATTTTTTAATAAGGAAATCTAGAGTGTAATTCGGAATATGAAACTTAAATGGAAGTTTGTAAGTTTTTTCAAAATTCAGCATTTTGATACCAATTATTAATTTCATTAAAAATCAATTTAGGGCTAATTTGATCCAAACATAGACTCTTGCCCTCTCCATTGCAACCTGCTTGTCCACAAGCAACACATTTCATATCAGCCTGAAATATTGTAATTTTTCCATAAGTTTGCAATGGAATGTCATTGATCGCTGACAATTGCAAATCATTTGACCAGGGAGCCCATGTTTTTAAAACTGTTGGGCCAAATATTGCAAAAATAGGTTTATTTTGCGCTGATGCAATATGCATATTTAGAGTGTCCATACCAACATAGCCCAGGGAAAGCTTACTTAAAGCTAGGTACTCCTCCATAGATGTTTGTCCTATAAAGTCAAAAATATTATCTAATTTTGGTAAAGTTTTTTTTATTTCGAGATCAATTAAATTCTGAGACCCTGTTATGATAATTGGTAATTTAAGTTGATTTAAGAGCTTGAGTAGATCATTTCTTAGAGCTTTAGGATAAATTTTATAATGATATTGCGCTGAAGGATGAAAAATCAGAAATTTATCCACTGTTAAGTCTTTAAGTTTAGATTGAATGTTTTCATTAGCTATTTTACTAATGGTAGGCGCAACTTGAATTTTTGATAAAGCAATCCCCATGCATCTCAATGGCTCCAAGTTATTAAGCAAAATATGTTTACTAGAATCAAAGCTATAAGAGCCTTTAAGAAGCAATTTTTTCCACCAAGACTTTTTAGAATTTTTTTCTACAGCACTAATTGCATTTTTACTTGCCATTAATGAATATAGAACACTTCGATCACTTGCAGTCAGATTAATACTTAAGTCATATTTCCTAAATATTTTTTTAATTAAAGCTCTTTCTTGAGTCCATTGAGTATTTTTTTTCTTTAAATAGGAAAACGTATAAATTTGACCAATATGTGGAATTAATTTTGCTGTGGATAATGTGTCATCATTTACTAATAAATCAATTGATTTAGGCTTAAGACTTTTGTGAAGCTGTTCAATCAAAGAGCGACTCAAAAAAACATCACCATTAGAGCGTTGAATAATAACTAAGATATTTCCATCAAACATTTAATCGGTTACTATAAATAAAAGAACTAAACAAAATAAACAAATTGCTTGTAAAGTGCCCTAATAAATACGAATCACTCCACATAATAATTAGAAAAAATATTGGCATCGCAACACCAGTGGTTTTCACAACTGAATTAGAGGACGCGAGCGCAATTTTAAATTGAGTAAAGAAAATCCAAAAAAGACTCGCTAGACCAATTACTCCTAATTGAGTTAATATTAACATATACATATTATGAGGCTGGACAGTTGAAGGAATATCTGGGCTATTAATCGAATTAAATTTTTCGTATTCATCTGGAAAATCACCAGTTCCAACACCAATAATTGGATTTCTTTTGACTAGCTCAAATGAATTAATTAGAAAAGTAAGTCGATAACCAATTGAAGTCAATTTATTCTCTTCATAATTCATTACACTATTGACTGTAGCATCAATTCTGGACTTAAATATATCACTAAAACTGTAAGCAGAAATTGTGATAAATATTGTTAAGAGGAGTGAAATAATAATAGCTTTAATTTGTGAAGTTTTAAAGTATTGGAAAGATAAAATTACCACTGCAGCAAAAAACATTACTTGGCCTGCCCGACCACCAGTAATAAACATATTAAAGGACATTGTAAATGCAAAGAAAGTATATAAGACGCGCTCTGTTAGAAATATTTTTTCTCCAGATATTAGTTTATTAACTACCAAATAAAATGCAAAAGCTAAAAATGGATTGTACGAAATATGACTCATAAGTGGTGTAGGGTTCTTTAGTCCACTTTTAGTAACAGTAGCGTTCCCAAATGGCTCAATAATATCTAACCAGATTAGATAAGAAAGGCTTTCAGATATACTTATTGCTAATAAAAATGCTGATATGTAATATTTTGAATTATTAAGTTTAGTAATCGTTAAAAAAATTGGTAGCACTAATAAGAATGGTAACATTTTTCTTAAAATTTCTAGGCCCCAGCTGATATTTTCAGTCCAAAGCAGTGCAACTACATGTGCAAGAAAAAATAAAATTGAAGCCATTGCCAAACTATTATTTTTAATCTGGTGTAACTTAGTCTTATAATTACCAGTAAGAAGCCAAATGATAGTAATTAACCAAATAGCAATATTATTTCCAACAACCGTAAGTGGAAGGAAAAAAAAAGCTGCTATTAGCAAATACTGGTTGACACGGTCGATTAAACTATCGTAAATAATCATAGGTTAGGTAACATTTTTTTATATTTTTTAACTAAAAAGTAAGTACTCATTTTAAAGGAACCAGTAATGTCAAAAAAGGCTATTTTTCTAGACCGAGATGGTGTGATTAATAAAGAAGTTAATTATTTATACAAAATAGAGAACTTTGAATTTATAAACGGCATATTTGAGTCCTGTTTGTATTTTCAAAATTTAGGATACATAATAATAATAATAACAAACCAATCGGGAATTTCAAGAGAATTCTATAGTGATAATGACTATCAAAAACTGTCTGCATGGATGTTGGAAGAGTTCTCAAAGCATGGAATAATTATTCAAGATACATTTTATTGTCCTCATGGTCCAGAATCAAATTGTAGATGCAGAAAACCCAAGCCAGGAATGTTCATAGAAGCTAAAAAGAAGCATAATATCAATATGAAAGAATCATGGATGATTGGAGATAGTGAGATTGATATACAATCTGCAAATGGTGCAGATATTCAAAACACAATTTTAGTAAGGAGTGGAAAAAAAATAATTGGGCCTACGTCAAATGCAAAATTTATTCTTGACTCTATTAGGGATGCACCAAATTTTATTTTAGATTAGAATCATAAAAGCTCTTCAGCCATTCTAACAATATCATTAACTCCAATTTCCCTAATTGTAAAATCTTGTTTATTCAACTTAAAATGATTAACTTCAGAATTAGATTTCAAGACTTGATTTATTGTTGATTGGAACACTCTATTTACTGGAGTTGGTCCAAAAAGGATAATTGATGGTATATTTAGTCCCCAAGCCATATGAGACGGCCCAGAATCATTGCCAATTAGTAAGCTAGAATTAGAAATTACTGCCTTTACTTCATTAAGATCTAATTTTGGTATCGTGCTTATAAAGGCTGATTGCTCACTCATCCATTCAGCTTTTTTTCTTTCTTCATTATTACCCCACAACACTATACAATTTTTTTGTAATAAATCTGCAACTTCAACAAATTTTTCAATTGGATAATTTCTACTTGCCCAAGTAGAACCTATTATGAAAACAATGTAGCGCCCCACATCAACCTTGAACTTGCTATCTGAAAACAAAAAACGATCCTTATTTTCAATATCAGTAGAATTAAAACTTATATCCAATGGATTGCAAATAACTCTTAAATTTCGCTCTATTGAGTTACTATCATATGAAATAGCAACCTTATAGTTATAAAAATAGGAAGCTAATTTTTCTCTTATTGATTTAATATCAAAACCAACAGTAATTTTACTTGGAATTAATTTTGCCACAATGGCTGACTTAATTAAGCCTTGAGCGTCAATTACTAGATCATATTTTTGTAAAACTCTTACTTTGTTTAATTCTTTCAATATTAGTAGAATAGATTTTTCTTTTTTGGCTTTTTTAAAGCTAACAGTATGAATGCTCCTAATATGAAGATTGTTTTCCAAAACACTCTTAAATTGCTGATCTACAATCCAATCTATTTGTGAATCTGGATAATGGTTTTTTATAAATTGCAAGGCAACCATAGTGTGAATAATGTCACCAAGTGCTGAGAGTTTAACGATAGCTATTTTCATTAGAAACTATTTTACTATGTCGCATGTGATTAAAGCGCTACATATTAAATTATGCTTTAATGTTATAATTTATGAACCCTAAATTAACCTTAGAATTGATAGAAATGAATTCTCAAAATAAAGAAGCTAAGTCCACTAATTTCATATGTAATGTTATAGATGAAGATCTTTCATCTGGAAAACATGTAGGCATTAAAACTCGGTTTCCACCAGAACCTAATGGGTACCTTCATATTGGTCATGCAAAGTCTATTTGCCTAAATTTTGGTACAGCAACAGATTATGAAGGGTATTGCAACTTAAGATTTGATGATACCAACCCCTCTAAAGAAGATATTGAATATGTAAACTCCATTAAAAAAGATGTTGAATGGCTTGGATTTGATTGGGATGGTGATGTTAAATTTAGCTCAAGTTACTTTGATAAATTTTATCAATATGCTGAAGAATTAATTTCTAAAGGCTTAGCCTATGTCTGTTTTTTAAGTGCTGATGAAACCCGAGTATTTCGGGGCAATCTTAAAGAACCTGGAGAAAATAGTCCATATCGTGAAACTACTATTATAGAAAATTTAACTCTTTTTAGAAAAATGAAAGTAGGGGAATTTAAGGAGGGTGAATGCGTATTGAGAGCCAAAATCGATATGTCTTCTAGCTTCATGTGTATGCGTGACCCTACTCTGTATCGTATTCGATTTGAAACGCACCATCAAACAAATGATGATTGGTGCATATATCCTATGTATGATTTTGCACATTGTCTTGGTGATGCTATTGAAGGTGTTACCCACTCTTTATGTACTCTAGAGTTCCAAGATAATCGTAGAATTTATGATTGGACTTTAGAAAACTTAGATGATTTTAATGTCACTAGTCGACCTCATCAATATGAGTTTTCTCGCTTGAATCTTGAGTTTGCAACAACATCTAAAAGGAAATTAAAACTCTTAGTAGATAATAACTATGTCAATAGCTGGAATGATCCTAGAATGCCCACTATTTCAGGCCTTCGTAGAAGAGGATATACTGCGGGCTCAATAAGAGATTTTTGTGAACGAATTGGAGTATCTAAGGTAAATAGCTTAACTGATATTTCAATTTTAGAATCGTCAATTAGAGATGATTTGAATAACTCTGCGCCACGATCGATGGCAGTAATCAGCCCCATTAAGTTACAAATTGAAAATTACCCTGAAGGTAAAATTGAATCCCTTCAAGCACCAATTCATCCTCAAAAGTTAGAAATGGGGACCAGAGAAATTTTCTTTAGCCGTGAAATATACATTGATAAAGAGGATTTTTTAGAAGTAGCACCAAACAATAAATATAAACGTTTAGCAATAAATAAAGAGGTACGGCTAAGAAATTCTTACGTTATCAAAGCCACTCATTTTGATAGTGACAAAGATGGCAATGTAAAAACTATCTTCTGTACTTATGATCCAGACACTTTAGGTAAAAATCCATCAGATGATAGAAAAATCAAGGGCGTTATTCATTTTGTAGAAGCTAGTAAAGCAGTTAGCGCTGAATTTAGAATATATGATCGCCTTTTTTTAGATTCAAATCCAGCAAAATTTGATGATTTATCATCTTCAATTAATCCTAACTCTCTTGAGATAAAAAATGGTTTTATAGAGCCAAATTTATCAAATGCAGACGTCGGAAGAGCATATCAGTTTGAACGTGAAGGTTATTTTTGTAGGGATAGTGAGTCAAAAGAGCTAGTATTTAATAAAACAGTTGGACTTAGAGATACATGGAATCAATAATCTATTTTTTGAAGCCAGTCATTCACTCGCTTTACTTCAGAGTACTTGGTTGTATCAATCTGAAGAGGTGTAACTGAAACAAAGTTATTTGAAATTGCATGGAAATCTGTACCCTCTGAATTATCAGCTTCCTTACCATTTTCACCAATCCAATAAAGAGATGTATCATCTTTATCCTTAATACTTGGTTCAGATTTATGTCTACTTCCTAGACGAGTTCCCTTAATACCTTCAATTTGATTAAGAGGAATATCTGGAACATTAACATTAATAATAGTGTTAAAAGATAGTGCAGATTTATCAATTTGTGTGACTAATCTCTTAGCAATTTCACCTGCTGTATCAAAGTGACTACACTCCCAGCTTGCTAAAGATATTGCAATCGACGGAAGACCAAGAAATCGACCTTCTATTGCCCCTGCAACGGTTCCAGAATAGACAGTATCATCCCCCAAGTTAGCTCCAAAATTAATACCAGTCACTACTAAATCAATTGGCTCCTTTATAAAGCCACATAATGCCAAATGAACACAGTCAGTAGGCGTTGCTTCTATTGCAAAAATATTTTTCTCAATTTGAATTGGCTTTAATGGTCTTCCAAGAGTTAATGAGCTACTTGCTGCAGACTTATTCTCACTTGGAGCAACAACAATTACTTCTGCAATTTCACTTAGAGATTTTGTAAGCTGTTTGATACCCTTGGCTTGGTAGCCATCATCATTACTTATAAGAATTCTCATTAACTGATTGTTAATACAATCTTATCTTTACTAACACCTACTTTAACAATCCCACCAGAGCTTAGCTTACCAAAAAGAAGTTCATCGGCAAGAGGTTTACGTACCTCTCTTTCAATCAGTCTCATCATTGGACGCGCGCCCATCATAGAATCATAGCCATTTTCTGCAAACCATCTTCGAGCAGCATCAGAAACAATCAATGAAACATTTTTTTTCTCAAGAACATCTTCAAGCTCAAAAAGAAACTTATTTACTACATAGACCACAACCTCTTCATTAAGTTTGTTAAAGTAAATAATTTCTGAAAGACGATTTCTGAATTCTGGTGTGAATATCTTTTTAAGCTCACCTTCATAATCAAGGGAATGATCTTGTTCATTAAAACCTATGGAAGCTCTTTGAACATTTTGAGCTCCAACATTAGAAGTCATAACAAGTATCACATTACTAAAATCAACTTCACGGCCATTAGCATCAGTAAGCTTTCCATGATCCATAACTTGTAATAGGATATTGAAAATATCAGGATGAGCTTTTTCAATTTCATCCAGTAAAAGAACTGCGTAAGGATTACTATTTACGGCTTCAGTTAACAAGCCCCCTTCATCATAACCTACATATCCTGGAGGAGATCCTATAAGTTTAGAAATAGAATGTCTCTCCATATATTCTGACATATCAAATCTCAAAAGCTTAACTCCCATAATTCTTGAAAGCTGCTTACAAATTTCTGTTTTACCAACTCCTGTAGGGCCAGCAAATAAAAAAGAGCCCATTGGTTGCTCAATAGGGGAAAGTCCAGAGCGAGAAAGTTTTATAGCAGTTGATAAAGACTCAACAGCACTATCTTGACCAAAGACCCCTAACTTCAAATCACTCTCAAGGCTTTTAAGTAAAGATTTATCATCACTAGTAACTTGACGAGAAGGAATACGAGCCAACTTAGCTACAATGTTTTCAATATCAGGAACGCCTATATTGACTTTACGCTTTGATTTAGGAAGTATCTGCTGAAGAGCGCCCACCTCATCAATGACGTCTATTGCTTTATCTGGAAGGCGTCTATCGCCTATATGTCTATGAGTTAATTCAGCAGCAGAAACTAATGATGCAGCTGAATATTTAACCTTGTGGTGTGATTGATAATATTTTTTCAGTCCATGTAAAATTTTAATCGTATCTTCAACTGAAGGCTCTTCAATATCTACTTTTTGAAACCGCCTTGTAAGTGCATGATCTTTTTCAAAAATCTTTCGATATTCATCATAAGTTGTAGAGCCTATACATTTAAGTGATCCATCAGCAAGTGCTGGCTTTAGAAGGTTAGATGCATCCAAAGAGCCTCCAGAAACACTACCAGCACCTATTAAAGTGTGAATTTCATCAATAAAAAGTACTGAATTTTTATCTTTTTCTAAGTCTGTTAGTACTGACTTTAGTCGCTTTTCAAAATCTCCTCTATACTTTGTACCTGCGATTAAAACTCCCACATCTAAAGAATATATAGTTGTATTTTTTAGAATTTCAGGCACTTGTCCATCAACTATCCTCTTAGCCAAGCCTTGGGCAATGGCAGTCTTACCAACACCCGCCTGACCAACAAGTAAGGGGTTATTTTTACGGCGTCTTGATAAAATTTGTACAGTCCTAAGTACTTCTTCCTCTCTACCAAGAAGAGGATCAATTTCACCAAGTCTAGCTTTTTCACATAAGTTAGTAGTAAAAGATTCAAGGGAAGATGGTTTTGTTGGTTTATCACCTTCAACCTTTTTAGTTTCTTCAACTGGATTATCGGCTAGATGTGAAGAAATTCCTTCCATAACATCTAATCTAGAAATATTATTAAGTTTGAGCATATAAACAGCATGAGATTCTTTTTCTGAAAAAATACTCACAAATACATTCATTGCATTAACAGAGTTTTTCTGCGCAGACTGTGCCTGATAAACACTCCTTTGAAGAACTCTTTGAAAACCTACGGTTGGGACAATATCTATTTCTGCATCTTCAGAAATAATAGGAGTGTGAGAATCAATATACTGGTCAAGCTCAGCACGAAGCTCATCTATATTGACTCGCTTACCACGAAGAAATGCAATAACTTCATCCATATTAAGAAGTGCTAGTAATAAATGCTCTACTGTTACGAACTCAAGACGACGATTTCTCGCCTCAGTCATCACCATATTAATCTCTTGCTGTAATCCTTGTTCAATCATAAAATACTATTTTTGTTATTAACTTAATTAATACTTAATTTTAACACCACAATAGGCAATTTGAATCAAAATAAAATTCAAATTTATCTTAAAAAATTATTTAGACAGATCTCAATTTACTTTCAAAATCTTCCCTATTATGATAACCACCACAAAGCTGACGATAACCTGTCAAAGAAGAGCGGGCATGAAGGAGGCGCCAATTATCAAACGTCAAAACTTTTCCAGGATTAAGCATAAACTCAAATTGACGACTTGAATCATTTGCTAAATTGTGAAATATTTTATAAGCAGCATAAAACTTAACCATCTGATCATTTTTCAACCTAAAGGGCGCACGATCATGATTATTGAAACTTACTTGAATAACATCACCATTATTATTGACCCGAAATAAAGGTCGATGCGCCTCTAAATAAGTACCCGGTTTGATATAGCGCCCAGGAATATTAACATTACAAAGTATATTAAATGCATCAGGATTCTCATGTCTCATTTTTTCTGCAATTGCGAGACCATCAATTAATTGATTTTCACCACCAATAGAATCTCTGTTTATACAGTGTAAAGTTTGAAGTCCCGGCGCATCATGAACATATGTTCCATCTGTGTGAGGCTCAATAGCAAGGGATGTAAAAGCAGTATCATCAGGATTTTCGAGCTTATTATCCCAAACAGAGAAACCTCCAAAAATAGAGTTTCTAATATAAGCCATTCTCTCCATAAGTTCTTTTGTTGCATCTGAAGTTTCAGGAGTTTCTATTACTAATGCAAATCCAACTCTTTGAATATGATTTAACCAAATTTTTATTCCTCCATCACTCATAAAACCTTGATAAGTTATTTCAGGAAAGATTTTAATTTCACTAGGATCACTCCAACAACTTGAAGAATTCATTGCATTTGATTGAGGAAGATTTGGCTCTGAAGTAGATTGAAGCAAATCAAAAGAGAGAGTGCTTTCAGACTCATCTTCCCATTTAATTAAAATATTTTTAGAGATTCTATCTAGTAATACTGTGGCAACAGAATTATTTGGTGGATTACTAAAAACATTAATTTGACGTTGCTTAGTGTCAGGATGAAGATCGACTTGACTCTCGCTATGGTCTCTTAACCAAAGCCAAGGAAAACAACTTGAAGAGTTATCATTCCACAAAATATTTAACCCATCACTTAATGATTCAATTGATTTAATTATCATAAGAATTCCTTAAAAAAAATTATCATAAGTTTACTTCCCTCAAAACTGACATCAAAGGTTGGTCATTTTTGCGCGAATACTCTATAACCTGTGAAACTTTAGTTTGTGCCACATCATATGAATATGTTCCACAAACTGCCTCACCATCAATATGGATTTTAAGCATAACTGCTTCAGCAGCTAAAAACTCTTTGTGAAAGAATTTCCTTAAAACTTCTACTACAAACTCCATCGAAGTATAATCATCATTTAACAAAATTACCTCAAATCTATTTGGAATTTTAAGCTTTTGTTTTGAAATTTTTGGATCAACTTGATTCATCTAGCTAGCTTATTGATTTTTGAATTAATAAAGTAATTGAAATAAGCATAATAGTAACTGCTGGAAGAATAGAACTAAATAAAGGGCTAAAATTAAAACTTAATGCAAGAGCGCCCCCAATTCGAGAAATTAGTTCGAACGACAGACCCAAAGCAACTCCAAAAAAAATTTTTCTACCTAATGTAGCATCTCTTGTTGAACCAAAAATAAATAACATAGCCATCAATATCATTGCAATAAGAGTAAATGGCCTAACAAGCCTCTTATACAGCTCAACTTCATAAACTCCAGATCTAAGCTTATTATCAGATAAAAATTGAATTTGTTTGATAATAGTCCACGTAGTAAGGTCACCAGGTTCCTTTTCTAAACTATCAACTAGATCACGATCAAATGAAACAGTTTTATTATATGAATTGCGTTCTTTTAAAGAAATATTGTCAATATTGCCTGATGTATTAATTGTAAAAATTTCATTACTGCTCATATCTAAAGAGTTGCCATCAAATTTAGCATTTTTTGATTTAATAAGTCTTTCAATTTCATTAGAAGAATTAGTCTCAATAACTGTAATTTCAGTAAATATTTGGCCATCTACATTATTTTCAACATTAATAAAATTATTACCATCCCTAATCCAAAAACCATTTTGACTCAAAGATAAACTTTGATTTCCCAATGCATTAGAACGAGCACTTTCAGAATACTTGGTTAAAATTGGCACCAATAACTCACCAAATATGATTAAAGCAATAATAAAAAAAAATGCATTTTTAACCGTTATCCATGTAATTTTTAATATAGAAAAACCAGCAACACGAAAAATAAGTAATTGGCCAGTTGTTGCTAAGTGGCCCATGCCTAAAACACAACCCAACAAAATTATAGGTGCAGCTTGATCATATGCAACTTCTGGCATTTGAAGTACAACATATTTAAATGCCTCTAGAATTGTGTAGTTTTCTTCTCCAACACTATTTAGTTCAGCTAAAAAATTAAAAAAACTATATATACTTAGCCAAACTAGAAGAACAACTAGAGTGTAAGTTAAAAGTGTTTTTGCAATGTAACGGTCTCTTATTTTCATTAAAATAGCATATATAAATAATTGATTTTTCTAAAGCAAGTTTTTTTATGTCTACAATTCATCATCATAAAATTCTAATTCTCGATTTTGGCTCTCAATACACCCAATTAATCGCCAGAAGAATAAGGGAAATTGGTGTTTACTGTGAATTATTGCCTTATGATGTAAAGCCATATTTTATTGAAAATTTCAATCCAAGTGGCATTATTCTCTCAGGAGGCCCAGATAGAGTTAGTGATATTGGCTCAGCAAGAGCGCCAAATATTGTTTTTGAATTAAATGTACCTATATTAGGAATCTGCTATGGTATGCAAACTATGGCAGTGCAGCTTGGAGGTGAGGCAAGGAATTCTCAAAAAGCAGAATTTGGTTTTGCACAAATACGCGCCAGAAATCACTCGAAACTTTTAACTGGAATTAGTGATGAAACCAACCTAGATGGACATGGACTTCTAGATGTTTGGATGAGTCATGGAATAGAAGTAACAAGATTACCCTTAAATTTTGAATTAATAGCATCTACTGATAATTGTCCAATTGCAGGATTTGTAAATAAAGAAAAAAATTACTTTGGACTCCAATTTCATCCAGAAGTAACTCATACAAAGCAAGGAATTCAGATTTTAGAAAGATTTGTTACAGATATCTGTAAATGCAATAAAAATTGGACTACTGACAATATTATTAAAGATCTATTAGTCAACATAAAGAAACAAGTTGGTAATAAAAAAGTTCTCTTAGGATTGTCAGGTGGAGTCGACTCATCAGTTGTTGCCATTCTACTTCATCAAGCTATTGGCGACCAGTTAACTTGTGTTTTTGTAGATAATGGGTTACTAAGGCATAATGAAGGCAATGAAGTTATGAGAACTTTCAGTGAAAATATGGGGGTGAAGGTTATTAGAGCAAATGCTCAACAATATTTTTATGACAAGCTTTCAAACGAAGCTGATCCTGAATTAAAGAGAAAAATTATAGGTAAAGCATTCATAGAAATATTTGACCACGAAGCAAAAAAAATAAAAAACATTAAGTTCTTAGCTCAAGGAACTATTTATCCAGATGTTATTGAATCTGCGGGCACTACCTCAGGCAAAGCAAAAGTTATTAAATCTCATCATAATGTTGGAGGCTTGCCAGATGATATTAAATTTGATTTAGTTGAACCTCTAAAAGAACTCTTTAAAGATGAAGTAAGAACTATAGGTTTAAAACTTGGACTGCCTAAAAAAATGCTCAATCGCCATCCTTTTCCAGGACCAGGTCTAGGTGTAAGAATTCTTGGCACTGTAAAAGAGGAATTTGCCGAAATTCTTAGGCAAGCTGATCAAATTTTTATGGAAGAGCTAAATAATCATAAATTATACGATAAAGTTGATCAAGCCTTTGCAGTCTTCTTGCCTATCAAATCAGTTGGGGTTACTGGTGATGAAAGAAGATATGATTATGTTATATCACTTCGTGCTGTGGAGACAATTGATTTTATGACAGCTCGATGGGCAAGACTGCCATATGAGTTTTTAGATCATGTTTCTAATAGGATCATGAACGAAATCTCTCGAGTTTCAAGAGTTGTATATGACATATCAGGGAAGCCACCTGCCACTATTGAGTGGGAGTAATCAAGTTTTGATAAAACACTTAAAATAATTAAAAAAAGCAATCCATGGAAAAATTTTCAAAAAAAATTCAGGAAGATGAGGAAAACGAAAAACTTAAAATTAGGAAATTTTTCAATCATGTTAAAAATGGAGTTTGCGTAGAAGTTGGAGCAAATGAACCTATATCAATCGAATCACAATCATTACATCTAGAGGAAAAACTTAACTGGAAGTGTGTGCTGATTGAACCTAATCCAATTCTCTATCATAAGGCAATAAAATTAAGACCTCAGGCAATAGTTTGTGAGTTAGCATGCACCTTTCCAGGCAATAAAAAGACTTTAATTTTAAATATTCCATTAGATGGAAATAATCAAGAGTTAACTGGTCATGCGTCTTTAGAAAAAAATGCCGACGAAAGTAGACATATTCATAGGTTTCATAATACAATTAAGGTTAAGGGGGATACATTAACTAACATTTTACAAAAAAGAAAAATTAATAAAATTGACTTTCTTTCTATTGATGTTGAAGGTGCCGAATTGGAAGTATTATTAGGTCTAGATTTTAATTTATATTACCCAAAATTAATCTTACTAGAAGATAAACATTTATATTTAAAAAAACACTTATTCTTGAAAAAAAATGGTTACAAATTAGTGCAACGATTAAATAGGAACTGTTGGTATATTCCAAAAGAATTAAAATTTAAGTCTAGATCAATAAAAGGAGAATTAAAATTACTCAAGCGAATGTATTTAAGTATTTGGTTTAAAAAAATTCATTATTCAATTGTTCATAAGACTTTATCTCCATTCAAAACATTATAAATTTTATTAGTAAAGTCTACTTACGCACTTTATAAGGAACGGAAGGAAGAGTTATATTTGAGTTTATTGGAGGCAGTAAGAAATCATTTGGTGCGAAACAAATACTTTTAAGTGTTTGTGATGGATATTTTGTCAAACACTCTACCAAGTCATATTTGTAATAACAAAGTCAGTATAATCGTATCAAAGTTTGACACAGTACACTCAAAATGAACGGAAATACTTCTACCATAGATAATCGTTGTGTCAAAGATATGTCAAAGTATTATTACTCCCTCTACAAGTTAATCACAGCAAAGGTTGTAGAAAGTGCAACCATTGAGTGGGAATAGTCGCATTGGATAAGGGTTCTCAATTTCAAATATCTATGTGATTAGATGTAAGAAATAAATCACACTTCGACAAAGTTCATATTGGAATATAATTCGGCAATGAACCTTACCAATATTAGATTTTGGATTCATGACTAACTATATATAATGCTTTTTATAATAATTTTAATTATAAGCAAAATATTCTTATGACCCATTCTGTAATGTTCCATCACTTTCATGATGACTTTCATTTACCTTCACAAGGAAGTCTAAGTGCTTCAGAATTTGACTTGATGATTAGTTGGTTAAGAGATCGATATGACATACTGGATGCACAGGAATATATCGATAGATTCCTTTCCCAAACTCTCAAGAATACAGATATATGTCTTTCTTTTGATGACGCACTAAAATGCCAATATGATGTTGCACTTCCTGTATTAAGAAAAAACAATATTCATGCATTTTTCTTTGTATATTCGTCTGCATTCTCTGATAAACCCGATTTTTTGGAAATTTTTCGATATTTTCGGACTAATAAATTTGATAGTGTGGACGAGTTTTATAATTATTTTTTTGACTTTTTAATCCAGAATGATAAGGATGAATATTTGAGTCAGCAGAATCAATATTCTTCTCTGGGTAATTATTCATCTGCTTTCCCTTTTTATACAGAAAATGACAAATGGTTTAGATATCTTCGTGACCAATATTTAGGTAATGAAAAATATACGAATATCATGTTGGAGATAATATCTGAGAAAAGTTTCGATATTAATGAGGTAAAGAAAAAATTATGGTTGGGAGAAGATGAACTCTTAAAAATTCATGAAAATGGGCATGTTGTTGGACTTCATTCTTATTCCCATCCAACACAAATGAGTAAATTAACTGCAGACCAGCAGTTGAAAGAATACCAGCAAAATTTTACTCATCTAAGCAAGGTGTTAAAAACTTCAGAGATAACTTCAATGTCTCATCCATGTGGAGACTATAATTTGGATACATTAAGTTTACTTAAAGAAATGGGAATACAAATTGGTTTTCGTTCAAGCATGAGTGTTAAAGAGATTAAAAGTCCACTAGAAATTCCCAGAGAAGACCATGCGAATGTTTTCAAAGAGATGAAGCATTGAGAGTCACGGTATTTAGCAGTAATCAACCAAGACATCTAAATCTTGCTAGAGAATTTGCACAGTTCGCAGATACAGTCTATTTCGTTAGTGAAGTAAACACTATTTTCCCAGGTAAAGTTTCTGGTTTTTTTCAGAAAACTGAGGTAATGCAGGATTACTTTAGTAATGTGATTCAGTCCGAGAAAAAAATATTTGGAGATGTTGATTTCCTCCCAAATAATGTGAGAACACTTGCTATTAAAGGTGGTGACCTCAACCTTCTAAGTGAAAAACAATTAGGTAATGCACTTTCATCAGATGTGTTTATTGTATTTGGTGCAAGTTACATAAAAGGTTGGTTGATTGATTTTTTGGTGGACAAGAAAGCAATCAACATCCACATGGGTTTATCTCCCTATTATAGGGGTTCATCATGCAACTTTTGGGCACTGTATGATGGAAATCCATCTTATGTTGGTGCGACAATCCATATGTTGAGTAAAGGGTTGGACAGTGGAGGCATGTTGTTCCACTGTGTTCCAAAACTCCAAGACTCGGATAGTCAGTTTGATTTCACTATGCGTTCTGTTTTGGTTGCACAAGAAGGACTGGTACAAACTTTAAAAGACGGTCGAATTTTCTCTATGTCGAGTGTTCAGCAAGACAAAAGTCTTGAGGTGCGTTACACCAAAAATAATGAGTTTACAGACGATGTAGCAAGAGAGTTCCTTGACAGGGATATTGATTTGTCGTCAGAGAAATTTGAATATCCAAATTTATTGTGCCCTATTTTCAAGTAGTGTAATATTTTTAGGGGCATTAAAACTTGAAGATAATCCCTCAAATCAAGAAATCCTTACTCATAAAGACAATTACATACGAGGTACAGATACTAGAACTGCAAAAGGAAGACATTCAGGGGCAGATGGACGAGTTATATTTGAATTGATCGGTGGTAGTCAAAAGAACTGGGGTGCAAAACAGATACTTTTGAGTGTTTGTGATGGGTACTTTGTTAAGCACCCTACTAAGACATATCTGTGAGAGTAAGAACTAAAGACTGTTATGTTTGTAATGACTCAAATGATGTCTTATATAGATGTAGATATCAAGAATTAACTGATTGGGTGTTTCTTTGTCAAACATGTCTTACAGATGTAAAAACAAAGTTTGAAGATTCTTATCATTATGGTGGCACTTGGAAAAGTAAGAAGAATTAGTTAATTATGGAAAGTGAAACATTAGAAACACTTATAATTAGGTGCATTGTTTGTATGAGAAAGATGTTATCCCACAAATTATGAATAAATCTGATTTAGACCACCACTCGATTTGGTACAAACTTGGTACAAACATTTTAGAAAGTATTTTTAAATCAATGACTTATAAGTGTGCTATCATTGAGTGGGAGTAATAAGTATATGAAAACTCAATCTATACTTCCCAAATTTCTTCAACCAAAAGTAATAAACTCGCTAGCAAGAGTTGGTGGAAATAATGATGGTGGATATGTCATAGATAAAAAAAATATTTCTAATTCAGATGCACTTGTAGGACTTGGAATGAGTGATGACTGGAGCTTTGAAGAAGACTTTAATTCTATAAACTCAGTTCCTACTTACATATATGATGAAACTGTAAGTTTAAAAAAATTTTTAAAAAAATGTTTCAAATATATTATTAGATTTAATAAGCCTAAAATATTTTTTCATTGGTTTAAAACATCTTACAATTACATAAAATTTTTTCAAGGAAACAAATTTCATTGTAAAAAACTTGTTGGCATTGATCTTCCTCCTGATTATATATCTCTAACAACAATCTTAAATAAATTGAAAGTTGAAAAATTTTCACATATTTATCTAAAAATTGATATAGAAGGATGGGAGTATCGTCTTCTAGATGATTTAATTGTAAACTCTGAAATCATTGAAGGTCTTGTAATAGAATTTCATGACCTAGACCTTCACTTAGATAAAATTGAGAAGTTTATAAAAAAATTTCCACTTCAACTAGTTCATGTCCATTGTAATAATTATTCTCCTTTAAATGTTAATAACACCCCTATTGCAATTGAATGCACTTTTACCTGTGAAAAAACAAGTGGACAATTAGTAACCAATCTTCCAAACACTCAAGATATGCCTAATAATCCGTTCATTAAAGAATATACAATAGACTTTTCAGACAAAGTACTTTCATTTTAAAATATTGTGATTCAAGCTTTTTTAACAGGTTTTTTTCTTGGAATATCCTTAATATTAGCAATAGGGGCTCAAAATGCTTTTGTTTTAAGACAAGGTATTCTTGGTCAACATGTTTTATATGTAGCTTTATTTTGTTCGCTATCGGATGCCCTTCTAATTTGCATAGGTATAGCCAGTATTTCATTTTTTTTAAGTAGTTTTATTTCTCAATTTTCAGATTTACTTTTCGGTTTTTCCGCAATTTGGCTTGCTGGTTATGGTTTTATTAGACTTAAAACTGTATTTAAATCCAACTCTTTACTTGAGATTGAATCATCAACATCAAAAGATCTACTATCAACTCTATCCATTCTTTTCGTTTTAACTTTTGCTAATCCACATGTTTATTTAGACACTATGGTACTTATTGGATCTATATCTCAACAATTTTCTAGTGGTCATAAAATTGCATTTGCATTTGGTGCTTCTTTGGCTAGTTTTGTTTTCTTTTTCAGCCTTGCATATGGAGCAAAACTATTAATACCAATAATGCAAAACCCAAACTCATGGAGAAAGCTAGACTTTTTAATAGCTATAGTAATGTTCATTATATCAATTAGACTAGCTTATGCTGGAAACTGGCTTTAAATATTAAACAATAATTAAATTATAAATTTTTTGTGAAAATTAAATTATGAATAAAGATGAAGAGTGGATGAAAATTGCGATTTCTGAGGCTAATTTAGCTAAAAATAAAGGTGAAATTCCAGTGGGTGCTGTGCTTATTCAAAAAGATAAACTAATTGCAAAGGCGCATAATCAGCCAATTTTAAATCATGATCCTACCGCTCATGCAGAAATAGAGGTTCTTCGAAAAGCTGGTAGAAAACTAAAAAATTATCGACTATCAGGATCCACCTTATATGTTACGCTAGAGCCATGTGCAATGTGCCTTGGAGCAATAATGCATGCTCGAATTGAAAGAATAGTTTTTGGTACCCCAGACCCAAAAACTGGAGTATGTGGATCAAAAGCCAACTTAACTTCAGAAGCTTTCTTTACTCACAAAGTTCAAGTAGATGGTGGGGTTTTAGAAGAAGAAAGTAAAGTAATACTTCAAACTTTTTTTAAATCTAGAAGAAAAGCCAATAACTTAAGAACTAATTAAAGCGTGTACATGCCTCCATTAACATGTAATGTTTGAGCTGTAATATAAGAACCACTATCCCCAGCAAGAAATAAAACTGCCTGAGCAATCTCATTAGTTGTTCCTAATCTCCCCATAGGGATTTGTGCGGTCAGTGTTAATTTTTGATCTTCTGGCAGACTATCTGTCATATCTGTTTCAATAAAGCCTGGTGCAATAGCATTAACAGTAATCCCTCTTACACCTACTTCTCTAGCCAGCGATTTTGTAAACCCCATAATTCCCGCTTTTGCAGCGGCATAGTTGGACTGCCCAGCATTTCCCATAGCACCAACTACAGAGGTAATAGATATAATTCTTCCAGATCGTTTTTTTATCATACCTCTTAAAACAGATTTTGACATCTTGTAAACAGAAGTAAGATTAGTACTAATAATATCATTCCACTCATCCTCTTTCATTCTGACAAGAATATTATCACGTGTTATGCCAGCATTATTAATCAGTACATCTACAGAACCATAATCTTCAGTGATATTCTTTAAAAGCTCAGAAATTTGCTCATTATCGGTTACATTAAGCTTCATACCTTTACCAAGAATATTATTTTCAGTAAATATTTTAGAGATATTTGCAGCGCCTTCATTACTAGTTGCTGTTCCTATTACAGTAGCTCCCGCCTCACCTAAAGTCAGCGCAATGGCTCTGCCAATTCCCCTACTTGCTCCGGTTACAAGGGCTAATTTTTCGTTAAGCATTTAATATTTCCTCAATAGTAGAATTTAATGAAGTCACATCTATTATAGCCGAACTACTAAGAGACTTATCAATACGCCTTGTCAATCCAGACAAAACTTTTCCAGGGCCAGTTTCAATAAGTTTTTCTACGCCTGAGCTTGTCATTTTTTGAACTATTGAAGTCCAAAGAACTGGTTTATGAAGTTGCTCAACCAATTTATACTTTATCTCTTCAATATTATTTGAATAATCCGCATCAACATTATGGAGAACTTTCTCACTTCCCATTTGAAAATTAATACTATCAACTGAGTGCTTAAAATCGATTGCAGCGTCTTTCATAAGTGAGCAATGAGATGGGACGCTTACTGGCAGGACCAAAGCGCGCATTGCGCCAGCCTCTTTCATTAACTCACATGCATGTGCTACTGCGTCTTTTTCACCGGCAATAACTACTTGACCTGGTGAGTTAAAATTCACAGCCTCAACTACACCCTTTTCATTAGCAATAGAGCATATTTCAACGACTTTTGAATCATCAAGTCCCAATATAGCAGCCATAGAACCTGAGCCGCTTGGCACTGCGGCTTGCATGAGTTCAGCCCTTTTTCTGACTAATTGAGCTGCATCAAAAAAACTTAAAGAACCAGAAGCCACAAGCGCCGTATATTCACCTAGGCTGTGCCCAGCAATCGAGATAGGCGTTAAATTAACCTCGCCTGCCAAAACTCTATATGTTGCATAGCCGGCTGCAAGCATTACTGGCTGAGTGTTCTCAGTAAGGTTTAATAGTTCTTGATCTTCATTAACAATCTTCCATAGATCTACATTGATTGCGTCACTTGCTTCTTGAAAAATCTCATTAACAACTGAGAAATTACTTCGAAGATCAGACATCATGCCTAGAGATTGAGAGCCTTGTCCTGGAAAAACGATTGAATATTTCATATTAAGTAATTATAAATGAGGTTGATAATAAAAAAGCGCCAGAAGGCGCTTTTTAAAATAAGTAACAGTAAATACTAAGCTGTCTGGATTGAAACGTATTGACGATTAAATTTACCCTTCTTTTCAAACTGAACTTTTCCGTCCGCAACTGCAAACAAAGTATCGTCTTTACCTTTCTTAACGTTAGTGCCTGGATGAAATTTAGTCCCTCTTTGGCGAACTAAAATATTTCCAGCAAGTACTACTTGGCCGCCAAAACGCTTGACTCCAAGTCTTTTGGACTCGGAATCTCTTCCGTTATTAGTACTACCGCCTGCTTTTTTATGTGCCATAGATTACCCCTTATGCCTTAATTTTATCAATTTGAATTTCAGTAAACAGCTGTCGATGCCCTTGTTGCTTCATAGAGTGCTTACGACGTCTGAATTTTAGAATGTGTACTTTTTTGCCTTTGCCTTGAGAGATTACTTTCGCTTCAACGCTTGCTTTAGCAACATGTGGAGAGCCAACTTGTACTTTGTCACCATCAGCGACCATTAAGACCTCTTCGAAGGTTACTTTCTTTCCAGGCTCTATTTCAAGCTTCTCAATTTTTAGAGTCTCACCTTCTGTAACTCTGTATTGTTTTCCACCTGTTTTAATGACTGCGTACATAACAAATCCTAATCTGATTGCTAAAAAGGAAGGAATTATACTTGAACGTTGCTCTTAATGAAAGCACTGTTAATGAAATAAGTTATAATTCTCTTTTTTAAATCAACAGAGACAAAACATGATTATTTTAGAGACGAACATGGGTGAAATTCATATCAATGTTGACGCGGATAAAGCGCCAATTTCAGCTAAGAACTTCACTGATTATGTAGAAGACGGTTTTTTTGATGGAACCATCTTCCATAGAGTTATTCCTGGCTTCATGGTGCAAGGCGGAGGCATGACTGAAGATATGCAGCAAAAACCCACGAAAGCTAATATTGAAAACGAAGCTAAAAATGGCCTAAAGAACGTTAAGTATAGTCTTGCTATGGCAAGAACTGCCGCGCCACATTCAGCCAGTTCGCAGTTTTTTATTAATGTTAATGACAATCAATTTTTAGATTTTCCTGGACAAGATGGATGGGGCTACTGTGTTTTCGGTGAAGTCGTTGCAGGCAAAGATGTTGTTGATAAAATTGAAAAAGTTGAAACAATAAATTTAGGCGGTCATTCCGACGTCCCTGGTGAGGCTGTAATGATTATCAAAGCCTCTATTAAAGATTAATTTTATGGGGCCAGATTAATTCTGGCCAATAAAAGTATGTTAACTTCATTAATAATCTCTGATTTACACCTTACAAACGTTGAGGGTGATAAGGTTAATTTTTTTAATAAGTTCTGTGAGGATTATGCGTCCAAAGTAGATCAGTTATTTATTTTAGGGGACTTATTTAATACTTGGCTAGGTGATGATGTTTCAATTAAAAGTCACTATGCTATTATTTCCTCGTTAAAAGAATTAACAAAAGAAACTAAGGTCTTTGTAATGGCTGGAAATCGAGATTTTCTGCTCTCACATAATTTTGAAACTGAAACTGGCTGTAAGTTAATCAAAGAACCTTATGAACTTAACCATAATGCACAGAAGTTTCTTCTTATTCATGGGGACAGTCTCTGTACTGATGATATTAACTATCAAAAATTAAAAAAAATTCTTAGAAATTCATTAGTTCAATTTATTTTTCTACATTTACCAAAAAATATTCGCCTTAAGTTAACGGGCCAGCTCCGCAAAAAAAGTATAGAAGCTCAAAGCTATAAATCTTCAAATATTATGGATGTAAACCAGCAAGCAACAGATCTTTTAATGTCAGGGTATCCAGACCATGATTTAATTCATGGACATACTCATCGTCAAAATACTCATACTATGAAAAATTACACACGCTATGTTTTGGGTGACTGGTCTCAAAACAAAGGCAATGCGATCAAATTAAGTGAAAGCCTAGAGTGGCTTGAAATTAACTGACCGCTCAAAAAGATTAATTGAGATGACCTTTAACTTTACCTTATCTTCAATATTAATTTTTGATTTGAATTTTATTTGAGTCATCATTGCAAGAGATGGAATATTTATTAGCGCCTTTTCACCATTAACTTCAACAATAACGCCCTCGCCTTCCCAAGAATTATTTTGCTTTAGATAGAGGCATTTATAATGCTCTATACTTTGCCGAATTGCTTTATTGACCTTAGGAAGTAAAGAATTAATTACTTTAATTCTATCTTTAACAGCGTTGTCATCTAAAGTTGGTTGATTGCTTAAAAACCTTACTAATTGCTGCTGAACTAATAAATCTAGATAGCGCCTCATTGGGCTCGTAACTCTTGTATATGCTGAAAGTCCTAAGCCTGAATGTATAGAGGGCTTTACTGTAACCTTAGATCTCTTAAAGCCTCTAGAAGCTTCAAATGCTTTTGCAATAGTTAAATTTTGTATATTATCAACAACATCTTCGCTGAAACTCCCAGCCTCTTGAGTTAGATAGGGCATTGAAATATCATTTTCAACTGCAAATTGGGCAATTGTTCGTCCAGCAATCACCATCATTTCAGCCACTAAATCCCTACTATTACTATCTTCTTGAGGACTAATAAAAACCTTTTGACCTTTAACTTTAACATCAACATTTGGCAGATTTAATTTGATTGAACCGTTATCATTCCTAAAGGATTTATGAGAACTAGCTATATCATTCAATTTAGATAAAACGTCATTTTCATTTATGACTTTATCAGCATACTCATAACTCATATTTGTAACTTTTATTTCACTCAAATGTATCTCAATATCACTTATTTCAGAGCTATCAAGTCTTAAGCCAATGGAGATAGCATCTGAGATCTTACTGCTACCCAAAGAGCAAAAAGAAGATAACTCTGGGGGCAGCATATGTAGAATTTGATCAGGAAGATATAAATTTGAAGCTCTTTTTTGAGCAAAAATATCAAGCTCACTATCAATATCCACATAACTTGCAACATCTGCAATATGAATCCAAAGTTTATCTCCATCAATGCTAATAGCATCATCTGCATCACTAGAATCACTATTATCAATGGCAATGCTGGTTAGATGAGTTAAGTCTTTTCTTGAAAATTCTTTTGATTTAACTTTAACCTCCTCATCCAAATAAACTTTATGTCTTTGTGGGTAGGGATTCATAAGCTCAGACCAGTACTTAAGCTTAACAAGAAGTTCATGAGCCTTTTCTGGAGTATTTTCAATAGATAAAGCGCTCATTGCTTTGCTATGCTTTGATTGATTTAAGGCGACTTGCTCTATTTCATTGATCCAAACAATATCATCATTATCAAATACATTGTTATTTAAATTAACAATACATCTTTCTAGGCTTGCTGCTGCTAAAGCTTTTTCATTTCTTTGTGTTTGAATTATTTTGACTTGCTCTATTGGGCGAAGCATTAAAGCATCTTTAGACCAATAGAAGTATAAACCATCTTCAGACATTAAGTAAGCGCACCAAGCATTTTGGCTAGTAAAGTCATCAAAAATCCACTCAGTTATTTCTTGAAGCGATAGTGATTCTTCATGAAGATCATTCAAGATACTTATATCTGCATTACTGCATTGGTCAGATACATTTGAGAACTCAGGATGTATATAACGAAAATCCTTTTCTCTCACTTTTTGTGAAGATCCATCAGAAAAACTGACTTCATACTTATGGGTAGTTGAGGCAACAACCTTTGCCGGCTTCCCTTTGTATGCAACGAGTGCACCAATTATTGACAAGAATTACTCCAATGTAAAGAATTTGAATACTAAAGACAACAGAGTTTCTATTAGGACTCTGCCTGCTTTTCTTTGATATGCTTACTAATTGAAAGCACAGTAATAACTATTAAGATCAAAGTAAGGCCTAGAGTTCCAAATAATTTAAAGTTTACCCAGGCTTCTTCAGTTCTTTGAGCCGATAAGCACAGATTTTCTAGAGGCGTTTGAGCGCAGTCAAAGTTACTCAGGTCTATCTTTGGGTCGACTAGTATTCCGCTGTCTAAAAATTTCTGTCTGGCTAGAAGCGCAGTATTTACAAAATAGCCATTAACAATTGCAATACCTACAAAACCAAAACCCCAAAACCAAGTTAAGCGAGTCCAAATAGCTCTAGGAAGATCAAGTTCTTTGCCCATCATTCTTTCGAGCAGCGTCTTACTTCCAATCCAGTTACTGCAGATCAGTGCAATTGCAAATATTACGTACAGAACACTTACTTTCCACATAACGAATGCAGGATCTCTTAATGCAATACTGATTCCGCCAAAAACTATCAGCAAAATAAAAGTAAGGACCTGTGAGGTCACAAACTTTCCAGTTGTTATTCTGGCGTACATCATTTGCGCGAAGGTTGACGCAATCATTGCATATATAGCAGCGTAAAGTCCGAAGAATTTATACACAACAAAGAAAAGGATTATGGGACCAAAATCAAATAAAAACTTCATTTATTTACTCCGAATGCTCTTTAGAGCAAAAAATTTTACCATTTTTAATAATAGCATCCTGCTCTGGAATGTAAGTTTCACAAACTGAACATGCAAGCATTTTTTGCCCAGTTTTTTTCTTTGAAGAGCTAACTGAGCCTTGACTCATGAGTCTCTTAATAAGAGAGAATCCAACCCAACCCAAAAGTAATGCTAATACATAACTCATTATAGAAACAACCTCAAGAAATTAAAACTCATAAAAGATAAATTTTACATAAATAATTTATCTTTCTGCGTTAAAGGTTTCATCGCATCATTAATATTTATTATTTGTACGTATTTATTAAATAAGCTACTATATTATTTATAAGTAATTAAAGAATAAAATTATTAATTTTATGCAAACCGAAATTCATCAAAGCCCAACAGGCTCAAAAATTAATCTACATAGCCTTTTACCTTTGGGTGAAGCTAGAGCTGTGGTCCATATAACTCATGGAATGGCTGAGCACTCTGAGAGGTACTCTCGATTTGCATTGAAGTTAACGGCCACTGGCTTTGCAGTTTTCGCTCATGACATGAGAGGTCATGGACGAACTATAGCCGATGACGCGCCTCAAGGTGTGTTTGCTAAATCTGATGGACTCAATAAAGTATTAGAAGATCAAAATGAAATTATAAATCTAATTAAAGAAAGGCTTCCTAACAGGCCAATAATTTGCTTTGGACATTCTCTTGGCTCAATCATTAATTTAAACTTTGCATTAAAGTATCCAAATCAAGTCAATGCACTTGCATGCTGGAATAGTGGAATTGAAACAGGCCTCTTGCCTCAAGCTTCAAGAATAATATTAGCGATAGAAGGCTTTTTTCGCAATCAAAATCTTCCAAGCTTAATTGCCTGGAAACTTTCATTTGAGGCTTGGAACTCAGAATTTAAACCGAACCGAACTAAATCTGATTGGCTATCTCGGGATGAAAATGAAGTGGACCTATATGACAACGACCCTTATTGTGGGTTTGAAGTATCAATATCTATGTGGAGAGAAGTGCTGGGTGGCATTTTCTATGCAGGCAATAAAAAAAACATACAAAAATTACCTAAAGCTCTTCCAGTGCATATTATTGGTGGAGCTGAAGATCCATGCACTCAAAACGGAAGTGACATGAAAAAACTAGCAACAAAACTTCAAAATAGTGGACTCTCTGATGTCACCTGTAAGATTTTAGAGAGCACTCGTCATGAAAGTTTAAATGAAATTAATCGCGATCAAACAACCAAGCAGTTTATTAAATGGCTTGAGGAAAGGTTTTAATAATTCTTTAGCTTTTCTTAATGAGTAATTGATAAAAAAAATATTATCGATAGTATATAATTTCTCGTTCTTCATCCCTCTTCGCCCGGATGGTGAAATTGGTAGACACACAGGACTTAAAATCCTGCGCCTTTAACGGGCGTGCCGGTTCGATTCCGGCTCCGGGCACCATCTTCTCAATTCTACTAAACTTTCTCCTAATTACTTTATCTTCAGAAGATTCTTTTTATAGGTCAAATTTATCCATAAATAATATTATTTAATGGTAATATGCTAGTTGTTAAGAATTGTTGTTGGCAATTAAAATACCTTCAATATGACTTCACAAAGTAGGATAAATATAAACAATATTAACCAATAAAAGGAGAATGAATATGAGCGATGGAGAGACTCAAGATTCAGAATTAATTTACGAGCTAGAGGCGAATCCGCCAACCGCTGAAAAATTCTTTGCAGCACTACAACACGTACTTGCAAGCTTTGTAGGCGTAATAACCCCAACCTTAGTCATTGGTGGTGCACTTGGACTAGGTGAACAGATACCTTATCTTATAAGTATGGCGCTTATGGTTTCAGGTGTTGGAACAATTATTCAAGCAAAAAAACCAATGAATATTGGTGCTGGAATGATCTGCGTTCAAGGAACAAGTTTTGCGTTTCTTAGCTCTGTTCTTGCAGCTGGCTTTCTTGCGAAGGCTCAAGGTGGTGGACCAGATGAAATTCTTGCAATGATAATGGGGGTGTGTTTCTTAGGAGCGTTTATAGAGATTGGCTTAAGTCAGTTTTTACCGCAACTTAGAAAACTAATCACTCCGATTGTAACGGGTACAGTCATTACTATTATTGGCATTAGCCTTATTAAGGTTGGTTTAACAGATCTTGGTGGTGGACAATGGCTACTAGATAATAAACCCGAGTTTTGGGGTTCTTTAACTAATATAGCCCTAGGATTCATAGTGATGATTTCAATCATTATATTGAATCGTTCTAACAATCAGTGGATACGTTTATCATCGATCGTTATTGGACTAGTTATAGGATTTGTTGTAGCAGCAGTTTTGGGTAAGATTAGTTTCAGCTCATTGTTCGCTGTTCAGCAAGTGATAAGCATACCCATACCTTTTAAATATGGCTTTGATTTTGATATTATTGCCTTTATACCTATTGCGTTAATTTACATAATTACCACAATAGAATCTTCTGGCGATATTACTGCTAACTGCATGATATCAAAACAAGAGATCAAGGGCGAAGGTTACTTAACTCGAATCAAAAACGGTGTTCTAGGTGATGGCGTTAATTCAGCAATTGCTGCTGCTTTTAATACGTTCCCTAATACAACATTTAGCCAAAACAATGGCGTAATTCAGTTAACTGGTATTGCAAGTAGGCATGTAGGAGTTTGGATTGGAATAATCCTTGTTATTATGGGCCTATTCCCTCATGTAGGATCAATCCTTAGAGCATTACCAGCTTCTGTTTTAGGCGGCGCTACGATCGTAATGTTCGGAACTGTTGCGGTGGCAGGAATCAAGATCCTTTCAACAGTAAATATGAATCGTCGTAATATGCTTATATTAGCTGTTTCTTTTGGTATGGGTCTAGGTGTTTTATTAGTTCCTCAGTTCGCAGGAGCTCTAGCTAGTAATATAGGCGGCACATTTGGAAAGCTTATGGGAAGTATTTTTAGTTCAGCAATCACCACTGGTGGTATAACTGTTCTTATTATGACTGCTCTTATGGGCGAAAAAGTAGGAGACTAGTATAGTTTTCTTAATAAAAAAGGCAGCTTAAGCTGCCTTTTTTGTATGGCTGTAATCAAACCTATAAATACATTGAATTAGACCTCTTTTGATACTTTAATATAACTAAATTAGTAGAATTCATAATGTAATTTGTACCAATATTAGAAACACTCACTTAATTATGTATGGTATATTTCGTTTTGTTATATAAAATTTTATTGAATTAAGCTCAATTTAAGCTTTATACAAAGCCTTCAATAGGCAGTTTGAATAAAACCTAAAAGTTTAATATAATGTAATTATTTAGTAACTAAAACAGACGGTTAAAAGCCGCCTTTTGGTGTTTATTTTTGTTTAAAAAAAGTGTTTATCTATGAGTAATAAAGAACCGCTAGTAAAGTTTAAAAATGTGCAAAAAAGTTATGATGGTGAAATACTTGTTGTTAAAGACTTCAATTTAGACGTTGCACCAGGCGAGTTTGTTACAATGCTTGGGCCATCTGGCTCTGGTAAAACGACCTGCCTAATGATGCTTGCAGGATTTGAGCCAACAACTAATGGCACAATTTATTTAAAAGGAAAGCCAATTAACAATGTTCCTCCGCACAAACGAGGCATTGGTATGGTATTTCAAAACTACGCCCTCTTCCCGCACATGACAGTTGCTGAAAATTTATCATTCCCTCTTGAAGTTCGCAAATTTGGCAAAGCTGAAAGAGAGGCAAAAGTTAATCGCGCCCTGGATATGGTTCAGCTCGGTGAATTTGGCCAAAGACGCCCAATGCAATTATCGGGTGGTCAGCAGCAGCGCGTTGCTGTAGCGAGATCACTTGTTTTTGATCCTGATTTAGTTTTAATGGATGAACCCTTAGGCGCTCTAGATAAAAACTTAAGAGAGCAAATGCAGTATGAAATTAAGCACCTTCATGAAAGTCTTGGATTAACTGTGGTCTACGTAACGCATGACCAAACTGAAGCGCTAACAATGTCGAACCGAATTGCAGTTTTTAATGATGGTGTGGTTCTTCAGTGCTCTTCTCCAGAAGATCTTTATGAAAAGCCTGAAAACTCATTTGTTGCAAACTTCATTGGTGAAAATAATCGCCTAATGGGTACCGTTGAGGCTATTAAAGGAAATACGGCCACAGTAAAAACAGACTCTGGAGATATCGTTGTTGCCACCAAGGTTAATGTTGGCAAGGTTGGAGATCGTGCCACATTATCATTAAGACCAGAGCGTATTATGGTTGCACCAAAGAAAGGAAAAACACCAAACACATATTCAGCCAAGGTAGAAGAACTTATCTATCATGGCGACCATATTCGCACACGCTTTAGTGTGTGTGGACACGACGATTTTATCGTCAAAATTCCTAATTCAATTGATAATGTTGACCTCAAAAAAGGTAAACAAGTTGATATTGGTTGGATGTTGGAAGATTGTCTTGCTTTAGATGGTTAGAGCTTAGACTTAACTTTAGGAGAAATATATGAAAAATGTAATAACAAAAACTCTGATTGCCGGTGCTATTTCAACAGCGATGTTGGCTGGTGCAGTCCAAGCAGAAGTAACTTTTGTTTCTTGGGGTGGTGGCTATTCAGCTTCACAACAAAAAGCTTACGTTGACACATACTCAAGTGGAGATGTAAATATGATTAGTTACAATGGTGGTTTGGGTGAGGTTCGTGCTCAAGTTGAATCTGGAAGTGTTCAGTGGGATATCGTTGACGTACTTGCATCGGATGCTCGTATTGGTTGTGATGAAGGTCTTTTCGAAGAGCTAGATCGCAGCATGTTCCTACCTTCGCCTACTGGTGTTGCAATGGATGATGATACTATGGTTCCGGTTCCAAATGATTGCGTAGTTCCGCAAATTTGGTGGTCATACGTACCTTTCCACAAGGCTGACACCTTCTCAGGTGAACAACCATCAACTATACAAGACTTCTTTGACGTAGAAAAATTCCCAGGAAAGCGTGGTATTCACACTTGGGCTTCTGCAATAACAGAGATGGCATTGTATGCTGACGGAGTTGCTATTGATGATATCTATGATGTATTAGGCACTCAAGCAGGACAAGATCGTGCTTTTGCTAAACTTGACACAATCAAAGATCACGTAGTATTTTGGTCTTCAGGTGCTAAGCCACTTGATCTAGTTAATTCTGGTGAGGTTTCTATGTCACTAGCGTATAACGGCCGTATCGGTGGTGCTGTTCTTAATGACGGCGCTGACTATGTTACTGTATGGGATGGACAAGTACTTGAAGAGGAATGGTTAGTTCTTCTTAAAGGTGCTCCAAACCGTGCTGCAGCTATGCACTTCTTAGTTCATGCTTCTAGCTCTCAGGCGCAAGCAGATCAAGCTAAGTGGATCAACTATGGTCCTATGCGCACATCTGGTCTTGATATTATGCAAGCGGGTGAGCCATGGTTCAATACTGGTGTAGCAATCATGGAGCATATGCCAAATACTGATGAGCATATGGCAGGTGGCATTATGGCCAATCCTGATTTCTGGGCAGATAGTGGTCAAGCAATAAATGATCGTTATGCAGCTTGGATGGCTCAATAAGTAGCTAACCTAAAACGAGCTTATTTATTTAACCTCGTTTAATAAAACAGGTCGGTTTTTATAACGACCTGTTTTTATTTTTTAAAAACTAACAAACAAGTTATAGATTTAATGAATATTTTATGAGTGATACTTCGATAACAAATTCTCAAGAACCACTTCTAACAAATGATGGTGTACCGCTTAAAGTAAGCTTACGCAAATCTTTGCGTAGAACAAAAATTCGCTCTTTTCTGTTAATTCTACCCCCACTATTATTCTTATTATTAATGTTTGTAACGCCTATAGGCTCGCTTCTATCAAGAAGTATTGATGACATCCAAATTAATAATGTATTTCCACAGACATTTGCTCAGTACGAATTATGGGAAGATAAATCCCAACTCCCTAGTGAAGAAATGTTTGCCGCAGTTGTTAATGATATTAGAACCACAATAAAAATTAAAGACAGTGAAGGTAATGATATTGGTAAGAATTTACTTGGTAGATCTGGCACTCGAATGACTTATGAGTTCTCTGGATGGAAAAGTTTAATAAATAAAACAGTTAAAGAAGCTCTAAAGGTTGATAAAAAATCAAAGGAAGAAGTTAAACCTTTTAAGTGGGAAGCGCCCTACAAAGAAAAGATGATTAAAAGAGATAAGCGCTGGGCTAAGGTTGAATTCTGGCAGTCATTAGGGGCAATGAAAGATCCCTACACGATGGGCTATTATCTAAACGCTGTTGACCTGAAGTATGACGCCAATAAAAATATCATTCAGAAGGCAGAGTATTTAAAAATTTATAATACAATTTGGATTAGAACTCTCCAAGTAAGCCTGATGGTGACTATTTTCTGTTTACTGCTTGCCTATCCAGTTGCTTATTTACTAGCAACACTTCCAATGAAAACCTCAAATCTATTAATGATATGCGTATTGATGCCATTTTGGACGTCGCTCCTAGTAAGAATTGTTGCTTGGATGATTATGCTTCAGCAAAATGGTGTTGTTAATGACACCTTAATGTACATTCTGCCTTGCTTTGAAGGAATGGTGAACCTGCCATTTTTTGGTGCCACCAATATTGACCTTTGTTTTAGTGATGAAGATCGACTTCCTATGATGTACAACTTTACTGGAACCATTATTGTAATGACGCAGGTACTTCTGCCATTTATGATTTTGCCAATCTATAGCGTCATGAAGGGAATACCTCCAAGCTACATGAAGGCAGCTCAAAATCTTGGGGCCACGCCAACGCGAGCCTTTATTCGTGTTTATATGCCGCAATCCGTTCCAGGTATTGGCGCTGGATGCATATTAGTATTTATTGTTGCCATTGGCTACTACATCACGCCAGAATTGGTTGGCGGAAAAGATGGAATAATGATTGGTAACTTTGTTGCGCGTGAAATGCAGAGAACATTAAATTGGGGTCTTGCTGCTGCTATGGGAGCAATTCTTCTCGCTGCAGTTTTGGTTCTATATTGGGCATATGACAGACTTATTGGCCTTGATAACTTAAAAATGGGATAGTCATGAAATTTCCTACTTACACAACACCTCGAGAAAAACTATGGCACTATACTTATAGGATATTTTGTGGGCTTGTATTGTTTTTCTTAGTTGCCCCGCTGATTGTTGTTATCCCACTATCATTTACTAATTCTGTTTTCTTGCAATTTAGCCCTGAAATGAAATTCTTTAGCTTTGAGACTTGGTCTTTTAACTTTGATGGCTATGGAACTCGCTGGTACAAAGAACTATTTGGTATTTGTTCTGAAAATTCAGGAACAACAGTGTGCACAGACAGGTGGATGATTGGCTTTAAAAATAGCGCTATCATTGCAATTTTTGCCACTTTCTTCGCCAGTGTCTTAGGCACGCTCGCAGCACTTGGTTTGTCTAATAGACATATGCCGTTTAACCGTTTAATAATGGCGCTTATGATTTCTCCAATGATTGTCCCGCTTATCATTACTGCTGCTGGAATGTTTTTCTTTTTTGCTAAAGTCAACCTTGTTGCAACCTTACCAGGCCTTATTATTGCCCATACTATTTTAGGGATACCATTTGTTGTCATAACAGTCTCTGCTTCACTCTCTGGATTTGATAGTAACTTACTGCGCGCTGCTTCAAGTTTAGGCGGAACACCATTAAGGAATTTTTTCAAAATACAAGCACCTCTTATTGCTCCAGGAGTTATTGCAGGCGGACTATTTGCATTTATTACCTCATTTGATGAGGTCGTTATTGTTCTCTTTGTTGGCGGCCCTGATCAATACACCCTGCCAAGACAGATGTGGTCTGGAATTCGCAATGAGATAAGTCCAACGATTCTAGCTGCTGCCACTCTTCTTGTGATTTTCTCGATTGTATTACTTTCCACACTTGAATGGCTTCGCCGTCGATCTGAAAAGATCCGAGGCATAACCCCTCACTAAAGCTTTTAATTTTTATCACATTGATGATTCTTAATGTATAGTCTCATTAATGGAAAAACGTACCCCTTTAGATAAGAATAAACAATCCTTAGTTATTATTTCATGTCTATTGATTACTTTTTGTATGGGCACTATTCATGCATTTAGTACTTTAATTGAAGGTATTGAACTGCAAATCAATGCAGGTAGGATGGCATCAAGTCTTATCTATTCAACTGGGTTAATCAGCGTAACAGTTGCTGTATTTTTTGGATCCACCCTATATCACAAACTATCTCCATCATTGATCATCGTTTTAATAGCAATATTGCCCTTAATTGGCGTCCTTATATCAAATACAGGTAGTTGGATTGGATGGATAGTTGGCTATGGCTTTTGCTTTGGGTTTGCAAGTGGCTTAGGCTATGGATTTTCACTGTATGCAGCCTCCTCTGTAACCTCAAGCCAAAAGCTCGGCTTGGTGCTTGGCGCTGTGTCAGCATCCTATGCATTCGGTGCTGTTATTTTCTCGATGCTTTACCCACTACTTTTTAGTTATTTTGACTTTAAAGCTGGCTACATGATTGGCGTTTCAATACTATCCATTGTTATTATTATTAGTTTAATTCTTTTTCGATTAGCAAAAAAAGACTTAACTGCAAAAACAAAATCCATTGGCAAAAATCAAAGTGTTAAAGGAAAAATTATTAAGCTATGGCTGGCCTTTTTCCTTGGTGTTTTTGCTGGCCTTATGACAATAGGTCATGCAGTGCCAATTATTAAAGCATCAGGAGGGTCATCTGAAATTGCAATAACTGCTATTTCCCTAATGGCTCTTGGAAGTGGAATTGCAGGTATATATGCTGGCTGGCTTGCAGATCGATTTGGTTGCAAGCGCCCTATTTTAGTAATTTTGACCATAAGCTCTCTCGCCCTATTAAGCCTTTCATCATTTACAAGTATTAATCTAATGTTAATATTTTTGACTCTTATCGCTTCTCTTTATGGCGCCTTAATTGCAATTTATCCAACCTTAGTGAATCATGTATTTGGACCAGATTATTCAGCTTGGGTCTATGGAAGAATTTTTACCGCATGGGGAGCAGCGGGCTTAGTTTCACCTTCTCTTGCCGGCTGGTTATTTGATCAATATAATAACTACAATTCATCATTATTTTTTGCCTTCATTTTATCCATTTTTGCTGGATTAATCATTTGGAGTCTCAAATATGACGTTAATGTTGCAACACATTAACTATTAAAGAGTTCTCCAAAAAAATGACGATCCAGAATATAATAAAACATATTTATTACTTAAATCTATCATCATGAAAAAACATATTATTTCCACCAATAAGGCCCCTGCTGCAGTAGGAACATACTCACAAGCTATTGCTGTTACAGGCGGAACTACGATCTATCTTTCAGGGCAAATTCCTTTGGTTCCTGAAACAATGGAAGTAGTGGAAGGCGGCATTGAAGAGCAAATTCACCAAGTGTTTAAGAATTTATTAGCCATGTGTCAAGAATCAAAAGGCAGCTTAAGCGATATCGTTAAACTTAACATTTTCTTAACAGATCTAAGTAATTTTGCTACATTAAATGAAATTATGGCTACCTACTTTACAGAGCCATATCCAGCCAGGGCGGCTATTGGTGTAAACGAACTCCCAAAAGGTGTGAGCGTTGAAATGGATGGCGTAATGGTAACTGACTCAAACTCCTACAGTTTCTAATTTTATGCCTTCACTCTCTGATCCAATTATTTCGATTAGTGGATTAGGACAGAAGACTTCAGATAGGTTAAACCAACTAGGGATTCATACGCTTGAACACTTACTGTTTCACTTGCCGAGTCGTTATCAAGACAAAACAACTATAACGTCGCTTTCCAGTGCAAGTGTTGAAGACGAAATCCTAATTGAAGTAACGATTGATAGAATTGAAGTCATTCCTGCAAGGCAGAGACAGCTTCTTTGTTACTTATCGGATAATCAAAACCAAAGAGTTCTATTACGATTTTTTCATTTTACGCAGTACCAAAAGCAAGCACTTATTCGCGGTGAGACTATGCAGTGCTTTGGTGAAATAAAAATCGGCCGCCAAGGCCTTGAAATGCACCATCCTGAATATCGAATTATTTCGCAAGATCAAAAGCCACTCCTTGAGTCAACCTTAACACCGGTTTATCCTCTTTGCGCCGGCGTTAGTCAAAATAAAATGAAACAATGGGTAAATAAAGCTTTAGACGTCTTAAAAGCGAGCGTAATTGATGATTATTTTGAAAAGATAACACAAAGTACGATGCCAAGCTTAAAAGACTCTTTATTCTTGCTTCATCACCCTAATAAAAATGAAGATTTATCGAAAATTGAAACCTTTACTCACATTTCTCAGCAGAGATTAATTATTGAAGAGCTGGCAGCCCATCAACTCAGTCTTCTGAAAATTAAAGAAGCAAGAAAAAGTAAAGAATCAAAAAAAATTTCTATTAAAAATGCACTGAGCAATAAACTTCTAAGCTCACTGGAGTTTGATCTAACTTCCGCTCAAACTCGATGCATTAGCCAAATTAATGAGGATCTATCAACCTCTGAGCCAATGCATAGATTACTCCAGGGTGATGTAGGTTCTGGAAAAACAATCGTAGCAGTGTTTGCACTTCTTCAAGCAGCTGAAAATAATTTCCAAACTGCCGTAATGGCGCCAACTGAAATTCTAGCTCGTCAGCATCTTCAAAATTTTAGTAACTACCTCACCCCACTTGGTATTCACATTGCTTTTCTCTCAGGCTCTCAAAATACTCAAGAAAGAAAAGATAACTTAAGTCTTATAGAAAATGGAAAAGCAAAAGTTATTATTGGCACTCATGCATTATTTCAAGAAAATGTTTACTTTGAGGATTTAGCATTAGTGATCATTGATGAGCAGCACAAGTTTGGAGTTCATCAGAGACTATCACTTTCTAAGAAAGCCAGCTTAACACCTCATCAATTAGTCATGACCGCTACGCCAATCCCCAGATCATTGACAATGAGCGCTTATGCTGACTTAGATACTTCAATTATTGATGAGTTACCTCCAGGTCGCCAAACAATTGAAACTGTTGCACTAAGTAATGCTCGAAGGGATGAATTAATTACCAAAATTAAACAAATTTCAAAGGAAGGACGTCAAATTTATTGGGTGTGTACTTTAATTGAAGAGTCAGAAGCTCTTCGAGCGGAGTCCGCTGAAAAAACATTTACATATCTCAAAGATAACCTTAGAGAACTAAAAGTTGTAATGATTCATGGGCGCTTAACAAAGTCAGAAAAAGAAATTATTATGTCAGATTTTTCTTCAGGAAAAACCAACCTTCTTGTTGCTACAACTGTAATTGAGGTTGGAGTCAATGTCCCCAATGCAAGTCTGATGATTGTCGAGAATGCAGAGCGTCTTGGTCTGGCCCAACTTCATCAACTAAGGGGCCGAGTTGGAAGAGGCTCTGAAAAAAGTGCTTGTGTCTTACTGTATCAATCACCCCTTAGTCAAACAGCCAAAGAAAGGCTTGATATTCTTCGTCAGAGTAACGATGGATTTTTGATTGCTCAAAAAGATTTAGAGCTGCGTGGTCCGGGTGAAATTTTAGGGACACAGCAAACGGGTATTGCATCAATGAAAATTGCAGATATTGTTAGAGATTCCTACCTACTCAAGCAGGTGGGATACTACTCATCAAAAATGCTAGAAGCAGAGCATAATAGTCAAAATGCTCTAATGACTCGCTGGATTGATGAAGAGAAAACTCACTATTTCGATGCCTAATGTCTACTAGAACTCATTAAAATTAAAGACTCTTGTAAAATACCTAACCTATGTTCAATCCAGATAAGTTTCAATGGCGAATTTTTAATCCTCAAGAAGGGGTGCCTGAGCACGTCTGCAACTGGCTACTGGATGGCCAATCTTTAACTGCTAAACTTAGAGATAAATATGAAGATTTCAAAGTTAATGTTCTCTCTCAAGAGCAAGATAATCCCTATGATTGCGAATTAAAGCTTCTCGCAGCAAGTAATAATCAGACTTTTATTGTAAGAGAAGTTGAGCTTATTGGATCTCAAAGACCCGTTGTTATTGCACGCTCATTAATCCCATTGACAGCAGATACAAGTGAAATTCTAAAAATTGGAGCCATGCCATTGGGAGAAATCTTATTTAATGATCCTGAGATTAAACGTGGTCATCTTGAAGTTGGAAGTTTCAATAAATCATGGGCCAGGCGTTCAACTTTTAAAATTGGGGAAACCAAATTACTTGTTTCTGAAATTTTTTTAGAGTCACTTTATGCGTGATAATTTATTTAACAATAATGTTGATATAGCTGATTTTCGTTTCGATGCAGATGTGGTTAAGGTATTTGATGATATGGTTAGAAGATCTGTTCCTGGATATGACTCTATGATTCAAATGGTTGGCCTTGTCACCAGAATGTATGGGCAAGATAATACTAACTATTATGATCTTGGCTCGTCGACAGGAGCAATATCACTTGCTCTTGCACTAAATAATAAAAATAAAAATAACACATTTATTGCTATTGATAACTCAGCTGAAATGGTCAAAAAATGTCAAGCAAACTTATTTAATAAAATTGATAACTTGCAAGTGCTTTGTTCAGACATTACTGACACCGAGATCAATGATGCGTCTATTGTTGTTTTAAACTTAACGCTTCAGTTTATTGATGTTGGAGCAAGAGCTGCGCTCTTAAAAAAAATATATGATGGGCTAAACCCTGGAGGCGTATTAATAATTAGTGAAAAGATACACTTTGAGGATCCTGAAACACAAGATCATATTACTAAGCTTCACCTAGATTTCAAAAGAGAAAATGGCTATAGCGAGCTTGAAATTGCAAACAAACGACAAGCGATTGAAAACGTGATGATTACTGAAACTAAAAAAACTCACATTGACCGACTAAGAGATTGTGGCTTTGTTGAGACTAGCTGCTACTTTCAGTGCCTCAACTTTGTATCATTTTTATCTGTAAAATAAACTTCGTTTAATCGGCTTTAAATTAGGTTTTCTATGTTGCTAATGATCGACAACTACGATTCATTTACTTATAACTTGGTTCAGTATTTTGGTGAACTTGGTCAAGAAGTTGTCGTCTATAGAAATGATGAAATCTCTATTAATGAGATTGAAAGTTTAAACCCTAACTATATCGTAATATCGCCAGGCCCATGCACTCCAAATGAAGCTGGAATTTCTTTAGAGCTAATCAAAAAGTTTGCTGGGAAGTTTCCTATACTAGGCGTATGCTTAGGTTTTCAGGCTATTGTTCAATCATTTGGTGGAAATATTATTGGCGCCCAGAAGATTATGCATGGTAAAGTTTCACCTGTTCATCACACCTCTAAGAGCGTTTTTAAAGGTCTTAAAAATCCTCTAAATGCAACTCGTTACCACTCACTAGTTGCTGAAAAGACGACCTTACCAAATTGCTTCGAGGTAACCGCTTGGACTAATACAGAGTCTGGAGATATTGAAGAAATAATGGGCGTTCGTCATAACTCTTACCCAATTGAAGGTGTCCAATTTCATCCTGAATCTATTCTCACAGAACATGGACATCAAATGCTTAATACTTTTTTACAGGACAATCAATAATCATGGAATTAATTCAGTTTTTACAAGGCGAGCTTTTACTCACCGGAACCTTACTTGCTCTTATTATTCTTCTCATAGTAAACATCTATGGAGACAAGTTTAAAAAATATGCAGTTGTTGATACTAATGCTGCAGTTTCTTTGATGGATGATGATGAGCTGATCATTTTAGATGTACGAGAGGAAAAAGAACGCTCTTCTGGATTTATTAATAATGATATTAATATCCCTATGAGCCAAGTTAAAAATAAAATGGGCTCACTTGATAAATCAAAAAATATACTTGTCTATTGTAAAAGTGGCACTCGATCTGATCAAATTTCAGGCTTTCTTTCTAAAAATGAATTTCAAAACGTATCTAGCCTAAAAGGTGGCTTTAATGCATGGCAAAAAGCTGAATTACCAATTCAAAAATAACTAATATGAAAAAATCTTTAGCGATTATTGGAGCTGGTGCATGGGGAAGTGCCCTTGCAATTGCTCTAAGTGAAAAATTTGAAAAAATTTTTCTAATTACAAAAGATAAAGCAAACACTAAGGGACTAGGTAATCAGCATGAAGCACTGTCCGTCCCGTTTAACTCTAACATCTCTATAGGCAATAGCTTTGAGGTTATTGAGGAATCGCAAGCCGTTCTTATTGCAACCCCAAGCTCATCATTTAATAGCGTACTTAAAAACCTCAGCCCTCATGTAAAAAGTAAACCCATTGCTTGGGTAACAAAGGGGTTTGATCCAGACAATGGACAACTTCTTCATGAATCTTTTAGTCAAAAATTTCCTAGTCATCATCCCTGCGCAATATCTGGGCCAACTTTTGCTGCAGAAATTGTTGAAAAAAAACCTGCTGCCATAGTTGTTGCCTCTGAAGATAAAATGACAAGAGATTTTTGGGCTGAAATAATACAAACTAGCAATTTACGGGCTTATACAAATTCTGATATAGTTGGTGTTCAAGTTGGTGGCTCTGTAAAAAATATTCTAGCAATTGCTGCTGGAATTGCAAATGGACTTGGTTTTGGTGCAAATACACAAGCCGCTCTAATTACAAGAGGCTTGGCCGAAATGACTCGACTAGGCGAAGCTCTAGGAGCAGATAAGGTTACTTTCCAAGGACTCTCTGGAATGGGTGATTTAGTTCTCACCTGCTCGGATGATTTATCTAGAAATCGTCGTTTTGGTAAAGAACTGGCTAATAATATACCTGCCGATAAAGCTCTAAAAAATATCAATGCTACAGTTGAAGGGTTTAAAGCTTTAGAGCTGGTAATTATGATTGCAAATAATCATCAAATCGAAATGCCAATTTGCGAACAAGTTCTTGCAGTAACTGAAGGTAGGACCACTCCCAGGGAGGCTGTTAATGAGCTCCTTTTAAGAAAGCCTAGCGAAGAGTAACCCAATTCAAATAAAACCCTTAAGGCGTGCCTAAAAAATGAGCCTAATTAACAGAAAAATTTCTAGTACTGAAAATATTCAGAAGCAAGACTTACGCCTCCTGCTTCGATTAGCACCCTTTTTAAGACCCTATAAAAAAATTGCCTTAATTGCTATTATTGCGCTCATTTTTAGTTCATTAGCATTTTTATTATTTGGACAAGGCATTAAATTATTTATAGATGAGGGGATTTATACGCTTGATAATAAGGCAATGCTACTCATTGCAGTAGTTTTAATCACCATGGTAGTAGCAACCTTTATACGCTTTTACTTCGTATCATGGATTGGCGAACGAGTCAGTAATGATGTTCGCCTAGCAGTATTTAATCACTTACTTACTTTACACCCTCATTATTTTGAAGTAAACCGAAGCGGAGAAATAAATGCACGATTAACAACTGATACTACTTTGCTTCAATCTATTTTTGGTTTCTCAATATCAATGGCCCTGAGTAGCGTCCTTCTATTTTTTGGCGGACTCACAATGATGATTATTACCAACATAAAACTTGCTCTCATTGTTCTTGTTAGCGTCCCCATTATCCTTCTTCCTATGGCAATATATGGTCGACGCTTAAGATCGCTTTCAAGAAAGAGTCAAGACACAGTCGCAGATATTGGAACCTATGCTGGAGAAATAGTACAAAACATTAAAGTTGTCCAAAGCTTTACTCGTGAGCCTGAAGAATCTCAAGCATTTAGCGAGGAAGTTGAAAAAGCTTTTGCAGTTGCAAAAAAGCGAATAATGCAGAGCTCCCTGCTAATTGCAGCGGCAATGATTCTAGTTTTTACGGGTCTAGGCTCTATGATATGGGCTGGCGCTAAAGATGTTGCAAATGGACAAATCACAGCCGGTGAACTAGCTGCGTTTGTTTTTTATGCAATCATGGTTGCAAGGTCCGTAGCTGTTATTTCAGAGATTTATGGGCAGCTCCAAAGAGCAGCTGGTGCAACAGAACGACTTCTTGAATTACTATCAGAAAAATCACAGATTTTTGCTCCAGTTGCGCCTAGAAAATTAGATAATGGCGCCCTCTCTCTAAGCTTTAACAATGTTCACTTTAGCTACCCATCAAGACCAGAACAGTCAGCCCTTGAAGAACTTACGTTTAAAGTTAAGGAAGGTGAAACAGTAGCAATTGTTGGCCTCTCAGGTGCAGGTAAGACAACTATTTTTGAGCTACTACAAAGATTTTATGATCCGTCTAAAGGCAGTATTGATGTTAGTGATATTAACCTAGTTGATCTGGATCCTAAGACTCTTCGTTCAAGTATTGGAGTAGTGCCGCAACAACCGACATTGTTCTCAGCTGATGTCACGCATAATATTGGATATGGCAACCCAACTGCAAATATAAATCAAATAAAGGATGCTGCAAAAGAAGCCTATGCGTTAGAGTTTATAGAGCAGCTTCCTGATGGCTTTGATAGCTATCTTGGAGAGCAAGGTGTTCGCTTATCAGGAGGTCAGCGTCAACGTATTGCTATAGCGAGAGCAATACTCAAAGACCCATCAATTCTTCTTCTAGATGAGGCCACCAGCGCTCTAGATGCTGATAGTGAACAAAAAGTGCAGGACGCTTTAAAAGTCCTAATGGAGGGCAGAACTACATTGATAATTGCTCATAGACTTGCAACAATTATGCATGCAGATCGTATTTTACTAATCGATAAGGGACGATTAATTGCTGAAGGGAGTCATCAAGATTTATTATCCAGCTCAAAGCTATACAAGAAACTTTGTGAGCTTCAATTTAACTTCTAGCACAGTCATATAATTTGAAGATCTATTAGGATATTAAAGACTAGTTATTATTTTTAAAATTAGAAAGATAAAACTTTGTTTTTACTGGATAATGACTTTAAATTTCAACTGTGAATTGATTAATTAATGGTCAATAAATATAGAAATATCAAAAAAATTCTAAAAAACCTCTGTCTTTTAGTTACGCTATTTTCAGTAAGTACTCTTGTCTCTTCAGCATCACTTTCATCGTTTAAACCTAGTTTTGATTCCATTGAAAACACTATTGTAAGAAAAGAAGTTTTTTTTAATTACCTTCTTCCAGCAATTCATCAAAAGAATACTGAGATAATTGACCTTAGAGATTCTATATTAAATAATGAATTAAGCGTCAATGAACTCGAAAAATTAGCATCAAAGTATCGGGTCAAACATCCAGCTACTCAAGAAGAGTTATTAAAAGTTATTGATATCCTCCCCCCTTCCCTTGTTCTTGCTCAAGCGGCAAATGAGTCAAATTGGGGAAGATCAAGATTTGCCAAGGATTTTAATAATTATTTTGGAATCTGGTGTTTTTCTAAAGGTTGTGGAATAATTCCTAAAGAAAGAGATCAGAGCGCAACGCATGAGGTTGCGAGCTTTAATTCCTTAGAAGAGTGCGTAGATTACTATGTACTTAATATTAATCGAAGCTATGCCTATGAAGAGCTTCGACAGATAAGAGAAAAGCAGCGCAATGACATGCAGCCCATTAAAGGAATCGTTCTAGCAGAAGGTCTAGGTAATTATGCATTTCCTGGCAATGAATATATTGATTCAATTAAATCAGTTATCCAATTCAACCAACTGGGTCGTTACGACTATACAAACTAAGTCAATAGAAATTTAGGTATAAAAAAACCCGCGAGTAGCGGGTTTTTTTGAAGTAAATTTTGTTCGCAAGATTAACGTTTTGAGTACTGCTCACTCTTACGCGCCTTCTTCCTACCAACCTTCTTACGCTCAACTACACGTGCATCACGTGTCACTAGTCCAGCACTTCGTAATCCAGGACGAGTCGCCTCATCATAAGCCATCAAGGCTCTAGTAACTCCAAGTCTAATAGCACCAGCTTGGCCTGTATCACCACCACCTTTAACCATGATAGTAAAATCAAACTTGTTATGCATTTCAACCACATCTAGCGGTTGGTTAATAATCATTGAAGATGTCTCTCTACCAAAATATTCAGCCATAGGCTTTTTATTAACTGTAAAAACACCCTTACCTTTAGTCATGTAAACACGGGCAACTGATGTCTTTCTTCTTCCAGTTGCGTAAAATACTTCTTTATCTGCCATAATAATATGCCTTAAATATCCAATACTTGTGGTTGTTGAGATTGATGGGTATGATCACTACCAGCAAAAACCTTCATTTTTCTAAACATTTCTCTGCCTAATGGGCCTTTTGGCAACATTCCTTTAACAGCTTTTTGAATAACTTCCTCAGGCTTTTTAGCAAGAAGATCTTTAAATGGAACTGATTTCAGATTACCAACATATCCAGTATGATGATGATACATTTTGTCATTAAATTTATTTCCAGTCACGGTTATTTTAGCCGCATTAACGATAACAATATAATCACCTGTATCCACATGAGGCGTAAATTCAGGCTTATGCTTACCACGAAGACGAGATGCAACTTCAGTTGCTAGACGCCCAAGAGTCTTACCATCTGCATCTACTAAAAACCACTCTCTTTTTACTTCTTCAGCTTTCGCACTAAATGTTTTCATAACTTGCTTCTATATGTCGGATCAGAATAATCGGACTATTATAATCACTTTTTATTCTTGATGTAAGTTTTCATATGGCAAACACATGAAATATCTGTACATAAAATGAGAAAGAATTTCCAGACTATTTTGCCATTAAATCAAGATTCTTATCATAAAGGTTAGTTTCAACGTCCATCAATCCCAATAAAGTGTGAAACAAATTATCATGGGAAAGAGGAAGTTCTTCTTTATTCTTTATTGACTCAACATCAAAAACCTTAGACATAGAATCATTTAGCCACATCACTGCTGGAACATCAATCTGCTCGTCTGGCGCCATAAAATATGGCATTCCATGTAAATAAAGACCGTTTTCTCCTAAAGACTCCCCATGGTCACTAACATAAAACATTGCTGTATCTAGCTCTTGTGAATTTCTCTTTAAAAGCCCTATAACTTTTGAAAGAAAATAATCTGCATAAAGAATTGTATTGTCATAAGCATTACTAATTTCTTGATCATTACACTCGTTTAACTGGCTTGTTTTACATACTGGAACAAATACTTCAAATTCCTCTGGGTACCTCTTGTAATAAGCTGGACCATGACTCCCCATTGTGTGGAGAATAATCAACGTATCTTTATCATTTTGATCATCAATATAGCTTTGCATATTAACCAGCATCCCTTCATCTCTGCACTCAGGATTGCATATAGAATTTTGCTCTGATGAACGATAGTCTTTAAAAGCAATGCGATCAGCGACACTCTTTGAACTGGAGTTGTTTTCATACCAAATAACACTGGCACCTGCATGGCTTATTAAATCGAGAACATTACTCATGTTTTTTCCCTTTGCATGTGAGTATTCATCACGACCTAATAAAGAAAACATGCATGGAACAGACCAAGCAGTATCAGTTCCACACGAAGTCAAATTCTTGAATGAGATGACCTCCTCTTTTTCCAAATAAGGGTTAGTTTGAAGGTCATAACCATTAATTGACATATGGTCCCTTCTTACAGTCTCTCCTATGACAAAAACCACCAAACGCCTTTTGTCAGACCTCTTGTTAATTTGTGCATCGAGACCAATTACCTTAAAGGGAGCTGCAGAGGTCGCAATCTTTGAATCAATAAACTTAGCTCCAGAATATAAATAATATGTAGGATTGATATAGAGTCTTAAATCACGATTCTCTCTTGCAAAAGATGTGTAGTGCTTTGAAAATGACAAGACAACTACTACAAAAAGAACTATCAAAACTATGAAATATTTAAGCCTCTGAAGAAATTGTGTTTTTGACGTTAACTTTTTTAGTTCAATTTTGAATACAATAAAGGAAGGTAGAAGTCCCAAAACTAGAAAATATAAGATTGATTTAAAATTTATCAAGTCCCGCAATTCACTTGGATCTGTTTCAAATGTATTGGTTATCATGTTATGGTCAAACACAATGCCAAAATTATTTGTACTATAACTAACCAGTGAAGAGCTTACTAGCAGTAGAATTAAAATTGGCTTGGTTGTCTTTCTATAGCAAATCAGAATTAGTAAGGCAGACAAAAAAGTAAATAAAAAAAGAAATAAAGACCCTAAAAAAAACAAGTTCTCAGAAAGTGGATAAACCAGCAATGTTTTTTTGAAAAATGTAAAATTACCAGTTAATGTTAAAAAACCGGCTACGAGCAAGACTAGATGAATCTGAGATAATTTATCAGAAAAAAATTTCATTTATTTTGTTTTAAAAAAATATATTATTATATTATCCATTAGATAAAAAAAAAATAATGCTTAACTCACATATACACTTAGATTTTGATAATGTTAACTCCCCTTCTAGCTCTACAACTGGGGTTATTGTTCCATCAACTGGGAAAGATAACTGGGATAGCGTTATTGCTTGCTGTTCAGCAGACAATAATAGTCACTTTGCACTTGGAATTCATCCTTGGTTTATTGAAAATCACCAAATGATCGATTTATACAATCTTGAAGTTCGTATCGAGGAAGAAAAGCCAGTTGCGGTTGGTGAATGCGGCCTTGATTATGTTAAAGTTAAAGATCAGAATACGCAGAGATTTATGTTTGATGAGCAGATATCTTTGGCAACTCGCTTTGATCTACCTTTAATAATTCATTCAGTCCAAGCAACTGAAGATGTGACTGACTTACTTAAATCGCACTCTAAATCTCGAGGTGTAATTCACGCATATTCAGGCAGCATTCAACAAGCTGAAAATTTACTTAAAATTAATTTTTCGTTTGGTTTTGGCAATACATTAACCAACCCTCAAGCTTACAAACTGCATGATATTGTCAAATTTTTACCAATTGAGTCTATTGTGATTGAAACTGATGACCATAAAAACCCTGATGAATTAATTCAGGTAGCTGAGAGAGTTGCAAGAATTAAAAAACTCACTGTTGATGAGGTAATTGATCAGTGTGACCAAAATACACGCAATATTTTTAATATAGATTAATGTCAGGAAGTTGTGCACGTACTGAAATATTAGTTGGCCAACTAGGCCTAGCTCAATTAGCAGAATCACATGTTGTCATTGCTGGATTAGGGGGTGTTGGAGGAGCATGCGCTGAATCACTCTGCAGGGCAGGAATTGGAGAGTTGACTTTAATTGACTACGATACTATTTCAAATACGGATCTTAATCGTCAGGTAATTGCTCTGCATTCAACTTTAGGTGGCTCAAAAGTTAAAGTTCTTGCGCAGAGACTTAGAGATATTAACCCGGATACTGAAATCAATGAAAAAAACCTTTTTATTGATAGCAAGGAAGCAGAATCAATAGCCAAGAATGAAGATTTAAATTTTGTTGCGGACTGTATTGATGCAATTGCCTGTAAGACAAATTTAATTGATGCCTGTAATCGCTCAGGCAAACCAATAATTTCTAGCATGGGAGCTGGGGGTAGGCTAGACCCAACTAAAGTTACAATCTCTAGAATGGATAAAACAGAATATTGTGGTCTTGCTAGAGAGCTAAGAAGACAACTCAGAAGTAAACACGCATCTTTAAAATTTCCAGTTGTTCATTCCACAGAGGTTCAAATAAAAGCCCTCCCACATGAAGATTTGGATAAAAACGAATTGTGCCCTCCAGGAAGACCAAGAGCGGTGAATGGAGCAATATCATATATGCCTAATATTTTTGGATTAATGATGGCAGGACACATCATCCAAACTATATTAAAATCATAGTCATTACGATATTGAGAAAATTATGGTAAGGACTGAAAGCCCAATTTGTGATTTTAATTTACCCGCAATTGAATTTGAGCTGAAGGGGGTTGATGGCAAGCTTTATGACCTAAATAGTCTTAAAGGATCCAATGGCTTACTAGTAATGTTTATCTGTAACCACTGCCCTTACGTCAAATCAATTATTGATCAAATAATTCTAGACACAAAAGAGCTTTCTGAATTAGGCATAAATAGTGTCGGCATAATGTCAAATGACCCTAATGAATATGAAGAAGATTCATTTGAAAATATGAAAAAAATTTCTTCCGATTTAAATTTTCCTTTTCCATACCTAATTGACGAAACGCAGGAAGTGGCAAAAGCATTTGGCGCTGTATGTACACCAGACTTTTTTGGTTATAACAAAAACCTTGGACTCCAATATCGTGGGAGACTTAATGAGTCAAGAAAAGAGTCAGTTGATGGAGCGAAAAGAGAGTTATTTGAAGCCATGAAAGAAATTGCAATTTCAGGAAATGGTCCTAGCCATCAAACTCCCTCAATGGGCTGCTCAATCAAATGGTTTTAATTTATTTTTACGAGCCTCATCCTAGTGATAAATACTGGTTATAGATGTAAAATTTCAAATTAAGGTATAATACGCACCTTTTTACTCCCCCCACTTCACATGTCTGAACATGAATCAAGCGTAAATTTTAAAAGTTTTGGTCTTTCCGAGGCCTTAATAAAGGTGCTTGATGAAGTTGGTTATGAAACGCCTTCAGCAATTCAAGAGCAGTGTATACCTTACTTGCTAAATGGTCATGATGTTATTGGACAGGCGCAAACTGGTACTGGCAAAACAGCAGCATTTTCACTCCCATTAATTGATAGAATTGATATTAGTACTAATCAAGTTCAGCTTTTAGTGTTAACCCCGACAAGGGAGCTAGCAATTCAAGTTTCAGAGGCCATTCAAACCTATGCTAGGCATCTTAAAGGACTGCATGTGCTTCCTATATATGGTGGACAGTCTTATGATATTCAGCTAAGGCCATTAAAGAGAGGGGTCCATGTTGTTGTAGGAACTCCTGGAAGAGTAATGGATCATATAAAAAAAGGCACTCTTAAGCTTGGCTCACTTAAAGCATTAGTGCTTGATGAGGCTGATGAAATGTTAAGAATGGGCTTTATTGATGATGTAAAGTGGGTAATGGAAAAGCTGCCGAAAGAACGTCAGATTGCACTTTTTTCAGCAACAATGCCTGACGTAATAAGAAGAGTTGCAGAAAAATTCTTAAATGATCCAAAAATAGTTAAGATAAAAACAAAAACCGCTACAGCACAAACAATTAGTCAAAGATATTGGCTGGTTAGTGGCGTTAATAAGCTAGATGCGTTGACTCGAATCTTAGAAGTAGAAACATTTGATGCACTTTTAATATTTGTAAGAACAAAAACAGCAACAGTAGATTTAGCAGAAAAATTATCTGCAAGAGGTTTTTCATCTGAAGCGATTAATGGTGATATTGCTCAAAATCAAAGAGAGCGAACAATCCAGCAACTTAAAAAAGGGAAAATTGATATTCTAATTGCCACCGATGTAGCTGCTAGAGGATTAGATGTTGAGCGAATTTCTCATGTTGTGAATTATGATATTCCTCAAGATCCAGAGTCTTATGTTCACAGAATTGGAAGAACAGGTAGAGCAGGTAGGGAAGGAAAAGCAATACTATTTGTAGCGCCAAGAGAAAGAAGAATGCTTCAGACAATTGAAAGAATTACGCGTCAACCAATCACACCAATGCAGCTTCCTTCTGCCAAAATTATTAATGAGCAAAGGGTAACAAATTTTAAACAAAGAATAAGTGATACTCTTAATAATCAAGAGTTGGGAATCTTTGAAGAACTCATCCTAAGTTTCCAAAAAGAGCATGAAGTTGATGCTTTTAAAATAGCATCAGCATTAGCATTGATGGCGCAAGGCACAGAGCCATTACTTCTTAGTGAAAAGGAGTTAAGCCAAGGCTCATTTAAGGAAGGCAGTAAGGCTAAAATTTCTATTTCAGTTCATGCAGATCCGCTAAAAAATAACCCTTCAATTAAAATGCGAAGGTATAGGCTAGCTGTTGGTCATAAAGATAACATTAAGCCGGGTAACGTCTTGGGTGCAATAGCTAATGAGGCTGAAATTAGTAGTGAGTTTATTGGAGCAATCCAAATATTTCAAGACTTTACCACAATTGATCTACCCGATGAAATGACAAAAGAAACGCTTGCTATTTTGAAAAAAACTAGGGTTTTTGATAAAAAACTTAATATTGAAGAGCTATCAGAAAAAAATAATACGACCTCTCCTCATCAAAAAAATGATGATTTTAAAAGAAATTCTTCAAGAAGGGGTGGTGAAAGGAAGTTTGAGAGAAAGCCAAGAGGCAAAGGTGGAGATAGGCCAAATAGACATAAAGATAAGAAATTCTCACGAGGCAAGCCAAAAAGAAAAGATTAATTGCTACTAATTACGAGCAAATAGGCGTATTTAAGGCGAAAATATAGGTTAAAATCACATTGCTGGTTAAAATACAGCTAATTTAATAGTGTGTTGTTGCTTCGTAGTAAGTCGGTTTCACAGTAATTTGGGTTGGTTGCGTCTTTTCCATGTTTTATTTATTTTTAGGAGACGGAATGTCTACAACAACAGGACGCGTTAAATGGTTTGACGCAAAAAAAGGTTTTGGTTTTATTGAGCAAGAAAGTGGTGACGATGTGTTCGTTCACTTCAGAGCAATCCAAGGTGATGGTTACAAATCACTAGAAGAAGGTCAAGAAGTTGAATTTGAACTTGAAGATGGTGCCAAAGGACCTCAAGCTGCCAACGTAGTACCAAAATAATTTAAGAATTATTTAATGAAAACCCAGCCTAAGTGCTGGGTTTTTTATTGTCTGCCTTAAATCAAATTACTTTCATTTAATCTTCTATCGTTTAAAACCTCAATGACCTCATTTTTTTAGTCAAAATAATATCTCTTTCAATTACAAGTATTTGTTACATATATAATTAATCCAAAAAAACAATCTATGAAAACATTCTATTGGTACGATTATGAAACTTTTGGATTATCGCCAAAAGTTCAAAGAATTGCACAGTTTGCTGGCATTAGAACTGATGAAAATCTTAATATTCTTGAAGAACATATGTTCTACTGTAAACCAACCCATGATTCCTTGCCTGCGCCTGAGGCATGCGCAGTCACAGGCATAACGCCACAATTATGTGAGAAAAAAGGATTAATAGAACATGACTTTATCAAAAAGATACATCAAGAATTTTCAAAACCTGAGACATGCATTGTTGGTTACAACTCTATAGCATTTGATGATGAATTTACAAGGCACACTCTATTTAGAAATTTCATAGACCCATATTCTTGGCATTGGCAAAATGGTAACGCAAGATGGGACATTCTCAATGTTGCACGTTTCTGTTATGCTCACAAAGAAGAGGGAAGCCTTAAGTGGGTTAAAAATGATAAGAATAGGCCAATTTTCAAACTGGATACACTTGCGCCTGCAAATAACATTGAACATACTAATGCGCATGATGCTATGGCTGATGTAAGAGCCACAATTGGAATTGCAGCTATTATTAAAAAAAGTCAGCCCAAGTTTTTTAATTATGCCCTTAGTTTAAACGATAAAAAAGAAGTTAGCAGACAAGTTCGTTTGCTTCATCCAATGCTTTTAACAAGCTCACCCTTTGGCTATAAATCATCTTTTACTCGATTAGTAACTGCAATATGTTATCACCCCGATTATTCAGATCGCGCAATCGTCTTTAATCTTAATCAGGATCCTGAAATTCTAATGGAGCTTGAGATTGATGAATTGAAAACACTCACATTTTCTAAAAAAACAGACCTCCCAAAAGGGATCAATAAGTTAGAGCTAAATGAACTAGTTTTTAATAAAAGTCCAATGTTTGTATGTAGTCCAAATTCAACTAGTTTTAAGTTGTCTCCAGCCCTTATTAAGAAGTTTAATTTAAATATGGAGAATTGTTTAAAAAATTTACTTTACATTCAAAACAACATAAAAAAAATTGAAGAAAAGGTCCAATCGATTTATAATGATAAAGGGGAAAGAGAGCCAAGTAATGATGTTGATCAATCTCTATATGATGGCTTTATTAGTAATAATGATAGAGCTATATGCAATCAAATTCAAAGCCTTTCAGAAGAGGAAATAAAGCACTTTGAACCAAATTTTGAAAATATGAGGCTCACAAGATTATTCCTGAACTTTAAAGCTAGAAACTATCCCCAGTTATTAAATGAATTTGAACAGGAGCAGTGGTTTGAAATTGTTCAATCACGAGTGCAAAATGGTGAGAATGGCTTCTTATCAATAGATAGTTTCGAGCACAGCTTATTTAACTTAAAAGAAAAATCTCCTGAGAAACAAAAATTATGGAGAGATCTTGAGAACTATGCTCAGACATTTCTTTAATCAAAATACCTTGCTATTGAAAAATAAGTAAAGTTTAAGTATAATATTCGACCTTAGTTTAACGAAAAAAGGTTCAAATGAACGCAGAAACTAGAAGTGAAATGTTTGCTAGGCTTTTAAAGCAGATTCCAAACCCGACAACTGAACTAAACTACTCAACATCATTTGAATTATTAGTGGCTGTGACATTATCAGCGCAAGCAACTGATAAAAGTGTAAATCAAGTTACTGATATCTTATTCCCTCTTGCAAATACTCCTGAAAGCATTTTTGAGCTAGGTGAGGATACGCTTAGAGACACAATTAAGTCGATTGGCTTATTTAATTCAAAAGCAAAACACATTATTCAAACTTGCAGAATATTAATAGATAAATATAGCTCAAATGTTCCTGAAACTCGAAAAGAATTAGAGGCACTTCCTGGTGTGGGCCGCAAGACTGCAAATGTAGTTCTTAATACAGCATTTGGACAACCAACTATTGCAGTTGATACTCACATATATAGAGTAGCCAATAGAACAGCAATAGCCTCAGGAAAAACAGTTCTAGAAGTTGAAAAGAAGCTAATTAAGTTCATACCTGATGAATTTAAAGTCCCAGCTCATCATTTAATGATTCTTCATGGAAGATACGTCTGTAAGGCGAGATCACCTCATTGCACAGAGTGTAAGCTTTTAGACTTATGTGAGTATGAAGAGAAAAACCTATAAAATCTAACGTATAGTGTTCTCACAAGATAGATCTAAACAAAGAGAATTTCTAGCCAGCTCATGGCAAAAACATATCAATGGTGAAATACTAGAGCCTCTTGAGCTTCAGCTTGCGTTGATAGTTCAGAAGCATCCAGAGTATCACGCCCTCATTAATGACATAAATTTAGAATATTTCCCAGAGCAAGGAAAAACAAATCCATTCCTTCACATAAATCTTCATTTAGCTCTTCAAGATCAGCTCACACTTGATCAGCCGATTGGAATTAATGATATACATAAAAAACTTATTGCAAAGCATAGTGACACGCATGAAGTTGAACATCTGATGATGGAATGTATAGCCGAAATGATATTCAATTCTCAAAAGAATAACACTACTTTAGATCAAGGTAATTATTTAGTCAATCTTAAAAAACTAATCAAAAGCTAATTTACTATGTCCAATTAGTAAAGTTTTTAAGTAGTTGCAGCCCATCACTTTGTGACTTTTCTGGATGGAATTGCACAGCAAAGAGTTGATCGATTGCAATTGCAGATGTAAAAGTATGTCCATAATCTGTCGTTCCGGCAACACAACTTTCATCGACCTCTTCTACATAATAACTGTGCACACTATAAAAGCGACTGTTATTGTCAATTTTATGCCATAGTGGGTGATTCTTTACTTGATTTACTCTATTCCAACCCATATGTGGTATTTTAAGTTCACTATTTTGAAATTTTATGACTTTTCCTGGAACTATTGAAAGCCCTTCAGTTGTATTATTTTCTTCACTATAGTCAAATAATAATTGCAAACCAAGGCATATTCCAAGAAATGGTTTTGATTTCGAAGCTAATTTAACTTCATCAATTAGTTCATTTGAAGCAAGAGCGTTCATGCACGAACCCATCGCCCCTTGTCCTGGAAAAACAACACGGTCAGAATCTCTTATGACTTTTGGATTATTAGTAAGAAGGCACTTATCATTTGGTGCTACATGCTCAATAGCTTTTTGAACAGAACGTACATTTCCCATTCCATAGTCAACAATTGCAATTGTTTGCATGTTGCTCTTCCTAATTGTCTTTTAAAGTGAGCCCTTGGTCGAAGGGATTGTATTTGCTTGCCTCTCATCTGGAGTCACAGCCATTCGAAGCGCTCTTCCAAAAGCTTTGAAAACAGTTTCTGCTTGGTGATGAGAATTTATGCCTTTCAAATTATCAATATGGAGAGTAACTAAGGCATGATTTACAAAACCCTGGAAGAATTCTCTAATTAAATCTAAATCAAATGTACCTACCCTATCTCTTGTAAATTTAACCCCAAGATCCAGCCCAGGTCGGCCAGATAAATCTATAACTACTCTTGACAATGCCTCATCTAAAGGAACATAGGCATGGCCATAACGCGTCAATCCTTTTTTATCACCTACAGCATCAAAGAACGCTTGTCCAAAAGTTATTCCAACATCTTCAACCGTATGATGATCGTCTATTTCATTATCACCATCACATTTAATTGAAATATCCATTAACCCATGGCGAGCAATTTGATCTAGCATGTGATCTAAAAATGGAACGCCTGTTTCTATCTCAGCTTTTCCACTTCCATATAGCTCTAGCCTAAGGGCTATATCAGTTTCATTTGTCTTGCGTTCTTTAGTAATCATAATTTGATTTTATCTTAAGCAATATAGTCTCTGATGAGTATTTCAGCTATTTGAATACTATTAAGAGCAGCCCCTTTTCTAATATTATCTGACACAACCCATAAATTTAAACCTTTATCATGACTGATATCTTCCCTAATTCTGCTTACATATGTAGCGTCAGTATTGGTTGCTTCAACAAAAGGTGTTGCATATCCACCATCTTTTCTTTCGTCCATAACAATGACACCTTCTGCTTTTTCAAGTAAATTTCGAGCATCAATCGCTGTAATTTTTTCTTTAGTCTCAATATGAACCGCTTCTGAATGGCCATATACTACTGGAATCCTTACTGCAGTAGGATTAACAAGAAGGCTATCATCCTCAAATATTTTTTGAGTCTCCCAAACCATTTTCATTTCCTCTCTTGTATATCCATTATCTTGAAATGTATCAATATGTGGAATAGCATTAAAAGCAATTTGTTTGGTATAAACATCTACCTCTACATCATTGCCATTTAATAAATTAGCAGTTTGATTAGTAAGCTCAGTAATCGCTTCTTTTCCACTTCCAGAGACTGCTTGGTATGTTGCAACATTAATTCTAGAGATTCCAACAGCATCATATATCGGCTTTAAAGCAACGAGCATCTGAATTGTTGAACAGTTTGGATTAGAAATAATATTTCGATTAGTGTAATTAGCTATCGCGTGAGGATTAACCTCTGGAACAACCAGCGGAATGTCATCATCCCTTCTAAAGTGAGATGTGTTATCAATTACAATGCACCCTTGTGCAGCAGCAATTGGCGCATATTTTTCTGAAATATCGCCGCCAGCAGAAAATATACCCATTTGAACTTTAGAAAAATCAAAAGTATCTAGATCCCCGACAATCCATGACTTTCCTTGGCATGAAACCTTACTTCCAGCGGAGCGTTTGGATGCTAGTGGGTACAAATTTTCAATAGGAAATTTTCTTTGATCGAGAATTGAGATCAATGTTTCCCCAACCGCACCAGTTGCGCCAACGATAGCAATGTTATATTTTTTGCTCATAATAATTTGAAGAAACTAAAAAAACTATAGATTATACGAAGGACTGGGACTAATATTCATAAATATATTCAATACTTTAGGATATTTATTTCATTCAGCCAAGTCGAAGTATTGTTATTTTAAATAAATTAAGGAAGGCGCCATGGCAGAACACCATCATTAAATGATGCAGTATAAAGCTCAAACCAAGTCTCACGATCCATCTTAACCTTCATTGCATCAGAAATTTTTGCAATCCTATCTAAATTATTTGTACCCATTACAGGGCAAATTTTGGCTGGATGAGCTAATATCCACGCAACGGCAACAGCTGCCATATCAACATTTTGATTAGCTGCAATCTTTGCGAGTGCCTTGCCAAGTAATCCATTATTACTCATCAATTTCCCGCCCCCAAGTGGTGACCAAGCCATTACAGTTGTTTTTTGCTCTTGATGGAAAGCAAGATCTCCATTTGTAAACGCATCAGTTGCAGCTAAAGACATCTCAATTTGATTTGTTATCAATGGGCTTTTCATACCTGACTGCAACAACCTATAATCCCAAGGCTTAAAGTTTGAGACGCCAACTTCCTTTACTTTTCCAGACAAAACAAGTTCATCTAACGCCTTTCCAGTCTCAAGATGATCCATATAAGGATCTTGTCGATGGATTAATAATAGGTCTAGATAATCTGTAGACATATTCTTTAAAGATGCATCAACAGAGTCAAAGATATGCTCTCTTGAAGTGTCATAATGACTAAATGTTGCACTAGAGTATCTATCAGAGGGATTAACTATGCCACATTTTGATACGATTTCAATCTTATGCCTTAAGGATGGAGTTTTCTTCAAAACACTCCCAAATAAGCCTTCTCCAGTATACAAACCATATACTGCAGCTTGATCAAACGTTGTGATTCCCTGATCTAAGCATAAATTAACTTTGTTACTAATATGTTTGGTTGATGTATTAGCGTCATTAGCTAAACGCCACATCCCATAAATGATTCGACTAAAGTTAGAAGAACTAGAAAAATTTAACCGCTCCATACTAACTCCAAATAGTAATAAGATTAAACAGAATTATCAACTTCAATATAGTGGTGTTGTAATTTGAATTGAGAGCAAAGATGTTTGCATAGAGCCTGCACCCCATATCTTTCTGTCGCATGATGGCCAGCAGAAATAAATGTAATATTGTTTTCTTTAGCAACTGCAGGGGTCTTTTCTGACACCTCTCCACTCAAATACAAATCGACGTTAAGATTGATTGCATCCTCAATAAAACCTTGGGCAGCTCCCGTACACCAAGAAATTTTTTTAATCTTCCCACTCTGTTTGCCAAATACTTGAGGCGCCCTATCTAGTTTTTCTTCAATCAATTTTGAAAAATCACTTATATTAGTATTTAGCTCCCCTTGCCATAGCAAACTCCCTGCAACAGGCTCCATATTTTTTATCCCTAAGCGCCTTCCAAGCTCAACATTATTTCCAACCTCATAGTGGTCATCAAGGGGAAGGTGAAAACCAAAAAGATTGATATTGTGTTTAAGCAATAAAGCAATCTTAGCTCGCTTTGGACCAGATATTGTTTTTGATTCGTTATCCCAAAAAACACCATGATGAACAAAAATAGCATCTGCTTTTTCTTCAATAGCTCTCTCGATAAGCTCTAGATTAGCACTAACACCACTTACAATTTTAGTGATATTTAATGAACCTTCAATCTGAAGTCCATTAGGGCAATAATCCTTAAATTTATAAATATCAAGATAGGTATTACAGTAATTTTTTAACTCTTCACGATTAACCATAGTAATCCTTGATGCACTCTAAAAGAACATTATTCTCTTTTGCTTCACTAACACTGATGCGTATGAAATTTTCTAATTGCATACCAATTGCAAAACCCTTTATAAGAATTCCACTTTCTTTTAATGATTCTAATAAAGATTTTGCATTGTCAGACTTTACTAAAAGAAAGTTAGTTTGAGATGGATAGACAGTAAGTCCTGGAATTAAAGAAAGCTCGTCATAAAGTCGGCCCCTTTCATCCATAATTATTTTGGCATTACTTACAATACGCTGACTATCTTTAAGTAAAAAATTTGCACTCACCTGAGTCAAAATATTTATATTATATGGAAGCCGTAATTTGTTTAATTGTTCAATAGTTTCTTCGCTTCCGACTAATAAACCAAGTCTTAAGCCTGCAAAACCAATTTTTGAAATGGTTCTAAGTACCACTAGGTTTGAAAAATTGTCAATTTCAGTCAAAAAACTTCGCTCCGAATATGCATAGTAAGCTTCATCAAGAACCACTAAAGCATCAGTAGACTGAATAATTTCTCTAATCACATCATAATCAAAAGCATTTCCGGTTGGATTGTTTGGATAAGCTATAAAAATTAACTTTGGTTTTTTAGTTTTAATAGCTAGTAGCGTAGCGTTTAAATCAATATCAAAATTCTCATCCAATGGAATTCCATGATAATTTAATTGTGCAAATTTTGAAACCAGTTCGTACATCACGAAACTTGGCTCAAAGCTCATTATCGAGTCACCACTGCTGCAGGCTAGTGACAATAGTTGAATTAACTCATCTGAGCCATTTCCAAGAAGCACGCCAAAATCTTTTGGGATGCCCATTAAGTTTCTTAGAGTAGCTTGAAGTTCTTCAGCACTTGCATCTGGATAGCGATTTACTTCTGATCTTGATATATACTCTAAGAATTCATCTTTTAATTCTTCAGGAACACCAAATGGACTTTCCATTGCATCCATCTTGAGCATATTCTTTGCAGAAGGAACATGGTAAGCATTAATATTTCTAATATCAGATCTTAGCCATTGATCAATAAAGGTCATAATTGTTTAGGAAAAGTTCTATTTGGATGATACTGCATTTTACCAACCTTTTTAGCGCTTAATAAAGATTGGTAGGTATAGTCAAGAGCCTTTTTACAGGCATCTTCAACAGGTACATTATCTGCCAGCAAAGCTGCAATGGCACTAGATAATGTGCATCCAGAACCATGATACTGGCCTGTCAATTTCTTATAGGTAAATTTACTTACCAAATTAGCATTATGATATAAACGATGTTCAACTTGAATTTCAGAGCTATCAGAAGTCGTTAAAAGCACCCAAGGGCAATTTAAACTAGATATTGCTGACTCTTCATTGAGTCCAGGAGCCAGAGCGTTTAATTCAGCTAAATTAGGTGTCACTATTAAGCACAAAGGGATGAGCTCATTCTTCATGGCATCAATCATCTCTTTGCTGCTTAGAATATCATCTGTACTCGAACTTATTATTGGATCAAGAACGATATTTAGTCCCTGCTTGTTAGATAGCAATTTTGAAATAGTTTTAACTTGTGAAGATGTGCCTAGTAGTCCTATTTTGACTGTATTAAAACTAATATCCTCATCAATTAACTTAAACTGCAATTTTAAAAGGCTATTTTTTGTTGGCTCAAGAGATAGAACTCGCTGAGTATTTTGAGCAGTAAGCGTAGTGATTATTGGAAGTGGAGTCACTCCAAATTGATTTATTGTTTCAATATCTGCTGAAACCCCTGCTGCTCCAGATGGGTCTAGCCCCGAAAATAATAAAACTGAATCGGCTTCAAGCCTAACCATATTTATTATTGAGATTCTTTTTGAATTAGATAGTCAATTACTTCAAAAATTTTCTCAGAACTTCCAGCACTGGTTCCATTAACCATATACTTGCCATTTACAATAAAAGCTGGGACTCCAGGAATACGATATTTATAAGTATTAGCCTTTGCCTTATTAACAGCAATTTTAACTGGGAAGGAGTTATAAACTTTATTTGCCTTCTCTTCATCTACTCCATTAAAAGCGAGCCATGCAACAAAGTCTTGTTGTGTTTTAAACTGTAATTTTTGAATATGGATTGCATTAAATAGGGCTCCGTGTAATCGATCCACTTCGCCTAATTCCTCAAGAATATAGTAAAAACTAGCTCCATACCCCCAACCTGGAAAAACTGCCGGCTGAAGAATAAATTGAGCAGAACTATCCATTGTTTTTAACCAATTGTCTAGCAAAGGATGAACAGTGAAACAATGAGGACAAAAATACCAAAAAAGTTCTCTAACTTCCACTTGACTGCCAGTCTCAGTTTCAATTGCCTTATCTAAGACAATATAATTTTTACCAGCAACAAATTCTGCTTGAGTGGTGTTTGTAAAAAACACAAAAACTGAAAGAATGATCAGAGAAGATAGTGCTGTTATTTTTTTCATATTTGTACTCATTAATCAAAAAGTTTATCAATATTATACTGGTTTAAGTCAAATTCCTTGCTTGATTGGAACTCCTTCCAAAGATCCAAATAGGAAATTCTTTCCTGAGGATGAATGCCATTTGGATTAAGCTCTGCAAGAGGTGCTAAAACAAAAGCATACTTTAAAATATCGCGTCGAGGAATATTTAATTTATCGTCAATGACATCATCATATAAAACAAGATCTAAATCTATTATTCTAGAAGAGAACTTTGGTAAGTTACGATCCCTACCCAAGGTATTTTCAATATCATGCAAAATATTTACAACATCATTAATATTTTTATCTGTCTCAACATTAACGCCAATATTATAAAATTTACTCCCAACGAAGCCTTCGGAGGGACTCTCAAAGAGTGATGAAATAGTAATTTCTGTAAAGTTTGATTCAAGACTATCCAATGCTAAACGAATATTTTTTCGTCTATCTTGGTTTGAGCCAATGTTAAAGTGCAGTAAGCTCATTAGCCAGCTGACCTCTCAATAATTACACCAACACCTTCAGCGCCAGTAATTGCCTCTCCTTTGTTTAGTTTTAATTTAACCCAACTAACATCAAACTCATTAAGAATAATCTGGCAAATTTTCTCTGCCAAGGTTTCAACTAGTTGAAATTCAGACTCTTTCACAAAACCTATAATACGCTTACAAATATTTTTATAGTTTAAAGCCTGATCAATATGATCAGTAGCTGCTGCTTTAGCAATATCTGAAGACATCTCTATATCTAATATTATGTCTTGGCGAATTTTTCTTTCCCAATCATAAATGCCTATAACTGTATCTACTTTAAGACCCTGAACAAAAACAATATCCATATTTAATCTACCCTAAAAAAAACTATTATGATACCTTTGAGAAATCCTTTGATTGCTACAATAAAATGTTTTCATTGATATAATTTATAAATAGTCCTAAAATTCATTAGGGTCAAAATCAGGAGAACTACTTGTTTTACTTTCTAATTGCTAGCTACTTACTTGGATCAATCTCGAGTGCTATTATTATTTGCAAGATTATGGGCCTACCAGACCCAAGAACTAAAGGCTCTCAAAACCCTGGTGCTACCAATGTTCTTCGTATAGGAGGTAAAAAAATAGCCGCATTCGTTCTGTTGTTTGATGGCTTAAAGGGAGCTTTACCAGTAATTCTGGCTCATTATTTGGGCTTTAGTTTATTTGAGCTAACAATCATTTTACTTTGTGCACTTCTTGGGCATGTATTTCCAATTTTTTATGGTTTCAAAGGAGGAAAAGGTGTTGCAACTTACCTTGGAGGATTAATAGGTTTAAACTTCTTTGTAGGATTAACATTTTCAATTATCTGGCTTTTCGTTGCAAAAGTAGTAAAAATTTCATCTGTTGCAGCTTTAACTGCTACATTACTTTCTCCTGTATATTTTTATTTTATTACCTCTCATAACTTTAAAGCCACTCTAGTAATTTTTCTCATAAATCTTTTTATTTATTTTACTCATCGCGAAAATATTAAAAGAATTATGAGTGGAGATGAGAGAGTTATTGGGTCATAGCTAAAGTCCTCTTAAAGGTATGAGGTGTGGTCATGAATTATTGACTGATATTTTTTTCATACTTCCCAAACAACATTAGGCTCATTATCTTCATCAATATCACCATCTTCCGTCAAGGTAAATTGGAAAATCTTTATAGGTTTCCAAGCATCAAACTCAAGTTCCCCATAATTCTGACTTGCAAAATCTTCTAGTTCAATTTGAATTTCCATATCTTCTTCTAGAGTTTGTAATACCTCTTCTAGGTCAATAGAATTGACAATTATAGGCACATCTGCCTCTTCAATAGCTTTTCCTTTATAACTCAATTTTAAGATAACTCCATACTTTGCCATTCTTACTTCTCCTAACTAAAAACTTCTCCTTACAAAAATACTATTGACTCAGTAACTCATTCATGAGTTGCTTTTTGCAAATCATCTAGATCATACCCAAGGGAATCTACCCGAGCCACGAGGCTTGAGTAGTCTTGTTGGGAAATCGTTGGCGTTCGCGCCATAATCCATACATAGTCTCGACTGGTTCTCCCAATAATAGTTTGTTGATAGTTATCATCTAAATAAACAATTCTGTAATCTGCCTTTATTGGCCAGAAAAACTGCATACCCCAAATCGCATTAGTGCGCTTATCTTTTATAAATCCACGAGGCCGATATATCTTAGTTGGGCCATTCAAACTCCCTTTATTGAAAGTGAAGGTAGTTATAATACTTCCATCATTATCAAGCTGATAGGTTTCAATGGGATTGTATGCGTCCCTTTCGAGAAACGTTGGGATAGTTGCAATTACGTACCAATCACCCATGAACCGATCAAGATCAACATAGTCCACCACTGGTATAGGTTTCAATGAACCACCAACTAACATTTGGTTACTAGCACACCCAATTAAACCAAGAGAGATGAATAAGAGTAGGAGTAGTTTTTTCATAAATGAACTTTTTTCTGTTGTAATAACACACAAAAATGTCTTATTATCAATACTAGAAACTCTGCCTCCAAAGGTTGGTAAATTCGTTCTTATAATATCATTAATTTTTTTATATTTACAAATTTAGAGACTATAAAAATTAATACTAATCATAATCCTATCTTTTTTTCCGTTATAAACTACAGAGTGATACCTGTCAGCAGGAAAGATCACTATCTTACCTTCACTAGGCAGAATATTTTCACTAGGGTCATAAAGCTTTAAAGTGCCTGGTTCGCTGCAATCTTGATCTCCTATTGAAAGGTAATACACCAGACTGAACTTTTGTTTAATTAAATTTAAACTAGAATCTAAGTCTAAATCACCAATATGATTATGTCGATTTACACCAGCACCTCCAGCACCCATGATATGGAAAAAAGAATCTTTAATATAGATATCTGTTTTAATAACCTTTGTTAATATTTTTAGTAAATCATCTTCTAGAGTTCTTATAATAGAAGAGTGATTATCTTGAAATAATTGATAACCGGAGCCTCTAGCATTCCCATAAATAGTATCCGTTTGTGGATAATGCTCTAAAGATTTCATCTCATAGAGTTTAGCAATGAGTTCTGGTTCTACCGCTCTATTTAAAATAAGTGGATTGGAGTTTAATTGTGTTTCAAAATCTGAATTACTTATATCACTAGTACTACTATCGTTTTTGCCTCGATTCTTCCTTGCCTTTAAAACTTCTAATAATAGTTCAATTAACTTTGAATCTGGATCAATAGAATATGCCTTCTCTAGAGTTGCTAATGCAGAATCAAGATCTCCATTAGCATAAAAAATAATACTAAGGTTAGTATGAGCATTTGCATAATCAGGCTTCAGTTCGATTGCTTTTATATAGCTTAATTCAGCCTCTTCAAGTCTACCAAGATCTTTTAGGGTATTCCCTAAGTTATTATGGGCTTTAGCAAATTCTGGGTTAATAGCTATTGCTTTTCTGAGGCAAGCCTCTGCTTTTACTAATTGTCCAAGTTCGGTTTGAATTTGTCCCAAATTACTATGGGCATCTGCAAATCCCTCTTTAATTTTTATTGCTTTCTTGAAAGACTTAACAGCAAGATTCATTTTGCCGAGCTTTTTGAGAGCGCAACCAAGATTATTGTGTGCTTCATGATAACTAGGATTAATAGCAATTGCTTTCTCAAAATACCTAACCACTTTGGCAAGTCCATCAAGCTCATCAAGTTCATAAAAAATTAGACCAAGATTGTAATAAGCATATGCAAATTCTGGATTAATTGCTATAGCTTTTTTATAGCTATTTATTGCAGTATCTATTTGTTTTAGCTCCTTAAAGGTATTTCCAAGATTATTATGCGCTTCAATATAGTTAGGACTTATAGCTATTGCATTTTCATAACTTTTAACTGCTTCATCAAGTTGGCTGAGGCCTTGAAGTGACATACCAAGATTATTATGAACCTCGGCATAGTCTTTTTTAATAATTAGTGCTGATTTATAGCTCCTTACTGCATCATCTAACTGGCCTAACGAAGAGTAACAAACACCACTAAGATTGTGAAGTATTGCTTCATTAGGATAGTCATCAATTAAAGTTTTAGACAAATCTATTGCTTTTTGTATTTGACCAGATGAGTAGAGTGCAATAGCGGATTGAATTTCTTGTTGCATAGTGCTAAATATTATTTAATTAAAACTATTAAAAGACTAATTTATCCACATTTGAATTATAAGTCAACTTAAACTAAAGTCCAAATTTTGTTTGATATATATGAGGATATGACTGATTTTTTTAATATACATATATTAAAAAGAATTTGAGTATTTTTTTCATCCTATTATTTTATATCAACTTGAACTTAGGTAGTACATTCTAGTTCTCGTTATTACACAATTTTTAATAAAATATTTCATAATAAACCCTATTATGAAAGGCTTTATATTGAATAATTTTATTGTAGAATAATCATTCTTATATCAACCTAGGAATAATGACATGAAAAAAATACTCTCTCTTACTTTTATAGTTTTACTTTTACCTTCTATGGCTTTTGCTGGAGAGTGTCCAATGCTCAAATCAGGAGTTGAAGATAAAATTGCAACATTAGATCAATCAAAACATGCTACATTAATTAGTATTGCACTTATGCTCCATGAAAAAGGTGTTAAAGCACATGATTCTGGTGATCATGGTATGTCTGAAGAGTTACTTAATGGAGCTTTAAGACTTCTAGATGTCTAAACTATAATTTTAAATGTGCCCTAATTTATATGGGCACATTGCTAAAGACTTTTTATGAAAAAATTCATTTCAATTTTATTTATTACTAGCTTGATAAATGTTTCACATGCAGGTTATCTTGATGATTGGTCTAATGATGATCTTTGTGGATGGATGGAATCATCTTCAACCCCAAAACATATTCTAGATGAAGTAGATAAGAGGGAAATATTATGTTACGGGGGCATTGAGGTTTCAAATTTGCCAGAATCTGATTCTTCTGAGGGTGAAAATGGAACTATTTTTGCAACGCCTGACTCATCATTGGTTATAGAAGTAAAGTCAGAATATTCATACTAAAGTCCAAACTTCATTAGATATTTGTGAGGGTATGACTGAGGATGGTTAATTATTAATCTATACAATCTCAATCTTATTGTAAGTCATACTCATCCTTGCAATACTTAGATTCAAGTTCAAATCCTATGAAATCATTACGTCCGCTATCTGACAAAACCCATTCTGTTGTTGCCAAGGTGGATTATGCCTGACATGCTGAGTGTGGCCACAAGATAAGTCTGCTACCCAGTGATTATCTTCGTCTAGATGAAAGCCAGTTATTTTTTCAATATAAGGTTAGTTGAATTTATTCATTTCCATCACCAACATTATTTATGTTTATTTCACCATCGTAAACTTCATATTCAAGTTTATTTGGATTACAACATATCTCACAGTCATAAATCTCAACGTCATTCCCAATAAAAGATGGATCAATTTCTAATGAAACTTCAAACTGCTCAAAACAAAAAAAACAGGTAATCACTTTATGTATCATTTTATATATTCTCCATTTTAATCATCTACTGCATATTTTTTGAGAAGCTCCATTGGAATTATTTCCAATGCTCTTATATGTGTACTTTGTAAATTCAGTCTTGGTGCCATGCCACTTTTCTCTGCTTCTAACCAACGCTCAGCACATACACACCAACTATCACCTGGTTTTAAACCTTCAAAGCCATAAGCCAGCATAGGAGTAGACAAATCATTTCCTTGCGATTTTGTGTAGTCTAAAAATTCCTGCGAAGTTTCAATACAAACTGTATGAGAGCCAGAGTCATCATTACAAGTATTACATTCGCCATCTCTATAGAATCCAGTAACTGGATCCATACCGCAGATTTCTAATTTTTCACCAAACACGTTAATTGATTCATCCATTGTTAAAAGTATTTAAAAACAAAGTCAGCATTATATTTAAAATTTCGTTTGATATGTGTGAGGCATCATTCTTTATTTAAAATGGGAATGGTGGACAACATTAACAACACAAAAAGAAAAAGAAAAATTTGGTTTATCTCAATATTACTTCTACTTTCTGCGATAAGCATTAATACGCTCGCAAATGGAGTTAACAATTCAACAAAACGTGTTCCAGCTGAATGGGAAACTCAAGAAGCAATTTGGATGCAATGGCCTGGTTATTGGGAAAAAGAATATGAACCAACCTTTGCAAAGATATCTGCAATTATTTCTCGTTACGAAACACTACACATTTTATATCATTCTGAAAAAATTTATGCAGAGGCACATAAAGCGATAAATGACATAGGAGCAGACCCTCAAAATAAAAATATCCGATGGCACAAAGTGCCTAATGACAATGCTTGGATGCGAGATAATGGGCCTATTTATGTTTTAGAAGATAATGAGTTAAGAATTCAAAATTGGGATTTTAATGCATGGGGCGGTGCTTTTGGCTCAGACATTCCTTTTAACCTCGACAACATGGTCCCGGATAAAGTTGGAACGATACTTAATATGCCTGTTGATTATATAAATATAGTCCATGAACGTGGTAACTTAGAGTTTAACGGATTAGATACAGTTATTACAAATTGGAGCGCTCTAGGTGATCCAAGTCGAAATTTGAACTACAATAAACAACAGGCAGAAACTGACCTGAGGAAACACTTTGGTGTAACAAATGTTATTTTCATTGAGGGTATTCCAGATGAAGACTTTACCAGAGGACACATTGATGGTATTGCCCGGTTTATTGGAGTAGAAACTGTTGTAGTAGTTCAATGTACATCTCGATCTTTATGTCGACCAGATAGTAAAGATGCTGAGATTTATGATAATGCAGCAAAAATAATAGAGAAAGCAGGGCTTAATGTAATAAGAGAGCCCATTGAGGGTTTTGTAAAATATAGTGATCAAAATTTTGATACAAATTACATGAACTGGTTAGTTGGTAACGGATTTGTAATTGTGCCTGGCTTTGGGAATCCTGAAACAGATACCTCAGCTAAATCTCGTATCGAAAATTACTTTCCAAATCGTGATGTATATTTAATTGAAATGTTAAGTTCATGGGCGGCTGGTGGTGGAGTTCACTGCCATACAAATGATCAGCCTGCTAATCCAATTAAAAAATAATCTTTATCTTTATTTAACCCTAAAGGACAATAAGTATCTATTTTGAATATATAGATAAGTCAAAGTTCTGATTGTCAAAATACTTAATCCTATTTGGAATAGTTTGTAGAATTGTTGACTTAAGTTTGGGAGAGATTCTGTCGCTTCTATGATTAACCGCTATGTAAGTTAGAAAACTTTCAGCAATATCCTCTCTCATTGGATTTTCTTCTGCATAACCAGAAATAAAATGATTATCTTTGCGTTGTGCTTCTTGCCAAGCATAATTTTTAGCATGATATGAATCAAGAGACGTATGCGAGGCTTCATGAATTAAAGTCTCTTCTAAAATACCATCTTCTTCATATTCTTTTGTTTGCCCTGTATGGATTAATATGTTGTTATTACCACCTCCAAAAGGGTTTACTCCTTTGTGAATCCATGAAGTTTGTATATCTTTTCTAAGAACTGCTGGAAGTTGTCCAATTAAGAAGGCATACTTTTTAGCCTCAACCTCTGCCATTGACTTATCTTTAAATTCTGGATTTACTTGCATCTCAATAATACTTCCATCTTCAAATTGAGCTTCAAATAAAAATGCCTGCAAGTTAACCCAAGAACTTCTCCTGTCATACATTTGTCTTGGACTTTGTCCTTTGTATGAGATATTTTTAAAAGTAGAGGGGTCTTCAGCAGTAACAATATTAGGATCAATAAATATTGTTCCCCAAAATGGAGGTTCTTTACAAAAACTCTGAGTTGAGATAAGAGATAATGCTATAAGTAAGAGTAGTTTCTTCATAAAGAAATTAAAAATCTAATTTTGCTAAACAGTCCAGAGATCTTTGATGGTTATACTGAGGTTGCCACCTAGTCAGCAAGCACGAGGGTGATCGAGGTTGTAATTGAAAATCTTCTTCAGTGGGTTCTAAAAAAGCGCTTCTTCTTAGGTCCATTTCACACTCAGGATTAGAGTGTCCATAATACTCGACTCTATCTTTGTCAACAAAAAGATCCATATAATATAAGTCAGCACCTCCATTACTCATAACATCATTTTTGTAGCCAGGGGATTGTTTACCTAGGTGGTCATTTTTACCCCATGGACTATTTCGCTCAATTACAGCTCCAGGAGCGCACAACTGCACAAAACCCAGCGAATGGAATAATTCATGTTCATTTGGATGAAATCCATCCATAACATCGGCGCCAGGACGACCTAAGTATGTAACGCCCATAACAACTTCAATATCACCACTCGGACTATTAAGCATCGCATTACCTGCTTGCCCCCATTCGTAATTGTATTCATCTTGATAGAAGATAGAGTAGAGTTTCTTAGGTTTATAGAAACCATGCCTTACAGCTTCTGAAGCAAAAAAACCTGCAGCATCTTTTGACCAGTTTATTTGATTTTTAGTTTTGGCTACACGCATAAAGCTGACGTCTAAATTACCTTCTTTTGTAAGGTCTAATCTAAACTGCTTTTCTTTAGTTTTATTTTTTAAATGCTCATTACCTCGTATGATAATTTTTTCTATTGTTCCATTTACATCGAACTGTTTATCTATTGAGTCAGAGGCAATGATATAGATAACATGAACTTGATAGTCACCTGACACATCTTCTTGATCATACAAAAACCTACCTTTAATGTTATCTTTTGAGTTTATATATGTCAGCTTATCCTGCTCACTACTTTTAATAAAATCTTGATCGCTGGCATATGTTTTGAACGTGGGATAGCTGGTATATTTCTCTTCGTCAATTGAGCTAAGATTTAAATTATCATTTCCATTACACTCAAATACAAAATAAGTACCGTCCGCAGATATACTCCTTACTGGCTCACTGCCATCAGGACAGCCTGCTGCGAAACCTTGAATTGAGAAGAAGGATAGAATTAAAAGAAAGATATATTTTTTAAACATACCTTGAGTATATACCTACTAATTTTAATTAAAAGATTCACAATGGTCTATTGAATAATCTAAATATACAAACTTAGTGATAAAGTCCAAATTGCGCTTGATGTGTGAGAGATTAAATTAAAGATTCTCTTACATACTCATTACATACTTTTTAGGATATCTCATGAGAACTCGGTTTACGAGGTGCTATATTACTCTGTCTTAATACTCACTTCCTTACTAAAACGTATAGGTAGTGGGTTTTGTTAATATACATTTAATATACATATGACTTTTTTCCCTTTTAGGTAGTGGGTTTAAGTTCTCGTTAATATACACTTTAATATACATTTTTTATTTAAAAGAAGGTCAGAACTGACTCACATTTAATTGAGTAGTTTTTCATAATCTATTCCTTCCAAAACGGAACCATTGAGGACCAAACTCCGTCTTTTTTTAATCGATGATAAGTTGCAGCAACAATATGGAATCCAATAAGCCAATAGATAATTGATACTGCAAATTCATGAATACCAATTACTAAATTAATCAAAAACCCATCCTTTAAATCTAACCAAAATAACCAGCCAATTATTAATCCAGAAAATGGAATCAATGCAAGGCATATATACATTCCATAATGAACAATTTTTGCTGCTAACTTTTGAGATTTAGGTGTGTGATCTGATATTGATGATTGTTGGGTGGTTTTCATATAAACAAAACGAATAATGAGTAATAATAAAAATGCTAAAGCAAATATTACTTCGAACATTAATAGATTATCGTCTTCTAATTGATTAATACTGTCTATTTGCTTTAGTAAACCATAAAGAAATAATATCACAAAACCCCAATGCAGGAGTTTTGCAAAAGAACTAAAATTTTTATTAATACTCTCTGTTTTTAGATTCATTAGTTAAAAAGTATTTAAAAATGAATTCGATATTATATTCAAAATTTCGTTTGATGTATGAGGGAAGGTTAATTAATGTGTAACTAAGTTCATTGACCTCATTCGACCATTACATCTCAAACCTTACATAAGGTTTTGAATTGCCATTACCAATTCTAACTTTGGATTATTTGGTGGTGAGCATTTACCGTAGCTTTGAATGCCAAGAGCGTAAACAGGCAAGACACAGCAGATAGTGCAACTCGGACCCAATGTAAGTTGTACCAGAATTCAAGATTTACACGAGCCTCTTCTGGTGTAAATGATTGCGCAACAAACCCATTATTCATTGGTATAAAGTAGACAGCAGATAGGCCAAGCCCAATCAAAGATAGAACAAGCGCACAAAGCCAATAATTTCGAGCGAGTATAGTTTTCCGTGTGATCCAGATAGCAACAATTATTGCAAGTAAGCTAGGTAAAAACGTTAATGGCAGAGTCATCAAAAGCAAATCAAATTTACCTGCGAAGTCATTCATGAATGCAACTGGCTCTAAGGTTAACCAGAAAGCCGCATGTACCACCCCCATATTGATTAAGTTACCCAGATAAGCACCTGATGTGATAATGGCAATCGCATAGATTGAGAAGCTTAGAACATTTAAATCCACATGTTTTGATCGAGCCATATTAGTCTCTCCTAAAAAAATATGATTATATGTTAACTTAAATTAAAGTTCAAATTTCGTTTGATGTGTGTGAGGGGTTATATTAATACTTTTAATATACATTTAATATACAAATACTTTAAAACCTTTTCGCAATAGGGTCTGTAGAGCATTCTGCCTATTCTGTCTTTATACTAACACCCCGACTTAAAAGTTTATTAGCGATTAATGCCAAAATAATAATCATAATACAAGGCACTAAAAAAGCCTTCCATAACTCAACAGAGCCAATACCTAAAAATCCCATTCTAAATGCATCCATCATATAATATATTGGGTTAAAAATTGATACGCTCCTCCAGAAGCTAGGCAATATATCAATACTATAAAACATACCCCCAAGATAAGTTAATGGAAGCAAAACGAAATTTGGAACGATTGAAATATCATCAAAAGTCTTTGCAAAAACTGCATTTATAAAGCCAGCTAAAGCGAACATAACAGACGTTATAAGAAAGGTTATACCTATAACTATAAAACTATGAATTTGAATTTCAACAAAAAATGATATTGTAAAGGTGACTGCAAGACCAATAGTTAGCCCCCTACAAACCCCACCACTCACGAATCCTAATAAGATCACCCAATTAGGAGTTGTGGAAACTAATAACTCTTCAAAGCTATTATTATATTTAGTCATAAAGAATGAGGAAACTGTATTCGCATAAGATTGCATAATTACTGTCATAAGAATAATTCCAGGAACTATAAAATCTAGATAATCAACGCCCTGCATTTGACCAATTCTCCCACCCATTAAACCACCAAATATTAGTAAATATAGTGAGGTTGTAATAACTGGAGGAATTATCGTTTGAATCCAAATTCTTACAAATCTTAGTATCTCTTTTGTAACAATGGTTTTATAAGCAATCCACATAATAATATTTAACTAGTAATTGATAAAAATAAAGCTTCTAAGCGGTTTTGTGAACTACGAAGGTGGGACACATTAATATTTTGAGCTGACAAACTTAAAATTACATCTGAGATTGAAGTATTTTCTCCTTGTGCAACCTGTAAAGTAGTGTCATCTATTACTAGACAATCACAATTAGTGATAGAAACATTGTTTGTCAATTTTTCGATAGTGTCTAGAATTAGTACTTGCCTCTTCGCTTTTAAAAGAAGCTTCTTCATATTAGTCTGCTCAACAAGATCGCCATCATTAAGAATTGCAATATTCCTGCATAAAGATTCTGCCTCTTCCAAATAATGAGTAGTTAATATAATTGTCATGCCCTCTTTATTAAGCTGAGTTAAGTAAGCCCACATTGATTTACGAATTTCAACGTCAACGCCTGCAGTTGGCTCGTCTAGAATTAATATGCTTGGTTTATGCATCAATGCTCGAGCCAGCATCAGTCGCCTTTTCATTCCACCAGATAGGGATTGAGCAACATCAAATCGTCTATCCCATAACTCCATCTTTTTCAAAAGAACTTCAGCTTGAATTTTAGCTTCTGCGCGAGAAATTCCAAAGTAACCAGCTTGGTTCATAAGAATTTCCATATTAGGCTCATGGGGATTAAAGTTAAACTCCTGAGGCATTAAGCCAATCATTTGTTTTACTTCATTTACATGTTTATTTTGATCTAGACCATTTATCTTTACCTCACCAGAGGTGCCCTTTAGCAAGCCTGAAATAATTCCAATTGCCGTAGTTTTTCCAGCGCCATTAGAACCTAAAAGTGCAAAAAAATCACCCTTTTCTACCCTTAGATTTACACCCTTCAGTGCCTCAAGATTATTAGAATATATTTTGGTTAGATTATCTGTGGAAAGTGCTAATGTCATAAAATTATCTTACTTAGATTATAAAAAAATAATTAACTTATTATATAAAAATAAATTAGTTTTGACATGTAAATTTATTTTCATATTTATCCCACTTCACAAGCTAAATTTGGGATAATTACATGCTTAAAATACAAAGCTATTTAATAGTCTATATGCCAACCCAAAAAAATGTCGAGTTACCAGATATAGGTGATTTTGACTCTGTTGATGTTATTGAAGTTTTAGTGAAAGTTGGAGATACTGTCAATGAAAATGACAGTCTTATTACATTAGAAACTGACAAAGCTACAATGGAAATCCCTGCGCCCTTTCCAGGAAAGGTAGCCAGTCTTAAAGTAAAAGTTGGAGATAAAATAGCTAAAGGCGAGCTCATTCTCACCATTGAGAGTGATTCTGAATCTGAAGAAGAAGCTTCAAATAAAACAGCTGCTCCTAGCAATTCAGAAGTAACGGGTTCAAATAATCAATCTAATACTTCACAAAAAAATGTCGAGTTACCAGATATAGGTGATTTTGACTCTGTTGATGTTATTGAAGTTTTAGTGAAAGTTGGAGATACTGTCAATGAAAATGACAGTCTTATTACATTAGAAACTGACAAAGCTACAATGGAAATCCCTGCGCCCTTTCCAGGAAAGGTAGCCAGTCTTAAAGTAAAAGTTGGAGATAAAATAGCTAAAGGCGAGCTCATTCTCACCATTGAGAGTGATTCTGAACCTGAAGAAGAAGCTTCAAATAAAACAGCTGCTCCTAGCAATTCAGAAGTAACGGGTAGTTCACATATTGAGATTGAAGAACCAAGTGTTTCAAGCTCAATAACTGAAGACCCTAAAGAAGAAATTTCTTTAAATACTGATTCAAATTCTCACGCCTCTCCTTCCATACGAAAGTTAGCAAGGGAACTTGGAGTTAGCTTATCAAAGATTAAAGGTACAGGTAAAAAAGGCAGGATCTTAGAGGAAGATTTAAAGTCTTTTGTAAAACAAATAGTTATTAATGGAGATACTGGTAATGAAGTAGAGGTAGTTCCATTATCTAGAATTAAGAAAATATCCGGAAAACACCTCTCAAGTAGTTGGAGCTCAATACCTCATGTCACTCAATTTGATGAAGTCAATATTGAGCAATTAGAGAAATTTCGCAAACATCAAAAAGAAAGAAACATTAAATTAAGTCCTCTAATTTTCATTATGAAGGCTGTCGTTCAAGTCTTAAAACGTCATCCAAACTTTAATGCTTCTTTAGATGAGAGTGGTGAAAATTTGATAGTGAAAAAATACTTTAATCTTGGTATTGCAGTTGATACTCCAAATGGCTTGCTTGTTCCAGTTGTAAAAGATGTGGGTAAAAAATCATTAGTTGAACTTGCTGAAGAACTTGCTGATATTTCTTCACGAGCTAGAGAGGGTCAATTACAGGCAAGCGAAATGAAAGGTGCGGGCTTTACGATTTCAAGCTTAGGTGGAATTGGTGGTACCCAATTTACGCCAATTATTAATTCACCTGAAGTTGCAATTTTAGGAGTCTCTAGAACACAAATAAAGCCAGTTTGGAATGGGACTTCTTTTGAGCCTACAGCAATGATTCCACTCGCACTTTCATATGATCACAGAGTTATAGATGGTGCAGAGGGAGCGAAGTTTATGGCTGAACTAAATCAAGTTCTTAGCAATATTATGGAGATGTTATTATGATTAAAACTAAAGTTTTAGTTATTGGATCTGGTCCAGGCGGGTACACAGCTGCTTTTCGTGCGGCTGACTTAGGTAATGAAGTTACCTTAATTGAAAGTCATAAAACTCTTGGTGGGGTTTGTTTAAATGTGGGCTGTATTCCTTCTAAAACACTTCTTCATACTGCTGAAGTAATCAACGAAGCCAAGCATGCAAATGAACTTGGTGTTACTTTTAAAAGCCCTAAAATAGATATTGATGGTGTTAGAAAAAATAAAGAAGATATAGTAAGTAAGCTTACTGGTGGCATTCAAGCCCTCGCTAAAGCAAGAAAAGTCAAAGTAATTACGGGCTATGCAAAATTTCTTTCGAAGAATCAAGTGGCACTTGATGGGACTGATGAAGTCATTGAATTTGATCAATGTATTATTGCAACAGGCTCAAGAGTAACGAAATTTCCAATGTTTCCATTCGAGGACAAGCGAGTAATGGACTCCACAGATGCCCTGATGTTGGATGACATACCTAAAAGAATGCTGGTGGTTGGTGGTGGCATTATTGGCCTCGAAATGGCTACAATTTATGATGCCCTTGGAAGTGAAATTACTATGGTTGAGCTTGGCAATCAAATTATTCCTGTGGCAGACAAAGATATTGTTACTCCATTATTTAAAAAAATAAAAAAGACTTATGCTAATGTCTTTTTAAACACTAAAGTTACCAAAATGACTGCAGCAAAAAAAGGAATAAAAGTTGAGTTTGAAGGTAAAGATACTCCAGAGTCAGACACATTTGACAAGGTTTTAGTTGCTGTTGGGCGAACCCCTAATGGTCTGTTAATTGATGCTGAAAAAGCTGGCGTTAATATTGATAAAAGTGGATTTATTACTACAAATAATCAAATGAAAACTAATGTTGATAACATATTTGCTATAGGAGATATTGTTGGACAACCAATGCTTGCTCATAAAGCCACTCATGAAGCTAAAGTTGCAGCAGAAGTAATTAGTGGCAAAAAAACTGGATTTAATGCTCTTACAATTCCCTCAGTCGCTTATACAGATCCAGAGGTAGCATGGACTGGCAAAACTGAAAAAGAACTCATAGAAGCTGGAGTTAAGTTTGATAAAGGTGTGTTTCCATGGGCTGCATCTGGAAGAAGCTTGAGTATAGGAAGAAGTGAAGGTGTATCAAAGGCTTTATTTGATGCTGAGTCAGGTAAGATTCTTGGCATGGGTATTTGTGGAAATCATGCTGGTGATTTAATTTCTGAGGCTACTTTAGCCATTGAAATGGGTTGTGATATGAGCGATATTGCTTTAACCATTCATGCACACCCTACTCTTTCAGAAACGACTGCATTTGCAGCTGAAATGGCTGAAGGTACAATTACAGATTTGATGCCGCCAAGAAAGAAAAAATAGGTGAAATATGGATATTAAACAAGCTAGAAAAAATGTTATTGAACAGCAAGTAAGGCCTTGGGGTGGTCTCAATGTGAGAGCAAATCAAGCATTAACAGATACCCCACGTGAAAACTTTGTTCCAGAAGAATATCAGAAGTTAGTATTTGCTGATATTGAAATACCTCTTAATAAGGTAGGCAAAATGCTTTCACCAAAAATTGAGGGTAGGATTCTAGATAGCCTTGATCTAAAAGGCCATGAAAATGTTCTAGAAGTTGGCACTGGAAGCGGTTACTTTACCTCCGTACTATCTTTACTATCAAATTCAGTTATAAGTATTGATGCTGATAAAGACTTACATGCTTTAGCAAAAAGTAAGATTAATAAACTTAATTTAAGCAATATAACCCTTAAGCATGAAAGCTTTCTAACTTCTAATTTTGAGAATGGGCAGTTTGATGCAGTTGTTCTAGGATGTGCTCTTCCTGAAATTAATAAAGACTTAAAAAAACTTCTAAATTTAGGTGGAAAATTATTTGTAGTTGTTGGATCAAAAAACCAAATGCATGCAACTCTAGTTACTCGTCTAAATGAAAATGAATGGCACTCCAAATCTCTTTTTGAGACGCATTTAGACATCATGATAGGTTCTGAGCCATCTGTCAAATTTACCTTTTAACTTTAAATAGGCAGATATGCTTAATTCTTTATTGAATTTCTTAATTAAGAAGCCAGCATGGTCTTTAGCTCTGTTTTTAATTATTATTGGAGCAACATTTCTACAAATTCAAAATTTCTCACTTGATGCCTCCTCAGAGTCATTATCACTAGAGGGTGATAACAACCTAGAACTTTATTTTGATACCCAAAAAACTTTTAGCTCTGATGAATCGTTAGTAATTAGCTACACGGCTAATGAAGAAACTATACTTGACACTAAACAGATATCTCACCTGCGCTCCTTAAGAGATGACTTACTCAATATTGAAGGTATTAATTCAGTAATATCAATACTTGACGTTTCTCTATTTCAATCCCCACCTCTTTCTCTTATTGAACTTGCGAGTGATGTTTATACAATTGACAATGGTAAGGCAGAACTGTCTTACATTGAAAATGAATTTAAAAATAGCCCACTTTATGCTGACAACCTAGTTAGCACAGACTTAAAAACAACGGCGTTGTTAATTCCACTTGCTACTGACAATCCAGAAATATTAATTAATCAAGAAACTTTGAAAGTAATAATTGAAGACATACGTTTAACGATGAATGAATATCGCAATGAAGCAAGCTTATTCCTGGGCGGAGTTCCAATGATAAGAAATGATGCAATTGCATATATCAAAAGTGATTTAATAGTATTTAGTCTTGCTGTGATTTTGGCAATGTCCATAATGCTAGCATTCTTTTTTCATAAAATTCGATGGGTTGCAGTTCCAATAATGATTAGTATTATTGGCGCTCTTTTCATGACTGGAGTAATAAGCGCTATTGGCTGGAAAGTTACCGTTATTTCAGCAAATTTTTTCTCTCTTCTTCTTGTTATGACCCTATCTGTAACTATTCACTTAGTGGTTCGCTATAGAGAAATATCGAGCAATAATCCTGATGCAACGTCTTCAGAATTAACAAAGCAGACTTTGACAGAAATGATTAAGCCATGCACCTACACCGTAATTTCTACTATAGCTGCATTTGTTTCTTTAACTACGAGTAATGTTAAGCCTGTAATTGACTTTGGCTTAATGATGAGTCTAGGAGTAATGATAGCTTTTGTATTATCCTTTATTAGTTTTGCAATATTTACGATGCTTCTACCAAAACCTATAACTGCAAGTCATCCAGATCAATTCTTGGTATTAGAAAAATTTGCAATTATTACCGATAAGTTTGGGAAGCAAATACTAGTAACTCTCATTGTAACTATGATTATTGCTTTTATTGGTGTAAGTAAACTTACAGTAGAGAATAGCTTTATAAACTACTTTAAAAAAAATACAGAGATTTATCAAGGGCTTCACTTAATTGATAAAGAGCTAGGTGGGACAGTTCCATTGGAAATTGTTTTTAATGATATTGCAAATGCGTATTGGGCAGATTCAAGCTTAAGGGATGACTTCCATGAGGTTCATAAGTACCTTGATAGCATACCCAGCATTGGAAAGGTTTTATCAATTGATACATTCATGCAGGTCCTTAAAAAATCAAATAATGGAAAAGCACCTAATGGATTTTTGTTAACTTTAGGTAAAAATAATATGCCTGAATTTGCTAAAGAACAGATTTTAAAGCCACACATATCAGATGATAGTGACCAAATAAGAATTGTAGCAAGAATTAAAGAAACAACAATAGGGCTAAATAGAAACCAACTCATTAATGACATCAATAATGAGTTGATTAAAAACTTTAACTTTAATCAAGAAGATTTTTATTTCACAGGGACATTTTCACTTTACAACAATCTTCTACAGAGTTTATTTGAATCTCAAATAAAGACTATAACTAGCGTCTTTATAATTATCTTTATACTTTTTTTATTCATATTTAGATCAGCATCAATTGCACTTATAGCTTTGTTGCCAAATGTAATTCCATCGCTATTAATCTTAGGGGTTATGGGTTTAGCAAATGTACCGCTAGATATTATGACAATAACTATAGCAGCCATTGCTATTGGAATCGGAATTGATAATGCAGTCCATTACATTAGTAGATTTCAAAATGAGGTTTTAAAGGATGGTGACTACTTATCTTCGATGTATAGAACGCATAGCACTATTGGTATCTCAATGTTTTATACTGCTGCCACAGTTGCAATTGGGTTCTTAGTTCTAATATTATCGCACTTTACTCCGAGTATTTATTTTGGTATTTTTATGGCAATTGCTATGTTGAGTGCTGTAATTGTTAATCTAACATTACTTCCCAAGTTGCTAATAATTTTTAAACCCAAAATGAATAACCAAAGGCTTATAAAATAAAAAACCCCACCTCGAATAAGAGAGTGGGGTTAGTCTACTATTAAAAGGAGAAATAAGTTAAATATAGTAGTTTTTAACTTACGCAAAATTATATATAAAAATTAATTTAATAATTTTTATTTTGTGTCTTTTTGTATCAATAAATTATGGCAAACAATTATCAATTTGATGTTCTTATTATAGGCTCTGGAGCTGCAGGCTTAATGAGTGCAATTCAGCTGTCTGAAAAACTCTCAATAGCTGTAATAGCGAAAGATAAGGTATTAGAAGGCTCTTCTTATTACGCACAAGGTGGCATATCTGCAGTGCTTGACCCAGAAGATAACTTTGAGTCACATATTTTGGACACAATAAATACTGGACTTAACTTAGGCAGTGAAAAAAGTATTAGGTTTATGGTGGAGCAAGCTCCTTCAGCAATTTCAGACCTTGAAAATACTGGTGTAATATTTTCACACGTCAATAACAGCTACGACCTAACTACTGAAGGTGGTCATAGTTCAAAAAGAGTAGCTCATGTTGCTGATAAAACTGGTCAATCAATCCAAGTTAACTTACTAGCAAAAGTTAAACAAAAAAATAATATTACACTTTTTGAGCAATATGTAGCAGTTGACCTGCTAGTTGATAATGGAAACTGTAATGGAGCATATGTTTTCAATAAGAGTACAAAAGAGGTTAGTACTTTTTCCTCCCATAAAACTATATTAGCCACTGGAGGAGCATCAAAATCCTACCTTTATACTTCAAACCCAGACACCTCAACTGGCGATGGAATTGCCATGGCCTATCGAGCTGGGTGTCATATTACTAATATGGAATTTACACAGTTTCACCCAACATGTCTTTTTCATCCACATGCTAAATCATTTCTAATTTCTGAAGCATTAAGAGGTGAAGGAGCAAAACTACTTCTACCGAATGGTAAAGAATTCATGCACAAGTATGACTCTAGACTTGAACTTGCTCCCAGGGATATTGTGGCAAGAGCTATCGATAATGAGATGAAGGTTAATGGGTATGATTGCGTTTATCTTGATATCTCATTCAAAGATGCCAAATGGATTAAGTCACGCTTCCCAGCTATTTCACAGCGATGTAATGAGCTAGGCATTGATATATGTAATGAAGCCTTGCCAGTTGTCCCAGCTGCTCATTACACATGTGGTGGAGTTGATACAAATTTAGATGCACAAAGCAATATTAAGAACCTTTATGCGATTGGAGAAGTAGCTCATACTGGTGTGCATGGTGCCAACAGATTAGCAAGTAACTCTTTACTTGAATGCATTGTTTTTGCAAAATCTTGCGCCAAACATATTAATGATAGCATCTTCGAAGAAGTATTCCCTTCAATTGCAAAATGGGATGCTTCTAGAGTCGCCCCTTCAAAAGAGAAAGTAGTTATCGCCCACTTATGGCTTGAAATCAGACTCATTATGTGGAACTTTGTAGGCATTGTCAGAAGTGATAATCGACTTAATTCAGCCCATTTAAAAATTCAACAAATAAACAAAGAAGTTGATGAATATTACCGAATTTATACTATAACTGATGATTTAATTGAACTAAGAAACTTAGCTCAAACATCAAAAATTATTGTAGAATCAGCCATCTCAAGAAAGGAAAGCAGAGGCTTGCACTATAACCAAGATTATCCAAATCAACTTAACAAAATACATAACACTGTTATGAATAAAACATGATTTTAGACATTTTAAAGTACCCTGATAAGCGCTTAAGGACGGTTGCAAATGAAGTAGACGCCGTTAATACAGAGATCAAGAAACAAGTTAAAGATATGTTTGAAACAATGTATGACGCTCCTGGAATCGGTTTAGCCGCAACCCAAGTTAATTTTCATAAGCGCATCATTGTCATTGATATTTCAGATGAATGCAACCAGCCACTATGTCTAATAAACCCAAAAATAATTGAAAAAAATGGTGAAATTGAATGGGAGGAAGGATGCCTTTCAGTTCCAAATTACTATGAAAGTGTTAAAAGATCCAATGAAATAAAAGTTAGTGCGCTTAATCAGCTTGGTGAGTTGTGTGAAATTGATGCAAGTGAGATGCTGGCAGTTTGTATACAACATGAAATGGATCACTTAAATGGCATATTATTTGTAGATCATTTATCTAAATTGAAACAAAAACGCCTAAAAAAGAAAGCCGAAAAAAATACCTTAAAATTTTAATTTTATGAATATTGGCCCTTACTCTCTTCCATCACAAGTTTTACTTGCGCCAATGGCAGGTACGAGTGATAAACCCTTTAGAATGATATGCAGAGCACAAGGTGCTGGCCTAACAACATCTGAGATGGTCGTGATGCAAAACCACCTTCTTAATTCAAATAAATCAAAACACCGTTTAGACTTTACCTCAGAACAATCTCCTATTAGTATTCAAATAGCAGGCTCAGAAGCAGAAGAATTAGCAGAATCAGCCAGAAAAGCAGTTGATTTTGGGGCAGATATTATAGATATTAATATGGGCTGTCCTGCAAAAAAAGTCTGCAATAAAGCTGCCGGTTCAGCTTTAATGCAAAACGAAAAACTTGTTGAAGACATTATTAAGTCTGTCGTTAATGCCGTTGATATTCCTGTTACTCTTAAAATGCGCACAGGATGGAATGAAGAAAATAAAAATGCCCCTATTATCGCAAAAATTGCTGAAGATTTTGGCATACAAATGCTGGCAATTCATGGGAGAACCAGGTCACAAAAATATAACGGTGAAGCTGAATTTAATACAGTAAAAAAAATTACCAAAATAGTATCAATTCCTGTTGTTGCAAATGGCGATATCACCTCCCCAGAAAAAGCTAAAGATGTATTAGACTTGACTGGTGCCGAAGCAGTAATGCTTGGTCGAGCAACGCAAGGAAATCCTTGGCTAGTTGGTCAGGTTAATCATTTCTTAAAGACTGGAAACAAAGCAGAAGAAACTTCTTTAGATAAAAAAATTCCCCTTATCTTGAGCCATATTCTTCAAATTCATGATTTTTATGGACATAAAATGGGAACACAGTTATCCAGAAAGCATATTTTTTGGTATTCTATGCACCTTGACCAAGAAAAAGGGACAGCATTTTGGCCAAACATTAATAGAGTGTCTGATCACTCTGAACAATATTCAATTTTTCATGATTTTTTGTATTCAATATGACACAAAGGGGTTTACAGGATTGTATCAAAGATAGTCTCGAGAAGTACTTCTCGGACTTGAATGGTGAAACATCAAATGGAGTTTTTAAGATGGTTACCCAACAAACTGAGTCAGCTACCATTAAGTTTGTCCTCGATAAAGTCAATCAAAATCAAAGCGAAGCTGCCAGAATCCTTGGCATAAACAGAGCAACCCTAAAGAAAAAAGTAAGCCTTTATAACCTGTAAGAGTTTATAATCAATTCCTTAAAATATCTAAATTTTAATTCTTAAAAGATGTCTATTAAGCGAGCTTTAATTAGCGTTTCTGACAAAACTGGAGTAGTTGAATTTGCTCTAGGACTTTCTTCACTAGATATCGAAATTATTTCCACGGGTGGAACTGCCAAACTTCTAAAAGATAATAATATCCCTGTAATTGAAGTATCGGATTTCACAGGCTATCCAGAAATGATGTCAGGCCGTGTTAAGACTCTCAATCCAATGATCCATGGTGGAATTTTAGCTCGAAGAGGTAAAGATGAAGCTGTAATGTTAAAAAATAACATCAGTCCAATTGACTTAGTCGTTGTAAATTTATATCCTTTTCAACAAACTATTTCAAACCCAAACTGTACCCATGATGATGCCATTGAAAATATTGATATTGGTGGGCCTGCAATGCTACGTTCAAGTGCAAAAAATCATGAATCAGTAACTGTAATAGTTGATAGTGCTGATTATCAATTTATTCTAGATGAATTAAATAACAATGGTGATACTGCATTGGATACCAGAAAAGCTCTAGCGCTAAAAACCTTCGAACACACTGCACAATATGATGGCGCTATAGCAAATTATTTAGGACGTGAACAAGACGGGTTTTCAAATACTTTAAATTTGCAATATATAAAGTTTCAAACCATGCGTTATGGAGAAAACCCTCATCAGAGTGCTGCATTTTATAAGGAGACTAACCTTACTGAGGCATCTGTTTCTTCCAGTAAACAAATCCAAGGAAAACCTCTTTCCTTCAATAATTTGGCAGATGCTGATGCAGCATTAGAATGTGTTCGAGATTTTGAAGAGCCTTGCTGCGTTATTATTAAACACGCGAACCCATGTGGAGTAGCAACAAAGGAAAATATTCACTTGGCCTATCTTAGTGCTTATCAAACGGACCCAACATCTGCATTTGGGGGAATTATTGCGTTTAATCGTGAACTTAATGAAGAGACTGCTCAATCTATTACCAAGCAACAATTTGTTGAAGTAATCATTGCCCCAAGAATTAGCTCTAAAGCTAAATCTATACTATCTAAAAAAGAAAACATTAGGGTTCTTGAGTGTGGTGATCTTCAAAAGGCTAAACATACTTTTGACTATAAGAAAATATCTGGAGGCCTTCTTATTCAGGATAAAGATTTAGTTATTTTAAAATCTTCTGATCTCAAATGCGTATCTTTAATTCAGCCTACTAGCAAACAAATGCTCGACTTATTGTTTGCTTGGAAAGTTGCTAAATATGTAAAGTCTAATGCAATTATCTACGCAAAAAATCAAATGACGATCGGGGTTGGAGCAGGTCAAATGTCAAGGATCTACTCTGCTAAAATTGCTGGCATTAAAGCTGCCGATGAAAACCTTGAAGTCAAGGGCTCAGTAATGGCGTCAGACGCTTTTTTTCCTTTTCGAGATGGAATAGATGCTGCTGCAGAAGCTGGAATTAGTGCTATTATTCATCCTGGTGGTTCTATGCGTGATGAGGAAGTAATTGCTGCTGCTGATGAACATGGAATAGCAATGATATTTACGGGTATTCGTCACTTCAAACATTAAGGTACAACTTTATTAACTATTAAGGGATTCTCAATGATCAAAAGTGCAGGTGAATTAATATCAGATGCTCAAACAAAAATTAATTGTGTTGATGCAAACGCAGCAAAACTTCTCTATCAAAATTCAAATAATTCTGTAATTATTGATGTTCGTGAAGTAAATAATTATGAAGAATTGAGTCTCAATGATTCGATAAATATTTCTAGAGGATTAATTGAAATGAAAATCGGCAAGCAGTGTCCCAATCCTGAAACTTTAATATTGACTCACTGTGCTGGTGGAGGTCGAGCCTCACTTGCAGCTCTAACAATTCAACAAATGGGTTACTCAAATGTTCATGCTATAACAGCAACGTTTGAAGAAATTAAAGAAATATTTGATTAAATTAAAACCTTAATCATTAAATTAAGAATTTCTTAGTACCTTAAAGACAAACAGCTTAAACCTCCATCAAGCTTTTTGAATTCTGAAACATCAACTTCAATTATTTTAAAACCTGCATCTGAAATCCTCCCTTTTGATATTGGATATCCAGATGGAATAATTACAAATTCATTGACCCAAATACAGTTTGCCGCATAACTTTCCTCTTGTGGTATTTCTATAAAATCATAATTTTCAAAAATTGGATTACTCAGGAACTCTCCACATACTACTAACTTATTATTTTCTAGATAAGAAAGTCCAGTCTTAAGGTGAAGAACATCATTTAGCTCAACAGTTGAACCTGTTAAACCATATTTTTGCAGCAGTTTAATTGCTTGCTCAGCGCCATCGACATTAGTTCGATCTGACAAACCAATATAGTAATGACTGCCAACCATCATAATATCTCCAGCCTCTATTGTTCCTGGCGCTTCAATATATTCAATATTCATAAATTCTTTTCTTAATACATAATCTATTTGACTCACCTCATCTCTCCTGGTTGGAGCTCCTGGGCGCGTAATTATTACGCACTCTGGAGTTACTAGAGCTACGTCTTCAATAAATGTTGAATCTGGGTATTGTTCACAAGGCTCAAGAACATTAACTTCAACACCACAAGATTTCAGTGCCTCTATATAAGCCGTATGCTGAATAATTGCATTATCATAATTTGGTAATCCTAAATCTTTCGAATCACTTAATCCATTAATTAGACTCTTACCAGGAGCCCTAACAATCGCATGAGAAAACATAAATTAAACCTTAAAATCAAAAAAATACTTACTTGAGAATGCCTTGGACTAGTTGCACCCAATAGCTACTTCCAAGAGGAAGAATCTCATCATTAAAATCATATTCTGTATTGTGGAGCATGCAGCCGCCCTCAGGACCATCCTCAGGAACTAGCCCGTTCCCAATCCAAATATAAGCACCCTCTGAGGCGTTAAGCAAAAAAGAAAAATCTTCAGAGCCCATACTTGGCTTCTCATTTCTCAAAACATTGCCACTTCCTACAACCTCTGCTGCAGCGTTTGCACAAAGCTCAGCATGTTTTGGGGTGTTAACTGTTGCTGGATAATTTGGCGTTGAACTGAACGTTGCTGTCGCTCCCATTGAGTGACTTATACCCTCAACAATTTTCTTAATTTTTGCTTTGACTTCATTCCCTACATCTGTTGAAAAGTATCTTAAAGAGCCAGTTAGGTTCATGTCGTTTGGAATAACATTAGAGACAAAGCCTGCATCAAGCATTGTAATACTTACGACAGCAGAATCAAGAGGGGCAACATTTCTTGAAACCACACTTTGAAGTGCAGTAATAATTTGAGCTCCAATTACTACAGGGTCAACGCACTGATCTGGCATTGCTGCATGGCCACCCTTGCCTTTGATAGAAATTTTGAGTGTTTCATTAGCAGCCATTACAGCCGTATCATGAACAGCAAATTGCCCTTCAGCCATTCCTGGCCAGTTATGCATCCCATATACAGCTTCACAAGGAAACTTTTCAAATATACCCTCTTCCACCATCACACGACCGCCACCGCCACCTTCTTCAGCTGGTTGAAAAATAAAATGAACTGTTCCTGAAAAATTATTATTTTCTTTTAAGTGAACAGCAGCGCCAAGTAGCATTGTTGAGTGACCATCATGACCACATGCATGCATTTTTCCATCATGAACTGATTTATGACTAAAATCATTTTTTTCCTGAATAGGAAGAGCATCCATATCTGCTCGAAGACCAATGACACGCCCTTCTTTTTTTCCATGAATAGTGGCTACTATTCCTGTAACTGCCAAGCCGCGATGCATTTCGATATCATTGGCCTCAAGAACTGCAGCTATATAGTCACTTGTTAGATCTTCTTTAAAGCTAAGCTCGGGATGTTTATGAATGTGATGACGCCATGTCACCATGTCTTCGTGTAACTCAGATTGTTTTTTAATAATAGACATTCTTTAGCTCCTTAGGCACTCATTCGTTGAGTCAAAAGGTGACTCTTCTATCACAATAGCTTTATACCTTTCACCCAATATCTCAATTTCAAGTTCTGTTCCAAGAGTTGCAAGTTCAAGCCTTACAAGTCCTAGAGCGAGTGACTTTTCACAGCGCCACCCATATCCTCCAGATGTAGCTCTTCCAACAACCTCGCCATCTTTATAGATCGCCTCTGAACCGCGTGCATCTGCATCAACTACTCCTAAAACCTCCAGAGTGACAAATCCATTTGAAGGCCCGCGATCCTGCCACTCTTTGAGAGCAGATTTACCTATGAAATCATTTTCTTTGTCAAGCTTTACAAAACGATCAAGACCAGACTCATAAGCGGAATATTCAATTGACATCTCTCTTGGAATTAATCGGTAAGATTTTTCAAGGCGCATACTATCCATTGCACGTATACCAAATGGTTTAATTTCAAACTCAGCTCCAGCCTCCATTAGCTGATCAAATATGTAATTCTGCATTTCAATTGGATGATGTAGCTCCCAACCAAGCTCACCAACAAAGTTAACTCTCAGGGCTTCTGCAGTTGCGTAGCCTACATTAATTTTTTTACCTGTTAGCCACTTAAAGTTGTCGTTTGATAAATCAGTATCAGTCAGTTTTTGAAGGACATCACGAGACCTTGGGCCAGCTAAAACAAGCACACCAGTTTGTGTTGTAACTCGCTGGATATTCACACTCCCATCTTTTGGTAAGAGCTTAAACAAATAGTCATGATCATGCGTTTCAAATGCACCTGCTGAAACTAAATAATAACTTTGAGGACCGGTTTTATAGACTGTAAATTCCGCTCGAACCCCTCCATTTAAAGAGAGCATATGAACCAGACTAATTCTACCAATAGCTTTAGGCATCTTGTTTGCAAAGATATATTCAAGCCATTCCTCTGCTCCAGGTCCTTTAACTATACATTTTGCAAAAGCAGACATATCTAGTAGTCCAACTTTATCATTAACATGCTTGCATTCATTTCCAACATGTTCAAAATAATTAGAGCGCCTAAATGAATTTTTTTCTACAATTCGTCCATCCTCTAGAGCTGTCGCATGGTTTTTATTCATCAATACTTTTGCTGGATCTTCTTGATTTAACTCCTCTACACTCAGAGAATAATCAGCACTGGGCATGAACCAATTTGGACGCTCCCAACCATATACACTTCCAAATACAGCCCCCAAAGCTTTCATACGATCATAACAGGGTGCAGTTTTCAAGGGTCTTGCAGCACTTCTCTCTTCATCGGGATAGTGAGTTGTAAAAACATTTGCGTAAGCCTCTTCATTTTTTTCTTTCAAATATCCTCGAGTAGCATAAGGACCAAAACGACGAGGATCAACGCCCATCATGTCAACTGTAGGCTCTCCATCAACAATCCACTCAGCGAGCTGCCATCCAGCTCCGCCCGCAGCAGTTATGCCAAAACTATGGCCTTCATTGAGCCAAAAGTTTTTTAGTCCTGGCGCAGGTCCAACAATTGGATTTCCATCAGGAGTGTATGCAATAGCTCCGTTATATACATCCTTAATTCCTACTTCGCCAAACGCAGGAACACGATTTATACAGCGATCAATATGCGGCATTATGCGATCAAGTTCACCATTAAATAACTCATATTGACAGTCGTCTTTAGGGCCATCAACGTAGCATACAGGTGCGCCTTTTTCGTAAATTCCTAAGATCATTCCGCCAGCCTCTTCTCGCAAATAATAGGCTGCATCAGATTCACGTAGAACGGCCATTTCAGGAAGTCCTTGTTTTTTTCTTTCTAAAATTTCTGGATGAGGCTCTGTTACTAGAAACTGATGTTCAACAGGAATTACTGGAACATCTAAACCAACCATTTCACCAGTTTTTCTGGCAAAACTACCTGTACAAGAGACAACATGCTCGCAGGCAATGTCGCCTTTATCGGTGGATACAATCCAGCTCTGGTCTTTTTGTTGTGTAATTCCTTCTACTAGTGTGTGCTCATAAATCTCAGCACCACGATTTCTAGCACCTTTGCATAATGCTTGAGTTAAGTCTGCTGGCTGTATATATCCATCGTCAGGATGCTGAATAGCGCCCAACAAGCCTTCCGTATTACATAAAGGCCAAACTTCTTTAATTTCTTCTGGCGTTAAAAAATTAACATTAACACCTACGGTGCTTCCAACGCCAGCATAATACTTATACTCGTCCATTCGATCTTGAGAATTTGCAAGGCGGATATTTGATACAACACTAAAGCCAACGTTCATCCCAGTCTCTTTTTCTAGCTCATGATAGAAGTCGACTGAATATTGATGTAGTTTTCCAACTGAATAACTCATATTAAAGAGTGGCAATAAGCCAGCTGCATGCCATGTTGAGCCAGAAGTTAAATCTTTGCGCTCAACCAATACGACATCAGTCCAACCTTTTTTTGCTAAATGGTATAGGGTCCCTGCGCCAACAACTCCGCCTCCAATAACCACCACTTGTGTTTTATTTTTCATCAAATCCTCAATGTAAACTCTCACCAAAAAAAGCGAATTATATACCTAAATTATAGCAATTACATCAATTAGTTAATGGTAGAATTTTTCAAAATTTATTCCGGCTATAATTTACTATATTTTTTGGAGAATTAGATGAATTTAACAATAAAGAAATGGCGCGATATACCAACAATGGTTATGATTAAAAAAAGCAGAAGAGAAGTTGAAAAAGTTCAGCTAGATAATCGCTTTATGGAGGCTGTTGACTCTGCAGCGTCAGTTGCAGATGCTACAGATGCTGACTCATACCTTACTGATTGGAATGATGAAATAATTGAAATAGCTGATGGCGACCTAAGAGAGCCGGTAGAAAAGAAAGCAGCGGAACTAGAAATAGAATTTTCTGATGAAGTATTATTAAGTTACGTCAATAACGGCGGTTACAAGCCTTAGCCTTTATTTAAGTATATCTTCCATGCAGAAACTTTAATGTTTCCCTAACCTTTGTTTCTTTAAGAAGATAGCTGATAATGTTTTTAGGTGAATCTAAAAGCTCAGCATAATCAAGATCAGCTGGTTTTTTAGACACCTTATTATTGAAGACAACAGAAATCGTAGCCCAATGCCTACTCAACTTATAGAAGCCTAGTTTTTCTTCAAGTTGCGCTAGTTTATCACTTAAATAAACATCATCATTAAGCAACAATCTCCTTGAGTCAATATACACAACGCCATCGACATGACTTGAGGCTTTATGCTCAAGCGCAAATTCTATTAGCACCATATTATCTCGATGAGCAATTGCAACAACCTCTTTTTCAGATGCTTCTTTATGATGAATAGTCGTTCCAATTGAATTATTAAAAGTATTTCTTGCAACAATTGGTGTTTTAGTTTTAATCGAGGCCTCAATTGCTCGAGGGTGGATAACTCTTGACCCTTCATCAGCCATAGCTAACATTTGCTGAACACTGATTGACTCAAGATAACTAGAGGCTTCCACCTGTCTTGGATCACAATTTGCAATACCATCAACATCAGAAAATATTTCAACCTTCTCTGCACCTAAAGCTGCCGCTAATGCTACTGCAGAAGTGTCACTTCCGCCCCTTCCAAGTGTGCGAATATCACCCCTTTCATTAACCCCTTGAAAACCTGCCACTACTGCAATATCTCCTTGATCAAGCGCCTCAACAATGCGAGATGGATTAACATCTAATATTTCAGCATTCCCAGCATTATCATCCGTCAAAATTCCTGACTGTCTTCCATTAAATGAAACTGCAGGCATTCCGTTACAACTTAAAAGATGAGCACAGAATGCTGAGCATAGCGTTTCACCAACGCTCATAACGAGATCTAGTTCTCTTGGATTAATATTATGACCCACATCTTTTAATAGAGCTACAAGTGTATCCGTTGCATATGGTTCACCCTTCCGACCCATTGCAGAAACTACAACCACGACACTTTCACCAGAATCAGCATAATGTTTGATATGATTTAAGACATGGGAACGAGAAATCTCATCCCTAAGACTTGTCCCACCAAATTTCATTACTATAGGTGCAGAACTTTTTGACATTTCAATCTTCAAAAAAAAGAGGCAATTATAGCTTGTGACTTACAACATAGCAAATCAGTGCTTTATGGTTAAATTGCAAATTTACTAAACTGGACGGTTAAAATATTAAATACCAAATGTTTGTTTAATTCCATCTAATATAAAGTCAACCGAGACCATCACCAATATTATGCCCATTAACCGTTCAATTGCGATTAATGCCCTATTACCAAGTTTTCTTCCTAGTGTTTCTGAAGAGACTAATATGACACCTGATATTAAGCAAGCAACAAATACAACTAGGGTCCATTCAACCCATCTATTTGGCTCTTGAGCCATAAATAATATGACTGCTGCAATAGCTGAAGGGCCAGCTAGCATTGGAACAGCTAGAGGAACAATAAGAGGTTCTGTTGTTTCATTGTGACCAAATAGAGGCTTAGTACCTGGGAAAATCATTCTTATAGCAATGATGAACAATATAATTCCTCCTGTAACCCCAAGTGAAGATTGTTCTATTTCTAGCATCTGAAGCAAATATCTACCAACAAACATAAAAAACAATAAAATTATGAAAGCGATTAACAGCTCACGAATAATTATTATTCTTCGTCTTTCGAGTGGTATATTTTTGAGAATACTTAAAAATACAGGGACATTCCCAATAGGGTCCATAATGATAACTAATAGTAAAATTGCAGCTAATATAGTCACTTAGTAAACTTGTAGGAAAGAATGAATCGGGTGATTTTATACGAACAACCTTCTAAAAATTAAGTATATTTTTGAATATTAAGAAGAAACTGTATTGCAATTGGATTAGTCAGAGGTGATAATTAATTATCTGTTGTGTTCGTGCTTTGATTTATTTCCCTGAGCCGATTAAGTATAGAAAAGGAGATGAGATTGGTTGCTATTGTGTAAGCCCACCTTGAAGTGGGAAACCTGCGGTAAACATCGAACTTCCGCCTTGAACCAGAAAGGTTCAGGACAATTCAACACGGCACAATGGACCTATCTGAAGAATATTAAACCTCACTCTATTACATTACTTTACTAATTAAACAGCTTTTCTCTTAAAATCTTCATTAATGATAGAACTAAGAAGACAACTCAGACAACTCCGCAAATCCATTGATGAAAAAACCCGCAAGGAAGATGGTCAAAAAATCCTGCACCAATGTCAAAAAAATGGCCTTTTCGAAAATGCCAAACATATTGCAATTTTCATTCCTAATGATGGAGAAATTGAGACAGAAGATACTATTAAATTCTTAAAAAATAATGGCTGTTTTGTTTACCTCCCAATTCTGGTTGAAGAAAAGCTTAAATTTGCTGAAATGGGAGAGCACTTTAGAAAAAATAGATTTGGAATCGATGAGCCAATCCATACCCCTGTAGTGGGCGCTAAACAAATGGACCTTATCTTTATGCCACTTGTTGGATTTGATAAAAATAAAAACCGTTTAGGAATGGGTGGTGGTTTCTATGATAAGACATTAAGTTTCAAACTGAAAAGTAAGAATTACCAAGCACCAAAACTCTTTGGCCTTGCATTTGATTGTCAAGAAGTTGACCATTTGGACTCAAAGCCATGGGATGTTCCAGTTGATGGCATAGTCACTCCAACTCGCTTCCTCGAGTAGCTAGTCGTTTTTGGCCTTACCGAGCGCTTGTTTTTGGAAAAATGATTTGAGGATTGGGGTCTCATCAATAATGTTCATACCAAAACCCCTAAGCCATCGAAATGACTCATTATTTTCTTTATACGCCCAATCAAGTCCTGTCATTGTTTTTGACATTAATTCATTATCTAATCGGCGTGCTCTTGCATACCTCCTTAAAACTAGGGGATCGCCCAATGATTTATCAGTATTTTCAACTATCTGCTTACTAAGCTCCATTGCATCTGAAAAACCTAAGTTAGCGCCCTGGCCAGCTAATGGATGAATACTATGAGCCGCGTCACCTATTAAAGCAAGATTTGAAAGCGTATAGTCCTTAGCACTCCTAGAGACTAAGGGAAAAATATTTCTTGAGCTTTGTAGCTTTAATTCACCAAATCGATATTCAACTGCTTCAGATAAAGATTGGTTAAAGCTAGTAATATCCATCTCTTCGAGCTTATCAGCAAACTCATCTTTACAAGACCATACAATTGAAGCCTGATTTTCTGAAAGAGGCAATAAAGCAATAATACTATCTGATAAAAACCTCTGCCAAGTTGTATTATCTAGTGACTTTTCACTAACTACATTAGCAATAATAGCTTTTTGCTTATAGTCATGTGAAGATACTTCAATATTAGCAAGACTTCTTACTTTGGAATTAGCTCCATCAGCCCCAATCACTAACTTACAAAATAAGCTTTTTTTATTATCAAGGGCAACCTCATAGCCAAATTCATTTTTTATTAACTCGTCGAGCTTTGCATGAATAATTTGAACCTTGGTTTGATCGATTGCATGATATAAAGCAGATTGTATTAAATCATTCTCTACAATGAATCCAAGATGCTCAATACCTTCATCTTTTGCATAAAAGTTCAGGTGTCCATGAGAGTTTTGATCCCATACCCGTGTTGACACAAACCCTTGTTTTCTATTAATGTCATCCCAAACATTAATAGAACTAAGAAAATCTTTTGACGATGGAGTAATTGCACTGACTCTGGTGTGGAATGAACTGCTGATCTCTGGGTTGCATTCATTTGGATCAATAATTGCAATTTTAAAGTTTTTTTTTCTTGAGAGCGCTAAAGTAAATGCAAGACCAATCATACCGCCACCAATGACGATGACATCAAATTCTTTCAATTACCCTTCCCCGGCAATAGTCATTTCACTTACCAAAGTTGAGCCCACTTTTAGATTACTTCTATTATCAAAATCATTACCTATAGAAATAACATTCTTCAACATATCTTTTAGATTTCCAGCAATAGTAATCCCAGAAACTGGATATTGAATTTCACCCTTTTCTACCCAAAAACCACTTGCACCTCGAGAATAATCGCCCGTTGTTGCATTAATACCCTGCCCCATTAAGTCAGTTACAATAAGGCCTTTATCCATATTCTTTGTTAATTCTTCAATTCCACCATCATAATTAGAGCTAACTCGACAGTTGCTGACGCCGCCAGCATTCGCGGTTGATTTCAATCCAAGTTGGTTTGCAGAGTATTGGCCCATTAGGTAAGTGGTCACCCTTCCATCTTCGACAAAAAACTGTTTTGATTTTAATACCCCATCTAAATCAAATGCCCTTGAGCCAAGAGTTTTTAATTGAAGTGGATCTTCATAAATATTAATAGACCCTGGTAGGACTTTTTTACCTAACGAGTCTAACAAGAAGGATGTTTTTTTATACTGCCTCGAGCCGCTCAGAGCTCCTAGTAATTGCGAAAATAAACCGGATGATTGTCGCGCAGTAAATATAATAGGACATTTTTGAGATTCCAAGTTACGAGAACCAAGTTTTTGTTGGGCCATTTTTGCAGCTTCAAGACCAATTATAGATGGGCTCGTTAAATCTCTAGAGTCAAGAGCAATTGCATATTCATAGCCCGTTTGCATTTCAGAGTCTCTTTTTGCTATCAAAGAGCAGTAGAGCGAATGCTTACTATTTTTTGACTTAGTGATCAGTCCATTTGAATTAGCATAATAGCTTTCGCCCTCAAAACTTGATAACTCAGCGCCATCTGAATTATCAATTTCAGTCTGCTCTAATGCAATCTGTTCACACTCTTTAGCAATCTCAATGCTTTCTTTAGCATCCAGAGTCCAAGGATGGTAAAGGTCTAAATCAGGTGCATCCCACGCCATTCTATCCTTTGGAGCTAGTCCATTAAAGGGGTCTTCTTGGGTATATTTAGCAATTAAACATGCAGAATCAATAGCCTTCTTTAGGCTCTCTTTACTGAGGTCAACACTTGCAGCCTGACCTTTATTTTTCCCAATATAAACGCTCACATCAAAACTAGTATCTAGACTGTATTGCAATGTTTCAACATTTGATAATCTGACTGCAGTAGAAATACCTGAGCTTTTTCCAACAGAGAACTCAAAATCTGTGACTTTATTTTTTTTAATTAGGTCAATTGCTAACTGCGTTGTTTTTTCGAGTGAATTCATAATGCTGGATTATACTAATTGATTGATAACTTTTGACAAAACAATTAAGAACTAACTTTATCTTTTGAGGACTTAATATCTATTATTTTACGTTGCACTTCAAGTAAGAGAAGTCTTCGAGTATCAGTTTTTAGAACCTTAAACTCAAAGCCATGAAGGCTAATTTCACTCATTTGCTCTGGAAGATAGCTAAAACCTGAAATGACTAAACCAGCTACAGTGTCGTAATTATCACTTATGATATTAGATTCAAAAAATTCATTAAACTCTACTAGAGGTGTATTGGCTTGAAGTAAATAGCGTCCATCTCCATAATCAATAATATTATCTTCTTCCTTGTCATGTTCGTCTTCAATTTCACCAACAATCTGCTCAATCACATCTTCTAAAGTTACTAATCCAGCAATCTCTCCATACTCGTCAAGAACAACTGCCATATGAGATTTATTTTGTTGAAATTCTCTGAGCAAAACGCCTAAAGGCTTACTTTCAGGAACAGATAAAGCATCCCTAAGGTACTCTCTGTAGTTAAACTCGTCCTTATTGTCTTGAGCAAAGTGAGCTAACAAATCTTTAGCTAATACGATACCCAGTATTGAGTCCTGCTCAACATTGTGAATTGGAAAGCGGGAATGTGATGAACTGACCATGATTTGAAGCAAATCCTCAGTGGATGACTCTGAATTTATCATAGTCATTTTTGAGCGAGGAACCATTACGTCTCGCACTTTTAGGCTTTCAACTTGCAACGCGCCTTCAATAACAGACCTGCTATATGGGTCAATAACTAGGTTTTCTTCAGCCTCTTCTAAGGCCTGCATTAACTGTGCTCGGGGCTTTAAAGTTTGAGGGAAAACCTTATCAAATAACCTATTAAATAATGGCCAACTGGGAGGTTTTTCTGCGTTCATAATTATAATGAATGGATTGTATGTTGCTTATTTTACCTTGGATTGGTTTTTTTTATTGCTTCGCATTGCTTTTCCCTCAGCTGCCCTCTCCTTACGAGCTTTTTTAGGATCAGCAACAAGAGGTCTATAAATTTCAACTCGGTCCTTTTCACGAAGGATAGTATCAAGGGTTGCAAACTTAGAAAAAATACCAACCCTATCCTTTGTAAGATCAATCTGCTCAAAAACTTCAAGAATCCCAGAAGCCTCTATAGCTTCTTTTAATGTAGATCCACTTTCAACCTCAATGCTTATAAGGCTTTGCTTATTAGGCAGAGCATAAGCAACTTCAACTATCATAAATATCACTCATTGTTTGTGCATCCTGAAAGTCAAGTCTTCCCTCATAAATGGCTCTTCCAGTTATGGCGCCCATGATGCCGTGATGCGCATTTTTCAAAAGTGCAGCAATATCATCAAGATTAGTTATACCACCAGACGCAATTATTGGAATGGAAGTGTGCTTTGCAAGATTGGCTGTTGCCTCAACATTAACGCCCTGCATCATCCCATCTCTAGCAATATCAGTATAAATAATTGAACTAACGCCATATTGCTCATATTTTTTTGACAAATCTATGATATTTAAATCTGTCTGTTTAGCCCATCCCTCTGTCGCCACAAGTCCATTATTTGCATCAAGTCCAACAATAATTTTACCTGGGAATTCTCTACATAAATTAGACACAAACTCAGGCTTTGTTACAGCCATAGTTCCAATAATAAGATAGCTTATTCCAGCATCAATATAGGCGCTAGCAGTGTTTAAATCACGAATCCCACCACCAATTTGGACAGGTAAATTTGGAAATTTTTTTGTGATTTCATTAACGCACTTTGCATTAACTGGCTTACCTTCAAACGCGCCATTAAGGTCAACTAAGTGAAGTCTTCTTGCTCCTTCATCAACCCATTTAGCTGCCATCTCTGATGGGTTATTAGAAAAAACCGTACTATCCTCCATCAACCCTTTTCTAAGGCGAACACATTGACCATCTTTTAAATCGATTGCAGGAATTATTAGCATAGAATTTTTAATTTAATTGACAACTATATTATATGCACCTTAATTCGCCAAATGATTGCTTTAAATGGCACTACAGGCAAATTTATCGAGCATAAATCTAAACTGGTTGAAGCTCTTCAAGACTCCAGCGAGGCTTAATTGATATCTCATAATGATCATTAGTCTGCCCAGCAAGAAAGCGGTAGTGGCCAGCTAAAGCAATCATAGCACCATTATCTGTACAAAAATCAAGTGCTGGATAAAAGACATTGGAACCAAGTTTCTCAGTCATTTCATTTAAGGATTTACGTAGTGAAAGATTAGCACTAACTCCTCCAGCCACAACCAAAGTTTTAAACCCAGTATATTTGAGCGCACGGCTGCATTTAATTGTTAGCGTTTCAGTTGCAGCAACTTCAAAAGCTTTTGCAATATCTTCTTTTTCATTTGGAAACTCAATAAATGTATTTTTAGCAAATGTCTTTAAACCACTAAAACTAAAATCAAGGCCTGGCCTATCTGTCATTGGTCTAGGAAAGATAAATTTATCTTTAACGCCTTTCGTTGCAAGTTTAGCAAGTGCAGGACCACCAGGATAACCTAAACCGAGTATTTTTGCGGTTTTATCAAAAGCCTCACCAACTGCATCGTCTAATGATTCGCCAAGGATTTTATATTCACCTATTCTGGTAACTTCGACAAGTAAAGTATGGCCACCCGAAACCAGAAGCGCTACAAATGGAAACTGTGGCTTATCAACCTCCAATAAAGGAGCTAAAAGATGGCCCTCCATGTGATGAACTCCAAGTGCTGGAATTCCAAGCCCCCAAGCTAGGCTCTGAGCAATAGAACCTCCAACCAATAAAGCTCCGGACAATCCTGGTCCAGCTGTATAGGCTATGCCTGTAAGGTCCTTTAATTGAATGTGACTATCACTAAGCGCTTCCTTAATCAAAGGAAGGGCTCTTTGAATATGGTCTCTCGAAGCTAGTTCTGGAACCACCCCCCCATATTCAGCATGTAAATCAACCTGAGAAAAAAGTTTGTGCGAAATAAGGCCTTTTTTACTGCTATAAATTCCTATTCCTGTTTCATCACATGAGGACTCAATCCCCAATGTAATTAAATTTTTATTAGCCACCTGCCGTTTCACCTAAATAAACCTTCTTTACCTCTTCATTTGCCAAGATAGAATCTTTCCCACCTTGCGCAATTATCTTTCCAGCGCTTAAAACATAAGAGTGATTACAAGTATCAAGCATTTCTCTATAGTTATGATCAGTAATCAGAATACCAATTCCCTTATCTCTGAGCTGATAAATAATTTCTTGTATATCACCAACAGATATTGGATCTATTCCAGCAAAAGGCTCATCAAGCAAAATAAACTTTGGATCCATCGCTAATGCTCTAGCAATTTCTACCCTTCTTCTCTCACCACCAGACAAGGTAATACCTTTAATATGACGAACATGTTCAACCTTAAATTCAGACAAAAGCTCTTCGAGTCGACGAGCTCTATCCTTTGGTAAGATTGATTTATTCATTTCAAGAACAGCCATGATGTTATCTTGGACGCTTAATTTTCTAAAAATTGAAGGCTCTTGTGGAAGATAACCAATACCAAGATTAGCTCTCTTATGAATTGGCATATGGCCTATACTTTTATTGTCAAGAATGACCTCACCTTTACTCGATCTGACTAACCCACAGGCAATATAAAAACATGTAGTTTTACCTGCACCATTAGGGCCCAAAAGGCCAACAATTTCTCCAGCACTAACCGAAAATGAGACGTCATTAACGACTACTCGTCTTGCGTATTTTTTGTAAAGATTTTTTACTTCTAATTTATGTTGTGACATTCTATTTCAATGCGTTAATACTGTTAACTATCTTACCCTAAATGTATTCAATATTCTTGGAGCTATAGAGCTCCTTGGTGCCATTTTCTGTTAAAACTTTTAATGCGCCTTGGTTTGAAATTCCTACCACCTCTCCCTCAAAAGATTTGCCTAATTCTATTGATTTTAGCTTTGCACCTTTAAGCATATCGTATTGATCCCATTGAGAAAGTAGGTCCGACAAACCATTTAATTTAAAATAAGCCAACATGGATAAGATATTATTAATAATTAATGCTGTAAGTGCATGAATATTAGGCAATTTCTTGGCAATTTTTGAAAGATCAATCCAAGGAATATCGCAGGACATTTCTTGCTCTAAATGATAGTTAAGACCTATCCCAATAATGACAGATTGAGACCCTGCCTGAATACTGTTTTCCAATAAAATTCCTGCTAATTTTGCTTCCCTAAAATAAATATCATTAGGCCACTTAATTTTAAACCCATCAATTTTACATTCTTTCTCTAAAGCCCTAATAATTGCCAAACCAACAACTAAACTTAAGCCGTTTAAATTAATATCAATTCCAAATGTTTGACGAATTGAGAGAAGAATACTGCCATCTTTCTGAGATAACCATTCTCTACCATGCTGGCCCTTTCCCTGAGTTTGCTCTCGCGTGACACATAACTGCGTTATATTAGAGCTTGGCAAACTATTTAGAAAGGAGCTAGTACTCTCTAGAGAATCAAAATAATGACACTCTAGATCATCTCCAATCAGGCTTTTTAGAGAAGAATAATGATCCATGTAAATATGAAAATAATTAAAGATATTGAAACTGCTGCTGATGCAACGTCCTTAGCAAAGCCTGATAACTCATGCTGCTCAAGACTAATCCTATCAACAACAGCTTCAATTGCTGAGTTTAACATTTCAACAATCAAAACTAAAAATATAGGCGTAATAAGAAGTACTTTTTCAACTGGTGATTCGCCAAGCCAGTAACCAAGTGGAGTCAGCACAACTGCCAACCACACTTCAAGTCTAAATGCATATTCAGACTGATAGCAAGCCTTAAAGCCTTTTGCAGAGTAGATTGAAGCAGACCAAAGTTTTTTAATGCCCGTAGGCTTGTTATTTTCTTTCATAAAGTTCGTATTATCCAGAATAGACTCATTTAGATAGTTACAATAGTTTGTTAAAATATTATTATCGATTTTACAATAAAAAAAATTAGCGGTTGCTTATGAAAATTGCACTTGGTGTTGAATATTTAGGTACGGATTTTCATGGATGGCAAATCCAGAAATCTGGCCTAAGAACAGTCCAAGGTGTTGTTGAGCCTGCTTTATCTAAGATAGCAAATCACCCTGTAAGGGTATTTTGTAGTGGCAGAACCGATGCTGGCGTTCATGCACAAGAGCAAGTCATTCATTTTGAAACCGAAACGAGTAGGACCGATGGAGCGTGGCTCTTTGGTGGGAACGCGAACCTACCAAGTGATGTAAATTTTAAATGGGCTAAGGAAGTTAATGATGATTTTCATGCAAGATTTAATGCATACGCACGTTCTTATGAATACAAAATTCACCATCATCCTATTAGGTCATCACTAAAGACTGGCTATTATTTATGGGAGCCTAGGTCCCTTAACATTGATGACATGAAGAAAGCAGCGGCTTTTTTGGTCGGTGAGCATGACTTTTCATGCTTTAGAGGAAGCATGTGCCAAGCAAAATCTCCTATTAAGACAATCGAATACCTTCAAATTGATGAAATAGGTGACGATCTAATTATTAAGGTTAAAGCAAATGCTTTTCTGCATCATATGGTTCGCAACTTGGTAGGAACACTTTTAAAGGTTGGTAGGGGAGAGGAAAGTATTGAATGGATGCTATCAGTATTAGACAGTAAAGATCGAAAAGAAGCAGGGCCAACTGCTGAACCGCAAGGCCTCTACTTTGTAAAAGCTCACTATCAAAATATATAATTATCTTATGTCAATAGAAATTTACCTGAACCATTACTCTAATTCTCCTCTTAAAAGCGTCATCAAGGCTATAGATGAATCTGCTAAAAAATCATTTGAAGAAGCATCACCGATTCCAGCTGCAGCAAACCACTCTGTCGAATTTTATAATCATGAACAAGAGCAGATTTTCAATCAGGAATGGATTTGTATTGCTCGTATTGATGAGGTTCCAAATACTGGCGACTTCCTGACCCATGACATAGCAGGCACTCCTGTGGTAATTATTCGACAAGAATCTAACGAAATTCTGGGATTTGTAAATGCCTGTGCCCACCGATTTACTTGTCTTGTACCAAAATTAGCTGGCAATGCTTTTGCTTTTACCTGTCCTAATCATGCATGGACATATGGGCTAGATGGGTCCTTAAAGCATGCACCATTTATGGAGATGAAGACTAATTTTGATATTGAAAAGCATCATTTAAAAGCTCTTCATACCGAGATCTGGGAAGGATTTATATACATATCGTTAGCAAAAAATCCCAATAAAAAAGTTTCTTCTGCACTTGAGGGCTTACGTAAAAATATTGTTGGTCAATATGACATGGGTAACTATCAAACTATAATTCGTGAGAGCATGTCCTGGGATGCAAACTGGAAAAACTTAATTGAAAATTTTACTGAGAGTTACCATGTTCCAATTGCGCATCAAAAAACATTTGCTAATCACAAAAAACCAATAGAAGACTATATCTGTGGTGAGGATAGTGATCATTATTGCTATCATTACGCCCCCCAAGAGTCAGAAAGTGGTCCTGGCTCTGCCCACCCGAATAACACCAAACTGAAAGATAAATGGCGTCGTACGATGGTTGATTTTTGTATTTTTCCTAACCACTTAATTACCCTTATGCCGGATTATTTATGGTGGGTTTCAGTTATGCCAGATGGCATTGGACGCTTTAAAGCAACTTGGGGGGTGGCCGTTCCACCAGAAATATTGGCAGAAGTTTCAATAGCAGAATATGGTGCTTGGGTGTTGCAAATGGCTGACTACATGAATACTGCAAATAGTGAGGATAAAGCTCTTGTTCAAGGCCTTTATCGGGGCTCAAGCTCTCAATTATTACCCAAGGGAACTCTTCATCCAATTGAGAAAAATCTTTGGCAGTTTACTAAGTATCTTTCAAGAATATCCAGTTAATGCATCACTAAAAAACGAATCTAATATTGAAAATTTAGCTAAAGTAAAAACACTTATTGTTGCTCAACCTCATTATTACTATCTTCTAGCTCTTGCCAAACATATTTCAAGGCATCCGCTCTTAAATCAAAAAATCGATTATCGCCAAATCGCTTTTTGAAGCCAGAGCGAAACAACTCTGCTTCTAATCTTTCAGTTCTAGCAAAAAGAATTTCAACTCCTGAATTTGAACATGTTTCAACTAAGCCAGATAAAACTTGCTCACCACTTGCATCAACCTGAACAATTGAAGCCACATCAACAATAATGTATTTTAATTCTTCATTATTTTTAGCAATTAATTCAAGCAACTTAGTTTCAAAATATGCTGCATTAGCAAAATAAAGCGAACCACTCCATTTTGCAACTTTAACAACATTGCTAGCTTCATTTGAGTCATCCGCAAACCTTGAGGCAATAATCGAGCCGTGTTCAACTGATAATTCAGAAAAATTTGGCTCCATAGTTCTATATAAAAATAACCCTAGAGACATAATCACCCCAAAAGCGATACCGTTTTCTAAATTCGGTGCAAAAACTAGAGTCATCACAAACGTTAATAAGCCAACCAGTCCATCATGCTTCTCAACCTTCCATGCATGCTTAAGCGGAGCAAAATGAATCAAACTTGCTACTGACATTAAAATAATAGCAGCAAGAGTAGCGAGGGGAAGATGATAAAGCAAGGGCGTCAGCCAAAGAATAGTTATACCAACAATAGCTGCTGTTACTACGGATGAGAAGCCAGTAACTGCACCTGCAGTTAAATTAACCGCTGAACGCGAAAAAGAACCTGAGACAGGGTAACCCTGAAAGAAGCTTGCAGTAACATTTGATAGTCCTTGACCTATAAGTTCCTGATTCACATCTAGGCGCTGCTTCGTCGAAGCTGCCATAGACTTAGCAACCGATATTGCCTCCATAAAGCCAATTAATGAGATTGTAATTGCATAGACAAATAATGTTCCCATAACATTAAAGTCGAATCGCGGTATCTTAAAACTAAACAAACCATTTATGTTTATTGAATTTACAATGGCCCCTCCCATCCCTTGATAATCAATCAAGAATGAAGCTGCTGTTGACAGAACAGCTACCGTAAGAATCGCAGGCAGTCTAGGGAAAAAACGCTGCAATATTAAAATTCCAACTACGCCCATTAACGCCATAGCTAATGTAGGAAGATGGGTGAAATAAAATGCGGCTTCAAGAAGTCTTGCAATAGTTTCATAGCTTTGGTCTGCGTTACAAATCGTATGAAGGCCTCCAACATCTCCACTCTCAACTCTTTCAGGAATAGAAAGTGCTTGGCAAGCACTTACCCAATCCGAATCATTTGAACTTATAACCCTTATACCAAAAACTTTAGGTAGCTGAGATGCTCCAATAATAATTGCAGCTGCACTTGTAAATCCAGTTACTACAGGGTGTGACAAAAAATTAACTACAAAACCTAGCCTAAGAACGCCTAATAAAAACTGAAATATTCCTACAATTAGCGCCAGTAATGCTGCATAAACTGCGTAGCTCGATGGATCTGTAACTATTTCCCCAAGTGCGGCCGCCGTTAACAAAGATACAACCGCAACTGGACCTGTAGACAGCTGCCTGGATGACCCCATAACTGCAGCAACTAAGACTGGCAAAAATGCAGCATAAAGGCCATATTGAGGGCCTAATCCAGCTAACTGTGCGTATGCCATTGATTGAGGAACGATTACAAAACCAACAGTAAGGCCGGCTAAAATATCCGCTTTCAAAGTTTTGGGATTGCTTAAATCTTTAATCCATAACAAAAATGGAAAGAGTTTTGTTATCCAGCTCATGAAATATGTTTCTGAAGTTTAGTATTTAAAATTTAAGTCTACCAAACTAAAACAGTCAGACAAGAGATTTTTAATTAAACTTATGAAAATTACACTATATTAAAAATCTTCATCCCAATCAACAATAATTTGCTTAGTTTCTGGATTAGTAGAAATTAAAAATGGCTCAATATAGGGAATCCAATATTCTTTTTTGCCTTTGGTGACCAGAACATTGTTTGATCCTGTCTCAACAAAGTAATCAACTACGCCTAATTTTTCATTGTGCTGGTTAATTACCTCAAAACCAATCATTTCATACCAATAATGCTCACCTGGAACTAGCTTAGGCAGTTGTTCTTTATCGATATATATATCTTTACCAATAAATACCTGAGACTGTTCTCGATTATCAACATCCTTAATATGGGCAACAATGGTTTTGGACTGCTCGCGGCCATTCGTTACCTCAATTTTTTCATAGACACCGTCACTCAAGAAGTACCATGGTTGATAGCTTAGAATATTTTTTCTAGGTTCAGTATAAGACAAGAGTTTAACCCAGCCCTGTAAACCAAAAAAGCCATTAATCTTTCCGACTAATAGCTTTTTATCATCTAAATTAGGCGCTTTTGACACCAAATTATTTTTCTGCAGGCTTCTCTTCAGCTGCTGGAGCTTCTGCTGCGGCTTCTTCTACTGGAGCTTCTGCTGCGGCTTCTTCTACTGGAGCTTCTGCTGCGGCTTCTTCTACTGGAGCTTCTGCTGCGGCTTCTTCTACTGGAGCTTCTGCTGCGGCTTCTTCTACTGGAGCTTCTGCTGCGGCTTCTTCTACTGGAGCTTCTGCTGCGGCTTCTTCTACTGGAGCTTCTGCTGCGGCTTCTTCTACTGGAGCTTCTGCTGCGGCTTCTTCTACTGGAGCTTCTGCTGCGGCTTTAGCTGCTGCTGAAGCAGCTTCTGCCGCTTCTTTAGCCTCTGAATCTGCTTTAGCTTTTTCTTCAGCAGCAATTTTTTTAGCTTTATCATCAGCTTTAGCTGCATGTTTGGCTAATTGTTTTTCACGAATTGAAGGATCTCTGTATTCTTTCACAAGCTGTTTTACGCGATCAGAAATCTGTGCGCCTTGTGAAATCCAATGTGACAGTCTGTCTTCTTCTAGTTGAAGCCTGACTTCTTGTCCGCGAGCAACTGGATTAAAGAATCCAATACGCTCAATGTAACCACTATCTCTTCTCTTTCTAGAGTCAGTTGCTACAATCGAATAAAAAGGGTTTTTCTTGGCTCCACCTCGGGCTAGTCTAATCTTAACCATGGGTTTTTTGCTCCTTTTAGATTGTTGAAATATTAAGGCGAGAAATTATATCAGTTTTAAATGTCACGTGCCAAATTAATCGCATTACCAATATAATTCATTGGGGTTAGCTTACGAAGCTCTTCTTTAGCCTCTGCGGGGATTTCCAATGTATTTATAAAGTCATCTATTATTTTGGAATCAATTTGCTTGCCGCGAGTCAAGTCCTTAAGTTTTTCATAAGGATTTTCAACACCATACCTTCGCATAACTGTTTGAATTGGCTCCGCTAAAACTTCCCAAGCTTTATCCAAGTCCTCAGTTATCTTGCTCTCGTTAATTTCTAACTTTCCAATGCCCTTACATATCGATGCATATGAAATTAAACTATGGGCACAGCTAACACCTAAATTTCTTAATACAGTAGAGTCTGTTAAATCTCTCTGCCACCTTGAAATTGGAAGTTTTGTTGCAAAGTGATCACCAACTGCAATAGCTAAACCTAGATTTCCTTCAGCATTCTCAAAATCAATTGGATTAACTTTATGCGGCATAGTCGATGAACCTATCTCTCCCTCAATTGTTTTCTGAGTGAAGTAGCCTAACGAAATGTAGCCCCAGATATCGCGACAAAAGTCAATTAGAATTGTATTAAAGCGATTTAATGCATGAAAATACTCAGCAATATAGTCATGCGACTCAATTTGAGAACTATAAGGCGCAAAATTTATACCGAGCTTTTCAATAAAGTCCTTTGAAACATTTTGCCAATCAATTTCTGGGTACGCGCTTATATGGGCATTAAAATTTCCAACAGCGCCATTAAACTTGCCCATTATCTGAACTGCACTAAGCTGGTCAATTTGCCTGCTTAGTCGATAAGAAAAATTTGCCATCTCTTTACCAAGAGTGGTTGGTGATGCGGCTTGACCATGGGTTCTAGAAAGCATTGCAACTTCTGCATTATCTTTTGCTAGTTTTGTTATTAAACTTAGCGTGGCATTCATTTCTTCAAGAAGGACAAGCCTTCCATTTTCTAGCATTAGTGCATGCGACAGATTATTTATATCTTCTGAAGTGCAGGCAAAGTGAATAAATTCACTTACTTTTTGAAGCTCAGGGATTAAGGAGACTTTTTCTTTAAGGAAGTATTCAACAGCCTTAACATCATGATTAGTGGTTCTTTCAATTTCTTTTATTGATTTAGCATCTTCTAATGAAAAGTTATCTGCAATAGCCATAAGAGCTGCATTAGATTGAGGGCTAAATTTTGGAACTTCTGAAATATGAGGGTTGTTTGACATTGCTTCTAACCATCGCACCTCAACAAGAAGTCTATACTTTATTAACCCAAATTCACTAAAAATTGCTTTAAGTGGGCTTGTTTTATCGCTGTAACGACCGTCAATGGGTGAAATGGAAGTGAGGTTATCAAATGTCATAATACGAACTATTGCTTTAAAAAATTTAAGCTTTCATATTAAAAAGGATAAAATTATACTCTTTTATTTAAACACCTAATAGTCAGTATTATTATGAAAGAAGCCTACTTAAAGCATTGCGATGAAAGAAAATCAGAAAACCTTCCTCCCCTAGTACTTAATGCAAAACAAACCAAGTCAGTAGTTGAAGGCCTCATTTCAGGGTCAGATGATGACTTTTATCTAGATTTATTAACACATAGAATTCCGCCTGGCGTTGATGAGGCGGCCTATGTAAAGGCTGGATTTTTAACCAGTATTGCCAAAGGTGATGAGTCTTGTAAGGCTATTTCACAAAAATATGCCACATTTTTATTAGGAACAATGCTTGGTGGATACAGCATTACTTCATTAATTGACTTACTTGATATTGATGAAACTGCTGAGGAAGCATGCAAAGCACTTTCTCACACCATCCTTATCTATGAAGCACACCAGAGTATTGTAGAAAAATCAACTCGCAACGAACATGCTAAAAAAATAGTTGACTCTTGGGCCTCAGCTGACTGGTTTAAGTCGAAAGAGCCTCTTCCTGAAAGTATTAAAGCGGTAGTTTTTCGCGTAGATGGTGAAACAAATACAGATGATCTCTCGCCAGCTACTGAAGCTTGGTCTCGCCCTGATATTCCTCTTCATGCAAAAGCAATGCTTATCAAAAAAATGGATAAGCCGCTTGAAAAAATTGAGCAGCTTAAAGAAAAAGGACTTCCTTTAGCCTATGTTGGTGACGTAGTTGGAACGGGATCTTCGCGTAAATCTGCAATTAATTCAGTTTTATGGCATATGGGTAAGTCCATAGACTTCATCCCTAATAAAAATAGTGGCGGCATAGTTCTAGGAGGGAAAATTGCACCAATATTTTTTAATACCGCAGAGGATTCTGGAGCACTTCCGATTGAATGTGACGTTTCGAAGCTTCAAATGGGTGATGAAATTACAATTTATCCTTATGAAGGAATTATTAAAGATGCATCAGGTTATACGGTCTCAACTTTTAACCTGTCGCCCAGCACAATGCCAGATGAAGTCCGTGCAGGAGGAAGAATTCCCCTTATTATTGGACGAGGACTTACTGACAAAACAAGATCTGAGCTTGGCTTAAATGTAAGTGATGTTTTTCTGCGTCCAGTTGACCCAAAAAATAGCTCTGCAGGATTTACTTTAGCTCAAAAAATTGTAGGCAAGGCTTGCGGAGTTAAGGGCATTAGGCCAGGGACTTATTGTGAACCTCGAATGAGCACTGTTGGCTCTCAGGACACTACTGGCGCTATGACTCGTGATGAATTAAAAGAGTTAGCTTGTTTAGGTTTTTCTGCAGACCTTGTAATGCAAAGTTTCTGCCATACAGCAGCCTATCCTAAACCTATCGACCTTGAGCTTCAGCACACTCTTCCAGATTTTATGCATTCTCGAGGTGGAGTTTCGCTAAAACCAGGAGATGGTATTATTCACTCTTGGCTAAACCGTATGCTTTTGCCAGACTCTGTCGGAACTGGTGGAGATTCACACACACGCTTCCCAATTGGTATAAGCTTTCCCGCGGGCTCTGGATTAGTTGCTTTTGGAGCTTCAATTGGAGTTTTGCCACTAGATATGCCAGAGTCGGTTTTAGTTCGATTTAAAGGAAATATGCAGCCTGGAATCACCTTAAGAGACCTAGTCAATGCCATACCTTATGTTGCAATTCAAAAAGGTCTGCTCACTGTAGATAAATCTAATAAAAAGAATGTATTTTCTGGTCGTGTCTTAGAAATTGAAGGGCTAGGAGATCTTAAAGTTGAACAAGCATTTGAACTTGCTGATGCTACTGCTGAAAGATCTGCAAATGGCTGCACTGTTCAGCTTAACAAGGAGCCAATCGCAGAATACCTAACTTCAAATATTACTCTTCTAGGCTCAATGATTGATGCTGGTTACGATGATAAAAAAACCATTGCCAAAAGAATCCAAGATATGAAAAAATGGCTTGATAATCCGGAGCTTCTTAAGGCCGATAAAGACTGTGAGTATGCTGAAGTAATTGAAATAAATCTAGACGAAATAAAAGAACCAATTCTAGCTTGTCCTAATGATCCAGATGATGTCAGACTTCTTTCATCGGTTGCCAAAACTTCAATTGATGAGGTTTTTATTGGCTCTTGTATGACTAATATTGGACACTTTAGAGCTGCAGCTCAGCTACTAAAAGATAAAACTGAGTTAAATACAGTCTTATGGGTAGTCCCTCCAACACGAATGGATGAAAAACAACTAAGGGCTGAAGGCATTTATGAAACATTTGAAAGGTTAACAGATCGAACCGAAGTTCCTGGATGCTCACTTTGCATGGGAAACCAGGCAAGAGTAGAAGAAGGCGCTTCAGTCGTTTCAACCTCAACAAGAAACTTTCCAAATCGACTCGGTGATAATAGTAATGTTTTCTTAGCCTCTGCTGAGGTTGCTGCAATATCAGCAAAACTAGGTTATATTCCAACTCCTGAAGAATATCTATCTTTAATGAAAGATATAGAGCCTATGTCTGGTGAAATCTATCAATACCTAAACTTTGATAAGATTGCTGACTACCAAAAATCAGCTTCAAAGGTCCCACTTGAAAATATCCTTCAAAGCTAAATAGATTAGACGTTAAAAAAGCCGCTAAAAAGCGGCTTTTTTACTAGTATTTTATAAAGAATTACTTAATCTTAGCTTCTTTATACATCACGTGCTTTCTTACCACGGGATCAAACTTCTTAACTTCTACCTTTTCAGGATGAATACGCTTATTTTTAGTAGTCGTATAAAAATGACCTGTTTCTGCTGAAGATACTAATTTAATTTTTTCTCTCATAAGTTACTCCCTATACCTTTTCGCCACGTCCACGGATTTCTGCTAAAACTTCATCGATCCCCTTCTTATCAATGATTCGGAGACCCCTAGCACATAGCTTTAACTTAACAAAACGGTTTTCGGCTTCGACCCAAAAACGGTGTGTGTGAAGATTTGGATAAAAACGACGACGCGTTCTATTGTTAGCATGCGAAACGTTATTTCCACTTATTGGTCGCTTACCAGTTACTTGACATACTTTTGCCATAACGACTACCTTAACAAAATTCTAAAAAAGGGAAATTATACGCAAAAATTTGCGGTTTTTTTATATAAATTTGATTTACTTTATTGATAAAAACTGTATCATACCCACCTTCTGGAGGGATGGCAGAGTGGTCGAATGCACTGGTCTTGAAAACCAGCAAGGGTTAATCCCCTTCCAGGGTTCGAATCCCTGTCCCTCCACCATTCAAACCCCTCTTCTAAAGCATCCTTTTTTAAATAAGCGACTTTACGCCAATATATTCTAATAGACTCCTCTCATTAATGACGTTTTAAGTAAATTTTTATATAACTTGATACAAAAAATGTATACGTCTAACGTTACTCAAAATCAGAGAGGATTCGCACTTTAATTAGGTTCTAATTAAAATATAATTGAATTATGAAAAATCAAAATCCTTCCTCACAACAATTACAGCCAATTGTTAATCTTTTTACTCAAAAAAGATATAAACAAACCCTATCTGAGTCAAGTCAAATGTTGAAGAAGTTTCCAAATTCAATCATCCTATTTAATATTATTGGTGCTTCCAATGCAGCATTAATGCAATTTGATGCTGCAATAGAAAGTTATAAAAAGGCGCTAGAGATTCAACCTGACTATGCTGATGCCAATAATAATATGGGTATTGCCTTCAATGAGATGGGTGATTCAATTGAAGCAATAGACTGCTTTAAAAATGCACTGAAGATAAATCCTAACCATCCTGATGCCTATAACAATATGGGCATTGCTTTAAATGAGAAAGGAGAATCAAAGGCGGCGATAGAGAGCTACAAAAAAGCACTAAAGATAAGGCCTGACTATGCTGATGCTCATAATAATATGGGTATTGCTTTAAATGAGAATGGGGATTTAGAGTTAGCAATAGAAAGCTACAAAAAGGCACTAGAGATAAAGCCTGACTCTGCTGAGGCTTATTTCAATATGGGAGTTGCCCTAAAGGGAGTAATGCTTGCTAAACCAATTTCTGGTTTGCAGGAAATAATTAGCTCAATAATTGACCGAAAAAATTACGTCAGACCAATAGATGTATCCCAGGCTTCAATTAATCTTTTGAAATTTGAGCCAATTATGAAGCAACTTTTTGAAAAGCATTTTTTAAGTGAGAAAAAGCAATCAGTTGATGAGCTTATTTCAAGTTTATCTAAATTTCCCCTTTTATTTAAATTAATGAGAGTTTGCCCTCTTCCTGATTTAGAACTAGAAGCTGTTTTTACTGATATCCGATTCACCTTATTGACAACCGTCACTCACATCGAAAACTCTCCAGAAGTCTTACAATTTCAATCAGTATTAGCATTGCAATGTTTCACAAATGAGTATGTTTATAACCAAAATGATGAAGAAACTAGGGCTCTTGAGGCTTTAGAAATCGAAGTTAGAGAGATTTTTTTAAAAGAAAAACAGCCAAGACCCCAGTTGGTTCTATGTCTGGCTGCCTATAAACCCTTGCATCAGTATCAATGGTGTGACTTGCTCAACTTGAATTCTACGATTGAAGAAGTAGTTACGCGTCAAATTTTTGAACCACAGCAAGAAACTCTCCTTAAATCTAATATTCTAGTTTTACAAGAAATTACTAACAAAGTATCCACAAAAGTTAGTCAGCAATATGAAGAAAATCCTTATCCAAGGTGGGTTAATACGGGATTGGTTTTAAACCCTGCTCCAATTTCTAAAGCAATCAAAGAGCAAAAGCTAAGGCTCTTTGATAAAGTAATTAATGTTGTTGACGCTCCAAATATTTTGGTAGCTGGCTGTGGAACTGGACAGCATTCGATTAGCACCGCAGCAAGATTTAAAAATGCTAAAGTTCTTGCTATAGATTTAAGTTTATCTAGCTTGTCATACGCAGAACGAAAGACGAGAGAACTGGGCTTTCAAAATATAGATTACATGCAAGCTGATATTTTAGACTTGGATAAATTAAATAGAAAATTTGACATAATTGAAAGCTCTGGTGTTCTGCATCATATGGATAAACCCATGGCTGGGTGGAAAATTCTGACAGATTGCCTCAAACCAGGTGGCTTAATGAGAATTGGTCTATATAGTGAATTAGCTAGGCAGCATATTTTAAAGATACGAAAAGAAATTAAATTAACTGGCATTGGAGCAAGTACTGCTGCAATAAAATCCTTTAGGAGTGATTTAATTAATTCAAATGAAGAACATCATAAAAGGACGCAATCGACAATTGATTTTTTCAGTCTAAGTGAGTTGCGAGACCTTCTTTTTCATGTTCAAGAACATCGGTTTACCATACCTCAAATAAAAGACTGTCTATCTAAATTAGATTTAAAGTTTTGTGGTTTTGAAACAAATGAGATAGTTTGGGATTTCAAGCTTAAAAACACTGGAATAGATGATCCTTACAATTTAGATAAGTGGCATTTATATGAAAAGGCTAATCCACACTCCTTTTATGGAATGTACCAATTTTGGTGTCAAAAGATATCTTAAATTCAGTGACTCAGAAACATTTGAGTGGTTGCTTTAATTGACTTATAAGGCTAGTAAGAAAAAAATAACTGGTTTTTATCTTGATGAAGATAATCACTGGGTAGCGTTCTTATCTTGAAGTTATACTTAGAATTTCAAGCATAATCCGCTTTGGCAAAAATGAAAATGGGTTTTGTTGGAAAATAGTCGCAAGGATTTCATAGGATTTGAACTAGCATGCAAGGCTGAACATGACTGAAAAAAAGGGTTTAAAAGATGCGTATTCATTAAAGACTCCTGAGGATTCTATAAATTTATATAAAACTTGGGCATCTTCATATGATGATGATTTTGCCAAGCAAAATGACTACCGCTCTCCAATAGAAATAGCCAAATATTTTGCTAAATATTCTAATAATGAGGATACCCCTATTCTTGATGTTGGTGCAGGAACAGGGCTAATTGGAGAGTGCTTAAATCTGAATTCAAAAAAAGTAGATGCTATTGATATTTCTCCTGAAATGCTAGAAATTGCTAGAGCAAAAAATTGTTATTCCAAAATAATCGAGGCAGACTTAACGAAAAGATTATTGATAAATGATAATCATTATGGAGCAATTATAAGTGCAGGAACTTTTACTCATGGACATGTTGGACCAAATGTATTAGATGAGCTTTTAAGGGTTACTCGCTCTGGTGGTCTTTTTGTTTTTACGATTCACTATAAGTTATTTAAAAAGGCTGGTTTTGATAAAAAATTTATAGAAATTAAAAAAAATATTACTAAGCCAATTTTCCATAAAGTAGATGTTTATGGAAATAATCCAGATAAAGACCATGGAAGTGACCAAGTAATTATCACAGTATTTAGAAAAAAATAAGTATTAAATCCCCATATAATATAGTTTTTATATGATCTGACTATTATCTTATATGTTCATAAATTCATTAAAAATTTCAAAAATAAGTTATTTTTTATCCTTAATAGCTATGATTACTATTAACTCAAAAGCGATTGCTGTTGAAGACCTATCGTTCCCATTTAATGCTGATAGTGGTAAATACTGGCAGTACACTAGTGATCGAGTAATGGGTGGGGTATCCGATGGTCAAGTAACACTTGAACAAGATGGGGAAACCTATTATGCAAGACTTACAGGCAATGTTAGTACGGCAAACAATGGTGGCTTTATTCAGTTTCGCTCTGGGGTCTCATTTGCAAACTCTGAAAAGGAAGGTAAAAACCTTCAAGGTGTTCGACTCAATGTAAGAGGAAATGGGGAAACTTACTATATTCACATTCGAACCAATGAAAGCTGGTCTCCATCAGACTATTATGCTACAACTTTCATAGCGAATGAAGAATGGAAAATGATTGACCTGCCCTTTAATAAATTCGAACGAAGATGGTCAAAGAACTCAGCCTTGGATCCAAAAAAAATTAGAAGATTTGGTATTGTAGCCTATGGCAAAGATTTCATAGCTGATGTCTCAGTCTCAACAATAGAGTTTTACTATTAGAGAATAAATATATGAAGACAAAAACGAAAGTTGTTGTTATTGGGGGAGGAATTGCGGGCTGCTCCACCTTATATCACCTTACTCAAGAGGGCTGGTCTGACGTTGTTCTTGTCGAACGTAATGATCTAACTAGTGGAACAACTTGGCACTCTGCAGCACAGGTTACTAATTTTGGCATGAACCAAACAATGGTTGGCTTAAAAACACATTCAATTAAATTATACAAAGAATTATCTGAAGATCCAGATCACCCAATCAACTACAATTATGGTGATGGAGGAATAAGACTTGCGAGTACAAAAGAACAAATACAGGGCTACCATCACTTCGCTTCAATGGCTCGAGGCATGGATGTTGATTTTGAAGTAATTGATGCAAAGGAGTGTCAACGACGTCATCCTTTGATCTCAACAAAAAATTTAATTGGTGGATTATGGGACCCACTAGATGGAGATATAGATCCATATCAATTGTGTCACGCATTAACCCGAAAAGCTCGTCAAGCTGGTGCAGAAGTTTATACAAATACCCCTGTCACTGGCCTAAAACAATATAAAGATGGCACTTGGAAAGTAACCACTGAAAATGGTGATATTGATTGCGATATTATTGTTAATGCCTGCGGCTATAGAGTCAATGAAGTCGGCGCAATGATGGGAGTTCATCATCCTGTAGCGTCGATGGAGCATCAATATTTTTTAACAGAAGATATTCCTGAAATAGCTGAGGCAGGTCACCGTATGCCCCTACTTCGTTGCCCAATATCTGACTATTATTGTCGACAAGATAAGGGTGGACTTTTGATTGGTTTTTATGAACAAAATTGTAAGACATGGGGAATGGATGGCATTGATCCAAACTTTGTAAATGCTCTCTGTCCAGATGATTTAGAGAGAGTGACTGATGTTTTGGATGGGGCATTTGAGCGCATGCCAGCTCTTATGAATGCTGGAATCAGAAGCATCATTAATGGCCCAATTACCTACACAATTGATGGTGCTCCACTGGTTGGAAAAATTCCAGGCAAGGAGAATGCTTTTTGCATTATTGGTCTTCGTGCAGGACTAGGTGAAGGTGGTGGACATGGCTGGCTTCTCGCTCAGCAGATTGTTCATGGTGAGGCTTGCTATGATACCTGGTGCCTTGACCCTAGAAGATTTACAACTCATGCTAATGTTGAGATGACCTCTCTAAAGGCTATTGAAGACTACCAAAACGAATTCCGTTTTCACTTTCCACATGAGCATCGCCCAGCTGCTCGTAATGCGAAAACTACTCCTCTTACCCCAGTAATGGCAAAAGAAAATGCAGAATTCACAGTCATTAATGGATGGGAGCGTGTTGAATATATAAAACCATCTGAGGACTTTCATCCTTCGCTTTCATTTCACTTTGATGAAGCATTTGATATTGTCGCAAATGAAGTAAAAAATGTCCAAAATAATCTGGGGCTCACCGAAGTTAATGGCTTTAACCGTTTTGAAATTAGTGGCTCAGATGCCGAGAGTTTTATTGATCGAATGTTTTGTGGCAATATTACTCACAAGATAGGTCGGGTTGGATTAGGTTACCTTCTTAATGACTTTGGAATGATAAAAAGTGAAGCAACAATTTCTAATCTTCCATCCTCAGATCGAGGTCCAAAAAGAATTTGGTATGGCTCAGCTGCAGCATCTGAATTTCATGACATGGATTGGCTAAAACAACACTTAAAAGCCGATGAAGAGGTTGAAATTAAAAGTCTAACGAACGACCAAACTATTCTTCTTTTAGCAGGGCCAAATGCCAGAGAAGTTCTATCTAGTTGTAGTCGTGAAGATTGGAGTAAGGAGGCCTTTCCATGGCTTAGTGTCAGGGAATGTTTCATAGGCTTTTCTCCAGCCACCGTAATGTCAGTAAGTTTTTCAGGTGAGCTTGCTTATGAAGTGCATGTCCCAAATGCATTTCTGTATGCAGCCTATCAAACAATCTCTAATGCAGGAAAAGGGTTTGGAATGAAGCTGTTTGGGTCTAGAGCTGTAGAGTCCATGAGAATGGAAAAAGGATTTTTAGCATGGAAGTCAGATTTATTAACTGAGTTTGATCCCTTTGAAACTGGTCTTGATCGCTTTGTTAACCTAAACAAAGATAACTTTATTGGTAAAGAGGCACTACAAAAACATGCTAAAAATGGTCCAAAACAAAAACTTGTATGTCTCAAAGTTGCTTGTAAGCACGCTCCTGCTTATGGTGGAGCCTCACTTATGGAGGATGGTAAAGTCATTGGAACAATAACTTCAGGAGATTGGGGACACAGAGTAAACCTCAACCTAGCGTACGCATTTGTAAATCCAGAAAAATCAGAGCTGGGGACTCAAATGTTGCTAGATTTATTAGGAGAAATGATCTCAGTGGAGGTTATTCCATTTGCACCATATGATAGTAACTTCAGTAGAATCTTATCTTAATAAAAAATACCCATCTTCTAATACCTACTAGGGCATATCTACGCCTCGTTGTATTGTTTTTTTAGCTCTGTTAATAATTGAATAACATGGCTATAACCACTTGGACCTAAACCCGCAACTACAGCATCTACCACAGGTGAGATATAGGAAACATGGCGAAAAGATTCACGTAAATGTGGGTTGGAAATATGCAACTCTATTTTGAAACCTGAAAAAGATTTTAATGCGTCATGAATTGCAATCGAAGTGTGGGTGTAAGCTGCTGCATTAATAACAATAGCATGGATTTTTTCTTTGATTGCATACTGAATCCATTCAACTATTTCGCCCTCATAATTTGACTGCATAAATTTAACAGAATGGCTATCTTTTAAGCCTTGTTCTATACATTTTTTTTCAATATCGCCCAATGTTTCGCTACCATAAATTTCTGGCTCCCGCGTTCCAAGAAGGTTTATATTAGGTCCATTGATTACGTAAATATTCATCTAATTATGGTTTAGTTTTTCATGAATTGATCTAATAGCTAATTCATAGCTATGAACGCCAAGTCCACATATAAATCCGACTCCACTTTTTGAAACTATTACAGGCTCAGAGATGCCCTCATTATCATGGAAAATATTTGTAATATGAACCTCAATCACGGGTTTATTTTTAAGAGTATCAGACTTTATATTTAAAGCATAGGCATCTAAATCAAAAGTTGATTCATGCGAGTACCCAAGAGGGTTGATAATTAATGCATCACACTCTGTTATTCCTTCAACTATTTTTTTTGTCAAAGAAGCCAGATCATCAGTTTGAAAAAAATCTAGCTCCATGCCTAATGATTTGCACGTCTCCAAACATTTCTTTTGCAACTTTTCCAAGGTCAGATGCTCATAACCATAATCATTAAAGTTACTTAAATCGGAAAGCCCAGGGCCATTGATTATTAGTAATTTATTGTTATTCATTAACTGGTTAAATTTAATTTGTTAGACTAATATTATACTTTCCCAATGAAGACATATATGACGATTAAAAATAGAGAGTATTTTTAAGTTAAATACTAATATTGAACTAATGTCTCTACTAAAGGCCTGAAGTATGAAAATTGTGGATGAGACTTTGAAGGATCTTTAGCTTCCTCATCCCAGTAACGCAGTTTTATGCAATCATCCAAATAAATATTTTTTTCAAACTCTTTAACTTCATCTTTACTCATTGGGCCACCTTGCAAATTAAGAGTGTGTATTGAGGCTTGTGTAAGACGTTCAAAATAGTCTGACTTAACAGAACATAGATAGCGCTTTGCAGAAACATGTTGACGTATTGGCTCAACAACTGATGTTGGAAAGTAATCTTCTAGAAAATTAGCACCCGCTTCTTCATGAAAATTGTTCATACCCTTGGCTAGTACTGACTCAGGTATTTCATTTTTATAGTGCCCTATATCATGAAGGAGTGCAGCAACAATTAGACTGGCATCTGCACCAGATTGCTCAGCACACTCTGCAGCTTGAAGCATATGCTGGGCCATTGTTACGTCTTCACCTAAATAGGATTCAGCACCACGCCTCTTAAAAACATCTTCGATATGATTTACAATATTATCACTATTAATCTCAGTCATTATTTCGCTTTTCTAAAATATTAAGAAGGCTATAAAGGCCATCTAAATCTGTATAAGCGCCCTGTAAATGGCGCTTACCTTTATCAGAAAAAGCGGTCCTTGCATGCATCACTCTAGTGTTGTCAAATATAATTATTTCCCCAGGTACTAACTGAAATTTAACCTTTAACTCATCTCTCTCTATTACCTCTCCCCAGTGCCGATATGCCAAATAAAATGGGCGAATCTTCTCTGAAGGTAGGTTAATTGTATCGATAGATCGATTGTTATATCTCACCTTGATAACTTCATGATTATCATTAACTTCTATCATTGGTACTCTAGACCTAAGATCTGTTTTATCATCAGAAAAACGAAAATTAATCCAGTTATTTGTTAAATTTTCAAAATTTTTACTGCTTTCTTCTCTCAGTTTTTTTGCCGCATTAAAGCCATCCACTAAAACTGACTCTCCACCCTGTGTTGAGCTTTCTAGGCAATGTAAAAGCTGTACTGTTGGAACAGGGTCTCGATACGGATTATCAGTATGGGAGCCAAGCCCAATATTAGTATAAGCAAGATTATTTGGTTTTACTTCAGTTCGAACTTCAAATAATTTTCCATAATTTGTCTCTCTAGTAAATCCCAGTTGAGAAATTACAGATTGAACGAGCCCTTCTTTGATAGAGGCATCTTCGATAATGCAAAAACCCATATCTCGAACTGCGCGCAAAACCTCTAACCTGCCTTTATCGGTTTCTTGAAAATTTTTATACTTGATCCTAGGCAGGCCATCTTTAAAGCTAGTTTTTTGCCACAAATGTTTGTTTTTTTCACTTCTATCATCAAAATGATTATTAAGGTTATAACAGTTTATCCATAGCCAGTTCTGAGAAAAGATAGACCAATAATTTTCAGGCATAAACCGAATATGTAGATCACCTCTTTCATCCTGCTTAACCTCTTCAATAGAGGTATTTTTGGGTATGTTGATAACACTAAATAATCGCTGCCCATTATTAGCATTTCTTGATTGAGGCATTTGGCAATGATCTCTTAGCCAATGACTATAGAGATTACTTTGACTGCCATCTTGCCAATCAATCACTAGCTCATCATTAGCGAGATGAATCTTTTTAATCTGATTAATAGAATTATCACTTTTCATTAGAATAAGGCCATTCAACTAAAGGAATTATAATTACGAACAGTAAAATTATTACATCATTGAACTCTTAGTTTTATCCTGCTGCCCAAAAAAAGAAACCTCTTTTGGGTACTCTGGTAACTCCACACTATAACTTGAGCACCTTACTGTATCGGTCTTTATACCTCTAACTATCATTCCATCTAAGTCACTTGGCAATGGGTTTTCAGTTAACGGTATTGCATCTTCTGCAGTATAGCTAACAATATATAAAGATCGTGGAAATTTTGTTCGATTAGAACTAGAGCCATGTAATAGTTTAGAGTGCATCAAGCAAGCTGAGCCCGCCCTTCCAGTACAACTTACGGCTTCACCTTTATTAGCTAACTCAATTTCGGAACCCACCGCCCCAGTAAAAACTCCATCATGCCACAAAGAATAAAGAGGCCCATTATGTGAACCTGGAACAACTTCAAGTGGCCCATTTTCAAGTGTAACATCGTCTAGAAAAAAAAGAACTGTCATGATATCTTCGTTTGAATGGGGCTCGAAAGGAAAATCTTGATGAAACTTAACTTCTGTCCCTGAGCTGGGTAATTTGAGATTTAGTTTATTCGTCCAGTGCTTAATATTAGGCCCAAATATATCAGCAACAAGATCTAATGCACTATTGTCTTTAACAACATCAAGGCAAGAATCTGATATTTCTGCTGGTGATGTAATTCTTCTTAAGGCCGGCGTATCTGGGCTATGGCTTTTTGTATCAACATCAAAACGTGGCCTACCATCCTTAATCTTACCAAAAGACTCTGAATGAAGTTTGCTTTCATCAACCCAAGATAATAATTGATTATTAACTGCTAATAATTGAGGCTCTGTAAGAGCTTTTTCAAGAAATATATATCCATCTCTATGAAATTGATCAATTAAATCTTGGTTTTTTAAAGGATTTTTAGTTTGCATTTAACGCCTCCAAGTCGAATTATGTACTAAATTTAAGAAAAAATAAAGAAAAATTTAATACAACTTAAGAAAGAATATAAAATCTTATGTCATGGAATTCTTATTTGAAAATTTAAACTTTATGCACTGGCTGATTCTTGGCATTGCTTTAATAATTTTAGAGCTATTTGTCTGGACAGTATTTCTACTTTGGATTGGCTCATCAGCAATTACTGTTGGTATAATTTTCTTTCTGCTTCCTAATGTTTCTGGTTTATTACAGCTGCTGATTTTTATAGTTCTTGCAGTTGTGGCAACTCTATTATCAAAAAAATACTACCCTGTAAAAACAGTAGATGAGCAGCTGCATGATAAGGCAAAGAAACATATTGGGAAAGAATGCATGATAGTATCTATCGAGGATGAAGTCGCTAAAGTCCAGATAGGAGAGTCTCTTTGGTTTGCTAAAGGTTCAAATCTTAGCGCTGGACAATCAGTAAAAATTATTGGTGTTGAGTCTTCAACCTTTATTGTTGAACTGTCGAAATAACGACTTACATAAATAAATATTACGTTTCATAATAACTGGATTAGTTGATGCCATATTGAGATCTATAGTGCTCAATTCTTAGAACAGTGCCTTCATCTTTTGAACCCTTTAAATAGTCAACAATGTGAGACAAGTTAATAATACTTAGAACTGTAATTCCAAAAATTTCTTCAACCTCTTGAATCGCTGAAAGCTCTCCATTTCCTTTTTCTTGACGATCTAATGCAACTATGACTCCTTTTGTTTTAGCACCATTGGCGGTGATAATATCTTGCGCTTCTCGGATTGCAGTGCCAGCTGTAATAACATCATCAATGATGAGAATATCGCCCTCTAATGAATGCCCAACGATACTTCCTCCCTCTCCATGATCCTTGACTTCTTTGCGATTAAAGCAATAAGGAATATTCCTTCCAAGGCTATCATTAAGGGCAATTGCTGTTGCTGTTGCTAATGGAATTCCTTTGTAAGCAGGTCCAAAAAGTACATCAAACTCCAGGCCACTTGCTTCAATAGCTTGAGCATAAAACTTTCCTAACTTAGATAAGTGACTGCCTTTATTAAAAAGCCCTGCATTAAAAAAGTAAGGACTAATTCGACCAGACTTAAGGGTGAATTCACCAAACTTGAGTACCCCAGTTTCTAACGTAAAATCTACAAAATCCTTTTGATACTGTTCCATTGGTTATTCCTAAACTATTAAAATAAGTGCAATGAGAATTATAACAATTAATGTTAATGGTATTAGAGCTGCTGAGCGAAAAGGTCTGTTTAGCTGGCTCAAGACAAAAAATGCTGATGTTGTTTGTCTTCAAGAAATTAAAGCTCAAGAGGATCAGCTAGATGAAAAGTTCTACCCAGAAGGAATGAATACCTATTACCACAGTGCAGAGCGCAAGGGTTATAGCGGAACGGGACTATACTGCAAAACTAAGCCAGATAAGATCTCTTATAGCCCCTGGGAAGATATGAATTCAGAAGGAAGGATTATTCAAGCTGATTTTGGAGATTTAAGTGTTCTCTCAATTTATCTTCCATCAGGGTCATCAAAAGAAGAGAGGCAAGCATTCAAAATGGAATTTATTACCAACCGCTTTATGCCTCATTTAAAAAAACTTCAAAAAGATGGCAGAAAATACATTATCTGTGGTGATTGGAATATCGCGCATAAAAAAATTGACCTAAAAAACTGGCGACCTAACCAAAAAAATTCTGGCTTTCTCCCAGAAGAGAGAGAATGGCTTGATACACTATATGATGATGTTGGCTTCATCGACTCTTTTAGAGAAATCAACCAAGAAGAATATCAATACACTTGGTGGTCAAATAGAGGACAGGCATGGGCCAATAATACAGGCTGGCGACTTGACTACCAGGTAGTCAGTAGCAATTTAGCTGGCCTTGCCAAATCATGCGAAATATATAAAGAGCAGCGTTTTTCTGATCATGCTCCGCTAATCATTGATTACCAACTATGACAGAAGTAAAATATTTACGAAAAATACAGAGCTTTGTAAGGCGCTCAGGAAGAATCTCTAAGGCTCAATCTATTGGTCTTAATGAGCTATGGCATGATTATGGCGTTGATCTTAATGAAAAAAAACTTGATTTTAATAAACTTTTTCTATCAAAAAATAACGTCACACTTGAAGTTGGATTTGGAAATGGTGACAGCCTACTTGAGATGGCAATCGATCAGCCTAATCAAAACTTTTTAGGGATAGAGGTTTATGAGGCTGGCGTTGGAAGGCTTATTAATGAGGCTAATAAGAATAAACTTAGCAACCTCAAAATTATCAAGGATGATGCTGTAGAGGTTCTAACAAACAATATTTTAGATAACAGTATTTCACATTTTCAGCTATTCTTTCCTGATCCTTGGCACAAAAAGAAACATCATAAGCGTAGAATTGTTCAAATAAGCTTTTTGGACCTTCTATCCAAAAAACTTAAAAAAGATGGTGTTGTTCATATAGCTACAGACTGGGAGAACTATGCTGAGCATATTATGGAGTTGCTAGAATCACATTCACACTTTAAAAACTGTGCTGGTGACCATATGTATTCTTTAAGACCAAAAAATAGGCCTTTAACTAAATTCGAAAATCGAGGTCAAAAATTAGGCCATGGGGTTTGGGACATAATTTTTACAAACATAAAAGGAGGTTAAATGTTATTTCCTATATTTGTTGTTGTCACTCTTGCTGAAATCTACGTTCTGGTAACTGTAGGTCAAGCTATTGGTGGACTTTCAACAGTACTACTTGTGATTATTACTGCATTTATTGGCTCTCGTCTTCTTAAACAACAGGGCTGGTCAACGATGGCAAAGGCTCAACAAAGTATTGCTGAAGGAAGGACTCCTGCAGTAGAGATGTTTGAGGGGGTTGTCATTTTAGTTTCTGGTGTTTTATTATTAACACCTGGCTTTATTACCGATATTCTGGGCTTGCTTGGCTTAATGCCCTGGAGTAGAAGCTATTTCATAAACCACTTTTTAGAAAAAAATGCAGAGCGCGTCTTTAGTAAAAAAAATTCCGTCTTTATCAATAGAGGCGGAACTAGTGAAACAAAAAAAACTAACAAAGACGAGACTATTGAAGGTGAGTTTTGGGAAGATAAATAATTTAAACCTTTTTTTGATTTAGTAAAACTACTCTTCAATATGCAAAATAAAAGAACTCTCGATGATTGGCTGTATTGGCAAGAAACATTAATGGAGGAAACCATTGTTTTAGGCCTTGATAGAGTTCAAATTGTCTATGATCTTCTGTTTCCAAGTGGAGTTCCATATGCAGTTATTACAGTAGCAGGAACAAATGGGAAAGGCTCTACCGTTTCTTTTATTGATAGTATTTATCATAAATCAAAATACAAGGTTGGTCGCTCTACCTCACCTCACCTATTAAAGTATAACGAACGCTTTGCGATTGATGGTAAGGAAGTTTCTGATGAATTAATCATAAAAGCGTTTGAATTAATTGAGACAAAAAGGGAAGATGTAACGCTAACATATTTTGAATTTTCAACACTTGCAGCTTTAATTATATTTGCAGAAGCTAGTGTGGATCTTGCAATTCTAGAAGTTGGTCTTGGCGGAAGACTTGACTCTGTGAACGTGGTTGATAGTGATGTAAGCATTATCACAAATATTGCAATTGATCACACAGACTACCTAGGTGATACAAGAGAGGCGATTGGTAGGGAAAAAGCAGGGGTGATGCGAACCGCAAAACCATGTATTTGTGGTGATCAAGATCCGCCTCAAAGTTTATTGTCATACGCAAAACAAATCAAAACTCCCCTTACCCTTATCTCTGAAAGTTATAAAAATGAAATAGGTCTAGAAGGAGCACATCAAAAACTTAATGCTGCAGTCGCAGTTAAGGCCATTGAAAGTCTTGCAGATCGGTTTCCAGTATCCATCTCTATGATTACTGAAGGGATTAAAAAAGCTAGAGTCGCAGCGCGATTTGAAAAAATAACTATAGGCGATAAAACAGTAGTTCTTGACGTGGCACACAATCCAGCAGCAGTAAAGGCTCTTATAAATACATTGTCAGAAAACCCAATGGAAACCGTCGCCATTTTTTCAGCGCTGGCTGATAAAAACATTGTTGATATGATTGAACTCGCCTCTGGGACCATTAAACATTGGTTTTTAGTTCCAATTTCAGCGGAGCGCTCAATCGATTTAGAGTCTCTAAAAAATAAGTTTGATGAGCCTGAATCGACCACTATCTGCCTTAATATGAATAGTGCGATTAGCCAATCACTTGAACTTAATGAAATTAAACGAATTGTTATTTTTGGCTCTTTTTATACAATTACTGATGCATTCAAAATCATAAAAAAGTTTAACGTTAATAGTTTCTGGAGTTAACGACAAACCATAAGAAACTGTTGTAAAATTACACCTATCTATCAGGGAGCTCATGGGCAATTTTTTTGACAATGTTTGGAGTGCTATAAGTTTACTGGCTTGGTCAGACTGGCTTACCTTGATTATTTTAATTATTTTTGTAGTTAGGGGCTTTATTCAAGGACTTGCTAGGGAAATCATTAGCTTTATTTTTGTTATATTTGCAATTATCTTAGCTTGGCTATATTACGACTCGTTTGCAAAGACTTTCCTAAGTAGCTGGATTAGCCCAGACAACCAATCTATTTTTGCGTTATCTTTTGGTGGTATATTCCTTAGTATTTGGCTTATCAAAAAAGGTTTTTATAGGCTTACTGAAGCCTCTTCAAATAATGATAATCCAAACCCTCTAAATCGGCCTTTTGCCGTTACAACAATATTAGCAATTACTGCAGTAATAAGCTTTAACTATCGAGGGGCTGTAGCTGAATTTCAAACAATTGAATCACTAATAGTGAACGAATCATTGCGAAATTTTATTACTTTTGCTATAGTTTTTGCAATTTTAGTAATTGCGCTAATTGCCATATCAAAGCTCCTTAACATTAAAATTGACTCAGAAAATCCCTCTGTTATGGCGCCAATTTATGAAGGCATCTTAAGAATGTTGAGTTCTCTCGATATTCTTCTAAATGCTAGAAATGTGGGTGGACTAAAAAATAATTTTTTTGGCGCAATATTAGGGTTATTCAAAGGTGGCATTTTTGTTCTAATAATTGTACTTATTCTTCAAAGTATGACATGGGTTACTCAAAATCATGCTTGGGTAGAAACTAGTGGCGCTCTCAGAACATTTCAAGATTGGTCAGTTGATATAAAGCCTGTTTTATCTGAGCATTTATTGTTTGTTGAACTTGAGCCCGGCGATGTAGTTGTCGAATTCATAGAAAGTCAGATTACAGGGGATTAACTTATGTGCGGCATTGTTGGAATACTATCAACTACAAAAAAAGATGTGAGTCTTTATATTTATGATGCTCTCACAATTATTCAGCACCGCGGTCAAGATGCTGCAGGCATAACAACTGCCAATAAAGGTCGCTTTTATATGCGCAAAGGTAACGGCCTTGTTCGTAATGTTTTTAGAACAAAACATATGGAAAAATTAATTGGTGACATGGGGATTGGTCATGTCCGTTATCCTACAGCTGGGAGTTCTTCTGAAGCAGAGGCGCAGCCTTTTTATGTAAATTCACCTTATGGAATAGCATTTGCACATAATGGAAATCTGACCAATGCAGAGTCATTAGCAAGTGAACTTTTTGAGCAAGATCTTCGTCATATTAATACAAATTCAGACTCAGAAATATTACTCAACATACTCGCGAGCGAAATAGCTGAAGAGCAAAAACATCGAATTAATGAAAATGATATTTTTAATGCAGTAACAAAACTTCATAAAAGAGTAAAGGGAGCTTATGCGGCTATTGGAATGATTCCAGGCTATGGTATCTTTGGATTTAGAGATCCCCATGGAATAAGGCCTTTAATCCTTGGAGAAAGAACTACAAGAAATGGTACTAAGTATATGTTGGCCTCAGAAAGTGTCGGCCTTACAGCACTTGGCTTCAAAATTACCCGAGATGTAGAACCTGGTGAGGCAATTGTGATTGACCGTAAAGGTAATGTTCATTCTCAGCAGTGCTCAGATAATTCAATATTATCACCTTGCATATTTGAATTTGTTTATTTTGCAAGGCCTGATTCAATTATCGACAAAATTTCAGTGTATAAATCTCGCCTCAGGATGGGCGAAAGACTTGCGATTAAAATTAAGTCTGAGTGGCAATATGAGGAAATTGATGTTGTAATGCCAATTCCTGATACCTCTAGAACATCTGCTCTTCAAGTCGCTAATGAGTTAAATTTAAAATATCGAGAAGGCTTTATAAGAAACCGTTATATTGCTAGAACCTTTATTATGCCTGGACAAAAACAAAGAAAAAAATCTGTTCGTCAAAAACTAAGTGCGATTGAACTCGAATTTAAAGACAAGAATGTACTTTTAGTTGACGACTCTATTGTTCGCGGAACAACAAGCCAGGAAATCGTACAAATGGCAAGAGCTGCTGGTGCGAAAAAAGTTTTCTTTGCGTCTGCCGCTCCTCCAGTTAGATATCCAAATGTTTATGGAATTGATATGGCTAGTAAAAATGAGTTTGTCGCCCACAATAAAACAACAGAAGAAGTATGTAAAACTATTGGCGCTGATAAATTAATTTATCAAAATCTTGATGACTTAATTTGGTCAGTTCAACAGGGAAACCCTGATATTAAAAGTTTTGATTGCTCATGTTTTGATGGCAACTACCTCACCAAAGACATAGATGAGCCTTATCTTGATAACCTTGAAGCTCAAAGATCCGACAATGCCAAACTGGGTAATATTTCCAATGAAAGCTCAGAATTAATCTACAATGATGCTGACTAATTGAGCATAAATTATGAAAGACCTTAATTTTCAAACAAAAGCAGTTCGCGAAGGACATCATGCAACAGAGGAGCAAGAGCATTCTGAAGCTATCTTTTTGACTTCGAGTTATAGATTTAAGAGTGCTGAACAAGCTGCTGATCGCTTTGAAAATAAACAAAAAGGTAATGTTTACTCGAGGTTTACTAATCCAACAGTTGATGCCTTTCAAAATAAATTAGCTGCTTTAGAAGGTGCAGAAAAGTGCCAGGCAACTGCTAGTGGAATGTCTGCCATCTTTGCAACAATTATGACTCTTCTTAAGCCTGGAGAGCACATGGTGGCCTCTCGATGTATGTTTGGAACAACCATAGTTCTTCTAAATAGTATTATTGAAAAGCTTGATATTCAAATTACTTTTGTTGATTTAGGGGATTTAGATGGATGGAAAAAAAGTGTTAAAAAAAATACCAAATTATTTTTATTAGAAACACCATCAAACCCACTTGGTGAAGTTGTTGATATAGAAAAGCTTGCAGCTATATCAAAGAAAAACAATATTGTATTAGCTGTTGATAACTGTGTCATGACCCCTGCTCTTCAAAAGCCACTGACTTTAGGAGCTGACCTGGTCATACACTCTGCCACTAAATATATTGATGGGCAAGGTAGATGTCTTGCAGGAGCTGTTGCGGGAAACGGGTCAATAATTGATGAAATAAGTGCGTTTACTCGAAGCACTGGTCCAACCTTAAGTGCATTCAATGCCTGGATTGTCCTAAAAGGTTTAGAAACACTCAAGATAAGAATGGATGCTCACTGTAGAAGCGCAAAGAAATTAGCTGTATGGCTTAGTGACCAATCTTTCATTAAAAAAGTTCACTACATTGGCCTTGAAAACCATCCAAATCATGAAATTGCAAAAAAGCAGCAAACAGGCTTTGGTGGAATAGTTTCATTTGAGGTTAGTGGTGGCAGAGCCGAAGCTTTTCGTCTAATAAATAATACTAAGATGATTTCAATTACTGCAAATCTTGGTGACACTAAAACTACCATCACGCATCCCTCTTCTACAACTCATGTTCGACTCTCAGATGAAGAGAAACGACAAACTGATATCACTGAAAACCTTATTCGTATATCAGTAGGGCTAGAAGATATTGGTGACATTATTGCTGACATTAGGCCATAAGTTGAATTTCAATAGTAATTTAACTATGATAAAATTCTATCAGTACTTGATTTATTGGACTTTATGAAGCAAAACAACTATTCTTATGAAGATTTAATTACCTGTGGTAAGGGCGAACTTTTTGGCCCTGGCAATGCCCAGCTTCCCAAGCCACCTATGCTGATGTTTGATCGCATTACAAATATTACTGAAACTGGTGGAGAATATGGTAAAGGTGGAATGACTGCAGAACTCGATATTAATCCAGATTTATGGTTTTTTGATTGTCATTTTAATGAAGATCCAGTAATGCCTGGTTGTCTAGGTGTAGACGCAATGTGGCAGTTAGTTGGTTTTTATTTAGGTTGGCTTGGTGGACCAGGAAGAGGTCGAGCACTTGGTTCTGGACAAATTAAGTTTACTGGCCAAGTCTTACCAACAAGTAAAAAGGTTACTTACAATATAAGTCTATCTCGAGTTATTGCGAGAAAACTCTATATGGGTATTGCAGATGCAACCATGGAAGTAGATGGGAAAACTATCTACGAAGCAACAAACCTTAGGGTAGGATTATTTACTGATACATCTTCCTTCTGATGAACAGAGTAGTCATTACAGGAATGGGTATTGTTAGCAGCTTAGGCTCCAACAAGTCCGAAGTTCTTAAATCCTTAAAGTCTGCTAAATCTGGAATAGTATTTAGTGAAAAATATTCAGAAATGGGCCTTAGGTCTCATGTTCATGGTGCAATTGCAGAGGTCGATACTAGTGATGTTATTGATCGAAAAATGCTACGATTTATGGCTGATGCGGCTATATTTAATGCAATCGCACTCGATGAGGCAATCAAAGAATCTGGATTAAGTGAAGAAATGATTTCGAATGAAAGGACTGGTTTAATTATGGGTTCTGGTGGAGCTTCAAATCAAAATATTGTTGAAGCTGCTGATATTTTAAGAGAAAAAGGCATCAAAAGAGTTGGTCCATACCGCGTCCCAAGAACTATGGGTTCTACCACTTCTGCCTGCCTTTCTACACTCTTTAAAATAAAGGGAATAAATTACTCGATCAGTTCTGCTTGCTCTACCAGTGCGCACTGTATTGGTAACGCAATGGAGCAAATTCAACTTGGCAAACAAGATGTTGTGTTTGCTGGAGGGGGAGAAGAGCTTGATTGGTCTTTAACTATGTTATTTGACGCTATGGGCGCCCTTTCTTCAAAATATAATGACACTCCTGATAAAGCATCACGTGCTTTTGATACTGAGCGTGACGGATTTGTAATATCTGGAGGTGGCGGAGCACTTGTGCTTGAGTCTTTAGAGCATGCAGAGGCTCGAGGGGCAACTATCATTGCAGAGTTAGTTGGCTATGGCGCTACTTCTGATGGTTATGACATGGTCGCACCATCAGGTGAAGGCGCTAAACGCTGCATGCAGATTGCTACTGATGGGCTTAATGGTTCAATTGATTATATTAATGCTCATGGAACATCAACACCAGTTGGCGATGCTAAAGAGTTAGGTGCAATCAAGGAGGTATTTGGTACTACCTCAACGCCTCTTATTGGTTCAACTAAATCTCTTTCGGGTCATGCGCTGGGAGCAGCTGGAGTTAACGAATCTATTTATTCACTTTTGATGCTTCAAAATGATTTCGTTGCCGAATCTGTGAATATAGAAAATCTTGATGACGCAGCAATAGGCCTGCCAATTGTTAGAAAAACGAAAAGCGTTAAACTAAACCGCATCCTCTCAAATAGTTTTGGTTTTGGTGGGACCAATGCGTGTCTTGTTTTCGAAAGATTTAGCAAATAAAGTTATTTTTACGGTCTAGCGTCAATCTCTTTTTTCTCTTTTTCTGAAGGCAGCATGTCTTCTTTGGAAATTCCCATCGCAAGTATAGTTGAACTCGCAACATAGATTGAAGAGTAGGTACCAATTACCACACCGATAAGAAGTGCACCAGCAAAACTATGAATCACCTCTCCCCCTAGATAAAATAGAGCAAAAAGAACAAGTAAAGTTGTGAGAGATGTCATTAATGTTCGTGATAAAGTTTGATTAAGAGCCTCATTAATAATTGATCCAGGCTCCACTTGGCGAGTTGCAAGAAAGTTTTCTCGAATTCTATCAAAAACTACGATCGTATCATTAAGAGAATAACCAATTACTGCGAGAATAGCCGCCAATACTGTCAAATCAAATTCAATTTGCAGTAATGAAAACACCCCTAATGTAATAACCACGTCATGAATAAGGGCCGCAATGGAACCTAGAGCAAAACGATACTCAAATCTAAAGGCAACATAAATTAAAATTCCAATAAGTGCATAAAGCATTGCAAGGCCGCCATCATTGGTTAGCTCTTCACCAACCTTTGGCCCAACAAATTCAACTCTACGAACATCTATTCCCTCACCAAGCATCCTAATAATTGATGAACTGAGTTTTGCACTTGAAGTAGCTTGTGGCTCCAACTGAATAAGAACTTCAGTATCTGATCCAAAATATTGAACATTGGCACCTTTAAAATCCGCAGAAGCAAGCTTTGAACGAATACCTTCAAGATCAGCTGATTTTTCATAGCCTAATTCGATTAAAGTACCTCCAGTGAAGTCGATACCAAATTTGAGACCTTGAAATCCTATTGAAGCTATAGAGACAATTAATAAAATTGCAGAAAAAATCATCGCATATTTGCGTCTACCTACAAAGTCAATAACTGGAATATTTAATGATTTAAGACTCATATTGCCAACTCCTTATTTTTCTTTCCACCATAAATAAGGTTTATCATTGCCCTAGAGACAATAATTGCTGTGAACATAGAGGTAATAATTCCAATTGAAAGTGTAACAGCAAAACCTTTAATTGCTCCTGTGCCAAAACTAAACAACACCAAGGATGCTATAAGAGTTGTAATGTTAGCATCAGCAATAGTCAATAGTGCTTTCTCATAACCTGCAGAAATTGCTTTTTGGATATCTTTAGTTGAGCGCATTTCTTCTTTAATACGTTCAAAAATTAAGACATTAGCATCAACCGCCATACCAACTGTCAATACTATGCCTGCAATTCCTGGCAAGGTTAGAGTTGCCTGAATCATAGATAGTATTGAAACTATAGTTATTAAATTTAATGTTAAAGCCACATTTGCAACCAAGCCAAATACGCGATATCGCCAAGCCATAAATACCAACACTAAGGCAAAACCAACTAAAACAGAAATGAATCCTTTTTGAATATTATCAGCACCTAAGCTTGGGCCAATTGTTCGCTCTTCAATAATTTCAACTGGTGCTGAAAGTGAGCCTGCTCTTAATAGTAGCGCTAAATTTCGCGCCTCTCTAGCGCTCTCTAGGCCAGTTATCTGGAAACGATTAGAGAAGGTTCCTTGAATTGTTGCTGCATTAATAATATCTTGCGTCTTACTGCGCTTCTTCACCGCAACACCATCCTCAATAATTGTTTCTACTTGATTTTCAATAAAAACAACAGCCATTCTATAGCCTATAAACTCTTTAGTAGTTTCCAGCATGGTTCTGCCGCCAGAACTATCTAACACAATACTAACTTGTGGCTGATTATCTTGATCAACACTAGAAGATGCATCTACTATGTTTTCACCCGTTGCTATGACAGTTGTTTTGAGTAGTAAAGGTCTTCCATCTTTAAACTGATAAAGCTTTGAGCCCGATGGTGTTTTTCCTGATTGGATGGCAGTTTGAACATCATTTTGCTCGTCAACTAACCTAAACTCAACAGTTGCCACAGCTCCTAATATTTCTTTGGCTCTGGCCGTATCCTGAACTCCAGGCAATTGAACAACAATTCTTTCTGTACCTTGTTGCTGAATTATCGGCTCAGCAACGCCTAGCTCATTTACTCGATTACGTAGGGTAGTAATATTTTGTTTTAGTGCGCTAGACTTTGCAGCAGATTGAGCACTTGAGGAAACTTCAAGACCAAACTCTAGCTCTAACTCACTACCTTCAACAATTACCAAATCAGGCAAATCATTTTTTAAAACCTTTTTTGCTTTATTCTTAAGATCTTCACTCTTGAAGCTTACAACTAACCTATTATCTTCTTTGCGAATTTTTTTATACAACTTATCCTTACGTAAAGCAGTTCTTAGCTCATTGTAATAACGATCTAAAGAGGTTGAAACTACAGCCTCCATATCTACTTCAAGTAAAAAATGAACGCCTCCTCTGAGATCAAGCCCTAAAGACATTGCCTTACCACCCAGATTTCCAAGCCATTGTGGAATTGACGGAGCAAGATTAAGAGCTACTACATAATTTCTGCTTAGTGATTTCTTTAAAAGTGTCTTAGAAGAAAGCTGTGATTGGGAGTTGTTAAAACGAACGAGAATATTATTGCTATCAATCTTTATAGATTTAAAGTCAACATTATTTTCTGTCAGTGACCTGCTTATAGACTCTAAATCACTATCTTCAACAATATAATCACCTGTTCCCGTAATCTGAATCGCCAAATCTGAACCATAAAGATTTGGTAATGCATATAGAGTTGAGAGAAATAAGAAAAATACAATAAGTGCATTTTTCCAAGGCGCGTAATGATTCATATTTTTTTATGTACTATTCTGTCTCTTTTTTCTCAATTGCTTTTGCTTTAGAGGTAGCTTTAGCTTTTGAGGTAGCTTTAGAGCCTGACTTAGTCATAGACTTTGCACTTCCCTTTGGCATCTTTTGATTAATGCCCTGTTTTTGCAATTTAACCACTACTCCTGAAGCAACTTCAACTTCCGCAAAAGATTCATCTACTGCAGTAATTTTTCCAATAACGCCGCCATTAGTGACAACTTCATCGCCTTTTTTTAATGCTTTTAATAGTAGTTTATGGTCTTTAGCTCTTTTTTGTTGTGGTCTGATTAATAAAAAATACATCAGTACAAACATTGCTATCAGAAATAGTTCTGGGGGTAAATTAGGCATTTGTCACTCCAAAAAATTATAAAGGGGTTATTTTATCTTAGTTAGGCCGCTCATGTAACCCTGTAAGACTTTTGGAACTGTAATACTGCCATCAGCATTTTGATAATTTTCTATCACCGCAACTAAAGTTCTTCCAACTGCAAGCCCTGAGCCATTTAATGTATGTAAATACTCAGACTCTTTGGTATCTGAGTTTTTCCAACGAAGCTGCATCCTTCTAGCTTGAAAGCTTTCAAAGCAAGAACATGATGAAATTTCGCGATATGCAGACTGGCCTGGAAGCCAAACCTCCAAGTCATAAGTTTTGGCTGAAGAAAAACCTAAATCACCAGTACATAATGTCACTTTTCGGTAGGGTAATTCTAATAATTTGAGTATGCCTTCTGCATGCGCTGTCAGCTCTTCAAGAACGTCATAAGAGTCAGTAGGTTTAGAAATTTGCACTAATTCAACTTTTTCAAATTGATGCTGACGTATTAATCCTCTAGTATCTCTTCCATATGATCCTGCTTCAGATCTAAAACATGGCGTGTGCGCTACAAACTTTAGAGGCAAATCAAACTCTTTTATAATTGAGTCGCGCACAATGTTTGTTACTGGAACTTCAGCAGTTGGAATTAAGTAAAGTGATTTCGCATCGCCCTCCTCTCCATGTAGATGCGTTTTAAATAAGTCAGCTTCAAATTTTGGCAATTGGCCAGTCCCAGTTAATGATTCTGCATTGACCAAATACGGAACATAGGTCTCAGTATATCCATTAACCTCCGTATGATGGTCGAGCATGAACTGAGTGAGTGCTCTTTGAAGTTTTGCAATCTTACCCGTCATCACAACAAATCTAGCGCCTGAAATCTTCGCGGCAGCAGTAAAGTCGATGCCATGCATTTCGCCTAAATCCACATGATCCTTTGGCTCAAAGTCGAATTTTTTGGGCTCCCCCCACTTAAGAACTTCAAGGTTGTCATTCTCACTAAAACCTTCAGGAACTGAAGGATGAGGTATATTAGGAATTGCCATGGCAATCTCATCAATCTTAAATTGGAGTGCATTTAATTCTGATTTAGTGTCATCAAGCCTATCTCCAAGACTAGAAACTTCATCTAACAAAGGCTTAATGTCTTCTCCAGAAGCTTTCGCTTGACCTATTGCTTTTGACTTAGTATTACGTAAATTTTGCAGCTCCTGTGTTTGAACCTGGATCACTTTCCTTTGATCTTCAAGCTTATTAAACTCATCAACATCAAACGTAAAATTACGCCTTTTAAGTTGCTCAACAACAAAATCAATATTTCCTCTTAAAAGCTTGCTTTCTAACATTATATAAACCTAAATTATTTTAGCTAAATTATACAATATCCTATGCTATAAGAGGGATTGATGCTTTAAGTTGACTTAAAAATGCAACACCTTAACTAACTGAGTCATTAATACTGGTACTTAACTTCCAAGTTAACTCTTTGGTACTGGTCAAACAAACTTAGCGCACGGTTTGGCTTAGCATCTGCATATGTGACAACCAGTGAAGCTTTCCAGTGATCATTAATATCCCAGTCAAGTCCAGCTGAAGTTAGTGAAAGATCATTGTTTGATAATATTATATGGGAGGTATTCCAGCTCCAGTCTGAATCACCAAACTTGTCATTTACTCTTGCCATATATGTCGTACTATTTTTATCTGCACTGACACTTCCTGTTAAAGTCGGTGTTAGATAATCACTGTAGAAATCTAATAGGTACTGAGAGTTAACTGAAATCAAGATCGTTCTATCATTTTTTTGAATATCAAAAGCCAAGTCCCAATCAATTCTATCTACCTTTACAAATTGTCCTGAACGGTTTTGCTGCAAGTTATGTTTATAGGCAACATCAAATTTAAGCAAATAATCATCAAAGGCTTTATTCATTCCAAGCCCTAATAGTTGATATGGTGTTGCATAAACCAACCCATCTGTTAGGTTAATGATTGCGTCATTAGGAACTAGCTGACCAGCATAAAAAGCCATATCACTTCCTTCCCCACTTATTCCATAGCGCAATCCAAATTCATCATAGCTATCATTTTTAAGTGTCATTAATGTGCTTTTTGCAATTCTAGGATTTGTATTATAAAAAAAACTTAAATCACTATCTTCAAAGTAACGAGTAGAGCTCAAAATCCATTGGGAGATCATGGATGGGTCTGTTAGACCTCCTGAAGGATTAATTACGTCAAGTGCACCACCCTCGAGCTCACCCCAGCCAATAGTATATCGACCTAGCTTAGCACTCCAGTCATCAAAACTAAATTGCAAAAATGCCTTCTCTACGTCAATATCACTGGCCTCAATTACGTTGTTGCTATCACTCGGCCAATATTTTATTGCTTTAATTTCTACTTCGCCATAACCTGAGTCAAAAACAGAGCCACTTGTTCCTAACCTCAACTCAGTTCTTTCCATAGCAGTGCTATATCTATTTGCAGGATTAACACCATATTTCTGCGTAACACTCAGATCCAGCCAAGAAAAAGATTTTTCTAGATTTATGTCATTATCACCAAAGACATCACTGTCATCATCCCACTCACCAAACTCTTCATCAGAATCTTCAAATAATAATTCATCGTCAAATAATAATTCGTCCTCAGCAATAGAAATGGAGTTAATTCCAGAGCTAATAATTAAAGCAATAATTCCTTTATAGATAAAATTTAACATACTCAGAATTTATTTAGCTTGTTTACGTAAATCCTTCAGAAATTTCTCTCTAAATGCTTGGTCAGTCAATGCTCTTTGAGTTAAAAAATCTTCTTTAATATCCATATCAAAGTTTATCGCCTCAAGTTTCATATTTGTTAGCCTATTGCTTACCGTATTAAAAAATGTCAGACTTCTTCCCATCCAAACATCATTAATTTTTTCAACTTTGCCAACCTCAAGCTTCTTGATAGGATTGTTGTATTTATCAAACATTTGTACCTTAAGAGTTATAAACCTTTCAGTATCAATCCAATTTTGTGTTTTCCCATAACTGCTTTTGCTAATTCGATGTTTTTTTGGTGTCGACTCAACAACTGCAACCTCTCTTCCTCTAAAAGTCCCAAACTCTAGTAATTCGTAAGTATAGTCATCAAGCTTTCCTGTCTCTTGATCTTCAGTGGTCATCTCAGTTCCAAAAATACTTGCAGATTCAGTTTCCTCATCATCACTGTTCCTAACACTAATTCTCTTTACTTTTCCAAGAGCAGAAAGATATAACCAGGTCTCATTATCTCGGTCACTATCATCATAACTATATGAGAGCATTCCAATTCCTTTTTCACTTGCTGGCTCAAGGATTATGGCAATACTCTTAGTATCTTGGCTACCCTCTCCAGTATTAATTTGTGCATTTTCTATTAACTTAACTCGGGCTTTTTCAGCGCACTTTACCTTACCGCCGCTAAGGCCATACTTGCAAGTAGTCAGCTTCATACGGGTGAATGCTGAGTCAGTAGACTTCCTGCTCTCAACATCAACTCTCTCCATAATCTCTCGTGCACTTAAATTAGTTTCAGCATATACATTTGGCGCTTGTAGAGTTAAAAATGCACCAAGTACAACAGTAAGCAAAGTAGATTTTGAGTAAGTAAGTATTAATTTATTCATTTTGTAGCCTCTATAAAATTTAAATTATCTTCAACATCTTTCTGACCAAACTTCGGCTTGAAAATCATAATCAATGCCGGGAAAAACAATAAGTCGCATAGTAGTGCAACAAATATAGCTAAAGAACCAAAAGTTCCAATCTTTGCTAGTCCCAAATAGTCACTAAATGTAAGCATCAAAAACCCACAGCCCAGGATGAGAGTTGTGAAAGTTACAGCTTGGCCGACCTCTTTTATAGTTTCCACGAGCGCAAGCTTCATATTGTGATTTTGTGCAAGTGACATTCTATAGTGACTAATAAAGTGAATCGTATCATCTACTGCAATACCAATAATTAAAGGGGCAATCATTAATGTGTCTGTATCAAGTGGAACTCCAAGAAGACCCATTAATCCAAATGCTAATGATGCAGGTATTAGGTTGGGAATAATCGACATAACGCCAGCCTGAAAAGAACCTAGCGTTATCATTAACAACAAACTAATAACCACAGCTGCTATCGCCAAACTCTTAAACTGGTTATTACTAATGTCATCAGCAAGCCTCATCATTAAAGCGAATGATCCAGTAATTTGAACTTTTATATTAGGATATCGATCTTTTAATCCATTAAACTCTTTGTTTATATCACGCTGAATATCTTTAAAAAATTCCTTGTATTCGTTAGAGCCTGCATTTTTTAATTGAACACTTATGTGACTCTTACTATAATCATCACTTACAAGAGCTCTTCTTTCTTCAGGATTTGAACTGTTAAACAAGTAAAGCAATTGGGATACCGCAATTTGACTATCAGGAATATTTCGATAATCTTCTGAGTCTTGCATAATAGCATGAGTGTCTATTACTAGATCTGCCAAAGAATTTGTTCGGATAATAAATTCACTATAATTTTCCTCAATTGTATTTTGAAGTCTATTCATAGCATTTAATACATCTGGATCCATTATTCCATCTGAAATTGCTGTGTCTACAACGATTTCCATATTTCCTGTACCCATCATATGTTCATCAACAATTTCATAGGCCTGACCAATAGGAACATCATCAGAATAAAGCTCAACTAGATTGGAGTCAATTTTGACTTGAGTTGCGCCATATAAGCAAATTACAAATACACTCACAAAAATAATAGCTATAGAGTATCGGAAGCGCTCCACAAAAGCTGGAATTCTATTTAATAAAGGTTGAAGCCATTCTGCACCTAAGAGCCAATTAAAACGCATTCTCTTTGAAAGTTTTGCTATTGGATTTACAAAGAAACATAAAAAACTCAACATTTTTGATTTCAATAAAGACACTATCGACCTTACTCCAGTTTTTCTACTTGCACTAATTGCCTGGGTCTTTTTAATTTGCATTGGGTGCCAATAATTGAGTAACACTGGCAGTAAATATATTGTGTATAAGAAAGCAAAAAAGACACCAGCAGCAGAAGAGAAGCCAAATTGCACAAACATTGGCATCCCAGTTACCGCTAAGGATGACATTCCCGCCATCGTGGTAATTGTTGTTAATAAGATAGGAACGCCTGTCTTACCATAGGCCTTTGATAACGCCTCATCATGTTCTTTGCCATCACGTCTGAAAAACAAATAAGAACTCATCACATGAACGCAGTCAGCTACACCAACCGCAATAATAAGCATCACTGTTAATGCAATAAGAGTTGTTGATGCTAAATTGAGCCAGCTCAGGCTTCCAATAACAAAGAGAATACTGAGGCCAATCGCTAATTGAGGAAGAACGACTGCGCTTGCAGAGCGAAACAATGACCAAAGCAAAAGGTTAATGATTGCCACCATGCCTACTAGTAGAAACGCAGCTTGAATGAGCGTGTCCATAGCTAAGGAAATCATTGCAGAATTGCCGATTGGATAAAAATTAAAATGCTCTGACATCTTTTGCTGTTCGGTTATCGCCATTATAGCCTTCATAAATGGAATATAAAGTCCTGGCTCATCTGGCTGATATTCAATTTTTTGAATAACAGCATTATCATCCATACCTTCATCAAAATCATCACTCCACGCATCATCATCAAACAAAGAGAACTGGTCATTTAATTCTTGAATTACTGGGATTGCTCCAAAGTCTGTTTGAATGGAAATTGCCCCAAAACGATGATCTTTTGAGAACATAAAGAGCGGCAAACTTGGCTGATTATCTGCCTCAGAACTAATTTCACTTAAAACCAAGGCGTCACTTGGAATTTTTTTAGGAACTAAACGAGGCGAACTTAAAACATCATCTTCATTTTTTTGAATTCTAATATTAGATAGTGACTGAACACGCTTAATATGAGTTAATGACTCAACAACTTCAGGAGTTAGTCCATATTTTTCAAGCCAAACATCATCACTTATCTGTCTATAGTTATCTAAAACCTCTGTTATTTCAGAGATTAGTGTTAGAGATTTATTTGAGAATACATCACCATCTTTAGCCTCATAAACAATAAATAAACCATCGTCACTCCCAAACTGGTCACGAAAATCATCCAAAGCTTCAATTGCAGGATCAGACTCACTAAACCAAACATCAAATGAAGTATCTAAAACAAAGCGAGAAGCACCATACCCCATAAAAATAGTTGATAGCAATGCTAATGCAAGAACTGTTTTACGGTAAGGTATAAGCCGCCCTGGAACCTTCGCAAAATAATGGTTTAGATATAGTAAAAGATTTTTCATAGTTAAGTTTAGAAAGCAGAGCTATATGATACTTATTTAATATTTAATTAATGAAATTCAAGTCTCAATTTTTACTATTTTTTGCCAATAAATTAAACCTTGAGTATTTATTTTGACATCAAGCTCTAACCTTTCTCTGCAAAAATCAAGGTCTTTGATGCCAATCTTTTCAATTCCTTCTAAAAAATAATTCATCATCTTGTCTTGAATCACTTTTTCAGCATCGCCCTCAGTTGCATATTTTTTTGCCAAATTGCTAACAAAATGGATACCACTTATTAACTGCTTAACTACTTTTTGAGTTGGTCTAATTGCAGCAAAGTGAGTTAAACAGACTCGCTTTGGCTTGTACTGCATTATCTTATGTATGCTTTTAATTAATTCCTCTGGATCAAACTGAACTGGGCTTGTGCTTGGGAATATGTATACCTGGTCATTGTGATCAAGATCACGATAGGAGATGCCAAACGTGTCACCAGTAAACATCGATTCTGTTTTTTGATCCCAAATGCAAAAATGATGTCTTGCATGTCCTGGTGTATCAATAAACTTTAGCTCTCTTCCATCAAAATCTAAAATAAAACTATCATCTGCTTCGATAACTCTGCTTGCCTCAATTGGAATAATTTTACCGTACAACTTCTTAAATTCTTTCTCCCCATAAACCGCCGTTGATCCAGCAATTAGCTTGGTAGGGTCAATCAAGTGTCTCGCCCCACGAGGGTGAACTATTAGGCTGGCATTTGGGCACTGTTTCATAAGCTCACCTGCGCCGCCTGCATGATCAAGATGCACATGAGTAGGAATTATATAAGCAACATCCAAAAAGCTTAGGCTGTCATTCTCAAGTGCTTTTTTAACATTAGAAACACTAAAGGTGGTTCCAGTTTCTATTATCGCAACCTTATTATTTTGCTTAATAATATATATAGCTGCAAAGTCATTACTGAAATAGCCAGAATCAATTACGCTGACTCCACTAGCAATGCTCTTTACTTTAAAGTTATCTGTCATAAACTCTCTCTGCATGATGCTTGGAATAATGCTGGTTATATTTTACGTGATTAAGATTCAGAAAAAAAAATACCCCGCCTTAAAAAAGGTCGGGGTATTGAGAATAAAAGCCTAGCAATGTCCTACTCTCACATGGGGAGACCCCACACTACCATCGGCGCTAAGTGGTTTCACTGCTGAGTTCGGGATGGGATCAGGTGGGTCACACTTGCTATTGTCACTAAGCAAACTGCTTACTTGAATTAAGCTTGAACTTCTTTCAAGTGAATTAAAAAGTTTTTATACCAAAAAGGTATAACAAAATGGATTAAGTAAAGTTTGTATGGCATATTGCCTGTTGACACAACAACATCTCCAAATATCTTGGGTGTTATATGGTCAAGCCTCACGATCAATTAGTACTAGTTAGCTCAATACATTGCTGCACTTTCACACCTAGCCTATCAACCTCGTAGTCTTCGAGGGATCTTTAGGATTATTAAATAATCAGGGAGACCTAATCTTGGGAGGGGCTTCCCGCTTAGATGCTTTCAGCGGTTATCCTTTCCACACATAGCTACTCGGCAATGCCACTGGCGTGACAACCGAAACACCAGAGGTGTGTCCATTCCGGTCCTCTCGTACTAAGAACAGCTTCCCTCAAGTCTCCAACGCCCACGGTAGATAGGGACCGAACTGTCTCACGACGTTCTAAACCCAGCTCGCGTACCACTTTAAATGGCGAACAGCCATACCCTTGGGACCTGCTTCAGCCCCAGGATGTGATGAGCCGACATCGAGGTGCCAAACACCCCCGTCGATGTGAACTCTTGGGGGGTATCAGCCTGTTATCCCCGGCGTACCTTTTATCCGTTGAGCGATGGTCCTTCCACTCAGAACCACCGGATCACTAAGACCTAGTTTCCTACCTGCTCGACGTGTCAGTCTCGCAGTCAAGCATCCTTTTACCTTTGCGCTCATTGCACGATGTCCGACCGTGCTGAGGATACCTTTGCGCTCCTCCGTTACTCTTTAGGAGGAGACCGCCCCAGTCAAACTACCCACCATGCATTGTTCCCGATCCGGATTACGGACCAAGGTTAGAACCCCAACCATACCAGGGTGGTATTTCAAGGGTGGCTCCACTCTAACTAGCGTTAAAGCTTCAAAGCCTCCCACCTATCCTACACAAGTAGAATCAGAGTTCAATGCAAAGCTGTAGTAAAGGTGCACGGGGTCTTTCCGTCTGGCCGCGGGTATACTGCATCTTAACAGCAATTTCAATTTCACTGAGTCTCGGGTGGAGACAGTGTGGCCGTCGTTACTCCATTCGTGCAGGTCGGAACTTACCCGACAAGGAATTTCGCTACCTTAGGACCGTTATAGTTACGGCCGCCGTTTACTTGGGCTTCGATCAAAAGCTTCGCGCAAGCGCTAACCTCATCAATTAACCTTCAAGCACCGGGCAGGAGTCACACCCTATACGTCCACTTACGTGTTTGCAGAGTGCTGTGTTTTTAATAAACAGTCGCAGCCACCTAGTTTTTTCAGCTCTTCTTTGCTCAATCAGCAAGTGATATCACATAACAAGAGCACACCTTCTCCCGAAGTTACGGTGTCATTTTGCCTAGTTCCTTCACCCGAGTTCTCTCAAGCGCCTTAGAATTCTCATCTCGTCCACCTGTGTCGGTTTGGGGTACGGTTTCATATAACCTGAAGCTTAGAGGATTTTCCTGGAAGCATGGTCTCACTCACTTCGCCCAAAAGAGGGCTCGTTATCACGCCTTGAAATAGAGGTTCCCGGATTTTCCTAAGAACCATTTCTACACGCTTGAACAAGGACAACCATCGCCTTGCTGAGCTAACCTACTCCGTCTTCCCATCGCAGTTATATGAAGTACGGGAATATTAACCCGTTTCCCATCGACTACGCATTTCTGCCTCGCCTTAGGGGCCGACTAACCCTACGCCGATTAACGTTGCGTAGGAAACCTTGGACTTCTGGCGAGGGGGTTTTTCACCCCCTTTATCGTTACTCATGTCAGCATTCGCACTTCTGATACCTCCAGCAAACCTCACAGTTCACCTTCAACGGCTTACAGAACGCTCTCCTACCATCGCAATAAATTGCGATCCGCAGCTTCGGTATATAGTTTAGCCCCGTTAAATCTTCCGCGCAAACCGACTCGACCAGTGAGCTATTACGCACTCTTTAAAGGAATGGCTGCTTCTAAGCCAACCTCCTGGCTGTCTGGGCCTTTTCACATCGTTTCCCACTTAACTATAATTTTGGGACCTTAGCTGACGGTCTGGGTTGTTTCCCTTTCCACTACGGACGTTAGCACCCGCAGTGTGTCTGCCGCGCTCATACTTTCTGGTATTCGGAGTTTGCAATGGTTTACTAAGCCTTGACGACCCGCTAGCCATAACAGTGCTCTACCCCCAGAAGTAATACGCGACGCTCTACCTAAATAGATTTCGGAGAGAACCAGCTATCTCCGGGTTTGTTTGGCCTTTCACCCCTATCCACAGTTCATCCCCTCATTTTTCAACATAAGTGGGTTCGCGCCTCCAGTCAGTTTTACCTGACCTTCACACTGACCATGGATAGATCACCCGGTTTCGGGTCTACTCCCAGCAACTAAACGCCCATTTAAGACTCGGTTTCCCTACGGCTCCCCTAATGGTTAACCTTGCTACTGAGAAGTAAGTCGCTGACCCATTATACAAAAGGTACGCAGTCACAGAACAAGTCTGCTCCCACTGCTTGTATGCATACGATTTCAGGTTCTATTTCACTCCCCTCCCGGGGTTCTTTTCGCCTTTCCCTCACGGTACTTGTTCACTATCGGTCAGTAGAGAGTATTTAGCCTTGGAGGGTGGTCCCCCCATATTCAAACAGCGTTTCACGTGCGCCGCCTTACTCGATTTCACAATTAAAAGATTTTCGTATACGGGACTATCACCCTGTGTCGTTGAACTTTCCAGAACATTCTACTAATCTCAAAATTGCTTAAGGGCTGGTCCCCGTTCGCTCGCCGCTACTAAGGGAATCTCGGTTGATTTCTTTTCCTCTAGGTACTTAGATGTTTCAGTTCCCTAGGTTTGCCTCCTTAACCTATGTATTCAGTTAAGGATAATGATCTTATGATCACTGGGTTTTCCCATTCGGAGATCTCCGGGTTAAAGCTTATTATCAGCTAACCGAAGCTTATCGCAGATTATCACGTCCTTCATCGCCTTCTACTGCCAAGGCATCCGTCGTATGCACTTATTCACTTGACCATATAACCCCAAAGTATCTGGGTTAATGGTTCTTTTTACACCGAGAAGTCACTAACTGCATCTTACGATACAATCGGTGAATTCTATTTTTTCAATGATAGATAAATCTATCAATGAGAATCCATATTTTTTGAAATTGTTGTGTCAATGCAATACACCTTTTACGTTGTATTGTATTTAACAAACTTTACTTCATATCCAAATTGTTAAAGAGCTCCGAACCAAGGAAAAAACCAAGGCTTGGTATAAAAACTTAAATAAGACATATAAATAAATCTTATTTAAGTTTTCATTTGAGAAAAATGGTGGAGCTAAGCAGGATCGAACTGCTGACCTCCTGGATGCAAACCAGGCGCTCTCCCAGCTGAGCTATAGCCCCAATAGAAAACTAATAACCCAGAAAAAATATGGTGGGTCTGGGTGGATTTGAACCACCGACCTCACCCTTATCAGGGGTGCGCTCTAACCAACTGAGCTACAGACCCTTAATATCAATTAAATTGAATTTGGGTTATTGGTCTTTTTCTCTTTCTTTAATATTATCAAACAACTTGTGTGAACACTCGTACATTTCTTAAGGAGGTGATCCAGCCCCACCTTCCGGTAGGGCTACCTTGTTACGACTTTACCCCAGTCATGAATCACACCGTGGTGACCGTCCTCAATAAAGTTAGACTAGCCACTTCTGGTGCAACCCACTCCCATGGTATGACGGGCGGTGTGTACAAGACCCGGGAACGTATTCACCGTAGCATTCTGATCTACGATTACTAGCGATTCCGACTTCATGGAGTCGAGTTGCAGACTCCAATCCGGACTACGAAAAGGTTTCTGAGATTAGCTACACCTCGCGGCTTCGCGGCTCTTTGTCCTTCCCATTGTAGCACGTGTGTAGCCCTGGTCGTAAGGGCCATGATGACTTGACGTCGTCCCCGCCTTCCTCCGGTTTATCACCGGCAGTCTCCTTATAGTTCCCACCATGATGTGCTGGCAAATAAGGATAGGGGTTGCGCTCGTTACGGGACTTAACCCAACATCTCACGACACGAGCTGACGACAGCCATGCAGCACCTGTCACTGAGTTCCCGAAGGCACCAATCTATTTCTAGAAAGTTCTCAGGATGTCAAGACCAGGTAAGGTTCTTCGCGTTGCATCGAATTAAACCACATGCTCCACCGCTTGTGCGGGTCCCCGTCAATTCCTTTGAGTTTTAACCTTGCGGCCGTACTCCCCAGGCGGATAACTTAACGCGTTAGCTTCGCCACTAAGGGGTAAATCCCCCCAACGGCTAGTTATCATCGTTTACGGCGTGGACTACCAGGGTATCTAATCCTGTTTGCTACCCACGCTTTCGTACCTCAGCGTCAGTATTGGTCCAGAAAGTTGCCTTCGCCATTGATGTTCCTTCTGATATCTACGCATTTCACCGCTACACCAGAAATTCCACTTTCCTCTACCATACTCTAGTTGACCAGTTTCAAATGCAGTTCCCAGGTTAAGCCCGGGGCTTTCACATCTGACTTAATAAACCGCCTACGCACGCTTTACGCCCAGTAATTCCGATTAACGCTTGCACCCTCCGTATTACCGCGGCTGCTGGCACGGAGTTAGCCGGTGCTTCTTCTAAAGTTAATGTCAAGGCTAATAGCTATTAACCACTAGCTTTTCTTCACAATTGAAAGTGCTTTACAACCCTCAGGCCTTCTTCACACACGCGGTATTGCTGGATCAGGGTTGCCCCCATTGTCCAATATTCCCCACTGCTGCCTCCCGTAGGAGTTCGGGCCGTGTCTCAGTCCCGATGTGGCTGATCATCCTCTCAGACCAGCTAAAGATCGTCGCCTTGGTAGGCTTTTACCCTACCAACTAGCTAATCTTACGCAGGCTCATCTGATAGCGTGAGGCTCGAAAGTCCCCCACTTTACTACGAATAGATTATGCGGTATTAATCCGAATTTCTTCGGGCTATCCCCCACTATCAGGTAGATTCCTACGCGTTACTCACCCGTCCGCCACTCGACGCCTACTAGCAAGCTAGTATCGTTTCCGTTCGACTTGCATGTGTTAAGCATACCGCCAGCGTTCAATCTGAGCCAGGATCAAACTCTTCAGTTTAATCTTTGACTTTTTAGAACACTTGGCATTTTATAACCAATAGTTCAATTTTTTAAAAAGCTTATCTGCTTTTGTTTTTTATGTGCACTGCACAATTTCTTGCACGAGTGCCCACACAAGTTGCTTGATAAATTTTTAAAGAGCTACCAACTAAAAAAGTTCTTTTTGGTCGGTGAAAGCGGGAAATTATACATGCTCAAATAGTATCGTCAAGTGATATTACGAATATTTATCAAATAAACTTTAATGGGTCTAAATTGATAGGTTAAATCACCTATAAATAGCCATTAAAATCAATAATTTAGAGACTTATTTTGAACTTTCTAACTTCCTTTATTTTTTCTTTCGAAAAGAAATAATTGTACGCTATTTGCCAATACAAAATGAAGAGAAGATTTCACCCAATAGATCATCCGATGAAAACTCTCCAGTAATTTGCCCAAGAGACATACCAGCCTGACGCAAATCCTCTGCTACTAACTCACTCGCCCCTCCCTCTAATTGCTCCAGAGCACTATTTATGTATATAAGCGTTTGATCAATTGAGTCAATATGTCTTTTTCGAGCAAGAAAAACTCCTTCACCATCAGAATTTAAGCCGGCAAATTCAGCTAGTGTTTTTCTTAGCAAGTCAACTCCATCACCATTCTTGGCTGAAAGACTAATCTCCAATTGGTTGTCTAGCTTTCTAACTTCAGATCTAACATTTGACAGATCAATCTTATTTCTTATACATATAACTGGTTTATTTTTAACCAAATCAGGCAGTATTGAGAAATCAGGTGAATTGTCTTTTGTATCAAATACCAGTAACACTACATCTGCATTATTAATTTCAGTATATGCCCTTTTAATGCCCTCTTTCTCAATAATGTCATCACTGTTATGAAGTCCAGCTGTATCAATAATATGAAGCGGCATTCCATCAATATGAATTGTTTCTTTTAGAACATCTCTAGTGGTTCCAGCAATATCTGTAACAATTGCACTCGGCTGTTTTGTGAGTGCATTAAGCAAGCTAGACTTTCCAGCATTAGGTTTTCCAGCAATTGCAACGTGAAGTCCATCTCTTAAAATTGCCCCTTGATTGGCACTCTCGAGTATATTCTTAAGTAAATCTTTTAAATTTTTAAGTTTAGTTGAGACTTGGTGAGACTCAAGAAAATCTATTTCTTCATCAGAAAAATCAATAGTTGCCTCGACAAAAACTCTTAATGAAGTTAGCTCTGCAAGTAAATGATTAATCTTTTCTGAGAATTCACCCGTTAAAGATCTTACAGCGCTCAGGGCAGACTCTTCTGAACTCGATTGAATCAAGTCTTGAACTGCTTCAGCCTGAACCAAGTCAATCTTGCCATTTAAAAAGGCCCTTCTACTGAACTCTCCAGGCTCAGAAAGTCTTGCTCCTAAAAAAAAAGCAATTTCTAGAAGCTTTCTCATAACACTCATACCGCCATGACCCTGGAATTCTACAACATCCTCACCACTATATGAGTTAGGTCCAGGGAAGTATATTGCTACTCCTTTATCAATAGTGTTGCCTTCATTATCATAAAAAGCTCCATAAAAAGCGTACCTTGGCTTTAAATCCGTTTGTAGTATTTTTTTAGAGATAACTTTAGATAGAGGGCCTGACACTCTTACAACTCCAATTCCGCTTTGGCCAATGGCAGTTGCTAATGCGCATATAGTATCTATCTTAAGCGTCATCTTCAAAATACTTTTCTAAAAATTGATCAAAATTTATAGCATCTTTAGATTCAACTTCTTGTTGCTCTTTTATAGATCTAATTGAATGCTCATCTAATCTAAGGAAATAGTCTTTATCAAAAGCTTTGTTCTGATTTTGTGTTTTATATTTATGACTATATTGGTCAGTGAATTCGAAAAAACCTTTCTCCTGGCGCTGCATTTCATTAAGCATTATTGCTGATGGCGTTAAATCAGGATTTTTAATTCGAATTGAAATACTTTCTACCGATTCTTGATGCGCATCACTTAATAGCTTTGAGCATTGCTTTATTTTTTCAAAAATACCCTCACCCCAATCAGTAAGAGTTACTTTCTCACCAACATGCTCAAGAATTAAGTTAGGCTGTCTACCTTGGTGAGCAACCAAGAGAGCATTTGAGTCAATTTCTACTAATTCGGATGATGAAATCGCTGGTGAGTCCTCCAAAAGACAGAATAATAAGAAGGCTTCTAAAAACTCAATTTGCTCTTTATCAATTCCTACTTCAAGCAAAGGATTAATGTCCAGTGATCGTATTTCAATATAACCTATACCATTATTATTTAGAGCCCTTAGAGGCCTATCATTTCCATATAAAATAGGCTTTGGACGAACAGAAGAGTAGTACTCATTTGCGATTTGAAGGATGTTTGTATTGAGCTGCTGGTACTCTCCATTTTTCTTTAAACCAATCTTTTCAAAATCCTCACAGCTAGTTTTCATTGCCGCACGAAGACTGTATATATAATGACATAAGCTATTATAGTTGGCCTTAACTCCTTTCTCATCCTCCTGAGAATTCTGATAACCAACATCGCCCATTCTTAGGGAAGTTGCATAGGGTAAATATAAAGTGTTATCATCAAATTCTTCTAGGTTATGCTCATGATAGTCATGCATAAATGACTTGCACACTGTTGCAGAAGCTCCAAATAAGTAGGGAATTAGCCAGCCATATCTCAAAACATTCCTAGTGAGTCCCATGTAGTGAACATCCATGAAGCCCTTGGAGTCAGTATCATTTGGTGATATTAATTCACGATAAGACTGCCAAAACTCTAATGAAAATGAATAGTTAAAATGAATTCCAGCAATCGCCTGCATTACGCTGCCATATCGATTAGAGAGGCCGCGCCTATAAACTGTTTTCATCATTCCTAAATTTGAACTACCATAATTCGCAACAGGTATATTGGTTTGACCTCTTAATATACAGGGCATACTGGCAGGCCAAAATCGCTCATTTCCTGGCAAGTGGTGGTAAATATAATTGTGGATTGTCGTGAGCTCATCTAGAACTTGATCAGCCCCCTTTAAAGGCTGAGTGACTAATTCAAGTAAAGCCTCACTAAAGTCTGTAGTAATTGCAGGATTTTTAAGAGCAGAGCCTAATCCCTCTGGGTGAGGCGTTTGAGCAATACTTCCATCCTCTGAGACGCGTAAACCCTCTTTCTCAATTCCAATAAGGTTGGTTTTAAGGCTATCCTTAAAGGGCATAAGTGATTGGATTTTTTTATCAAGTTTCACTATATAATTTCAAATATTAAAGTCGTTATTTTACCTCGGACTTGTGTTAACGGTGATAATAGAAAATGCATCCATCAAATACTTGAAATTTAAATCGTGCTTTATAAAAATACCATTATTGAAGTAGTAGTCGGGATAATACACAATAGTAATAATGAGGTATTTATTGCTAAGCGTCAAAAAAATCAATTTATGGCGGGCTATTGGGAGCTTCCTGGCGGAAAAGTAGAGCCAGGAGAAGACCACCTTAGCGCAATCAAAAGAGAACTTTTTGAAGAAACAGGAATTACCGTTAAAGACTGTAAGTTAGTTCAAAAGATTCAGCATATCTATCCTGAAAAAACCATCAATTTATCGGTTTATAGTGTTGATAATTATCTTAGTGAACCATTAGGGTCTGAAGGACAAGAAATTACTTGGAGTAGTGCAGATAAATTCAAAAATTTCAAATTACTCCCAACTATGTGGAGAATTATTCATAAATTTTCACTTCCAAAATTTTATTGGATTACGCCTGATAATCATCAATCTGATATAGTCATTAACGAATGTAAAAAACAGTTAACTAATGGGGTTAAATTTATACAACTAAGAAGCAAGACTCATCTTGATCATACTTACATAAAAAAAATAAACAGGCTCTGTAAAAAAAATCAGGCAAAACTTATCCTAAATACACCAAACAAAAACTTTAATGAGCCTTGTGATGGCTGGCACCTAACAAGTTTAGAGTTAATGTCATTAAAAGAAAGGCCAGTTATTGAAGAAAAACTAATTGGCGCATCAACCCATAACATTGATGAGGCGCTGCACGCAGAGAATATTTCTGCTGATTACATCAGCTTGTCACCAATAGAAAAGACACTGACTCATCCAGACTCTATACCTTTAGGATGGGAAGATGCCTCTGGCATTATTGAGAAGTGTAATTTGCCAGTTTTTTTACTTGGCGGGATGAAGAAAAATCTAGTTGAAAAAGCTTTGAGTATAGGCGCCCAAGGAGTTGCTGGAATTAGAGGTATTTAAATGCGTGAACCAGTAATCTCAAAAACTTTATTATGAATATCTTCTTTGCTCATTTGTGCTAATCCATCAGACCCGCCCTTACATAGGAGCTTATCATTTACAAAAATTTGAGGGACAGTTCTAAAGCCAGATTTAACAAAAAAGTCTCGTGCATCTTTGTCTTCTTGAATGTTGAGCGTTTCATATTCAATATCAAGATTATCGAGATAGTTTTTTGCTCTTGTGCAGTAAAAGCAAGAGTGCGAAGTATATACTTTAATCATTAGTAGTTTTTACATAGTAAAAGACTGGAAATAATACCAGTCAAAGGAATTAGAGGCACTTTAAATAGTTTTACAAATATTGTGGGCTTTTAGTCTCTGAGATAAACCCAAGAAGAGTCACTAGAAAGCTCTTTATCAAATCTATAGCCTTCATCGACAAAATCTTTTAGTCCCTCTGGACTCTTCAATCGATTTCGTATAATGTAATTCACCATCAAACCTCTTGCGCGCTTCGCATAAATACCTATAACTTTGTATACTTCACCTTTTTTTTCCTTAAACACAATATCCAAAACTTTCGCATTTAGTGTTTTTTTATCTACAGCTTTGAAGTATTCATTGGATGAAAGATTTACTATAAGATCAGACTCATCCTCATTGAGGACATCACTAATCTCAGTTCCCCAATACTCATAAAGATCCTTACCTTTAGAGTTAGAAAGCTTAGTTCCCATCTCTAAACGATAAGGCTGTATTAGGTCAAGTGGCCTTATAACGCCATAAAGGCCAGAAAGCATTCGAACACTATCTTGCGCAAATTCAAGGTCGTCAGTTGATAGAGCTGGGGCGTCAATTCCGTTGTAAACGTCTCCTTTAAAAGCAAGTATTGCCTGCTTTGCATTATTTCGATTGAACGGCAGTTTAAACTTTTGAAAGCGATCAAAATTCAACTTAGATAATTTCTCACTCAATGACATCAGTTTAGAAATTTGAGATTGGCTTTTCTTTTTTAAAATGCTAACCAGCTCACTGGAGTTATCTAAGTTGCGAGTTTGAGAGTAAAAATCAACATCGCATTGAGAGAAATCTTGCGTTTTTGAAGGTGAAATAATTGCTAACATATTAGTAATAAAATAAAAATATTCTACCTTAATATCCCCACTATAACAATATAAGTAGGCAAATTTGGAGTTTAAAAATCAGCTAAAATAAGGTATTATATATTTTCAGTTTTACATTCAGTTTCCATGAAAAATAAACAATTACACCTCCCAAAGGCTCGAGGACTTTACCATCCTAATAATGAGAAGGAGAATTGTGGTGTTGGTTTTATTGCCAACGTCAAGAGTCATTCTTCTCATAAAATTACAAAAGATGCTTTAGAAATGCTCTCTCGTATGGACCATCGTGGTGCGTGTGGCTGTGAGGCAAATACTGGTGATGGTGCTGGAATCTTAACCAATATACCTCACGAATTTTTTTCTGAGGAAATTAAAACGCTATTTGGCATTGAAGTGAATGCTGGAAGTTATGGTGTTGGAAATGTTTTTCTACCTCAAGATAATAAAGAAAGTAAACATTGTATTTCAGTCATTGAAAAAGTTATAAAGGACGAAGGGCAAACTTTAATTGGTTGGCGTGATGTTCCTGTTGACTCTGATAAAGCAAATGTAGGAGATACAGCTCGTAACTCACAGCCAGTAATGAAACAACTTATTATTGGTAACTCAGAGAATATCAGTACAGAGGCTTTTGAAGGGGTTCTTTATATTATTCGAAAAAATGTCTCGAAGATTATTCGGACTGATGAGTCACTTTCTCAAGCATTGCTTTTTTATATTTGTAGTCTTTCTACTAGGGTAATTATTTATAAAGGCATGCTAATGGGCTCGCAGCTATTAGACTTTTATCCAGATCTAAATGATAAGAAATTCAGCACCTATTTAGCAATGGTTCACTCACGCTTCTCAACCAACACATTCCCTTCATGGGATCGTGCACAGCCTTGCAGGTTTATGGCCCATAATGGTGAAATTAATACTCGTCAAGGTAACTTCAACTGGATGAGGGCTCGTGAAGGAGTCTTAGAAAGTGAGATTTTTGGGGATAATTTATCAAAAACGTTACCCATAATTGAAACTGAAGTTTCTGACTCTGGTAGCTTTGATAATGTTCTAGAATTTCTATTAATGAATGGAAGATCTCTTCAGGAAGCGGTATTAATGATGGTTCCAGAAGCTTGGCAAAATGACACAGAAATGAGTCAAAAGAAAAAAGCTTTTTATGAGTATTTCTCAAATGTAATGGAGCCTTGGGATGGTCCGGCGTCTATTGCCTTTACAGATGGAAGATATATTGGAGCTGTGCTTGATAGAAATGGTCTTCGACCGTCACGTTATTATCTAACGCATGATGATCGTGTGATTATGGCATCTGAAGTAGGTGTTGTTGATGTTGCAACTAATAATGTTAAAACAAAGGGCCGCCTAAGGCCTGGAAAAATGTTTCTTGTTGACTTTGAAAAAGGCAGGTTAGTTGATGATGATGAGATTAAAAATAGCTTTGCGTCTAAAAACCCTTATGGTGATTGGCTAAAAGAGCAGCAAATATCTCTATCTGATTTAAAAACTAATACTAGTGATAAAGGCTTTTTTCCAGATACACTTATCAACCGCTTACAAGCCTTTGGTTATAGCACTGAAACTCTTAAGTTTATGCTACTGCCTCTTGTAACTGAGCTCAGAGACCCAGTCGGATCAATGGGCAATGACTCGGCACTTGCGTGCCTTTCAGATCAGTCAAGAATAATTTATGACTACTTTAAACAGCTTTTTGCTCAGGTTACTAATCCAGCTATTGACTCAATTCGTGAAGAAGTTGTGATGTCCTTAAGCTGCTCAATTGGCCCTGAAGGAAATTTACTTACTAATAAAGCTGAAAATGCAAACCGATTAATCATTGATCACCCAATTCTAACAAATGAAGAAATATCCTCACTCAAAGATTGCAATCATCGAGGATGGACAAGTAAAACAATTGATATCACCTATGACATAAATGAGGGCCAAAGCCTAAGTAAAATGCTTGACTCAATTTGCGCACAAAGTACTCAAGCTATTAATGATGGTCATAGCCTTGTCGTATTATCTGATAGAAAAATTGACTCTCGCCGAAATGCAGTAAGCGCACTCCTAGCATCTTCTGCAGTTCACCGGCATTTAGTGGCCACCCATAAGCGAACTCAAGTTGGAATAATTATTGAAACTGGTGAGGCTAGAGAAGTTCATCACTTCTGCCTATTGACGGGCTTTGGTGCAGATGCTATTAATCCATACCTAGCTTTTGAAGCCTTATGGCAAGCAAGAATAGATAACTTAGTAAATCTAGAAAATGATGAGGCTATAGTCAGTGCATATCGTAAGGCAATAGCAAAGGGAATGCTCAAAGTGATGGCTAAAATGGGCATTTCAACACTTGCTTCATATAAGGGCGCTCAAATCTTTGAGGCTGTTGGTTTATCTGATGAGGTCATGCATAAATGCTTTTTCGAAACGGCGAGTCGCATTAGTGGTGTTGGATTTGACGTCATTCAAACCGAATCTGAACAGCAACATAAAAAAGCATTTCTCTCAAACTCGCTCAATAATCTTGGTCATTATGCTTGGCGAAGTGGTGGTGAAAAACATATGTGGGAGCCAGAAACTATTACAAGCTTGCAGCAGGCTGCTAGAAGTAATGATCAACATGCTTACTGGGAATTTGCTAAGAAATCTAATGAAGAGGGCACTAGAAATTGCACTCTTAGAGGGCTCATGTCATTTAAATCAGGCACTTCAATTGATCTTGATAAAGTTGAATCAGCAAAAGAGATTGTCAAAAGATTTGTTACAGGAGCAATGAGCTTGGGCTCAATATCTCCAGAATCCCATGAATCTCTTGCAATTGCTATGAATCAAATAGGTGGTAAATCAAATACTGGTGAGGGTGGAGAAGACCCAAATCGCTGGACTCCAGATGCCAATGGAGACTCTAGGCGAAGCGCGATCAAGCAAGTGGCCTCTGGTCGATTTGGTGTTACCATTGACTACCTAAATAATGCTGATGAACTCCAAATTAAGGTTTCACAGGGCGCTAAACCTGGTGAAGGTGGGGAACTTCCTGGTGGTAAGGTGGATGATTTTATTGCCAAAATACGCTGCTCAACTGCGGGTGTTGGTCTAATTAGCCCACCACCGCATCATGATATTTATTCTATTGAAGATTTATCACAACTTATTTTTGATCTTAAAAGATCTAATCCTGCAGCTCGAATTAGTGTCAAGCTAGTTTCTGAAGTTGGTGTAGGAACTGTTGCTGCAGGAGTAACTAAAGCAAAATCAGATCATATTGTTATTGCTGGACATGATGGTGGAACTGGCGCCTCTCCGTTAACCTCAATTAAACATGCAGGACTTCCTTGGGAGCTAGGCGTTGCTGAAACTCACCAAACACTGGTAATGAATGATTTGCGCTCAAGAGTAGTTATTCAAACTGATGGGCAACTAAAGACAGGTAGAGATGTTGCAATAGCTGCATTATTAGGGGCTGAAGAGTTTGGTTTTTCTACAGCACCACTTATAACATTAGGCTGCATTATGATGCGGAAATGCCATCTCAATACTTGTCCGGTTGGCATTGCAACTCAAGACAAAGTCTTACGTAAAAAGTTTACTGGTAAGCCAGAACATGTCGTTAACTACTTGTTTATGGTGGCAGAGGATTTACGTATTATTATGGCGGAACTTGGGTTTAAAAAACTAACTGACATGGTTGGCCGAGTTGATGTGCTTGAGATGAATAAAGCAATAAATCACTGGAAGCAAGACTCAATTGATCTTAGTAAGATATTAACACCTGCTGATAATCAATATAGGAATGCGGGCACCTATCAAACTATAAAACAAGATCATCAACTCAATGAACAACTGGATCATGATTTAATTGCTAAATCAAAAAAGGCTATTGAAGGAAATGGTAAAGTTAAATTTAAATCAAACATTTCAAATGTTGACAGAGCGGTTGGCGCCATGCTTTCCTCACATGTTGTCAAAACTAGAAATGGTAATAATCTAAAAAATGGCTCAATAGATATTGATTTTAAAGGGTCTGCAGGTCAGTCTTTTGGGGCATTTCTTGCAAATGGAATAACTCTATCGATTGAGGGCGATGCTAACGATTATGTTGGGAAGGGCCTGTCTGGTGGTCGGATTGTTATTTATCCACCAAAAGATTCCACCTACTTAGCGCATAATGAAATTATTGCTGGAAATGTTTGTGGATATGGTGCTACTGGAGGTGAAATGTATTTATCAGGACAGGTTTCAGAGCGTTTCTGCGTTAGAAACTCTGGACTGATTGCTGTTGTTGAAGGAATTGGCGATCATGGTTGTGAATATATGACAGGTGGGCGCGCAGTAATACTGGGAGAAGTTGGTCGTAACTTTGGCGCCGGGATGAGCGGTGGAATAGCCTTTGTATATAATCCTAACCTAACTCTTCAGAGGAGGTCTAATTCATCTACGATAGACTTTGATCCAATGGATAAAGAATCCACTTCAGAGTTATTTGAATTTATAACTAATCATTTCGAATTGACTGGCTCAAAAATAGCTGAAAAAATACTCAGCAATTGGAATGAAGAAATAACTCATTTTGTCAAAGTAATGCCAAAAGCTTTAAAAGAAGTTCTTGCGGCCAAAAGTAAGCAGTTACTTCAAGCAAGTTAGATAGGTATTGCGTCGATTACATCAGCGCTTGCGCCCAAGACACTATTTACTCCATCGCCAACTACTGGTATTACAGATACAACTGCTCCAGTAACCCTCATAGGGACAGTAACAACTTTAGTAAAAACGCAGCCTGATAGGTACAAAGCTATTAAACCGAATAAAATAATATTTTTCATGATTGCCTCTCTAAGACAAGAAAGTGATAAGCATGCTGATTCGAAGCATCAGGAAGATGGGACTCACAGCTAACCTGACGCCAATCCGACTCATCATATTCAGGAAAATAGATATCCCCATGAAATTTACCTTCAATCTTTGTAATATAAAGTCTACTAACTTGGGGCAGTAACTGCTTGCAAAGACTTGCTCCCCCAATGATCATTACCTCATCTTCATCTTTAGTGATTGAGAGGATCTCATCAATGCTAGTTATGACTTCACATCCTGTGATGAAAGTTTTTGAGTTTCGAGAAATTACAATATTACGACGATTTGGTAACGGCCTTCCAATAGAGTCATATGTTTTTCGACCCATTACAATTGACTTTCCCGTAGTAATTTTTTTAAAATAAGCAAGATCTGCAGGAAGATGCCATGGTAACTTATTGTCTTTACCAATCAGACGATTTTCATCCATTGCGACTACTATTGATAAGCTCATAAATTCTGCCTGATTGAAGTAAAATATTAGAATATTTTACAATTTTTAAACTTCTAGTGTCACTCATTCTAGCCTCATCGTCGCCATTTAGAAAAGCTATTTTAGAGAAGCTTCGTATTGACTTTAAAGCAGCAGCGCCAAACATTAATGAAAGTAGAAAAAATGGAGAGTCTCCTTTTAATTTAGTTAATCGCTTATCTAAAGAAAAGGCTCTAGAGGTAGCCAAATCTCATTCAGGTTTGATTATTGCTTCAGATCAGGTAGCTACACTTGGTAATGGAAATAATGAAGATGATGAAATATTTACAAAGCCAGGTAGTCATGAGAATGCTTTTTTGCAGCTAAAGAAAAGCTCTGGAAAAACTATTACATTTCTTACTGGATTGGTTCTCTTGAATACTGAAACCTTAAAAATTCAAACTCATGTTGAGCTTTTCAAAGTTACCTTTAAAGAACTTTCTGATAATCAAATTTTGTCCTATCTAAATAAAGAAGATGTTCTTAATTGTGCTGGTAGTTTCAAGTCTGAAGGACTAGGAATTGCATTATTTAGTAGCATGGAGGGCAATGACCCTAACAGCCTAATTGGACTTCCAACAATCCAACTTATTAAAATGCTAGCTAAGGAAAATGTTCATATCTTATGAGCATTTTATATTCAGAAGAATTTAAGCCCTTCACATCTGGCTTAAAAAATTATTGGGGATCTCTGTATGGCTCCTCTGAAGCACTAGCGCTTATTGAATTTGCTGAATCTCAAAAGCAAGTAGTGCTCTATATTGCAAAAGATATTACTCATTATGATGAGGTTAGAAAAGCACTCAATTTTTTTAACACCTCTTTAGAAATATTAGATTTTTCAAGTTGGGAGGTTTTAGCTTTTGACCATTTCTCACCACATCCAGATATTGTCTCATCGAGGTTAGAAACACTTTCAAAACTGCCCTCTCTTACATCTGGCATCGTAATAACAACACTTGAAACGTTATCACAAAGATTGTGTCCAAAAAATTATATTGAAATATATAGCCTTCGCCTAAAAACTAAACAAAATCTTGAGATTAAGTCCTTTTCTGAAAGTCTTATAAAAATAGGATATCGCAGAGTTACAACTGTAATGGAGCAAGGTGAGTTCTGCATTAAGGGCGCCCTAATTGATTTGTACCCAATGGGCACTAAAAATCCATATCGAATTGACCTATTTGATAATGAGATAGATTCAATCAGATCTTTTGATACATCTTCGCAGAGGTCAATTGAAATTATTAAAGAAATCAAACTACTGCCTGCTCGAGAATTTGCAACAGATAGTGACAGTATTTCAATCTTTAAAGATAACTATTTATCTGAATTTGGAAATACTGATGGATTTATTTATAGCGAAGTTAGTGAAGGACGTTATCCAGGTGGAATAGAATTTTATTTACCTTTATTTTTTAAAGAAACTGAAACTCTATTTGATTATATTTTGGGTGAACCTGTAATCTTTTATCAAAAAGGACTTAACGAAGCGATGGAGCTTCAAGCTAAAGAATTATTAGAGCGTTTTGAATATTGTAAAGGTTCACTAGAAAGACTCCCTCTAGAAATTAATAAAGTATTTTTAAATACTGAAAGATTTTTCAAAAAACTTTCAGATAAAAAACAAATACAAATACAAAGCTCAAAAATAGAAAAAGAAGAAGGCTATAACTTCTCATCTTCTATCCTTCCCCCACTTAAAATAGAAGCCCAAACAAAAAAGCCACTTAATAAGTTAATTAAGTTTATTGAAAATTTTGATGGGCAAGTATTAATTGTTTGTGAATCAGAAGGTAGGCAAAGTGTTCTCACTGATCTACTTTCCACCCACCAACTTAAAGTAAATGATTGCTCTCATTGGAGTGACTTTCATAATCAAAATAATGGACTCTGCATTACTAATGCAAGTCTGAGCGAAGGCGTTCTTTTTGAGCGAATTGCAATTATTACTGAAAATAATTTGTTTGGAAAAGATGCTGTAAAACAGCGGAGAAGACGAAGAGCAAAACATAAAGATTTTGATGAAGCAATTAAAAGTCTTGTTGAGATCCAGTTAGGTGATCCTGTCGTTCATGAGCATTATGGTGTTGGTCGATATTTAGGACTTAAAAGTCGAAGTTTTGATGGCAATCAACAAGATTTTCTTTCACTTGAGTATGCAAATGGCTCAGTACTAATGGTTCCCATTGCAGCGCTTAACCTTATCTCTAGATACTCTGGTGCAAGTTCAGATAATGCTCCTCTTCATAAGTTAGGAAGTCAGCAGTGGACCAAAGCAAAAAGAAAAGCAGCAGAATCACTTTATGATGTGGCCGCTGAACTATTAGAAATTTATGCAAAGCGTCAATCTCAAAAAGGATTTGCTTATCCCGCGCCAAATGACTCTTATAGCTCTTTTGTATCTAGCTTTCCATTTGAGGAAACACCAGATCAATTAAGAACAATGGATGATGTTCTTTTAGATATGCAATCTGAAAGACCAATGGATCGACTAGTCTGCGGAGATGTTGGGTTTGGTAAAACTGAAATTGCAATGAGAGCTGCTTTTATAGCTGTTGAATCTGGCAAGCAAGTTGCAATTCTTGTTCCTACGACACTTTTAGCTAACCAACATGAACAAACTTTTAATGACCGCTTCTCCAAATTTCCAATTGTAATTAAATCTCTTTCAAGGTTTCAAAACATAAAAGAACAAAGTGAAATTAAATCTCATCTTAATGATGGAAAGATTGATATTATTATTGGGACTCATAAACTGATTCAAGGAACTATTAAATATCATAATTTAGGTTTGATTATTATTGACGAAGAACATCGATTTGGCGTAAAGCAAAAAGAGGCACTTAAAAAAATCCGTGGTCAAAGTGATATATTGACTATGACTGCTACACCTATTCCTAGATCACTAAACATGGCATTAGGTTCACTTCGAGAAATGTCAATTATTGCTACCCCTCCAGCTAAAAGAACAGCAATACAGACCTTTGTTGATGAATGGGATAAAAATACTATCAAGGAAGCATGTTCTCGTGAATTACATCGAGGTGGGCAAATTTTTGTTGTACATAATGATATTGATACAATTGATAATATGGCAGAGTCTTTGAGCGATCTTATGCCAAATCTTCAAATTCGAATTGCGCATGGCCAAATGCCAAGTAAAGAACTTGAGCAAATAATGGCTGATTTTTATCATCAGCGCTTTCAGCTTTTAGTTTGCACTACAATTATTGAAACTGGAATTGATATTCCAAGTGCTAATACAATTATTATCAATAATGCACAAAACTTTGGACTTGCCCAGCTTCACCAACTTCGAGGCAGGGTTGGCAGATCTCATCATAAGGCATATGCTTATCTTATAATTAAGTCTCACCAGTCAATTACAGAAAATGCAAGAAAACGACTAGACGCTATAGCCTCACTAGAGGAGCTTGGTGCAGGAATTATGCTAGCAAATCATGACCTTGAGATTAGAGGTGCTGGAGATCTTCTAGGAGAAAATCAAAGCGGTAAAATCTCAGAAATTGGGTTTAATTTATATCATGACTTATTAAAGCGCACCATTCAAGCAATAAAAAACAATACCAAATTTGATATTAAAGATGCATTAGTTGAAGAAGTTGAAATTAATTCAGGGATTGCTTGCATCATTCCTGATACTTACTTACCAGATGTTCATGAGAGATTAATTCTCTACAAACGAATTGCAAGTGCAGGAAATGATGACGAATTAAAAGACCTAAAAATAGAAATGATTGATCGCTTTGGCATCCTTCCAGATCAAACTAATAACCTATTTGAATCGACCTCATTAAAAATACAATCTAAGGAAATAGGGATACTCAAAATTAATATTTATGATGAGAAGCTAGAAATAACTTTAAATGAAAAAAACCTCATTGATACATCAAAAATTATTAATTTAATTCAAACGAAACCACAGCAGTTTCAATTAAAAAATCAAAACACTCTAATTTCTAATGAAACTATGGAAGCCGACTTTTCTCGTATTAGAGGCGCAAGTATACTAATAGAGAGTCTAGTTTAATTACTGGTTTAAAATAACCAAAAATTCTAGTCTATTTAATTTTATCTTCCGATGGGACATGCTTAGGGGCAAAGTATCGAATCCCAGGCACAATAACTAGAGCAGCAAAAAATAAGACAATTAGAGAGCCTAGAATGTCACCAAGCAAATAGTTCTTTATGAATGAAAATGGCTCAACTAAGCTTCCATCTGATTTTACTTCAAAGTATGAATAAACGAAGAATGTCAATATTGTGTTATAAAACGCTGTCAATATTCCCAAAAAAATCAAGTGCTGGAAAACTAGCTTACTATCTTCAAAGAAATTCGACAGTTTAAAAAACCTCATACTAATAATCGCACAAAGTGGTGAGAATGCGCCCACAAAATGCTCAAACATTTCACTAATATTATAGATTCGACTTAAATCAAAACCAAAACCATGTGATGTAAAAATAACTGCTATTAATGCTCCCAAGAAAATTTTATACCCAAACAAAAGATAGCACAAAGAAACGGCTCCTATCTGAAGCCAAATCATATTTCCAATAAATGGAACTCCCTCACCGGGATTAAGAAAAGTAAATAAAGAAATCACTAGAAAAGCTATGATATTTTGATACAGAAACTCTGTTAACTTGCTTTGCATTAGATTAATGACTTATTAACAATAATAGAGTTTTTCAGGAAATATCTATCATTAAGATCTTTCATAGCTTTATCCAAGTTTAGAGTCTGTAAAAAACTTACATCAGACTTATAAAATCAATCTATGTAATAAATAAGAATAATATTACTATATTCAGCCTTCACTTTTACCAAGAGTCAAAGGAAGCCTCTTACTAAGTCTCTTAAAAAGGACTATCTAATTTAGTTTGCCAATATAGCATCATCTTTAGGGTTAGTATTAATTAGAAATAATACTAACTCAAAATTAACAAACTAAATCTAATTATAGCTTGAGAACTACTGATCAAATATTAATATCATCTCACGTTTATCAGATGAAGACTGATTTGCACTAACTCCGCCGTTAGAAGTTAGAAATAAAACTGCGCGTTTTATAGTTGATAATGAATACTTAGAGAAGTATGGATCATTTTTTATTGCAGTAATTGTTACATTAGAATTAGAAGTGATGAAAGAAAAAACCGCTCTTTCGACTTCTGAAAATTCACCTAATCCAAATTCTTTTTCACATTCATCTAACGCTTTTCTTAACTGAAATAACCTACTGACTGCTTTTTTCATTTTATGTTCCTCAAGTAACTTAGCCCCTTGATAAAATTATAGATTAAAATGAGATATAAAATGTCACTTAATGGAACCAATAACCCAACATCTAGTGGGCCAGAATAGAAGCTGCATTTTTTTAGCTCTAAATCCCTTCCCTACTATTTCATTATTGAATATTAAATTGTTGCTTAAGGCTAATATATTCAATCACCCTTATTCTTGGTCCAAATTGACTAACTACCCTCGAAGAAGCAGCATTAGCAAACTCAGCAGCCCAAGAAAAGTCCTTACCAAGATCTAGTGCATATAAAAAAGCACCAGCAAACATATCACCAGCACCATTCGTATCAACTGCACTTGCAAGAACACCTGGGGTATGAATCATATTAATTCCATCAAAAACTAATGACCCACCTGCACCTCTTGTAATAGCAAAGGTTTTAGCATGTTTCTTTAATTCTTCAGCAGCCGCTTCTACTGTATGCGTTCCAGTAAAACTCCTAGCTTCATCACCATTACAAAAAATTAAATCCACACCGTCGTCACCAATAATTGTTCTTATGTTATCCGAAAAAACCTCAACAACAAATGGATCAGAAAGACTCAATGAAGTTTTAACCCCGCTCTTCTTAGCATAGATCATAGCATCTCTTGCAACAGCTGTTCTTTCATCATCAGTCACAACATAGCCTTCAATATATAGCCATTCTGAAGATGCTAAAGCCCCTTCATCAACTTCGCGATATGAAAGCTCCAGGCTAGCGCCTAAATAAGTATTCATGGTTCGCTCTGCATCCGGACTAATCATTACCAAGCATTTACCAGTGATTCCACTAGAAGGATCAACTTGATGGAAATCCACGCCCGCACGATTTAAATCTTTAACAAAAAAAATACCTTCTTCATCATTTGCAACTTTGCCAGAAAAGAAAACTGAAGATCCAAATCTACTTGCTGCTACTACTGAATTGCATGCAGACCCTCCACAACTCCTTTTAACAGGCACGCGTTGACTCGTCAGCTCCTCCATTAAGTATTTTTGTCGTTTTTCGTCAACAAGAGTCATCAAGCCTTTACCAATATCATTTTCACTTAAAAATGAATCACTAACAATAACTTCAGTATCAACTATTGCAGAGCCAATTCCATAAATACCATATTTTTTCATAAGTTCAAATTCCTACATTTCTATTAATTTAATTAATACTTTTAGACTCTGAGTGCCTCAGGTACTGGAAAATTTACAGACTCCCTAGCACCACTTACTTCAATAATTTCACTACCACCATTCATCATCAGATAAGAAACTACTGCCTGAACTAGCACTTCTGGAGCTGATGCGCCAGCTGTAACTCCAATAGAAGTAATACCATTCAGCCAATCATTTTGAATATCAGTTGCTCCATCAATTAGATAAGCGGGCTTCCCTTGATTTTCTGCAATCTCTTTGAGTCGGTTTGAGTTAGAAGAGTTTTTTGAACCAATAACAAGGAGCATTTCTGAATTTTTAATCATAGACTTGACTGAGTCCTGGCGATTTTGAGTTGCGTAACAAATATCATTTTTTTTAGGTGCTTGAATTTTTGGAAATTTAGCTTTAAGAGAGTCAACAATCTCTTGGGTATCATCAACCGATAAAGTGGTCTGTGTTGTATAGGAAATGTCCAAATCTTTAGACAACTCTAGATCTTTAATGTCTTTAATTGACTCTACTAAAGTAATGCGGCTAGATGAATCTGACTGTCCTAAAGTTCCCTCAACCTCTGGATGACCCGCATGACCAATCAAAATAACTTGATGATTTTGTTTTTGGCGCCTGGTGACTTCTTTATGAACTTTGGTTACTAACGGACAAGTTGCATCATAAATAATATCTGAAATCTCAGCAGCATCTTTTCTTACGGCTTGTGATACTCCATGCGCACTAAAAATTACAACACTTCCCTTTGGAACTTCATTAATCTCATCAACAAAAATTGCGCCTTTCTTTTTTAGATTACTTACAACAAATTTATTATGAACGACCTCATGACGGACATAAATCGGCGAACCATGTTTTTCAATTGCGCGCTCGACTATCTCTATAGCACGGTCAACGCCAGCACAAAAACCTCGTGGATTAGCCAAAAATATCTTCAAAATTTATCCAATTGATTCACGTAAAAAAATATTAATATTATTTTTCGTTATTGAGGTGAAGTGCGGAGAGGATCTGAAAAACTTTTTGACGTAAGTCTGACCTATGCACTATCATATCAATAGCACCCTTCTCAAGTAAAAATTCACTTCTTTGAAATCCTTCTGGTAACTCTTCTCGAACCGTTTGTTCAACAACTCTGGCTCCTGCAAAACCTATTCTTGCATTGGGCTCAGCAATCTGAATATCGCCTAGCATTGCTAAGCTAGCTGAAACGCCACCCATAGTTGGATCAGTTAAGACTGAGATAAATGGGATTTTACTATCAGCTAATAATTTAACAGCAAGCGAAGTTTTTGACATTTGCATTAGAGAAAAAAGGCCTTCCTGCATTCTAGCGCCGCCACTTGCAGAAAAGCAAACAAAAGGATGTCGGTTTTCAATAGCAATATTCGCAGCTCTTACAAATTTTTCACCAACAACTGACCCCATTGATCCGCCCATAAAACTAAAATCAAAAGCTGCAACAACAATTGGCATCCCTTTTAACAATCCAGTTTTAACAACTAACGCATCTTTTTCCTTGGTCTTTTTTTGGGCATCATGATAACGATCTTTGTATTTTTTTTGATCTTTAAACTTAAGTGGGTCTACAGACTCAATATTAGCAGCAATCTCATGTTGCTGCTCAATATCCAGGAATCCCTCTATACGTTTTCTTGCAGATATTCTTAAATGATGGTTACACTTTGGACAAACATAATGAAGACGCTCAAGTTCCTCTTGATAAAGAACTCGTCTACACTCTGGGCACTTACTCCAAATTCCTTCTGGAATATTTTTTTTAATATTTATGCCAATAGATGGCATAATTTTTTCTAACCAACTCATAGTATTTGTAAATTAATTAATAGCATTTGAGATTTCCTTTGCCAGATTCCCAACCTTGGTAATCATTGTATCTTTGTCACTGGACAATTCTTCAATAATTGAAACTAGCGCACTGCCAACAATTACTGCATCAGCATTCTCGCCAACTTGTTTCGCAACTTCAGCGTTACTTATTCCAAAACCAACTCCCACTGGTAATTTAAAATAATTTCTCATTCTTTCTAAATGATGATTAACCGATGCAACATCGAGATTTCCTGCGCCTGTTACGCCCTTCAATGATACAAAGTATATGTAGCCAGTAGCCATTTCTGCAATATACTGTAAGCGTTCATCCGTTGTTGTTGGAGCGACTAAAAAGATAAGATCAATATCGAGCTTATCGAGCTCTTCCTTAAGATCATGGACCTCTTCTGGAGGCATATCAACAACCAAAATTCCGTCTACTCCAGCTTCATGAGCTCTGAGAGCAAAATCTTTATAGCCAAAAACCTCGATTGGATTTGTATAACCCATTAAGACGATACCAGTTGACTGGTTATGCTCTCTAAACCTCTCAACTATTGCAAAAACATCATGCAAGTTAACGCCGTCTGCAACCGCCCTCTCATGTGATTTTGCAATTACTGGCCCATCAGCCATTGGATCTGAAAAGGGCATTCCTAATTCTATAATATCTGCACCACTATCTGCCAAAGTAAAAACCAATGCCTCTGAGTTATCCAGGCCACTATCACCAGCAGTGATGAATGGAATAAAAGCAGTCTTGTTCTTAGCTTCGAGTTGTTTGAAAATATTTAAGATTCGTGACATAATTATTGATGCTATTTTTTAATTAAATTTTAACATAGACAAAGTTAAACTCAATTTAATGTCCATATTATTAGGATTATTTAGTTTTGGTAGGGTATGAGTGAACTGCGTCCACTAAAACTTTCATACTTTCTGGGTTAACATCAGGTGTAATCCCATGCCCAAGATTAAAAACATGCCCAGTTTGCCCTTTGAATTGGTCAAGAACTTTGAAAGCTTCAGCCTTGATTACATCAGGTGACGCATAAAGCACTGATGGATCAAGATTACCCTGTAATGCTACTTTTGAGCCCACTCTCCTTTCCGCCTCACCAAGCTCAATTGTCCAATCAATACCCACTGCATCGCATCCAGTTGCAGCAATTTGCTCGAGCCATGCAGCGCCGCCTTTAGTAAAAAGTGTCACTGGAATCGTTCTACCTTCATAGCTACGGTGAATCCCATCCACAATTTTTGACATGTACCTTAATGAAAAATTTTCATAACTACCCTTACTTAGAAGCCCACCCCAGGTATCAAAAATCATTACTGAATCCGCACCAGCTTCAATTTGAGAATTCAGATAGTCTATGACAGTATCAGCCAGAACATCAAGTAGTTGGTGCATGTGCTTTGGGTTTTCATACATCAAGCCCTTTACCTTTGAAAAAGTTTTACTAGTGCCGCCCTCAACCATATATGTTGCAAGTGTCCATGGACTTCCCGTAAAGCCTATTAATGGAACACTGCCTTTAAGGTTTTTCTTGATTACAGAAACTGCTTTACTAACGTAATTAAGCTCAGTTCCAACATCTGGCTTGGTTAAGTGTTCAATGCTGCTGAGCGTGTGAAGAGGATTAGTAAATTTTGGCCCCTCTCCCTCAACAAAATGAAGCCCCAAACCCATAGCGTCAGGGATAGTTAATATGTCAGAAAAAAGAATTGCTGCATCGAGATCAAAACGCTCAAGGGGCTGAAGGGTAACTTCACACGCCAGATCACTTGACTTACATAAAGTTAAAAAATCACCAGCTATTTTTCTAGTAGCACGGTACTCTGGCAAGTATCTACCTGCTTGCCTCATCACCCAAATTGGAGTGCGCGATACTTCTTTCTTTAGTAACGCATTAATGTAGTCAAATGCCATTATTTTTTCCCAGTAAAAGGTTGATTATAATCATTGTAGAGATTTATTTTGCTTTGCTTCTGACACAAAAAAAGCCACATTTGTGGCCTTTAGAGTGAATCAATTAATATTTAACGCTTGAATGCGCCGTAACGTGACTTAAATTTCTCAACACGTCCAGCAGTATCCATAATTTTTTGCTTACCTGTATAAAAAGGGTGACAACTTGAACAAACATCAAGATGAAGTTCGTCTTTACCCGAAGTTGAGCGCGTTTCAAATGAATTACCACAACTGCACACAACTTTAATAGTATCGTAAGAAGGATGAATGTCTGTTTGCATAACTTTATATCTTCAAATTTAAAAGAACGTGAATTATATACTATCTCTCTGCAGGGGTAAATGTTTTAACACTTAATGCATGAAGCTCACCGCTCTTTATCTCTTCTTTAACCACTGCTAAAACTGCTCTCTGCCTTTGCAATAAAGATAGCCCTTCAAAAATAGGTGAAACAATTACTGCAGAGCAATTACAGCCATCGCCCTCCATAGTAACTTCAGATTGCTCTATTCCTAGTTCAAGTTTTTTCTGGACCTCTTCTAAAGTCATAATGCATCTCTACTTATAGTTTTATTATTAAACATTTTACTAAACTTCATTAGATTATGACGAGCCAAAAATACCTTTTAACATAAAGAAAAATAAAATCGACATTATGGCGCCAGCTGGAAGCGTGATAATCCAAGAAAGAAAAATTCGGTTAATAACTCTCAAGTTAAGTGAAGCAAGGCCTCTTGCAATGCCCACACCAAGTACAGCTCCCACCAATACCTGCGTAGTAGAGACTGGAAGGCCTGTATAGGAAGCAAAAACAACAGTTGTTGCTGCAGCAAGTTCAGCAGCAAAACCACGACTAGGCGTAAGCTCCGTAATGCTTTTTCCAATTGTTTTCATTACCCTGTAACCAAAAGTTGTTAGGCCAAAGACAATGCCGCCTCCTCCGACTAGTAATATCCATGAAGGTAAGACACTCTTAGAGACGATCTCACCTCCTGACTGAACAATACTATAGACTGCGGCTAAAGGTCCAATTGCGTTAGCAACATCATTTGATCCATGCGCAAATGCCATTGCACAGGCAGTTATAATCATTAGTCCACCAAATAATTTCTCCATATTAGCGTATGAAAAGTCACTGTCATCTTCGGGATTGATCTTAATACGCCTAATAATAATAGCTGCAAGAATAGCTGCCAATATTCCCACTGCAGTTGCAATCATCATGCTGGTAGGTAGATCTTTACCAAGGTGCTTTAAGGATTCAACATGTTTAAGTCCTTTAAGTAGTGTCACTAAAGAGATAATAAAACCAACAAAAAATACATAAAAAGGGAGGTATTTTTTAGCATTCTCAAGAGGCTTTTCGGTATCAATAATATTGCTCTGTAAGCTCTTAAAGATTACAATTGCCAGCGTTCCAGCAATAATTGGAGAGATGACCCAACTCGCTATAATTGCATAGACCTTGCCCCAAGCTACAGCATCAATTCCAACACCTACAGCGCCAAATCCCACAATCGCCCCTACAATAGAGTGCGTTGTCGAAACCGGCCAACCAAGAGAAGATGCAATCAATAGCCAGGTAGCTGCAGCTAAAAGTGAAGCAAGCATTCCGTACACCAGTAATTCTGGATTAGAGACAAATGATCCAGAATCAAGGATGCCTTTTCGAACCGTTGCCGTAACCTCGCCACCTGCAAGAACTGCTCCAGCGAACTCAAATATAATTGCAATAACTACCGCTTGCTTAAATGTAATTGCACCAGAGCCTACCGATGTTCCCATTGCATTTGCGACATCATTAGCACCAATACCCCAAGCCATAAACAAACCAAAACCAATAGCCAGCATGATAAGAATGTCACTATTTTGTACAATAATTTCCATGAAGTGCTCCGGTTATTTAGTTAACATTACTTCAAAACGTGACCCTACCTTTTGGGCAGCATCAGCGGTCTCGCCTAACCACTCAATAGCTCGGTAATAAAACATGACATCTACAGGAGGTAATTCAGATTCAAGCAAAAATAATTTATTGCGAATATCATTCTGAGCTACATCAGTATCATGCTCTAGGACATTAATTTTTTTGACCATCTCTGCAACAATTTTACGTTCACGAGAACTAAACGCTGTTTCTAACAACTCATCAAGTTCATTAATAGCTACCATTGCAGAAGCTGAAGTCTTAATACAAAGATCAGCAAGCTTTATAAAGTCCTCTGCAAACTCTTTAGGAAAAACCATATGACGAGTCATCATCAAGCCAGCAAGGTCTTTAGTAATGTTGGCAATAGAGTCTTGGATTAAGAGAACATCAAGCAAATCTCTTCTTGAGAAAGGCATCATAAAAGTACTAGGCAAGTTCATTCTTAATTTTTTCTTTAACTGGTCAGCTTTTTTCTCTTTATTTCCAATTGAAACTCGAGCTTCTTGCGCCTTGTCCCAGTCCTCAGATTGAGCAGCTTTAGCAAAAACTCCAAACTCTTTGATACAGGAATGAACCTGCTTCATGTGTTTTTGCAAAGGGCTTATTGGCGACTTTCCAAATAAACTAGTAATATTTCCTGATTTAGTCATAACTATTTATCTCCATAAAAAGAATTATTTAGTACTACTTATCACTACCTCTAAAAAAACGAATTTTATATAAATAACTAAAAAAAAGTAACTAATTTAAAAAATATTTTACCAGTGGAATTAGTTTCGATTTGACCTGCTTATAACACGCCTCAAATTCTTCAAAATCCTTGCCATCTGGGTCATCAAAACCTAAATGAACTAGCTCTGTTTTTCCTGGAAATATAGGGCAAGTTTGACTTGCATTATCACAAACTGTAATGACCAGGTCAAAGTCAATATGCAAGAGTGTTTCCAGTCTTTTAGAGTGGTACTCATCCTTCCAAATATTTTTAACTTCTAATATTTTTTTTGCATTCGGATTTACTAAGCCGCTGGCAGATACGCCGCTCGAATATGCTTCAATTCTCTCACCAAGCTCACTATTGATTAGCGCTTCCGCAATAATACTTCTACAGCTATTTCCAGTACACAAAACCAATACTTTTTTCATGGGAACTAATTAAGACTCGGATTGAAAAAGCTTTAAAAATACTTGCGCAGCAATTACAGCGCCAATGATAGTCGCCGCTATATAAATCCATAAGTGATCATAATTACCGCTCATCACTGCTGGCCCAATACTTCGAGCTGGATTCATACTACCGCCCGTTATAGGCCCTGCAAACATTGCCTCAAGGCCAACTGTTAAGCCAATAGCCAATCCTGCAAAATCTTTTGTAGCTTTCCCATGAACCGCAGAAGAGCAGATAACAATCATTAATATAAAAGTCAAAATCAATTCAAACCCAAAGGCTTGAGTTACTGAGCCATTGGGAAGAGTCGCACCAAGATAGCTCACCTCCGACATGGTGACAAAGTTCTCATTAAGTAAAAAATATAGGCTTGCACTTGCAGCTATCGCGCCCAAAATCTGAGCGCCAATGTATGGAACAACCTTCCTACTATCAAATTCTCCTATTGACCAAAAAGCTATCGTCACAGCAGGATTAAAATGAGCTCCCGATAAATGGGCAAAGCTATAAATTAGTGCCACTACGACAAAGCCAAATGTTAGCGCTATACCAACATGGCCAAGAGCTCCAGTAATATCATTAATCATCACGGCTCCAGTTCCAGCAAAGACCAGGATGTAAGCTCCAATTAACTCAGCAAGTAATTTTTTACGCATTTTCACTTAGCTTAATTTCTAAAGTGTAACATTATACAAACTATTTTTTTCTATCTAACACTATACTTTTAATGCCAAACCAATCAACTAATAATGGAGTCAATGTTATCATTTTAGCTGCAGGTCAAGGCACAAGAATGAACTCAAGTGTATCCAAAGTTCTTCATGAAGTTGGTAATAAGACTTTAATTCAGCATGTCATTGATGCGGCGACTCCTTTAGCGAGTTCGATTAACGTAATCATTGGCCATAACTCAGAATCAGTAAAAAAATCAGTATCAAACAACCTGATTACATGGGTATTACAAAAAGATCAACTTGGAACTGGGCATGCAGTAATGCAGGCAATCCCAAATATTCAAGAAAACTCAATGTGTCTTATTCTATATGGTGATGTCCCTCTAATTCAAACCCAAACATTATTAAAGTTGCTTGAAAAAGCAAATAAAACTGGTTTTTCTCTTTTAACAGTAATTCAAAATGACCCTACAGGTTATGGCCGAATCATAAGAGACTCTTCAAAATCTATTCAATCCATTATTGAGCAAAATGATGCCAATAATGAAGAACTTGAAATTGATGAAATTAATACGGGCATCATGGCTATTACTGGTGCATTATTAACAAAGTACTTAAACCAACTTGAGCCAAATAATTCGCAGGGCGAACTATATCTTACGGATATTGTTGAAAAAGCAGCCAAAGATAATGTTACTATTGCTTCATTTATTTGTGAAAATTCAGCAGAAGTAATGGGTATAAATGATAAAAATAACTTAGCCGAGGCTGAAAGGGCTCACCAGCTAAAAAATGCAGAAGAGCTAATGACGGGTGGACTCACTATTAAAGACCCTAGTCGTTTTGATTGTCGGGGTAATTTAACTTTTGGAAATGACTGTATTATCGATGTAAATGTTGTTTTTGAAGGTGAAGTTAGGTTAGGAAAAAATGTTCTAATTTCGCCAAACTGCATTATAAAAAACTCTAAAATCGGTGATAATGCTCACATTATGCCAAATTCAATGATTGATAACTCTGTTATTGGAAGTCACACTAGTATTGGGCCTTTTGCCCGCATTCGTCCTGAAACTCAAATAGGTAGTCATGCAAAGATTGGCAATTTTGTTGAAGTAAAAAAATCAACAATTGATGACAACTCAAAGGTATCCCATTTAAGTTACATTGGGGATAGTGAAATTGGAAAGGCTGTCAATATTGGTGCTGGCGTAATAACGTGCAACTACGATGGTGTAAATAAAAGTCAAACAACAATTGGAGATGGAGCATTTATAGGCTCAAATAGTCAATTAATTGCCCCAGTATCGATCGGAAAAAATGCAACCATTGGAGCGGGCTCAACTATCACTCAAGATGCCCCCGATGATAAGCTTACCTTAAGTCGCAATAAACAATCAACGATGAGCAAATGGAAGCGGCCTCAGAAGAAATAAATTTTTTCTACCTCACAGGATAACTGCTCAATGTTAAATCTTCCTAAGAATGTCTGGATATTAACTGCCTGTTTAGCCCTCTTTATGTCTCTTAGCGTTTTTATGCTATTTGTCGCGGGCATTATTGGAAGCGTTCTTGCGCCCTTAAAAAGTTTATCTACCTTACCAGTTGCAACTATTGTAGTAGGCACTGCGGTCAGTATTATTCCAGCCATCCGGCTGATGTCAATTTTTGGTCGTAAGAAAATTTTTTTGAGCTCTTGCATTTACACCATATTTCTAATCGGCCTGTGTATATTCTCAATCATCAATAAATCATTTTATTTATTTTGTTTTGCATCTTTCTGTTTAGGTGGAACAGTTGCGGTTATGCAGCAATTTAGGTTTGCAGCAATTGAAAGCGTGGAGCCTGTACAAAGACCAAAAGCAACTGCAGTTGTTCTTCTAGGTGGGCTAATTTCTGCTTTTCTTGGAACTGAAATTGCAACTTTAGGCAAAAATTACTTTGATACCGACTTTGTTGGCTCTTTCGCCATCCTTTCCCTTTTATTTATTGTTGCGTTTATATTGATGTGTTTTTTTAAACCAGCTGAAAAGTTTAAACAACAAATTGACAATTCTAAAAGGTCATTGCTTAAAATTATTAAGCAAGGCTCTTTCATAGTTGCAGTTTGCGCAGCGACAACAGGCTATGTTGTTATGAGTTTTGTAATGACAGCCACGCCAGTCAGTATGCATATAATGGATGGCTATTCACTTCACCATACAAAATCAGTTCTTCAAGCTCACGTTATCGCAATGTTTCTTCCGTCACTATTTACAGCTTACATTGTTAAATATCTAGGACTTACTCGGATGATGCTACTTGGCGTTATATTTTTCTTCGCTTCTGTCTTCATTGCATACAGTAGCCATGCTCTTAGCAGTTACTGGTGGTCTTTAGTTTTTCTTGGTCTTGGATGGAACTTCCTATTTATAGGAGGAACAAACCTACTCCCAAGATCCTATAGTGAAAATGAAAAGTTTAAAGTTCAATCAATCAATGATTTTTTAGTTTTTGGCCTTCAGGCTTTTGCAGCACTCTCAGCAGGCTGGTTTGTTTTTAATTTTAGCTGGGAAGTAGTTCTTTTATCAGTCATTCCATTGTTATTTTTTCAATTATTTATTCTGTTATGGTGGTTGAAAAATAATAATTAATAAATGGTGATTGTTTTGTAATAAAATTCTTTAAAACTCTATTGGACCTAATGATGTTGAAAGTCACACCGCTAACTCCTTCAATTGGAGCAATAATCTCAAAAGTTTCACTAAATAAGGATTTAAATAGTGGGACCATTGAGCAAATATACAGCGCACTCATAAAGCATCAAGTTGTTTTTTTTAGAGACCAGAACATTTCACCAGAAACTCACCTAAAATTAGCAGAGAGTCTTGGCGAAATTGATCCAGGTCACCCTGTCTACCCTCATGTTGAAGGGCATCAAAGCATTGTTCTACTTAAAAATGATGCAAATAATAGGCCAGACACAAATGACTGGCATAAAGACCTTACTTTTAAAGAAAATCCTCCCTTTGCAAGCATATTACATGGCGTTAAGGTTCCTAAGGTTGGTGGTGACACGCTTTGGGCCAGTATGAGTGCTGCATATGATCAGCTTCCAAATGGATGGAAAGACCACCTAGAAGAACTTGAAGCGATTCATGATATGGGTACGTTTAGAAATGACTTTTACAAAGAAGGTGGTATCGATTCAGTTAATAATGCTCTAAAGAACGTTGGCTCAGCGGTTCATAAAGTTATTGAAACTCATCCCATTTCAGGTCTCAAATATTTAAATGTAAACCAATCCTTTACTCGCAATATTATCAATGAAAGTCAAGGTCCAAGTGATCATATACTGCAATTTTTATTTCAGCATATTTCAAAACCTGAATTCCAAGTTAGATTTCACTGGGAAGATAATTCAGTTGCTATTTGGGATAATCGCATTACTCAACATTATGCAGTTTTTGACTACTTGTCAGAATCAAGACACATGCAGCGAGTTACAGTTGTAAACGATAAAAGGGATAAGTCTTAAATACTACCCAAGAACGCTGAAGCCTTGCTTTAGGTCCTCAATTAACTCACTTGACTCTTCAAGCCCAATGCTGAGTCGAACTAGATGTTTTCCATCATGAACCCATTCTCCATCTCGCTTGTATGGCCTTGCAGTTAAGAGGCTTTTATAACCTCCCCAACTAAAGCCAAGGGCAAATATTTCAAGTGAATTTGCAAATAATGCAATTTTTTCATCTGAATATGACTTTTTGAATGTGAAAGCAAATAGCCCTGAGGCGCCACTAAAATCTCTCTTCCATAAGTCATGCTGAGGGTGCGACTTAAGGCCAGGATGAATTACAGTCTCAATAATATCATTCTTATCAAGCCATCTCGCAACTTCAAAGGCTGATTTTTGGTGCGCCTCTAGACGAACCTTTAGTGATCTCAGTCCCCTCAAAGCCTGATAGCAGTCCTGTGGATTAGCGTAATTTTCAACAGTTTCAAAATATTTAGAAAACTCATCCGCATATTTTTGGTTTACCGTTGCGCAGCCCAACAAAATATCAGAATGGCCACAAATATACTTAGTTACAGATTGAATGGTAATGTCAATACCAAGATCCAAAGGCTTTAAAAAAAGAGGTGTAGCCCATGAATTATCTAAAATTGATAGTACGTTAGCTTTTTTCGCCTCTTTAACAATTGCAGAAATATCTTGAATTTCAAATGTATTAGAGCCAGGAGACTCTAAAAAAATTAATTTCGTTTTATCATTAATATAGTGCCTGATTTCAGCACCTATATTGGACTCTATATGCGTTATCTTTACATTATATTTTTCAAGAATATTATGGCAAAAGCTTGCAGTAGGACTATAAACATTGTCACACAATAAAACCTCATCCCCACTTTTAGTAAAGGCCATTAGTGTGTTTGTAATAGCACTAATACCAGAGGGAAATGCATAAGAAATATGACCATTTTCAAGCTTACACATCGCTTCTTCAAAGGCTTTCTGAGTAGATAGCCCATGAGTTCCATAATCAACACCAGGATAATTATGATCCATTGCTAACTGCATATCTTCAAAATGATTAAACAGAACTGTTGAGCCACTCTGCACATCAGGATTAATGGTTCTTATTTTTCTATCGCCATATTTCTGAGTGTAATCAATCCATCCAACGATATCATTTTTCTTAGTCATATATTTATAGGTTTAACAAATTGGAAATCATCATAAGTACAATTAAGGAATTTGTCCAGCAATTTTTCAATACAAAAACAATTAAATTATTATTAACTGACTTGCAGCTGGGCAGTAAAGAGCAACCTTTGAAGGGAGTTTAAAAAAATCATCAAGAACCTCTTGATATATTTTGATTTGTTTTTGGTGTGACTGTTTTTGCCGCCCAATAAATGAGCTCATAGATTCACCATCGTTAAGCGATGCCGTCTTGAAATCTATAATCCATAAAGTGCCGTCTTCAATAAACAATCGATCAATTATTACTGTTTTACTTGAATTACTATATTCGGCTTCGACTTCAGTAGAGTCTCGATATTTAAATAGCCATTCAAAATCTTTATCACGCTTTGTATTGAGAAGTAAAAGAGAGGCAGCTTTAGAATATGACTGAATTAGTTTTGTCGGCAATCCAAACTCCTTAAATCTTGCCTCAATGCTTTCAAATGATGGCTCAAATAAATAATGCTCTAGAAAGTAATGCACTATCGAACCCAATGCACTTTGATAAATTAGATCAATATTACTGGGCATATTTTTGGACTGCTTAATGTCATTAATGACTCTACTAGAAAGAGTTGAGAGCATCTTATTACGCTGAAGTTTGGGTAAAGAAGTCTCTACTGGAATTGTTGCATCTTGAATTGGAATGTCATCGATAGATTGTTGAAAATAATTACTTAAAAATGACAGCAATGAGCCACTGACAGCTCTTCCAGTTTTTGAAACGCTACCTAACAAATGAATCTTATCTTTTGCTCGACTCATCCCAACATACAGCACTCGCATTAATTCAAAGTGTGCCTGTTGTTTTTGTAAGTACTGCAAATAAAGGTAAGTTTTACTCTCAGAGTCTTCATAAAAAGATTTTAAAGGTGCTAGCAAAATATTATTATTTGAAAACTCTTGAATTTGTATTAAGGGTAGTGAGTCATTTTTTCCTTTTTTACCAAGGCCAGGAATAATTACAGTATCAAACTCTAAGCCTTTAGCCTGATGAATTGTCATTAACTTAACAGAGGCAGACTGGGAGGGTGCATATAAATCTTTAACCATCAATTCAATTGTCTTGATATCTAAACTTTGGCTTAGTTCGCAATGATTCAGTAATGAAAGAAATTGAGATCTAATACTTTTTTCTTGCTCATTAAGTTCAATCACATTACATAGCTGACCTAAGGCATAAGAAAAACGCTCTACGAAAGAGAACTTACCTTCACTATAAATAGCCTCTTCAGTCGCTAGAAATAAATGCCTAGAACGTAAAATGCCATCATCACTCAAATCCTTAACGATATCATCATCTATTAACTGACTAAAAATTGTCTTATCTATTGAATCACTAAAAACTAATAAATCTTCTAACTTTAAGCCGCACCATGGAGCTCTGAGAATAGAAAGCCAAGCTAAACGATCTGCCAAACTAAGCAATGCTCTAGCTAAACTTAGCAAGTCTCTGGTAAAAAGATTAGACCTTAATGGCTCAGTTTTTAAGGCTTCAAAATTAACTCTACTTTCCTGAAGCAACAATGTAATGGCATTTAAATGAGATCTAGATCTTACAAGGACTGCAATCTCTTGATGTGGATTATTTGAAATAGATTTTTTAATAATACTAACCACCATCTCCGCTTCTTCAGAATCTTGATCTACACTAAACGGGTAAAAAGTGAGCGCATCATTTTGCTCAATATTTGAAGCTGAGCTAGATTCAGAATAATGAATAGCGCCCAACAATAAATTATCTTGGTTTGGAAATATTTGAGAAAAAATCTTATTATTATGCTCAACAATACTTTTATTTGACCTAAAGTTAGCGGTTAATGCTAGAGGCTTAATTTTAAGACTACCTATACCACCTTTCATGACTTCAAGGAATATTCCAACTTGAGATTCACGAAATTTATAAATTGATTGCATGGGATCGCCCACAAAAAAGATTGATTTTCCATCTCCCTCTTGCCAGCTTTCAACAAGTTTTTCTATTAAGCTTAATTGTGAATATGAAGTGTCTTGAAACTCATCAACTAGTAGATGCTTAATTTGATAGTCTAACAATAGCGCAATATCACTTACCTCTTCACGACTATCAAGCACATTAATAGCTTGCATACCAACTTCTGAAAAATCTTGCAAACCTTTTTCTTTAAAAATTACCTTCAACTCTGCAACACTTAACTTTAAGACTTGTGCAATATCATTGATACTTTTACTCGTTGATTCTGCAAAATACGCACTTGGTAAGTTAGATAAATTATTAAGTATTTTTTTGAATTCAACTTCAGAATCAAAACTCTCTAATATTTCTTTAAATATCAGTTTTTCTTCCTTAAGTTCAGCTGGAAATCCAATATTAGCATCAATTTTCTTTCTCCAGTTCCCGGTACTTTTCGTTAAAAGTAATTCAGAAATAGTTTGCCAATCACTCAAATCTTCGATAGTTGAGCCTGGTAACTTTTTAATCTTAGAAACATCATGCCTGGTACTAACTTCTAATAAATTAAAAAAAGATTTATCAAGCAAACCAGATGCTGTACTTCTCAAGGCTTCAAGATATTCAACAATTAATTCTTGCGCTAGTATTTCTAATAAATTAATATCAAGAGCACCCTCAATATATAGTTTTGGTAGCCACTGCTCTCGCTTTGAGAGCATCTGAACTATGAGCCGATAGAACCTATCAACATGGTTATCAAGGTACAACAAAACAGATGAGATGCTAGCTTGATACTCACTCTCCTCAATTAGCAGTAGGGTATTTTCTGCTGCCTCTTGATAAATTTGCTCATACTCATAAGTATTAATCATTGTTTGAGGTGGGATTAATTGATCAATAGATGGGTGCCTTGAGACAATTAAACTTGACAGCGAATCAATAGTAATTATTTTTATTCGAGAGGGGTGATTTAGTAAATCCCAATCTTTCAGACTTGATTGCTCTAACACTTTATTGGCAAGATCAAAGGTTTTGAGCTTGTGTGGCTCTTCAGGTGGGTTCAATCTTGCTCGATTAAGCGAGCTAATTATTCTATGTTTTAACTCATCCACCGCTCTGTTGGTAAATGTCATAACTAAAATATTTTCTGGCACATCTGTAGAGCTAAGTAATTTTAAATAACGTTGAGTTATAAGTTCAGTTTTTCCTGAGCCAGCAGGAGCCTGAACAATGAAAGAATCACCTATATTTAGTGCTTGATCTCTTTGCCTCTGATCATTCACATTGACTCTGGCGAACTAACCCCTAGTATAGATAGCCCATTAAAGAGAACTTGTTTCGTTGCGTGGATCACTGTCAACCTAGCCTGCGTAAGGTCTTGATCATCCAGTATAAAAGGACAGGCATTGTAGTAACTGTGAAATTGAGAAGCCAATTCACGTAAATAGTAAGCAAGTTGGTGAGGTTCATACTGCATGGCAGCAGACTCTATGACACCTTTATAACGACTTAGCTCTCTTAAAATTGATTTTTCACTTTCTTCTGTTAATAATCCTAAATCAGCATCTTGATAATTAAACACTATGCCCTTTTCTTGCGCTTGCTTGAAAACAGAGTTAATACGAGCATAGGCATATTGAATATAGAAAACTGGGTTCTCATTTGTTTTTGATTTAGCAAGATCTAGATCAAAATCCATATGCTGCTCAGACTTTCTGAGGATATAAAAGAAACGTGCAGCATCATTTCCTACCTCACTCCTTAAATCCTCAAGGGTCACAAAAGACCCACTTCTAGTTGACATTTGTACTTTTTTTCCACCTCTATAAAGGTTTGCAAATTGAACCAAAAGGATTTCTAATTTTTTAGGGTTATGATTAAATGCAGCTACAGAAGCCTTAACTCTAGCAATATAACCATGATGGTCAGCTCCCCAAACATTAATTACTTTATCATAGCCTCGCTCAAATTTTTCAAGGTGGTAGGCAATATCTGAAGCAAAATAAGTATGATTTCCATTATCGCGGACTACTACACGATCTTTTTCATCTCCATAATCCGTTGTTTTAAACCATAGGGCGCCGTCCTTTTTATAAACGTGCTTACTGACTTGAAGTCTTTTAATACTTGCCTCAGAAAGGCCATTATCAATCAAAGATTGCTCTGAAAACCACTTTTCAAAGACCACTCCAAAATCAGCTAGATCTTTTTTGATGCCACTTAGAATACTTTCAATACCTACTTTAAAAATAGATTTAAAGCCTTCACCCAATAACTCTTTTGACCTTGAAATTAACTCATCAATATGAGACTCTTTGTTTCCTCCTTCAAGCTCATCTTTACAGATACCTTCAAAAACTAATGCTGATTCTATGTGAAAAGCGTCACTATAAGTCTGCATAACATTACTGGCGATATCATTAATGTACTTTCCTTGATAGCCATTATCAGGAAACCTTATTGTTTCTCCGCAGAGCGCTAAATATCGCAAGAAAATGCTTACAGATAAGATATCCATCTGCCTACCTGCATCATTTACATAGTACTCATTATCAACTTTATAACCAACAGATCTTAGTAGGTTAGAAACAGTTGCCCCATAAGCGGCCCCTCTTCCGTGTCCAACATGAAGAGGCCCTGTTGGGTTCGCTGAAACGTACTCCAAAAGAATACTTTGGCCTGCTCCTATATTAGATGTTCCATATCCATCACCACTTTCAATAATTTCATTTATCACGGCAGTACTCGACTTGTCTGACAGAAAGAAGTTAATGAACCCTGGGCCGGCTATTTCTGTTTTTTCAATAAAATCAGCGCCATCTAATTGGTCAACAATAGCTTGCGCCAGCTTAAGTGGGCTGGTTTTAGCCTGCTTTGCTAGCATTAGGGCTATATTTGTTGCATAATCACCATGACTTTTATCTTTGGTGTGATCTAGCCGAACTTTTGATGGCATCTCACTAAGCAATCCTTGATCAATTAAATCATGGATACATTTAGTAAGTAGGTTTTGCAGTTGCTCTTTCATAAAATTAACTCGTTATTACTTTTTTGGTTATTAGAACCTATTTTAATTTAACATATCAATAAACCTATGCTCAAATTCTATACTTAAGTTTTAGTGAGCCTCTTGCCAGTTTGTTCCAATTCCTACATCAACCTCTAATGGAATACTTAACTTCAAAGTATCTGACATCATAGACCTGACAATTTCACCATACTCTTTAGCTTTATCAGCTCGAACTTCAAATACAAGCTCATCATGAACTTGCATGATCATTTTTACTCCATTATTCTCTCTATCAATCCAGGACTGGATATCGAGCATAGCTTTTTTTATAATATCTGCAGATGAGCCTTGCATAGGGGCATTAATTGCAGTTCTTAGTGCGTGTTGCTGTAGCATTTTATTTTTCGAATTAATTTGAGGCAAATATAGCCTCCTGCCTAAAATTGTTTCTACAAATCCCTGCTCTTTAGCTCTTTCTTTAGTTTCGTCCATAAACCTTAAGACGCCAGGATAGTTCTCAAAATAACCATCAATATATTGCTTAGCTTCAGTTCTAGAGACATCTATTTGTTTAGCCAAACCAAACGCACTCATACCATAAATTAAGCCAAAGTTTATTGCCTTAGCCTTTCGGCGCTGATCTTTAGTAACATTTGAAAGCTCAGTATCAAAAACCTGAGAGGCTGTTGCACTATGAACATCAACATTATTATTAAAAGCCTCAATTAAGCTCTTATCCTGTGAAATATGCGCCATTATTCTAAGCTCAATTTGAGAATAATCGGCAGCAAGGATTGCATTATCTTTATTTGCAATGAATGCTGATCTAATCTGAGCACCCCTCTCTGTTCTAATTGGAATATTTTGAAAATTAGGTTTTGAAGAAGAAAGCCTACCAGTTGCAGTTACTGCTTGATGGTAAGAGGTATGAAGCCTTCCAGTCTTTCTGTTAATTTGTTTTGGTAAGGCCTCTAAATAAGTAGAATTTAGTTTTGTTAAAGTACGATAAGCCATTATTAAATCAACTAACGGGTGATCAAGTAATTTAAGAGCTTCTTCATTTGTTGAAGGCTGGCCTTTGGCTGTTTTCTTTTTTGGCTCTAGGCCAAAACCCTCTTCACTAAATAAAATTTGCTGAATTTGTTTTGGAGACTCAAGATTAAATTCATCGCCAGCAACCTCATATGCTTCAGTCTGAATTTTCATCATTTCAGCTTTAACCTCAATCTGTTGGTTAAAGAGTGAAGTTTCATCAACAAACGCACCATTTCTTTCTAATTTCAACATAATTTTTATTAATGGAATCTCTATACTTTTATAAAGCAGCATCACTTTAGGATAATCTTGAAGCCTTGATTCCAAGACATTATTTAGCTCATTTGTTACAATGACATCTTCACACGCATAAGGCATTGCTTCACTAATATCAACCTGGTTAAAGGTTAGTTGTTTTTTTCCACTGCCAGCAACATCTGCATAGTGAATTGTTTTGTACCCCAAATAATGTAAGGCTAAATCATCCATATTATGGCGGCTTGCAACTGAATTCAAACAATAAGATTTCAACATAGTGTCATCAATAATGCCATTTAGACTAATATCAATATTAGCAAGAACATGGGCATCATATTTTAAGTTTTGACCAACTTTACCAATAGTTTCATTCTCAAGTAAGGGCTTTAAAGATGCCATTACCTTATGTCTAGCCAACTGAACTGGCGCATCTAAGTAGTCATGTGCAACTGGCAAATAATAACTATCTTTCTCAATAAGAAAAACAACACCAACAATCTCAGCCTCCATATAGTTAAGACTATTTGTCTCTATATCAAATACAAAAGATTCACTATTGGACAGCTTTGTAAGCAATCCAGAAAAGTCTTCATCTGTAAGTATTAGATTTTGAGAATATTCTTCAAGAGAAATACTAGAAACAGGGCTGGGAGTTTCATCAGTCGCTTGCTCATCATTTTGAGCAATTTTAGGTACAGTCTTTTCACCTAATTGCTTAAGCCACATTGAAAAACCATACTCTCTAAAAAGATCTAGTAACTCCTCTTTGTTTTCTCCGGGCTCATCCAATAAGATATTTAAAGGAAGCTTGACATCAAACTTTAGCTGAACTAATTTATAAGAAAGATCCAATATCTCAAAAGATTCCCTTAGTTTTTCACCAACCTTACCGCCAATTTTTTCTGCATTAGCCTTAACACCTTCAATGTTTTCATAAAGCTCAAGCCACTTTGACGCAGTTTTTGGTCCAACACTAGGCACTCCAGGTATGTTGTCAGCTGAGTCCCCCGTTAGTGCCAGTAAATCTAATATTTGGTTTGGATTAACTCCCATTTTCTCTTTAATTTCTTCCTCACCATAGAGCTTACCTTTCATGTCAAGTTGCTTAATATTGCCTCCGACTAATTGGAAAAGGTCTTTGTCCCCACTAGCAATAATTGTTTCAATGCCTTCTTCACGAGCAAGCTTAGATAACGTCGCAATGACATCATCTGCTTCGACACCCTGCTCGCATAAAAAATGAAAGCCCATCGCCCTAACTATTTTATAAAGGGGGTCAATCTGAACAACTAAATCATCCTCTGCTGGGCTTCTATTGGCTTTGTAGTCAGGAAACATTTCGTGACGAAAATTTGAACCTTTTGCATCAAAAATCATAATAATCTTTGCGCCCTGATACTTCCTTTGTAGATGTTTTATCGCATTTACAACACCAAACATAGCCCCAGTAGGAAAGCCACTCTCATTTGTCAAGTTTTGAGATAGCGTTGAGAAATAGGAGCGAAATAAAAACGCCGAGCCATCTACTAAAATGAGTTGCTGATTCATTCTCAAATTTTACCTCTAAACCAAGTTTTTATATTGGAAACTACTTGATGAATTGAAACTTTCAAACTTTATATTTTCAGCTTATGCATGAATTGTTAGATAAAATATACTAATGTCAGATGCTCTCATAACTCTAAACAATATTAGCCTTAGTCATAATGGGAAAAATATCCTTGATGATGTCAGCTTTAAACTTCATCCTGGTGAGTTTATTACATTAATAGGTCCTAATGGTGCTGGAAAAAGCTCATTAATAAAGATTCTTTTAGGTGTTATTAAACAAGATTCTGGAGAAATAATACATAGCGATAATTTAAAATTTGGTTATACGCCTCAATCATTTACGGCAAATCCATACATACCTATATCTGTTATTGATTTTTTGACATTAAATCAAAAATTTGATCGTGAGTTCACGCGTCAAACTTGTGAGCTTACTGGTATTGAAGATTTACTTAAAATGCCGCTCAAAAATCTTTCAGGTGGTGAATTGCAAAAAGTCTTACTAACTAGAGCGCTTCTAAATAAGCCTAATGTGTTGATTTTAGATGAGCCAGCACAAAACCTTGATGTTGATGGGCAAATGCAGCTTTATAAATTAATTCAGGATATTCATCAAAAGCAAAACTGTGCTGTGCTTATGGTGTCACATGATCTTCATAGGGTAATGAAAGAATCAACTCAAGTTCTGTGCCTTTATCATCATATCTGTTGTGAGGGACTCCCCGAATCCATATTGAAAGACGCTCAATTCAATGACCTGTTTGCTGATCAAATACATGACTTGATGGCAACTTACGAGCATCATCATAACCATCAGCACGAACATTAGAGAAGTCCAAATAGACTCTAAATGATATAATTAACTTTTTTTTATTAATAAGATTATGAAAGATATTATTGAAGCCACATTCGAAGATCGAGCGCATATTACCCCTGATTCTGCAAGCAATGAAATTAAACAAGCTGTCGATGAGGCAATTCATCTCCTAGACTCAGGAAAAGCTAGAGTTGCAGAGCAAAAAAGTATCGGCAACTGGGAGGTTAATGAATGGCTAAAGAAAGCTGTTTTGCTTTCATTTAGGCTTGCAGATAATGTCCCTATGCAATCTGGCTATACACAGTACTATGACAAAGTGCCATCCAAGTATGCAAATACCACAGCTGAAGAGTTTCAGGCATCAGGTGTTAGAGTAGTTCCTCCAGCCACTGCAAGGAGAGGTTCTTATATAGCCTCAAATACGGTTTTAATGCCATCTTATGTAAATATTGGTGCATATGTTGATTCTGGAACAATGGTCGATACATGGGCAACTGTAGGTTCTTGTGCACAAATTGGCAAAAATGTTCACCTTTCAGGCGGCGTAGGCATTGGTGGGGTGCTTGAACCTTTACAAGCGAGTCCAACAATCATAGAGGATAACTGCTTTATTGGAGCAAGATCAGAAGTAGTTGAAGGTGTTATCGTTGAAGAAGGTGCTGTTATATCAATGGGCGTTTATATTGGCCAATCAACTAAAATCTTTAATAGAATGACAGGTGAAGTATCATATGGACGAATACCTGCAGGATCAGTTGTAGTTTCTGGCAACCTTCCATCAGCAGATGGAAGCTATTCACTTTATTGCGCCGTTATAGTTAAACAGGTTGACGCTAAAACAAGGTCTAAGGTTGGAATTAATGAGCTTCTTAGAGGGATTTAACTCAATCTTTTTCAAATAATAAAAACCCGCTTAATAGCGGGTTTTTTATTGAGTTAATGTGTGTTACTTAGTAAAGATTTTGTAGAGCAAACCAACAGCAATTAAACCTACCAAGTTTGCAGCTCCAAGGCCAACAATAATATCTGTAAGTCTAGCGATAATATCGCCAGGTAGGAATGCAGCTTGACTTCCAAAAATTATTTGAACAACAACTGCAAGCGCAATAATACTTACACCTACTTCAGTTAATTTTTTTACCCATCCAATTACATTATCCAACATACTTTCTCTCCATTTGTTTTAAGACAACCAGATTCTTTGGCTGGTTGATAAACTTTTTATAGTATGAAAATGACTGTGTCAAGTTTTATAGCTATCTAGTGACTTAATTTAGTGAACTTTTTCATGCAGAATTTTAATGTTTATTGCTATTTCGTTCAGCTAATAAAAAACCCGCCTTATGGCGGGTTTTTTATCGAGTCAATATGTATTACTTAGAGAAGATCGAATACAACAATCCTGCTGTAATTAAACCAACTAAGCCAGCACCACCTAGAGCACCGATCATATCCGTAAGCCTAGCGACTACGTCACCAGGTAGGAATGAAACACTTGAACCAAATATTACTTGAACTACAACTGCTAGTGCTACAAGACCTACACCAGCTTCAGTTAATTTTTTTATCCAACCAGTTACATTACTTAACATATTTTCTCTCCATTTATTTTTAAGATAACCAACATTCTTGCTGATTGATGGACTTTTTATAGTAACAAAAACAGAGTGTCAAGTTTTCTCGATGAAAAAAACTAAAAAAGGGGCTAAAATGACATAAATTCGCTCAAATGTTGCAAAAAAACAACAGAATTAAAGCTTAGGTTACTACCGAAAGAAAAATTCCTAAGAATACAGTCATACCAATGAAATTATTATTAATAAATGCCTTAAAATATTCTTCTTTTTGGCGTTTTTTCAGTAAAAATTGATGGTAAATCATAATAAATGCAATAATAACTAAAGAAAAGTCATAAATTAACCCTAAATCGAAAGTATTGCCAATTAATATAAACACAATAATTAGTAAAATTTGCAATAAAGTGATAATAATTTGATCGTATTTTGCAAAAAGAATTGCTGTTGACTTTACTCCAATCTTTAAATCCTCATCCCGATCAGCCATCGCATAAAAAGTGTCATAAATCAAAGTCCAAACTAGGGTTGCAATAAAAACTAGCCAAGCAGTTAAAGGAACTACTCCAGTTTGAGCGCTAAAAGCCATAGGTACGCTCATTCCAAATGCTGCGCCTAAAACTAGTTGCGGTAAATTAGTCCAACGTTTTGTAAAAGGATATAAAGTCGCCAGAAGAACGGCAATTAAAGACAATTTAATAGTTAAGATATTAGTTTGAAGAACTAAGCCTAAGGCAATCAACAATAATAGGCCAAATAATACTAGCGCGGAGTTAGATGAAATTTCTCCAGTAGCAAGAGGCCTTTGCTGAGTTCTTACGATGAGCTTATCAATTTTTTGATCAGCAAAATCATTAATAACGCACCCAGCAGTTCTCATTATAAAAACTCCCAAAGTGAAAATAATTAATATATCTAAATCAGGCCATCCATCTGCACTTAGAAATAAAGCCCAATAAGTTGGCCATAAAAGTAATAATGACCCAATAGGCTTATCAAGCCTCATTAAGCGAATATATGCATTCATAGTTTATTTAAAAATTCTTCAAGATTATTTGGTAACGGGGCCGTTACCTTTTGTATCTCATTAGTAATAGGGTTTGTAAAAACAATTGATTTAGCATGTAAAAAAAGTCGATTCAACCCTTTCTTTTTCATTAATTGATTAAAACTATTATCACCATACTTATCATCTTGGGCTACTGGATGACCAGCATACTTTGCATGGACTCTAATTTGATGAGTCCTTCCAGTTTCTATAGACACTTCAACTAGTGAAGCGCTTTCATCATCCATAAGAAAATTTTTGATTGGATGGAAATGACTCACTGAGTCTTTTCCTTTTGAATCAATAACACTATTCCTTGAGTTTTGATAAATCGGCGCATCAATAGTATGCTTTTTCTTACTCCAGCTATTTTTAACAAGTGCAATGTAACGCTTTTCCACTTGATGATTGACTAACTGCTCATGAAATGATTTTAATACTGATCGTTTTTTAGCAAGAACTAAACATCCTGATGTTCCTCTATCAAGTCGATGGACAAGTTCAATCGGCTCTTTGTATTGGCTTTTAAGTGCTTCAATAATTCCAATAGTGACTCCACTTCCGCCATGAACTGCCATTCCATGTATCTTATTAAGTACTAATAAGCCTTTATCCTCATAAAGAATTGAAGAATTAAGCAATTTAAGCAGTCCATCAGATGGATTGATATCCTTTTCAGTAGCAGTTCTAATCGGTGGAATTCGAATAATATCCTCGGAAATAAGTTTATAGTCTGCTTTTTTTCTACCTTTATTAACGCGGACTTCGCCTTTTCTGATAATTCGATAAATGCGGGACTTTGGCACCCCTTTAAGCTGCTTAATTAGATAATTATCAAGTCGCTGTCCAATTGAAAACTCATCAACAGTTATAAACCTTGGAGCGTCATGAGTAGTCATAAGATCACGAAAAAAATAGCCGATTAAAATTATCAGTGGTGACTTTAGCAATCTCAGAAATACTCGTATTACGAATTTCTGCAAGCCTCTCTGCTACATAGTATGTATAGGCAGGACTATTAGGCCTTCCTCTATTAGGAACAGGGGTTAAATATGGCGAGTCTGTTTCAACCAGAAGACGCTCAGCAGGTATTTTTTTTGCAACATCACGCAAAGATTGAGCACTTTTAAACGTCAAAATACCCGAAAAAGAAATGTAATAACCAAGATCCAATGCTGCTTTGGCAGTTTCCCAATCCTCAGAAAAGCAGTGCATAACGGCTGACTCAGCCTTCTCTTCAGAGAGAATTTTGATAGTGTCAGATTTAGCTTCTCTAGTATGAATAATCAGAGGCTTTCCACAAATGTTAGATGCTTTAATATGCCTACGGAAGCGATCTCTTTGCCAGTCAGCCTGATCTTCCTTAACATGAAAATAATCCAAACCAGTCTCGCCAATTGCAATGATTCTGTCACTTTTTGCATATTCAAGTAACTCTTCTGTAGTTGGGTCTTTACAATTAGTTTCTGTTGGATGCACGCCAACTGACGAATATATATTAGAGTGTGCTAATGCAAGATCATGAACTTGATCAAAATGCTCCAAATCAATACACACACATAGAAATTTCTTTACAGAGAGCTCACTGGCATGCTTGAGCATTGACTCAATACTTCCTCCAAAAGCATCTAAGTCAACTCGGTCTATGTGGCAATGAGAGTCTATTATTTCCATAAATAAAAATTATAGCTGAATTTCTAAAAGTGAACGATTATCTGAAACAAATGGAACTTTTAAAATATGCACTTTTGCCTTCATTTTTTGAATAGTTTCTTCATCAATATTGTCACCCTTCATCATTAAGTAGCGACCATCATCCGCTATTAAATGTTTCACTTTTTCAATAGTACTCGCAACATCTGAAAATGCTCGGGATGTTATTTGAGGAAAAGACTCATGATAACTAAATGACTCAACTCTACTATTAACTACTGTTAGATTGGTCAAAGACAGTTCTGTTTTTACAGTTTGCATAAATCGACATTTTTTACCAACACTATCGATGACAAAAACACTAGTTTTAGGCATCATAATTGCAATGATAATCCCAGGTAAACCAGCGCCAGAGCCGACATCTAGTAATAATCCAGGCTTTATGAAACATACTATTGAAAGGCTATCCAAAAAGTGTTTTTTAATTGACTCTAGAGGGTCGCGTATGGCACTTAAATTGTATACCTTATTCCATTTAATAATTAATGCATGAAACCTAAGGAGCTGCTGCACTTGAAACTCTGAAAGATCAACATTCATTAACTCCGCCCCTTCACAGAGCAGCCTCTCGTTTTCATTCATGACAGGGCTTTGTAAGTTTTCAGAAAAACCAATAGAATAGAAATTGATGCTGGGGTTACGCCTTGAATTCTACTAGCTTGACCAATTGTCTCAGGCTTGTATTCATTAAGCTTTTGCCTAACCTCATTGGATAAGGCTTTAATCTCACTGTAATCAATATCTGATGAAAGCTTAGTGTTCTCATTTTTACGATATTTTTCAATTTCAACTAATTGTCGTTTTATATAGCCCTCATATTTAATTTGATTTTCTACTTGCTCGATAATCATCCTATCTTCCAGAAAGGGTTTTGCATTTTCGATCTGACTGAGCAGCTTATAGTCAATATTTGGTCTTTTTAATAGGGCCTCTAAACTATATTCATGACTAAGCTTTATTCCCAAAACTTTTTCTGCTTGGGCGTCTCCTGACTGAACCCAAAAAGACTTTAAACGTTTTTTTTCATTCGCTACTTGCTCATATTTTCCATTAAAAGAAAGCCAACGTAAATCATCAACTAGTCCCATTTCTCTAGCTTGTGGAGTTAATCTCTCATCAGCATTATCTTCTCGAAGTAAAAGGCGATATTCAGCTCGAGAGGTAAACATCCGATAAGGCTCTGATGCTCCCTTGGTCGTCAAATCATCAACCATAACGCCAATATAAGACTCGTCCCGTTTAGGCGTCCAAGGGTCTTTCTCTTGAATCTGTAATGCAGCATTAATTCCAGCAAGCAAACCTTGTGCAGCAGCTTCTTCATAACCAGTAGTGCCATTAATCTGTCCTGCAAAGAAAAGACCTGATATTTTCTTAACTTCTAGTGTTTGTTTTAACCCTCTTGGATCAAAAAAATCATATTCAATGGCGTAGCCTGGACGAATGATCTTTGCATCTTCAAAACCTTTAATAGAGTTAACAAAATCCTCTTGAACTTCAAATGCTAGCGATGTTGAAATGCCATTTGGATACACTTCATGAGTTGTAAGTCCCTCTGGTTCAACGAATATTTGATGTGAGTCTCTTTCTGCAAATCTAACAACCTTATCCTCAATTGAAGGGCAATATCGAGGGCCAACGCCTTCTATTTTTCCACTATAGAGTGGCGAGTCTTTTAGACCATTAGTAATATATTCATGAGTTTTTGCATTCGTATGTGTAATAAAACATGGAATTTGTTCTGGGTGATCAGTTGATCTCCCCATAAATGAAAAAGTTGGTAGTGGGGTATCACCCTCTTGTTTTTGTAAGACATTATAGTTAATTGTTCTTCCATCAAGGCGTGGTGGGGTTCCTGTTTTGAGCCTCCCTACACCTAAATCATAAGAACGTAGCCGTTCAGATAAGATATTAGCTGGCGCATCGCCAGCCCTTCCTCCTTGATAATTCTGTTTGCCAATATGAATAATTCCACCTAAAAAAGTGCCTGAAGTTAAGATAACTTTATCTGCAAAGAACTCCAAGCCCATTTGCGTTATAACGCCTTTAACTCTGTTATTTTCAATAATTAAATCGTCAACTGGTTGCTGAAATAAACTTAGATTTTCTTGATTTTCAATTTTTTTTCTTATGGCTGCTTTATACAATATTCTGTCTGCTTGAGCCCTGGTAGCCCTAACAGCCGGTCCTTTAGATGCGTTAAGCGTTCTAAACTGAATACCTGACAAATCAATAGCTTTTGCCATTATGCCGCCCATTGCATCAATCTCTTTAACAAGATGACCCTTACCAATTCCACCAATCGCAGGATTACAACTCATCTGCCCAAGTGTCTCCACATTATGAGTTATTAGCAATGTATCGACACCCATTCTAGCTGATGCAAGGGCTGCCTCAGTTCCAGCATGACCTCCACCAACAACAATTACTGGGTAATATTTACTTTTATTCATTCATTTTTGTTTTAACAATAAAAAGGCCCGACATAATTCGGGTCTTTTATTATACGCTTTAAGCTTTAGACTAAATTCTTAAGTCCAAATCTGATAAAAAGCAAAGATTAATACTTATAACCAGCTTCAAATAATGTGTCTTGAGATGAAGGCTGAGAACCAGCAACATAATCACCAGTAGAGGACTCTGAGTTAGCTTGGCATCTTGCCATTAAGGCTTTTTGGCCTGCTTCAATGTCACTTCCTTTCCAGGCTTGTAAACATGATTGCTGTAAAGCCCTTCCATAAGAAAACGTCAAACTTGTAGCGCTCTTATGTTCAATACTATTCATAGTATTAAGATAAACAGAAGCATCTTCTTCAGTTAGCCCGCCCGAAAGAAACATAATTCCTGGAACTGCAGCTGGTACACATCGATTCATTGTGCGAACTGTCATCTTAGCAACCTCTTCCGAGCCAGCTTTATTGGAATTATCAGCACCAGAAACTGTCATTGAAGGTTTTAATAATGTTCCCTCTAAGAAAACGTTATTTTCTGAGCAAGCTTTGTAGACTTCAACCAGGACCCTCTCTTGAACTTCTGCTGTCTTCTCAATAGTGTGATCCCCATCCATTAAAATTTCAGGCTCAATAATGGGAACAAGTCCTGACTCCTGACAAATTTTTGCATATCTTGCAAGGCCCCAAGCATTCTCCCTTATTGCAAGATCTGTAGGGCATCCGTCAGCAGTAATTTGCAATACAGCGCGCCATTTTGCGAAACGTGCTCCTTGTTTATAGTACTCAGCAGTTCTCTCAGCAAGACCTTCCAGACCCTTACACCACGTCTCTACTTCATGCCCCCCAGCTAATGGACTTAAGCCTTTATCTACCTTAATGCCTGGAATTATTCCCAGCTTATTAATTTTAGAAACCATAGTTTCACCATCAAGGTGGTTTTGATAAAGTGTCTCTTCAAAAAGGATGACTCCACTAATATATTCACCAATTCCTTCTGCAGTAAAGAGCATTCCACGATAGGCTTGACGATTTTCTTCTGTGTTTTCTACGTTAATACCAGCAAGTCGTTTTCCTATAGTTGGAGTAGACTCATCAACTGCAAGAAGTCCTTTGCCTCTAGCAGCCAATAGATTTGCAGTTTGTCTTAATTCTTCTTGATTATTTATCATAATTTTTCACCCTTATAATTTACTTTTAATAATTTCCATCGCCTACACGCAAAATTTTCATCAGATTTGTGCCGCCTGATTTATCCTTATGCATCCCCTTTGTAACAATAACAATATCTCCTTTCTCAACTTGGGATTTATCCTCCAGATTTTCTATAACATGGCTATTGACATCATTCCAATCATCCGCACTTGTTTTATCTATATAACAAGGATAGACTCCTCTATAAATAGTAACTTTTTTTAAAGTTTTGTAATTATCTGACATTGCAAAAATTGCAATATTAGAACTAATTCTCGACATCCAAAGCGCTGTTTTTCCAGTTTGAGTGAGAGTTGCCACTACCTTTGCACCCAAATGGTTAGCAGCATACATTGAGCTCATAGCAATTGTTTCATCAATACCCTCAAAATGCTCATGAAGTCTGTGATGAGATACTTTTGCTGTCGGGCTTTTTTCTGTTTCCAAACAGACATCACTCATTGTTTTGACTGCCTCTACAGGATGAGCACCTACTGCAGTTTCTGCAGAAAGCATCACTGCATCAGTTCCATCTAAAACTGCATTTGCTACATCAAAAACCTCTGCTCTAGTTGGTATAGGGCTAGTAATCATTGATTCCAACATTTGAGTTGCTGTTATAACAAATCTATCATTTGCCCTAGCCAATAAGATTAGACGTTTTTGTTGCGCAGGAAGCTGAGGATCTCCAATTTCAACACCTAAATCACCACGTGCGACCATAATTCCAGCTGATTCTTGAATAATCTCATTAATCACATCTTCCTGCAATGCTTCAGCTCGCTCAATTTTTGCAATAACACTAGCATTCGATCCAGCCTCCTTAAGAAGCCTCTTGGTCTCACGAATATCATCTGCATGAACAGGAAAAGAAATAGCGACATAATCAGCATCCGCCTTAGCCGCAGTATGAATATCTTGCTTATCTTTTTCAGTTAAAGCGCTTGCGCTTAGCCCGCCGCCACGTAAATTTATTCCCTTATTGTTAGATAAAGTTCCACCCTGAAGAACTTCAGTTAAAATTTTTGGCCCATCTATCTGCAAAACTTTGAGAATTATTTTTCCATCATCTAACAGTAAAGTATTTCCAGCGCTTAAATCATTTGGGAGTTGTTTATAAGCTATCCCGACTGAAGTCTGAGTCCCTTCAGATTTTGGTAACTCCGCATCAAGAGTAAATTGATCTCCCCTGCTAAGTAATACCTTATTATCTATAAAAGAAGAAATTCTAATTTTTGGGCCTTGCAGATCCATCAATACACCAATAAAGGTATCATTTTCTTTTTCATACTTTCTGACTTGAGCAATTCGCTCTAAGTGTTCTTTTTCATTATTATGCGAAAAATTAATTCGAATAACGTTTACGCCAGCATCTAAAATCCCTTTTAAAACCTCAGGGTCATCAGTTGATGGTCCAAGAGTGGCTAAAATTTTTGTTCTTCTATTAATTATTTTGCTCCTGCATTCTTTTCTCTAACACTTCAACAACAGGGAGTTTCTTTCCTTCTAGAAATTCTAAAAATGCACCTCCACCAGTTGAAATGTAGGATATTTTATCTTCAATATTAAATTTACTAACAGCTGCCAAGGTATCACCGCCACCAGCAATCGAAAAGGCATCTGAATCTGCAATTGCATGCGCTATTTTCTCAGTACCATTTGCAAACTGCTCAAATTCAAATACGCCCACAGGTCCATTCCAAACTATTGTTCCTGCATTTTTCATAATTTCACATAACTCTTCAATAGAATTAGGGCCAATATCAAAAATCATGTCGTCAGAAGCAACACTGCTTGAATTTTTACTTTCTGCAGTTGCAAACTCAGAGAATTCTTTACCGCATACTACATCACCTGGGATAGGGATTTGACAATGCTCCATTAATGCTTGGGCTGTAGGAATAAGATCATGCTCACAAAGAGACTGGCCAACACTATAGCCTTGAGCCGCAATGAATGTATTAGCAATACCTCCACCAACCACTAACTGATCAACAATTTTAGAAAGTGCATCTAGAACAGTTAGTTTAGTTGAAACTTTTGATCCTCCAACAATAGCAACCATTGGTCTTTTTGGGTTTTCAAGTGCTTTACCAAGAGCCTCAAGCTCACCAACGAGAAGTGGGCCGGCGCAGGCAATTGGTGCGAACTCAGCAACGCCATAGGTTGAGGCATGGGCTCTATGTGCAGTCCCAAAAGCATCTTGCACACAAACATCGCATAAAGATGCCATTTGTCTTGACAAGGCCTCATCGTTTTCTTTTTCACCCACATTAAATCTGACATTTTCACAAAGAACAACTTCACCAAAATTCATCTCTACACCATCAAGCCAGTTTGATTCAAGAATTACTGGCTGGCCTAGTAAATCAGAAAGATATTTAGCTACTGGTTTAAGTGAATATATTTCATCAAACTCACCAGCATCTGGTCTTCCAAGGTGTGACATTATCATAACCTTAGCGCCAGCTTTAAGTGCGTGAGTAATAGTTGGTAATGAAGCTAAAATACGCTTATCACTGGTTACCTCACCATTTTTTATTGGGACATTTAAATCTTGCCTAATTAAAACTCTCTTTCCGCTTAAATCAAGATCAGTCATCTTAAGTAAATTCATCAAACCCCCCAAGTCAAATTAAAACTATTGTGAAACGTGTCCAGCTAAACGCAATAAGTTGCATGTATAACTATACTCATTATCATACCAAGAGACTATTTTAACAAATGTAGAGTCCATTGACATGCCTGCTTCTGCATCAAATATTGAGGCAAAAGTGCTTCCAACAAAGTCTGTCGAAACAACTTTTTCATCTGTATAGCCTAGAACGCCTTTCATTGGGCCCTGAGAAGCTGACTTCATTGCCGCGCAAATTGCCTCATAATCAGACTCATCATTCAACTCAGCAGTTAAGTCAACAACTGAAACATCAGAAGTGGGAACTCTAAAAGCCATTCCAGTTAATTTACCATTAAGTTCAGGCAGAACTTTACCAACCGCTTTTGCTGCTCCTGTTGATGATGGAATAATATTTTCTAATATACCTCGGCCACCACGCCAGTCTTTCAAAGAAGGGCTATCAACAGCTTTTTGAGTCGCTGTTGCTGCATGGACTGTAGTCATCAAGCCACGCTTAATACCCCATTCATCATTAAGCACTTTAGCAATTGGAGCTAAGCAATTTGTAGTGCATGAAGCAGCTGATATTATTGACTGACCATCATAGGAGTCGTGGTTAACGCCATATACAAACATTGGCGTGTGATCTTTGGAAGGGGCTGACTGTATTACTTTTTTAGCGCCTGCATCTATATGCGCCTGGCAGCCCTCTTCTGTTAAGAAAAAACCGGTACAGTCAATAACTAAATCTGCACCAATGTCTCCCCACTTTAAATCTGCAGGATTACGCTCAGCAGTTAAACGAATCTTTTTTCCATCAATGACAAAATTATTTCCTTCTACTGAGACATCTTTACCAAACCTTCCATGCACTGAATCATATTTCAGCATATAAGATAGATAATCATTATCTAGTAAGTCATTAATTCCAACTACTTCTAAATTAGCAAAATCCTTATCAATTGCACGAAAAACCATTCTACCAATTCGGCCAAAACCATTAATTCCAACTTTTATTGTCATCTTAAACTCCTATTAAAAAAATTAACTTAAAACTTTGTTAACGGTGGCAATTACGTTATCCACTGTAAACCCAAAATGTTTAAATAGTTCTCCAGCGGGGGCTGATTCACCATATGTGGTCATTGACACTATCCCTCCCTCAAGACCTACATACTTATACCATGACTCCGCGACACCGGCTTCTATAGCAACGCGCTTAACTCCAGGCGATAATACTGAATCCCTGTATCCTTGATCTTGCTCATCAAACGCATTTGTGGATGGCATTGATACAACACGAACCTTCTTATCGCTCATTATTGTTGCAGCATCAACTGCCAATGAAACTTCTGAGCCAGTAGCAATTAAAATTATGTCAGCATCGCCACTACAATCTTTAAGCACATATCCGCCTTTCTCAATATTACTCACTTGCTCAATGGTTCGCTCCATTGGGGTCAAGTTTTGTCTAGAGAAAATTAATGCAGTAGGTGCATCACCTCTTAACATAGCTATTTTCCATGATACTGCGGACTCAATGGCATCACATGCTCGCCACGTTTGAAAGTTAGGTATGACTCTCATAGTAGCTATCTGCTCAACAGCCTGATGAGTTGGACCATCTTCACCAAGACCAATTGAATCATGGGTATATACAAAAATTGTTCCAATCTTCATCATTGCAGACATTCGAAGAGCATTTCTCATATATTCCATGAACATAAGAAATGTTGCGCCATAAACCTTAAAGCCACCATGCAAAACCATGCCATTCATCATTGCAGCCATTCCAAACTCACGAACTCCCCAGGAGATATAGTTTCCATCTGCATTTTCAGCGTTAACTAAAACGCTTCCAGACCAATTTGTCAAATTTGAACCAGTTAAATCTGCAGATCCACCAAATAATTCAGGAACTATGGGCCCCATTGCTTCGATTGTATTTTGGGAGGCTTTACGTGATGCTATATTGGGCATATCTTGCTGTGTTTTAGCAATAAAGTCGTCCATTTTAGAGTCAAAATTATCTGGTAAGCTTCCAGAAATTCGGCGCAGAAATTCGGCAGCTTCACTTGGAAAGCTAGCACTATAAGCTTTAAATTTTTCATTCCATCCATCTTCTACTTCAGCGCCTTCAATCTTATGATCCCAGCCCTCATAAATCTCTTCAGGAATTTCGAATGATCCATAATTCCAACCGAGTTTTTCTCGAGTTTTTGCAATTTCCTCATCACCTAAAGGTGCGCCATGGCAGTTATGAGAGCCTGCTAGATTAGGAGATCCAAAACCAATTACAGTTCGAGTGCATATTAAGGTGGGTCTATCATTCATTGCTTTAGCTTCAACTATAGCAGCATTGATAGCTTCAGGATCATGACCATCAACATCAGATATAACATGCCAATTGTAAGATTTAAAGCGAGCTGGGACCCCTTTTTCCATCCAATCACCAATATGTCCATCGATTGAAATATCATTGTCATCCCAGAATGCTATTAGTTTTCCCAAACCAAGAGTCCCAGCCATTGCGCATGATTCATGCGACAGCCCCTCCATAAGACAACCATCGCCCATAAATGCATACGTATGGTGGTCTACAATAGAATGGCCTGGCTTATTAAACTGAGCAGCAAGAGTTCGTTCCGCAATTGCCATGCCTACTGCATTACAAATACCTTGACCTAATGGGCCTGTCGTTGTCTCAACTCCATCAGCATAACCATATTCTGGATGTCCAGGTGTTTTAGAGTGAAGTTGACGAAAATCTTTTAGATCATTGATACTTAAATCGAACCCAGTCAAATGCAGTAAAGAATAGATAAGCATTGATCCATGACCATTTGATAGAACAAATCGATCTCTGTTTGACCAATTTGAGTTTGATGGGTTAAACTTTAAATGTTTATTCCATAAAACTTCTGCAATATCAGCCATTCCCATTGGGGCGCCGGGGTGCCCAGAGTTTGCTTTTTGCACAGCATCCATGCTCAAGGCTCGGATAGCATTTGCTAATTCAATTTGTGTCGCCATTATTTAAACCCCTGAAAATATTGTGAACCATAAATTATACATTTTTTTTTTACTTTTCTATCGTCAAAAAAGCCCATATAAAAGCAAATAGTAGGAATAATATTCAATTGCAATATAGTATCATTATCAAATTATGAAATACTTTACAATCTGTAATTCACTTCATTTTTAATGTATTAAAATTATACTTTTGATAAAAAACTCTAGTATTACATTTTGTGTCAAAATGAATGCTACTTCATCAAATCTTGAGTTAATAAATAATATAAAAGGACCTTAATGTTTGAAAATATAGTCTGGCTAGATGATGTTGGCATGTCTGATGTTGAAAAGGTTGGAGGTAAAAATGCTTCTTTAGGTGAAATGATTAGTGGGCTGAGTTCGCAAGGTGTTCGAGTTCCTGGGGGCTTTGCAACAACAGCTGAGGCTTTTGAATCTTTCTTAAATTATTCACATTTAAAAACTCAAATCAATGAACTTCTAGTTTCGCTAGATATTACTGACATTAAAGAGCTTACCAAAACTGGAGCATTAATTCGTCAGTGGGTTGAAGACGCGCCATTTCCCGATGACCTTCATAAATCTATTGTTGAAAGTTACCAAAAATTAACTGAAAAATATGGTCCATCTGTAACCTTTGCAGTTCGTTCATCAGCAACTGCAGAGGACTTACCTGAAGCATCTTTTGCCGGTCAACAAGAAACTTATCTGAATGTTAGCGGTATCGATGATATTTTGAGTTCTATTAAAAAAGTATTTGCATCACTCTATAACGATAGAGCCATTTCCTATAGAGTTCATCAGGGTTTTGAACATGAAATGGTATCTCTTTCTGCTGGAGTCCAACAAATGGTTAGAAGTGATATTGGAGCAAGTGGAGTAATGTTTACTCTAGATACTGAGTCTGGATTTGACGAAGTTGTTTTTATTACGTCTGCTTATGGACTAGGCGAAACTGTCGTTCAAGGCTCTGTAAACCCAGATGAATTTTATGTTCATAAACCAACACTAAAATCAGGAAAGCCAGCAATTTTGTCTAGAAGTCTTGGCTCTAAGTCAATAAAAATGATTTATTCAGATGCAAAATCAAGCTCACCAGTTACAACCACTGAAGTTGAAGCTCAAGAGCGCCTAAGATTTAGTTTAAATGATGCTCAAATTGAAGAACTTGCTGAATATGCAATGAAAATTGAGACGCATTATGGAAGAGCAATGGATATTGAATGGGCTCTTGATGGATCTGATGGCAAAATCTATATTGTTCAAGCAAGGCCTGAAACTGTTAAAAGTCGACAAAGTTCTCAGAAAATTGAGCGCTATAAGCTCCTTGAAACCTCTGAAATTCTTATAGAAGGTCGCGCAATTGGTCAAAAAATTGGAACCGGTCAAATCAGAATAATTAACAGCTTATCAGAAATGGATTTGGTGAGTAAGGGTGATGTTCTAGTAACTGATATGACGGACCCAGACTGGGAGCCTGTTATGAAACTAGCATCTGCAATTATTACAAACCGCGGCGGCAGAACATGTCATGCGGCAATTATAGCTAGAGAACTTGGAGTACCAGCAATTGTTGGTACAGGAAATGCAACTGAAATACTTAAAGATTCTGAGGTGATTACAGCATCTTGCGCTGAAGGGGATACAGGAAAAGTTTATCAAGGAACTTTAAAATTTGAGCATACATTTTCTGAAGTAAGCAACCTGCCAGAAATTCCTGTCAAAATTATGATGAATGTGGGAAACCCCTCTAGGGCATATGATTTTTCAAGTATTCCAAATGCTGGAGTGGGCCTTGCTAGACTCGAATTTATTATAAATAATACAATTGGTATTCATCCTAAAGCTTTACTTGAATTTGATAGCCTTCCAAAAGATCTTAAAGATGAAATTCAAAAAAGAACCTCTTGCTATAAGTCTCCTATAGATTTTTATATTCAAAAATTAACGGAAGGAATTTCAACAATTGCTGCAAGCTTTTCCAAATCGCCAGTAATCATTAGAATGTCTGATTTTAAATCTAATGAATATTCAAATTTATTTGCAGGTGAGCTATATGAGCCACATGAAGAAAACCCAATGATTGGCTTTCGTGGTGCATCAAGATATATCTCTGAAGATTTTAGAGAATGCTTTGAATTAGAATGTCTTGCAATTAAAAATGTTAGAAATGAGATGGGTTTTAAAAATGTTGAAATAATGATTCCTTTCGTTCGAACAACCTCTGAAGCTTCAAAAGTAATTGAACTCTTAAAAGAGAATGGGTTGGAGCGAGGAAAAGATGGTTTAAGAATAATCATGATGTGTGAACTTCCATCAAACGCCATTATCGCTGAAGATTTTTTACAATATTTTGATGGCTTCTCTATTGGCTCAAATGATTTAACACAATTAACACTTGGGATGGATAGAGACTCCGGCCTAATAGCTGAAGGATTTGATGAAAGAAATGATGCAGTTAAAAAATTGATTACCATGGCCGTTGAGGCGTGCCATCGTCAGGGCAAATATATTGGCATATGCGGTCAAGGACCTTCAGATCATATTGATTTTGCAGAGTGGCTGCTAAAACAACAGATAACTAGCATCTCACTAAACCCTGACACTGTTGTTGAAACTTGGAATAAGCTTGGCAAGCTTTAAAACATTAATATGAGAACTGTATTTTTTATTTCAGATAGAACGGGTATTACAGCTGAAGCACTTGGTAACAGTCTTCTTACACAATTCCCTGAAATAAACTTTAAAAGGGTTAATCTAGCATTTATAGATACGCAAAAAAAAGCTCAGACAGCTGCCTTATTAATTAAAGAAGCCTCAGAAGCTGATGGCGAGCCTGCTCTTATTTTCAGTACCCAAGTATCAGCTGAATATGCCCATTTACTTGAAAATAGTGGTGGGATTATTTTTGATTTTTTTGAAACTTTTATTTCAAAAATGGAAGATACTCTTGAGACTAAATCATCTCATGAAATGGGACTTTCTCATGGAGTAGGAAATAAAAATACATACTCGGGTCGAATTGATAGTATAAATTTTGCACTCAATAACGATGATGGGTTATCTACTAAAAATTATGATCATGCAGATATAATTCTTACTGGAGTATCAAGATCAGGTAAAACGCCCACATGTCTTTTTTTAGCGCTTCAATATGGAATATATGCTGCTAATTATCCATTAATAGATGAGGACTTAGATTCAGTTAAACTTCCGAGTGTTTTAAAGCCATTTAAAAACAAGCTTTATGGGTTAAGTATCAATCCTGTTCGACTTCAGAATATAAGGGGTGAAAGGAGGTCTAATAGTGGCTATGCATCAATTGAACAGTGTCAAAAGGAAGTTAGAAGAGCGGAAGATATGTATGTTCAAAATAATGTACCCTTTATAGATACAAGCCACATCTCGATTGAAGAAATCGCAGGGCGGATATTACAAAAAAGTAAGCTAGAAAGACGCTATTAATTTTTTTAAAGTGAGCCCATAAAGACTCACTTTATTTAACCTACTAAGAAGCTTTTAAGACGTCTACAGCTACAATCTTGTATTCTGGACACTTAGTCTCTTCATCAGTAACTGCACTTGTTACCTCATTAATTAACACTTCAGGAAAATGAAAAGTAGTTCTTATGACTCCTTTTTTCACACGATCAGTAACCTCAACATCAAGAGTAATTTCACCTCTATCAGACTTCAAAGTTGCGCGATCACCAGTTATAAGATCTTTCGCCCTTGCGTCTTTTGGATTTAGCATAATTACATCTTTCGTCAAGATTTTTACGTTTGATGTTCGCCTTGTCATAGTTGCACAGTTGTAATGTTGAAGTTCACGACTAGTAGTAAGAATAAATGGATACTCATTCTTGTGCTTAGTAAGTTCTTCACTTTCCTTCCAATCATGATAGTGAAACTTACCCTTGCCTCGCTTAAATTCACCAATATGAAGTATTTGAGTGTCTTCGCCTTTTTTATTAACAGGCCACTGTAAGCCCATTGGGCTTGCGCGCAAACCCTCCCAAGTTACGCCCTCAAAAAATGAAACCACACTGGCTATTTCTTTCAAAACAAGCTCAGCATTGAAATCAGGCTGATCAAAGCCTAATTTACGCATCATTTCTACAATAATCTGACCATCTGTTTTTGTTCCAGGAAGTGGCTTAACTGCAGCATTTACTTGCTGAATTCGTCTCTCAGTATTTGTAAATGTACCACTCTTTTCAAGAAAAGTTGTTCCTGGTAGAACTACGTCAGCCATTTTGGCAGTTTCACTCATAAAGATTTCTTGCACAACAAGCAAATCAAGGCCTTGCATAGCCTTAACAACATGATGTGTATTTGGGTCTGTTTGAACAACATCTTCAGCAAAAATCCATAGCGCTTTAAGGGATCCATCTACTGCACCATCAAACATTTCTGGAATCTTTCTACCTTGAGTTGTTGGCGAAGGAAGACCTAACTTATCTTCATAGAAATCTTGAACTTCTTTTTGATCCATCCATAAGTATCCTGGACCATGATGAGGTTGGCAGCCCATATCTGCAGCACCTTGCACGTTATTCTGGCCACGAAGTGGGTTAACACCCACACCAGGACGACCAAGATTACCTGTCATCATTGCCAGATTTGAAATTAACATAACTGTCTTTGTACCCTGAGAATGCTCAGTTACACCTAGGCCATGAAACTCCATAGCATTTTTTGCAGAGGCATATGCAATCGCTGCTGCTTTAACATCATCTTTATCAAGGCCACTAATTTCAGCCATTGCATCAACATCAAGATTTTTTATTTGTTCAATAAACTCTTCACCACCCTCACATCGTTCTTTAATAAATTCTTGGTCTAGAAGATCAGCCTCTACTATGAAGTGCTGAAACATATTTAATACTGCAACATTTGTTCCAGGTTTAAGCTGTAAGTGGTGATCAGCCATCCTAGCCAATTCAGTGCGAATTGGGTCAATAACAATAAGTGTTGCTCCAGACATGGCTTGCTGCTTAATTTTTGCGCCAGTTACAGGATGCGCAGAAGTTGGATTTGCACCAATAACCATCATGCAATCGGCTAAAGGAATATCAGCAGTTGAATTAGTACCAGCACCTGTTCCAAAACTTTGTTGCATTCCCCAGGCAGTAGGTGAATGGCAAACACGGGCACAACAGTCAATATTATTAGTGCCAACTATTTGACGAATCATTTTTTGAAACATATAGTTTTCTTCATTAGTACAGCGTGCAGAAGAAATACCAGCTATAGCATCTGGACCATGATTCTCTTTGATTGATTCAAATTTGTCTTTAATAAAATCTAAAGCTTCATCCCAAGAACAAGGAACCAACTCTCCATTTTTTCTAATAAGTGGTGATGTTAGCCTGTCTTCATGGTTATAAAATTTAAATGCATAGCGCCCCTTTAAGCAGGTATGTCCTGCATTAACAGCATCTTGAGGTGCTCGGATTGATAACACTTCATCATTTTTTACAGCCACTTCTAGATTACAACCTACTCCACAGTATGAGCATGTCGTTCTAACTGTTTTGTCAGCTTCAACTGATTTTGACTGAAATACATCAGATATTGCTGATGTTGGACAAGTTTGTGCACAGGCACCACAAGAGACGCATGAAGAGTCTCCAAAGAGCATGTCATTATCTGTTGTAATACGAGACTCAAAACCTCTTCCTGTCATCGTCAACGTAAATTGACCTTGAACTTCATCACAAGCACGCACACATCTTGAACAATTAATACATTTCGACAGATCCATTCTCATATAAGCATGAGACAAGTCCTTTTCACGATCACAATGGTTTTCACCTTTTGCATAACGTATTTGGCGAACACCTACACTTGCCGCAACGTCTTGTAATTCACAGTTACCATTGACTTCACAAGTCAGACAATCAGGCGGATGATCACTTAAAACTAGTTCAACAATATTCTTTCGCAGTTTTTTAATACTAGTAGAATTTGTATGAATTCGCATACCTGGAACAATCGGCGTATGACATGATGCTACTGTTCTCTTTGGCCCATCTTCTGATTGTTGAACTTCAACAGAACAAACCCTACAAGCCCCATATGGCTGAAGATTATCGTCATTACAAAGGGTTGGAATAATTTTGTCTCCAAGAGCCTTATCAGTAAACGCTAAAATAGATGATGAGTCATCAAACGGGAACTCAACATCATCAATAAATACACCTTGCGGGTTTTCTGACATACTACTTCTCCATCATAGGTTGGAACTCGTCACCGCAGTGCTCGAGTAAATTTTTAATTGCAAGAGGAAGGCCGCCGCCTAATGCGCATAACGATCCTACTTCCATTGTCTCTAATAAATCATAAATCAATTCTTCAGAAAATTTTTGTTTTCCTTCAATAGCTGATTCTAGCATTTCTTTGCCGCGAACAGAGCCTAATCTACAAGGAAAGCATTTGCCGCATGACTCATGCGCAGTAAAAGCAAACAAGTGTTTCGCATACTCAACTGCCGAAAATGACTTAGGAATACATACAAAACTAGCATGTCCAAGTAAAAATCCACCCTCAGAGAAAGCTTCAAAATCTAATGTAAGAGTTTTTAAAATATCAACTGGAACAATCCCGCCTAAAGGACCGCCAATCTGCAGAGCTTTGATATCATCATTGAAGCCACCGCCAATCTCATCAATAATAAAACTAATTGGGGTTCCCAAATCAACTTCATAGAGACCTGGATTATTGAAATAACCATCTAAAGAGATTAATTTAGTCCCTAGAGATCTGCCGTTTCCAATGCTTTTGTAAACCTCACTTCCGAGTTTGAATATTGCAGCAACCGCTGCTAGGCTTTCAACATTATTAACTACAGTTGGTTTTTTGTATAAACCCTCTACGACAGGAAAAGGAGGTCGTACATCAACTTCTGCACGTCGCCCTTCAATAGATGCTATTAATGCAGTTTCTTCACCACAAATATAAGCGCCTTGACCCTCAACAACATTCATATCAAAGTCAAAGCCAGTGCCTAAAATATTATCACCAAGTAGTCCTAGTTCACGAAGTTTTGCTAATGAGTCATTCGTAATAGTAATGGACTCAGGATATTCACCTCGAATGTACAAAAAACCTTGTTTGGAACCAATGATATAAGCGCAAATTACCATACCAAATAGAACCTTAAGTGGCTGCTCTTCCATCAAATATCTATCAGAAAATGCTCCAGGATCGCCTTCATCAGCATTACACACAACATACTTTGTTGAAACTTCTTGATCTTTACAAAACTCCCATTTCATTCCAGTTGGAAATCCTGCACCTCCTCGCCCGCGAAGTCCTGAATCTTTTAAAGACGCTATTAAATCATCTTTGTCAGTTGCAAAACATACTTCAAGTAAATCTTTAAAATCGTCATAAGTAGAGAAAACACTCTCTTCCACTAAGAATGGAGTATTTGAAAATGATTTCATTGTATAAGCAGGGCTAGTATGCTTTCCAGCAATGATTTGATCTAATTTATTGATGTCATCGCCTGAATAGTTTTCACCGTTATAGTTAAATGCACTATTTTCATAACACCTTCCTAGGCAAATCATCTCACCAACGTTCTCTTCTCCAAATTTTTGATTCAGCTTATCAGCAACAACATCTTGGGTGCCCCTACAAAGACAAGCACTTCCAGAACACACATAGGCTTTTTTACTTTTAAAGTCTTCATTAAGAAAGTCATAGAAACTCTTAGTACTGTGCACCGTAGAGACACCTAAATTATATTCAGCTGCAAGCTCCGAATCACTAGCATCTGTTGGACTGACCGAAATCTTTCCAAACAAACTATTTTTGTCATCTTTTTTTCCTGACAATAAACTGATATTTCTAGACATTTAATCTCCTAAGATCTTTAACTAATGCGCCAAGCACCAGTATATATATTATATTTATTTTTTTTGATGAAACCTACCAAAGTAATATCAAATTTTTTCGCTAAATCAAGTGCTAATGAAGTTGGAGCTCCGATACCAACAATCATTCCTATTCTAGACATTACTGCTTTTTGTATGATGTCAAATCCTAGTCGACCAGAACACATAACAAATTGCTCAATCGGTCTCAGCATATCATTGCACCTTACGTGGCCTATCAATTTATCTAGCGCATTATGTCTACCCACATCTTCTGCTAAATGGAGTACTTTCCCACCCTCAGTCAATAGTGCACTGGCATGAACACCTCCGGTATTAGCAAATTGTTCTTGTCTCGCTCTTAATATATTAGGCAGTTCTGTAATCAAATCAATACTTACAATTGGACCAGCTTTATCAATATTTGGCTCATAGGCAATTTCAATGGCATTTAGAGTACCTTTCCCACAAACACCACAACTCGAATTAACCATAAAGTGACGCTGTAAATTCTTCAAATCTAATTTGTTACCTTTTGCTAAAGTAATTATTAGTGAGTTATCAACATCATATTTGCCCTTATTTTCACCATTGACATCTATCGTATCAATAGCCTTCTTATCTTGAATAATACCCTCAGAAAACAGTAACCCACTAACCAAAGCTTCATCATCCCCTGGCGTTCTCATGGTTACCATAAGAGGGTCTATAATCCATTCATTATTTTTAAAATAACGAATAGCAATTTCTAGTGGCTCTTCAATAGCAATGCAGTCACTTGACTCCTCTAGAGTTGAATTCTCAACCCTGTGAATGTCATAATCAACTGTATCACTAATAGTCATAACTTAAAAAAGACCTTGGACTAGTCCATGCTCATCCAGCTTAATCTTATCTGCTGCAGGAACTCTTGGTAATCCTGGCATAGTCATAATTGCGCCACAAACCACTACAACAAACTCAGCACCTGCTGAAAGCCTAACTTCTCGAATCGACATTGAGTGTCCAGTTGGAGCGCCTAATAATTGAGGGTCAGTAGAAAAACTATACTGTGTTTTGGCGATACAAACTGGTAAATGACCAAAACCGTTATCTTGGTACCTATTAAGTTCAGCCCTAATAACTTTATCCGCTAAAACCTCATCTGCACCATAGAGTTTTTTGGCAATAGTTTCTACTTTCTCCAATAGGGATAGCTCATCATCATACAATGTTTTGAATTGCGCAGTACCCGAGTCAGCAAGTTTAACTACCTTTTCTGCTAGGTCAATTGCACCTTCACCGCCGTGTTCCCAGTGACTTGTAACACTCACTTCTACATTAAACTGCTCACAATAATCTCTGATTACTTGAAATTCAGCCTCAGTATCCGATACAAATTTATTAATACCAACGACAAGTGGAACTCCAAACTGGCTCAGGTTACGAATATGTCTTCCAAGATTCACGCAGCCTTGACCAAGCGCGTCAGTATTTTCATTATTTAAATCTGCTTTAGCAACGCCGCCTTGATGCTTGAGAGCCCTAACTGTTGCTACTAAAACAACAGCATCTGGCGCAAGTCCTGCTTTACGGCATTTAATATCAAAGAATTTTTCTGCACCTAAATCAGCTCCAAATCCAGCTTCTGTTACAACATAATCTGATAATTTAAGTGCTGTCTTTGTAGCAATAACTGAATTACAGCCATGAGCTATATTTGCAAACGGACCACCATGAATCAACGCAGGATTGCCCTCTAAAGTTTGAACTAAATTTGGTCTAAATGCATCCTTTAGTAGAACTGTCATTGCATGATGAGCATTAATTTGTTTTGCCCTTACTGGCGTTAAATCACGAGTATAGGCGATTATGATATTTCCCAATTTTTCTTCAAGCTCTGTCAAGTTTTGTGACAAGCAAAAAATAGCCATGACTTCAGAGGCAACTGTAATATCAAAGCCATCTTCGCGCGGATAACCATTTGTTGAGCCACCCAAAGAAGAAGTAATTGTCCGAAGGGAGCGGTCATTCATATCAACAACACGACGAAATACTACTTTTCTGCTATCTATATTTGTTGAATTTCCCCAGTAAATATGATTATCAATCATTGCAGAAAGTAAGCTATGCGCTGAAGTAATTGCATGAAAGTCACCAGTAAAATGAAGATTAATATCTTCCATTGGAATTACTTGTGCATAACCGCCACCAGCAGCTCCACCTTTCATACCAAAACATGGTCCTAAACTTGGCTCACGTAGGCAAACTGTTGTTTGTTTACCAATCTTATTAAGGCCATCAGTGAGACCAACAGAAGTAGTTGTCTTACCCTCTCCAGCTGGCGTAGGCGTTACAGCAGTAACCAGAATGAGTTTGCCATTTTTATTCTTTTGGACTGCGTCTATAGCGCTCCATGAAATCTTAGCCTTGTCATGCCCAAAAGGCACCAAGTCAGCTTGATCAATATTGAGTTTTGCACCAATGTCATTAATGTGTTCACCGGTTACTTCTCTGGCAATATCAATATCTGTTTTATACTCGCTCATTTTTTCTCCTAAATACTCACGAAAGTAAAAAGATAAAGAACAATTTCACCTGTTATTTTCAAGTGAAAATAGCTCTTTAGCTATAAATATAATATTTGGAACATTATCTTACAAAATCAATCGCACTTTAATAATTAAATTCATAACTGCTTGAATTATAATAAATATGAAAATTAAAATTATTAAATATTTGAATCTTCAAAACTATCTTTACGATCTTTAATATATTTTAATAAAGCTTCATCTACAGCTGAATCAAGTGGGGGCAATTCATACTCGGTTAACATTTTTTTGTATATACCATTAGCAATCATTGCTGTGTCTCTTGAGCCGTCTTGAACCCACTGCTCAAAACTATTATCATCAAGAACCTCTGACATATAAAAAGCGCTCTTGAAATTCTTTTTAGTGTGCTCACATCCTAAGAAATGTTTTGGCGTGTCATCTGACATAGCTCCAATTTCACGGATTGCATCCATTGCTTGGCCATTTTCGCTCATATCAATCCCTTCTGCTGATACTCTCATCATGCCTGCTTGATCAGCATCCATTATGAATTTCTCATAGCTCATACACAAACCGCCTTCCAGCCAGCCAGCAGTATGTAAATTAAAATTGACACTTGCATTTAGAGTTGCTTGCATTGTATTAGCGGCCTCATAGCCTGCTTGAGCGTCAGGCATCTTGGCGCCATTAAAGCCACCGCCACTCCTAAATGGAACACCAAGTCTTCTGGCTAAAGCTCCGGAAATATTCATCATGTGCGCAGCCTCAGGAGTTCCAAAAGTTGGAGCGCCAGATTTCATAGACATTGCAGTTACAAAATTACCATAAATAACAGGTGTGCCGGGCCTGATGAGTTGAGCAAATGCCATGCCTGCTAGCCCTTCAGCAAGACTTTGAGCTGCAACGCCTACTGCAGTTGTTGGAGCCATTGCTCCAGCGACAATAAATGGGGTTACAATTGTTGCCTGATTATTTCTTGCATAGACCTTAAGCGCCCCAAGCATAGTGGCATCAAACGACATTGGAGAGCTTGCATTAATTAAACTTATAAGTACACAATTTTTATCAACAAAATCATCACCAAATAATATTTTAACCATATCAACAGTGTCCTGAGCTCTCTCAGCTGAAGTAACAGAGCCCATAAAGGCTTTGTCTGAGTATTTGATGTGACTATAAACCATATCAAAGTGACGCTTATTAACTGGCAAGTCTACTGGCTCACAAATAGTTCCACCAGAGTGGTGAATATTATCTGACATATATGCAAGTTTTATAAAGTTCCTAAAATCTTCTATTGTTGCATAACGTCGACCCTCATCAAGATCATGAACAAATGGAGGGCCATAAGCAGGAACTAAAACCATATTATCACCGCCAATTTCAACATTTCTCTCAGGATTACGAGCGAATTGAGTAAATTGCTTTGGAGCATTATCTTGTATTAATTTGCGGCACATTCCTTTTGGAAATCTAACTCTCTCACCATCAACACTAGCACCAGCTTTTTCAAGTATATCAAGTGCCTCTTGGTCTTCAGAAAATACGATCCCAATCTCTTCTAAGATAGTATCGGCATTGTCTTCAATAATACTAAGATCATCATCACTAAGAATACTGTAGTGGGGAATTTTTCTTTTTATATACGCAGGCGCTTTAGCTGCCTCATGTGCATCAGAATCATCTACTCCTCCTCTACGTCTTCTTCTTTCTCTAGCCATTACAATTTCTCCTAATTTATAACTAAGGCGCTCTTTTACGGCGTCTGACTTTATTGGTTTGCTGTTGTTTTACTGGTGATACAGTGAATTTCATAGCATCAACAAAATACTCTTGGAATTTTGGCTCAGTAGCAGTTTCAATTTTAACAACTTTGTCCACTGCATCAATAATTATTTTTCGCTTATTAACATCTAATAATGCAGCGCTAGCACCAACACCAGCTGCATTGCCTACTGAAATAATTTTTTCTGCAGTTGAGGTTGGAATGATATCCAAAAGAGCAACATATCTGGCATCTAAATGAGCACCAAAAGCCCCTGCTAACAATACTTTATCAAACTCAGTACACTCGAGATAATCCATTAGTATAGAAACGCCAGCAGATAATGCGGCCTTAGCCAATTGAATAGAGCGAATATCTACTTGCTCTACATAAATCGATTTATCACCTTGTTCAACTAATAAAAAACGAGATGTATTTCCTTTCTTTGAGAAAAGTTCTGGTGCAATTGATTCAACAAAAAGTCCACTTTGATCAATAATACCGGCCTCAGCAAGCGCTACAATAGCCTCAATAATTCCACTTCCACATATGCCAACTGCCTGCATTTTAAGCATCTCATAGTCTGGCTCATCTGACCACGCATCACATCCAATGACTTTAAATCGAACCTTCAGAGTATCTTTATCTATCCTTACTCTCTCGATAGCCCCATAGGTTGCTCTTACTCCAGAGGAAATTTCAGCACCCTCAAAGGCTGGTCCTGTTGGAGATGATGTGGCATACACTCGCCCATCTTTAGCAAGCATAATTTCTGCATTGGTTCCAATATCAACCAGCAAGGTAGTTTCAGAATGCATTGTGTCCATTTGACTAAGATAAGCTGCAGCAGTATCAGCGCCAACATGGCCCGCAATCAACGGCAAAAATGATAGTCTTGTTTTAGGGTGCAAATCAAAACCCAAGTCTTTTGCGTCAACATCAAGCCAACTTCTTATTGATAATGTAAATGGGGCCTGGCCTAGTTCTACAGGCGAAATTCCAAAAAATATGTGGTGCATAATTGGGTTACCAACTAGTACAACCTCTAATAATTTATCCCACTCAATCTCTAGATTTTCACAAGCCTCATGCAGCATCTCTGTAATCTTATTTCTTACTGCAGCAGTCAATTTCTCATCACCACCCTTATTCATCATCACATAAGAAACCCTACTCATCAAGTCTTCACCAAATCGAATCTGCGGATTCATTGCAGAAGATTCAAATACCAACTTACCGTCTTTCAGATCGTAGACATAGAGTGCTAAAGTGGTGGAACCAATATCGATTGCACCTCCAAATACTTTATGACTCCCTTGAGGATAGGCTGCAACAATTTGATTTTTATCCCTAACCGCAACCGTAAGATTTCCCTTAGTTTCATGAATTAAAGGCTGCAGTCCTCTTAGTAGGTTGAAGTCAATACTTGCCTTGACACCTTGCTTTTCAAGTTGCCCCAATAGGTTTTCTGAGGCGGAGGGATTTTCATCCAATGTTGACTCTTCAAGCGTGCAATCTAAAAGAGTGATTGAACTTGAAATAGAATAATTTTGTTTAGCATTTTTTTTACTTATATAGGCCTTATGTTCTTGGCTATCTTCAGGAACATCTACTACTAAGTCGCCCTGGATACAAGTTTGACATGCGAGTCGCTTACCTTTGTAACTTGGATTATCGATGATTAATTGTTTTTCTAGACTGGTAATTCCGCTAACATTTTCAGGCTTACAATCAACACCAAATTTAGGATGTGAACCCTCAGACACCTCAATCCAGCACTGATGGCACTGCCCATAGCCGCCACATAATGAGCGTATAGCTACCCCCGCATCTTGAGCAACTTGCAGCAAAGTATCTCCAGCCTCACCCTTGAATTGGCGGCCTGACGGGGTAAAGCAAACTTGCTGGACATCTTCCAAAATACTACTCCTTGCTATTATGGCTTTTACCATAGCCCTCAATTTGAGTCTCATTGGGGCTAATTGTGTAATAACTCCCTTTCTCTTCAGTGAAAATATTATGTTTCACAGTCAAATTTTTTGGATCTTCTAAACTACCGGCAGTTACGCTTATAGTTGACAAACTGTCGTTTTGCCAAAACATATGTGCTCCACAATTATCACAAAAACCATGCCTTGAGTCCTCATGAGTATAAAACCATTTAATTTTTCCAGTAATTTTAATTTTATCTCTTTTGGCTTGGCATGCAGCCATATAGTGACCCGTCATTTTTCGGCACTGCAGGCAGTGACAATAGGATACATCAGCCAAATCAAAGGCGCTATAGCTTGTTTGGCCGCAAACGCAAGATCCTATATATTCAATACTGGTCATTTTTATTGTTACGCACGTTTTCTGCGGCGTCTCCCATCCCTAACATCACTTCCATCAGCTGTTGGCTCTCTGTAGGCTTTAATCCAACTTCCACAACCATCATCAACACCCGTTAAAACATCTCCAGCTCTAATTGCCTGAACTAACTCTGGGTGTAATGGGTTTACAATTGCAGAAGTCATTCCTGCTGCAATTAACATAGGGAGGAAAGCATTATTAATACCATTTCGTTGTGGTAAACCAAAACTAACATTTGATGCACCACACGTTGTATTAACTTTTAACTCACTACGAAGCTTCCTAACTAACTCAAAAACTTGATTGCCAGCTTGAGAAATCGCACCAATTGGCATAACTAATGGGTCAACAACAACATCTTCTGGCTTAATTCCATAGTCTGCAGCGTGTTCAACAATCTTTTTAGCAACCTTAAAACGCTCGTTTGGATCTTCACTAATACCAGTTTCATCATTAGAGATCGCTACAACTGCTGCACCATACTTTTTAACTAGTGGAAGCACTCGCTCCAAATTTTCAGTTTCACCCGTGACAGAATTTACTAGTGCTCTTCCCTGATATGCTTCTAGGCCAGATGCAAGGGCTTCAATAATTGATGAGTCAATTGAAATAGGAACGTCCACAACGGCTTGAACTTGTCTTATTGCTTCAGCAAGAATTGCTGGCTCATCTGCAAGAGGGATACCTGCATTTATATCTAACATTTGTGCGCCTGCAGCAACCTGCGCAATAGCATCCGCAACTACACGTGAGTAATCACCAACCTTCATTTCAGCAGCTAAAATTTTTCTGCCAGTTGGATTTATTCTTTCACCAATCATTACAAATGGATGACCAAAGCCAATAGTTACCTCTTTTGATAATGAGGATAGTGTTGTTGTTGTCAATTTACTTACTCCTTCTATGAATTATTAATTGCATTTTTAATCCATGAAGCATTTGTATTTATACCGCCTAGAGGGAAAAAATGAATATGACTGATATTAAATTTTGGATTTTCTTTTTTATGTTTAGCTAAACTCTCTAAAAAGTCATTTGGATCAAATGGAAGTAATAGTTTCTTCACATCTTTTGCTCTTTTTTGCAGTACCTTTAATGAAGGCCCAACTCCACAAGCAATTGAAAACTTAATTAAAGTTTGAAGTTTTGCGGGTCCAGCTACTCCAATATGAATTGGTATATTTATTCCATTATTAGTCAATGAGTTTGCCCATTCAATTACTGGCTCTGCTTCAAAACAAAACTGGGTTGTTATTGCGATATCAATATCTGAGCGCTCATTAAATTTTTGCTTCCATTGCAGCGCGTCATCGACATTTTTATTTGAGCTACCCTTATCAATATCTTTATTGCCTTCAGGGTGGCCTGCAAAGTGTAAGTTTTTAAAATTATATTTTTCAAATAGCTCTGTTTCTACCAGCTGCATTGAATCTTCAAACACACCATGTGGCTTGTCCACACCCCCAGCTAAAAGCAGCGCTTGATTAATGCCCGCCTCGCCTTGATAAATATTTATCCACTCTTCTAAGGCACTCTTGTCTTTAATAATCCGGGCTGGAAAGTGAGGCATAACATTGAAGCCTTCGCGGCTTACCCGTTTAGCTGTCTGCACCATCTCTTCAATAGGAACACCTTCAATATGAGCAATATAAACCCTTGTATTTTTTGGAAGTATCTCTTCAAAACTTTCAATTTTTGCCGCAGTGCGAGGCATAACTTCAATCGAAAAATCAGTTAAAAACTCCTTAAGGTGATCACTTACTTTTGGGTTTTCTTCTTTAGAAGAAAAGAGATTTAATAATGACATTATTTACCCAGCCTAGCTTTCCAGCGATTTTTTATAATTACTTCTTTAAACATTTTGCATACTCCATTAATCTTTTATTTCCAATGGCTGGATATCAATTTCTTCAAAAACAACATCAAGGCTTCCGGTTCCTACAAGTCGATATTCATATTCAAAACCAAAATCTTTTGCATACTGCTGAGCATCTTTTTGCCACTGATTATTTTCAGTTTGAGCCAAATATACTAATTTTTTATAATGCTTAAAATAAACCTCAAAAAGCTCAGGATGCTTATCAAGCCCCAAACCCTTAATCATGATTCTATTAAAATTTTTAACCAGATAATCTGTCAAATAAAAAGTACCTAATTCTTCTTCTGATAACTGCTCAAAAACATCTGTTCCAGCGAAAAACTCATAGCAGTGTGCACCCTCTATACGTTTTGCATCAAACTTTTCTAAAACTCTGTCAAGCGCACCTCCAGTTCCACAGTCTGCATACGCAATATATATTTCCTCATAAAGATGAGCATTTTCAGACAAATATTCTTCAACGCCAGGAGCAATTAATTGAGGGCTGTTATGCCAGCTGGCCGGCAAACACTGCAAATTTACTTTATCTGAGAGTGATGGATTTTGTTTGATTAACCTTAGTAGATCGTATACTAATGCGCCGCAGCCTAAAACTAATCTTTTTTTAGTCTTATTATTATTTTTCTTATCGATGATCACGCTTTTTACGCAAACTAAGAACATGCTCCTCAGCCATTTCAGCACTTCTAGCAGCGTCACGGCCATATGCAGGCACACCAATTGCATCAGCAAATTCTTGATTCAGCGGCGCACCACCACACATTATATGAGTATCTTTACGCATCCCTCTTTTTTCCATCTCTTCAACAACAACACCCATATAAGGCATAGTTGTTGTAAGTAAGGCAGACATACCAACAATTACTGGCTCATGCTCATCAATAGCTTCAAGATAATTTTCTACAGGATTATTGATACCTAAATTAATAACCTCAAACCCAGCACCTTCACACATCATAGCAACTAAGTTTTTACCAATGTCGTGAATATCGCCTTTAACAGTTCCAATAACAAACTTGCCTAATGAAGTGTCTTCTGCAGACTCTGCAAGGATAGGCCTGAGTATTCCCATTCCGCCCTTCATAGCTCCAGCACACTTAAGAACCTCAGGTACAAATAAAATACCATCCCTAAAGTCTACTCCTACAATTTTCATGCCCCCAACCAAAGCTTCGCCTAATACATCATTAGCGTCCCAACCTCTCGCAAGCAATATTTCTGTGCCCTCTGTAACCTCTGCGTCAAGGCCGTCATAAAGATCATCTTGAATCTGCTCGACTAATTCCTTATCATCTAAGTCATTTAGGTCAAAATCGTCTTCAACACTCATTAGTTTCTCCTTAGGTAGGATGTAAAATAAAACACTTAAAAAACGGAAAGATACCTTGAATTAAATTCGGTGTCAATCATTAAATTTACATTTTATTTTATTTACATAATTCGTATGATAATTTAGAACGAATTTACCTTTAAGATGTTGTTATATATGACTATTTTACTTATCTATAGATGTGAAATAATTCACAAAAAAACTTGAATTTAACTAAACTTTTAATTCCATAAAATTTTTATAAATTTGTTAAGTAAAAAACTTGAATTTAACTAAACTATTCTTCGCATAAAGTTTTCATAAATTTGCTTTGCACAACTCAGACATTGGCTCATATTTTCATCTGTGTTTTTTTTAAGATTTGATAATGCGCCCTGGCCAAGTGTATTTGTTAAAGCTTCTGCATAAGCGGGAATAGCGCTCCAGTTTTCTACAGTATCTGGCTCTATTTCAACATGGTATTGCATAGACCAAGCGTTTGTGCCTATCCGCATCGCCTGAATAGAACAAACATCCGACTTAGCAAGAATAATAGCCCCTTCAGGAGCTTGCGCCACCCTGACAGAATGCCATTGAAGACATTGCTGACGATGAGCTGTGCCTTTGAAAAGTGGATCTGACTTTCCCTCATCAGTTAGTTCAACTTCAAGAACGCCAATTTCAGGTATTTTTTGAGGGCCGCAGGTTCCTCCAAGCGCATCTGCAAGTAACTGATGGCCTAAACATAGTCCTAAATATGGTTTACCTAAGACTCGGACCCAATGCCTAATTGCTGCTTTTTCATCAACCAACCAGGGATTTTCCTCTATATCCCAGACATCCATTGGGCCTCCCATTACCCAAAGCGCGTCATAATTATCAAAGCTTGGGATTTTATCACCTCGATGCAAATAAACTGCATCCCACTCAATTCCATCCTCAGCTAAAAACTGCCTTAAAGATCCAGGATGTTCACAGTCGACATGTTGAAAAACCAGTATGCGCATATAGCTTCCTAATTAAAATTAATTAAAACAAGTGTAGGCTATATTAATACTTATATAAAGGCTCGTCAAATAATTATGGTTATACTATCGCAACGTTAAAAGAATATTGATCTGATGCAAAATAAAAAAATATTAAGTCTAGCAATTGCATTAGCGTGCATCCTTTTGGCTATTAATTTTGGCTTTAGATCATCACTAGGACTTTTTCTTAAGCCAGTTTCTGAAACCTTTGGCTATGGTCGTGAAGTCTTTGCTTTCTCGTTAGCCCTGCAAAATCTTTTTTGGGGCTTAACTCAACCTCTTGCAGGCGCATTTGCTGATAAGTTTGGAACTGCAAGAGTAGTTGTAGTTGGGACCATTCTTTATTCTTTAGGTCTATATGTGACGGCCACTGCAGATAGCTTTGTTAGTCTTCATATAGGTGCTGGAATACTTATAGGAATGGGAATTGCTGGAACTGGTCTGGGCGTTATTCTTCCAGCTATGGCGAGAATGGTTAGTCCAGAAAAAAGAGCACTTGCCTTAGGTGTTGGAACTGCTGCAGGCTCTGCTGGACAATTCCTTTTTATTCCTGTTGCACGAGAATTTCTAGTTGCTTATGGATGGCAAACAGCACTAATAATAATGGCAATAGGCGCACTGTCGATGATTCTTTTCGCGCCAGTATTTAAAGGCGATGAAAAAACGAACAGCAATGTTGATAATGAGCCCTCTCAAAACCTCAGAGAGGCCCTTAATGAGGCATCAGGACATATTCATTATTGGCTTTTAATTGCAGGTTTTTTTGTTTGTGGCTTTCAGCTGGCATTTATCACGGTTCATATGCCTTCTTATCTTGCGGATAAGGGTTTTGACAGCTCAATTGCTGCAGCAAGCCTAGCAATTATTGGCCTTAGTAATATTTTTGGCTCTTTAGTTTCGGGTCACCTTTCAGGTATTTATTCAAAGAAATGGATACTTGCTTTCATATATGGTGCAAGATCAATTGTGATTGTTTTATTTCTTGTAATTCCAATTTCAACTTTTACAATCTTCGCATTCTCCTTTGCAACCGGGTTGCTTTGGCTAGCTACAGTCCCCCCTACTTCGGGCCTAGTCGCGCAGATGTTTGGATTAAGATTTATGGGCACTTTATATGGTATTGTTTTTTTGAATCATCAAATTGGCTCATTCACAGGCGTATGGCTAGGCGGATACCTTTTTGATACAACAGGATCATACAACCAGGTGTGGTGGTGGGCTGCAATTATTGCAGCAATTACAGCGCTTATTCATGTCTTCATTGACGAAAGGCCAATTAAAAGATTAAGGGCCGCCGAAAGAACTAGCTAAAGCTGTTACGAGAGTATTGCTGCACTTTTAACTTGCGCAAAAACCTTTGATCCTTTTTTTAGATTTAAGATCTTAGCGGACTTTTTTGTTATCAGCGTGAGTAAAGTTATTTCCTTTATTTTAAGCAGAACCATAATTTGAGCCTTTCCTTCAGGTGACATTTCATCAACTATTGCTGGAAAGATATTTAAGATACTGGTATCAGTCTGCTTTTCTCTTGTAAGACTTACATCACGCGCTGAAACTCTCAAACGAACATTACTGCCAATTGGCAAGTTATTATCTGGAACTAAAAACTTACCTCCTGGAAAATCTAGATGCATTAGATTAAATTCTTTTTCACGGCTGATTACTTTAGCTTCAACCAATGAAGTGGCTTCCCTGCCATGGGACATTGGAAGGTCAAACCTAGTAAGCATATTGTTTATTGGTCCAGATCCAATGACTTTTCCATGGTCAAGGAGTAGTAAATAATCAGCCAATCTTGATGCTTCATCAGGAGAATGAGTTACATAGATGATTGGAATATCTAAGTCGTTATGAAGCGCATCAAGGTAAGGCAAAATTTCTTCTTTACGTTTAATATCAAGCGCTGATAATGGCTCATCCATTAATAAAATTTTAGGCTTAATCAGTAGAGCTCTAGCAATTGCAACTCGTTGCTTTTCACCCCCTGAGAGTTGCGTTGTCGATCGATTAAGCAATTTTTTTATATCTAATAAATTAAGGATAGAGTCTATAAATTCTTTTTCTATATTTGACGATCTTTTAATCCCATAATCGAGGTTACCCTGAACATTAAGGTGATCAAATAAAGTATTATCTTGGAACACATAGCCAATTTGACGCTTATGGGTTAAAACAAAATTTTCACTATCCTGCCAAATTGAATCGCCTATTTTTAGAAATCCCTTACGGGTCTTTTCTAGGCCCGCCAATGCTCTTAATAAAATTGTCTTACCAGATCCTGAAGGACCAAAAATAACAGTAACGCCTTTATCAGGAATACTAAAATTAGCATCAAGAATGAAGCTGTCTAAATCAATTTTTATTTTACATTCAATCACTAATCACTCCTCATAATAGAAAATCGGCGATTAAAGATATACACAACAAGGAGCATGACAAAAGATAAGACAAGCAAGCCTCCAGCTAAAACATGAGCCTGCCCATATTCCATTGCCTCAACATGATCATAAATTGCTATTGATAAAACTCCTGTCTCACCTGGAATATTGCCTCCTATCATTAGGACAACACCAAACTCTCCTACTGTGTGGGCGAACCCTAAAACACCAGCAGTGATAAAACCAGAGCGAGCCAAAGGAACTGCGACTGTAAAAAAGCGATCTAGTTTTGATGCGCCCAAGGTTGCTGCAACCTCCATGGGCTGCTTACCAATAGATCCAAAAGAATTCTGTAGTGGCTGAACTACAAAAGGAAGTGAATAAATAACTGACCCAACAACGAGTCCAGTAAATGTGAAAGCGATTGAACTTCCACCTAGGGACTCCAAAAAATTTCCTATTGGACCATTAGTGCCCAAGGTCATAAGTAAATAAAAACCTAGTACCGTAGGAGGAAGAATTAGTGGCAGTGCTATGATCGCTTCGATTACTGCCTTAAATTTAAAACGAGTTTGTGAGAGCCACCATGCAATTGGGGTGCCAACTAAAATGAGAATAGCTGTAGTTATTGAGGCTAACTTTATAGTGACTAGAAGGGCTGCAAGATCGTATTCATTTAACATTATGGTAAGTCATATCCATATTTTGAGATGATATTTAAAGACTCATCTGATTCAATAAATGACAAAAAGTCTTTTGCAAGCGAACTTTTCTTTAACAGCACTACTTGCTGCTCTATTGGCGTATAGAGTGTTTGGGGCACTTCCCAAAATGAACCGGCCACAGGGTAACTAGGGTTCATAAGTTGTGAGTAAGAAATAAATCCTAGTTTAGCATTTCCACTATTAACAAATTGAAATGTCTGTGCAATATTTTCTCCCCTTACTAGCCTGCTTTGCAAATCTTCCCATAGATTAAGTGATATAAGAGCCTCTCTAGCTGCTACTCCATAAGGCGCTATTCTAGGATTAGCTATTGCTAAAAACCTTGAATCATTACTATAAAGCCGCTCATCTTTCTCCACAAAACCATCTAGTGAGCTCCAAAGAACAAGCTTACCTAGTGCGTAGGTGAATCTCGATCCAGTTTCAGATATTCCCTTTTTTTCTAATAGAATTGGCCTTACCTTATCCGCTGAGAAGAATATGTCAAAAGGAGCACCATTCAAAATTTGCGCGTAGTGTTTGCCCGAAGAGCCTGAAATCAGAACTATATTATGATTCTCAGAAGATTGAGATTGTTTTAACTCATATTGCAATACAATTTCTTTCATTGCTGGATAAAAATTACTTGCAACAGCAACTTTAATTTCATCTGCAGCAATTTGAGTGAAACTTAACCCAATAAAGATTAATAAAAAATTAACCATCTTCAATCTGGTGTTAAACATATTATTTTTAATGGCCTATTGCAAGAATATATTCTATAGTGAATTGCTTAATTAATTAGTGCAATTAGGGTCATGCAAACCTGCAATTTTTTATGCAACTATGTTAATATATCCAACATTAGGCTTACCCCTTAAGAACTACTTAAACTTTCAAGGAAAATTATGTCAAAAAATAAAATTCTTTTAGCTTTACTAATGTCTATGCTATTCACTAATTCCTTTGCTGATTATATATCTGGGCAGAGAGAATATGTCAGTGGTAACTATGAAAGTGCCATTACTGAATGGACTCCAGTTGCTGAAGATGGACACGAAAGAGCTCAATATAACCTCGCTTGGATGCATGCGAATGGAAAGGGGACACCGCAAGATTTTGCAGTAGCAATTGAGTGGTATAAAAAATCTGCTGAACAAGGCAATGTTAACGCACAATATAATTTAGCAAACCTATATCTTAGAGGTCAGGGTGCTGCCCAAGATGATAAACTTGCTTTTAGTTGGTTTATGAAAGCAGCTGAACAGGGAGATGCTCCATCTCAATATAACATTGGAAGAATGTATTTACTTGATAAGGGTGCTGATATAAATTTCTTAGAGTCGAGATTTTGGATTAAACAAGCTCTAGAGAATGATGATGCATACATTGGTGCACTTGCACAACAACTTTGGGATGACTACAAACTTGGAACTTACTAGCTAAAATATTACTATCAAAAGCCTAAATATTAAGTTAGGCTTTTACAGCTTCAACCGAGCATGTTTCAATACTTATTTTCTCAGCCTCAATAATCGCAATTGTCTCTGCTGCTTGAAGCAATAAATCAAAGTTTGTCTTATTACCAGATAAAATCTCATCGACAAAAGCTCGAATTTCATGCTCGTAACCCATCCCTTCTTTTGACTTTATAGATTTAGGTTCAAACCCAGCTCTGAATAGTTTTAATGTTTCATCTTCATCTAAAAGATAGCTGAGAGTGCCATTTTCAAAATCATCAAAATGTTGTTATTGTTTTAGATAGTCTTGCAGCATCTGAATTAAAGTTGTATGATTACTATATTCACACCGAAAAAATGTACCTTAAATTTATGTGTTGAGTGTTAATATTTATTTAATAATTTAATTCCAATATATTGAGTCCAATAATATGAGTTTAATTTTCAAACAACTATTTGAAAGAGAAAGTTGTACTTACACCTATCTTATAGCAGACAGTGATTCTAAAGAAGCCGCAATTGTTGATGCGGTAGACATTATGATTGACAGAGATACAGCTTTGCTAAAAGAGCTAGATCTAGACTTAAAATTTATTATTGAAACGCATATCCACGCTGACCATATAACCAGTGCGTGCCCTCTAAAAAAATTCTATCCTAAAGCTAAAATTGTTATAGGCATGGAGAATGTTGACGCTGAAGCATGTTCAGATATTATGGCGGGAGAAGGCCATATTCTTTCGATTGGTAATTATGATATTACTGCAATAGAAACCCCAGGGCACACCTTAGGATGCATGTCGTATAAGATCGGTAATAAAATCCTAACTGGTGATGCATTATTTATACGAAGTACGGGTAGATGTGATTTTCAAGGAGGTTCAGCCATATCTCTTTATGAATCAATTCATAAGCTTTTTAAATTTCCTGATACTACTGAAGTATATCCAGCACATGATTACAACGGATTATCAGTTAGTACCATTGGTGAAGAGAAGAAGTTTAACTCAATGATTAGAGAATCTTTTGATCAACAAACATTTATTAAAAATGTAAACAATTTAAAGTTAAGCATGCCGAAAAAAATAAAAGTATCAGTTCCAGCAAATCAAAGCTGTGGATTAGTAACTACTATAAATTAGTATTAAGAAAAAACTATTACTCCCTCATACTCACTAAAATTTGACTAGTAGATCAGAGCCAAAAAGATAACGCTAACTATTACGTTAAATAGAATCCAGAGGAAGAAGTAAAAGTTATTTTTACTCACTCTCTTCATTTTCAAGAAGATCAAGCTCTTCATGAATATCTTTATCACTGCGACTCTTAATACGCAGATCTTCTAACTCTTGCTCTAAAGCTCTCTTTCTCTTGCGCCTATCATTTGGAGAGCCATTTTTCGTATTATATTTCGCAAGTGTCATAAACGCTCATCCTTAAATGTTTCATTAAAGATTGCATCTACTCTTCTTTTAAACTCCTCTTGAGAGTTATTCTCTATGAATATGCCTTGAACATACTCTTTAAATTTTTGAGCCTTTTCATATTCTTCTTGCATACTTTCTAATTGTGGCTCTAGTTGTTGGATTTCCATTTTATCTCCTCTCTTAGTTATTTCATTAGTTTATTATCTATATTGGAAGCTCGCCTCTAGCAAATGTCTGCTTTAATACTACCGTCGATTCAATACTGGCAATACACGTCAAACTACCAAGCGATTTTTTGACAAAACTTTCATAGCCAAGTAAATCATTTGCAATAATCTTTAAAAGATAATCATGTGAGCCAGTTATGACAGAGCACTCTAGCACTTCTGGTAATTTTTTCATTGCATTTTCAAATAAATCAGCGCTGATATTTGAATTCTCAGTCAGCCTTATAAATACATAGACCATTGCATTAAAGCCCATCGCTTCAGGATTTATATTTGCACTATATCCACTAATGACTCCAGCCTCTTCAAGTTTTTTAACCCTTCTAAGGCAGGGCGTATCGGACATATTTAATTTTGCAGCTAGCTCTGAAATAGCTATTCTTCCCCTATTCTGAAGAATAGACAGAATGCTTAAATCCTTAGTATCAATATTAGTAATCATTCTTAATTTCCAATAAATTAGCGATATTCAATAATAATATACTTTAATTTAATGAATATCTCTATTATTATACTATTTATTAGTTAATTTTAGTGATTAAAACTTGATAAATAATGATATTATGACTTTTTTATGTAAATAATCTTAGAAATGACTCCAAACTCGCAGACCTTTGATTACTGGATTAGAAATCGCTTTGTTGAATTAAATTCAGAGCTTGAAGTTCTTTACTCAAATCAAAGTGAACGCACTAATGTTGATTCTGTTGGTGACGATTTAAAGCAAGCTCTTGAGGATGAAGGCAGGGAGATAATTAAAACGCTTTTATCCGAGGGAAATACTGATGAAGGCTTTGATAATGCATTCGATTTATTAGGCAATGTTGGCCTCTATATGGCGGCATGTCGAAGACATGAAATCACCGACCCTGCGAAACAATCCACCTCACCACTGAAAGAGGCCTCAGGACTTGCTATGAATATAGGCGCCTCAATTGGTGTTACTCCTCGCTTTGCTACTGCGCACCTTTCAACACATAATAAGGCAGTTGATGGAGTCTATAAAAGCTTTACAAACCTGCCTGCTGAAAAATTATTTCTCGATTACAACACTAAAGCAATTCTTGCCTATAAAAGGGCCGCTGACGCGTTACTCAAACTTCACCCACTAGGCATTTCGCATCCGATGTGTCCTGAACTATTAGTAGTCGTTAAAGAGGCGCTTAAAGAAGTCATTGAATCTAATGCTGCATTATTTAATAAGCTTAGTGTTGATGACTTCTTTTACTGTGTTCGCCCCTACTACAAGCCCTATCATGTTGGATTTCAGGTCTATCGAGGAGCAAATGCAGGTGACTTTGCAGGAATAAATGTCATTGATATTTTGCTTGGACTTTGCTTTGCTAATGAGCCCGCATATTCACAAATGCTCGTTGATAAATTTCTATATATGGTCCCAGAAGATCAAAGTATTCTCAGAGACTGCATGAGAAGAACCAGCATTATGGATGATTTTCTAAGTACTGAAGTTTCTAGTAAAGACTGGTATAAAAATAACCTCACTCTGTTTCTTGAAATTTGTAAGCTTCATGGTGACGCTGCTACTCAGCACCATAATCAGCTAGTTGAGAAATACATTGCGCAGCCCTCAACAAACCTTAAAGAATCTCAGCTTAGTAATATTACCGCGAGCGGTCCGCCATTAAAAGTTTTACTGGACTCACTTGAAAAATTAAGGGATCGAAGGGCAGCTGCTGATCGCAGTGATATACGAACGCGCTTTGATGATATTGCGCTCCTCAAAAAGCGCTTGTCAACTAATGGCAAAGTAAATAAGAATAACTTTAAAGAGGATTTTATTTTAACGAAAGCAAATTATCTCCTTAATCACTCTGTTGGAAGGCCATTAAAAACCTCTGAAAAAAACTTTTCAGAGCAGCTTTATACTCCTTGGAAAAATTCACTGAGCGAGCCTTGGGAGCAGTGGCTTGAAATTATTAATGAGTTTACGGCCTCTTTAGCGAAGCTCTTTAATGCAAAGCAATCTGAATTCTGCCCGCAAATTAATTTATCAAGTGGATTAACTAAAATACTGATGTCTTTAGATCAGGCTCAAAAGAAAAACTGCGTCATCTTGGTCAGTGAAATTGACTTTCCAGGAATGGGCTTTGCCCTTAAAAAATCACTACCTGAAGACTGTGAGATTAGATTTATTCCATCCAATATTGATATAACGAATGCAAGCGTATGGGACGAGTACCTGACTAAGGATGTTGATTTAGTTTTCGTCAGTCATGCATACTCAAATACGGGGCAGCTGTCGCCAATCTCACAGGTGCTTTCAATGGCAAGAGCTAGAAATATTATCTCTATTTTAGACATTGCTCAGTCTGTGGGTATTGTGCCGATTGACCTAAAGGCGTTAAACCCAGATTTTATGATTGGATCAAGTGTTAAGTGGTTATGCGGCGGCCCTGGGGCTGCTTATTTATGGGTTAATTCAGATTGCCTAGGTACTTGCAATCCTAAAGATGTAGGCTGGTTTAGCCATGAGAATCCATTTGAGTTTGATATTCATAATTTTCGCTACCATGACAGTGCACTTAAATTTTGGGGAGGCACTCCATCAATTGCGCCATACGCCATAGCTACTCATAGCATCAATTACTTTACAAAGATTGGATTAAAAAATATAAGAAAACACAACCAGCTCTTAATAGAAAAGACTGCAAATGCGCTTGATTTAGAATTCGTCTCACCCAGGGAAGAGGCGATTAGAGGGGGCACAATGATATTGGACTTTGGGGCTAACCAACAGAAAATATTAAAGAGCTTTAAAGAACATAATATTAGCGTTGATCTTAGAAGCCATGGAATCCGAATATCGCCTCACATCTATAATGATGAGGAAGATATCAATCAACTATTAAGCGTTATAAAGTCAACCAAACTATAAAACTAATCTTACTAAATCAGGATTTAAGTACATTATGGTAGATTACTAACTAAAATAGGGCGTTATGGATATGACAACACCCGCACTACTTTTCCCTGCAATTTCTTTACTCTTTGTAGCCTATACAAATCGCCTTCATTCCCTAAGTGTCCTCATCAGGGCAATGACAACTGAGGGTAGTGATGAGTCCAAGACTAAACACACAGATGAGCAGCTAGACATTCTCAAGAAACGCGTTACTTATATTAAAAGGATGCAGGTCTTTGGAATTGTAAGTTTCATTTTCAATCTAATGACGATTATTAGTTTTTATATTGAGCAAATTTCTCTTGCGTATTATATTTTTGGCTTTGGGCTTTTAATGCTGTCAGCATCATTAATTTTTGCGTTGCTGGAAACATTAATCTCTACTAAGGCGCTGGATATTCACCTTGAAAATTATAAGGGTTAGGTTTCTATATCAAAAACAATAATCCCTTGGTGTCCACCTTTACACATCGAAACTAGTTTACTTCCAAGAAGGACATGCTCTGGATGCTCGTTATATTCAAGCAATGCCTGGTGATTCTCAAAGCTTGCTATAAAGCCAGAATTAAAGTCGGCTGATTTTTGCTCAAAATCTAGATTATTTCCATATTCAAAATCATTTAAACCTTCAATCTGATTCTTGAGATTTGAAAGGCCCTCAAAAATATCAAATTGCTCAGACTCACTTGTTTCAGATTTAAAATTAAGAAATACGCAGTGCTTTATCATTAGCTACATAAAAATAAGTTACGGTTTTTTGCCAATATTATCAGCAATTAGGCACACTATTTCAAACATGATCGCGTTGGCAACATGCGCTGTGATTTGGTTCGGCGAGTCAACTGTTGGCATGAGGCAGACCACGTCACCACCAATGACATTCTTACCACGAAGACCTTGCAGCATTTGAAGCACGTCCGGCATTTTAAAGCCTTCAATTGCTGGCTCAAGATTTGAAACACCTGGCGCCACAGTGACGTCCAAACAGTCTAGGTCAAAGGTCACATAAATAGGTGAATCCCCAACACGCTCCTGAATCATCTCAATACATTTTTCAACGCCGTACTCGTCATACTGGTCTTTAGTGATAATCTCATAGCCCAGCTCGTAACTAGAATTAAGCCAGTCTAGGGTTCTAGTATTACCCCTTATTCCAACCTGAATACTTTTTGAAGCGTCTACAAAGCCATCTCTAACTAGGTAGCTCGCCCAATGAGCCGCTGATTTAACTGCGCCCAAGAAGTGATCAAGCTGATGGAACGCATCAGTATGGGCATCAAAGTGAACAAGCACCGCTTTCTTACCGCCTGTTAATTTCGATTTTGGACCTGCAATTGCCTGAAGGATTCCGCCAGTAATCGAGTGATCACCGCCAATTGAAACTGGCCTAACACCCGACTTGGCAATAATGTCATAAAACTCGGTAATGTGCTCAATGCACTTCTCATTGTTATTAGCCTCGGGCAGGGGAACGTCACCAAAATCTCTAATTTCGCACATCTCCCAAGGGGAAATACCAAACTTAAGGTGTCCACGTCTGCCCTGCGCAGAAATATTTCTGACTGCCCTCGGGCCCAAATGTTGATCACGCTGAGTAGTCCCGTTTCCAGTGCTATGAGGAACGCCAACGAGTGCAATATCGCAGCCTTCCGTCTCAGGATTATGAGGACATCTAAAGAGCGTTGGCACGCCCCACCAATAGAGGCCATTCATCATCGCAGCGTTATCTCTAGTTTTCTTATCCATTGTTTTAGTACCTATAGTTGGAAAAACATCTACTCAAACTTCTCACTTACTTTACTTAGAATAGCTTCTTTATAGGGCACCTTTAACTCCTGTGAAGCCCATGATGCAAAGCCTAAATCAACCTGCTGCCCCCATGTTTCGATAGGGTTTTTAAAGGTTGTAATAGAAGACTCTGTCGGCGCAGATAAAAAGAGCGCCATCTCCTCAGCATCTGACTCTTCAGTTTGATTTTCTGGAGAAACATACTCACTGATATTAATAAAGTTGGCAATGTCTGTCATCCAATAAATACAGTGACGGTACTCTACTGCAAGATTAGCGCCCTTTATATACTCTTGAGAGAGCGTAGTTATGGCCTCTGTTTGAGCTGCAACGATTTGGCCGTTAGTCATCTCCATGTCCGTTCCATCAATGGCGTTGTAGGCATAAATTCTATTCATTATTTCTTCACCTGCAGTGAGGCCCGCCATCTCTGCTCTAGTAAGCTGAATATAAATAAGCGCTGAGCACCTTATTGCCTCTTCTGAAACTTTTGTGTCGGCATACGATGGGCTCATAAAGCCGATGGATAGTAATAAGATAGTAAATAGTTTTTTCATAAATAAAAGCAAATTAATTTGAAGAATTAATAAAGTATAAACAAAATAGTTATCCAAATAATATCTTTAGTGATTAATAGTTGCTAAAATAATGAGCTTGTCTTTTCACTCATTTAAAAAACTTATATGTCAAATAAATATCTAATTTTTGGGGCTACCGGATCTATTGGATCAAGCCTTGCCGAGCAGCTTACAAACTCAGATCATGAAGTGCATTTAATTGCCAGAAATGAGGATGAATTAAAACCATTATCAGAAAAACTTAGCTGCACTTATTCTGTTGCTGACGTGTTAGAAGAAAACTTTATAGACAAGGTTAAAGCAGATACCTCAGACTTTGATGTCAAGGGCGTCGCATACTGCGTCGGATCAATTGATCTAAAGCCACTTAAAAGAGTGAGCGAAAGTGACTTACATAACTGCATGAAGTTAAACCTCTACTCGGCAATTGAGTCGATTAAAGGTTTTCAAGAAGAGTTAAAGAAAAATAATGGGTCAATCGTTTTATTCTCGTCCGTTGCCGCCCAAAAAGGCTTTACCAACCATACAATTATTGCAACTGCCAAAGCAGCGATTGAGGGCCTAACAGTAACGCTTGCCGCAGAGTTTGCGCCAAGTATTCGCGTTAACTGTATTGCGCCGAGCCTAACCAGTTCAAAAATTTCTCAGTCAATGCTTAAGAGTCCTGTTGTTGCTGAAGCTCTAGCTAAAGCGCATCCGCTTAAAAGACTTGGTGAAGGGGAAGACTCAGCAGCGCTTGCTAAATTTCTTCTGAGCGATGAGAGCTCTTGGGTGACAGGGCAAATAATTGGTGTTGATGGCGGAAGGTCGGCCCTAAGCTAACTCAGCTGCCATAAAAAAATGAGCTAGTTAGTTTTAACGCTAATGCGCTAAATGATTCAAGAAGAATTATAAATCATTGATGTTAATGGCGACTGGTTTTAACTGCCTTAGTCAAAACCAGACCATAAATAAATTTACCCTTCAATTTCCAACATGATTCTTGGAGCGCCCGAATCCATATATAAAATATCGTTGTTGTCGCCACCATCCCACTCCACAGAGTTTGCATCGGTTGCCTTGATACTCATGCTAAAAGATGAGTCTTCAGTAACAATAAGGGAAGTCGAAAGTGCTGTCGTCCATGCAATTTTTGCAGCCGTTTGACAGGTTGTCGCAAAGACATCCGCAGCTGTCAGCAGGGAAACTGATGGTATTCCTCGCCCTGATCCGACTCCTTCAAGTTCAAAAGTAGATTTATCTCCATTAGCTGCAAGAGCGGCATCGCAATAACCTTCTGAAAACCGAGGAATTATCTCGTAATTAAATAACGCGGTACCTGCAGCAGCGCCACAGTCGATTGTGACATTGTCGCTACTTGCTAAAGTTGCTCCATGAACGGTTGCAACGCTTTCGCCGCCGTCAGTTTGTGACGCAGACCCTCTTGGGCCATGACCACTTGACCAACAATAAATACCATCACCAGCGTTACCAGCAGGATCTTCTCCCGTAGTTGAAGCTTGCATTGTTCCAGACCACTTCATACCCAGCTTGTTACTAAGCGATACGTAGCTAAAGGGATAGATACCAGGCTCAACTGCAAACTCAGGAATGGCGAGAGACTCAACAACACCTTTTTCGATGTCATGTTCGATTCCTGCAGGCACCTCAAAAAGCATCGCGCAGCTCGACAAATCACCTAAAGATGGGTCTGCCTTGCAGATTCCGTATTTATAAAAAACCAATTTATATTCAATCGGGGTAACCAAACAAGATCTTTTTTGGTCTCCAGCAGCAACCTCTTCATCTGCAACCGTATCCGTCACTGGATTCTCACCATTACCTGAGTAGTCAGTTTCAATAACCCCAGCACTGCTTTCCACACAAGCCGCATTTGCACTTGTTGTAAAAAAAGCTGAGACTAAAAACAGTCCAAGCAGGATTGTTAATTTATTTAAGTTTAATGTTTTCATATTAGTATTCCCTTACTGTTAATGTGCCAGATTTCTTCTTAACGATTCGATTCTATAAAAATTAATCAGTTTACATATAAATTTAACTGAATTGGATCTGCTCCAGTTTTAATAAACTCGTTATCATCACTACCACTAAAGTCCATAGAAACTGCGCCTTGTGTGCGCATCTTGAGCTCAAACGTACTGTCCTCTGTAACGACATGAGGAGTTGTAAGTAGTGTGGTCCAAAGAATTTTGTGTGAATTTGCACATTCTGTTGCAAATGCGTTAGCAGTATCGAGAAGTGCAATTGTAGCAGAGCCATTACCACCTGGTACAGCTCCAAAGTTCTCAGTATCACCGTTAGCCCCAAAACCATTATCACACTCTGCCTCAGTCAAAATATTTATAATTTCATACGTAAATACAGGTGCTGAATCAGACTCATCACCACAAGTAGCCATTGCAATACCGTCATCTATGGTTGTTACGCCATGTGCGGAAGACGTAAATGCTTCATTTGTGTATGCCGTTGTTCCAGCATTAGATGTCCAGCAAAATTTACCTTCCCCATCTCCAGCACCACCAGTATTGGAGCTTGTTTCCCATGCATGCTTAATACCCAGCCTACTTCCAATGACAGCTACCATATAGGGGTAGGTTCCAGGATCAATTGAAAATTCTGGGATATCTAATACCTGAGAGGCAGGATATTCAATGTCTATCGTTTTTCCAGCTGCTGAATTAATAATATACTGACAAGAGCTCAAATCATTTGTCTTTGTGTCAGTAGTGCAAATTGCAAGCTTATAAAATACTATTCTATAGGTATCTGGTGTGTCGCCACATTGATCTGTCGCTGTTGTTGGGGCTCCACTATCCTTAACAGGAGTTTCACCAGACACAGTAGTTATAACATCACCTACTTTTATACACATTGCATTTGCACTTGTTGTAAAAAAAGTTGAAACTAAAAACAGCCCAATTAATAGTGATAATTTATTTAAGTTTAATGTTTTGATATTAGTACCCACTCACTGTTAGAACGCCAGATTTTTTCTTAACGATTCGATTCTCACGTTTGACTAGGTCATAGCGCTGATCGCCAAGCTTCTTAAGTTCGTAAGCCGAGCTTGCAAGTTCAAATAGTTTTGGTTTTGTGTTCTCCACGCCAAAGCCCCACGTGTAATTTAGATTAATGCTACTCGTATCTTTAGTAGCGGCCAGCTTATAGTCATGATGCTCATAGCTTACCGATACGTTGTCAGAGAGGTAACCGCCGAGCGTGTACTTCCTGCTCTTCTTATCTTTCATACCGTCAATACCTTTCCACTGCACTGCGTTCATTCCAAACATCATGCCTGGAAAGTAAGGAAGCGCAACCTTGAAGCCCATGTCTCTGCCGTCAAGTGCTTTGGAGTTAACGCCGCTCTTGTCTTTAATGTAGCCTGTTGTGCCATTGTATGAGTTCACCCTTGCCTCAAAGATCGAGCTAATGAGCTCGAAGCCAATACCGTTACGTTTGTGATCGTTCGGGAACTCGTGATCGTAAAATGCGTTAACGCCGGTCATCCATGTCTCGTCAGCGTTGAGTCTTCTATAGCCTAGACCAAGGTTTAAAGTCGTTCTCTTATCAAAACGATTGAGGTTGATCTGGTTAAAGATGAATGAGTTTGGGTTGTCGCCATAAGCCCTAAGGACGCCAATGTCAACCGATGAGTCACCCTCTTTTAGGTTGGTGCTAACCTCAACGGTATTAAAGTTAGGGCTCAGCAGTGCGCCAATACCCGTTGAGATAAACGAGCCAGTCGAACTGGTCATTCTGCTCATCAGCGAAGACTTGATCTGCTCTGAGTCATCCGCGCTGACGCTCAGGGAAAAACCGAGTGACATTGTGATAGCTGCGCTGAGGATAATATTTCTTAACATTGACCTATGAACTCGCATAATTTTCCTTTGGAAATAAAAATACAACATTATATAGGGATATGAAATAAAAAAAAGGCCTAATATGAGCTATAAATTCTTAAAATAAGAATAAAAATGAAATATATCAGAACATAATTACATACGTCAGCAAAAAAAATACTACTTTAAAGAAAATACCTAACTTAGAAGCATAATTTTTTCATAAAGACCTTTGGAGATTGTTATCGTTTTTGATTTCTCACGTACCTTTCTTTTTTCAAGTCGCTTATCACCGGGAAGTCTTGTCGATGGCTGCTCAAGAATCGCGCCCACTATGGTTTCAGTTCTCTCAGCAAAACTATCTCCTGCAAAAAAACTAGGATCAATTGCAATAATTAGCTGACCAACGCCTGGTGAACCTCCTTCAGCATCAAGAAATGAACTCGCCTCAAAGCCAAAGTTTGAACCGGTAAGCCCAGCTGCAAGGACTTCCACCATTAATGCTAGAGCACTCCCCTTGGCATCTCCAATTGGAAGCATTGCCCCCTCAAGGGCTTTTTTAGCATCGGTTGTTGGCCTTCCTTCCTTATCTATCGCCCAACCCTCTGGAATTTTTTCATTGAGTTGATTGGCCACCATCACTTTTCCGCGTGCCACCTTACTTAAGCTCATATCAATGACTAATGGAGCTGCTGTTTCTCTTGGCGAGGCAAATGCAATCGGATTGGTTCCAAATAAAGGTTTAGAACCTCCCCATGGCGGAATCGCTTTAGGGGTATTACCAAACATCAATCCAATCAAGCCGTCTTCAGCAAGTCTTTCAACATGCCTGCCAGCCTGGCCAAAATGATGCGAGTGAGAAATGCTTGCAGCGGCAATACCAAAGCTTTTACAGGTCTTTTTTATTTCACTAAGGGCTAATGAGATTGCTGGAAAAGCAAAGCCATGATTGGCATCAACCCGAATGACGCTCCCCTTTGAACTTAGGAGTGAGGGAGATACATTACCAGCGACCTTGCCAGACAATACCTGTTCAACGTAAGAAGGTATACGCGATAGGCCGTGACCAATCTGTCCATCAAACTCAGCGTTGATTAATGCATCAGCAACTTCTCTTGCATTATCATCAGAAGTCTGGTTATTTATTAAGGCATTAAATGCCAAATCCCAGGCCTCTTTCTCGCTTATCTGTAATGTTTTTATCATCGAAAGTCTCTATAAATTTGCAAATTAAATTATAGTTACCTTAAGGTTATATAGTGCAATCATTTCTGATGATAAGTTTCTCATTAAAAACAAGAATTAGTTTTTACCTCAGTATCTTTTGGATACTGTTTTCGTTTTTCATTGCGACAACATACTCAAAACTAAATAATCAAATATTCATCAGTTGGTTTGATCTTTATAACGTTTATTGGCATATATTCTATATCGTTGTCTCCCCTGTATGGATTTACTGGATTGTTATAAAGCCCTATAATTGGATTAAGAAAATTCGTAAAGCGCGAGAGAGAAAATGAAAATTAATGCAGGCATATTTCAATACGAAATGCGCGATGAAACTCCTTTAAGAAGAGTTCAAAGGCTAGAGGAAAAATTACAGAAAACTGGTGGGCTAGACTTAATCGTTTGCCCTGAACTGTTTCTTTCCGGCTACGGGAGCTTTGATAAAATCAAAGAGTATTGTGAGCAGAGTGATGGTGAGTTCGCAAACAAAATAAGCGCTCTTGCAAAAAAATACTCAACCGCCATTCTTTATGGATATCCAGAAATGGCTAAAAACAGTCTGTTTAACTCGGCTCAGTATTTTGATACTAAGGGCACGTCTCTTGCAAACCATCGCAAACAAATACTGCCGCCCACCGCCAACGAGTCAAAGATATTTAAACCAGGCAGCAAGAGCTCAATCATTATGATCAATGGAATAAAGTCTGCGATCGTCATTTGTTATGAGCTAGAGTTTCCAGAAATCATTCGTAAATTAGCCCTACAAGGCGTTGAATTGATTATCGCTCCAACAGGTCAGTCATCTCATTGGCCAGCTGCAGCTCTTTATAATTGCAGAACTAGGGCATTTGAAAATGGAATATATGTTATTTATGCCAACTCTACTGGAAACTTACATGGCATCAATTTTATGGGTGAGAGCAAAATTATTAGCCCAGATGGTCTTGATGTTGTTAACGCTGGAACAGCTGAAAAAGTCATCACAGGAGAGATCAACACCAATGAAATCTCATCAGTACAGAATAAACTTCCCTACCTTGATGACTCAAAAATGCTCAATTAGCTCTCTTTATATGCTATCTGGAACGCCAAAGCTATACTCATCATCTCGAACCTTATCGTGGTCATAGGTCTTAATTTTCCACGCTCTGACGCGCGGATTTTTATTAATCTCGTTGTATAATCCCACCAAACCATCAAATGGGCGAATAACCTCTGCTGAGATATCATCAATAACGCCCGAAGCGATCCATCCCAAAAGACTCCAAACTGCAAGATCGGCAATAGTCATACTGTCTCCAACAAACCAGCCTGAGTGATTGGTATCTAAAATATCCTGCAAATAACCAAAGTATGTTGGCAGCTCATTAGAGGTTAGCTCTTTTCGCATTGCCTTCTTTTTTAATGGATCACTTTCTTTCATTGAGGGGCTTAAAAGTGCATTAATATTTTCAACAGCAATAACGATTTGATCAACCTTTCCCGCCTCAATAATATCCTCTGGATACATTCCGCCAAGCTTGCCGCATATTCTTGCGATTGCCATTGTCTGGGCAACACTCTCACCATTGATAGATAGAACGGGCAGTTCACTGAACGGGATTATTGTACCGTCCTCCATTTTCCCATTCTCTTTGGCATAATCCCACTCATCATCACTAGGCCTGAAGTCTTTAAAGTCTATATTTGCGATGAATAGAGGTAGTCTTGATATCTCAGCACGCCAAAAAGGTAAATCAAAATATATAATTTTTAAGTCCACTAGTTCATCTCCAAATTATCCTAAAAGTTCTAATTATAGTTAATAAAAACATTATCCTTAAACTCTCCTTTCAAGCGCCTACCATCATTTGAATAAATCATAATTCCCTGGCCATTTCGCTCGTCATCTAACCACTCTCCTTCATAGCTACTGCCCTCTTCATATTTCCCTCTATCTTGATAGGTCATGATGCCATAACCATTGCGCATATTATTTTTGAAGTCGCCCTCATAGCTACGGCCATCTGGATAGGTCATGATGCCAAAGCCATTGCGCATATTATTTTTGTAGTCGCCCTCATATCTTTGGCCATCTGAGTATGTCATAATGCCTTTACCGTGAATAGCTCCATCTTTAAAATTTCCCTCATAGGTTTGGCCGTCTAGATGTCTAAATAAACCATTACCATTGGGCTTATTACCCTTAAAACTTCCAAAATATTTTGAACCATCTATGGCGTCATAAACCCCCATCCCAGACATACAGGTTGCTTTAGTCAATTCAATTAAGCATTCATCAACTTGTCCTTTATAAATACTTCCATCCGAAAAATCAATCCTGACAACCCCTTCTAATCCCTCAAGGAATAAATCATTTTTGTCTGCATAGGCTTGACCTGCAAGAATAAAAATAATTAGAGGTAGTATATTGATCTTAGCCACAAGCCCCACCAAAACGACTTCGAATGATAATTTCTTTAGCTACAGGAGAGCTGACGTTAAATTTCCGAGCAAGATAATCAATGCTTTTATGTTGATAGGTATAGAGCATTACCATCATATAAATTTCATCATCGGTAACTGCTGGACCATTATTAGAATGCTTAAATGATTTTTGCCCTCTTGCCATGTGATTAGTTACTCTGCGTTTTTGCTTAGCTCTGAGGTGAATCCCCATTTGCTTATGTAGTTGATAAATTTGTCTGAAAGCCCTTCCTGCAACAAGTAATCTCTAGTAACGGGAATCTCTATAGGTGAAAACCGTGGGTTATCTTCATATAATTTTGGAAAATCATGGTGCAACATTCCCGCCCTCCCAAGCATGATCCAGTCCACGCCTTGAGACATAACTCGCTCTGCATCTTTAGGAGTTCTTATACTTCCAGCAACTCCAAGTCGTGTATTTCCTCTTTCAAGTTCGGTGAAGTAAGAGAGGAGACTCTTGCCTTTAAACTCCTCTTCTTCAGGCTCTTTAAAGACGTCCCAAAGAGACATATCTATAAAATCAATCTTGCCTGAAGTCATAAGCTCTTGAGCAATAATAATAACCTCTGCTAATTTCATATCAAACCTTTCAGGTGAAAGTCTAACGCCAATCATAAAATTTTTGTTGCACTCTTTTCTTATGCCGTCAATGATTTCATAAAGCAGCCTGCAACGATTATTTAGGCTTTGTCCATAAGTATCCTCTCTCTGATTGATTTCTGGGCTTAAGAATTGCGCAAGGATATATCCATGTGCTGCATGAAGCTCAACCCCATCAAACCCTGATGCTTCTGAGCGAATGGCTGCTTCGATAAAGTCATCCCTTAGTGCTTTGACTTCTTTAGTAGTAAGAGCCCTAGCTTTAAATTTTTCATTATCAGAAGGACAAACGGGCATTTGCCCTATTAACTCTTTTGGTGACCTCATCCCCGCATGGTGAAGCTGACAAATAGCGACGCTTCCATTCATTTTTATTGTGGATGCTAATCTCTTTAACCCTTCTAGATGATCATCAGAAAAGACACCTAATTGACCTGGAAAACCCTTTCCCTCGGGCTGCACGTGAGCAGCGCAGGTCATGGTTAAACCAAAGCCGCCCTCTGCACGCATTGTAAGCCACTTGAACTCTTCATCTGAAAGCACCCCGTCTTCATGGCTTTGAGTATTTGTTAAGGGAGCGAGCATAAAGCGATTCTTAATTCTTGTCCCTTGAGGGAAAGTTAAAGGCGTTAAGAGTTTATTCATATTTTTCTACTTAGCATTCTCATCAAAGGAACAATTCTATTTATACTAAGATTTTATTTCATTTTGTTATTACGAGAACTGTTATCCACTTATCTAAATTTTTGATTCATAATTTAGGTGGTTATCGAAAAAGCCAACAATCTCATCCTCAAGTTTTTGAGCTAATTCATTAGCAGGAATTTCACCAGACAAGCCAAGTATTTGCATATAAGGCGAAAAAAGAGGCGCATCAGAGTAATCAAAATGCTCTGTTCCTTTCAAAAATAAAGTTGACTGGCTTGAACTACTATCAAGAAACTTATTAAGCTGCTGGTAGTTAAGCGGATCAGGCCATGACTCCCTGCCAATATAATAAAAAGGCTTATCAGAGCCGCTATCAATAATATCAAGTGGCACCGGTATCATCCACCCATCAAGCGCTATTGCGGCGTCAATACGCTCGTCTTGCATGCTGGCAATTAGACTTGTCGCTCCTCCATAAGAATGTCCAAAAACACCAATATGTTCCATATCAATGACGGACCAAACTTCGTCCCCTTTATGCTTTTTGATGCCAATAGTATCAATCATAAAGCGAATATCACTCACTCGTGTACGAAGTTGTGGATTACGTAACTCCCAAAACTCCTCTTCACTTAATTCACCTTCATATCCAGACCTAAAATCTGCAATGGTTCCGTCCTTAAAAAGCGTAAGACTTGCATCATATGCATGGTCTACAGAAGCAACAATATAGCCCCTACTCGCTAGTGCCTCGAACTGCGCTGTATTTTGAAAACGCATTCCCCAAATGCCGTGCGAAAAAAGAACCAAAGGGGCCTCTTCTATCTGTTTATTCACAGAAGCATCAAGGACTGAATGTGTACCTATGTTTCGTAAATGATTAAAAAGAAATTGGGGAATCTCCAGAATACCACTTAAAGCTGGTAACCACTTATCTGCTGATACCAAGTATGGAACTGGATCTGTATTTGTATCTTCGCTTGGGTACCAAATTTGAACAACAATGCGTCGTTTGTCATCTTTTTCTTCTGTAAACCACTCGTCACGCGAGACATCAGTCCATTCAAATATTCTTGTTCCAACATCATAAATGCCTGATGGCGTTGGCAGATCTGATAATGGTATTAACTTTGGAATAATTACTCTGTGACCTAGTGCGGCGATTATTGTTAACACAATAAATCCACCCACTAAAAACTTGACTGATTTTTTTATCATTTAATACGAGTGGTGTAACTTAATTAGCGCATGCCACGGTCCTTTTTAATGAACTCATAAGCACTAATGATTTCTTGAGTTTTATCATTTGCTAATTTTATCATTTCATCTGGCAATCCTTTAGCAACTAATTTATCTGGATGGTGCTGAGCTAATAATCTGCGGTAGGCTCGCTTAAGCTCTTTGTCAGTAAGGCTTTTATCAGCACCTAGTATGACATATGCATCATCGATTGTTAGTTTTCTAGATTTACCACTCCCAGCAGAAAACTGCTGAATAAGTTGCTCTAATTCATGAATAGGGAAGCGCAGTTTTTGAACAATATATTTAAGAGCGTCATACTCTTTATCATCAAACACACCATCTGCATATGTAGCTTGAATTTGAATCTCTAAAAACATCCGGACTAGGTGGGTACGCCTATGAGATTCGGTGCGAAACTGCTCAAGCACTTCGTCTAGGTTAAAATCTTTTTGTTTACCTTGATTAAAGAGCTCTTTTGCAGCTTTTTGCATATCTTCAGATAACTGCATGTGCTGCATAACTTGCTGAGCTAGAAGAATTTCAGACTTTGAGACTTTACCATCTACTTTGGCAATGTAGCCCATAACTGAAAATACACTACTAAAAAATGCTGCTTGAACGCGTTGCTGATCACCGGGCCGATAATCTGATGCAGATCCACGGAAATTAGACTTGCCTTTTGAAAGGTTACCCGCAAATGCAACACCAAGCATTGCACCAAGTGGGCCACCAATCATATAGCCTAGCGCCCCGCCTAAAACTGATGTCCACCAACTCATAGTCGAGGTTTCATCATAAAGTTATCTTATAGGTGAATCTGAAACGTAAACCACTATTCGTCTTTACTTTTGCAGAAGGCTTAGGTGAAGGAAAAACAGTTCCATTTTCACTAATATAGGTGGCTTGACTTGTTAACTCAATAACCTCAGAATCGTTAAAGCATACAGCTTTTCTGATATATATCTCTTCTGAAATATGCTCAGGAATAGAAGCAGCATCCATCCATCTACAGAGATCTTCATTAGTCCAATCATCTAAATAATTAGCATATGAAAGACTTGCAAAACTAATTAGGAATAAAAATAAATATTTTTTTATCATTATGCTGATTATAAATAATAGGTGAAAGGGTAGGTGTAGATTAGGAGTTTTTTAAATAAAGATTGTTTTAATAAGCAATCTCCATTAATACATTTACTCGATAGAACCTCAAAATTCGAGGTCAGAGCCTAATCGAGTTTATCCAAATTTAAACACGCTCCCACCATAAATGTCTTCCAACAGATTTTCTTAAATAAAAACCATTATTTAATAATAATTTCGATGACTTTTTTTGTTCTTCTTCGTCATGAAGTTCAATCACAACATGTTTTGTGACTTTTAGTATCTCTAGTCCACCTTCAAGAGCATGTGCACCTGCGCCCTCTATATCTAATTTCAATAAATCAATTTTTTTTAATGATGCTCCAACTAATAAATCATCCAATTTTTTTGAATGCACTATTCTCAAATCTATGCCTTCGCTTACATCAAATACATTAGTCTCACCTAACAAAGGGTCTTCAACATCGATATTAAAAGTTGCATCCCCATGCTCCCATAATGCAGCAACATGGTATTGATATCTTTCAGGATCAATATTAGCATCTAATAGAGAATTAATAGTAAATTTGTGAGCCTCATCAATCATATCAATACCAATAACTCGAAGATTATTATTAGCAAGACCATTTAACCACCAACGGACTGTAATTCCAATATTCACACCACAATCTACTACTACTGGATTTTTTTCTTGTGACAAATAGGTCTCAACAATATCATCTCTAAGCTGTCCAACAGCAAAATTATCATGAATATTAATTATTTCATGATAAGTTTTGATTTTTCCAAATATTGGAAGACTAACTGGTCGGGGATTTTTTTTCAATCGCCTACAGTGATTTAGATATATTGCTTTATATCCAAGAAGGTTAAATAATCGACTAGAAAACATATTTTAGTATATGTAAAAAAATTATCATACAGCCTAATATATATCTCAAATAAATGCAAATTCTTTCTGATGTAGGCGGAGGGTAATATTAATAGTTAGATGAGTTCAATGAGCCTCCCCCACTAGGTATCAAAGTCAGTATATATATGCAAGGTATAGTAGATTAGTTCATGGTACCAATAATCTTTTGTGGACACTGATACTTATTTAGAGCCTTATTTCGATGGTTTCAAATGACCATCCCAAACTACCTCACCTGAACGACCATAAAGTTCACAGGTTCCAACAATATTATTTTCTTCCTGCCATTTTGTACACTCATTAAATGCGTCTTCTTTAGTTCTCCCAACACCGTGTTCACAGCGACCATCTTCTCCCACAACTGCAAAAAAATAACCACTAGAATTATGCTCCATATAACCCTTCCAATTTGCTGCAATATGTCCCTGACATAGTTCTTTGACGTTTGTGTTGTAATCAACTGTTGGGAATGATTCATTCGTAGTTGCTTTTGAAGCATCATAATCTAATAAAATTTCTGGTGAAAATTCATATTCTTCATTGTTCCAATTACTTAATACAAATTTCATTTCATCGCTATTTTTGTCAAATTTTAACTCTCTCGCACAATCATGAAATAAACTACCATCCATAATTTCACTTTCATTTATTAACCCTCTTTCTATCATCAACAAAAGTATTGCTGCGCCAACGACGTCCTCTGCATCACCTAAAACCATTTTGTTTTCATAGATTGGTCGAAGAATTAAATCTTTAAAGTCAGCTTTTGGGAATGGGAGTAAGCGTTCAGCAAAGTATCTAGCTCCACCTTCAATCATCCAGCTACTGTTGCTATTCTTTTTATCTCTCCTGTTTCTGCACTCACCTGTATTTGCTAAGTCATGCTGAAAAGCATGATAGAGCTCGTGTTGAAGAAAACCTTGGATATCAATAAAAACAGCATCTTGGCCATTTGGGTTACTTCTCATCTCCTCAGGAAGGGCCATTACGATTAGTCGTTTATTAGTGCAAAGAGTCCATTGGGATGACCAGTCTAATCCTTTATCTAAGCCCACTTTAATGTCATTCATAAGGCCATAATCAGCGCCACCAGAACAGCCTGAATTTATAAACCAGTCTTCAATTAACTTTTTACTTTCATTGATTTCTTTTGGAGACATTAATACTTGGTGAAGACGAAAGCTTCCATATAAATTTTTAACTGGGTTAATTACTTGCCCAACATCATACAAAAGAACCAATATATCTGACTCACGTGAAGCCATTTTAGAACTAGCAGAATCAGCCCACTCCTGTAAAGTTTTTGTTGGAAAGCTTGATTTGTTGACAATAGTTATGTCGTAGTTTTGATTAGCCGATGAACTGTTTTGAGTATTATTGTTACACTCAAATACAAAATAAGTACCGTCCGCAGATATACTCTTAACTGGTTCACTGCCATCAGGACAGCCTGCTGCGAAACCTTGAATTGAGAAAAAGAATAATGTTAGAAGTAGTAATAGTTTTTTCATGGAGGCTATTATAGACTGGTGAAACCAAAGACCAAACTTCGTTTCATCTGTGAGGGAGGTATTATATGTATGTAGCCATTAGTGACAGGGGGTCCCCCGTACCGTTCAAAGTCAGTATATATATGCGAGGGATAGTAGATTTTTAATAGTATTTATCTAAACCACTGGTTGTATGCTCTCTAAACCACTGGTTAAGGCGTATTAATTATAAAACAATTAGTAAATATATAATTATTAGCAACTAAGAAGGGCGATGAAATAAGGGTTGAAATCTGTTCTATTGTGTACCCAATGTGTACCCAAACATTATTTTGATTTAAGTGAAATGGCTGAAAGCCTTATTATATATGGTGGTTATGGGTGGACTTGAACCACCGACCCCAGCATTATGAATGCTGTGCTCTAACCAGCTGAGCTACATAACCAAAAAGAGCGCCTATTATCGAAATTTTTCTTGAAAAAGTCAAGCTAAACCAGCAAATAAGCACCGTATTATTATCATTCTTCCAGTATCAGCTAGAATTCAATATAAAATTTAGTTACTTTCATGCACTTAACTTAATTTTAATGGAAAAGAAAGTTCTTAAAATTGCCCTTACAGGTGGAATAGCTTCAGGAAAAACTCTAGTAAGTGACTTATTAGAAATTCATGGTTGTTATATCATTGACCTAGACATTATTTCTCGGGAAGTTGTGTTACCAGGATCAGATGGCCTAAAAGAACTCATAGAGGCTTTTGGAAAGTCAATACTTCTATCTGATGGGACACTTGATCGTAAAAATCTTCGTGATGAGCTCTTTAAGAAAGGAAGAAATAGAGCGCAAATTGAGCAGATACTTCATCCAAAGATACTTCAAAAAATGAAATCTTCAATGGATAATTGTAGAGGAGGGATTATGATAGTAGTAATACCTCTCCTAGTAGAAAAAGAACTATGGGGGCCATTCGATAGAGCTATAGTTGTAGATTGTGAAACTGAAACGCAGTTGATACGACTAATGTCTAGAGACAGTATTGATAAAGAAAAAGCAAAAATAATGCTACTTTCTCAATCAAGTCGAGAAAAACGCCTTCAATTAAATAATTATATTCCTACTGATGTTATTGAAAATAACTCAAAAATAAGTGAGCTAAAGGACAAAGTAAACACCCTTAATCAAAGACTACTTGCTTTTCTTTAGTACTTAAATTAGTTCTAGCTCTAACAATTACTCATTACGAATAAGTGGATATACTTTGGGGCTAAAGATACTTTTATTTGCCATCAAAATAAGTACAAAAGATACTGTTGCAGTTGTCAATAAAATCCAAAGCGTCAGCCCTAAATCAAATTTCCAAGTTAGCTGAAGGGTATTCTCAACAACAAGATATGACCCCAAGACAGCAACTGATAGTGCAAAGAAAATCAAGGTGAAGTATATAACAGCAAACTCTATCGTCATTGCTTTAAGTATCGTTGGAAAATCCACACCTAATATTTTGTAGATCAAATTATTGTATCTTCTAAATGTAGTTTGAACCATGACTGCACTGACAATTACAATCAAACCAATCACAATAACAATTAAAGATATTCCAGTTACGGCTATAAATATTTTATTTAATACGCCGCTAATTTGGGACAAAATCCTATCAACTTTTATAGCTGATACGTTAGGAAACCTCTCGACAACAAGGGCCAGAATATCATTAGAGGATAAGTCTGACTTAAGCGTTCCAATATATTCATAAGGGAGCTTTTTAGCAAAAGCTTTATTAATAATAATTGCAAAGTTAACAGAAATATCCCGGTAATCAACCTCTCTAAAATTCTTTAAAGTTCCAGTGACATCCCTACCCAGTATATTCAATGTAATCTTGTCATTTATCTTCATGCCTAGGTCATAAGCAGCTCTACTGTCCATGGAAATGAACATCTCATTTTCATTACCAGGCTCCCACCATTCACCCTCGATAATTGGGTTATCTGGCTTTGGTTTTTCTGCCCATGAGATCCGCCTATCGCCCCTAACAACCCATGCAGATCTATTGTTTTCTGAAACAATCTCTTCTATAGGCGTTCCATTTAGGGAGATAAATGAAGCACTCGCCATTGGACTAAATTCAAGAGCTACATTGGGATCCATATTTTTAATAAAAGACTCTAAGTCACTTTTAATATCTCTATCGATGCTCACAAAAAATAAATCTGGTGCCATCGATGGAATGCTATCTGATATTTCTTTTTTTAAATTATTGGCTACAAAACTCAAAGTGAGCAGGAGCGTTAAACCTATACCTAAAGATATTGTCATAATAGGTGCAAGTGATTTTTTTGCAACAATATTCCTATACGCAATCCTATAGCCATTATTAGAAAATTTATGAAACCTTCTAAGAAAGAAAATTAACAGTTTAGAAACGCCATAAAATATAAGCATCGTAATAAAAAATGCTAAAAAGTATAGGACTGTGTAATATTTTTGCTCAGTCTGAAGAACAAAATAAGTAGTCAAAATTGTAACCAGAATCGCCAGTAAAATAATATTTTTTAAAGAGAAGTTTAGACTTACTGGCTGAAAAGTATTACGAAACAAAGCAACTGCTTTGATCTCACTAATCGAATATAGCGATGGTATTGAAAAAATCAAAACAACTAATAAGCCAATGAAAAAAATATTTAGATAGCCTATTAAGCTGACAGTTGGCTGAAGATCAATGCCTAAAGACTTTGGTAGAAATTCATTCGCCAACAAAGGGCTAAAAACCCCAAATAAATAGGCAATAATTGATGTGACTATTAATATTAGAATAATTTCATAAAAGTACATGAGTTGAATAAAATTCGAAGAAAAACCGATCGATTTTTTAACCGCAATACTAGTATTTCTTTGGTTAACGAAAGAAAGTAAGGTGTTACTGATTCCAATGCCTGCAATTATCATTGCGCTTACTGACACTAAATTTAAAAAGTTAGAAAAGTTATCAATTATCCTATTTAAACTTCGCCCACTATCTCCTGGTAGTCTAGTTTCAATACTATCATCATAGGCAATAATTGATTTAGCCAATCGAGTTTGTTCTCCCTCTTCATTAGAATTACTAAACTTCAGCCGGTACTCATGATCAAGAAAACTTCCAGCTGAGCTCAGTCCAAATTGATCATAACTCGACTTACTAATTATTGCAAATTCACCAAAAACAGCTCGCTCTGCAAGATCTGGAACGGATAAAACCAAGCCGCCCACGTTAAAACTTTTCCCCATAATCACAACATCATCCCCAATCTCAACTTGGAGTAAGTTTTGAATGCTCTCATTAATTAGAACAGTTGGCTTTTCTGTATTTAAAAATATTTTTTCAGCGGCGCCCTGAGGCATTGTAATAATCTCGCCATAAAGTGGGTAGTTATCATCTACTGCCCTTAGCTCAGAAAACACAGGCGACTGACCTTTTTTTGAAACCATGGTTGCAAGCTCAATTGTTGAACTAACTTTACCTAAATCCTTTAACTCTTCAAGCACTAAACTAGGTAACGGGTCAATACCACTGGTAATTTGAATGTCACCACCTAATAACTCTTTAGAGTTTGCTTCAATTTCATTATTCAAAGCCTCCTTGATGGAGAAAGTAAGAGAAAGCAAGAGTAAACTAATAAAAAGTGTGCTCGTGACAACCCATAATTTTTTATAGCTTCTAGAAAAATCTCTTATTGCATACTTATTAATTAAGCGTAGTTGCTGAATATCAAACAATTTGACCGTCCTTAATTTCAATAATACGATCGCATCGCACTGCTATTGAATTGTCATGGGTTACCATGACTAGTGAGGTTTTACTTTTTTTGGTGTAATTAAAAAGCAGATCCATCATACTTTCTGAATTAGCACTATCTAAATTTCCTGTTGGCTCATCTGCCAGAATAATTTTAGGGTTATTTATTAGTGCTCGAGCAATGGCAACTCTTTGTTGCTCACCGCCAGAAAGTTCACTTGGAAGATGATTGAGTCTATGGTAGAGACCAAAATCTGCAAGTAATGCTTTAGCATCATCATCTTGATTATATTTTTGATTTGCCTCGAGCGATAATAAAACATTTTCAATAGCGGTAAGGTTAGGAATTAGATAGAAGGATTGAAAAACAATACCAATATTTTTTCTTCTAACCTCTGATAGTCTGTCTTCTTTCAGCCCAACAATTTCTTCATTATTAATCTTAATTGAACCTTCAGTAGCAGTTTCAAGGCCTGAAGCAAGCATAATGATTGATGTTTTTCCTGAACCACTTGGTCCAACAATAGAAATAATTTCTTCACTGTTTACTGAAAAATTGATACGCTTTAAAACTTCTACTACATCGTTTTTAGAGCCGTAATTTAACGAAACATTATTGAACTGTATAGCTTCACTCATCGCTTAATCTAATATAAAATTCGGGCAATGATTATCTCAAAAAAACTAAAGCTAAAAGCACTATTTACTGGCTTAATATGCATATTTTTATTTACCAGTGCTTATGCTGAAAACCCTATAAAAATTATGCTCTATGGAGACAGCCTGATGGCTGGATATGGGCTATCTCAAAACGAGAATTTAGCCTCAGAGCTCACGCGTAATTTTGAAGATAAAAATTTTACAGTCAGCGTTATTAATGCTAGTATTTCTGGAAACACTTCTAAAAATGGCTTGTCCAGGGTGGACTGGTCTCTTGGAGATAAGCCAAACATAGTGGTTGTGTGCCTTGGTGCAAATGATATGTTAAGGGGCCTTAACCCATTATTGACAATGGAGAACCTTGATTCAATAATCACTAAGTTTAATCAAGGTAACTCGATTGTAATACTCGCTGGAATGCAATCTCCTGAAAGTATGGGGCCAGATTATAAAATTAAATTTGATGGAATTTATCCTAAACTTGCTGCCAAATATGACTTAATTTTTATGCCTTTTTTACTTAAAGATATTGCCTTAGAAAAGAAAAACTTACAGGCCGATTATAAGCACCCTAATAAAAGGGGTATCAAGATAATAGCGAGTAACTTATATCCATATATCCTTGAGGGCATTACTCGACTTGAGAAATAACATAACCTATTTAATTAGTAATCGCTCAACCACCTTACCGCCCTCTAAATGAGATGTTAGAATCTCATCAATATCCTCTTCATCAATGTATTGATACCAAATGTTATCAGGATAAACAACTGCAACGGGTCCATCCTCACAGCGACCTAAACAACGGGATTCACTAACACCAAATTGCCCTTTGCCCAATGTAGAATTCGCGCGACATTGGTCTTTAGCATAACGATAAAGCTCTTTCGCGCCGTTTTCTGAGCAGCACTGCTTACCATCTTGTCGAATATTATTGCAGAAAAAAATGTGATGTTTGTAGAAATTATTCATAACTCTATAGCCTTATTGTAGCAATGTTTTTTATCGATACCAGTAATTTTAGCAGCCAATTTTGCCGCTTTTGATGCGCCCATTTCAGCACAAAGGATTGGCAAAATTTCCCCTAATTGGTTTTCAGCATCAACAAGATCTATTTTATCAGCTGAAGATATTAGTATTACAAATTCACCTTTTTGATGCGCTAAATCAGCAGCAAGGTATTCGATTACATTCTCTATTATGTCAGTGCGGATTGTTTCAAAGGATTTGGTCAGCTCTTTAGCAAGACAGACCTTTCGCTCATTTCCAAATACTTCCAACATGTCCTTTAAAGTTGCCAATATTCGCTTAGGCGACTCGTAGAAGATAATTGTCTCTTTAAGAGTGGTTTTATTATGAAGATATTTAATTCTTGCAATTTTTTTTGAAGGCAGAAATCCAAAAAAAGTAAAGCTATTACTTGCTAAGCCAGAAGCTGAAAGGGCTGTAATTATTGCACTAGGTCCTGGGATAGGCACAACCTCAATCCCTTCTTTTTTTGCCTGTGAAACTAAAAAATAGCCTGGATCACTTATCAAAGGGGTTCCAGCATCACTTATAAGTGCAGCTGAAATACCAGAATTTAGCTCGGAGATAATAGATTCAGTCTTCTCTCGCTCATTGTGCTCATGAAAAGCTTTTAGTGGCGTTGAAATTTCAAAGTGTGCAAATAATTTTTTGCTATGTCTCGTATCTTCAGCTAAAACTATATCGACATTCTTTAATGTTTCGATTGCCCTATAAGTAATATCATTCAAATTACCAATTGGAGTTGCTACAATAAACAGCTTTCCTATCATTTTAAAGTCTTAACCAAGGTTCATATATGATTACCATTATGCTTTATTAACCTACATTATTATCAAAATTTATCTATGTCTTTAGCTTTAATAGATACTGATACTGCTTTAAAATACAGAGATATCTTTTTTTTAGCTTTGGCTAACTAGTAACAAGGAGTATTAATGAAAAAAGTAATTATATTATCTGCACTTCTCATATCATCCACTATCTTAAGTTCATGCGCTCCAATAGTTCAAGGAGCTGCAGCGGTTACTACTGTTGCTACAATGTCTAATGATCGCCGCACAATGGGTGAAATTTTGGATGACAAAACTCTTTATATGAATTTAGGGAATATTGTTAGTAAAGACTCCATGCTAGAAGATACGCATATTAACTTTAATGTCTATAACAAATCTGTATTGATGACTGGTGAAGTGCCAACTGATGATCTTAAGAGCTATCTCGAGGAAACAGTTAAAAAAAGAGCACCAAAGATGAGCCAACTGATCAATGAAGTAGCCGTGATGCCAAATAGTAGCTATTTAAAGCGCGCTAGAGACGGAGTAATTTCGGTTCAGATAGAGGCCCTATTCCTAGATCAAGAAGTATTTCATCCAGCTCATGTTTCTGTTCTTACTGAAAGGGCGACAGTCTACTTAATGGGATCAGTAACAAAAAGGGAGGCAGAACACGCTACCAATATTGCTAGTAAGGCAAAAAATGTTAAGAAAGTTGTTAAACTATTTAATTACCTAGCAACAAGGCCTGCAGCAGAAATTGAAAAGGATAATAAGAAAAAAGAAGAGGCAGAGAAAAGAGCTATTCTTGAAGCAAAAAAAGCAGAGCTTGAAGCTGCTCAAAATGAATTACAGCAACAAATCTACGAACTAGAAACAAACTAAAGGTTTTTTATTGGCCGAAAAGTGAATCGATGCTGTCCATCAATTGGTCCATACTTTGATAAGGCAATAAGATGTTCCTTCGTGCCATATCCTTTGTGATTTTGAAATCCGTACTCAGGAAACCTTAAGTCCAGTTCCTTCATTTGCCTGTCTCTTGTAACTTTTGCAATAACCGATGCGGCCGAAATAACAGGCTCAGTCAAATCTCCTTTAACTATTGCACGGCAATTATCAACATCTGGACAACGATTTCCATCAACAAGGACTTGAAATATCTCATCTTGATTTTGACTTAACAGCTGGTGCTGTAAACTATTTATTGCTCTTGTCATCGCAAGCATTGTTGCTTGCAATATATTGACCTCATCAATTTCAATACTACTAGCTTCAGCCACTGACCAAAAGCACTGGTTAGTAATCTGGTAGTAGAAATCTTCACGTTTTTTTTCTGTTAATTTCTTAGAATCAGTGAGACCCTCAATAAAAAAATTAACAGGAAAAATTACTGCTGCTGCAACCACATTTCCAACTAAAGGGCCTCTTCCAGCCTCATCTACGCCAATAATGTTAAGCACCCTATATACCTTTAAAACCAATGTCAGTTCTAAAGTAGCTCCCTTCCCAACTAACTAAATTAATAAGCTGATAAGCTTTTTCTTGTGCCTCTTTAATGTCCGTGCCTAATGCAGTTGCGCAAAGAACTCGCCCACCATTACTGGTAATATTGCCTGCATCTAACCTTGTTCCAGCATGAAAGATTTTAGAGCTAGATTCTTCTGTAGGAAGATTAATTATTTCTCCTTTTTTATAAGCCTCTGGATAGCCAGAAGCAACCATTACAACGCCCAAAGAGGCCCTCTCATCCCATTCAGCTTTTTCTGAATCCAAATTACCTTGAGTTGCTGAAATACATAATTTAGCTAAATTAGATTTCAAGCGCATCATTATTGGCTGCGTTTCAGGATCTCCAAATCTACAGTTGTACTCGAGTACTTTTGTCATGCCTTTGTCGTCGACCATAAGTCCCGCATATAAAAAACCAGTATATGGCATGCCTTCGGATTTCATTGCCTCAACAGTTGGTTTAATAATTTTTTCCATTACATCATCAAAAACTAAAGGACTTACTATTGGTGCTGGTGAGTACGCCCCCATTCCTCCAGTATTAGGGCCCTTATCACCATTATCTCTTGCCTTATGGTCCTGTGATGTAGCCATTGGAAGTATATTACTTCCATCGACCATAACTATAAAACTTGCCTCTTCACCCATTAAAAACTCTTCTATGACTACTCTAGATCCAGCCTCTCCAAATCGATTTCCTTCAAGCATATCATTAATAGCAAGTGTTGCCTCATTTAGAGTATTTGCAATAATTACCCCTTTTCCAGCAGCTAGTCCATCCGCCTTTATAACGATAGGTGTGCCCTTCTCTTTGACATATTTAATTGCAAGCTTAGATTCAGTGAAGACCTTATAAAATGCTGTTGGGATATTGTTTCTATGCATAAAATCCTTAGAGAATGCTTTTGATCCCTCTAATTGAGATGCTAGTTTTGAAGGTCCAAATATTGCCAGGCCTTCCTCTTGGAAATTATCAACCACTCCCATAACTAAAGGAGCCTCTGGCCCAACAATTGTAATGTTTATAAGCTCACTTTTAGCAAACGAAATTAGCGCTGGGATATTTTCAGGGTCTATCGTAATATTTGATATTTTTTTCTCTAAGTCTGTGCCAGCATTTCCAGGTGCTACAAATACATGCTCTACTTCATCAAATAAAGAGCACTGCCAAGCTAATGCATGTTCACGGCCACCAGAGCCTATTATTAAAACTTTCATAACACCTCCTTTTAAATACTAAGCTTGAAAAATTTTCCTCTCAAACAAAAACCCTTTTAGGCCAAACTTCAGATAAAACATTATTCTCACCAATACCAATAAACTGTTTTTTTTCGTCATAAAGCTTAATTTTTTGACCAACATCTAGACCAGGAAACTGAAGCTTTCTTCCATGTTTAATATCAAGTGTTTGTTCAGCATTCAAATAAAGTCCTTTAAGGTTTGGCAACATCTCATCCGCACAAAGAAGAGTTGAATCAAGTTCGCTTAAACCTTTATTTTTTAGCTCTACTAGGTCCTCAAAAGTTCTGGCCTGTGGTATATCAAAATGAGTGAATCCAACTCTTCTTAGCTCAATAACATGCCCACCACAGCCAAACGATTCTCCTATATCTTCAATCAAGGTTCGAATATACGTGCCTTTTGAACACGAAACTTCTAGGCTTAAAATTTCCTCTTCAAAGCCTTTGAACTTTATCTCATGAATTGTTACTGGCCTGGCTTCTCTTTCAACCTCAATGCCTTTTCTTGCAAGTTTATAAAGAGGCGTTCCGTTTCTCTTAAGAGCAGAGTACATTGGCGGAACTTGATTGATACTGCCTACAAAATCTAACAAAACATTTTTGATAGCTTGCTCATTGATTCCTTTTGTGGAACCAAAATCAACGACCTGACCATCTGAGTCTCCCGTGTCACTTATTTGGCCTAATTTACCACGCACAAAATAGCGCTTATCGCCATTCAACAAGAACTGTGCAACTTTTGTTGCTTGCCCTAAACAGATTGGCAAGAGTCCACTTGCAAGAGGGTCAAGACTTCCAGTATGTCCAGCCTTATTAGCATCGAACAATCGTTTTACATCTTGCAGGGCAGAATTGGAACTGTGGCCACTAGCTTTATCAAGAAGTAAAACTCCGTTGATGTCTCTACCTTTTGGGTTGCGTTTAGACATTTTTTATGGGTTTAAATTTTACTTAAGAGATCATCCATTCTAGCGCCAGCATTTGGAGCTGTATCATAAATAAAGTTTAGTGATGGGGTATGCCTTAAGTCTAAAGTTTTTGATAAAGATTTTCTAAAAAAACCACTAGCCTTATTAAGCAAAGCTGCGACAGATTTTTGAGAAAGCTCTTCGACTGAGAAAAAAACTTTTGCGCTGGTTAAATCACGAGTAACAATGACGTCAGTGATAACGACCTCTTGGAGCCTAGGATCTTTCGTTTCTTTCGATAACAAGAGGACGAGTTCACGCTTAATAAGTTCGTTTACTCTTTCGGTCCTAAAACTTATTTGTTGTGCCATTTAGAATCTCTGCCCTATAATGTTCTAGCGCGCTCTATACGCTCAAATACTTCAATTTGATCTCCAGGCTGAACGTCTTTGTAATTTAAAACTCCAATTCCACATTCAGTTCCAGACTTAACTTCTTTTACATCATCTTTAAAGCGCCTTAGAGATTCTAACTCACCTTCATAAATTACAACACTCTCTCGCAACACACGGATTGGGCTATCTTTCCTTACAACTCCCTCTTCAACCATACAACCCGCAATATCTCCAAACTTAGGTGATCTAAAGACATCTTTAACGCCCGCAATTCCAATAATATTTTCACTTAATTCTGGGCTTAATAAACCACCCATAATTGCTTTAATATCATCAATTAAATTATAAATAATACTGTAATACTCAATTTTAACACCTTCAGCATCAGCAGCCTTCTTAGCAACAGAGTCTGCTCTAACATTAAAACCAAGAACAACGGCTTCTGAAGCGCTGGCTAAAGAAATATCAGTATTATTAATTGCTCCTACGCCTGAAGACACAACTTTCACTTTAACTTCATCAGTTGAGAGCTCTTCTAAAGCCTCAACCAAGGCCTGTGCTGAGCCACGTACATCTGATTTAATTATCACATTAACTGTAGAAATTTCACCCTCTTCCATAGTGGCGAAGAAGTTATCCATCTTTTCAGCTTGCTGCTTTTGAAGCTTGGACTCTCTATCTTTTGACTTTCTAAAGTCTGCTACCTCTCTTGCCTTGCGCTCACTAGCCACAACAAGAACCTCAGCTCCAGAGTCTGGGACACCTGATAAACCTAAAATTTCAACTGGTGTTGATGGCCCTGCCTTATTAATTGGCCTACCATTATCATCAATAATTTGCTTAACTTTTCCATACTCTTGGCCCGCAATAACAATGTCGCCTTTCTTAAGAGTGCCTGACTGAACAAGTATAGTAGTTACTTTTCCGCGTCCTTTATCTAATCGAGCCTCAAGAACTACGCCACTCGCTGGCTTATCAACAACTGCCTTAATTTCTGACATTTCTGCCGTTAAAGATATACTTTCTAAAAGCTCATCAACACCTGCTCCTGTAAGTGCTGAAACTCCAACCATTAAAACATCACCGCCCCATTCATCGGAAATAACGTCATGTGTTGAAAGCACTTGCTTCACTTTATCAAGATCTACACCTTCTTTATCTATCTTGTTAATAGCCACAATAATAGGCACATTTGAAGCCTTGGCATGCTTAATGGATTCAATAGTTTGGGGCATAACGCCGTCATCTGCTGCGACCACAAGAATTACAATATCAGTTGCGGTTGCTCCGCGAAGACGCATTTTTGAAAACGCCGCATGGCCTGGAGTATCAATAAAAGTAATTAAATTTCCCTTTTGTTCAACTTGGTATGCGCCGATATGTTGAGTAATTCCACCCGCCTCAGCAGAGGCTACTTTCGACTTTCTAATATAGTCTAGAAGTGATGTTTTTCCATGATCGACATGGCCCATAATAGTTACTATTGGGGGTCTTGGCGCAGAGTCCGCGTCATCATATGTCTCTTGAACCAAAGTATCTTCAACTGTCTCCTCACTACTTGCAACAGGCGTATGCCCCATCTCCTCTACCACAAGCATCGCTGTATCTTGATCGATTACGTCATTAAGGGTGGCCATAACGCCCATACCCATCATGGCCTTTAATACTTCACCTGCTTTAGTCGTCATTTTGATCGCTAACTCAGATATTTTAATAGTTTCTGGGATTAAAATTTCATGCTTTACGGGCTCAACTGGCATATGAAAGCCATGCTGCGCCTGCTCATCCTGAGTTTTCTGTGAAATATGTGTTCTTTCTTTTTTCTTAAGTTTTCGATTTGGATTATGTCTAGCAACGTGAAGCTGTTTTCTATTTGATGCTGGGGATGGAGTAGACCTTAGTCTCTTAGGGCTCTTCTTTGAATCATTTGATTTTTCTGCCTCTAATTTTTCCTTCTCTTTTTTATCCTGCTCTTCCTTTTCAGTAAATTGTTTTTGTGTTTTTTGAGCCAACTGCTCTTCATTTTTAATTTTTTGCTGACGAACCATGTCATTTCTTTTCGCGTCATGCTGCTCATCTTTTTCTTCGGCAATTCTTCCAGCCTCCAAAGCTTCTTTTGCTTTTAATATTGCAGCGTCATCAACCTGTTCAGTTGGAGCAGCTTGAGGAACCTCACGTTTCTTTTTCACCTGAATCTTTACACCACCGGAAGAAGATGTATTAGAAGCAGGTTTTGTTGTTTTCCTAGAAACAGAAATACTTGACTTAGTGCTGGAGCGCTTACTCAAGCTAGACATTAGAACCTGCCTCTCATCTGCAGAAATATTCGATTCAGCTGTTTTTCCTGAAATGCCTGCCCCAGATAAAATAGATAAAACCTGGTCAGGTGTTTTTTTGAGTAATTTTGATAAACTTTCTACAGTATGTGCCATATTTTTGCCTATATATTCTAGTTATTGATACTTAAAACACCTATATTAAAATTAGTCAAACCAGCCTTCTTTTTCTCTGGCTGCCATAATAACAGCAGAAGCGCTATCATTTCCAACATCTTGAATTTCCAAAACCTCAACAATTGACAGTTCAGCTAATGCATCTACTGTAGTAATTTCAGCTTCAACAAGTGCTGCTGCTAGGGCCTCGTCAACACCTTCAACGCTGAGTAAGATTTCTGTGGATTCTGCATCTGTTAATGCCTTAACTAACTGCGCATCCTGGGCTCTTTCTTGAAGCTCACCCACCATATCAGAGTCAAATTCTTCAATTTTGGATAATGCATCCGATTCAGCTTCAGCTATTTCATCAAGATTTGTATAGCCCTCATCAATCAAGACAGCGGCTACTTCTGCATCAACACCAAGTTTTTCAGCTAGCTTTTCGCCTGTTTTCTGTAACTCTTTCGCCTGGATATCATCTGCATCGCTAATAGACATTACATTAAGTTTCCAACCAGTAAGTCTACTTGCCAGCTTAATGTTCTGACCGCCCCTGCCTATTGCAAGTGCTAATTGGTCTTCCTCAACCGCAATGTCCATAAAACCTTTCTCTTCATCAACCACAATTGAGCTAACCTCTGCTGGAGCCATAGCATTAATTACAAACTGCGCAGGGTCTTCATCCCACAGAATAATATCAACTCTCTCTCCATTTAGTTCGTTTGAGACTGCCTGAACGCGTGCGCCCCTCATACCAATACATGAGCCAATCGGATCTATCCGCTTATCTTTCGCCTTAACTGCAAGCTTAGAGCGAAGACCTGGGTCTCTCGCTCCAGCCTTAATTTCTATTACGCCTTCACTAATTTCAGGTACTTCCATAGTAAAAAGCTCGATCATCATATCGTTGACGGTTCGGCTCAGAAAAATTTGTGCGCCACGAGGAGTAGACTTAACTTCTTTAATATAAGCCCTTAAACGATCATTTTTTCTAATTGACTCATTCGGTATCAAGTCAAACTTTGAAATCATGCCATCAATTCCGCCCATATCTACAAAAACGTTTCCTCTATCAACTCTTTTGACTGTAACCATGACAACTTCACCAACACGCTGCGTATAGTTATCAACAATAACTGTTCTTTCGGCTTCACGAACCTTTTGAATGATTACCTGTTTAGCAACTTGAGCTGCAATTCTTCCAAACTCTAGAGACTCCATAGGCTCTTCAACAAAAGCATCAATATCTAGACCGTTAGAATCTGCTTGGTAAATATGGATCTCTGGATCAAACATTTCTCCATCATCATCAACAAATTTTTCACCATCCTCAATGACTAGCCATTGCCTAAAGGTATTAAATTCACCAGTATGTCTGTCAACCTCAACACGAACTTCAATATTATTTCGCTTCTTTGTTGCAACAGCTAACGCCTCTTCTAATGACTCTATAACATCATCTTTAGTTATATTCTTTTCGTTTGAGATTGCCTCAACCATTAAAAATAACTCTTTACCATCCATGCGCTTCTCCTAAAAATGAGCAACTAAATTTGCTTTTTCAATTAAATCTATTTCCAAAGTAACAGGGCCAAGCTCTGTTACTAATTCTAGTGAATTACTAGCTTCGCTAACGCTACCAATAGCACCAGTAAAGTTTCTTCTACCATCAATTGGCCTGAATGTTCTCAAACGAACATCATGGCCTAAAAAACGTTGGTAATGTGCAATACTAAAAAGAGGTCTTTCGATACCGGGCGACGATACCTCAAGATTGTACTGCCCACTTATTGGATCCTCAACGTCCATTATTGCACTTACTTGGCGAGAAACAACCTCACAATCATCCACCCCAATGCCTTCCTCTGAATCTATATAAAGCCTCAAAATAGAGTGTTTTCCACTGGCAACGTATTCAACGCCCACCAGCTCATAACCCAAATCATTGATACTTGGATTAATTAACGCAACTACTTTGTCAGATATCTTAGCCACAAAAAATTCCTAATAAAAACCCCCAAAAGAGGGGGTCTAAATTGGTAGCGGGGATAGGATTTGAACCTATGACCTTCGGGTTATGAGCCCGACGAGCTACCATACTGCTCCACCCCGCACTAAAGAGGCGAAATTATACGCCCTTAACCTCGCTACTTCAACATATTTTGACGGGCATGTATATTATTAATTAATCTGAATACTTTATACTATCCTAATGAAGCCAATTATACTCGCCGTACTGATGGATGACATTTCCAGCATTAAGCCAATTAAAGATTCCTCATTTGCCATGATGCTAGAAGCGCAAAAACGTGGATGGGACATTTACACTTTTGATAGCACTGATATGTTTTATGGGGACGGAAAAATTATTGCTAATGCGCGTAAGACATTAGTCAAAGATTCTGAGCATGAATGGTATAAATGTGAAGCGACAGAAGAACTCCAGCTAACTAATATAGATGTTGTGTTTATGCGCAAAGACCCGCCGTTTGATATGGATTATATTTATGCAACTTATCTTCTAGAGCAGGCAGAGGATAGCGGGGTTTTAGTTGTGAATAAACCAAGCTCACTAAGGGATGCTAACGAAAAACTTTTTGCTTTAAATTTTCCAGACTGCATTCCAGAAACACTTGTCAGCTCAAATATCGAAAAGCTTTCAGAGTTTATCTCCAAAATTAAAACAGCAGTTGTTAAGCCGCTGGATGGAATGGGTGGAACTGATATATTTAAACTTGCAAAAGGTGATAAAAATATCGAGGAAGTACTCCTAAAAATAACCAATCAAGGAAGTTGCTATATTATGGCTCAGGAGTTTTTGCCTGAAATAAAGGACGGTGACAAACGTATTTTATTAATTAATGGAAGGCCTGTTGATTATGCGCTCGCTCGAATACCAGCAGAAGGAAACTTTAAGGGAAATTTAGCTGCAGGGGCAAAGGGTGTTGGTCAACCACTATCAGAAAGGGATCGATATTTATGTAGTCAGATTGCTCCAATGCTCATTGAAAAAGAGCTTATGTTTGTTGGGCTTGATGTTATCGGTGATTACATTACAGAAATAAACGTAACCAGCCCAACCTGCATTCGAGAGCTTGATAGTCAGTTTAATCTCAATATCTCATCTATTCTCTTAGATGAAGTTGAGGTTAAGTTAGCTCTGCGCTAAATTAAAGCCATATTTTGCAAGCATTACGCCAAGGCTTGCAGCAAGAAGTGACAGCCCTAGATTTAACAAGATATTTAATAATGCCTGGCCATAGTTACCACCGCTAAGCATCTCAACAGACTCAATTGAAAGCGCTGACATGGTAGTTAGAGAGCCTGCCAATCCAACAAGTAGCATTAACCGATACGTCTCACTAAGAAAGAGTTTTTCTAATACAAAAACTACCAATAGACCTGCGATGAATGAACCAATAATGTTTGAAATTAAGGTTCCATAGGGGAAGGCTTTATCAAAGTAATGCATTGAATAAACGCCAATATAGTATCGGCAAGTAGCTCCGACAGTGGCGCCTATACCGATGCTTACAATGGACGTTAAAGTGTTCATAAATTCGACCTAAGCTGTTTCAGCTTTTCTTTAATTTTAATCTCTAGTCCTCGGTCAGTGGGCTCATAATATATTTGCTCCCCCATCTCCTCAGGAAAATAAGTCTGGCCCTTACTAAGACCATCAGGCTCATGATGCGCATAGCGATAACCTTTTCCGTGCCCTAACTCCTCCATCAACTTAGTACTTGCGTTTCTAAGATGAGTAGGCACTGCAAAGTCACCTGTATTCTTTGCTGCCTCTATAGCTTTATTAAATGCGCTATAAACTGCATTCGATTTTGGCGCGCACGCACAAAAAACAGCCGCTTGAGCAATGGCTCTATTTCCTTCTTTATCTCCGAGGCGCTCATAAACGTCCCAGGCATTAATAGTAATTTGTAGAGCTCTTGGATCGGCGTTACCTATATCCTCTGATGCAATTGCTAATAGCCTTCGAGCAATGATCTTTGGATCGCAGCCTGAAACAATCATCCTTGCCATCCAATAAAGAGCGCCATCTGGAGAAGAGCCCCTGACGGACTTATGGAATGCAGACAATTGCTGATAATAAATATCACCGCCCTTATCAAAGCTGCTTATGTTTTCCTGGAGCGTTTTAGCAATATCTTCTCTATTTAGAGTTTTGTTTGATGTTTCAGTTAGCTGCTCAATGATATTAATTAAGCGCCTAGCATCGCCATCACTACTATCAATAATCAGAGCTAGTGATCCGTCGTCATCTAGAAGGATATCCTGATTCTTTAATGCTTTTGAGGCAATAGTTGAGAGATCCTCAGTGCTTAGCTTATCAAGAATATACACCCTTGATCTTGAGAGTAACGATGAGTTAATTTCAAAAGAAGGATTTTCTGTAGTTGCTCCAATTAAGGTAATTAATCCAGACTCAATATGAGGCAGAAAAGCGTCCTGCTGGGCTTTATTAAAACGATGAATTTCATCAACAAATAGTATCGTATTTTTATCCTGGTGCTTATAGAGCTGGGCATGCTCTATTACATTTCTAAGCTCTTTAATGCCGTCAAGTACAGCTGACATTTGTTCAAAATGGGCTCCCATCTGCGAGCAGATAATACGGGCAAGGGTGGTTTTTCCAACACCAGAAGGCCCCCATAAAATCATTGAGTGGAGCTGCTTGTCTGACAAAGCCTTACCAATCGGCTTATCAGGGTCAAGCAAATGACGCTGACCAATAAATTCGCTCAGCTCACTGGGTCTTAGTATTTCTGCAAGAGGCCTATAAGTTGGCATTAAGTTAAGGATTGATTTTATAATTTTATAATTATCTTCTTTATTTCATATTAATACCGCAGATAATTTTAATTTATTTCTAAATAATGTTATTTTTTCCCATCCATCGCCATCATTACTGCAAAAAAAGTATTAAAATAAGAACGTATTCACGCACTATAATTTACTTATGTTTTTAAGATTTTTTTGTCTCATTTTTCTTACTACAAGCGTTTTTGCTAACTCACATTCGTTTGAAGAATTTCTAGATCAGGTCCGCAAAACTGCAACTGAGCAAGGAGTTTCTAAATCAACCATTGATAAGGCTTTCTTTGAGCTTACGCCAAGACCTTCTGCCATTGCATCGGACAAAGCTCAAGCTGAGTTTAATCAAAATTTTTGGCATTATGTAAACAAAAGAGTTAATAAAGTTCGCCTTAATAATGGCAAAGACACGTTAAAGAATAATGCTTCATTACTGAGCAAAACCTCTGAAAAGTACGGCGTCCCAGCCTACGTTATAGTTGCATTTTTAGGACTTGAAAGCAACTATGGAAATTATATGGGTAGTGAGAGTCTTATTCGCTCTTTGGCAACACTTGCCTATGACAAAAGACGATCAAAGTTTTTTACAAGGGAGCTAATTGCTGTTTTAAAGTTGATGGATAAAAAAACCATTCCGTTTGATGCAACTGGATCTTGGGCCGGAGCAATGGGCGCAGTGCAATTTATGCCAACCAATGTCATCGCATATGGCGTTGATGCCAATAATGACGGCAAAGTAGACCTGTGGAATGAGAAAGCTGATATTTATGCCAGTGCTGCTAACTTTCTAAACAAACTTGGCTGGAAAAAAGGTGAAAAATGGGGGAGAGAAGCCTTAATTCCTAAAAACTTCGACTATCAATTAACCGGACTAAATAATGAAAAGACAGTTAATGAATGGGCGGCACTTGGGGTTCGACGAGGTAACAACTCAAACCTACCAAAATCAAACTTTAAGGCCTCTTTAATTGTGCCAATGGGTCACAGAGGGCCGGCATTTTTAGTGTACCGAAACTTTGATGCAATAATGGGATGGAATCGCTCTATCTTGTATGCTCTTTCAGTGGCTTATCTATCCGACAGGGTTAACGGCAACGCAAAACTATCTGCAAAAACTATTGATGAGCCCCTCCTTAGCAAAGAAGACATTATGCAAATTCAAAATACCTTGAATTTACTGGGCTATGATACCGGCACTCCAGATGGTATGGCGGGATCTAAAACTCGAAAAGCAACTAGACAGTTCCAGTCTGACATTGGTCTTACAGCGGATGGGTACGTTGGGTATGAATTATTTCAACAGCTTCAATGACCGTCAAAACCTACCTTGGTTTTGATGTAGGAACTAAACGTACCGGGATTGCTATTGCTAATAGCCTGACCTCCCATGCAAGCGGAATTGATACGGTCCTTCATCACAAAGATGGCTCTACAAATTGGGAGCATCTTGACCTAATCATTGATCAGCATAAGGCTGATGCTTTTATTGTTGGGCTGCCTCTTGACAAAGAAAATAAAGAACAAGAGATGACCTTCATAGCAAAGTCTTTTGGCAGAAAACTAACAAAGCGATTTAATATTGAGGTCTTTTTTATAGACGAGTATTTATCCTCTTCAGAAGCAAAAAAACAACTAAAATGGCACTACGCCCACAAGAACGCTGATAGAGGTGATGTAGATAAACGCTCAGCTGAACTAATTTTGCAAACTTGGCTCAATGAAACCACACTCGATTAGCAACGATTCTCAACTAAACTCAAAAGGAAGGCTAGCTCATCTTTTAGGTTTAAAAGGTCTTCCAAAAAAACAACTCGAAATAATATTAGACGTAGCTGATGACCATGTCGATAAAAAAGGTCAGCTCCAGAAATCTAAGATCTTAAGAGATATGTCTGTCGCCAATCTATTCTTTGAGCCTTCAACTCGAACACGAAATACTTTTGAAATAGCTGGCAAAAGAACAAGCGCTAAAACAATTAACGTTGACCTTGCAAATTCAGCAACTAAAAAAAATGAAACCTTGATGGACACTATGCACACCCTCAAGGCAATGCAAATCGATATGTTCGTGATTCGTCACAAACAAAATGGGCTTCCACATCATGTTGCAGAAAACATGAAAGGTGTGTCTATTATAAATGCAGGGGACGGAATTAACGCTCATCCAACCCAAGCCCTTCTAGATATGTTAACCATAAGGCAGCATAAAAAAACCTTTGATAACTTATCCGTTGCAATTGTTGGTGACATAAGACATTCCCGTGTTGCGCGCTCTGGAATACAGGCCATGCAAACTTTAGGCACAACCGACATTCGATTGATTGCTCCAGATACTCTTCATTACAAAGAAGAAACGCCTGGCTTAGAGCGCTTTGATAATCTTCAAAAAGGTATCGAAGGTGCTGACGTTATTATCTCTTTGAGATTGCAAAAAGAAAGAATGATTGGCGCAGATATCCCAGATGAGCAAACTTACTTTGATAGCTTTGGAATTACAAATGAGATCTTAAAATTTGCAAAGCCCGATGCAATTGTCATGCATCCAGGACCAGTTAACAGAGGAATCGAGCTTGAATCATCCGTTGCTGATGGGCCTCAATCAGTTATTCTTCAGCAGGTAACGAATGGCATTGCAGTTCGAATGGCCGTTATGGAAATTTTAGCTGGAGCGTTTTAAAAATGAGTCAACCTATCAATTATGATCTGGCAAAAGACGCCCTTCAAAAGCTTAATACCGATGACACAATTTCTTCAGCCCATGGACTATTGTGTGGATTTTATTGCGTCAAGCAAGATATTCAATTAGATGACTGGCTAAATGAAATACTAGTTACTATTGATTTAAATAACTTAATTGAAAAGGAAGCTCATCATGTGCTTGCAGAGATATTTAATAACACCAATGAACAACTATCGGACCCTACGTTAAATTTTTGGCCGGTTATTGCAGATGATGAATCACCCTTAAGAGAACAAGCAAATACTCTTATTGAGTGGTGCCAAGGATTATTGGTTGGCCTTGGACTGAGCTCGGTAGAAGCCTCAGATGAAGAGGTATTAGAGATGATCAAGGACATTAGTGAGATTTCTCAGATGGATGCTGACCTATTAGATAACGAAGAAAATACTCAAGACTTTTATGAAATCGTTGAATTTGTTCGTATAGGCGTTCTCTTTATTCAAGAAACATTGCAACCCTCAAAACAGGACTTTATCAGCCCTACTCAGCTTCACTAAAAAGCTGTCGCTTGATTTAACAGGAATTATTCCTATTAAAGTTTATAATTATATTTAGCTCATTTTGAGCTTAATAGAAAACTTTGATAACTTTAGGAGTAAAAAATGACTTTACAAAATCTACTTAGAGCTCAAGCTATTTTTGTTTGGGTGTATGCATTATTATTTTGGGTTGCACCTGAAATGGCCGCTCAGGGAGCTGGCTGGACAGTTAGCGAAAATATGAGGTCTTTTGGCCAGATTCTATCTGTTCCATTATTTGCCCTTGGCCTGTTTGCATGGATGGCGCCATCTTGGGTGGGAAATAACCTTAATAAAGTTTGTGTTATTTATGGTGTCTATCTTAACCTTGCACTTATTGCAGTTCAACTTCTACACATTTCCACAGGCGCTGCTTTGCTTGACCCTATGTCTTTATTGCCTGCAATAGTTTTGGCAGCTTTATTCTTCTGGAAGACGCGCGCTTCAAGCTAGAAAATTAGTTATAAAAAAGCCGAATTAAATATTGATTTAATTCGGCTTTTAAAAATGGTGGCCACACCTAGAATTGAACTAGGGACACAGGGATTTTCAGTCCCTTGCTCTACCAACTGAGCTATATGGCCAAATCGCGTAATTATACACAAGGCAAAACAAAGCAGACTTTGAATTTCAACCTCGAGCTACTTGATCCCTACAAATTATCTAAAAATCGTTCAGCGTCTAATGCCGCCATGCAACCTGAACCTGCAGAGGTAATGGCTTGGCGATAAACGTGGTCTGCAACATCGCCAGCAGCAAAAATGCCTTCAACGCTTGTTTGTGTTGCGTTACCTTTGAGTCCTGCCTCAACTTGAATATATCCACTATTAATATCTATCTGGCCCTCAAAAATACCCGTATTTGGCGTGTGACCAATAGCTATAAAGACGCCATGAACATCGATCTCTTTAGTTTTTCCATCGTTTCCCTTAAGTCGAAGCCCAGTAACGCCCATATCATTTCCCAAAACCTCTTCTAGATTATGGTTCCACTCAATAGATACATTGCCATTTTTAGCTTTTTCCATAAGCTGATCAGATAGAATTTTTTCAGACCTAAACTTATCACGTCGATGAATAATAGTCACATGTTCTGCAATATTTGAAAGGTAAAGAGCCTCCTCAACAGCCGTATTGCCGCCACCAATAACTGCAACTTTTTGGCCTCTATAGAAAAAACCATCACAGGTTGCGCAGGCAGAAACGCCCTTGCCTTTATAAGCTTCTTCAGAATCCAGTCCAAGATATTGGGCCGTAGCTCCAGTTGAAATTATCACAGCATCTGCAGTATAGGTAGTGTCGCCACCCTGAAGCGTAAACGGACGCTTAGAAAAATCAACACTAGTAATATGGTCATTAATTATTTCTGTATTAAAACGAAGGGCATGCTCTTTCATTCGCTCCATTAGATCTGGACCTTGAAGACCATCATGATCTCCTACCCAATTATCCACATCCGTTGTAGTCATTAATTGACCACCCTGTTCAAATCCACTAACCATCACTGGATTAAGATTTGCTCTTGCTGCATAAACTGCTGCTGAGTAGCCGGCAGGGCCTGACCCAACAATCAAAACTCGACAATGTTTGATATCACTCATTATGAAATACTTTATACTAATTAACCAAATGAGTATTATAAGCTATCTTGAAAAAAAATAATAAACGCACATCTACAAATACCCCCATAAATAATCCGCGCTCAAAGATTGCAAGTGAGTCAATTTTTATACTACTCTTAACACTTGGTGTCGTTTTCCTTATTTCACTTGTGACATACTCACCGGATGAAGATCCATGGACTGGGGGCGTGCAACTAGTTAAACCAGTTATAAATAGTGCAGGAATGTTTGGTGCTTATCTGAGTGATATAAGCATTGGAGTTCTAGGCTATGTCTCTTATATCATCCCAATAGCTTTAATTTGGCTTGGGTATAACTTTCATAGAGATGCAAATAAAGAGCGTAGCAGTCAGATTACCTTCTTGCTTCGATTGACTGCGTTTCTCGTTATGCTTTTTTTTACAGCAGCACTAGCGCATCAATTTGCGCCAGAGATAAAAATTATTGAGGGCCTTAAAGATACATTTTTAGCAGGTGGATGGATTGGAATGTCGATGCATAATCTGGTGTTTTATGAAATTTTTGGCAGCTCATCTACAATAATATATATTGGCATTATTTTTGTTAGCTTTAGTATCGCCTCGAGCGCTTCATGGAGGAACATAAGCACATCCCTTTTCAAAAAAACCTTTAATAGGGATAAAAAGACTGCAGACAATAACAACAGTTTAAGGACCAAACCTGAAATTATCAGCTCTACTCCAGCTGCTGTAGAGAAACCTCAAAAAACTGAGGAAACAGAGAAACCTAAAAAAACTGAGAAAACAGAAAAACCTCAAAAAACTGAGAAAACAGAGAAATCTAAAAAAGAACAGGGCAGCAATCTATACAAATCAGGAATGTCAGGAGGCCTGCCAAGCCTTTCACTCTTAGATGATGTTAGTAACTCTGGTTTAGGCTATACAGACGAGTTCCTTGTTGAAATGGGCCAACAAGTTGAAATTAAATTAAAGGATTTTGGCTTTGACGTAACAATAACTGCCGTAACTCCAGGGCCTGTAGTGACTCAATTTGAAATCTCGCTTGCTCCAGGAATTAAAGTTAGCCAGATCATGAACCTTAACAAAGACCTAGCTAGGGCGCTGCTTGTAGAAAGTGTTCGCATAGTCGATGTGATTCCAGGAAAACCGGTTATTGGCCTTGAAATTCCGAACAACAATAGAGAGATGATTGGGCTTAAGGAAATCCTCTCAAGCGAAGTATTCACAAAAGCTAAGTCAACGCTTTCCATGGGGCTTGGTAAAGATATCAATGGATTGCCGATTGTTGTTGATCTTGCGAAAATGCCGCATCTTTTAGTTGCTGGTGCAACGGGAATGGGTAAATCAGTTGGCCTTAATGCAATTATTCTTAGCATCCTCTATAAGGCTTCACCAGAGCAAGTAAGGTTTATCATGATTGATCCAAAAATCGTTGAGCTTGCTTCCTATGCAGACATTCCGCACCTCCTTACTCCTGTTGTTACCAATATGAATGAAGCTGCAAGTGCGCTTTGGTGGTGTGTCAATGAGATGGAAAGGCGCTATAGCCTTTTGGCCAAGTTTAGCGTTAGAAACATCGAGTCATTTAATGAAAAGCAGCGCCGTGCTCAAGAGTCTGGAAAACCTTTGTTAGATCCTTCATTTAATCCAGATAACGCAAAAGAAGGTGAAAAGCATCCAGAGCTTGAATCGCTCCCCCTTATCGTTATAGTTATTGATGAATATGCCGATATGCTTGGCGCTCTTGCACAGGAAGACCGCGCTAAATCCAAACGAGTTGAAGGCCTTATTGTTCGAATTGCTCAAAAAGCTCGAGCAGCTGGAATACACCTTATTGTTGCAACGCAGCGCCCTAGTGTTGATGTTATCACCGGCCTAATTAAATCCAATATACCAACAAGAGTGTCTTTTAAAGTTTCATCAAAAACAGACTCAAGAACTATTTTGGATCAGTCAGGTGCTGAGCAGCTTCTTGGAATGGGTGATATGCTTTATATGGCGCCAGGTATGACTCACCTTACCAGGGTTCATGGAGCATTTGTAGAGGACAGTGAAATTCTACGAGTCGTCAAGCACCTTAAGAAAAACTCAAGCCCTAACTACTTAAAGGGAGTTCTTAAAGCACAAACTGAGGTTGTCAGTAATAAAGATTCTGGACAATCCTCTGGCGAACTAGATCCACTTTTTGATGAAGCAGTGCAAATTGTCACCTCAACAAGAAGGGCCTCAATCTCCAGTCTGCAAAGAAGAATGCGAATTGGCTATAACCGCGCTGCCAGAATTATCGAAGACATGGAGTCCAGTGGAATCGTTAGCTCTATGAATAGTGCCGGAAATAGAGATGTTTTGGCGCCAGAGCCTATTGATCCAGATGAAACTTAGCCACTAGGGCATAGGCTAGGATCCCAAAATTCATCTTCGATTTTTCCCATAGAGAAAATTAATCCCACAATATCAGTAAACGAGAACTTCTCGATATCGCCAACAGCAATAATATATTGGCCTGTATTAGAGTTATTAAATACTCTTATATAATATGTTCCAGCTTTAAACACTCGATCTGAAAGAAAGTTTTTTCCAACTTCGGGGCCATTCCAATACCACTGTTTTCCATACTCTTCATACCAAGGTGTCCACTCAAAGTTTTCGCCATCGGCCATAAATAACGGATGGAAATCGGCGTCTAGAACCTCAAAAGAAAATTTTTCTTCTAGCGTGCACTCTTCAATCTTCGCGGCCAGAATACCTGCATAAAAGTTAAAATCAGTTTCAGACTCAATTCGATAAAAATGAGGCTCCCCAGTAAGTGTTGAATAAATAGCTTTTGAGATTTCAGGCTCTTCAATTTCATAGGGTGCGTCGGCAGGATAGCTTGAATTTTCATTCATTACTGGCTTATGGGCAATTGAATAGCTAGAAAAGATTAGGAGTGCTACAAAGGTCAGAATTTTTTTCATAATTTTTATAGTTTTTTGTCAGATTAGATAATAGGCTTAAAGAACCCTTATTACTCATAAAATATTTATGGTTTTTTTTGAAATATAGTTTCTTTAATTATATTTTAGATGAATTAATTTATAAGATTAGTGACGGCCATTAACCAAAATTAACCTTGACCTGACATTTTTGATACTATATAGTGTTGTTAGCCGGCGAAAATTATAGTAGCTGGTTTTTTTATTGAAAATTTATCGCGCCTTATCTTAGGTGTTTATTAAGGAGAAAAAAATGAAAAAGACTTTAAAAATTGTTTTGTCATTCATGCTCATTGGTATTTTTTCATCAGCTTTCGCTAATTCCATTAAATGGTCGATGCCTGGTGATTCTTTAACACTTGATCCGCATGCACAAAACGAAGGACCAACACACATGGTTTCTCGTCAAATATATGAGGGCTTGGTAACTCCAGGTATTAATATGGAAATACTTCCTCAGCTTGCAGAGTCATGGGTCGCAACAGCAGACGATACTTGGATATTTAACATTCGTAGGGGTGTTATGTTTCATGATGGATCATCTTTAACAGCAGGTGATGTTGCTTTTAGTATCAATAGAGCAAGAACTGCTCCATCTGATATGGTTGATTTAATTAAAAGTATTACATCCGCAACAGCGCTTAATGACCACACTGTTGAAATAAAAACTGATGGACCAAATCCAATTCTGTTAAACGAATTAACTCAGATATTTGTAATGTCTGAAGCTTGGGCAAAAGCAAATAATTGTGAAGCTTCATATAATTGGGATGCAGGTGAGACATCGTATTGCGCATCTAATGCAAATGGAACTGGACCATTTGAAATTACTTTCAGAGAGCAGGACGTAAGAACTGTTTTTGAAAAAAATAACAACTGGTGGGGAAATCATTACGCACACAACATAGATAAAATTGAATTACTTCCAATTAAGAATGATGCAACAAGAGTTGCAGCACTTCTTTCTGGAGAGATCGATTACACTAATGTTGTACCTGTTCAAGATATTAAACGAATCAACTCTTCTTCAGGTCATAGTGTGAAAATGACTCCTCAAAATAGAACTATTTTCTTTGGTATGGACCAAGGTTCAGCTGAATTGAATTCATCTAATATTAAAGGAAAAAATCCTTTTGCAGACAAAAGAGTTCGTCTAGCAATGTACCATGCTTTAGATATGGATGCTATTCAAGATAAGGTAATGAGAGGGCAAAGTGTCCCTGCAGGAATTATTACTGCTCCTGGTGTTAATGGACACACAGCATCTCGTGATCAAAGAATGGCTTATGATCCTGAGACATCAAAAAAACTTTTAGCTGAAGCTGGATATCCTGATGGGTTTGAGGTCACATTGGATTGTCCTAATGATCGTTATATCAACGATGAAGCAATTTGTGTAGCAGCTATTGGTATGTTTGCAAAAATTGGTGTTACAGTAAATCTTGATGCAAAAACTAAGAGTCAGCATTTCTCTGAAGTAAAAGAGGGTGATGCAAATGGTATGACTAGTGACATGTATATGCTAGGTTGGGGTGTCCCAACTTTTGACAGTCACTATGTATATTCATACTTGTTTGAAAGCTCTGGAAGCTGGAATAAAGTAAATTTCAGTAACGCTAGAGTCGACGAATTAGTTGCGGCAATGGGTGTTGAAACAAACTTAGATGAAAGAAATGCTATGATTGCTGAAGCTTGGGATATTACTCAAGACGATGTAACATATCTTCCTTTACATCACCAAGTTGTTAATCAAGCAGCAAAAAGTAATGTCGATGTTCCAATTAGGATGAACAACGAACCATTATTTAGATTTGCAAATGTAAACTAAAAAAGTTATATTTTTCTGGTCAGTTATCTGGCCAGAAAAACATTTCAAGTTGATGTAACATAAACGTCCTTTACATCACCAAGTTCTCCATGTTTATCTATTTCTTTAAAAGACTCTTACAATCTGTTCTTGTAATGATTGTTGTGGCTTTTGTTTCCTTTTCTTTATTCAATTTTGTTGGTGACCCTGTCAATAGCATGACTGGAATAGACGCCTCATACGAAAGACAAGCAGAGGTTAGAGAGATTCTAGGATTAAATGATCCAGTCTATATTCAATTTTCAAGATTTTTAGGTAATGTTATTCAAGGCGATTTCGGCATATCTTATCAACTAAAAAGAGAGGTTTCAGATTTAATTGCTGAAAGAATGCCAGCTACTCTCGAATTAGTATTTGTATCTGCTATTCTGGCAATTGTGTCAGGCGTCATTTTAGGGGTTTATACAGGAATCCATAGAGATAGCTTTATTTCAAATATCATCCTTGTTGTTTCACTTGTTGGTGTTTCTCTTCCTACATTCATTATAGGAATACTATTAATTTACCTATTTTCTGTAATACTGGGAATTCTTCCTTCTTTTGGAAGGGGTGAAGTTGTAGAGTTAGGTTTTTGGGCAACAGGTTTTTTAACTGCTTCTGGACTTAAAGCATTAATATTACCTTCAATCACATTAAGTTTATTTCAAATGACATATATCATCAGATTGGTTCGTGCAGAAATGATGGAAATACTTCAAACGGATTATATTAAATTTGCCAGAGCTAGAGGTATCAAAGAAAATACTATCAATTATAAGCATGCTCTTAAAAACGGCTTAATACCAGTAATTACTATTACCGGTATTAATATTGGAACCTTAATAGCCTTTTCAATTATTACAGAAACTGTTTTCCAATGGCCTGGGATGGGCCTACTATTTATTAACGCAGTATACTTTGTTGATATACCAATAATGTCGGCCTACATGATTATGGTTGCCTTTATTTTTGTTATGATAAATTTCGTTGTTGATATCACCTATTATTTTATCGACCCAAGAATAAGACTTAAAGAAGAGGCGAGCTAGAGATGGTAAAAAAAACCTTTAATAAAATTTATGATACAGATATAGGGTATAGCTTTTTTAACTCAAAAATTGCAGTTATCTCTACTACTATTTTATTCATTATTTTACTTTGTTCAGTTTTTGCTGGAGTAGTTTCCCCCTACAACCCTTTTGATCCAGCTTCAGTCTCATTAATGGATGCATTTACCCCACCTTCATGGTCTGAGGGTGGAAGCTCTAGCTTTATTCTTGGAACAGATCAACAGGGAAGAGACATGTTCTCAACAATTATCTATGGCTCAAGAATTTCATTAATCGTCGGATTTGCATCAATACTTTTTGCGATGACACTTGGAGTATTCCTTGGTGTTACTGCTGGATATATAGGTGGTAAATATGAGATAGTTGTCATGCGAATTACAGATGTCCAATTAACAATACCAAGCATTCTAATGGCTCTACTCGTAAATGGTATCGCGAAATCATTCATTTCACAATCGATGCATAGTGACATGGCAATTTACGTGTTAATTTTTGCGATTGGTATCTCTGAATGGCCACAGTTCGCTAGAGTTTCTAGAGCGTCTACTCTGGTTGAAAAAAATAAAGAATATGTTTCAGCTTCGAGAATTATAGGACTATCAAACATTCTAATTATGTTTAAACATATCTTACCAAACATACTTAGGCCTCTCTTAGTGATTGCTACAATCGGATTAGCTCTTGCAATAATCACAGAATCTACATTAAGTTTTTTAGGCGTAGGGGTGCCGCCCACCACACCTTCACTAGGGACATTAATTAGATTTGGAAATAGTTTTTTATTTTCAGGTGAATGGTGGATTACATTTTTCCCAGCTATTTTTTTAATCGTTTTAGCTTTATCTATTAACCTATTGGGAGATTGGATGAGAGACGCCTTAAATCCAAAATTAAAAATAAGATGAGTTTTTTAGAGGTTAAAAATTTAAATATTAGCTATCCAACTAGAAAAGAAACAATTGTTGCTAGTAAAGATGTTGAGTTCACATTGGAAAGGGGTGAAATATTAGGCATAGTTGGTGAATCTGGCTCTGGAAAATCTACCATTGCAAATGCCATCATAAATTTAATTGATCCACCAGGAGAAATAACAAGTGGATCAATTAAAATTGATAATTATGAATTAAGAGATAACGAAGAGCTCATTCAAAAAATTAGAGGAAAGAAAATTGGATTTGTTTTTCAAGATCCTCAAACATCCTTAAATCCATTATTTAAAATAAAAGATCAATTAATTGAAACTATTCAAACACATCTAAATTTAAACTATCAAGATGCATTGAAAAAATCGATTCAACTCTTAGAAGAAGTTGGAATAGATAACGCTGAAAAAAGAATTGAAGATTATCCTCATCAATTTAGTGGAGGAATGCGTCAAAGGGTTGTTATTGCTTTAGCAATAAGCTGTGAACCGGATTTAATTATAGCTGATGAACCAACAACTGCTCTAGATGTAAGTATTCAACATCAAATACTAGAACTTCTTAAAGATCTTACTAAAAAAAGAAATTTAGGTGTAATTATTATTACGCATGATATGGGCGTTATTGCTGAGACAACAGATAAAGTTATTGTTATGAGACATGGGCTTATTGTTGAGCAAGGTGATACTAAAGAATTGTTAACGAACCCTAAATCTAATGAGGCTAGAAGCTTAGTTATTTCTGTGCCGCCCACAAATAAAAAAATTAATAGATTCAGACTTATTAGTCCTGATGGAAAAGAAATTACATCTGATTCTAAAAATTTAACAAAAAAAATCATTAAGACTTGGGGAGTTAGAGAAAAAAATAAAGATAAAAAAGTTTTACAACTGGTAGGTGTTACTAAAATTTTTGATGATAAATCTTTGATAAGTAATTTTTCATTTGGATCAAAAAATGAGTCTACTAAAAAAGTAGAGAAGGCAGTTGATAATGTATCTTTTGAGCTTTTTGAAGGCGAAACTCTAGGTTTAGTTGGTGAATCTGGTTCAGGAAAATCAACAATAGCAAAAATTATTACAGGGCTTGTAAGGCCAAGTAATGGAGAAATTTTTTATAATGATGTCTCACTTTATAATTTAAAAAGAAAATATCAAATTGATAAGAGTAGGGGCCAAATTCAGATGATATTTCAAGACCCATATTCATCTTTAAATCCAAGATTTAAAGTAAGAGACATAATATCTGAACCAATAAAGCTTTTTCAAAAAAATATTAATAAGAATGAGCTCACGCAAAATCTTTACGATTTGATAGATATTGTTGGAATGTCAAGACAGTCATTGGATCGATATCCTCATGAATTTTCTGGAGGGCAAAGACAAAGAATATCAATTGCCAGAGCTTTAGCCACAAGACCAAGCTTATTAATTTGTGATGAGCCTACTTCTGCCTTGGATGTGAGCATACAAGCACAAGTATTAAATCTTTTAAAAGATATTCAAGATGAGCTTCACCTTACTATGTTGTTTATTAGCCATGATCTTCCTGTAATTAGACAAATGTGTAATAGGATTGTAGTGCTTAAAAATGGAAGTATTTGTGAAACAAAAGAATCTGAGGAATTATTTAATAATCCAAAGCACCAATACACTAAAGAACTTATTAGACTAATGCCTAAAATTGAATCTATAATTTAATTTATTTATAAATTTACTAGAAAAGCTTATGCAACAAAAAATAAACTCTGTGCGCACTCGCATGAAGGATAACAATGTTGATTTAATTGCCCTTGGTCCTGGCACCCATATGAAATGGTTGTTAGGCTTCAACCCCTCTCCTGATGAAAGACCTTGTATGTTGTTGATGGGATTGGAAAATGATGCCTTTCTTATGCCGTCAGTGAATGCAGAGGATGCAATGAAGCGCTCTGATATTAAAATGTTTAGTTGGAAAGATGAAAACGGTCCCGAAGAAGCACTAGATGAGGCTCTCTCTTATACCGGCTCATCAAATGCAAAACATATTGCTATAGATGAAGCAATGCGCTCTCACTTTGCTTTAATACTTATCGACGCCTTACCAAAACCGACCTATGAGTTTACTAATTCTACTATCGGCGTACTTAGGATGCGCAAAGATAATGATGAGTACTCTAATCTTAAAGAGAATGCGCTAATCGATGATCGAGCAATGAAAGCTGGTTTTGCAGCAATTAAAGAAGGTGTGACTGAGCTTGAAATTGGTGAAGCAATAAATAAACACTTTATCTCAGAAGGCGCTAAACCTCAATTTTGCATTGTTGGATCTGGCCCAAATGGTGCTTTCCCGCATCATCATACTGGAAACAGAAAAGTAGAAAATGGTGACGTAGTATTGATTGATATCGGTGGTCGAAAAGGAACCTTCCCAAGTGACATGACACGCATGTCGGTAGTGGGAGAACCACCAAAAGATTATCTTAAAGTTCATGCGATTGTAGAGCGTGCAGTGCAAGCAGCTATGGCAGTTGCGAAACCAGGCGTGATGGCAAAAGAAGTTGACGCTGCTGCAAGGGATGTCATTACTGAAGCAGGTTATGGGGAATTCTTTGTTCACCGCTTAGGTCATGGGCTTGGTATTGACATTCACGAGCCACCTTATATAACTGCAACATCCGAAGTAATTCTTGATGAAGGAATGGTGTTCTCAGTTGAGCCAGGAATTTACCTTCAAGGCAGATTTGGGGTTAGACTTGAAGAGATTGTAATCCTAAGATCTGAGGGACCCGAAATTCTTTCGGAACTGACTCGAGAAACAAACTTTATAACGTAGCCAAAAAGCGCAATAAAAACATCTGCAACACATTGAAAAATGTGTATTATTTCGCTTTTATTTAATGCAAATTAGTGTCTATGAAAAAAGAATTTAGTTTTGGAACCCAGGTGAGGAAGTCTCCATATTTTGATGCAACAGTGCGCTGGGGAGCACAGGGATTTTCAGTCTACAATCATATGTACATCCCTAGAGACTTTGGTAATCCAGTACAAAACTTCTGGAATCTAGTGAATGAGGCCATTCTTTGTGATGTAGCAGTTGAGCGTCAAGTTGAAATAACGGGCCCAGATGCTGCCAAATTTGTACAGTTACTTACACCTCGAAACCTTTCTGAATGCGCTGTTGGGCAGTGCAAGTATGTACTTATTACTGATGAAAATGGTGGCGTATTAAATGATCCCATACTCTTAAGGCTTGATGAAAATCACTTCTGGCTATCTTTAGCTGATAGCGATATTTTGATGTGGGCTAAAGGTGTCGCTGTCAACTCTGGCCTAGATGTTAATTTAGGTGAGCCTGATGTTTCGCCGCTTCAGCTTCAAGGTCCTAAGTCAGGCGATATTGCAAAAGCAATCTTTGGTGAAAGAATAGATAGCCTTAAATATTACTGGCTAGAAGAGTTTGAGCTGAATGGGATCCCATTAATCATTTCCAGAACAGGCTGGTCAAGTGAGTTAGGTTATGAAATATACCTACGTGATGGCTCTCGAGGAAATGAACTCTGGGACCACATCATGGAAATTGGCAAACCAATGGGGCTGGTTCCCGGACATACTTCAACAATAAGAAGAATTGAGGGAGGTATGCTTTCTTACCAGGCAGATATGGACTCCACTGTAAATCCATTTGAGCTTGGATTAGGTCGACTCGTTGACCTTGAAATGGATGCAGACTTTATTGGAAAAGATGCACTTAAAAAAATTCAGTCTGAGGGAGTTAAGCGAAGACAAGTTGGTGTAGAAATCTCATGCCCACCTCTTCAGCATCCTAATACCAGCTACTGGCCAATTTTTATAGATTCAAGTGAGGTTGGCTACATAACGTCAGCAGTTTACTCGCCTAGGCTTGACAAAAATATTGCACTTGCTATTATAGATGTTGACTATTCGGCTATAGATATGGTTGCAGAAACTCGAACATCAGAGGGAAATCATCCTATTAAGGTTGTGCAAAAACCATTCTATGACCCTAAGAAAAAAATTACTTCAGCGTCTTAAACCGATCAAAATTATTTAGGAGAAAGTTTATGTCTGAACTATCTATCAAACTTAACTGGAAGAGAAAAGAAGAAGAACTCTCTCCTGGAAAATTTTCTAGTGAACATGAAGTTTCATACAATGATCATTACATGGTTAAGGGTGACACTGCTCCTGACTGGGGTGGCTCAGCTGAAAACACCAATCCTGAACAAGCTCTAGCTGCCTCATTAAGCAGCTGTCATATGATGACTTTTTTAGCTCTTTCAGCAAAAACAAAGTGGCCTGTATTATCCTACGAAGATCAAGCAATTGCACACCTAGGCAAGAATGATAAGAAGCAAATGATTGTAAATAAAATAGACCTGCATCCAAAAGTATCCTTTGACCATGGTTTTGAAGTTAGTCATGAAGAATTAGAAAAGATGCACGACAGAGCTCACAGATATTGCTTCATTGCAAATACTCTAGACTCTGGCGTAGAAGTTAACATAAACATTTAAAAAAATTTAAAGCGTATATGCTAATATAAGGCTTATTTTATGAGCAACAAGGAAAGTCCTATCGAATCAATACTGCTTGAAGAATTTACTGATAATGGCGTCTTTCGCTTAACACTAAACGATGCCAAACGAAGAAATGCTTTGTCTGAAGAGATGATGGCTGCAATGACTCTGTCTCTTAATCACGCCTCAAAAGATGGAAAGACCAGAGTAATAATAATTGCTGCTAACGGCCCTGCATTTTGCTCTGGTCATGACTTAAAACAAATGTCTGCTGGAAGAAGTGATGATGATGATGGGCTCGAATACTTCACAAAAGTTTTTTCATCCTGCTCTGCCCTCATGCAGCTAATTGTCAATCATCCTAAGCCAATCATTGCTGAGGTTGCTGGAGTGGCAACTGCAGCTGGCTGCCAGCTTGTCGCATGTTGTGACCTAGCTGTTGGCGGAGAATCCTCACGATATATTACGCCAGGCGTCAATATTGGTCTTTTTTGCTCAACTCCTATGGTCGCGCTATCTAGAAACATATCCAACAAAGCAGCGATGGAAATGCTATTAACTGGAGAAATGGTGGATGCAAATAAAGCAGAGAGCATTGGCCTTATCAATCGCGTTGTAAATGATAAAAATTTAACTAAAGGCGCTATGGAGCTTGCTGAAGTGATTGCCTCAAAATCAAGTATGACTTTAAAAACTGGCAAGCAAGCTTTCTACAATCAGAAAGATATGTCTATTTCTGATGCTTACGATTATGCATCAAAAGTAATGGTCGATAATATGCTGACACTTGATGCAAAAGAGGGCATTAATGCATTTTTAGAAAAACGTCAGCCTAAATGGCAAGATGAATAGTCATAACGATTATGGGCAATCCTTACAACACTGATTTAGATCGAAATCCAGCTAACTATCAGCCTCTAACGCCAATTACTTTTCTTGAAAGAGCGGCGTCAGTATTTCCAGACTACACAGCAATAATTCATGGGTCCATAAAGCGAAGCTATAGTGAGTTCTATCAGCGCTCTTGTCAGCTTGCATCTGCACTTTCAAAAAAAGGGGTTAATCACGGTGATACTGTATCAGTAATTCTTGCAAATACTCCTGCAATGCTTGAGTCGCATTATGGCGTTCCAATGTGTGGAGCTGTTTTACATAGTATAAATACGCGACTTGATGCCGCAACAATTGCCTACCAAATTGATCATGCTAATACTAAAGTGCTGATTGTAGATCGTGAGTTTATTAGCGCCATTCGATCTGCATTAGAACTATCTAAGGTAAATCCGATTTTAATTGACTACAGTGACAGTGAATTTCCAATAAGTGACTCCCTAAGTGGAGCGGTTGAATACGAGTCTTTTTTATCTGGTGGAGACTCCGGGTTTGATTGGCTTATGCCCGAAGATGAGTGGGATGCAATATCACTAAATTATACCTCTGGAACTACAGGAAACCCGAAAGGTGTTGTTTCTCATCATCGCGGCGCTTACCTATTAGCTCAAGGCAATGCGCTCATTGCCTCAATTAATAAACACGCAGTCTATCTTTGGACGCTGCCTATGTTCCACTGCAACGGCTGGTGCTTTCCTTGGACAATGTCTGCAATAATTGGAACACATGTTTGTTTAAGACACGTCAAACCTGAACCGATTTGGGACGCCTTGTCCGATTACAAAGTGACTCACTTATGTGGGGCTCCAGTTGTTATGTCAACAATTCTTTCACTAGAAAATAGTAAAAGGCGTTTGCTTGAAAACAGAGTTGAGTTCTTTACCGCTGCAGCACCTCCTCCTGAGAAAACACTTACTGAAATGAACTTATCGGGCTTTAATGTCACTCATCTATATGGCCTCTCTGAAACCTATGGCCCTGCAGTTGTTAATGAATGGCACCAAGAATGGAATAACCTTAATAAGGAAAAACAAGCTTCACTAAAAGCCCGTCAAGGCGTTCGTTATCTGCCACTAGAATCTCTTGATGTTGTTAATCCAAAAACCATGAAACCTGTTCCTCATGACGGAAAGACTATTGGTGAAGTAATGTTTAGGGGCAATGTAGTCATGAAGGGTTATTTAAAAAATAAAAAGGCGTCTGAAGAATCATTTGCAGGCGGATGGTTTCACTCAGGTGACTTAGCAGTCATTCATAATGATGGCTACATTCAGCTTAAGGACCGCTCAAAGGACATTATTATCTCTGGCGGTGAAAATATATCCTCCATTGAAATAGAAGAGGTATTACATAAGCACCCTGCTGTTAATGCAGCAGCAGTTGTAGCAATGCCTCATGAAAAATGGGGCGAGTCCCCTTGCGCATTTATAGAACTTAACAAAAACAAGAAAGCCTCAGAAGAGGAACTTGGTCAATGGTGCCGTGACAACATGGCTTCATTTAAATTACCACGTAAATTTATTTTTGAGGCCATTCCAAAAACCTCAACTGGAAAAGTACAAAAATTCATTTTACGAGAACGAGTAAAAAATTAACAATAAAAAAGCGGTCATTTAGACCGCTTAATACTTACTTATTGGTGCCGAAGGCCGGACTCGAACTGGCGACCTACTGATTACAAATCAGTTGCACTACCAACTGTGCTACTTCGGCTTAGTGGGAAATTATACAGTAAGCTTTTTTATTTAAAGAATGTTTTATACCATCAAAATTTGATTATTTTTTGCGCTGCTTTATCGCAATACGAATTCCTATTATTGCAAGAACAAGGGCCATCAAAAACCATTGAACAGCATACCCTATATGCTTTTCAATACTTCCAGTGTAAGGCTCCCATTTTCTAATGAAACCATTAGAGGCAGACGCATCTAACAAGCCAATGACACTTGAAAAATCAATCTTGGCTCTATCAGCCATATCTTGTAGGTCGATCGATTGGATTAGGACTGGAAATTGAATACCAACTTCACTTAGCTTGAGCTCCATTCTCTTAATTGGTTTTGAGATCTGTACCTTTATTTCTCTAGTCTCTTGTCCAATAACTATATCTGCTAATTTATCTCTACGCCCGTTCCATGGAATAAAGCCTCGATTAATTAAGATAGCTTTTGACTGGCCTTCTAAGGCATAAGGAGTTAGAACATAATAGCCTGAAACTTGGTCAACAATTTGATTGTCATAGATAAACTGCTTATCACTTAAGTACTTTCCCTGAAGTCGAACCTCATAATACTCTTTGCTTTGAAGGCCTTCTTCTTTCTTGATAAGTTCAACGCTGCCAGTATTCGCCTGCTTTATTGAGGCCTCGATACTGCGTTTGTCATCGGCACGTTCCAGCTGCCAAAAACCGAGTGATACTAAAAATGCAAAGGTCGCAGTTATTAGAATCGAAGGAAGAATAAAACGTAAGCTCATTATTGGGTTGGCAGCAGGTTAAAGTTATTAGGCTCTATCCATCCAATATAATTAGCAAATAGTAAAAAGACAAACAAGAAAACTGAAAGAATAATCCTCATTCTTAGCGCTTTAAACATTTTGTCAGAACCTTCTCTGCCACCTTTAAGTAAGCCAATAACAGCGGCGCCTAAAAAGAAAAATATTAATACAATTATAGCTATTACAAAATAATCCATAGTTTTCCTACGTTAATTGAAAAAAAAGACCCCAACGAAGGGGCCTTTTACAAAACCATATATTCGTAATTATATCCAGTATACGAATATGAATAGCCCTAGCCAGACTACGTCAACAAAATGCCAATACCAAGCAACGCCTTCAAAGGCGAAATGATTCTCCAAATTGAAGTGTCCTTTTTGAATACGATAAAGAATTACTGTCAGCATAATCACACCAATGGTTACGTGGAAACCATGGAATCCTGTCAGCAAGTAAAACGTTGATCCATAAATTCCAGAAGTTAGCTTTAATCCATCGTGGTAGGCATGTCCATACTCAGTAATTTGGAAGCCCAGGAACACAACCCCTAGCGCAATTGTTGCTAGCATCCAAGCCATCAATGCATTTCTATGGCCAGCTCTTAAAGCGTGATGAGCATAAGTTAAAGTGACACCTGAAGTTAAAAGAAGTCCCGTATTTAGCGCTGGAAGTCCCCAAGTATCTACTAGTTTAAAGTTAGTAGAAAAAGCAACACCATTCTGACCTACCTCCCCAGGAGTAGTAATAAGAGGCCAAGCTGATTTAAAGCCTTCCCACAACTCTGGCGTATAAATATTGTTGTACTCGCCACCAAGCCAGGGCACACTCAAAACTCTTGCGTATAAAAGAGCACCAAAGAAGGCTGCAAAAAACATTACCTCAGAAAAGATAAACCAACTCATTCCCCATCGAAAAGATTTATCAACTTGTGAATTGTAGAGTCCGCCAATACTCTCACTGACAACTGTTCCAATCCATCCAAATAACATAAATGCAATTATTGCAAAACCCAAAACCATCACAGGCCAGCCCCAACTTACATCATGCATTTGGTTCGCAAACCCTACAAATAAAGTTGAAACACCAATTGATCCAATAATCGGCCAGTAGGTGCCATGAGGTACATAATATTTTTCGTTACTCATTTTTCTTCCCCTTTCTTAACTATCTAACTTATAAAAATTATAGGACAAACTAACATCTTTGATCCACTGATCCATTTCAGGCTCAATTACAAATCGAAGCGTCATTTCGACTTCTTCATTAGGTTGAAACGCCTGCTTTACAAAACAAAAACACTCTAGCTTTTTAAAGTGAAGAGCCGCATCTGTAGGCGCAACACTTGGAATTGCTTGACCATAAATTATTTCATCAGTCGTATTTTTAGCAATGTAGCTGGTAGTATAAAACTTTCCAGGTATGACTTCCATCGAGCTTACTTTCGGCGCAAACTGAACTGGGAAGCCAGGAGTCGTTGCCGCAAAAAAACTAACACTCACCAATCTCTCTTCATTTACTTGATACTGCTTTTCTGTTTCTACTCTACCAGTCTTTCCATTAAAACCTGTTATGTCGCACAGCACATCATATAAAGGCACCATCGCGTAGGCAAAAAAGAACATCAAGATTGGAACGGAAACTAGCTTTATCCAAAAACTTTTCGTAATTTTTTTTCTTTCCACGTCAGGAGTTAAGGGCAATGGTTAGTGCATATAGCCCTATTGCAACACCAGCAACTATCAATGCAGTTATACCAACACCTCTATTGTTTTTTTTATCTGCCATTAATTACTCTGAGACTCTGCCAAAATTTCTGCTCTTGTTGGCGGAACGTCAAACGTATGATAAGCAATTGGTGATGCTAAAGTCCACTCTAGGCCTTTAGCGCTTTCCCAAGGTCTTGCGTCTGCTGGCTTACCATTACGGATGCAATTTACAACAATGTAAGTAAGCAATAAGAATGACAGTCCAAAAGAAAATGCACCAATTGAAGAGATAAAGTTAAAGTCAGCAAACTGAAGTGAGTAGTCAGGAATACGACGCGGCATTCCAGCAAGTCCCAAGAAGTGTTGTGGGAAGAACGTTACGTTAACCGAGATAAGCGCCCACCAGAAATGAAATTTAGCAAGAGGCTCGTTGTACATCTTTCCTGTCCACTTAGGAAGCCAATAAAATACTGCTGCAATGATTCCCCATAGGGCTCCAGTTACAAGAACATAATGAAAATGAGCAACTACAAAATAAGTGTCGTGGTACTGAATATCGGCTGGAGCGATGCCAAGCATTAGTCCAGAAAAACCACCAATCGTAAATAAAAATACAAACGCAAGCGCCCAAAGCATTGGGGTTTCAAAACTCAAAGAGCCCTTCCACATCGTTGCAACCCAGTTAAAAACTTTTACTCCAGTAGGGACTGCAATTAACATTGTTGCGTACATAAAGTAAAGCTCACCTGCCACAGGCATTCCCGTTAAGAACATATGGTGAGCCCATACTATGTATGACAAAAATGCAATCGATGCCGTTGCATAAACCATTGAAGAGTAACCAAAGAGAGGCTTCCTAGCAAAAGTTGGAATAATATGAGAGATGATACCAAAGGCTGGCAAAATCATAATATAGACCTCTGGATGACCAAAGAACCAAAAAATATGCTGGAACATTACTGGATCACCGCCGCCCGCCGCATCAAAAAAAGCTGTGCCAAAGTTTCGATCCGTCAGCATCATCGTAACAGCTCCTGCTAAAACTGGCATTGCTCCAATTAACAAAAACGATGTGATTAACCATGTCCATACAAAAAGTGGCATGTCCATTAATCGCATTTCTGGGGCCTTCATATTAAGAACCGTAGCAATAATGTTAATCGCTCCCATAATTGAAGAAAATCCTAGCAAGTGAATTGCAAAAATGAAGAAGTCAGTTGAGTCTGGAGCAAACGTGGTTGAAAGTGGTGCGTAAAAAGTCCAGCCAAAAGCAGGCGCTCCACCCTCCATAAAGAACGTACTCAAAAGAATTGCTCCTGCAAACGGCAAGATCCAAAAACTCCAATTATTCATTCTTGGCAGAGCCATATCCGGCGCTCCTACCATTAAAGGAATAAGCCAGTTTGCCAAACCAACAAAGGCCGGCATAATCGCTCCAAAAACCATAATTAAACCATGCATTGTAGTCAGCTGATTATAAAACTGTGGTTCAAATAATTGCAAGCCAGGCTGTAAAAGCTCTGCTCGAATTCCCATTGCAAGTGAACCGCCTATAAGAAGCATTGCAAATGCAAACCACATATATAGTGTTCCAATATCTTTATGATTGGTTGTTTTAACCCATCTTAGAAGTCCTTTTTCAGGGCCATGACCGTGATCATCGTATGCTGCCGTTGTAGTTGAGCTCATATATTTCTCCTTAAATTAACGTGCAGATGTAACATCTGAAGGTTGAACAACTGATCCATTATTACCAAAAGATCTTCTTTCGTATGTTATTACTGCAGCTATGTCAGAATCACTTAGCGCCTTAAATGAAGGCATTCTTCCGACCACTCCATTTATAACTAGATTAAGTTGGTATGCTGCTGGGCCATTGGCTACCTCTGACCCAATCATTGCAGGAAAGACACCAGGAATACCGGTGCCGTCTTTTTGATGGCAGCCCGAACAGTTTGCGTTGTATACAGTTTCTCCCTTAGCAACAAGATCTGCCTCAGTCCAAACTTGAGTAGCGCTTGCAAGTTCAGCAACTTTTTCAGCCTGCATACTTTCAACCCACTCAGCGTAGTCAGCTTTAGAGACAACATCAACAACAATAGGCATAAATCCATGGCCTTTTCCGCACAGCTCAGCGCACTGGCCTCTATAAGTTCCAATTATGTTGGGTTTTGCCCATGCATCATTTATAAATCCTGGGTTTGCATCTTGCTTAAGGCCAAACGCTGGAACCCACCAGTTATGAATTACATCATTTGATGTAATCAAAAAACGAATTGTTGTATCTACAGGAACGACTAAACGCTTATCAACGTCGCGAAGGTAGCCGCCGTCTTTATGAACAGCTTCACGCTCTTCAGGAGTTCCCTTGATAACATCCATAGACGATTGTGCGAGATTAGAAGCAAAGCTTATGCCCTCTTCAGGATAGTCATATTGCCACTTCCACCTTACGCCAGTTACCTTTATAGTCATATCAGCCTTATCCAGAACCTCAATGTCAATAAGTGTCTTTGAAGCTGGTATAGCCATTGCGATTAGAATCAAAACTGGTATTCCTGTCCATAAAAACTCTACTGTCGTGCTCTCATGAAAGTTAGAAGCCTTAGCTCCTTTTGACTTTCTGTGCGCAATAATTGAATAAAACATTGCACCAAAAACAACAACACCAATACCGACACAAACCCAAAATACCATCATGTGAAGGCCCCAAATATCGTTACTAATATCTGTAACGCCTTTGGTCATATTGAATGTGTACTCTGCCAAGACAGACTTGGAGCTCAAAAGTGCAGTAAATGCGCCGGTAAGTTTAAACAATAATTTCATAGAATCTCCGAATTAAATCTTTGTATAGCTATATTATTAATTAGATATATAGCTCTTAAATATGCAATTTCAATTGTCAAATAAAAAATGCAATCAAATGATACCTGTTTATCGTCTTTTTACCAAGTAAAAATTCACCTTTATTCTCAATATTGGTTGAACTTTTTTCGCTTGCCACCCTAGCTTTAAAAAAGAAAGACCAAAAGATTGAAAATGCAATCAACACCCATATATATTATCAAGAAATAAAAAATAATTAACGTAATTTTTCAAAATTTAACTTGCTTCAATTAAAATATCTCTCTGACTAAACTAATTACCGACTATGTTCAATAAAACCATTAATATTTCCTTAATCTTAGCTCTTATAGTTGTCATTCTTGGGGCCTATACTCGACTTGCAGATGCAGGGCTTGGCTGCCCAGATTGGCCAGGATGTTATGGCGAGTTATTAGTTCCAGATGTTATTTCGAGTGAATATGAAAGGCCCCTTGATGTTGCTAAAGCATGGAAAGAAATGGTTCATAGGTACGCCGCCTCAATACTAGGATTTTCAATCCTTGTTATATTTTTACTGGCAGTATTTCGTAAAACCGAAAGAGAGCAATCTATTAAGCTTCCCACAGCTTTACTTTTACTGGTTGGCTTTCAAGGCGCGCTTGGAATGTGGACTGTTACCGAGCAGGTTCACCCTGGAATAGTTACCATGCATTTGTTTGGGGGCTTCTCAACAACCACTTTGTTATTTTGGCTTTTTTTGAATCAGCGTCCACAACCAAAAATTAGGCAGCCTGTTTTAAAACGCCATAAATTAATGCTCATCATAGTAACCGCTTTACTGATATTCCAAATATTTCTGGGCGGCTGGACAAGTACTAACTATGCAGCACTTTCTTGTGGTGAATATTTTCCTACTTGTTTGGGTGAGATGTGGCCTGAAGACATGGACTTTAAAAATGCCTATTATTGGGGTGAGCTTGGAGTTGATTATGAGTTTGGAATTTTGGAAAATCAAACTAGAACCGCCATTCAGATGGTACATAGAGTTGGTGCGCTAGTTGTTACTGCAGCGATAATAGCTTTATCTTTTGCCCTAAAAAACTACCTGGCTTTTCAGAAAAACATTGTCATAGTTCTGGCTCTTTTAGGTGTTCAGGTTGCACTTGGTATTATAAATGTAGTCATGTCACTACCAATGTTTGCTGCAGTAATGCACAACGCAGTTGCTCTTTTTCTTTTATTAAGCCTAATAAGCCTCGCACATAGAATGTTTAATCAAAATACTGCCTAATAATATGAACAAAACTGCCCAAATATCTTTACTTTTTGTAGTCACAATTGCAGCTATAGCTACTTTTTTTTATGGTGGTGGTAAGCCAAATATGCAGGATCTCAAAAAATCTGTTGCCCCTGCAGCATCTCTATATCCTGAGGCAAAGTCTGTTTCGGAGAAGCTAAACTTTATTAATGATGGGTCAATAGCGACGCACTTATCAGATGTGTCTCAAGGAAAATGGGTGCTATTATATTTTGGCTACACATCATGTCCAGAGGTTTGCCCAATAGACCTTTCAAAGATCAATCTGACATACCAGTTGATGGAAAATCAAAAGAAACTTCAAGTTGTTTTTATATCAGTAGACCCTATGCGTGATATTGGTAAGCTTGATCAGTTTGCAGGCACCTTTAATCCTACCTTTTTAGGTTTGACCGCTCATCAAGATGAGCTAATGTCAATTAGCAGCTCGTTAGGGGTTTATCATGAAGTAGTTGAGTCACAAAAATTAGCGCTGGAAGATCATAGCAATCATGATCATGGTGATCACTATGACATTGACCATACAAGCAGCTACTTACTTTTCAACCCAGAATTAAAGCTCACAGCTCTTTTGACAAGTCCTCATGAGCCTATAGAAATGGCAAAGGCAATTGATATAATTATCGAAAATCTAAGGTAATACAAGCCTAACTGCAAATAGAATAGTTCCAATAAAAAGTGCTGTCATAATAATTCCAACAATAACGTAAGGCCAAGGGCCAGTCTTCTCCGTAGACTCAAAATCTTGCGCTAAATGTTTCTTTTTTCCCACCCCAATCATTGCAGAAGCTACTGCTCTAAAAACTTGTAATAAAGATCCCATTACTAGGAAGAAACTCCAAAGGTCATCAAAAGATAGTGATCAAGCAGCAAGGCTAGAAACAAAACCATTAAATAATTAATTGAGAATTTAAAGGTTTTAAATGCAATGTGAGGATTTTCAGGCTCTATAAAAATCTTAATAGAGTAGCCTAAAAATAGTGCTCCTAGAGTTGCAGCTGAAACTAAGTAAATTAAACCGCTCATACCTGTCAGGTAAGGCAGCAGAGCAACCAAAAATAATAGCACTGTATATAAAAGAATTTGTACTCGAGTGAATTCAAGGCCATGGGTAACTGGAAGCATTGGTATTTCAGCTTTCTTATATTCTTCTCGCCTATGAATTGCTAACGCCCAAAAGTGCGGAGGCGTCCAAATAAAGACAATTAAAAAAAGCAAAAGCGCATATTCAATGCCCTGGGATCCTGCTATAGAGGTCCATCCAAGAACTGGAGGCGCAGCGCCTGCGGCGCCGCCAATAACTATATTTTGAGGTGTTGCTCTCTTTAGATACATTGTATAAAAAACAGCGTAGCCGATCAAAGAAATAAGCGTCAAAATTGCAGTCAATAAGTTAACATAAATTACCAATAATGTAATGCCTACAATGCCTAAAAAGAACCCCCATATCAGCGCTTGGTTTCGTGTTACTCTTCCCTCAGGCAGGGGACGTCGATCGGTACGAGACATCTTTGTATCAATTTTTTCGTCGACCACGTGGTTAAAAACTGCAGCGGACATTGCGGCTAATGATATTCCTGCAGATGCGACAACAATTAGAAAGAGATTAGGAAGGTATGGCACTGCTAACAGCATTCCAACAACAGCCGTAAGCAAAATCAGCGAGACAACTTTCAGCTTACAAAGCCCCAAGAGGTCTCTAAGAGAGGGAAGACTGCCCATTAGCCTATCCTTGAATATTTAAGTAGGCGCTTAAGATCCTTTAGCACGAACTTAATGTTGATCTCTTTTGAGTTGTAGTACAGCATAAAGTTACCAATTGGGTCAATTAGAAAAATTGAGTTTTCAGGAAACTCTGCAAGCTTAGCAGCTAACTTTTTATTAGTAACTCTAGCTATAAGTAAGTTTTCATCGCTAACCATAGGTAGCGAACCATCTTCAGCAATCAAAACTCTTTGAATTCTTCGCATGTCCATGTTTATGAGGGTGCGGATCGTTTTAATATCTGCTAAGGCCTGTTCACAAATGCTATCACAGTTTTTTGAAGCGTATGCAAGCGTCCAAAAGCCATTAAATGTGGCATCGTCTTCAAATTCAATATCGGCTTTTTCAGTTGTTATAACTGGGCGAATAAGCTCACCATAGTTAACTGTATTCTGACTGAAATAAGTCGGATTCAAATAAAAAAATAAAGTACCAATGGCTATGGGCAGAATAAATATCGATAACAATACCCAAAAATCTTTTTTTACTGTCATTTGTTCCCTAGAGTCAAAACTGCGTAATGATACGCTTATGAACTTAAAAACTCAACCAGCTAAAGCCTAACTTCTATGCCTTTTTCTCGCATTGCTTTTTTAGCTTCTTCTATAGTAAACTCTCCAAAGTGAAAGATGCTAGCAGCAAGAACTGCATCGGCTCCGCCATCAATAACACCCTCAGATAAGTGTGATAAATTACCAACCCCGCCAGAGGCAATTAAGGGAACGTTAACCGCATTAGAAACTGCCTTAGTTAGCTCAAGATCAAATCCATTTTTAGTGCCGTCCCTGTCCATTGATGTTAGAAGAATTTCTCCAGCACCATTTTCTCCTTCTGTCATTTTTATGGCCCAATCTATGGCATTAATACCTGTAGGTTTTCGCCCTCCATGGGTGAATATTTCCCATTTCAACGGATTAGAGGACGCTCGCTTTGCATCAATAGCTATAACGATACACTGCGAGCCAAATATAGCGCAAAGCTCATTAATAAGTTTTGGGTTAAAAATTGCAGCAGAGTTCACTGCAACTTTATCAGCGCCCGCCATTAACATTGCTCGAACATCATCAGCCTTTCGAATGCCGCCGCCAACAGTGAGCGGAATAAAGACCTGATTAGCAATCCTCTCAACCATTTCTATCGTGGTGTTTCTTCCTTCATGTGATGCTGTAATATCTAGAAATGTTATTTCGTCAGCACCTTCATTATCATAACGCTTTGCCACCTCAACCGGATCCCCAGCATCTTTAATATCAATAAACTTGACGCCTTTGACAACCCTACCATCGCGGACATCTAAGCATGGGATTATTCTTTTTGCTAAGCTCATGAAGCATTATTTTACCGCATAAACCTAGTCAGATTTTTTAGTGCATTATGTTAATGATAGTATCAAACCCCATCAATGGATACTTTGGATTAGGTTTAGAAGGCCCTAATAGGTATAATTGCGCTCCATGACTGAAAAAAAACTAGGCTCATTTAAAGACGAAAAACTACCGCTCCAGCATATAGCTATCATTATGGATGGAAATGGAAGATGGGCAAAATCAAAGCACCTTCCTCGCTCAAGTGGCCACCAAAAAGGGGTTCAAAGTGTTAGAAAAATTGTTAAGCATTGTGGTCAGTTGGGTGTTAATACATTAACTCTATTTGCCTTTAGTAGTGAAAACTTAAATCGTTCTAGTGAAGAAGTTGGACTTTTATTCAAGCTTTTTTTAACTGTTTTGAAAAATGAAACAACGAAACTAAACGATAACAATATTAAGCTTAAAATTATAGGAGATCTTTCCGTTTTTACTCCTGAAATACAGCGGCTAGCTATTGATGCAGAAAAACAACTCAAAAATAATAATGGCCTCAATCTTGTTATAGCTGCAAACTATGGTGGTCAGTGGGATATCGCAGAATCTGCCAAAAAAATTGCTATTAAGTCTGTCAACGGAGAAATCGATCCTGAAAAAATTGATGCTTCCGTTTTCCACGCGCATTCTTCTCTTGCAGATTTCCCTAAAGTAGACTTGTTAATTAGAACAAGTGGAGAAGTAAGGATAAGCAACTTCTTGCTGTGGGAGATTGCTTATAGTGAACTATATTTCTGTAACACCTTGTGGCCTGACTTTGATGAGCATGAACTAGATGCTGCCATAGAGTCCTTTCACTTGAGAGAGCGCCGATTTGGAAAGCGAAATGGTGGAAAGTAATGCTTCTTAAGAGAATCTTAACGGCCTCTATTGTTGCGCCAATTGCAGTTTTTGGTATCTTGTTATTGACTCAAACTAGCTTTGCATTAGCCGTTGCTTTAATTCTTATTATTAGTTCTTGGGAGTACTGCAATCTAATTCAAATAAAGCATTTAGCAGGCAAGACTCTTTATGCTTTACTTATATTATTAGTAACCTATTTTCTAAGTAATGCTTTTTCAAATTTAACTATCTTATATGCTGCTGCAATTTGGTGGTTAATCGCCTTAGTTTGGGTAGTAATATTTCCAAAAGGCTCTCACCTACTCAGAAAAAATTTATTAGTTAAGCTAGTCAACGGTTTGTTTATCTTTGTGCCAATGGCAATCGCATTAATGGCACTTCACTTGTTAGACCCCATGCTAGTCTTGTTTCTTTTGATTTTAATCTGGGCGGCAGATATCGGCGCTTATTTTGCAGGTAAGCTTTTTGGTAAAACTAAGTTGTGTCCAAGTGTTAGTCCTGGAAAAACACTAGAAGGAGTATTTGGTGGGGCTGCTCTTGCTCAAGTGGTTGCTATTTTGTACGTATATGTTTCAACCCAAGCGCCGTTATTGGGTGATTTTTTAATATTTAGTTTTATAGCCCTGGTGATTTCACTTGTGTCAGTTCTTGGTGACTTATTTGAGAGCGTTTTAAAGCGCATTGCAGAAGTAAAAGATAGTGGTAATATCCTTCCTGGACACGGCGGAATACTAGATAGAGTAGATAGCTTAACATCGTCTGCTCCGATATTTTTTCTTTTAATTGTGTTCTTGCTATGAAAAATGTAGCTATTTTAGGGGCAACGGGCTCAATTGGACTAAACACACTAGCTGTTATGTCACTTCATCCAGAAAAATATAACGTCTTTGCCTTAACGGCAAATAATAGCTGGAGGGAAATGGAAAAGCTTTGCATTAAGCACATGCCAAAATTTGTAGTAATGGCTAATGAAGCGGCTGCAGAGAGCTTAAGAAAAGTTGTGCCAGAAGGGGTTATCGTTTTACAAGGTGAGGGCGCTTTAAATGATATAGCCTCTCATAAAAATACAGATTTTGTTATGGCGGCAATAGTTGGAAGCGCTGGACTATCCTCAACTTTTGCAGCGGTGACCTCAGGAAAAAGAGTTATGCTTGCAAATAAGGAGTCTCTAGTCCTAGGTGGTAATTTATTAGTTGCTGCCGCCAAAGAGTCTGGTGCAGAATTAATCCCTGTGGACTCAGAACATAGCGCAATATTTCAATGCCTACAGGGTGGCAAACAAGGTCTTAATAAAATACAGCTAACTGCGTCAGGTGGTCCTTTTCTAAAAACACCAATAGCAGAACTTAACAAAGCAACCCCAAAACAGGCCTGCGCCCACCCAAAATGGAAAATGGGCCAAAAAATATCAGTTGACTCTGCTACCATGATGAACAAAGGCCTTGAGGTAATTGAAGCTCACTTCCTATTTCAACTTTCATCTTCTAAAATCGAGGTAGTAATTCATCCCCAAAGTATTATTCACTCGTTTGTTTATTTTAATGATGGCAGTGTATTGTCACAACTTGGGCTGCCAGACATGAGAAGCGCAATATCTTATGCGCTATCCTATCCAAACCGGCAAACTTCTGGTGTTAAAGAACTTGATCTTACCAAGCAAACATCACTAGAATTTTTATCGCCCGATATTGATAGGTTTAAGTGCCTAGGACTAGCATATGATGCTTTAGAACAAGGGCAGAGCTCCCCTGGAACGCTTAATGCTGCTAATGAGATTGCTGTAGACGCTTTTTTAAATAAAAAAATAGGGTTTCTAGACATTAGCAAAACTATAGAAAAAACCTTATCTATAGCCCCTATTTCAAGGCTTGACACGCTTGCAAGTGTTGTGGAAAATGACTATCTTTCTCGTCAAATAGCTCGGTCTGTTATTGAGCCGAGTTTTTCATAACAAACCGCCCTAAATGTATAAATCTTTCTTAATCACCTTGTTATTATTTTGCGTTTTTTTAAGCGCTCCTTCTGCTGCCAGTGGAACACATGACTATAGCTTTAAAGTATCAAGAGGTGATGCGTTTTACAAATTCTTCTTTAGCACAGGCCTATCAGGTGAGCTTCTCAAAAAACTAATGGCCTCTGATGAAAGGGCTCAGAGGCTCAACAATATTTATCCTGGTGATAAGTTTAGGATAACCCTTAACGATAATCATGAGCTAGACCAAATCATTTATAGTCCAGCTAATGATAACCCTCTATTTATAACCTTTGATGGCCAATCTTTTAATTATGGAAAGGCCAGCATCCAGCCAATTGGGAAATTATCTCAAACCATAATTACAATCAAAAAGTCTCTAAACTATGACGCCAAAAAAGCTGGGGTAGCTGCTGAAGTTACTAAAATGATGGTTGATAACTTTTCATGGGAGATGGACCTTAGTAGAGATCTAAGAAAGGGAGATAAATTTATGTTGTCTTGGGATGGGGGAAAAACGCCAATTGCAATGGTTTATGTTGGGAGTAGAAAAACTATTGCACTTTTTTCATATAAAAATACCCTTGGTCAAAATAAATACTTTACCTCAAAGGGCGCCACTATAAACGACACCTTTGCATTTGCGCCTGCGAAATATAATCGAATTAGCTCTGGCTTTACAAAAAGACGCTTTCATCCTACGCTCAAGATTTATCGCTCTCATCGAGGCACTGATTTTGCCGCCCCCTCTGGGACACCGGTCTACGCGCCTGCAAAAGGAATTGTGAAATATAAAGCCACGTTATCTGGCTATGGTAACGTTATCTATTTAAAGCATGGCTCCAACTATCTTACCGTCTATGCCCACCTATCAAAATTTGCTAAAGGCCTAAAGTCTGGAAAAAAGGTTAAAAAAAGTCAACTAATTGGGTATGTAGGCTCTACAGGTCAATCAACTGGGCCCCATCTTCATTATGAAATTCGAGTTAATGGGATCCACAAAGATCCTGAAAAAATAAAATTACCTAAACAATCTTTCGTGCCAACCAGTGCTATGCCAGAGTTTCAAAAAAGAGCAAAAAAAATTCTTCAGGACTTAAATATAAAGTAACGCTCTTTTGCTCTTCAGTTTTATCAATACCCCAGCTACAGCGCAATCGATTAAAATAAATGCTTTAGTTCGTTTTATGGTTATTATGCATTCTAATTTGCAAACAAAGCTATCTCTGCCTCTTCTTCATCGCGGCAAGGTGAGGGATATATTTGATATTGACAAAGACAACATGCTTATAGTTACAACCGATAGGCTTTCAGCTTTTGATGTTGTTTTTGACCAGCCTATTCCAGAAAAAGGAAAAATTCTCACATCAATAGCAAACTATTGGTTTGATAAAACTGAGCACATTATTCAAAACCACCTAACAAACATTGGCCTTGATGAAGTGTTGCCAGGTAATGAGGCTGAAGCGCTTGAAGGAAGGGCAATTGTTGTAAAAAAGCTCAAACCACTACCTATTGAAGCTGTTGTAAGAGGCTACTTAATTGGCTCTGGCTGGAAAGAATACTTAGGGTCTGGGTCTGTTTGTGGAATAGACCTCCCTCCTAATATGGTGCTTGCTGAAAAACTTAAAAGCCCTATTTTTACTCCTTCTTCAAAAGCTGCAGCTGGTGAGCATGATGCCAATATATCTTTCAAAGAGGTTGTTTCGCTAGTGGGCGAAGATATTGCAGAGCAAATCAAAAAAATAAGCCTTGCTCTTTATAATTTTGCGGAAAAACATGCGCTATCTTGCAGCGTTATTATTGCTGACACAAAGTTTGAATTTGGCCTAGATTCTGAAAATAAACTGACTCTCATGGATGAAATTTTAACTCCAGATTCTTCAAGATTTTGGTCTTTGGCCGACTATTCTTCAGGGAAAAGTCCAAAAAGCTTTGATAAACAAATTATTAGAGACTATCTTGAAACGCTTGACTGGAATAAAACCCCTCCTGCGCCTATAATTCCAGAGTCAATTATGAACAAAACTGCTGAAAAATATAGGAACATTCAATCGATATTATGCAGTTAAGTGGCCACATAAAAATGATGAACACCTCTCTTGAGGGGAGCAGCGCTAAATATAGCCTTCCTATTGGAGATAATCTAATTGACATGAATGCTTTTGTAGGAAAGCATATTGAGCTCAAATATAATGACGTAATACTTTGTGCTAATTGTGGAGTGAGGACTAAAAAAAGCTGGTCTGGGGGCTATTGCTTTCCCTGTACACAAGTTTTAGCTAGATGCGACTTATGCATCATGAGGCCTGAGACTTGTCACTATTCTGAGGGCACTTGTAGAGAGCCTCAATGGGGCCTTAACTACTGTTTTCAGCCAACTATTATTTATCTTGCAAACACATCTAAGCCTAAGGTTGGAATCACCAATAAAAAAAGGATTTATAGCCGCTGGATTGAACAAGGAGCCGTTTCTGCGCTGCCTATAATTGAGGCAAAGTCGCGTCTAGACTCCGGGAAGATTGAGGTTGCATTAAAACAATTTGTTGCCGACAAAACAAATTGGCGAAATATGCTTAAAAATGAAGTGGAGCCATCAGATCTTACCTCTCTAAAAGAGACATTACTTGGTGAAATTGCAGGCACAATAAAAGAAACTGGGGCTACAGTACTTAGTGATGATGAGGTAAATATAAACTACCCTGTGCTAAAATATCCTACAAAAGTTGTGTCTTTAAACTTTGATAAAACGCCTATCATTACAGGAGTTCTAGAAGGCATAAAAGGACAATATTTGTTGCTAGACAGTGGTGTGCTTAATATAAGAAAATTTAGTTCATATCACCTTGCAATCAGCAGCTGATGGACTAATGAAAGTCAATATGATAAATTCTGCCAAACAATTTATAAATCAAAAAAATAAGCGATTAACGCTTCTTGGCATGTCTGGCGTAGGCAAGACTCATCTTGCTAAACTTATTGGCGAAGAAGGTGGGTGGTACCATTTTTCTGGAGATTATAGAATTGGAGCGACTCATCTTAAAGAAGCCATCATTAATAATGTAGCTAATAAAATGAAAAATGATTCATGGCTTAAGCCACTTCTAGAAAACAACTCTATAAGTGTTAATAGTCAAGTTACTTTTGAAAACTTAGAGCCAATTTCTGCGTTTCTTGGAAAAGTTGGTAATCCTGAAGAAGGCGGCCTTCCAATTGAGGAGTTTATTCACCGGCAAAGTCTTTTTTTGGAAGCAGAAAAAAAGACAATGTATGAGGTTCCTCATTTTATTAATCAGTCTTTAAAAGACGGTTATGCTCATTTTATTAACGATGCTGGGGGAAGTCTGTGTGAGCTAGAAGACAGAAAACTTTATCAACTGCTGGCAGAAAAAACACTAATTATTTATATTAAAACAAGCAAGGAAAATGAGAGATTACTGATTGATAGAGCTAAAAACCAGCTAAAGCCAATGTACTATAACCCAAAGTTTTTTGAGGAAGCTCTTCACTCCTACTTGAAAGAAAATAGTTTAGCTTACGCAGCTCAAATTAACCCAAATGCTTTTGTTAGCTGGGTGTTTCCAAAACTAGTTGCAGATAGGCTTAAAAAATACAACGCACTTGCGGATGAATACGGCTGCACAATAGAAAGTGATGCGCTTCATAAGTGCGGTTCTGCAAAGGACGTCTTAAATTTAATCTCTAGCGCGCTTAAATAACATGCCTCTAATAGCACACTCTAAACTACCTTCATTTGAACGTCTTGCAAAACAAGGCGAAACAATTCTTTCTATTGAGAGGGCGCAACATCAAACCATTAGAGAACTTCATATTGGGTTATTAAATATGATGCCCGATTCTGCGCTTGAAGCAACAGAGAGGCAATTTTTTCGATTAATAGGCCATTCAAATCAAATTGCTCAGTTTTATGTCCACCCTTTTTCACTTTCAAGCATCAAAAGAGGAAAACATGCGATAGCGCACATTAAAGAACACTATAGAACCTTTGAAGAAATTAAACTTCAAGGGCTTGATGCACTAATTATTACGGGCGCTAATGTGACTGATCCAGACCTTCAGCTCGCTCCATTTTATGAACAGCTGAGAGAGGTGGTTGACTGGTCTTATGAAAACGTAACCTCAACCTTGTGTTCTTGTCTTGCAACCCATGCTGTTTTAGAGTTTAAGTATGGCCAGAAAAGAAAGGCCGTTGGAAAAAAACATTGGGGCGTGTTTCCTCATCAGGTAATTGACAGGACGCATCCTCTTGTCAAAGGCGTAAACACTCGCTTTGACATACCGCACTCACGATTTAATGAGGTCACTGAATCCCAATTTGAAGAGGCAAAGGCTGTAGTTTTAGCTAAAAGCCCAATTGGTGTTCACCTTGCTGTCAGTCCTGATCTTTTTAGAATTGTCTTCTTTCAAGGGCACCCTGAGTATGACTCCATCAGCCTTTTAAAGGAATATAAGAGAGAAGTTTCACTTTACCTCGAAAAAAGTACCTCAGACTACCCTCCATTTCCAAGCAATTATTTATCACTACAAAGTCGCGCTATTTTGACAGAGTATCGCGCTAGGCTTATAAATAAAACAGCGACTATTAAAGAATTTCCAGAAGAGCTTCTTACAAAAACCCTAGACAACACCTGGCATGATAGTGCTAGTGCTATTATTAATAACTGGATTGGCTGTGTTTATCAGGTAACTAATGAAAACATTAGAAAGCCTTTTATGCAGACTATTGACCCAAATAATCCACTAAACCTAGAGAAGTGACGGAGTTAACGAGCGGCCTCTTAAATTGGTTTATAAAAAATGGCAGAAAAAACCTGCCTTGGCAGTCTAACCCTCCAAATTGCTATCATGTATGGCTATCTGAGGTTATGTTGCAACAAACTCAAGTTAAAACTGTTATTGATTATTTCAACAACTTCATTAAAAAATTTCCAGACATAGCTTCGCTCGCCAATGCAAGCGAGGACGATGTTTTGGCTGCATGGGCTGGCCTTGGTTACTATAGCCGAGCTCGTAATTTGCATAAAACTGCTCAAATTACTTTATCTCTTTACGGTGGTATTTTTCCAACAACCTATTCAGAAGTTATAGCCCTTCCTGGAGTTGGTAAGTCTACTGCTGGAGCCATTTTATCTCTTACGTTCAACCAGCCATATGCAATCCTTGATGGGAATGTAAAGCGTGTCTTGGCAAGATATCACAGGGTAGAGGGTCACTACAGCTCGAGTAATGTAATGAATGAATTATGGCGGCTTGCAGAGCTTCATACGCCTGAAAAGCAAAATGCAGAATATACACAAGCAATAATGGATGTTGGGGCTACTGTTTGCACCCCAAGAAAACCAAACTGTCAAAGCTGCCCTATATCAAAAAATTGTGACGCCTTTATTCATAATCAACAGGACATCTATCCAAATAAAAGGCCTAAAAAAATGAAACCCGAACGAAATATTGTATTCTTAATTTATAAAAATGAAAAGGGTGAAATTTATCTTAAAAAAAGACCAAATGAAGGAATTTGGGGTGGGCTATGGAGCTTTGCTGAGTGCTCAGAAAACGAATCAGAAATAGAAGAGAAAATTATTAGTCACAACCCTAAGGCAAAAATCGTCGAGTCACTTACTAAATTCAAACATGCATTTAGTCATTACACTCTTTGGATTAGTCCAATTATTGTAAGCTCCCCAGGATCGTCTGATAATTACTACAAAACACATAATATTGCTCTTGGTGTTCCTGCACCAGTTAAAAAAATTATTCATTCACTTGATTTACTAAATCATCATTAAAGCAGTGAGTAAAATAACATAATGGAACTAATACGCGGCCTTCATAATCTTAAACATCAATCTGGTTGTGTTCTTACCATTGGCAATTTTGATGGTGTACATGTGGGCCATCAGGAAATACTAAAACAACTTGTCTTAACTGCAAAAAATAAAGGCATACCATCTCTTGTAATTTCTTTTTCTGTGACCCCTGAATCTTTTTTTGGAAGGACAAAAGCAAAGCTAAGTAGCTTTAGGGATAAGCACCTTTTTCTTGAGTCGCTTGGGATAGACAAACACCTTTTAATAAGATTTAACAAAGCTTTTTCTGAAATAAGTGCAGAGTCTTTTATCAACCAAACTCTGGTTAATAAAGTTGGCGTAAAGCATTGCTTTATTGGCGATGATTTTCGTTTTGGTAAGGATCGTCTTGGAGATTTTTCAATGCTTCAAGAGATGTCATCTGAAAAAGGCTATTTAGTTGATAAGATTAAGGGAGTCCATCTTGATGGTCAGAGAATTAGTAGTTCAGCAATACGAAAACTACTTTCCCAGGGGGGTTTTAAACAAGCTGAAGCTTATCTTGGAAGGCCTTTTTCAATAAGTGGCAGAGTTGCTCATGGTGAAAAAATGGGGAGAACAATTGGATTTCCTACGGCCAATATAAGTATCAGGCGAAAGCTGAGTCCTGTTCTCGGCGTCTATAGCGTACTAGTTAAAATTAATAACACTACATATACAGGCGTGTGCAATATTGGGAAAAGACCAACAATAGGTGGCACCAAGGTGCTTTTAGAGGTTTTTATTTTTAACTTTGATCAAGAAATTTATGGTGAACGTGCGACTGTTATTTTCAAACAAAAATGCAGGGATGAATTAAAGTTTAACTCACTTGAAGAACTAAAAAGTCAGATTAAAAATGATGTTGAAAAAAGCAAAGAATACTTTAAAAGTATGGATTTTTTAAGTTAGTAGCTTCCAAGAGAGATCTTCTCCCGCAAAAAAGGGCACCACATGTGAGCCAGAAAAATTATAGCTCTCAGGTATTCGCCATGAAGCTTTTTCTAGTGTAATTTTTTCTTGGTTTCTTTCAAGACCATAAAAGTCGGCGCCGAAGAAAGATGCAAACCCCTCTAATTTATCAATTTTTCCATTCCTGTCAAATGCCTCGGCATAAAGCTCAATGGCCGCATGTGCGCTAAAGACTCCTGCACATCCGCAGGACGACTCTTTTTGATGCTTCTCGTGTGGCGCCGAATCTGTGCCTAGAAAAAATTTTGGACTTCCTGAGGTCGCTGCTGCAATTAGTGCCTCTTGATGTGGCGATTGTCTTTTCAGAACAGGTAAGCAGTAAAAATGTGGTTTAATTCCACCTACAAGCATATGATTTCTGTTTGCTAAAAGATGGTGTGGAGTTATTGTAGCTGCTATATTTATTTCACATTCATTTATAAAATCAACAGCGTCTTTTGTGGTTATGTGCTCAAGGACTATTTTGAGGCCAGGGAAGTCTCGAACTAGTTTAGTTAACGTTTTGTCTATAAAAACTTTTTCTCGATCAAAGATATCAATGTCATTATCAGTTACTTCGCCATGAATTAGGAGCGGTAGTCCTTCTTTTTGCATTTGTCCTAAAGCTGGATAAGCGCTTAATAGGTTTGTCACTCCACTATCTGAGTTCGTTGTAGCTCCAGCTGGATAAAGCTTTATTGCATAAACCTCTTGGGCTTCACTCGCCGCAATAATTTCACTTTTAGTTGTGCTATCTGTAAGATAAAGCACCATCAGAGGATTAAAAGTTGTTTCTGCTGGCAAGGCATTCATGATCTCTTTATGATATTCTATTGCTTGAGATACGTCTCTTATTGGTGGTGAAAGATTTGGCATAATAACTCCCCGTCCCATCTGAAGAGCGCTCATACCAACAACAGACTTCATTGCAGATCCTCCTCTAAGGTGAAGGTGCCAGTCATCTGGCTTAGTGAGCGTTATTCTCTCCATTTAAAGCGTGCTGCCTCCAAAAAAATAAGTCTTACCCATGACACTGCTTATATTTTTTTCCCGAACCGCATGGACACGGATCATTCCTTCCGACTTTTAAATTTTTCGCGGGCTGTCCTGTGCTCAATGCTTTTCGTGCCGCTGGGGCTCTTTTTTGAACAGAGGTTGGTTTTTCTTTATTCGTTAAAACTTCAGGCTTTACTTCAGATTGTGTTTTTACCTGCTCAAGATTAACACTGCAAAGGGCCCTAACAATCTCAATATTTATAGTTTCAAGCAAAGTGGTAAACATTGAAAAAGACTCTCGCTTGAATTCTTGTACAGGATTTTTTTGACCATAACCGCGCAAATTTACGCTTTGTCTTAATTGGTCCATAATTGCTAAATGATCTTTCCAGTGGTGATCAAGCGCCCTGAGCATGACCGCCTTTTCAAAAGTTCGCATGGTTTCTGAGCCAAGGGTTTTTTCTTTAAAGTCATGTGAAGTCGAAAAACCTTGTTGTGTGATTTCTAATATTTCATCAAGCTCAAGACCTTCATCTATGCTTTTTTGGACTGGAATATTTGTTCCATAAGATCCGATTAACTCATTTTGAAGCCCTTCTACATCCCAATCCTCTTCGGGCACCTTTAAAGAGATATACTCTGAGAAAAGGTCGCTAATGACGCCATTTCGAATTATCTCATAGCGATCTTTAACATCTTCAGTGCCCATTAATTCGTCTCTTAGCTCATAAACTACTTTTCTTTGATCATTTGCCACATCGTCATACTCAAGAAGGTGCTTGCGTGCATCATAATGCATTCCTTCGACTTTTTTCTGCGCATTAGCAATTGTTTTGTTAAGCCAACTATGCTCTAGAGCCTCTCCCTCTTTCATGCCAAGCTTCTTCATCATGCTAGCTGTTTTTTCAGAGGCAAATATTTTCATTAAACTATCTTCAAGTGACAGGTAGAATCGTGTTGACCCAATATCGCCTTGCCTTCCTGCCCGGCCGCGGAGCTGATTGTCGACTCTTCGAGATTCGTTTCTTTCTGTTCCTATAATATGCAGACCTCCTGAATCTATAACTCTTTTATGTTTGAGCTTCCATGCCTCTTTTTCAGTTTCGCTAGCTCCATCTATCGGCCTCCCTCCTAAAACAATATCTGTTCCTCTTCCAGCCATATTTGTTGAAATTGTTACAGCACCTGGAGCTCCAGCATTTGCAATAATTTCGGCTTCACGTTGGTGCTGCTTTGCATTGAGCACCTCATGTTTAATTTTGTTCTTCGTAAGCATAGTAGAGACGCTTTCAGAGCTCTCAATGCTGTTTGTTCCTACCAATACTGGTTGAAGAGTTTTTTGACACCCCTGGATATCTTCCATAACGGCGTTAAGTTTTTCACTCATTGTTCCAAAAATTAGGTCTGAATGATCAATCCTGGAAGAAAGGGTATTAGGCGGAACAACAACAACTTCTAAGCCATAAATATCTTGAAGTTCAGAGGCTTCTGTTTCAGCGGTTCCTGTCATCCCTGAGAGCTTCTCGTATAGCCTAAAGTAATTTTGATAAGTTATTGATGCCAAGGTTTGATTTTCTTTTTTAATACTCACGCCTTCCTTTGCTTCTATTGCTTGATGCAGGCCTTCAGACCACCTTCTTCCCTCCATAGTCCTTCCAGTAAACTCATCAACAATAACAACTTCGTCGTCTTTAACAAGGTAATCAACATTTTTTTTAAATAATATGTGCGCCCTTAAGCCTGACAATAAGTGCTGCATCAAAATAATATTACTGGCGTCATACAAGCTGGATTCTGGAGCTAGAGCGCCCGCCTCTATTAGCATCTCTTCTGCTTTAATATGCCCATCATCTGAAAGAAAAACTTGTTTATGTTTTTCATCAAGCGTGTAATCGCCTGGAACTAAAACCTCAACCTCCTTACCTTCTCCAACCTCAGTTTGAAGTGTGAAGCTTGGAATCATCTTGTCTATCGCGTTATAAACTTCGGCATGGTCTCCCGTAGGTCCAGAAATAACTAGTGGAGTCCTGGCTTCATCAATCAAGATTGAGTCAACCTCATCAATAATAGCAAACGCCAGTGTTTTCTGTGTTTTTTGCTCCTGAGAAAAAGCCATATTGTCTCGAAGATAATCAAATCCAAGCTCATTGTTAGTTGCATAGGTAATGTCGCAAGAGTATGCCTCTTGTTTTTCGGCACTAGACATGCCTGAAACAACCACTCCAACAGAAAGACCAAGAAAAGAAAACACTTCTCCCATCCACTCAGAGTCACGTTTTGCTAAATAGTCATTTACAGTGACAATGTGAACTCCCTTTCCAGCAAGCGAGTTTAGGTAGGCTGGAAGGGTTGCGACTAAAGTTTTTCCTTCACCAGTTCCCATTTCTGAAATACTGCCCTCGTTTAGAACCATGCCACCAATAAGCTGAACATCATAATGCCTTAAACCCAAAACTCTTTTGCTTGCTTCTCTTACAACAGCAAAAGACTCAGCCAAAATGCCTTCCTCCGTCTCTTTGTTCTTAAGCCTCACTTTAAGGGTTTCTGTCATTAATACAAGCTCATCATCGCTCATCGCTTGCATCTTTTCTTCAAGCGAATTAATTTTGGAAACTTGGCCGTTATACTTTTTTATTAGCCGGTCATTATGAGACCCTAAAACTTTTGATAAAACATTATTTATAATACTCATAGAAGACAAACAAAATTAATTAATAAAACTGGGGTATTTTCTCATATATGCAAGACAAAACAAAAGGAAACCCTACAAATTTTAAAGTTGGCAGCAATCTAAGCTCTTTATTTGAAAAAGCAAAAGAACATAACCACTTAAACGCATTAATTAAGGAACAGTTTTCTGAACAGTTTAAAGGCCTTAATCTTTGCTTTTTAGGCTCTCAAGATGTTACCCTGCTTGCTATAAACTCATCCATAGCCTTCCGAGCTGAAAAACAAAAAATAAAACTCCTCTCATTAATTAAACAAATCGAGGGACTTTCAAATATAAAATCAATCACCATTAAAGTTGATAAAAAAAACTACTAGTCATTTGAGTCATTTTTTACTTTTAAATATCAGCCATTTACATTATAATGGTGCGGCTTTTTATCTAAATATCTTAAAAAATTTTTATGTCCGAACAAACAATTGACTTAAAGAAAAGACGTTTTTTAACCAAAGCAACTAGTGTAGTTGGTGCGGTTGGTGTTGGTTTTGCGGCATGGCCTTTTTTATCAACATGGAAACCATCGGCTAAAGCTAAAGCGGCTGGAGCGCCTATCGATGTTGATATTTCTAAATTAGAGGCTGGTCAACTTGTTCGTGTCTTATGGCGTAAGAAACCTGTGTGGATATTTAAACGTGATGAAAAAGCACTAGAGTCTCTTGACTCAGAAGACCTAATTAAAAATCTTGATGATCCAGATGGCACAGGTAACTCTAAAAGTCAACAACCAGACTATGTAACCTCTAATTTTCGATCTATCAAAAACAAAGAAAGTGTTGCTGTTATCGTTGGGGTTTGCACGCACTTAGGCTGCTCTCCAACATATAGACCAGAGCCTGGTGCAGCTGATCTTGGGGGAGACAGTTGGAAAGGTGGTTTTTATTGCCCATGTCATGGGTCTAAGTTTGACCTTGCTGGAAGAGTTTATGCAGGTGTGCCTGCTCCAACCAACCTAGTAATTCCTCCGTATCAATACGTCAGTGATTCATTGATTCGTATTGGAGTTGACCAACAAAAAACATAAGAGAAAACATGAATAATAAACAAAGTTGGATAGACCAAAGATTTCCATTATCTAAAGTTATTAATGAGCACTTAGCAGAGTACTACACTCCCAGAAACTTTAATTTCTGGTATTTCTTTGGTGGCTTAGCAGTGGTGATGCTTATAATGCAGCTGGTTACTGGGATATTCTTAACCATGCACTATAAACCTGACGCAGAGTATGCTTTTGCCTCAGTTGAGTATATTATGAGAGACGTTGAATGGGGCTGGTTTATCCGCTATATGCATTCGACAGGGGCCTCTGCTTTTTTTGTAATAATTTATCTTCATATGATGCGTGCCCTTTTATATGGCTCTTACAAGGGGCCTAGGGAACTGATATGGATACTTGGCATGGTGCTATATATTCTTTTATTAGCTGAAGCTTTCATGGGCTATGTTTTGCCTTGGGGGCAAATGTCGTTTTGGGGCGCACAAGTAATTATTTCACTTTTTGGCTCAGTTCCGATTGTAGGCCCAGATCTATTAGTTTGGATTCTAGGTGATTATGCTGTTGGTGATGCGACTTTAAATCGTTTCTTTTCATTACATGTTGTCGTCATTCCACTTATTCTTGTTGTTCTTGTTTTTTTGCATATTGTTGCTCTTCACCACGTTGGATCAAACAATCCAGATGGAATTGAAATAAAGAAAAATAAAGATGCAGACGGCATTCCAAAAGACGGAATCCCCTTTCATCCATACTTCACAATTAAAGATAGTGTTGTTGTTGTTGGGTTTTTATGGATATTTTGTGCAGTTGTTTTTTATGCTCCAGCACTAAATGGATATTTTCTTGAGTATCCAAATTTCATTGAGGCTAACCCCCTTAAAACGCCTGAACATATTGCGCCATTATGGTACTTAACCCCCTATTACTCTGTATTAAGGGCAATTCCTCCCCTGTTTGGTTCACAATTTCCTGGAGTATTAGGAATGTTTGCAGCACTTGGAGTATTTTTCCTTCTTCCTTGGCTAGATAGAAGCCCAGTTAAATCAATACGATACAGAAGCCCCATTTATAAATGGATTCTTGGGACTTTTGTTGTAAGCTTTATTATGCTAGGCTGGCTTGGTGTTCAACCTGTCACCCCTCTATATGTTTTACTGGCTCGTATTTTTACAATCTTGTATTTTTCATTTTTTATCTTAATGCCTTGGTTTAGCACCCTTGGAAAAACTAAAGAGGTTCCAGAGAGGGTTACTGGGTAACATATGAATATAAAATTAAAATTAATAGTTGGCTTATCTGTTCTTCTTTTTTCCATAAACATTTTTGCTGCTAGTAAGGTTCATTTAGATCGTGCAAATACTGATATTTTTGACGAAACCTCCTTGCAAAATGGCGCAAAACTTTTTATGAATTATTGCTCAGGTTGCCACGAGATAAGCTTGATGCGTTACAATCGAATTGCTAAGGACCTAAACCTAACGGAAGAGCATGTTGCTAAAAATCTAATGTTTGCTGGAAATAAAGTAGGGGAGGCTATTACTACAGCTATGCCAGAAGGTGCTGCAGCTAAATGGTTTGGAGGCGTTCCACCAGACCTCTCTTTAGTTGCGAGATCAAAAGGAACTGACTGGATTTACACTTACCTCAGAAGTTTTTATGATGATGAGGAGAGAATTTTTGGGGTAAACAATAAAGTTCTGGTAAATGCTTCTATGCCAGATGTCTTATGGCCATTAAGAGAAAGTCAATCTGAAGCAGAGTTCGACCAAAGCGTTCTTGATATAACAAATTTCTTAGACTATGTTGGTGAGCCAGCAAAGCTAATCCGCCTAAAACTAGGCAAGTGGGTGTTACTATTCCTTAGCATCCTATTTATTCTTGTCTATATGCTTAAGAAAGAGTACTGGAAAGATGTTAAATACGGCATATGGAGGCCGCGCGATTAATTTCTGATACAATCTTTATCTTTACGTCCTTTGCTCTATAAAAGCAAGGTTATTTTTTTTAATTTGGTGCAAAAACTATGCTATCTAAACCTAATCCGTCTTCTACAACCCTCTATGCCGCCTCTGAAGAGCTTGAGTCACATGCAGTTCGATTTATTATGGCTCACAAACTAATTGAGCGAGAGGTTATAGAGCTTAAGTTTGACGAAATGCCAGAAGAGGTTTTAGAGCTCAACCCTTGTGAAACTCTTCCAACACTTTTTGATAGAGGAATGGTTCTATACGACCTCTCTGTAATTATGGAATACCTAGATGAAAGATTCCCCTTTCCTCCTCTTTTGCCAGTTGATCCTATTGAAAAAGCGGAAAAACGCCTTCTAATTTATCGTTTCACGAGATCAGAAGGCTGCTGGTATGAGCTTGTCGAAAAAATTCTAAATGGCGCCAAAAAAGAAAGTGAGGCTGCAAGAAAAACTTTACATGGAAATCTTATAGAGCTATTGCCTTTATTCTCCCATAAGCCTTATTTTAAAAGTGAAACAATGACTCTTGTTGACATCTGTATCGCTCCTATTCTATGGCGTCTTGGTCTTTTAGGCATCTCTTTAGATAAGAAAAAAGCAAAACCAATTATGGATTATGCCAATAGGCTTTTTGAAAAAGAAGGCTTTCATGAGAGCCTAACTTTTGCTGAAAAAGACTTTAACTAAAAAAACTTATGTCAAGTGTGGTCCCCTATTTAATCCGAGCTTACTGTGATTGGATAGAGGACTCTAGTTTTACGCCTCATATACTTGTTAATTCTGAAAAAACTGGTGTTTCGATTCCTAAAGACTTTGCAAGTGACGGTAAAATTATTTTAAACATTGCCTCTTCTGCAACAGAAGGACGGGCAATAACCAATAAGTCTATTAGCTTTAAGGCAAGATTTAATGGAAGGCCTGAAAAAATTATTGTGCCCTGCAACGCGGTATTGTCTATTTATGCTAAAGAAAATGGAGAAGGAATGTTTTTTGATAATAAGGTCGAGCCTCTTGATCAAGAAAACCAGAAGCCAAACCTAACCCTATTAGATTAGTCTTTCAATTTCAGAATTAAAAAACTCCAAATTATCTTTTGAAAATGAAAGTATAGGAACGCTTGTATACCCAGCAAGAGACTCATTATTAGATAGTGTGTTTGGGTTAATTTCATTTAATACAAGACACAAAACCTCTAGATTGTTTTTCTTTGCGGCTTCAATAGCCAGCAAACCTTGGCTAACAGAGCCTAACTCGTCTCGAACAACAATGATAATTGGTAGCTGAAGCAAGACAGCAAGGTCTGAATTAAGCGCTTTTTCTGCAATCGGTGAATAAAGCCCACCAGCGCCCTCTACCAAAACAAAACAGTCTCCCACTTGGTTGTTACAAGCATGTACTAAGTCATCTAGGCCAAGGGTTTTTCCAACGCTTGCACTGGCTTCTTCCGGACTTGCTTCAAGAGTAAAACAATGAGGGCAAACTATGTTTAAAAGCTCCTTTGAATTGCAGGCCTCTTTAAGTGCAATAGCATCTTTTGGAATATAGTCTCCATTCAATAGCTCACAATTTGTTTCAACAGGCTTTCGAACCTTAATCTCTCTTGCCTTACTGAGATGCCTAACAATTTCAATGGCTACAGTAGTTTTACCAACCTCTGTATTACTGCCTGTTATAAAAACTCCATTCATAGCAACATTTTAGACGAAGTTATCAACCTCCAAGTCGCCATAAAAGTATAATAACGGCAATGCAAAATAATCTTAAAACAAGTTTTTGTGGGATGTCATTAAACTCACCAATCATTTTGCTTTCCGGGTGTGTTGGGTTTGGTGAAGAGTACACTCGAATCAAGGGCTTCTCTAACTCCGATGTCGGTGCAGTCTGCTTAAAAGGGACTACTCTTGAGCCAAGGCTTGGAAACAAACTACATAGAATTGCTGAAACTCCTAATGGAATGCTCAACGCTATTGGCCTTCAAAACCCAGGAACAACTGCGGTCATAAACGACATAATGCCAGGCCTGGATAAAAAAGAAACTAAATTCATTATTAATATTTCTGGATCAACCGTTGAAGAATATGGCGAAATTGCACGACACTTTGATGACTCTGATATCGACGCCATTGAAATCAATATTTCATGTCCAAATGTAAAAGAAGGCGGCGTTGCTTTTGGCAATGACCCCGAAATGTCTTTTAGGGTTGTTGAGATTTGTAGAAAAAATACCTCTAAACCAATTATTACAAAGCTATCTCCAAATCAAACAGACATTGCCTCCAATGCATTAAGGTGTATTGATGCTGGAAGCGATGGGCTCGCCGTTATAAACACAGTTATGGGAATGGCTATTGATATTGAAAAACAAAAGCCAGTAATAGGAAATAATCAAGGAGGGCTATCTGGTCCTGCTATAAAACCGATTGCACTTCTGAAGGTTCACCAGGTTTACCAGGTTAGTAAAAAATATAATGTCCCTATAATTGGTCAAGGGGGAATTGTGTCGGCTAATGATGCGATTGAATTCATCATTGCTGGGGCAGACACAGTTGGTATTGGAACTGCGCTCTTTTATGATCCCCTTGTTTGCCAAGAAATAAACGAAGGGATTAGTAAATATCTAATAGAACACAACATGAAAGACGTTCAATCTTTAGTTGGCTCTCTTAATTTAAATTAAAAACTTATAAAATTAATGATGCAAAAAGAATATAACGCTGCTTTAATTGAAAAAGAAGCACAAGAATATTGGGCCACAAATAACTCATTTGTTGTGGTTGAAGATAAAACCAAAGAAAAGTATTTCTGCCTATCAATGCTGCCTTATCCTTCTGGAAGGCTTCATATGGGTCATGTTCGAAACTATAGTATCGGCGACGTAATTTCAAGATACCAGAAAATGCTTGGAAAGAATGTTATGCAGCCTATTGGCTGGGATGCGTTTGGACTTCCAGCTGAAAACGCTGCTATAAAAAACCAGGTTCCTCCTGCTGGGTGGACTTATGAAAACATTAAGCACATGAAAGAACAGCTTGTAGAGTTGGGTTTTGGTTATGACTGGTCAAGAGAATTAGCAACTTGTCATCCAGAGTACTATCGTTGGGAACAATGGTTTTTTGTAAAGCTGTTTGAGAAGGGCCTTGTGTATAAGAAAAAAGCAGTCGTAAACTGGGACCCTGTAGACCAAACAGTTTTGGCTAATGAGCAAGTAGTTGAAGGTTGTGGCTGGCGATCTGGTGCGCCTGTTGAAAAGAAAGAGATTTCTCAGTGGTATATGAAAATAACTGACTACGCAGAAGAGCTTCTTGTGGACATACAAAAACTCGACGGCTGGCCAGATGCTGTAAAAATGATGCAAACAAACTGGATTGGCAAATCTGTTGGACTTGACATTAAATTTACGCTTAATGGTTCTGAAGCACTAACTGTATATACAACAAGGCCCGATACTTTATTAGGTGTTACTTATCTTGCAATTGCTGCAGAACATCCTCTTGCTATTAAGGCTGGAAAGGGTAGCAATGAAATTCAAATGTTTCTTGAAGAGTGTAAAAAAATGGAAACGGCCGAAGCAGCTATTGAAACTATGGAGAAGAAAGGCATTGATTCTGGATTGACTTGTATTCACCCAATAACGGGCGAATCTACTCCAATTTGGATAGCAAACTTTGTTCTTATGGGCTATGGAACTGGAGCAGTAATGAGCGTTCCTGCTCATGACCAAAGGGATTATGAGTTTGCAAAAAAATATAATATATCCATTGTTAATGTTATTTCCGACCACAGTGGTAATGTAGATACTAGCAAAACAGCATACGTTGAAAAAGGAATTCTTATAAACTCTGGCGAGTTTAATGGCTTAGGCTTTGACCAGGCGTTTAGCGCAATTAGTGAAAAACTTTCAAACCTGAAAATGGGGGAGCTAAAGACTAATTATCGTCTTAGAGATTGGGGTGTTTCAAGGCAGCGTTACTGGGGCTGCCCAATCCCAATAATTAATTGTCCTACTTGTGGGGTTGTTGCAGAAAACCTTGAAAACCTCCCTGTAAGACTTCCTGAAAATGTTGGGCTTGATGGTGTGGGCTCTCCATTAAAAAAGATGCCTAATTTTTATAGCGTATTGTGCCCTAAATGCGGCGCACAGGCGGAAAGAGAAACGGATACTTTTGATACTTTTTTTGAGTCTTCCTGGTACTTTGCAAGATACACATGTGTCGATCAAAGCAACGCTATTCTGGATGATCGTGCTAACTATTGGCTTCCTGTAGATCAATATATAGGTGGAATTGAACATGCAATCTTGCACCTTTTATACTCACGTTTTTTCACAAAATTATTGCGTGACGAGGGAATAATTGAAGCCAGTGAACCTTTTACAAATCTTCTTACACAAGGAATGGTTTTAAAAGATGGCGCTAAAATGAGTAAATCAAAAGGAAATACGGTTGATCCTCAAGAAATGATTGCTAAGTATGGGGCTGATACGGCAAGGCTTTTTATACTTTTTGCAGCGCCGCCAACACAAGACCTTGAGTGGTCAGATAGTGGAATTGAGGGGGCTTATAGGTTTATAAACAAATTTTATCGTCTTGTTACTGGTTTTGTAAATTCCAATAAAAATAATAAAGCCTTGAAAGTTAGTTTTGAAGATTTAAATGATGAGCAAAAAGAAGTTAGGAAAAGAACACATTTAGCGCTCAAAAAAGTAGGTGATGATTTAGGTAGAAGGCATTCATTTAATACAGCCATAGCAACCATGATGGAGCTCAATAATACTCTGTCTAAATTTATAGATACGTCTGAAAAAGGGGCTGCTGTCAGAAAAGAATCGATTGATATCATGGTCAAGTGTCTTAGTCCAGTAATTCCCCATCTATGCCATCATCTTTGGCATTTGCTTGGCGGTAAAGAGGCTATAGTCGATGTCAAATGGCCAGTTGTTGATGAATCTGCGCTTATTCAAGATAACATACAGACCATAGTCCAAGTTAATGGAAAATTAAGAGCAAAAATAATGGCCCCATTAAACTCTGACAATCAAAAAGTCCAAGAGTTAGCTTTTAGTGATGAAGGGGTTAGTAAACATATAAAAGACAAAGAAATAATTAAAGTTATTGTTGTTCCAAACAAACTTATAAACATAGTTGTTAAATAAAAATTATATTTACTGTGAATGGGTTTACTGATTTAACGATTTAACATTTTTTCGATTTGCTCTCTTAATATTAACTCCATTACAAAGCCCATTTTGCCTCCAGGAACAACCAAGGTATTTGGCCGTGACATAAAAGAGCCCGTAACCATATCTTGTAAATAAACAAAGTCGCAGTACTTATGATCTTGAAATCTAACAACTACAAAGCTTTCATCCTGAGTTGGTATGTCTCTAGCAATAAAAGGGTTTGAAGTATCCACTGTTGGAACACGCTGAAAATTTATATGTGTTCTTGAAAACTGAGGCGTGAGATAATTAATATAGTCCCACATTCTTCTGTGAATTGTGTCTACTGTTGCTTCAGCCGAATAGCCTCTTTGCTCCTTGTCTCTATGAATTTTTTGGATCCACTCTAAGTTTACTACAGGTACTACACCAATCAACAAGTCAACAAATTTTGTAACATCTATATTTCCATCTTTTACTCCGCCATGAAGTCCTTCATAGAAAAGCAAATCACTACCCCTTCCTACCTCCTCCCAATCAGTAAACTCTCCAGCTTTTTTTCCAAAAGGGGTGCCTTCTTCATCAGAATGAATATAGTAGCGGCGCTTACAATGGCCTTTTTCACCATAATCTTTAAAGGTGCTTTCAATCAAATCAAAATGGTTGGCCTCTGGACCAAAATGACTAAAATATTTATTTCCTTTTTTATCTTCAGCCTGCATGGTGCTTTTCATTTGCTTACGATCAAATTTATGAAAGCTATCGCCCTCAATAATTACTGGAATTGCTCCAACACGTGAGAAAATATGATTAAACGCATTTTTAACGGTCGATGTACCAGCACCAGAAGACCCAGTTATAGCAATTACCGGATGTTTTTTTGACATGGACCCACTTCATTATAAGAAAACTCTACTTATTATCTTACAAACAAGGTCAAGGTGTTAATAAATAAATTCATAACTGCTTGAATTTAAATCACGGGGGGGTGTTTTTACTTAATTAAAAATCTAAGTTGTCAACTTTTAGGGCATTTTGTTCAATGAAGTTCCTTCTTGGTTCTACTTCATCTCCCATTAATGTTGTGAAAACTTCATTAGAGGCTATGGCGTCTTCAATTTTTACTCGCAGCATTACTCTTGTCTCTGGGTTCATCGTGGTGTCCCAAAGCTGATCAGGATTCATCTCTCCCAGCCCCTTGTATCTCTGAAACCCCTGTCCTTTTCTTGCTTCAACAAGTAAAAAATTCAGGGCAGTAGAAAAATTAGGTGTTTTAATTTCTTTGGCGCCTTTTTGAATGTATGTCTCATCATCAAACATACTCTCAACTTGATCTGAATATGTCTCTATTTTTTTATACTCTGCTGAGTTAAAAAAGCCCTCATCAAGACAAATATTTGTCACTTCTACTCCATAAGTTTTCAAAGAGTATAGGATGCTATTATTTTTAAACTCTAAAATATTTTGCTCTGACATCGAGCTATTGTTGTTCATTTTCTCTTGAAGTTTAACACACCATTCTTTCGATATTTTTTCGTCAGATAAATCTAATTTTGGCATTCCCAACATAGACATTAACAAAGGCTCATTATATTTTTTACCAACTTTTTCAATAGTGCCAATTGTACTATAGTACTTAGTAACAAGCTTTTCAAGCGCCATTCCCTGAATAGCTGGGGCGTCCTTACTAACAAAAAGACTAGCATCATGGATTGCCTCTTGCTGAAGATATTCATTAAGCTCAATATCATCCTTAAGATATCGCTCTTGCTTGCCTTTTTTAATTTTATAAAGGGGTGGTTGTGCGATAAATAAATAGCCATTCTCAATTAGCTCTGGGTAGTGGCGATAGAAGAACGTTAAAAGTAGGGTTCTAATGTGGGCCCCATCAACATCGGCGTCTGTCATAATAACTATCTTGTGATATCTAAGCTTTGTAAGGTCATACTCTTCTTTACCAATACCACAACCCAAAGCAGTAATCAGTGTTCCAACTTCTTGAGAAGATAGAATTTTTTCGAATCTTGCTTTTTCTACATTTAAAATTTTACCTTTTAGGGGTAGAATTGCTTGTGTTCTTCTGTCCCTTCCTTGTTTGGCTGATCCTCCAGCAGAATCACCCTCTACTAAGAAAATTTCTGATTCAGCAGGGTCTTTAGTTTGACAGTCGCTTAGCTTTCCTGGAAGTCCCGCTATATCTAAAGCACCTTTACGACGAGTCATTTCACGTGCTTTTCTAGCAGCATCACGAGCCCTGGAGGCATCAAAAATTTTCCCAATAATAATTTTAGCTTCAGTAGGATTTTCAAGAAGATATTCACTTAATTTCTCACTTACAGAAGACTCAACTGGCGCTCTAACTTCAGATGAAACTAACTTATCTTTTGTTTGTGATGAAAACTTAGGGTCTGGTACCTTAATTGACAATATAGCAGTCAAACCCTCTCGAGTATCTTCACCAGTAATAGCAGCTTTTTCTTTTTTTGCTAACCCTGATGCATCTATGAAGTTATTAAGAGTTCGTGTTAATGCAGCTCTTAAGCCAGCAAGATGCGCCCCACCATCTCTTTGTGGAATGTTATTAGTAAAGCAATATACACTTTCATTGTAGGAGTCACTCCATTGGAGTGCTACGTCAACAGTAATATCGTCTTTCTCTGTAGAAATTGAAATAATGTCATTATGAATTGGGTTTTTAGACTTGTTTAAGTGTTCTACAAAAGCTTTAATACCCCCCTCATAAACAAAAATATCTTTTTGATCAGTGCGCTCATCATGAATTTCAATACGAACACCTGAATTTAAAAAAGACAGTTCACGTAATCTATTTGACAAAGTCTCAAACTTAAAAACTGTTTCAGTGAAAATCTCCACACTTGGCTTGAAGTGAATTGTTGTACCTGTTTTATCTGATTTTCCTATGGTTTTAATTGGTGAAACTGGAACACCTAGAACATAGTCCTGCTCATAGCTTTCACCAGACCTATGAATGGATAGTTTAAGTGTTTCAGAGAGGGCGTTTACTACAGAGACACCAACTCCATGAAGACCACCAGAAACCTTGTATGAGTTATCATCAAACTTACCGCCAGCATGAAGTACGGTCATAATAACTTCAGCTGCAGATATTCCTTCTTCAGGATGAATATCGACTGGTATTCCGCGACCATCATCTGTTACAGATATTGAGTTATCATCGTGTATTACAACCTCAATTTTTGAGCAGTGGCCAGCTAGAGCCTCATCAATTGAATTATCAACAACTTCGAACACCATATGATGAAGACCAGTACCATCGTCTGTATCACCAATATACATTCCAGGGCGCTTTCTAACAGCGTCTAAACCCTTTAAAACTTTAATATTGGAGGCTTGGTATTCTTCAGTCATAAATGGCCCTTAAAAAATGAATTTATTATACCACGGGTAGTAACTTTGTCGATAAATCATATAACATTTTTCACATTGCTGTAATAGAGAAATTACAGCTTAAACACTAGTGATAACTCCATTCTTAATAAGATAAATATTGGTTTTTTTTGGGTCTAAAGGAAGGTCTTTATTTCCAATATCGGTTATAAATATTTGTATATTTAGGTTTGTCAAAAAATCAAGTATTGAGTTAATTTTTTCTTGGTCTAGCTCCGAAGAAATATCGTCAATCAGAACGACTGGGTCAGAGTTGTCTTTTGCTAATACAAGTACTTGAAGCATCCAAAAAACAATTGAAAGTTTCTTTTGCTCCCCCCTTGAAAGAAAACCTTCATTTTTTTTACTTAAATAGAAATCAATTGAGGCCCTGTGTGGACCATACCCCAAATGTTTGGTTTTTATAAAAGAACTTTTATTGTTTTGGAGATATTTTTTAATTTCGTTTTGGTTAAGGCTATCAACCTCCTTTACCCAGCCTGTTTGTAATTTAAACTCTAGGCTTTTTGTGGAATCAACAAAACTCTTAAGAGATAGCAAGGGGCTCTCTCCAAGTATTTGTGTCAGTTTCTGTATGTAGTTTATTCGGGCTTGAGTAATCTCAACAGATAAGAAGGCGAATTTTGAGAACCACTCTTCAAGTTGATTTTGATTGTTTCCTGTTAGTATTGCATTTATATTTTTTAGGGTTTTATTATAGGATTTATATGTTTTTAATACTTCTTTGTTGTCATGAAAAACACCCCAATCTAGATAAGATCTTTTAAGTTTTGGTGAACCGCCTACTATAAAGCCCCTATCAGGAGAAATAATTTGTGTTGGTAGGTGCTGGCTTAAAAGGCTATTACTGGTAATTTTTTCAGTGCCAATTACAATAGTGCTTTTACTTTTAGATTTACTTAAAGTTACCTTTTCACCATCGATTATTGCATTTATTTGAATAAGGTCTTTTTCAAAAGGAATTACATCTTTAATATTTTTTGTTTTAAACGATCGACTGTGTCCTAAATAATATATAGACTCAATAAAGTTAGTTTTTCCTTGGCCATTACTGCCAAGAATTAAGTTTATATTTTTGTTGGGTTCTAGATACTGATCGTTTAAATTTCTAAATCTTGCAACATGCAGTTTCTCAATTATTGCCATGTATTAATTTTGGCTATATTCTCATTGGCATGATTATGTACTGATAGCTTTCATCACCCATCGCGCTCAGTAAACAAGATTTATTTTCGCCACCTGGTATAACCATATTTACTTCTTTTGAGCTTAATTTCTCTAAAACAGAGATTAAGTAATGGATGTTAAAAGCAATTTCAAGTTCTTTTTCTTGTTTTGTAACTTCTATTTGCGTTTCAGCCCTACCTCTTTCTGAGTGAGAAAATATACTAAGCTTGTCATCTCTAAAAACCAGTTTTACGCCCTTTGTTCTTTCATCAACAAAAATTGATGCCTGTTGTAAGCTAGAGAGAAAGTCTGCTCGATCTATAACAATTGTATTGCTGAAGTCGGTGGGCATAACTTGCTTATAATTTGGAAAATTCCCATCAATTAAACGACTAATAATTTTCGTATTTGTATCTACTAATGAGAAATAGTTGTCTGATAGATGAATTTCTGCCATATCTTGAGTACTTTTATTTAGTAGTTTGGTTAACTCTAACACTGCTTTTCTTGGAAGAATTACTGTTTTTTTATCTTCTAAATTATTGCTTTGTTTTACTTCACCAATTGAGAGTCTATGTCCATCAGTTGCTACAACAGTTAACGAGTCTTTGTTTAATTCAAAAAACAGTCCGTTTAAATAAGCCCTTATATCTTGATTTCCCATAGAAAAACTTGTGTTTTCTATTAGTTCTTTTAGTGCTTCTTGTTTTATTTTTATTACGCTTGTATTTTGTGTTTTAGGCAGCGCTGGAAAATCTAAATGATTGAATGTATTTAACTCAAATGTATTCTTATTTGCATTTAGATAAACTTTATTTTCTTCAATTTTAAATTTAATTTTTGTTTTTTCTGGGAGTTTTCTTACAATATCTATTAGATCTTTTGCATATATTGTGAATGTCACCTCTGTTTCACTTTTTATTTCATTCGAAGCACTTATTTCAAGTTCCATATCTGTTGTCGTAAGCGTTAATACTTTGTCTTTTAATTGAATTAATACATGCGAAAGTATTGGGAGGGTTTGTTTTTTTTCAACAACCCCAATTACAGTTTGTAGTGGTTCAATTAATTCTTCAACGCTTAATTCAGTGTTCATAGGCTGGATGTCTTTATAAATTAATTATTATTATTATTAGTGTTCTTATTTTCTGTTAATTTCTATTTTTTTCTTTTTAAAATCAACAGCATAAGTGGTGTATATCTTGTTAATATCTTCAGGTTTGTTTTTACACTATTGTTAGTTATTGTTCTAATTATAAGATGTTTTGTTTCTTATCAACAACACAACTTATAATTTTTTGTTTATAAGTTAGTAATTTTAATTGTTATATTTTCAATATCGTTTTTTATCTCTTCGTTTGTATTTATAAGCCCTTTTAGTTTTTCACAGGAATACAAAACCGTAGAGTGGTCCCTGTTTCCAAAATTTTGACCAATTTTTGCTAGCGATAAAGATGTTAGTTCGTGACATAAGTAGATTGCCATTTGTCTTGCTTTGACTAAATGCTGTTTTCGCGAATTTGAAATTAAGTCAGAAACTGTTATCCCATAAAACTTACTAACTGTTTTTTGAACTTCATTTACTTCAATAATAAGTTTTTTTGGTTTAATTAGATCACCTAGCGCGCCCTCTACAACGTCTTTGGTTATAAAAGAATGATCTATTTGAGAAAAGTCAACAAAAGCCTTTAGTTTAAGAAGCGCCCCTTCTAGATCTCTAACATTCGAAACAACATGACTTGCAATAAAAAGAGCAACATCCTCACTAAGATCAAGAGATATCTGAGGATTTTGAGACTTCTTTAATAAGATAGCTGCCCTCATTTCTAACTCTGGTGGTGAAAGCTGTAAATTTAAGCCTTGCGAAAAACGAGTTTTAAGCCTATTTTCAAGATCTTTAATATTTTTAGGTGGTTGGTCACATGTAAATATAATCTGTTTTTTTGTACTGAACAAAAAATTAAAAATATGAAAAAATTCTTCTTGTGATTTATCTTTGCCAGCTATTAAGTGAATGTCGTCAACCAACAATAAATCAGCTGACTGATAAAAGAGCTTAACATTTTCTATCGTATTATGCCTTAGGCTGGTTGTAATATTTCTTACAAAATCCATTAATGGAACATATATTATTTTTGTATTGGGGTTTTTTTCTAGCGCAAGATGCCCTGCAGCTTGCATCAGGTGGGTTTTTCCAAGGCCAGACTCACCATAAATAATAAAAGGATTGTATGGAGAGGCCCCAATCTTCTCTGCAATCTGTCTACTCGCAAGAGCCGCAACCTGATTAGCACTTCCTAAAACTAGACTATCAAAAGTATATTCTGGGAATAATGGAGTTGTATGGTGCTTTGTTTGACCGGCAATTTTTTTACTAGAGTCAACAACGCCAAACCTAACCTTTAGTTTTCGATCAAACTCTGATACTGCGAGAACAATTGCAGCCTCTAGATTTTTATGGTTATTTATATACTTAAGTGCAGAAGCACTAGGCGCATAGAGGTAAAGAGTCTCATTTCTTTCTGCTGCTTTTAGGGGCTTAACCCACACACTGAACTCACCTAATGGCAGTGTATTTTTTAGCGATTCTAGGCACTGGACCCAAGTCTGAGACATAAGAAAGAAGGTTAAAATAGGAAAACAATATTCTAATGATACCTGTAATAAGCCTAAAGATGATTAAAGCCTTTGTTAGATTTGGTTGATATTTAGGCCT